>NZ_LSRF01000034.1:0-282 GCF_001575195.1 Tsukamurella pseudospumae
GAGCACCTTTCTTCATGTCCGACACGACCTCACCCGCGAAAGGCCGAGGCTAGCCGAGATGGGAGGCGACATCGCCTCCATCGAAGACCCTCTGTCCGATGTCGCCCCGGAACTCGCACGATACGTCGGAGAGTTCGCCTTTGGCGACCTGTATCACCGGCCAGGACTAAGCCTTCGAGACAAGCAACTAGGGCGTGTCTCCCAATCATGGACTGCTGATCGGGGATAATCGTTCCGTGAGTTCATCTCGGTACGAAGCGATTTCGGATGAGCAGTGGGCTC
>NZ_LSRF01000035.1:0-1640 GCF_001575195.1 Tsukamurella pseudospumae
TGCAGCGTCACGTGTTTCTTGCCGGAGGTAGAGCTACTGGATGGCCGATGGGCCCTCACAGGTTACTGACGTCAGCCAAACTCCGAATGCCGGTAAGTGAGAACGTGGCAGTGAGACTGCGGGGGATAAGCTTCGTAGTCGAGAGGGAAACAGCCCAGATCGCCGGCTAAGGCCCCTAAGCGTGTACTAAGTGGAAAAGGATGTCCGGTCGCGAAGACAACCAGGAGGTTGGCTTAGAAGCAGCCACCCTTGAAAGAGTGCGTAATAGCTCACTGGTCTAGTGGCTGGGCGCCGACAATTTAGCGGGGCTCAAGTACACCGCCGAAGCCGCGGCACTCACATCTTTGGTGTGGGTGGGTAGGGGAGCGTCGTGCAGCCGTAGAAGCAGCAGGGTGACCTAGTTGTGGAGGCTGTGCGAGTGAGAATGCAGGCATGAGTAGCGAATGACACGTGAGAAACGTGTCCTCCGGATGACCAAGGGTTCCTGGGCTAGGTTAATCCTCCCAGGGTGAGTCGGGACCTAAGGCGAGGCCGACAGGCGTAGTCGATGGACAACGGGTTGATATTCCCGTACCCGTGTCAGATCGCCCCTGATGAATCAGTTGTACTAACCGTCCTGAAGCTTACGGATCACCTTCGGGTGACAGTTGAGTGGATGCACGGGACCTCGGCTGGTAGTAGTCAAGCGATGGGGTGACGCAGGAAGGTAGTGGGGCCAGTCAGTGGTTGTACTGGTGTAAGCCTGTAGGGCGAGATCTAGGCAAATCCGGATCTCACATAGCCTGAGAGGTGATGCGTAGCCGTTGCGGTGAATTCCATGATCCTATGCTGCCGAGAAAAGCCTCTAGCGAGATCTGATGTGGCCCGTACCCCAAACCAACACAGGTGGTCAGGTAGAGAATACCAAGGAGATCGAGAGAACTGTGGTTAAGGAACTCGGCAAAATGCCCCCGTAACTTCGGGAGAAGGGGGACCTCGCATTGTGACCGGATTTACTCCGTGAGCGGTGTGGGGTCGCAGAGACCAGAGAGAAGCGACTGTTTACTAAAAACACAGGTCCATGCGAAGTCGTAAGACGATGTATATGGACTGACGCCTGCCCGGTGCTGGAAGGTTAAGAGGACCGGTTAGCCGTAAGGCGAAGCTGAGAATTTAAGCCCCAGTAAACGGCGGTGGTAACTATAACCATCCTAAGGTAGCGAAATTCCTTGTCGGGTAAGTTCCGACCTGCACGAATGGCGTAACGACTTCTCTGCTGTCTCAACCACAGACTCGGCGAAATTGCAGTACGAGTAAAGATGCTCGTTACGCGCGGCAGGACGAAAAGACCCCGGGACCTTCACTATAGCTTGGTATTGGTGTTCGGTTCGGTTTGTGTAGGATAGGTGGGAGACTGTGAAGCGGGCACGCCAGTGTTCGTGGAGTCGTTGTTGAAATACCACTCTGATCGTATTGGATACCTCAACCTCGGACCATGATCTGGTTCAGGGACAGTGCCTGGTGGGTAGTTTAACTGGGGCGGTTGCCTCCCAAAATGTAACGGAGGCGCCCAAAGGTTCCCTCAGCCTGGTTGGCAATCAGGTGTTGAGTGCAAGTGCACAAGGGAGCTTGACTGTGAGACTGACAGGTCGAGCAGGGAC
>NZ_LSRF01000036.1:0-4765 GCF_001575195.1 Tsukamurella pseudospumae
GCATTTAAGGAAAACCTGAAAATCGTATTTCTGGTTTCCAGGCGGGGAGTGGGCACTAACCTGGGGAAGTCGATCAAGACTTCGCTGGCTGGCCTGCCGTATCCGGTCCTCGATACGACGATCGCCAACAGGGTGGGCTACGCAGAAGCCCTCGTTGACGGATCTACCGTCATCGAGGTCGATCCAGAGGGGCAGGCTGCCGACGAGATCCGCAACATGACGCGAGAGCTGGTGAACATCTGATGGCTGCTAAGCCCAAGGGACTTCCCTCGCTGACCGCGGGCCGACCGTCAGCGCAATCCGTTGACGACTGGGTCTCGGGGGCGCACCCCGCGGCCACGCCGCCAGGCGCTGCAACCCCTGCGGCACCGCCGGCCTCGTTCGCTGGCGCCGAGCCCGAGAAGGAGCCGCTCAAACGTCTAACACTCGATATCCCGCTGTCGCTCCACGCTGCGATCAAGACGGATTGCGCACGCCGGGGCGTCAAGATGATCGACGACATCACTCCGCTGCTGGAGGCGCACTACCTTCGTCACGACTGACCGAGGGGGAGAGGTAGCCACAGCCTCGCTCAGCCGGGCATCATTGACGCATGTCCTCCTCGCCCAGCGACTTCGACCTCTACGGGAGCACTCCCGAGGCGCGGAGGATCAGCGCGCAGATCCTGGTCAAGCTGGCCCGGCAGGAGGGTCGAGAGCCCGATCAGTGGCTCCTCAACGTTGCCGAAGGCCCTGCCTCCGATGTGACGCCCGAGCAGAACGCAGCCCTCAGTAGTCAGGAGCAGCGCAGGATCGCTGGATTCGACCTCTACGGGAGCACTCCCGAGGCGCGGAGGATCAGCGCGCAGATCCTGGTCAAGCTGGCCCGGCAGGAGGGTCGAGAGCCCGATCAGTGGCTCCTCGACGTGGTTGCTGGCCGCCTGCCTGCTTGAACTCAGCGGTTCCTTTCTATAGCCACCTACTACCGCTTATTGCGCAAATAGGTCTTCTGCGAGACCATTTATGCATGAGTGAGATGTCCGTATCGGCCGCGGCGCAGCACCTCAAGGTGACGCCGCGCCAGGTCGCGCGGCTTGCGCGCTCGGGTGAGCTGACCGTGACGCGGCGTGTAGGTGGCGCTTTGCTGCTCGACGGGGCCTCTGTGCACCGTCGTGCGCACGCCCGGCCGGCTCGCGGACGGCCGGCGACGCCGGCGGGCGCCTGGGCGGCGCTCGCGCTGCTCTCCGGAGAGACTGCGGACTGGCTCGAGCCTGCAGCGTTGTCACGACTGCGGGCGCGCCTTCGGCGTAGTTGCGCAGAGGACGTGGCCTGGATGGTCCGCCGACGCTCTCCGCGCATCGAACGGATGCAGGGATGGGGCGATGCAACAGGACTCATTCCCACCGGAGCGAGCGTGCTGACCGACCCGTACTGGAGCGACTACTTCGAGCTATCGGCGGTGGACCGCGGAACCCACGACGGGTATGTACCGCAGAAGAAGTACGCCGCGACCATTCGCGACCTCGGCCTCATCGAGGATCCGGAAGGCGACTTCACCATCCGGGTGGTGCCGGCCAGCGCGGGATGGCAGGTGGACCGAGTCCTGCCGGCGGCTGTCGCGGTCGACCTGATGGAGTCGCTCGACACCCGCGAGGCGGCCGCTGGCAATCTTGCCCTCACGCGCATGCTCGGCAGGGTCTCGTGACCGAGCCGGTGGAGCGGCCGCGGTGGCGGGTCAGCGCTCCCGCCGGCGGATGGCCGCCGCCGTGGCCGCAGGTCGTCGAGCTCGTCCGCGTGATACCGCATGAGAAGTGGACGCTGATCGGAGGGCTGATGGTGCAGCTGCACGCAGCCCACGTGGGAATGCAGCTCACGCGCCCCACCGTCGACGTCGACATGGTGCTGCACATCGAGACCGGGGCAGCGACCTGGTCGAGCGTGCGCGAGCAGCTCGAGGCATTGGGCTACGTCCTCCATGAGCCCGTCGGCGATGGCCCAGTGCATCGATTCAACCGCGGCAAACAGCAGGTCGACGTGATGGTCGCGGACCATGCAGCGCCGAGCCTGCAGCCCAGCGTTATGCGGCGCCCGGTGTTCGCAGTGCCCGGAGGCACGTCTGCGCTGCGCAAGACCGTCAACTGCGAGATCGAGACAGCTGACGGCGGCATCGTCGTCAGCGTCCCGGATGTCCTCGGCGCCCTGGTGCTCAAGGGCGCCGCCTACAAGTCGGATAACCGTGACCGCGAACGTCATCTCGACGACGCCGCGGTCCTCGCCTGCGCCGCGGACAATCCTGTGCGCGACCGCGCTCGCATGGCCGGCAGCGACCGCTCCCGCATCCAATACCTCTGGGCGGTCTTGGAGGATCCCACGCACCGAGCGTGGATCGCACCAGGGGAGCGGTGGGCTCGGCGCGGCCGAGCAGCTCTACAGGTCCTGGCGGCCAACCCGGACTGACCGAGTCGCTTTCGCCTCCGGTCAATGAAGACGGCGGTACATCATCGTTTCGCCGGCATCGGGCATCGCCCCGATCGGTGCATCGAGCCCGAGGAAGGGGCCCAGATCCAGCGGTGTGTCAGGCCTGAGGATCTCGAATCCGTGGCTGCGGTAGAACGGCTCAAGGATCTCGTGACGATCCGTGTTGAACTGTCCATGCATCACGTGGGCACCGGCCGCGGCGTGGATCGCGATGGTCTCGGCCAGCAGCCGCGATCCCGCGCCCGACCGCCGGAAATCGGGCTCGACAGCCAGCAGTTCGATCTTCACAGCGTTCACGAGGTACTTGAGCGCAAGCTCAAAACCTAGTTGGCGCAGTAACTTTGGGAGGATCTTCGAGGATGGCCCAGCGATCACGATGCCGACGGCTTTACCGTCGGAGTGTGCGGCCAGCGCCGTAGTCGCTGCTATCCCTGCCGCTAATGGGTCTTCTCGGAGCAACATCGACAGGAACTCTGCGCGGAACTCCGGCGAGGGCGACGCCAGCGCGGCTTTGCCGAGAGCATCCCCACGGATCGCAGCAGCCAGTGTCTCCCCTTCCGCATCTTGCTGCCCGGAGACGCCCGCCATTGGCTGTGTTCGCGAATCTGAGCGTCACTTGTTCACGAATTTGAGCGTCGCCGCGGATTCGGACAGGGGCAGTGTTCACGAATTTGAGCGTCGTTGCTGGCTGGTGGTGTCGGTACGAGTGAAGAGCCACACGGACAGCCAACCGACGCCGATGGCCATGGTGATCAAGCCGATGTCTAGGGCTGCTTCGGGAACGACGCTGCGGAGGGCGACCGGGACGGATCCGATGGCGTAGACCGCGAGTGGTACTCGGGGGACGATCTTTGTGGCTGCGATCGTCAGCGCGAAGCCGATGGTGCCAATGAGAAACAGCACCGACGCAACAGTGAGCGCAAGTCCGAGGGGGCCGGACCGCAAGTCGGCGATGGTGGTGGGATCGAGGTAGGCGAAGACGAGGTTGATGACGAATTCGACCCCGACCAGTAGCGCCAACGCGGCGAGCTCCAGGTAGAAGAACGCTCGTCCGAGCTTGCCAAGTCGTGACTGGCATACCGCGAACATGCCGGTTACCAGTGCAATTGCGAAAACCTCGGCCAGTGGGGCCAGAAGCTGAGTGGCCTCCGTGGTCGGGACAATCTGTGCGCGCTTGGCGGCATTGATGACGAGCACCGCTGCTGCTGCGACGCCGGCGGCTGCGGCGGCGCGAATGCTGGGAGAGGCGACTGAGCGGGTGGGGATACTGGTGGTCATGCGACGCTCCTCGGTAGAATGCAACCATAATGCATCAATTATTACGATCTAGCAACATGCTGGAGGTTGAGTCAGGTGTCTGAACCGAAGAACGTCCTCGTCGACATCTGGCTGCTCGCATCGGTCGCCGACGCATTGGTCTCGGCCGGGCTGACCGACAGCCCGCTGTCAGTCGACGAGTTCGCCTTGTTCGGACTCGTTCACGACCTGAACCAGGTCACCGTTACGCGGCTGGCGGGCTGGACTGGGTTGCCCGTGACAACGGTGTCCGCCATCGTGCGTCGATGCGAAAGTCGCGGTGATCTCTCCCGAAGGCAGGACCCCTCGGATCGCCGGAGTTCGCTGATCGAGCTCACCCCTGCTGGGAAAAAGGTGTACCTCGAGTCGCTGCCTGCGCTGGAAGGGGCGCTCGACCGGCTCACGGCGCGGTTGCAGACACCGCTTGAAGATGCGCGAAGCAGGTTGCAGGATCTCGACTCAGCGTTGCGCGCAGCGCTAGACCTGCCCGCTCGGCCGTATGTGACGACAGATACTGAAGTGGCCGCACTCGCGCATCTTCGAAGCTTAACGCCTGAACAAACTGCCGAACTCAATGAGTTCGCGCGATGGCTCCAGTACCGTGATCGCGCCCACCGATGAACTGAACTGTGAGGGTGAACTGAACTGTGAGGGCTGAGGGACCACTCTCCAGTGCGGTGCGTCGAACTCTTTGTCAGCTTTGAACACGATCTCGTCACGGGGGCGATGAAAGCCGTGTCTGACAATTTGAGCGTCACCGACCAGATGGTGGGATGATGCTGGTGTCCTGGGGCTGAGATCGAGCGGCTGGGAGCCTGCTGATGCCTGGATCCGGATCGTCGTCGATGTCGAAGGTGGAGCTGTTCGCGGCGATCCGACGTGACCTGCGAGACGGCGTCTCGCGGCGGATGATTCAAGGGAAGTACCAGGTCAGCTGGCACACGGTCGATGAGGCGGCGGGGTCGGCGTGGCCGAGTGAACGCAAACGGTATCCGCGCCGGCAATCGAAGGTC
>NZ_LSRF01000037.1:0-3010 GCF_001575195.1 Tsukamurella pseudospumae
CTCGCTGACCGCGCACCGCCTGGCCTCGCTCCCGCCGGATACTCGTCCGCTTCCGTCCGTCGCCGCCTACGACCAGCTCCTGCGCCACCGGCCTGCCGAATAGGCCGAGTCCACCTGCACAGACCATCACTTGGGAGATTCCGCCGTGACTACCGCTCGCCGTTCCGGACTGACCGAGCAAGCCGCTGACGCCGCCATCGACTCCGCGTGCCGCATGCTGCGGCTGCCGACGATCCGCTCGCACTTCACCGACGTCGCCGACGACGCCGCCCGCGATCAGATGTCCTACCGGGCCTTCCTCGCCGAGCTGCTGATCTCCGAATGCGACGACCGTGCCCGCCGTCGCTCCGAACGACGGATCAAGGCAGCCGGCTTTCCGCGGGAAAAGTCGTTGCGGACGTTCGACTTCGACGCCAACCCGAACATCGACCCCGCCACCATCCACACCCTCGCCAAATGCGACTGGGTCCGCAAAGGCCTACCGCTCTGCCTGATCGGCGACAGCGGCACCGGCAAGTCCCATCTGCTCATCGCCCTCGGAACCGAAGCAGCGATGGCCGGCTACCGCGTCCGCTACACCCTCGCCACCAAACTGGTCAACGAGCTGGTCGAGGCAGCCGACGACAAGCAACTGACCAAGACCATCAACCGCTACGGCCGCGTCGACCTCCTGCTCATCGACGAACTCGGCTACATGGAACTCGACCGCCGCGGCGCCGAGCTCCTCTTCCAGGTCCTCACCGAACGCGAAGAGAAGAACAGCGTCGCCATCGCCTCCAACGACAGCTTCGGCGCCTGGACCAAAACCTTCACCGACCCACGCCTCTGCGCCGCCATCGTCGACCGCCTCACCTTCGGCGGGAACATCATCGAAACCGGCACCGACTCCTACCGCCTCGCCCACACCCGCAACCGCCTCACCGACGGAGCAGCGGCACCCGCCGAGTGACGCTCAAATTCGTGAACATTCCGAGCCCGATCCCATCCTCAGTGACGCTCAAATTCGTGAACAAGTGACGCTCACATTCGCGCACAGAGCCACGCCATCGCGCTCCACCGAGCGTGGTGATCGTTTACGGCGTCCGCAGTTGCCGGTCCTACCGTCACCCGGGGGCCACGGCCATCTCGCCGCCACATCCGATCCTTGCGCTTTCCCATCGATCAGCTCCGCTGTAGCGATAGAGCAGTGAGGGCGTCATCGGCGGTGATTTCCCCGACGATCTGACGGGCGAGCACTTCCAGCTCGCACCGTGTCGGTTCTGAGTTCTCTAGCCACGACGAGTACGCAACGTCGAGCAAGATGCCAGCCTGCTCCGGATCGAGACGATCAACGATGTCGCAGAACTGTCCCGCCCACATCGGAAACGTAGTTTCAAGAGCCACCACGGGTCGATCCTCCCAGTCTTTCCGCTGCTCAAAGCTATTTTTATCGTACCGAACGGTTGCGATCGCGGCCACCGTATCTGCAGACCTAGGCGATCGTCTTGCGGATGCAGTTGAGTTGGTAGCCCGAATGAACCTCGTGCTGGCACCATGCCCGACGCAGGCGCGCGTCGAGCATCCTCGCGCACGCGGAAGCGGCGACAGGAATTGTGGGAATGCGGAATTTTGATAGCCAGGCGGCGCGCCTCCCTCAAGCGTGCATCAGTTTGATGCACGCTTCTCGTATGACTCAGCTCGCGATGGACGGATCGGTAGTGCCTACCCCGCCCCGTAACCATCGTGGTCCGTACCCGGTGTACGGGCCGCGGTACCAAGTCACGGCGCGGATTGATGAGGACGCAGCGGACGTGCTGCGGCGTCACGCGCGCCAGACGGGCGAGTCACTGAGCGCCCTGTGTGCCCGAATCTTGGAGCGGGAGGCACAGGCCATGTAAACGCGAAAACGGCCGTCGGGTTGCAGCCCGACGACCGTCTCCAAAGTTAGCCGGACGCCACATCCGGTTTCTGCATCCAGCACCCTCCACCGGCAGGAAGAGGTGACGCTTTTGCGTGCCCCAGTGTACCCCGCCTTGCGCGCTAAGCAAGGTTCTACCGCGCGACTGCGCGGCCGCGTCGGCGTGCCGCCTGCTGTCGGCGGCCCTCCGTGCTGACGACCGCAGCTGATACCCAGACGCTCGCGCAGTGGTGGCGGCGGTGGTCGCCCCGGCGCACTGTGCGGGTTGATCCGGACGCGGTGCATGAGTACCGATCGGCGCCGTGGCCGGCGCCCACGGATACACCGTTCGTGGCGCCGACCGCGTGCTATCTCGCCGGCCGCGATGGCCGGTATCGGCTTCTCGCGTTTGATCTCGATGCAGGTAGGTACGGCGCGGATGCGGTGGTCACCGATGCTGCGATCCTGGCGCGTGTGCTCGACGAGCTCGACGTGCCGCACCTCGTGGTGCGCTCGGGCCCGACGGGAGGCATGCACGTGTGGGTCCGCCTCGAGGACGCCGGTATCGAGGCGGCCGTCGTCGACGAGCTCGCGCGCGCGATCGCCGCGCACCTTCCGACCCTCGATCTGTCACCGCTGACCAACGCTGACACTGGCTGTGTACGCATCCCGGGATCTCCACACCGCGCCGGCGGCGCCGCCGTGCCCTCCGTGCTGGGCGACGAGCTGGCGGCCGTCCTGGCACGGATGGAGCGGCGGCCGGCGCCGGCGGAAGTGGTGGAGTGGTTGCATGCGCGGTTCCCGACGCGGGAGCGTCCGCTGCCGACCGCCGGCGCCGCCGCCGGCACAGGCAGGGGAGTGCCGGCGCGTGGCCTCACCGTTGTCGGTGCAGGTGCCGGCGCGCACGTCGACCGTGCGCGTACGGAGCTGACCACGGCCACCCGCACTCTGCTCACCACGCCGATCGCTGCTGCCGCGGATCGCTCGTCGATCGCATGGCGGGTGCTGCTCGGGATGGCCGCCTCGGGGTGGGCGTGGCGTGATGTGCTCGCGCAGCTGCAGCAACCCGGGCTGGTGCGGCTGCGCGAGGACTACGAGCGCGGTGAGGCTCATGCGATCAGCCAGTGGCAGAAG
>NZ_LSRF01000038.1:0-931 GCF_001575195.1 Tsukamurella pseudospumae
TGTGGAGGCTGTGCGAGTGAGAATGCAGGCATGAGTAGCGAATGACACGTGAGAAACGTGTCCTCCGGATGACCAAGGGTTCCTGGGCTAGGTTAATCCTCCCAGGGTGAGTCGGGACCTAAGGCGAGGCCGACAGGCGTAGTCGATGGACAACGGGTTGATATTCCCGTACCCGTGTCAGATCGCCCCTGATGAATCAGTTGTACTAACCGTCCTGAAGCTCAGGTCATCACCTTCGGGTGAAGCCTAAGTGGATGCACGGGACCTCGGTTGGTAGTAGTCAAGCGATGGGGTGACGCAGGAAGGTAGTGGGGCCAGTCAGTGGTTGTACTGGTGTAAGCCTGTAGGGCGAGATCTAGGCAAATCCGGATCTCATGAGCCTGAGAGGTGATGCGTAGCCGTTGCGGTGAATTCCATGATCCTATGCTGCCGAGAAAAGCCTCTAGCGAGATCTGATGTGGCCCGTACCCCAAACCAACACAGGTGGTCAGGTAGAGAATACCAAGGAGATCGAGAGAACTGTGGTTAAGGAACTCGGCAAAATGCCCCCGTAACTTCGGGAGAAGGGGGACCTCGCATGGTGACCGGACTTTGCTCCGTGAGCGGTGTGGGGTCGCAGAGACCAGAGAGAAGCGACTGTTTACTAAAAACACAGGTCCATGCGAAGTCGTAAGACGATGTATATGGACTGACGCCTGCCCGGTGCTGGAAGGTTAAGAGGACCGGTTAGCCGTAAGGCGAAGCTGAGAATTTAAGCCCCAGTAAACGGCGGTGGTAACTATAACCATCCTAAGGTAGCGAAATTCCTTGTCGGGTAAGTTCCGACCTGCACGAATGGCGTAACGACTTCTCTGCTGTCTCAACCACAGACTCGGCGAAATTGCAGTACGAGTAAAGATGCTCGTTACGCGCGGCAGGACGAAAAGACCCC
>NZ_LSRF01000039.1:0-2762 GCF_001575195.1 Tsukamurella pseudospumae
AGGTGGTGAGGCTTGCCCCTGCGGAGGGGTCGAAGCCGCCATTGTCGACGTGCTCGAAGAACGGCCGCAGCGAGCTCACGTAGGTTTCGAGCGCGATGTCGGTACGCAGCTCGTGGTCGGTGAGAGCTCGTTCGATCACGTAAGGGCTCGGCGACCCGTACTGCGCCTTCGTCGCGGCTTTGCCGGCGCGGAACCACTCGATCATCGCGCCGACCGCAGGGTTGTAGAAGCTGACAGCGGCAGCCCGCCCGGAAGTTGTCAGCTTGCCGTTCCGATCCAAATATCGTGTAGACATAAAAACCTCGATCTCGCGCGCGGTGCTCCAACTCGCCTGGAAGGTCCGCAATGTATCTGGTTATAGCGATGGAATCGCGGATCGGTTGCAGACCACCCTGTGCAGTACCAGCTTGGTACCGCATGGCTGAGGCGCCGACGTGTCGCGCAAAGGTTCTCGTCGAGCGTGTGGGCTGTGCCGCATCTTGGGCGGGGCGTGTGGGCGCAAAAACGCCCGCCGCCTCCCTAGAGCAGGAGGACGACGGGCGGCGGTATCGGCACTAACTCTGGGGTCATGCGCCGACGGGAGGTGCAGTCCCAGTGCCAGCCAAGCCGCTGGTGCCGCGCATCTTTATCCAGATGCCCAGCACCGCGACGACGAAGGCTTCGCTCGCCGCGATCGCCGCAGTGGATGCGCCAATCGCCGCCAAGCCGATGACGGTGCCGAGGGCAAGGGTAAGCACAAGGATCGCCTCCCAGTCTAGGCAGCGCCAAAGAGGCAAGCGCACCAACAGAATTCGGTAACGGGTCATGGTTGTCTCACCTCCTCCCTGCCCCGAGGGGCATCTCCGATGATCCACGAACATCGATCGACAGTCAACACCTCTTAGCGCGGCGTATATATGCAGCTCAAGAACTATTTTCAGTATTCCTGTCGGAATGTTATAAGAGAGTGATAGTGATAGGGTCGAAGACATGAGCAAGCGACCGTTGAAGAGTCCGGAACTAGCAGATGATGGCAGTGCTGTCGCCCGCCGGGAGTACTTCAACCAAGCCCAGTCGCTAGTCATTCGTTCAGGGGATCAGCCCGTGGCGCAGCTCGCTCACAACATCGAGGTCGCTCACGGAACGGGCCTGTCGCACCAGACCGTGTATCGCGCACTCACGGGCCCGAAGCTCCCGAGTCGCCGAGTGGTTGCGTTGCTCGACGAGGAGCTCGCCGCGGGTGGATTGCTCCTTGAGCTGTGGAGCGAAGCTGTGATGGAGGAGCGTCGCGAGGGGCCTGCGAAGAAGAAGAGAGTCAATCTAACGTCTCGCGAGGTGCAGATGCTCACCGCTTGGCTCACGGCCGGGTCGAAGAGCGAGGCTGCAGCAACCCTCTTCGTGTCGCCGACAACTGTCGCAACCCATGTCGCGCGCATTCGAGTCAAGTATGAGAAAGCTGGCCGCCCGGCCAGCAGCAAGACTGCACTACTGAGACGGCTAGTTGAAGATGGCTATGTGCAACTAGACGATCTAGAACTAGTGCCGCGACCTGACGACAGGCGGATCGAGCGCCTTCAGCTAGCCTCGTCGACGAAAGTGGCAAGTGATTGATCGTTCATGAGACACCCCGGCGGCTGACCTGTTCACCCAGGTCGCAGATGTAACGCGACCCGTGTCCGCAACAACGTCACGCACTCCCCCGTTCTCGATACAGTCGTGCCATGCGAGTCGGATACGGACGGGTCTCGACCCGCGACCAACACCCCGAAGCTCAGCACGACGCGCTCACCGCGGCCGGCTGCGACGAGATCTTCATCGACAAGGCCTCGGGCAAGCTCGCCTCCCGGCCTCAGCTCGACAAGGCGCTGCTGTCGGCGAACCGCGCCGGCGACCAGCTCGTCATCACCAAGCTCGACCGCCTCGGCCGCTCGCTCGAGAACCTGATCGAGCTGTCCAAGACGCTCGACGACCGCGGCGTCGACCTGGTGGTGCTCGACCAGGGCATCGACACCTCTACCCCCGTCGGGCGGATGTTCTTCCACGTCCTTGGCGCCGTCGCCGAGTTCGAGCACGCCCTCATCTCCGAGCGCACCCTCGACGGGCTCGCCGCCGCCCGCGCTCGCGGCCGGCACGGCGGCCCCAAGCCCAAGCTCGGCGCCCGCCAGGTGCAGCTCGCGCAGGCCATGTACGACGAAACCGGCCCCGACGGCAAACGCCGCTACACCGTCGCAGACATCGCCACCGAGTTCGGCGTCACTCGACCCACCATCTATCGATACCTTCAGCGAACCTCGGAAGTGTCAGGCGCTCGCCACCCCTAGGTGTGGTGTCGACGCGACACGACGAACACAAGTGCTTGTGCTCCCCGAACTTGTCAGCCCTGTTCGATAGAATCACAGACAAGGTGTAGAAAGCGCCGAGACCCCTCGGCTGCTTGAAGCGTCCAAGGGGTCCCGGGTAAATCTGTCAGAGGATTCGAACCCTAACCGCCGACGCTTCCCGTCTCAAATCGACGCGCTACAAGGACTGCCTCGGTCCACACCTGTGAGGCAGGACGCGCGGGAAGGAAGATGGACGATGTCCTCTTCCCCGTTGAAGCCCGGCCAGACCGCCGGCCGTTCCGGACAGTACGAGATCGTCGGACCCCGCGGAGGGTCTACCGGTCAGGAGCGCACCGTCACCCGCGGTGAGCCGCTGCCGCCGACTCCGAAGCCCGGCCAGGGATACGTGCTCGTCGACCCGACGCGCAACGGCGCTGGCCGCGGTAAGTAGTAGCGGCACCA
>NZ_LSRF01000040.1:0-1765 GCF_001575195.1 Tsukamurella pseudospumae
CGCAGCATGCGGCACGCGGAGTCGATGGCGGCGTCAGCGGCTTGCTCGGTCAGTCCGGAACGGCGAGCGGTAGTCACGGCGGAATCTCCCAAGTGATGGTCTGTGCAGGTGGACTCGGCCTATTCGGCAGGCCGGTGGCGCAGGAGCTGGTCGTAGGCGGCGACGGACGGAAGCGGACGAGTATCCGGCGGGAGCGAGGCCAGGCGGTGCGCGGTCAGCGAGATGACACTGCGCTGGTCAGCAGTGGTGTCTAGATCGACGGCCGCTTCCGCCGCGGTGGGTTCAGTGTCGGCTTTGCGGGCCTCCAGAGCGACGGCGTCGGCGGTGAGCGCCCCAGCGGAGAGCGCGGCGGCGAGACCGGCGACGACCTGTTCGTGACGCATATGCCGATGCAGCAAGAGCACCTCGATCAATGCGCGGGTGCCGGCCTGGTCGCCGTGGGCTTTGCGGGCGGCGGCCCACCAGGCGTCGTGAATCGGCGTGAACTTCCCCGCAGCGCGGGCCTGCTCCAACGCCGTCGCACCCGGCAGCGCGCCCGGTTTGCGGAGCAGCCCTTCGAGGTAGTGGTCGAGCTCGAGGCGGGTGCCGCCCTTGGCCAGCAGGCGTTCATGTCGGGCCACGATCTCGGTGCGGCCGTCGAAGACCTCCAGGTGCGAGGCGTGCAGCAGCACCCGCACCTGCCGGCTGATGAGCCGGACTGGGACGGAGTAGCGGTTGGTGCGGACAGTGACCTGCGCGTAGCGGTCCACCCGCGGGGTGAACCACGTCCCGGTCTCGCACCCGTTATCCGGAAGCGGCGCGAGCAGCGGGCGTTCGGTGGCGAACATCTGCCCGACCGTCTGCATCCGGTCCCCGATCCGACGCGCGTCATCAGCCTGGTCGTAGACATCGATCAGCGCGTTGAGCTCGTCGATCGAGTCCACTTCCGGGACGGGAACGAGGTGGTTCCGACGGAACCAACCGATATCCCCCTCGACGCCACCCTTCTCATGCGCGCCGGTGATTCCGGGCTGGCAGTAGAACGGCTCGACCCCGAAGTGCGATCTGAACCCGACCCACCGCTGAGCTTCGGTCCGGGCCCGAGAGAACCCGATCACGGTCGCGACCGCCGATTTGAGATTGTCGTAGCGGACATGCCTGGTCGGGACCCCGCCGAGCACGTTGAAGGCGTGCGTGTGGCCCTCGAAGAACGCCTCCTGCCCCGCACTGATCGAAACCCGGTGCACCGCCTTCCCTGAATACGACAGACGCAGCGAGAACAGGTAGCAGATCACCAGCTCCCCGCGGAGCTTGACGCTGACCTCGCCGAAGTCGACCTCCGCCTCCTCACCCGGCCGGTGCACCTGCGGAATGAACACCGTCGCCGGTGCCCGCCCGGCCTCGACGGCGATCTGCGGTTTCCGTTCGGCGACGTAGGCGCGGACCCGCGCATAGGAGACATCCGTCATGCCGTGCTCATCCATCAACCGAGTGTGGATCCGGCGGACGGTGTGCCGCTGCTTACGCGGCGCATCCAGGTCCGCGAGCAGGATCGCGTCGATCGCCGCGGCGTACTGATCGACCTTCGATTGCCGGCGCGGATACCGTTTGCGTTCACTCGGCCACGCCGACCCCGCCGCCTCATCGACCGTGTGCCAGCTGACCTGGTACTTCCCTTGAATCATCCGCCGCGAGACGCCGTCTCGCAGGTCACGTCGGATCGCCGCGAACAGCTCCACCTTCGACATCGACGACGATCCGGATCCAGGCATCAGCAGGCTCCCAG
>NZ_LSRF01000041.1:0-955 GCF_001575195.1 Tsukamurella pseudospumae
TTAGTACACGCTTAGGGGCCTTAGCCGGCGATCTGGGCTGTTTCCCTCTCGACTACGAAGCTTATCCCCCGCAGTCTCACTGCCACGTTCTCACTTACCGGCATTCGGAGTTTGGCTGACGTCAGTAACCTGTGAGGGCCCATCGGCCATCCAGTAGCTCTACCTCCGGCAAGAAACACGTGACGCTGCACCTAAATGCATTTCGGGGAGAACCAGCTATCACGGAGTTTGATTGGCCTTTCACCCCTACCCACAGCTCATCCCCTCAGTTTTCAACCTAAGTGGGTTCGGGCCTCCACAACATCTTACTGCTGCTTCACCCTGGCCATGGGTAGATCACTCCGCTTCGGGTCCAGACCCGGCGACTCAAACGCCCTATTCGGACTCGCTTTCGCTACGGCTACCCCACAACGGGTTAACCTCGCCACCGAGCACTGACTCGCAGGCTCATTCTTCAAAAGGCACGCCATCACCCCACAACGAGGGCTCTGACGGATTGTAAGCACACGGTTTCAGGTACTATTTCACTCCCCTCCCGGGGTACTTTTCACCTTTCCCTCACGGTACTTGTCCGCTATCGGTCGCAAGGTAGTATTTAGGCTTACCGAGTGGTCTCGGCAGATTCACAGCGAATTTCACGGGCTCGCTGCTACTCGGGTATCCATCACAACAGGCACCGTGTTTTCGGTTACAGGACTCTCACCCTCTCCGGCGGACCGTTCCAGGTCACTTCACCTAACACGACACTTTCTTACTGCTGTCCAGCCAGGTAGAGCTGGAAAGATGAACCCCACAACACCACACACACAACCCCTACCCGGTATCACATGTGCATGGTTTAGCCTCATCCGCTTTCGCTCGCCACTACTCACGGAATCACTATTGTTTTCTCTTCCTGAGGGTACTGAGATGTTTCACTTCCCCTCGTTCCCTCCACACCGTCTATATATTCAAC
>NZ_LSRF01000042.1:0-1005 GCF_001575195.1 Tsukamurella pseudospumae
AGGAACTGGATCGCTCTCGGCTGGCGGGTGCGTTGGGGTGCGGATCTTCGCAGGGCTGCTCCCGCTTCCGGCCCTAACGGTCTACTGCCGTGACCAGGATCCGCTCAAGGGCCGCTACGCGGGCCTACGGCGAACCCTTGCCCGGATCCTGGTCACGGCAGTTGAGGCTGCGCCGCCGAAACCGGGAGCAGCCCTAACGCGAAGGTCCTTGATCTGGGACGCAGGTGGTACAGAAATACAGAAATCATGAATCTGAGAAGCGAGGTGCGCAGCGGAGTAGAGCACAGTTTCCGCAGATAGATGCGGTTGCAGACCACGCTTGGGTGCTTCCGATGATGAAAACATGGTTTCTGTATTTGCGGTAATCAGGAAAGGCGTATATCATTATTTCTGTGACCACCTACACGTTCACTAACCAGAAGGGTGGCGTCGGCAAGTCGACTACCGCCATCAACTTCGCCGGCTCCCTTGCTCACGACCTCGGCCGACGAGTCCTGTTCGTTGACGCCGACCCGCAGGGCACGGCACTCGATTGGTCTGCCGCGCGCAGTGCGGCTGAGCATCCGCACCTGTTCACCGTCGTGGGGTACCCGCGAGTCGGGCTCCATAAAGAGCTCGCAGCGATGGCGGCCGGATACGACGACGTGGTGATCGACAACCCAGCTCGAGCAACCGACATTCCTCGCTCGAATCTTCTGGCCGCGGACGTGGTCGTCGTGCCACTCCAGCCGTCGCCGGCTGATCTCTGGGCCACTGCGGACGTGCTCACGCTGCTTAGCGAGGCGTCTGCATTTAAGGAAAACCTGAAAATCGTATTTCTGGTTTCCAGGCGGGGAGTGGGCACTAACCTGGGGAAGTCGATCAAGACTTCGCTGGCTGGCCTGCCGTATCCGGTCCTCGATACGACGATCGCCAACAGGGTGGGCTACGCAGAAGCCCTCGTTGACGGATCTACCGTCATCGAGGTCGATCCAGAGGGGCAGGCTGCCGACGAGATCCGCAACA
>NZ_LSRF01000043.1:0-361 GCF_001575195.1 Tsukamurella pseudospumae
CACGAGTGCAGTACCATCGGCGCTGAAGGGCTTAGCTTCCGGGTTCGGAATGGAGCCGGGCGTTTCCCCTTCGCTATGGCCGCCGTAACACTGCGAAACAACACATGTGTTGTCTCAGACATTGCATAGTGGACGCGAACCAACCCTCACGGGCCGGATTTCTGTGAATTGTTACACGCATAATCTTCTGTGAGCCATCAGTGCTCGTTTTGGCGAATGTTATGTGTGTGGTAAGTCCTCGACCGATTAGTACCAGTCACCTGCACGCATTACTGCGCTTCCAGTTCTGGCCTATCAACCCCATAGTCTGTAGGGGGTCTTACCCACTCAAGGTGGTGAGAATCCTAATCTTGGAACAGGC
>NZ_LSRF01000044.1:0-185750 GCF_001575195.1 Tsukamurella pseudospumae
CGGGCGCAGGCCACGGTCCCGGATCTGCCGGGTCAGCGACGAATACGACTGCTTGAACCGCATCTCGACGAGTTCGTCGAACAGGGTCTGCGCCCACAGATGCGGGTCCTCGAGCAAGCGGCTGGTGACGTACTCGGCGAACGGCTCGAACGGGTCCTCGTCCCGGTGGCGGACACCCGGCTCGGTGACCCCGTTGAGATAGTTGCGGACGGTCTTACGGTCCCGTCCCAGATGACGGGCGATCGCTGAGATCGTCCACCCCTGCTTGCGCAGAGCATGTGCTTCCACGGTCTCTCCTTGTGTGAGCATGAACGAGCGGGGCCTCCCTCGAAGGGCTGGTGCGTGGTCAGAGACCACCAGCATCACGGGGAGGCCCCGCCCATTACTTGGCGGGTGCACACAAGTGGGGAGATTCAGTTAGCAGAACTGGGGAGAATCAACGAGCGCAGTCACCCACAGAGGAACGATCAACGATGATCCGCGATAGCCGGCGCGTGACACGGAAAAGGTCACCGACGTGCGAGTTTACCGTCCGCCGTAGGCGCGAGCCTGCCGTCTGATCGGATGACGACATGCAGCTGGTGAGTACCGCCGCGCTCTGCGGGACTATGATTTGCCAACGGACCAGCGGTAATCGTTTTGTAGTCGAGCGGAACTCTGAACGGATGTTTCCGCCAAGCGTGAAACAGGCGCAGCTTAAGGACCGACATCCAGGATGAGGATCAGGCTCACGGTGATGAAGCTGCCGGCGCCGACGAGGGGAATGCGAGGAGTGCAGAAGTGACACACGGGGAAGGCCGCAGCAGCGGCGACCAGGGGCAGTGGCGGCGTGAGCCCATCGCGGTCGTCGGCATCGGATGCCGGCTTCCGGGCGGCGTCCGCTCCGCAACCGACTTCTGGAACCTGCTCGACGAGGGCCGAGACGCGATCGTCGACATCCCCGAGGACCGTTGGAGCCGGGAGCGGTACTACGAGCCCGAGCGAACGCCGGGGAAGAGCCGGGTGCAGCGCGGCGGCTTCCTCACCGATCCGATCGACGAGTTCGACGCCGCATTCTTCGGCATCTCCCCCATCGAGGCTAACTCGATGGACCCGCAGCAGCGACTGCTGCTGGAGGTGGCGTGGGAGTCAATCGAGGACGCCGGGCTGCGCGCAGAGGACCTCGAGGGGTCCACGACCAGTGTCTTCACCGGCGGGTTCACTCTCGACTACGGCCAGATGCAGTTCTCACCCAACCCCGCCGAAGCCCCCACTGTCGCCGCACACACCGCGACCGGTGTGGTGATGACGATGCTGTCGAACCGCATCTCGCACGCCTTCGACCTCCTCGGCCCCAGCATGTCAGTCGACACGGCGTGCTCCTCGTCCCTGGTCGCGATCCATCTCGCGTGCCAGTCGATTTGGAACGGCGAGAGCGAGCTGGCGCTCGCGGGCGGCGTGAACCTCATGCTGAGCCCGAACTTCACCGTCGCCGCTTCGACCGGCGGCTTCCTCTCGCCCACCAGCACGTCGCGCGCCTTCGACGCGGCGGCCAATGGCTACGTCCGCGGAGAGGGCGCAGCTCTGGTCGTGCTCAAGCCGCTCGCGCGGGCGCTCGCCGACGGCGACCACGTCTACGCGACCGTGCTCGGCACCGGCGTGAGCCAGGACGGCCGCACCAACGGCATCACGGTGCCCAACGGTGAGAGCCAGCGGCTCGCCATCGAATCAGCCCTGGCCTCGGCGCATGTCTCCCCCGCGAGCATCGACTATGTCGAGGCGCACGGCACCGGCACGCCCGTGGGCGATCCGATCGAGGCGAACGCGCTCGGCGTGGCCTACCGTGGCGAGCGGGCGGCGGACCGCCCCCTGCTCATCGGCTCCGCCAAGACCAACCTCGGCCACCTCGAGGCCGCCGCCGGCGTCGTCGGGTTCATCAAGTCTGTCCTCGCGCTGGCGCATCGGCACGTGCCGCGTCACCTGAACCTGGAGAACCTCAACTCGGAGATCGACCTCGATGATCTCCGGCTGCGGATCACGACGTCGCCCGCCGACCTGCCCGTCGACGGCCCGATCCGCGCCGGAGTGAACTCGTTCGGATTCGGCGGCACCAACGCGCATGTGATCCTGGAGTCGGCGCCCGCGCCCACCGATCCCGAGGCCAGCCCGACCACACCGGACGGCAGCCGGCGCGACGGCATCGCCGCCATCCTCCCCCTCGCCGCCCGCGGCGACGCAGCGCTCGCCGCGCTGGCCGGCCGGTACAGCGACCTCGTGGCCGCGGAGGACGGGACGACCGCCCTGGTGCGCGCCCTCGCCCACCGGCGCAGCGCGCACCGTCAGGCGCGGCTGGCCGTGGTCACGGGCTCCGTCGCCGAGACCGTGGAAGCTCTCGCGGCGGCGGCCGCGGACATGCCGCACGAGCGGGTGCACACCGGTACTGCGCTCGACGATGCCCGGCCCCTCGCCTTCGTCTACACCGGCATGGGGCCACAGTGGTGGGGTATGGCTCGAGGCCTCCTGCAGCACAACAGCGTCTTCCGCGCCGCGGTGCAGGAGTGCAACGCAGCGATCACGCCGCGCATCGGCTTCTCGCTCGTAGCCGAGCTACTCGCAGACCAACAGTCTTCCCGGATGCACGAGTCCGTGGTGGCGCAGATCACCAACTTCGCCGTCCAGTACGGGCTGACTCGGTTGTGGGAGTCGTTCGGCGTGCGTCCCGACCTCATCGTCGGACACAGTGCAGGTGAGGTCGCGGCAGCACTCGCCGCGGGCGCACTGTCGTTCGACGACGCGATCACGGTGATCGTCCACCGCTCGCGGCTCCAGCACCTCGCGAGCGGCGAAGGCCGCCTGCTCGCCGTCGCGCTGAGCGAGGCCGAGGCCGGCAAGATCCCCGAGGTCGCCGACGGCACCGTCGAACTCGCCGCGATCAATAGCCCCGATTCCGTCGCCCTGGTCGGTTCAGTGTCGGCGCTCGAGGCGATCGCTGCCCGGCTCGAGGCCTACGACGTCTTCGCCCGTCTGGTTCCCGGCGACGTCCCGTACCACAGCCGCGGCATGGACCCGCTCGAAGCGGAGGTCCGCTCCTCGCTCGAGTCCCTCGCTCCGGGGTGCCCGCGCACCCCTCTCTACTCGACGGTGACCGGTGCCCGCGTCGCCGAGGACGGCTCGCAGCCGCACGACGCCGAGTACTGGTGGCGCAACATCCGTCGCCCGGTGCTGTTCGGCGCCGCCGCCGACGCCATGCTGGCCGATGGCGCTGTGACCTTCGTCGAGATCGGCCCGACCGCCGTTCTGGGACGGTCTATCGGCGAGACCGCCGCCGCGCGCGCCGCCACCGCGGCGTCCGTGACGTCCCTCCGCCGGGACGGCGACGACGCCCAGTCCTTCGCCGCGGCGCTCGCACAACTCTGGGTCCGCGGCATCGACGTCGACTGGACGCCGCTCGCACCGCGCTCGGCGGCCCGAGCGCTGCCCGGATACCCGTGGCAGCGCGCGCGATACTGGTCAGAGGGCGAATCGGGACGCCGGGACCGCCTCGCGAAGACCGTCGAGCCGTATCTCGGCAACCGCACGGAAGGTGCTCTGCCCGCATGGCGACGCCTCCTCGACGGAACCGCACCGCGCTCCCTCGCCGACCACGTCGTGCACGGCGCCACGCTCTTCCCGGGTGCGGGCTTCATCGAGATCGCCGCCGAGGTCGCGCGCGACGAGTACGACGCGACGTCCTGCACCCTGGTCGATGTGACCTTCGAGGCGGCACTACTGCACCGTGGGGGCACGTACCTCGTGGACACCAGTCTGGACGCCGCTACCGGCCGAATCACGATCCACGGCCGGCTCCCCGAGGCGAGCCGGTGGGTACGGCACGCGAGCGCCACGCTGCAGCCGGCCCCTTCCGTCGGTACCCGGATCGACGTCGGCGTCGACCCCGCACTCGACGCAGTGGACCAGGTCGAGCTGTATCGGGCATTCGATCGCGCCGGCTTCTCGTACGGTCCTTCCTTCCAGCTGCTGCACGACGTCCGGATCGGCGACGGGGCCGCCACCGCCCGGATCCGCGAAGTCGCGGAGGAGCCCGTGGCCGACCGCGCACCGATCCTCGAACCGAGCGTGCTCGACGCCGCCTTCCAGCTGCTCCTTCCACTGGCCTTGCGGCGCGACGAGACCGCGAGGCTGCTCCCTGTGGGCGCCGACCGCGTGGTGATCCACGAGCGGCCGCAGGGCCCGCTGATCGTGCGCGCCACCGCACGTCCCGATGCCGGCGACCCCACCCGGATCGCCGGCGACGTCACCATCGCCACCGAGGACGGGCGCGTCGTCGTCGAGGTCGAGGGTTTCACCGTCCTGGTCCAGAGCGACGCGACCGCACCGCAGCGTGTCGGCACCGACTGGGTCTACGAGCAGACCTGGGAACCCCAGCCGGCGGACGACGGGGAGCGCCGGGCCGCGACCGGTACGTGGCTCCTTCTCGCCGACGACACCGGCACGGCAGCACGGCTGGCGGAGCGACTCACCGCCGCCGGCGGAACGCCGGTCCTCGTGCCGGCGGGTTCCGTCTCCGACGGAGCCGTTCCGCCCGGCGATCGGACCGCCCTGTCCGACCTCCTGGATCGCACGGTGCCCGGCGAAGGGCTGCGCGGCATCGTCCACCTGTGGTCGCTCGACCGCGACCACACGAGCCCCGCAGACTCCCTCAGGTGGACCGCGCACGACGCAGTCCTGTCGATCGTGCACCTCGCGGCGGAGCTCGACCAGCGTGAGATCGCGGCGCCTACCTATGTCGTGACGGCAGGCGCTCAGCCCATCGGCGGCGCGATGTCCGACCGCGGGCTGGTGCAGTCCTCGATCCTCGGCGTCGGGCGTGTGCTCCACCACGAGCTCAAGGGCCTCGAGTCGCGCCTGGTCGACCTCGACCCGGAGGACGTCGACGGCAGCATCGCGCTGTTGGCGGACGAGCTCGCCATCTCCGGCTCCGAGGAGGATCAGGTCGCGTTCCGGGGCGGCGAACGCCTCGTCGCGCGGCTGTACCCCTCGACGCGGTCCGGCGGCAGGATCCCGGCTCGTATGCGCGCCGACGGTGCGTACCTCGTCACGGGCGGCCTCGGCGCGCTCGGACGCCTCGTACTCGTCTCGCTCGCCGAGCGCGGCGCCGGCCACGTCGTAGTCACGAGCCGCTCCGGACTCCCGCCCCGCGAGGAGTGGGACTCCCTGACCGACCCCACGCAGCGGGACGCCGTGCGTACCGTCCGCGCGGCCGAGGCCGCGGGGGCCAGCGTGCACGTCGTCGCCGTGGACGTGACCGACGCGACAGCCCTGGGCGCAGTCCTCGACCTGCTGCTCGAGTCCGGGGTTCCGCCCCTGCGGGGTGTCATCCACTCCGCCGGCGCCGTCGAGGATCAGATCCTCGTGCGCATGACGGAAGAGCAGGTCGATCGGGTGGTCCGGCCCAAGGTTCTCGGGGCGTGGGCGCTGCATGAGGCCACAGCCGGGGCACCGCTCGACTTCTTCGCGCTGTTCTCCTCGATCTCTGCGGTGATCCCGTCGCCCGGGCAGGGAAACTACGCCGCCGGCAATGCCTTCCTGGACTCGCTCGCGCACTACCGGCGTGCTCGGAACCTCCCCGGCCTATCCATCAACTGGGGCCCCTGGGATGCCGGGATGATCGCCAGCCTCGGACTGAGGGAGTTGTACGGCCAGCGCGGAATCGACCTCATCGAGCCCGAGACGGGTATGACGCTCCTGGGCGAGTTGCTCGGCTCGAGCGAGGTGCAGCAGGGCGTCGTCTCCGCCCACTGGCCCACTGTCGTGACCAACTACGCGCTCACACCCGTCCTGGTTGCACACCTCGGCCGCGGCGACGACGACGGCGGCGGCGACGACGGGTCGGTGTTAGACCGCCTGCACGCAGCCACGCCCGCGGAGCGCCCCTCGATCGCAGCCGATGGGGTGCGGCACACCGTCTCCCAGGTGTTGCGCATGGCCGAGGAGCACATCCCGGACGAGGAGCCGCTGGGCCGCCTCGGCGTGGACTCGATGCTCGCCACCGAACTTCGCATCCGCCTGGAGCAGCACTTCGGGACCGCACCGACGATCGCCTTCCTGCTCGACGGTGCCACCACCGTGGCGGGGATCGGCGCCGAGCTGTTGCACGCCCTCGACATGACCTCGCACGACGCCGAGGTCGACGACCTCGCGGCGCTGCTCGCCGACCTGAACGACGACGCCGTCGCGGCCCTCCTTACGGGCGCCGAGACCACTGACCCCACTGCGGAGGCCCCCGTTGACTGACATCGAAACCCGGCTCGCGGCACTGAGCCCCGCCCAGCGCCGCGCCCTCCTCACGAAGCTGGGCAAAGCCCCGTCGGCCGGTGCCGGCCGTTCGATCACGGCCCGGGTGCGCGAAGGCGACGCGACCCCGCTCTCCGCCGTGCAGCAGGACATGTGGTTCCTGGAGCAACTCCACCCGGGAACCACCATGCACGTGATGTCCGGCGTGGCGAGACTGCCGATCGACGTCCCCGTCGACGTCTTCACCGACTGTCTGGCTGAAGTGATCGAACGGCATCCTGTACTGCGCACCCGGTTCGAGGACTCTGGCGGCGAGCCGATCGCCCGGATCATGCCGGCAGAACGGCCCGTCGTGGCCTTCCTCGACGGCGTGGTCGAGGAGCGGATGCACCTCGCCTTCGAAGAAGACGCGCGTCGTCCCTTCGACATCGCGACTGGCCCGCTGCTACGGGCCACCCTCGCTCGCACCGACACGGGCGACACCTGGGTCCAGATAACACTGCACCACATGGTGGGTGACGGGTACTCCACCGGCATACTGTTCGCCGAGCTCGGGCGGCTCGCGACGGGCAGGCTCGTCGGACAGCTGCAGACGCTGCCCGCTGTGCCCTTCCACTACGCGGACGCCGCGCTGTGGGAGGAGGAGCGGATCGCCGCAGGTGCGGATACCGACGACATCGCCTACTGGACCGCTCGTCTCGCGGGCGCTCCCACTGCACTCAACCTGCCGACCGACCGACCGCGGCCCGCCCGCCAGGGTTACCGCGGCCTGCGGACCGGCTTCGAGCTCACCGCTGAGCAGGCCGCGACGGTCCGCACATTCAGCGCCGAGCATGGCGTCACACCCTTCGTCACCGTGCTCACCGCGTACGCGATCGTCCTCGGCCGCTGTGCCGCGCAGGACGGCGTCGTGGTCGGTGTGCCCGTCGCGCAGCGCTCGCAGCCGGGCACGGAGCAGGTCATCGGGCCGTTCCTGAACACGCTCGCGCTGCCCGTCGCCCTCGGCGAGGACGAGACGACCGGTGGGCTCCTCTCGCAGGTCAACGCCACCGTCCGCGAGGGATTCCGGCACCGGGACGCGCGCTTCGACCGCGTGCTGTCCGCACTTGACCTGACGCGCGACCCGTCGCGCCCGCCCCTGTTCCAGGCGATCCTCAACATGCAGGAGGACCGGAGCGACCCACAGATGCAGCTCCGTGATCTCTACAACGGCTGCTCGAAGTTCGATGTGCTGCTGAACATCACGACGACCCCCACCACTATGAGCGGGACACTCGACGTGGCCTCGGATCTGTTCGACCAGGAGTCCGCCGATGCATTGATCGACGGATTCCTCGCCGTGCTCGACGCGCTGGTCGCCGCCGATGCCCGCGCCGACCAGGCGATCTCGACGCTGCCCCTGTCCACCACCCCGCAGGTCATCACAGCACCGCCGGCGCAGGACGTCGGCACCGTCGCCCTCGACGAATTCGTGCTGGCCGCCGGCGCTTCGGCGGATAGGACCGCCATCATCGCCGGAGGCGAGCGGATCACCTACGCCGACCTGACGGCGCGCGTGGATCGCCTCGCCGCCCGGATCCGCGAGCGTGTCGACGCGCCACCGGAGACACCGATCGGGTTACTTCTCCCCCGATCCGCCGAGGTCATCGTCGCCATGCTCGCGACGCTGCGCGCCGGCTACTCGTTCGTTCCACTCGACCCGGCGTACCCGGCGGAGCGGCTCGAGTTCATCTGCGCGGATGCGGGCGTCCCCATGCTCATCACCACCGCCGAGCACCTCGCCGACGTCCCCGGGCTCGATCTACCGTGGTTCGACATCGCCGCTGACCCGGCCGAAGCCCAACCCGCCGCCCCCGCACCGCGCCCCACAGCTGACCCCGCCGAGAGGGTTGCGTACATGCTGTACACGTCCGGCTCGACAGGCCGCCCCAAGGGCGTTCGGGTCTCGCACCGCAACGTCGTCACATTCCTCGCCGCGATGCGTGACGAACCGGGCGCGGCGCCGTCGGACACGCTGCTGGCCGTCACGAGCCCGTCGTTCGACATCGCCGTTCTCGAACTGCTGCTCCCGCTCGTCGCCGGGGCTCGCGTAGTGATCGCCGACACCAGCGAGGCCCGCGACGGCGATCGCCTCGCACGGCTGCTCGACGAACACGGCGTCACGATCATGCAGGCCACGCCCACCACGTGGCACCTCCTACTGGACGCGGGGTGGGCGGGCACGCCCGGTCTCCGCGCGCTCTGCGGCGGCGAGGCCATGCCGGCTGCGCTGGCGGGCAGACTGCTGTCGCGCGTCGGCGAACTGTGGAACATGTACGGCCCTACCGAGACCACCATCTGGTCGACCGTGCATCGGGTCACACCCGAGGACGTCGCTCGGGGCGCCATCCCGATCGGCCAACCGATCGCCGGCACGGGAATCGTCATCACCGATCCCGCGCACGCCGCCGTACCGGCGGGCGTGTTCGGCGAGCTGTGCATCGCGGGCGACGGAGTCACGCTCGGCTATCACGAGCGCCCGGAGCTGACGGCCGACCGCTTCGTCACCCTGCCCGGCACGCCCGGCCTGCGGGCCTACCGGACCGGCGACCTGGTGCGGCGGCTGCGCGACGGACGGATCGAGTTCGGCGGGCGCATCGACACGCAGGTGAAGGTGCGCGGTTTCCGCGTGGAACTGGGCGAGATCGAGAGCGCCCTCGAGACCGCCCTCCCCGGCGTCCGAGCGATCGCCGCAGTTGACACCGACGGGGCCGCGATCACCGCCTACATCGAGGGCACCGCCGACAACCTGGGCGACGTCCACGCATTGTTGGACGGCCTGCGCGAGACGCTCGCGCCGTACATGGTGCCGAGTTCGTTCGTCCTCGTCGATGCCTTCCCGCTCACCCCGAACCGGAAGATCGACCGCAAGGCGCTGGTCTCCGCCGGTGGCGCGCCGCTCGCGCTCACCGCTGCCGGGGGCGCCGAGTTCGTGGCCGCGCGCACCGATCTCGAGCGCGATCTCACCGCGATCTGGACCGATCTGCTGTCGCTCGACACGGCTCCCGGCGTGCGCGACGACTTCTTCCTGCTCGGCGGGCATTCACTGCTGGCGACGAAGCTGGTGTTCCGGGTGCGCGAGAAGCTCGGCATGGTGGTCCCGCTCCCCGTGCTGTTCGCCGGCGAGCTCACCATCGAACGGCTCGCCCTGATCCTGGAGAACGGCGGATCGGTCGCGAACACGCTCGTGCTCGCCGACGAGGTCCGGCTCCCCGACGAGATCCGGCCCACACCGGGGGCCCCGGTGTACAGCGCGGCGGACCCGCGGAACCTGTTCGTCACGGGCGCCACGGGATTCGTCGGCTCGTTCCTGGTCGCGGAACTGCTTGCGACCTCCTCCGCCACCCTGCACTGCCTCGTGCGGGCGGCCACCGCCGAGGAGGGCATCGAGCGGATCCGGGCGGCCATGGAGGGCTACGGCATCTGGGACGAGTCCTTCGCCGGCCGGATCGTCGCCGTCCCAGGCGATCTGACGCGCGAGCGCCTGGGCCTCAGCGACGCGACGTGGGTCTGGCTGGCGGGTACGGTCGATGGCATCATGCACTGCGGAGCAGACGTCAACTTCCTGCGGCCCTACCAGACTCTGAAGTCCGCCAACGTCGACGGGACCGTCCAGGTCCTGGCACTGGCGTGTGACGGCCCGGTCAAGCCCGTGCACTTCGTGTCGACGACCTACGTCTTCTCGCGCTTCTCCTACCCGCAGGACACGGTCTTCTCCGAGGAGGACCGCACCCCGATCCAGAACCCCGAGTTCACCTTCGGCTACACCCAATCGAAGTGGGTCGGCGAGCAGGTGGTCTTCGAGGCGCGCTCACGCGGAATTCCGACCTTCGTCTACCGCACGGGACGCGTCGCCGGGCACAGCGTGACCGGGGCCTGCCAGGACTCCGACTTCCTGTGGCAGACCATCCGTCTCGGCGTCACGATGGGGGCAGCGCCGACGATGGACATGTCCACTGACATCACGCCCGTCGATTACGTGGTGCAGGCGATCGCCCGGCTGTCGCGGCAGCAGTCGCTGTCGGGCCGGACCTTCCACGTGGTCTCGGACGAGACGGTCGCCGTGCCAGATCTCGTGCAGTGGATGGCCGATTACGGCTACGCCGGAGAGGAACTGCCTTTCGCGCAATGGTGCGAGCGGGCCACCGATCTCGCCGAGCGGACCGGCGATGAGACGGCCGCAGCGCTGGCCCCGTTCCTGTCCGCCACACCGCTTGACAAGATGCCCGATGCGACCTTCGACATGTCGAACGTCCACGAGGGACTGGTTGGTACGGACATCGTGTGTCCGCCGATCGACAGCACCCTCCTGCGCCGCTACTTCGACTGGTTCATCGACCGCGGCTACTTTCCTGGGCCGGGTTCCGTCGCCGGAGCTGATCAAGGCGTCGCCTCGTGATCGAGCCCAACCGCCGCGGATCGGTCGAGCGAACCACTACCACGCTCCGGCAGCGCTGGCGTCGCGCCATCGCGATGCAGTCCGGCCTCGCCGCACCGCCCCCGGTGCGCACGCGAGCATCGCGGCCCGCGCTGCCCGCGGCGCGCCCGACGCTGCCGTCGTCACGGCTGACGCCCGTCGCTCGGACCGCGGCTCCCGAGACCGAGCCCACATCGCCAGCCACTCCGGCACCGGCACCCACACCGGCACCGGCACCGGTCCGGCCCCCGGCTGCGGCGGCGCCGCAGCGCGTGTACCCGGCCTCGGAGCAGGGCGCTCCCCCGTTCGGAGCAAACCGCGTATCGCCGCCGCCCGCGCATCGGGCGGGTCCGCCCCTCACGGCACCGTTGGCGCCGGGTCCGGCACTCGTACCGCGGCCGGCACTCGTACCGCGGCCGATGGGCCCGAACCCCGTGGGCACGGCGCCCGTCATCAGCGTCCGCAACCTAGTCAAGAGCTACGGCGACCTCCGGGCCGTCGACGGCGTCTCGTTCGACGTCGCCGGCGCGAGCACCTTCGCCTTCCTCGGAACGAACGGGGCGGGCAAGTCCACGACGATCAGCTGCATCACGACGCTGAAATCCCCGA
The DNA here is from genome assembly GCF_001575195.1 of Tsukamurella pseudospumae. NCBI lineage: Bacteria > Bacillati > Actinomycetota > Actinomycetes > Mycobacteriales > Tsukamurellaceae > Tsukamurella > Tsukamurella pseudospumae. The sequence goes on from NZ_LSRF01000044.1 coordinate 11,339, forward strand.
CGTCCGGGGAGATCCGCGTGGCAGGAATGCTGGTGGGCCAGCAGGACATCGAGATCCGACGCGCGATCGGCGTGGTCTTCCAGGAGTCCCTCCTCGACCCGATCCTGACCGTCCGCGAGAACCTCGCCCTGCGCGCCAGGTTCTACGGTGTGGACGGGAAGGCCGCGAAGGACCGGATCACCTCGCTGTCCGCCCTGCTCGACCTGGAGGAGTTCCTGAACCGGCCGTACAAGTCACTCTCGGGCGGACAGAAGCGGCGGGCCGACATCGCCCGCGCACTGATTCACGAACCACGGATCCTGTTCCTCGACGAACCGACAACGGGCCTCGATCCGGACTCCCGCGACCGCGTCTGGTCAACGATCATGGACCTACAGAAGCGCCTGCACCTCACCGTCTTCCTCACCACGCACTACATGGAAGAAGCCGAGCGAGCCGACCGGATCGCGATCATCGATCACGGCCGGATCGTCACCGTGGGTACGCCGACGGAACTGCGCGCCGTGCACGCCAAGGACGAGCTTCGGGTCACTCTGCGGGATCCCCGGCGGTTCGACGAACTGTTCGGCCGGCGCGCCGCACGCAACGGCAACGAACGCCGGATGGCCGTGGAATCGAGCCAGGAGGCCAAGCAGGTGCTACGCCACTTCGACGCCGAGGTCACCGACTTCGAGTTCCGGCACGGAACCATGGACGACGTCTTCTTGAACATCACGCGGAACGGCGGTCGACGATGATCCATCACCTGACCCGCCGCAACGTCGTCGTCTTCTTCCGCGACCCTGCGGCCGTCTTCTTCTCGCTGCTCTCCCCGATCATCCTGTTCGTGCTGTTCTCCGCCTTCCTCGGCGGTGTGCAGACAAGTGCTCTGCAGAAGTCCCTGCCGACCGCCTCGAAGGACGACGTCGACGCCTTCGTGTACTCCTGGGTGATCGCCAACCTGGTCATGATCACCACTGCGACCACGAGCCTGTCGGCGCTCGTGGTGTTCGTCAACGACAGGGTAGGCAACGTCTTCCGCGATTTCCTCGTCTCGCCGATCAGCAGATTCCAGATGATCCTGGGCTACCTCATGGGCGCCTTCCTCGTCTCGACGCTGCTGAGCTCACTGGTGCTGGTCCTCGCCGAGGTCTATCTCGGAGTCGTCTACTCGGCCGCGTTGTCAGCGGGCGCCTTCGCCCAGGCCCTGGCCCAGTTGGTCGGGTTCTGCCTGCTGTTCTCGGCGATCTGGAGCCTCGTCGTCACCTTCATCGGGTCCAATGCCGTGTTCACCTCGGTCGCGACGATCGTCGGTACGGCGGGCGGCTTCCTCGCCGGCGCGTACATCACTGTCGGCGCCCTCCCTGGTGGCGTGGTCACGTTCATGAACCTGCTGCCGCTCAACCAGGCGGCATCGGTGATGCGCGGACCGTTCACCCGCGGACCGCTGGGCGCCGTGGCGAACGGATCCGAGCAGGCGAGGACGACGGTGCAGAACGAGTACGGACTGCTCCCCCACATCGCGAACGTGCAGGTCTCCGAATGGGTGATCTGGCTAGTCTTCGCGGGCCTGTTCGTAGTCTTCGTGGCGCTCGGCGCATGGCGGATCGGCCGCAAGATCGGCTGAACAACCGGCGCGTCGGCTCGCCCCGCACCGCCGCACGGTTCGGGTGACCTCGCTGTAACACGGTCGCCCGCTGCCGGAAACATCCGACCGGCACCGTGGTGACATGGACGTCGAGACTGTGTGCGGGTACTGCGGGGTGGGCTGCGGCCTGACGCTGCAGGTGCGCGACGGTGCGGTGGCGAAGTCCGTCGGCACCCGGCACCATCCGGCGAACCGGGGGCGGCTCTGCACGAAGGGCAGCACGACCGTCGACCTGCTCACGGCGGGCGGGCGGCAGGCCGGAGCCGAACTTCGCGAGCATCGCGACGACGAGCGGCGGCCGGTCGCTCTCGACGAGGCGATCGCGGCCACCGGGCGGCGGCTGCGCGAGATCCGGGACGAGCACGGGCCGGACGCCATCGCGCTGTACGTGAGCGGGCAGATGACACTGGAGGCGCAGTACCTGGCGACCAAGCTCGCCAAGGGCTACCTGCGCACCCGGTGGATCGAGTCGAACTCGCGGCTGTGCATGGCCAGCGCGGGAACCGGCTACAAGCAATCGCTCGGCGCGGACGGCCCACCCGGCAGCTACGACGACCTCGACCACGCGGACGTGTTCCTGGTGATGGGCGCCAACATGGCCGACTGTCACCCGATCCTGTTCCTGCGGCTCATGGACCGGGTCAAGGCCGGCGCGAAGCTGATCGTGGTCGATCCGAGGCGGACCGCCACGGCGGCGAAGGCCGACCTGCACCTGCCGATCCGCCCGGGGACGGACCTGGCGCTGCTCAACGGTCTCCTCGCACTGCTGGTCGAACAGGGCCGGATCGACCGGGGCTTCATCGATGCGCACACCGAGGGCTGGGAGGCGATGCCCTCGTTCCTCGAGGACTACCCCCTCGACCGCGTCGCCGAGGTCACCGGTCTCGACCCGGCCGACATCGCCCGGGTCGCCGAGCTGATCGGCGGGGCCGAGAACTGGACCAGCCTGTGGACCATGGGCCTGAACCAGTCGATCCACGGTACCTGGAACACCATCGCTCTCTGCAACCTGCACCTCGCCACCGGCGCGATCTGCCGCACCGGCTCCGGCCCGTTCTCGCTCACGGGGCAGCCGAACGCCATGGGCGGCCGCGAGATGGGATACATGGGCCCCGGCCTGCCCGGCCAGCGGAGCGTCCTCGCCGAGGGCGACCGGGTCTTCGCCGAGCAGACCTGGGGGCTGCCCGCCGGATCGATCCGCACCGAGGTCGGGCAGGGCACCGTCGACATGTACCGGCAGCTGGCCGACGGTTCCGTCAAGGCCGCATGGGTGATCTGCACCAATCCCGTGGCGTCGATGGCCAACCGTTCCACCGTGATCGACGCGTTCAAGACCGCGGAGCTGGTGATCGTGCAGGAGGCGTTCACCGGGAACGACAGCGCGGAGTACGCCGATATCGTTCTGCCCGCGGCACACTGGGCGGAGACCTCGGGCGTGATGATCAACTCGGAGCGCAACCTCACCCGCACGGCGGAGGTGACGGCGCCGCCCGGCGACGCGCTCCCGGACTGGAAGCTCATCTGCCTCGTCGCCGCCGAACTCGGCTACGGGGACGCCTTCGACTTCCCCAACGCGGCAGCCGTGTTCGAGGAGCTCAAGCAGTTCCACAATCCCCGCACGGGGTGGGACCTGCGCGGGGTCGACCACGCGCGGCTCGAGCGCGGCCCGGTGCAGTGGCCCGCCGCGCCCGGCTGCGACGACCGCAACCCGATCCGCTACCTGGACCCCGATCGGGGGCTACGGTTCGCCACCCCGTCGGGCCGGGCACAGTTCCTCCCCCGGCCCTACATGCCCCCGGCCGAGCTGCCGGACGACGAGTACCCGCTGATCCTCACCACCGGTCGCCTGGCGCACCAATGGCACACGATGACCAAGACCGGCAAGGTCGCGAAGCTCAACAAGCTCAACCCCGGCCCGTTTCTGCAGGTGCACCCCTCCGACGCCGAGCGCCTCGGGGTCAGCACCGGTTCGCGGGTGCGGGTGTCGAGTCGCCGCGGCGGCGCGACCCTGCCGGTACAGGTCGAGGACGGCGTCCGCCCGGGCGTCTGCTTCGCTCCCATGCACTACAACGACGCGTTCGGCGAGGAATCGGCCGTGAACGCGATCACCAACGACGCCGTCGACCCGGAGTCCCTGCAACCGGAATTCAAGGTGAGCGCTGTGGCACTGACCCCCGTCCCCTCCGAATCCCCCGGCACCGTGGCCGCCGGGGCCGCCGCCGACTCGTCGGCTTCCCCGATCTCCGCGGCCCTCGGGGCGTACGCGAGCGGGCCCGGCGAGCTCTCCCCGTCCGAGTCCGGCTTCCTCGGCGGCCTGTTGGCGGGCCTGAGCGCCGCACCGCCGAGCGGCGTACCGTCGGTCCCGCCGACCGCACCGCTGGGGCCGATCGCGCGGGCGTGGCTGGAGGGGGTCCTCGCCGGCGTCTACGCGGGGCCCGCGACGTTCCCGGCGCCGCCGTCCGGCGAGGAGGCGACGACCATCGGCGCCTCACGAACGGTCACGCTGGTGTGGGCCTCGCAGACCGGTACCGCCGAGGGGTACGCGGAGGAGTGCGCCGCCGCGCTGACCGCGGCCGGGATGGCGCCCCAGGTCCTCGGGGCGGAGCAGATATCGCCCTCACGACTGACGGGCACGGTCCTGTTCCTGGTGGCCACCACCGGCGACGGCGAGGCGCCCGACAACGGCGTCGCGCTGTGGGATGCGCTGGCGGCGGCCGAACCCGGCGACCTCGGCGACCTCGACTACTCCGTGCTCGGCTTCGGCGATCCCTCGTACGCGGACTTCTGCGGTTTCGCGCGCAAGCTGGACTCGCGACTGCAGCACCTGGGCGCCGATCGGATCGCGCCCAGGGCGTCGTGCGATCCCGACTACGCCGCCGCCGCCGCCGCGTGGCTCGCGACGGTGACCGCCGCGCTCGACCGATCCGCGGACGCCGGCACGACCGAGGCCGCACCCGCGATTCCCGCGGGTTCCGCCTCCGCGCCGTCCTACTCGAGGAACAATCCGCTCCGCACCGTGCTGCGCGAGTCCGCCGCGCTGTCCGGCCGCGGATCGGCGAAGGACGTACGCCGCTTCACCTTCGCGCTGCCGGAGGGAACACTGTCGTACCGTGCGGGTGACGCCCTCGGCGTGTGGCCCGTCAACTCGGGCGCCGTGGTGGAGGAGTTCTGCGCCCGCACGGGTGTCGATCCCGAGACCGACGGCCTCGCCCGGAGGAATCTCACGCAGATCACGCCGGACGTCCTGCGCTTCGTGGCGGACAACTCGCCGCGCGCCGAGGACCTGCGGGCGATCATCGACGAGCCGCGGCACTTCGCGGACTGGGCCTGGGGGCGCCAGCTAGCCGACCTGCTGACGGCGCACCCCGTCGAGGTCGATCCCACGCGCTGGCTGGAGTTGCTACGCCCGTTGACACCTCGCCTGTACTCCATCTCGTCGAGCCCCAGGGAGGATCCCGGGGCGGTGTCTGTGACGGTGTCCGTCGTCGGTTTCGAGCATGCCGGCGTCCGCCGGGCCGGGGTGTGCTCCTCGCATCTGGCGACGCTCGTCCCGGGTGCCGAGGTCGACCTGTTCATCCAGCCGACCCGGGCGTTCCTCCCACCGGAGGATCCCCACGCCGCGGCCGTGATGATCGGGCCCGGCACCGGCATCGCGCCGTTCCGAGGATTCCTCCACGACCGGGCGAAGGCCGGCCACGACGGCGGGAACTGGCTGTTCTTCGGCGAGCAGCACGAGGCCACCGACTTCTACTACCGCGAGGAACTGGCGGACCTGCAGGAGTCCGGCGGCTTGACCCGGCTGGACACCGCGTTCTCCCGCGACTGCGCGGAGAAGGTCTACGTCCAGGACCGCATGCGCGAGCACGCCGCCGAGCTGTGGGACTGGATCCGGCGGGGCGCGTACATCTATGTGTGCGGCGACGCCGCACGGATGGCCCGCGACGTCGACGAGGCACTGCGGGGTATCGTCGCCGAACACGGTCACATGGCGCCGCGCAGTGCGGACGCCTACGTGGCAGCACTCTCGGCCGAACGGAGATACGTGCGTGACGTCTACTGACCACGACGACTCCGCCGCTCGGATCGACGCGGCGATCATCGTGGCCGGCGGCGAGGGACGCCGCCTCGGGCTGGACAAGCCGGAGCAGACGGTCGGCGGACGCCGACTCCTGGACGCCGCTCTCGACGCTGTCGCGGGCGCCGTCGTCGTGGTCGTCGGACCCCCGCGGACCGTCCCACCCGGCGTCGTGGTCACCCGCGAGACCCCTTCCGGCGGCGGCCCGCTCGCGGCCGTGGTCGCCGGGCTCGACGCCCTTCCCGCGGGGGTGCGGACGATCGCGGTGCTCGCCGCGGACCTGCCGGAGGTGGACCGCGGCACCGTCAGTGCGCTGGCCGCGCTCCGGGCACGAACGGATGCCCCGGTCGTCCTCGCCGAGGACCCCACCGGACGCGTCCAGTACCTCCTCGCCGTGTGGGACGCGCAGGCCCTGCGCTCCGCCGTCGCCGGAGTCGGCGACCCCACCGGCCTGCCGCTCCGCGCGATCGTCCGAGCCGACCCGCCACGGTTGCGCTCCGCCGTCACCGATGTCGACACCCCCGAGCACCTGCGCCTCGCGCGCATCTCGCCGACGGCCGTCCGACGGACGCTGCGCCGCACGCTCCCCGTCCTGCCTGCGGTGCCCGGCCCGCTCGTCGACGGCGCGGTCCTCGCGGAGCCCCTCGTGGCCGCCGCCCCGTTCCCGCCCTTCGATCAGTCCGCCATGGACGGTTGGGCCGTCGCGGGCCGGGGGCCCTGGACCGCCGTCGACGGTGCCGTCGTCGCCGGACACGACGCACCCCCGATCCGGCACGGCGACGCGGTCCGCATCGCCACCGGCGCTCGCCTCCCGGCAGGCGCCGAGCGCGTGATCCGCGACGAGCAGGTCATCCGGGACGGTGACGTTCTGGCCTGCGACGCGCCGGCACGCGACGACGTCCGGCGGGCCGGATCCGCCTGGCGGACGGGCGAACTGCTCGCCCCCGCGGGCACCGCGGTCGGCCCGGCGGTGACGGCCCTCGCAACCGCGGGCGGCGTGGCGAGGGCGCTCCTGCGCGGTCCGGTGCGCGTCGCATTGCACACCTCGGGCGACGAGGTCGGCGCTCGTGGCGAGCACGGGCTGCCCGAGACCGCCGCGGGCCCGGTCGCAGCTCTCCTGACCGGCTTCGGCGCGCGAGTGACCCGCGCGCCGCACCTCGCGGACACCCCGGAGGCCTTCGTCGCCGCGCTCCGACAGGGCGGAGCGGACGTCGTGGCGATCATCGGCGCCACGGGCCGCGGCGCGGCCGACCGGCTGCGCGGAGCCCTCGAGGCGGCGGGGGCCGTGCTGCACGTCGATGGCGTCGACGTGCGCCCGGGCGGATCGATCATCGTCGCGACGGTGGCGGGCGGTCCCGTCGTGCTCGGCCTCGGCGGCAACCCCATGGCGGCGCTCCTCGGCGCCGCACTCCTCGGGCGACCGGTGTGCGAGACGCTGACCGGGGCGGCGCCCCGGCCGGAGGACCTCGTCGCGCTCGCCGACCCGAATCCGGATCCGCGATGGCGGATGCTGCCCGCGGAGCCGGACGGCGCCGGCCGCTGGCACGTCCCGGGTTCCGTGGCGACCGGACACCTCGGCGACGCGGTGGACCACCGCGCGATCGTGCTGTTGCCGCCGCTCGCCCGGGTCGGTGACCTGGTCGAACGCCTCGTCTGACACCGCGGGTCCGTCACCTCACCTCCGCGCCGCGCGCGCCGTGAGGATCCCGTGACGGGGCCGCAACGCGCGGGCACCTCGCGGCAACACCGCCTCCCTACCGTTCGTGGCAACGGGTTCCCAATGCAGAGGAGACGGATATGACCGCACCCCGCACCGTCGTCGTCATCGGCCACGGCATGGTCGGCCACAGGTTCGTCGAAGCCCTCCGGGCGCGGGACGACGCGGGCGCCTGGCGCGTGGTCGTGGTCGGCGAGGAGGCGGACGCCGCATACGACCGCGTCGGACTGTCGTCCTACGTGGGGGTGTGGGAGCGCGACCGGCTCGCGCTCGCGGGCAACGACTACGTCGGCGACGACCTGGTCGAGCTCCGCACGGGCGAACGTGTGACCGGCATCGACCGGGCGGCGCGGACGGTCGTCACGGACCGTGGATCGGTGGCCTACGACGCCCTGGTCCTGGCCACGGGGTCCTACGCCTTCGTGCCGCCGGTGCCCGGCCACGACCTCCCCGGTTGCCACGTCTACCGCACCCTGGACGACCTCGACGCGATCCGGGCGGACGCGGACGCCGCGCTCGAGCGCGACCCCGGCGCCGTCGGCGTGGTCGTCGGGGGCGGCCTGCTCGGGCTCGAGGCGGCGAACGCGCTCCTGTCCTTGGGTCTCAAGCCGCATGTCGTGGAAGTCAATCCACGCCTGATGCCGCAGCAGGTCGACACCGGCGGCGGCGAGCACCTGGCACGGATGATCGGAGCCCTCGGCATCGACATCACGCTGAGCTCCGGCACCGTCGACATCAGCCCCGCGGACCACGGCCTGGCGATCACGCTCAAGGACGAGTCGGTCGTCGATGCGGCGGTCGTGGTGTTCGCGGCCGGCGTCCGCCCGCGCGACGAGCTGGCACGCGCCGCGGGTCTCGACCTGGCGGAGCGCGGCGGCGTGCTCACCGACCTCGGCTGCGTCACCTCCGATCCCACGATCCACGCCATCGGTGAGGTGGCCGCGGTCGAGGGGCGCTGCTACGGCCTCGTCGGGCCCGGCTATGCGACCGCCGAGGTGGTCGCCGACCGGCTGCTCGGCGGCGACGCACGGTTCCCGGGTGCCGACATGTCCACCAAGCTCAAGCTGCTCGGGGTCGACGTCGCCTCCTTCGGCGACGCGCACGGCACCACCCCGGGAGCGTTGGACGTGGTGGTCAGCGATCCGATCGGCGGCACCTACGCGAAGCTCGTGCTGTCCGACGACGCCTCGACGCTCCTCGGCGGCGTGCTCGTCGGCGACGCATCACAGTACGGCCTGCTTCGGCCGCTGGTCGGGTCGGCACTGCCCGGCGACCCGGTCTCGCTGATCGCACCCGCGGGTGACGGTGCGCCGGCCATCGGCGTCGGCTCCCTGCCGGACGACGCCCAGATCTGTTCCTGCAACGACGTTTCCAAGGGCGCGCTGTGCGGCGCGATCGCCGCCGGCGCATGCACCGTCGCCGAGCTCAAGGGCTGCACCAATGCCGGCACCTCCTGCGGCTCCTGCGTCCCCCTGCTCTCCCAGCTGCTGGAGTCCGAGGGCGTCACCGTCTCGAAGTCCCTGTGCGAGCACTTCTCCCAGTCGCGCGCCGAGCTGTTCGAGCTGGTCCAGGCGAGTGGGATCCGCACCTTCTCCGGACTCATCGAGCGGTTCGGCACCGGTACCGGCTGCGACCTGTGCAAGCCGACGGTGGCGTCGATCCTCGCCTCCACGAGCTCCGACCACATCCTCGACGGCGAGCAGGCGTCGCTGCAGGACAGCAACGACCACTTCCTCGCCAACATCCAACGCAACGGCACCTACTCGGTGGTGCCCCGCATGCCCGGGGGCGATGTGACCGCCGAGCAGCTCATCGTGATCGGCGAGATCGCCCGCGACTTCGGTCTGTACACCAAGATCACCGGTGGCCAGCGGATCGACATGTTCGGCGCGACGGTCGACCAGCTGCCGTTGATCTGGCGGCGACTCGTCGACGCCGGGATGGAATCGGGCCAGGCGTACGGCAAGTCGCTGCGCACGGTCAAGAGCTGCGTGGGCAGCGACTGGTGCCGGTACGGGCAGCAGGACTCGGTGCAGATGGCCATCGACCTCGAGCTCCGGTACCGCGGGCTGCGGTCCCCGCACAAGATCAAGATGGGCGTCTCGGGCTGCGCCCGCGAGTGCGCCGAGGCACGCGGCAAGGACGTCGGCGTCATCGCCACCGAATCCGGCTGGAACCTCTACGTGGGCGGCAACGGCGGCATGACGCCCAAGCACGCGCAACTGTTGGCCGGCGACCTCGACTCCGAGACACTGATCCGGTACGTCGACCGGTTCCTCATGTACTACATCCGCACCGCCGACCGACTGCAGCGCACCGCTCCGTGGGTCGAGAGCCTCGACGGCGGTATGGACCGCCTGCGAGAGGTCGTGATCGACGACGCGTTGGGCCTGGCCGCGGACTTCGAGGCCACGGTCGCCCGCCACGTCGACGGCTACGGCTGCGAGTGGAAGGGCGTGCTGGACGACCCCGACAAGCTCGCCCGGTTCGTCTCCTTCGTCAACGCCCCCGGCGCCCCCGACCCCACCGTCGACTTCGGCGAGAAGAACGGGCGCAAGGTGCCCGTCCTGCTCGGCGCCAGCCCGTCGATGCCCCTGCGAAAGGACCGCGCATGACCACCACGCCCTTCGACCTGCACCGCTGGACCCGCGACTGGACCGCCGCGTGTGCCGCCGCCCGGCTCGAGCGACTGCGCGGCGTCGCGGTCCTCCTGCCCGACGGCGCCCAGGTCGCCCTGTTCCGCCTGGCCGACGACAGCATCCGCGCGGTCGGGAACGTCGATCCGATCGGGCGGGCCGCGGTGCTCTCGCGCGGCATCGTCGGGGACCGCGGCGGCTTCCCCGTGGTGCAGTCGCCCCTGAAGAAGCAGGCGTTCAGCCTGCTCGACGGCCGCTGCCTGGACGCGCCCGGCGTGTCGATCCCGGTGTACGACACCAGGATCTCGCTGGACGGCACGGTGTTCGTGGCGAACTCCCCCGAGGTGGCGTTCGGCTTCCGCCGCGGCGCCGTCGCGCTGTGATCGCAACACCACTAGTGTCTGCTCCGGACGAGGTGAAGGAGTCAGGCGATGTCGAGTCACGGCGACGCATCGGTTCGGCCGCCCGAACAGGGGCAGCTCACGGCGGGACAGGTCAGGTTCCTGGTCGGCTCGGTCGCGCCTGAGGTGGACGTCCGCGCCGCCGCGGGCCGTCCCTACGGGCGCCTCAGCCCGACGGCACTTCAGGTCGGCACCGACGGGTCGGTGCACCTGGCCGCCTCGCCGAGCGCAGTGGACGCCGACGCCCACGCGGCACCCGAGGTACTCGGCGGCGCGGAGCCCACCGTCCGGTCCGAGGTCTTCTCCCTCGCCAGCACCAGCTACTCCCTCCTCACCGGGCACCCGCCGAACCCGTACGGTTTCGCGACGGTGCGCCGGGCCCGCCCCGATCTCGATCCGCGCGTCGACGGTGTGCTGGCCCAGGCCACGGCACGCGGCCCGGAGTTCCGCTTCCCGACGGTGACCGCCTTCGCGGACGCGCTGGGGGCGGCGCTGGGTGTGCCGGCCGAACCGCTCCGTCCCGTGCCGCCTCCCGGTTCGACGGGTCAGTGGGCGGCGATCCCGGCACCGCTGGCGGCCGGCGGACCTCCGCCGCACCCGGCGTTCGCCGCCCAGTCCGGTCCGATGCCGGCGACCACGCCCCCTTCGCGAACCGGCAGCCGTTTCAGCGGGTTCGAGGTGTCGGAGACGACGCTGTCCATCGCACTGCTGTTCCTCGTCATCCTCGTCGGCGCGGGCTGCCTGTCGCTGTTCCTCATCGTCTAGATCGCACCGATCGACGGCGCGGCACCTCGACCTCGATCAGGGAAGCGTCTCGACTGCGGGCCGAACGGCGGGAATCGCCAGTCCCGCGTGGCTGCGGCGCAGGCACGCGAGCCGGACGACGGACGGGTGCAGGCCCAGCGGCTCCGCGACCACGTCGGCGCCGGAATCCCGCAGCCGCTGCTGGAACAGTCCCTCCGCCAGGAGGTACGACGCGACGGCGACGGACGGCGCACCGTCGGACCGCAGGCGCGAGACGACCTCCTGCACCGCGGGGTAGCCCTCGCTCTGCTGGCTCGGGGCGGCGAAGGCGATGGAGACCCGGGCGCCGACCAGCGCCGAGAGGGCGGCCGCGATGCGCCGGAGTTGCCCCTGCGCGTGCACATCGCGGGTGCCGGCTGCGGCCATCACCACGGCATCTCCTCGCCGCCAACCGGATTCGAGGAGCCTGCCGAGCATCGCGCGCGCCAACTCGGGGGACGGTCCGAGCGCCTCGGTGACGGTGACGGATCGGTGGCCGGACTCGGCGACCTCCCTCGGGAGATCGTGGCGCACGTGGTAGCCGCTCGACAGGAACGCCGGAACCACGACCGTCGGCTCGTCGCCGTGCTGTGCGAGCACCTCGCTCGGCGTCGGCCCCAGGACGTCCACGAAGGCCACCCGGACGGTTTCCCGGAGTCGGTCCGTCATCGCCGCTGCGAGGTCGCCGATCATCGCGACACCGTGCTCGCTGCGGGTGCCGTGCGCCACGAGCAGTGTGCCCATCTCAGCGCTCCTCGACTGCGAGACGGTAGCCGCGCTTGACCACCGTCGCGACGATCTCCTTGTGGCCCAGCCCCGCCCGCAGCCGCGCGACGGCGGCCTCGACGGCGTGCGGGTCGTCGCCACCCAGGGCGGCGAGCAGGTCGTCGCGCGAGACGACCGCGCCGGGCTCCCGGGAGAGCAGCCGCAGCAGCACGATCGACGTGGGCGTGAGCTCGCGGTCGACACCGTCCACGACGGCGCCGCGCGCGCGGATACCGAGCGCATGGCCGGCGACCGCGAGATCCGGCCGGCGTTCGGGGAGGTCCTGCTCCACGAGACGCGCGAGCGCGCCCAGCCGCATCCGCTCCGGCGTGACGGACGCGATGCCGGCACGGTCGAGCGGCGTGGCGGTGACCGGTCCCACGCAGTACGGCACCACGGCGCCGGTCAGCGCTCCGCGCAGGGCCGCGCCGAGACCCAGCTCGGCGGCGCGTTCGAGGACGGAGGCAGCGGCCGGCGCCGAGGTGAAGGTGACGGCGTCGACGGCGCCGGTCGCGATGGCCTCCACCACCCGGTCGAGCCCGGTGAGGTCGTCGGGCTGTTCCCAGCGGTAGACGGGGACCGGAACGATCTCGGCGCCCAGCGCACGCAGGCCCTCGAGCAGGCCCGGGTTCGGGTCCCACTCGTCGGTCGCTCCGTGCAGTTGGACGGCCACGCGCCGGCCGGTGAGGTCCGTGCCGCTGAGGTGACTGAGCACCTCGGCGGAGGATTCCGACGGCGGCGACCACTCCTCGCGCAGCCCGGCCGCCCGGAGGGCGCCCGTGGCCTTGGGACCGCGGGAGATGACCCGCCCTGTTCCGAGGGCCGCGAGCAGCCGCTCCGCGACGCCCCAGCCCTCGGCCGCCTCGAGCCAGCCGCGGAAGCCGATGCCGGTGGTGGCCACGAGCAGGTCCGGGGTGTTCTCGAGCAGCTCCTCGGTCGCGGCGCGGAGCCGCTCGTCGTCGGACAGCGGGACCATGGCGATCGCCGGTGCCGCGATCACGGCTGCGCCGCGCCGCTCGAGCAGGGTTGTCAGCTCGTCGGCGCGGCGCGCGGCCGTCACGGCCACGGTGAATCCGAGGAGGGGGCGTTGCGGCGCCTCTGTCATCGGAGATCCGTCCTTCCACGCTGTGGTCATCTGGTGTCGGCACTGCTGAGAGCGTCGTCGCGATGCGTCTGTGCGATGGTCCCATGCCCGCGCGGCGCGGGCGTACGCACGTACACCGTCCAGGTGACCGCGGCTGCCACCACGTAGAACGCGCCGAACACCCAGAATGCGACGGTGGCCGTGCCGTACGACTGGTACGACGAGCGCAGGACCAGGTTGATGCCCACCCCGCCGAGGCCGCCGATGGCGCCCGCGATGCCGATCACGGCCCCCGACATCGCTCGCGAGTAGTGCGTGCGCGTGGCCTCGTCGCCGTCGATCGAACGCGCCTTCGCTTCGAAGATCGACGGGATCATCTTGTAGACGGACCCGTTGCCCAGGCCGCTGAGCAGGAACAGCGCGATGAAGCCGACGATGTACGCCGCGAGCACCCCACCCGACGGTGCGCCGGAACCCGCCGTGGTCGCCGCGGCGATGAGCACTCCACCCGCGGCGATCATCCCGGCGAAGACGTACAGAGTGACTCGGCCGCCGCCGAGCCGGTCCGCCATCTTGCCGCCGTAGACCCGGGCGATCGACCCGAGCAAGGGCCCCAGGAAGGCGATCTGCGCGGCGTGCAGCGAGGCCTGCGCGGCGGTCTCGCCGCCGGCCTTGAACGTGGCCTGCAGGACCTGCCCGAAGGCGAAGGAGAAGCCGATGAACGAGCCGAAGGTCCCGATGTAGAGCAGCGCGACGATCCACGTGTCGCGATCCCGGGTGGCGGCCCGCATCGCGGCGGTGTCGACGGTCGGGACCTGCAGGTTGTCCATGAACAGCGCCGCCCCGATACCTGCGACGGCCAGCAGCACGAGGTACACCGCACACACCCAGTAGGGCTGGCGGTCGCCGACGGTCGCGATGACCAGCAACCCCACGAGTTGCACGGCCGGCACGCCGATGTTGCCGCCGCCCGCGTTGAGACCGAGCGCCCACCCCTTGAGCCGCTGCGGGAAGAAGGCGTTGATGTTGGTCATCGACGAGGCGAAGTTGCCGCCGCCGAAGCCGGTCAGCGCCGCGCACAGCAGGTAGATCCACAGCGGCTGCCCCGGATTCGCGAGGATCACCATGGTCGCGACCACCGGTACCGCCAGTACGAACGCGCTGAAGATCGTCCAGTTCCGGCCGCCGAAGCGGGCCGTCGCGAGGGTGTACGGAATCCGTAGGCACGATCCGACGAGCGTGGCGGTCGCGCCGATGAGGAACTTGTCGGCGGTGCTCAGGCCGTACACGTCCTGCGGCATGAAGAGGACCATCACGGACCACAGGGACCACACCGAGAACCCCACGTGTTCGGCGATCACCGACCACAGCAGATTCCGCTTGGCGATCCGCTCACCGCCCGACTCCCACTGCTGCCGGTCCTCCGGATCCCACTCGGTGATGGTGCGAGCTCGCGTCATGTCCGACCTCCGGTGCCTCGACGACTTCTGGTCGGATCGACGCTAGGAGGCCCGTGTTGCGGTGCCGATTCGCTCGGTGTCCGCCGGATGAACTCGACCTCACACCGCGGGAGGCGGCGACGTGAGGGACGGGGTGGGATGATCTCGGGGTGATTCCGGCGATCGTGATCGGGGCGGGAGCCTTCGTCGTATGGTGCCTCCTCTCGGGACGCATGGACGCTGGGGCGTCTCGGCACCGCTGGTGATGGTCCTCGCCGGCGCGGCACTGGGCATCGGCGCCCACGGCGCGATCGCCCAAGCGCTCAACACCGGGGCCGCGCAGCGGGCCGCCGAGATCATCCTGGCCGTGCTGCTGTTCGCGGACGCCACGCATGTTCGGGGTTCCCTGCTCGGCCGCCACCCGCGGCTCGTGGTGCGCTCCCTGCTGATCGGCCTCCCACTGAGCATCCTGCTCGCCGCCGCCGTCGGCTGGCTTCTCCTCCCCCACCTCGGGTGGCCGGTCGTGGTGCTCGTCGCGTGCGTCATCGCGCCGATCGACTTCGCATCGGCACCGTCGTTGCTGCGGGACCGACACGTGAGCCCGCGCGTACGCGACGTGCTCACGGTGGAGTCCGGCTACACCGACGGCCTGGTGACGCCGGTGTTCCTGTTCGCGCTGTACTGGGCGGGCCCCGCACACGGCGATGACGACCCCGCACCCGCCCTGCTCGCCGCCGCACCGCAGGCGCTGCTCGCGCTGGCCGTGGGCGCCGCGCTGGGAGCGGCGATCTCACTGGGCGTGACGTACACCGTACGGCGCGGCCTGTCGACGGACAGCGGCCGACGACTCGCGCTCGCGGCAACGCCGCTCGTCACCTACGCCGCCGCGGTCGGCTTGGGCGGGAACGGCTTCGTCGCGGCGTTCGTGTGCGGCATCGTCTACCGCCTGCGGCGCGGGGCCGAGACGGCGGACGACGTGCGTCTCACCGACGACGTGGGCTTCCTGCTCACCGCCGCGATGTGGTTCGTCTTCGGCTCCGTGGCCGTCGTGGGCCTGTTCGACGGGGTGGACCGGCGCGCGATCCTGTTCGTGGTCGCGGCGCTGACCGCGGTGCGCGTGCTGCCCACCGGGGTCGCGATGCTGCGCAGCGGTCTCCCCCGCCGGGAGGTCCTGGCGCTCGGCTGGCTCCGGCCCCGCGGCACCTCCACGATCGTGTTCGCGCTCATCGCGTTCAACACGCTGCCGGACGGACCGGTCGCCGATCTGACGCTGTCGGTCGCCGTGCTCGTGGTGTTGGGCAGCGTCGTGCTGCACACCCTGGGCGCCCCGGTCGCGGTCGCGAACCACGATCGGCGGGTCCGCCTCCGGTCGTGATCGACCGGTCGTGATCGACCCGTCCGTGAACGACCGCGGCCGGCACCGTCGAGCCGGCAGGCACCCGGTCCGTCAGAAGTCCGGCGCGCCGCCCACCGCCGCCGGCTCGCGCTCCCTCTCGACGCGCTCCCCCTCGTCCTGCCCCAGCTCCTCGCCCCCGAAGTCCCCGACCACGACGACCTCACGGTCCGAGCCGTCCCCGCCGATCTCGGCGTCGCGCTCCCCGGCCGACGCGTCCACGGCCGCCGACGGCGGCGCCATCTCCCGGTACGGTTCGCCCTTGCCGACGTACTGGCTGGCGCACATCCGCAGGTTCAGCCCGATCGCGTCGGCCTTGAGGTCGAGCGAGCTGTGCCGGTTGCCGTCGGTGCCGTTGAAGGTCTCGTGCTTGAGCTCGCCGTGCACGATCACCGGGCGCCCCTTGGCGATCACGGCGCGCGCGTTGCGCGCCAGCGCGCCGAAGGCCTTGACGTTGAGCCACAGCGTCCCGGTCTGCTTCCACTCGCCGTTCTCGTCGAGGTAGCCGTTGTTCGCGGCCATCGCTCACAAGGTTAATATCTGCAGTTCAGTGACTATCGACGAGCCGTAGAACATCTTGCGTGCCAGATATGTGCCAGAGAGCAACGGAGTTCGGGCCGCGCGCCACGCCGAAGGAATCCCTGCGGAACGAGTTGACGACACCTGTCACTTGGGGCAGCGTAGTCCGCAGGCCGCGAGTCCGAGCGCGACCGTCGCCCCTCGGAGGGCGTCGCAGGCACCGTGCCAGGCATCCGCTGGATCGCCCGCTATCCCGCCTCGGAGGGGATCTCAGCGGGGAAGGCCCCAGCATCACTTCAAGTGATGCCTGGAGGCACACCGCATGACCAGCTCGAATCTCCCCCACCGCCGACCCGCTGGCGCCCACCGCATGAGCTGGCACACGCCGGCCGCGCTGGTCCCGCCCACCATCGCCGGCATCCCCGCGCAGGCCGTGAACGTTGCGGTCGCGGCGGCGATGCTCGGGATCAGTGACCGCTCGATCCGCCGGATGATCGATTCCGGCGACCTTCCGGCCCGCAAACTCCCGACCGGGAGCCTGTCGATCCGCGTGGCCGACCTCGACGCGGTGGGCGACCCGATCGGTCCTCGTATCGGCCCCTGAGGCGTGCGGGCTGACCGCCGCGGCGCAGGGCGCCGCACCGGTAATCCGGCAAGAACTCGCAGAACTCTCGTAAGGAGCCCCACAATGTCCAGCACATACACCACCTTCATGATCACCGCGGCGTACCGGATCGGCGCACGCAAAGTCATCGCCGAGACCGGCGCCTCCTCGGCGGAGATCATCCTCGCCACGTCCTACGCCGGCGCGCTCGTCCTCGCCCACCGCACCGGCGTAGCGATCAACACGATGCTCGACGCCGACGCGAACACGCACCCCGTCGTCGACGAGGCTGTGCGGGCCCTGACGGTCGAGCAGGCCACCCGCATCCAGCAGCTCGTCGACGCTGAGTGGCCGCGCATCGGGGAGGCGGGAGCCGCAGCTGCCGCACACGACCGCGCCGCCGTCGAGGCCGAGATGAAAATCGTCGCAGCCTAACCGGCAGGCGGGATATGGCATCGGCCACGCGTCGGTGTCGGGCCCGGTCCGCCGGACGGCGACCATCCCGACACGGAAGACGGCTCCCAACATGAGCAACATCGACCAGATCCTCGCCGAGCCCCTCGACGCGACCAGCTCCCCCGAGGGCGAGTTCGGCGTCACCGCGGGCATCATCGCGAGGAAGCTCGCAGCGAGGACATCCTCGTCGCCTGGACCACCGACGGCGGCTGCCAGGAGTGCCACGCGGAGGGCAACGGCGACTGTCTCGGTTTCCCTCACCTGACCTGGTTCAACGGCGGCTGGCAGACCGTCGGCCAGTGCGGCACCTGCGCCTCGTACCGGGGCGCGCACGCCGACTGGAAGCGACAAGGACGGCCTGGAGGGCAGGATCGAGGCCATCCGCGCCGTCGCTCCGAAGGATGCTCTCGCCATCTGACCGCCCTCTCCAACCGAACAGCCCGGTGCCGCGACGACGCCGGGCTGTTTGTGTGGTGGCGCTAGACCGACTGCACCGGAACGGATTACGCAGAAGGTTTCGACGAACCAGGACGCGGGGTGATACCCGCCCGCTCAACGGCTCAGCCGACCAAAGCGGAACCCCCGTATCGTAGGCGGACGAAGTCCTCGTTACTTCACTCTTGCGAAGGAATCGATCACCTGCGCGTCACGTTTCACCGTCCTTATCTTCGCGAGCCTCGGCAATCCGAAGTAATCGCGGTGCCGTTCGTGAGCGGCGTGGTAGCCCATGAACGCGAGGCGGGCGACCCGCGCCATCGTTTCGATACTGGTCCTCTCACCGATGCGCTTCCTGTCGGGCACCCGACGCGGCAATTCCACGAAGTCGAACATCGTCCTCATGTGAGGCTGCGCGTGCACCGACGCGGATAGCACCGAGTACACGATGTCGCCCGCCCGCATGGGCTGGCGCTTCGGGCGCTTGATCGCCTTGGTGCGCTCGAGCAGGCTGATGACCATCTCGCGCTCGCTGAACGGCGCAGGGTCGAGGTACGTCCTTCCGCCGGCCTTCACGTGCTTCACGCCGAGCAACGACGCCTGCGACAGCAGGGTATC
Organism: Tsukamurella pseudospumae; assembly: GCF_001575195.1. Lineage (NCBI taxonomy): Bacteria > Bacillati > Actinomycetota > Actinomycetes > Mycobacteriales > Tsukamurellaceae > Tsukamurella > Tsukamurella pseudospumae. Next base: position 29,891 of record NZ_LSRF01000044.1, read on the forward strand.
GACCCGGTCATCGATCTCCGCCTCGAGATCCGAATCATGCTGCCAAACCACAGGGCGAATCTCGTAGAGGCTGTGTAGCTCGAAGTTGTGATACTTCACGATCCGTTGGGCAGTGCCGATACTTGGATCAGGGTCCAGAAGTGAGTACGCGAACGAGCTCGCCGCCAATACCACACGAGCAAGAGTGAAAACGCTGTGGGCGACCCGCTCGGTAGCGATCGACATGGCAAGGGCGCGCATGTGATCGTCGGCACGAGCGAGAAAAAATCCCGCCTCGGCCTGAAGATCCTCGACAGGGCCCTCCGACGCGGATCCGCGGAACTGTTCCTGATTGTCGAAGTCGGTGGCTGCTCGACTCTTCGGCCGATACGGCTGGCCTACGCTCGCGCGTGCCGTGTCGTGAGCCTCCACAAGGCGGAACAGCGCCTCCGACAACTCCAGGTACTCCTGGCCGACCTTGTACTCCTCGGCGTTCGGGTCGGGTGCTGGGTACACGACGACCTCCTCTCACCTCACATCGTGTATCTCGGAGGTTCGGCTACCTCCCGCGGACCTATTCACATTCGCACGGGCCACCGACATGCTGTGGTGTCGAGCCCCCCGGGGGGTCGATCGCGACCATGCGCTCCGGTGGTGCCGCCTTGGTGCCGTTCCTCCACATTCGCATGCCCGATACCGACTGCCGATTTCGCCACGATGCCCATGCTCGTGGACCACCCCAGACCGCGCCCCGGCACCGTCGGCTTCGGGATCCCCGTCGATGAGCAGGTGCCACTCCGCGTCATGCGCACACGCGCCGATGTCCTCGGCGGCACGGTCGCCCTGGATCCCGACGGGAACCACGTGACGATGCTGATCGCAGGCAAGTAGAATGGCGGCCGCCCTGGCGCTCGGCCGGGGACGTAGCACCTCACGTGCCAGCTCCCGGTCCGCATCGGCGGGCAGAAACAGCGGCGGCTCCGCGGCGAGAAGCAATTCAAGGTCCGCGAATTCCCCATCCCACGCTGCACCAGCACCGTGTGCGCCGGCGTCCACCCTCGGCAGGTGCTGCCCGGGCAGCGGCCATACGCGTGCCCGTACAGCGCGTCTGCGGCCAGGTCGATCACCTGCCCGTCCGGCAGCAGCCACCCGACGGTGCCGTCCAGCAGCTGCGCGGTCGGGACCAGCTCCGCCGTGAGCGCTGCGAACACACCGCCCCTGCCGAGGAGGTAATCGAAGTCATAGTCCGCGACCGTGCCATCCGCATGCGTGATCCGAATTATGGTTTGGCCGCGACTCTCGACCGCGACGATGGGCCACGGCACGGTCACCACCGTTCCCGCTCGATCGCTTCCACCGCCGCGGCGTGACGGCCGCATACCGTCACGAGCCTCTTCTCCTCGCCCAGCACCCGAACCTGGCCGAACCCTCCGCAGATCTGGCAGACGCGCATCGAGGCGCCCTCGGCGTCGAAGCAGAGATCTCGAATCTGCTGTTCTACAGCTTCTTCCGCCCGACCAACGTGAAGGTGAAGCATGCCCGTACCGATTCGGGACGTGAACTGCGCGTGCGGATCCAGGCTGGCGATGTCGCGCCGCAGTTGCCGGTACAGGGGCTGCCAGCCCGGCGCCGCGGCGATCCGGGTCCAGATGGTCGGCTCAGTCACTGCCCGCCTCCAACTCAGCGGCGCGGGCGATCACCCGGTGCGCCAACTCATCCTCGCCTCGCTGGTGCAGGTCTGACGTCGAGGACCAGAGGGCCCGACTGGTGAGCAGAGAGATGCGATCGAGGTCCGCAACCGTGAGGCCGATCCTCGCGGCCGCCTCCGGGGCGAGCGTGTCGAGGGCGCGATGCAGAGCGGCGGCGTTGTCCACGACGCGGTAGAGGGCGGCACGGCGGTCCAGCTCGTCGTGATCCATGCGTCGAGCCTGCCACGCACCTCTGACATACGCACCTGAATACCTTGAGCCTCAGGTCCACTCAACGCGCCGCGCGCCCCTCCCTCTGCCGGTGCGGTGCACCATCCGGGCCATGACCGATCACCCGCCCTTCCGCTACGCAATCCCCGATCCCGCCCTCCGCGCTGAGATCGCCTTCGCCCTGAGATCTGGCGAGGCCACCGCTTCCGAGCTCGCCGCCGCGCACGGGATCAGCGACGCGACGGTGCGCCGATACGCCACCGAGATCGACGTCGACCGCTGACTCCGCTCCCTTCCGGATCACGTGCGGAACGCGATGATCGCCGGCTGCCGCGCCAGTGGCCGGCGCCGGTGGGAGCGACAGTACGGACGCGGCGTTGTCGCGGCGGTGTTGGCCGAGCGCAGAGAGTGACTGACCGTGCTCTCCGCGCCGCGACACGCCGAAGGTATCGGTGCGGGATCCGGGGGCAAATTCCGAACCTGGAGGTCTAATCGGACAGCGCGAACTGAAACAACGGGAGGTGAGAAATGTCGAGAACGACCAATCGGATCGTCAAGGCTGCTGCCGCGCGAAAGGTAGGCGTGGCGCCACCTACGATCCAGCGCTGGATCGACCGCGGATTGCTGGCTGGCTGGAGGGTTGGCGGTCGCGTCTACGTGGACTCCGACGAGGTAGACCGCGTGGCCGCCGGTGAGCGGATGCCGATCACCTCGTAATCAACCCCCAGAAGGCGAAAGGGCCCGTGCGCCAACACGGGACCCATCCAAATCGCCGCCCCAACACCCTGCTCAAGATGGAAGGACATCACCATTATGGCACGCAAACCTGACTACACTTCTGCGGAGAGGCAGGACGCGCCGCACGGGCGGGCGCACCGCCACGACGCCCCTCTGCCCACCGTGCCGGTCCCGGTGCCGGGCGTCCCGATCACGTGCGTGCGGATCGACTGGGTCTACCGCGAGGGTCGCAGTACCTTGCGGCCCGCAACGCCGATGACATGCACCGAGTTCAACGAGGCGACCGCGGCATACGGCGCCACGGTGGACTGGACCGCGACGACCGCCGCGGCGCGGGCCTACGCCGCGGAGTTCGGCCTCGTGCTCGAGGTCGCGCCTGCGCGCCCGCGACTGGGCGTGGCCCGGTGAAGGCCGCCGAGCAGCTCCACCCCATGCTCACCGCGGAGGCTGCCGACGCCGCGTTCGCCGCATACCTCGCCGAGCGCCCGCAGGTGCAGCTCGACACCGCCGCCAGGCCGGTGCCCGGCTGGTGCGACTGCCCTCGCTACCGGATCGGTGACAAGCCGATCTTCCACAAGCACCGCGCCGGGTGCGACTCCACCAGTGAACCCGCCGAGGCGTTCACGTACGTCGGCACGGACCGTCTCATGCACCGCACCACGCTGCCCGCCCTCGCGGCGTGGATCCCGGCGCCGCCCGCTCCGCCTGCGGTGAACGCCGCGGTGAACGAGACGGTGATCCGGCGCATGGTCGCGCTCGGCTTCCATCTGGTGAAGCTGCGCGCGGGCGCGAAGCACCCTGTGGGTGCCGGCTGGAACGACCCCGCGGTGACGCCCGCGCTCACCGCCGAGGAGGCGATCGAGCACGTCGCGAACGGGGGCGGTCTGGGCGTCCTGCTCGGGCCGAGCCGCCTGATCGTGGTCGACGCCGAGAACGCAGCGGCGACCGTGGCGCTCAAGGCCGCGGGGCTGCGGCCGGTGCTGCGCACCGCGAAGGGCATGAGCCCCGTCTCCGCTGACCCGCGCGTGGATAAGCGGGGCGGGTCGCACATCTGGTGCCAGTACGGCGAGGACTTCGACACCTCGCGCCTGCAGAACCTCAATCAGCGCAAGATCGGCGACGGCGGCTTGGTCGACGTGTTGGCCGCTCCCGGTTCGATGGCGGTCGTCCCGCCCACCGCTCTGATCGAGGCCGCGGGCTGGTGGTACACCGCCGACGGCAACCACACCGTGTGGAGCGGTGAGCCACTGGACGCGCCGCCGGACTGGCTGCTCGACGCGGCGGTCGAGTGCCCCGCCGGGCTCGAGAGCATCCACGGTGGGCTGACTCCGGTCGTCCGCGGAGCGCGGGGCGCGGAGCAGACCGAGGCTTCGGCCGAGCTGAGCAGCGAGATCGACGCGGTGCCCTGGTCCGCGATCATGGAGCTCGATCCGCGGATCGAGGACTGGGGCGACCGCGACCCGTCGTGTGGAGACATCGAAATCCACTGGAACGGCGCCGATCACCGCCGGAGCGCCTGGATGCACGAGTGCGAGCGCGGGAACTACGTGCACATCGTCTCGGGCACCATGCTGGCGGCGCTGGGGATCGACGGCAAGGAGGCGACCCTGAGCAAGCTGCAGCTCGCGTGCCGCTTGCGGGGCGTCGAGACCACCGGCGCCGGGTTCCGTTCGACCGCCGAGCACTTCGGCATCGCGATGCCCTCCAAGTTCGGCGACTTCGCCGACACGATGGACGAGGCCGCCGAGCGCTACGAAGACCGCGCCGACGACCCAGAGCAGTGCACCGGTACCGCCGTCGAGCCGGACCCCGACGCCGAACCGGAGTTCGTGTGCCTGAACCCGCTCACCCGCCGCGTGAATGCGTGGCGCAAGGTGACGGCCGACCGGGACTACTGGCTCCGGCAGGCCTCGCAGTGCCGGCGCGTGGCAGCGCACCTGCGCAGCCGTGCACAGGCCACGCCACAAGGCGGCGAGACCTACCTCACCGAGCCGGTGATCGGGGCCGTCCCGCCGCAACCGATCCAGCAGCCGGCTGAGGTGGTACCGCCCGCTGCGACCGCGACGGAGGCCCCCGGCGTCATCGTCGACGCTGAGACCGTAGAGGTGCCCGGTCAGGCGGAACCGGCTTCGGGCACCGAGCTGGATCCCGACGATGCGATCGAGGGCGAGCTGGTCGGCGGGGTCGATACCGTCGAGCTGGAGAAGGAGATCCGCGATCTGCGAGGCAAGATCGTCGAGATCGAGGACCGGATGCTCGCACTCGGAGTACCTGCGGTGCAGCGCATCTGGGACCTCGCGGAGAGCGAGGGCGTGTACCCCCACGGCCTCGCCTGCGCCATCCTGCCCCGAGCCGTCTCCGGCATCCCGCCGAACGTGCTCCTCCCGGCCCGCAACCGCAGCACCGAGGAGAAGGTGATGGGGCAGGGCGTGAACATCTACGCGGTCAACGTGGCCGTCAGTTCGGCAGGAAAGGGCGAGACGGAGAATGCCGCCGACGCCGCCATCCCGCTCCGGCAGGGTGTCAAGCGGCTCGGGCTGGGCACGGCGGAGTATTACGCCAAGGAGTTGAGGGGCGTCGACGACGGCAAAACCGTCATCCACACCACGAGCATCCTCAACGTGATCGATGAGATGGACCAACTGAACGCGTACCTGAGCCAGCCGGGTAACAAGCTCCCAGGGTTCCTCACCATGGCGTACCAGAACGGTCAGGGCGGGCAGGGCACCAGCAACAAGGACAACTCTGCCGTGCTGCCGAAGCACGGTAGCCGGATCGGGTTCCAGGTGAACAGCCAGCCGGAGAAGATGGCCATCCTGGCCCAGCACAACGCGATCGGCGCAGTGGCGCGTTTCATCGTCGGCAACACTGGCCTCATCCACCCGGATGATGTCGGGCCTCTGTACGGCCTCACGGTCGCGCCGGTGATGGCGGACCAGAGCAGCCAGCCCTGGCACCACACCGGACACGTGGCCGATCCGCCGATCCCATGTCAGCAGCCGCAGAGCGCCCGCGCCGCTGCGGGCGCGGTGCCCGACATCACGAACATCGGCAACCACCGCACCGAGGAGGGCGAAGAGCGCAAGGGGCACGTCGGATTCGACGATGCGCCGCCCATCTGGGTGACACTGCCGGACCGCGCCGCTGCGGCGCTGCGGGAGTCGCACTGCCTCAGCGCGGAACTCGCGGCCGACCCGACGATGGCGCTGCGGGCGGAGGTGAGCGCTCACCGGGTCGTCACGATCCTCCACGCGTCGGTGGGCTTCGCCGTCCTCGACGGTGGCTACAGCCCAACCGATGAGCAGTGGGAGGCCGCGGAGCTGCTGGTGGAAGGATCGGACCTCGTGAAGGCGATGTGCAGGGCCTACATCGAGCTGGAAGCGCAGTCCTCCGCCTTCAAGGCAAGCAAGGTCAAGGGCGCCGGCAACGCCGGCAGCAAGGCCGCTGAGGCCGCGATCACGACGTCAGGCATCCACAGCGCGAAGAACGCGATCCTCAACCGTCTGCTGCGGGCGGGCGGGTCTGCGAAGCCGACCCAGATCCGCAAGGGCGTCACGGCGAAGCAACTGGCTGAAAAGGACAAGGCCGCTGACGGCGTGACGGGCGCGTTCGGCGGCCTGAGCAAGGGACAAAAGGCGTTCATGCACCCCGCATTCAACGTCCTCGAGCGTGAGGGGAAAGTCCATCTCGCCGCCGACGGACGCTGGGTACTCGGCCCCGACACGAAGCAGATCGCGGCGTAGCACCGCGGCGTACGAGCCCCGGCTGGAGTGGTGCTGGTCCAACCGGGGCTTTCACAACTCTGGACCGTGACTACTCAGCGGGGTTCGTGATCAGGCATCTGGATCCCCGTTGCGATCTACCGCCGTGAAAACGGGTCGGCATCTGGACCACCCCAACGAGCACCCTCTGAGTTTGAAGAAACGCTCTGACCTGCAGGGGTGCTCGGGGTGCCGGGGTGTTCGGGGTGCTGGGCACACCCACGAGCGCCCCCACACGGCGGTAGGCTCCCAGTAACTCTCCAGAATCTAATCTTGATTTACTATAATTAACACTGACACCCCGCTCCCCGCTGTGCGGGGTGCTCGAGGGTGGGGGGAACACCCCGAACACCCCGGCACCCCGAGCACCCCTGCAGGTCAGAGACGTTTCTTTGGGTTACAGGGTGCTCGAGGGTGCTGCCGGAGACTCGATTCAACTCGAGACCAATGCATTCTGGGCACAGCAGAATGCGCGCGCCGAGTGGCTACCGCTGAGCAGTCGGCCCACCCGACAGTTCCGACGTCGCGGTCGGTACACCTGCCGCACGGATGAAGCCACCTGATACGACCAACTGCACCCCTGCGAGTGCGCGAACGGGGCGTGCCCTGCTGCTGTATCGCTCCACGGGTTACCCCGGGCGGCGACTACTCCACGCCGTGCCACGGCGACGGTGACCACCCGAAGGTCGCCTGCTGGTGCCCTGCCCCGGCGGGGACTGTCCCGTCGGCAGAGAGGGGCCGTGCCGGTGCGACTGGGCGAAGCTGCCGCCGAGGCCGCCCACGAAGAAACGGAAGAAGTGGGAGGAGTAGGTCACCAGCCGACCGCCGCCGGTAACCCGGCCGCCCGCCCGCGCCCCACCCGGCACGCGACACGCACCTGCCTGTCCGCCCGCACCGCGAGCGACACGATCGCCCCGGCCGGCACCCCGCTGTAGGTGGTCTCGTGGACGGTGTCCGAGCGCGGCAGGGAGTCCACGTCCACCGTGCCGCACGTGAGCGAGGTCGGCGCGTGGCGCATCCAAGAACCTGTTGCGGGATCGGACGCAGCGCATGTCGAAGAAGTCGGGCTGACCTCCTCCGAGTAATCCCGTGCGACGGGAATTACCGTCGATCCGCACCATGTGACCGGAGCCAGTACGGAGGTCTCGGCGGCGCCGCCACCATGACGACCGGCACGGAACAGCCGCGACGGTGGAAGCTGGGTTGCTCCGGCCCTGTCAGTTCAGTTCCCAGCGTCGACGTACGCCTCGATGGCGTCGGTCGCGTCCTTGATGTCGTAGACGATCACGATGCCCGCGTTGGTGGGCACCGTCAGCCCCAGGTTGCCCTGCGCCGCGGCGCCAGCGATCTCGACGTCGATCCGGTGCTGCCAGTATTCGCTGATCACTCCGAGTACGTGCCACGTCGAACCGACCCCGCCAGCCTCGGCGAAGACCAGTGGCCCGCCCGAGAAGCCAGGAAGATTGTGGCCGTCGATGATCCAGGCGGTCACCCCGTCGACACTGGCCCGCTGCGACACGATTCCTCGCCTCACCGCGGGGAGCTGGCCCATGAGGGGCAGGCTGCTCGGAAGCGGGTATCCCAAGAAGAACGCCTCCTGGCTCAGGGCCACACCGTCCGCGGAGGGGACCAGCGTCATGTTCTCGAGAACGATCTCCTTCCCGGCGAGATCGAACACCGCGACATCCGGTCCTTGCTCGATCAGTGGTACAGGCACCAGGTCCCCGGATAGCCCGACGTCGAGTCCGTTCTCGCCTATGAGACTAAGGGCGGCCACGCCATTCTGCACCGCGGCGTCGGCCACGTGCTTGGCGGTGATCAGCCACTGACGGTCTCGATGGCTGATCACGAAGCACGAAGCTGCTCCCCCGGTGAACTCGACCTTGAACGTGCGCATCCAACACTGGACCGGAACAACTGCCATGGGCAGAGGGTAAGCCGCGCCGGTCCCCGCCCTCCGCAGCGGCAGCGGCGTCAGGACCGGAAACGACCGGGTTGCGGGCGCTGTCTCGCCGGTCGCTCTTCGGCGACCTGGGCCGGCGCCGGTGCTGCGGTGTCCGGCACGGCCGGGCGTCTAGCTCCACCGCGTCTCTTCCCGACGGACGCAAGCGCAGAGCCGGTGCAGAACCCGATTCGCAGACCACCCAAGCTGGCAGACTGCACAGAGGTACAGCTGATTCGAAGGAGAGCTGTGATGGAGCAGGCGGTCCGTTACGCGAACTACGGCGGCGACTCGACTTCCGACCTGCACAACAAGCTGATCGACATGATTACGACCGCACGCCTGCGTGTGTGGATCAAAGTGCCTTGGTGGGACGTCAGCACGAAAGCTCGCGAGCTCCTCGATGCGGTCACGGCGACCGCTCGCCGAGATGTTGACGTTCTGGTTCTGTCGCGGCCGGAGGCTTCGAACGATGCTGCGCACCGCGAGCTTCGGCAGGCTGGCGTTCGCTTGGTCCCAGTGCGGTACATCCATGAGAAGGAGGTTCTCGCTGACGACATCGCGATGCTGCACTCGATGAACTTCACTGCCACCGAAATCGGGCGGAATCAGAACTCAGGCACACTGATCGTTCAGCCGGACGACATCGGAGCACTGGAGATCGGATTCACGAGTCTGGTCGCGAACAGTCAGGCCGTCGTTGTCGGCGACGAGGACTGGACCCCGACCGACAGACTCGTCCCTGAGAAGCTGCGACCGTTCATGACGCGGTACTCGCGTTTGAACCCGTTGCAGTCCAAGGCCGTGCCGGCTGTCTTGCACACATCGGGTCATGTGATGGTGGTGGCGCCGACAAGCGCGGGCAAGACCCTGATCGGTGAAATCGCTGTGTTGCGCTCAATCATCGAGGAAGGGCGCCCCGCAGTGTGGCTATTGCCTGCCCGGGCGCTCGCCGCCGAGATCGGGGACGCAACACGGCGGTGGCGTGAGCACGGTGTGACCGCCGTCGAGCTGACTGGTGAGACGAACATCGCGAGCGAGACGATCCAGAAGACACAGCTCTGGGTGGCAACGACGGAGAAGTTCGAGGCGCTGTACCGGCGGTCATCGCTTCGTGAGTTCATCGGCAAGGTCGGCTGCATCGTGATCGACGAGGTACACCTCGTCGGCGACCCGCAGCGAGGCGCGACTCTCGAGGCGCTCATCGCGCGGTTGCGCGCCGTTTCTGAACGGACCCGGATCGTCGCGCTCTCGGCGACGGTGTCAAATGCCAAGGAGCTATCGACCTGGTTCAACGCGCAGCTCATCGAAGTCAGCTGGCGTCCGACGATTCTGACTACGCAGTACGTGCCATATGTCGTGCAGCCGCCGGGGCGGTTCGGGGAGATACAGGATGCGAAGGACGGGGCGCTTCGATCCGTGCTCGAGAGTGTGCGTCCGGCACCCCGCGGAGAGTCCGCTGGTGTCGACGGTAACCGCGATGAGGCTAGCGTTCTCGTGTTCTGTGGGACGAAGAACAACGTATTGCGAACCGCGGCCCTCGCAGCAGGCATCGCCTTCAACCCAGCCACCGATGTTGAGCAGCTGGTCGACCAGTGCTACCGACGGGGCGTCGGCGTCCACTTCCGCGACGCCCCGTATGCGGGGCGAGCCCTATCGGCGTTCAAGGATCGATCGATCAGCACGCTGGTCGCCACGTCGGGCCTGTCGACAGGAGTCAACACACCAGCCCGAGTAGTTGTGATCCGAGACTTGGAGCTTGGAAAGGACACTCCGCTCGAGGTCAGTCAAGCACAGCAGATGCTTGGCCGGGCGGGACGGGCCGGCCAGGAGCCCGAGGGATTCGGGTACCTCCTAGTGCCCCACGATGAGGAACTAGCATGGCGCCGCAAGCTTGCCGACGGTTACGAGGCCAGGTCGAACGTCGCGGCGCAACTGACCGATGTGATTCTCGCAGAGGTGCTTCTCGGATCGATCGCGGACCGGGATTCGGCGGGGGCATGGTTCGAGGAGACGTTCGCGTTCGCTCAGTCCGGTGACGCAGGTCAGGTTGACGAGGCCGTGGACTTCCTCGTTGCCAAGGGCTTCATAGTCGAGAACGCAGGGGCGTTGTCGACCACGGAGCTCGGATCGCTGACATGCCGGTTGATGGTGGAGTCGGAGTCGGCCGCAGCAATCCTGTCGAAGCTCGCGGAAGTCCCGATACCGTGCTCTGCTTCCGAGGCGGAGGAGGTCGTGCTCAGCGTCGTGTCGAGCGCAACCACGCGGCTTCGCGAGTGGCCGATCAACCAGCGCACGTATCTGCCCGTCGTCGAAGGGATCCTCAGCGGGTGGTCGCCATTCGCGATATCCCTCGCCGGCGAGGAGTTCGGACCCAGGTTTTGCATGGCTGCCGCGAACCTCGCGCTTCGCGATCAACCTAAACTTCGTGCGAAGCCTCCGCAGGGGATCTCCATCGCCGAGTTCCGTAGGGCCATCGAAGACATGCCCAGATACCTCGCGTGGATCAGCGCCCTGGGCTACTTGGGCCTCTCGAACTGGGCACCGGCGGTCGGAGGCGACCTTGCGCGGCGACTGACATGGTGGGGGCTGCACCCAGTACCCGAACGAGGGCATGGGCGGCTGCTGTGGCTGCTCGAGAACAGCTTGTACCCGGAGAACCGTAGGCTCGCGATGCAGGACCTTTGGCGCAGAGCGAGGGACGCGGGCTTCGACGGCCCCGACACCATCCGCGCTCGGCCGCGGCAGGTCGACGTCTCAGCCGACCATTTCCTCAAGGTAATGCAGTCACGAGCGGTTCTTGAGCTCGGGATGGCGGATGGGCTCACGGTGCCGATCCGGAACTCAACTGCGGAGTCGCGACTTGCGCTGCTGTCAAACACCGGTAGCCGCCGCGCCACGGGGTCATTCACGCAAGCGCGGTCCGCCGTCATCCCTGTGCCACACAAGTCGCCTCCGGGACCGGTGGCCGCCGACATCTTCCTCTACACCCGCGGTGGCGACTTCGCGTACTCGAACGTGGTAACCGTGATCCCCGAGAGACTGGATCCACCGAAGGACGCGGTTGAAGAGTCACGCGAAGCGATCGCGCGGCTACATGGAGTTGCAACCGTCACCAAGTCCATCGGACGTGTCCGCAAGCTCATGATGAGCGAACGGGCGCACCGCGCCGCACAGATCGCGCCGCTCATCGCACCCGACCCACAACTGCAGCCCGTAGCGCGCGCACTTGCCGGGCATGACGACGAGCCGGCGACCGCAATCATCTCCATGCGAGCCAACGTTGCCAAGCTCCTCCGGTTGCGGCTGACGGGCGAGGTGCGCCCGGCGGTGACTGTCTTGCGGTCGGGAGAAGCTACACCAGATGAGAGGGAGCTCGTGCTCTGCGCGCTGCTCGGGTCCCTCGGCCACGAGGTAGGCGTCGCAACCTTCAACGGATCGTTGGTTGCGCTGGTCCACCTCGGCGACATCTGGAAGATGGTCACACTCACTGTCGAGGGCGCGGCCAACGTCGTACCACTGATCCCCTCAGGCTTGCCGTCAATCCTGCACACCGTGGTCCCTCCGACGCAGAACCCGGCCGAGCAGACCATCCCGAAATGCGCCTGGATTGCCGACTTCGTCCTCTAGCGTTCCCGATGCGAACCTGGCCGGAGCCGCAGGTTCATAATCAAGACTGCGGTGTCTGGCTACGCTCAGCCGACAGGCCGGGAGTTCACGAGGGGGATCATGGCGCGTTACATCGGGCTAGATCGGAATCAGATCGACGCCGCCGTCGCCTTGTGGAAGCAGCGGTGCCTGCTCGACGACGGGTCGCTGCTCTTTCCCGACAGCCACCGGCAACCGTGGGCTCTGCCCGTCGTCGAGGAGCTCGATCGCCGCTTCAACGGCAACCTGCTCGAGGGCGACGCCGCCGGCGGACGGTTCGCCACCAAGTGGGCCGAGCAGATGTCTGGAGCATCTGAAGACTGCCGGCTTCTCGGCGCCGAGGTGCTGCTCGTGCACTTCCTGTTCGCCGCGTCGGTCAGTGAACCGACGAAGGTCAGCTCGATCCAGCAGTCGCTCGACGGCAGCGGGATCGAGCTTCCCGTTGACGGCGTTGCCATCCAGGCCCTATCGCAGTCGATCGGCCACCCCGGCATCGGATTCAACACCCGCCGAGACGTCCAGGTCGGGTACCTCATCGACTTCGCCCTGCGATTCAAACGACTGCCGGCAGGGCGCCGCGCCGAGCTACTCGACGACCCGTGGGCGTTGCGGGACTTCGCCGACGACACTGAGCACTCGATCCGCGAGATGCGGCACATCCTGTTGCACCTCCTGCGACCCGCTGAGTTCGAGCGGACCTCTAGCGGTACCCACAAGAAGGAGATCGCTGCTGCCTTCGCCGGTCTGCTCGGCGCGGATGGCCCGGTCGATGTCGATGAGCAGCTCTTGGCGATCCGACGCGAGGTCGAGCGGCTGCAGGGCACCGACAAGATCGACTTCTACCGGGGCGAGCTGCGCGGCGTGTGGAGCGCCACGGGCGGAGACAGCGAAGGTGTTGGGGACCTTGAAGCGGTGCGCTGGAAGAAGCAAATCGTCCTGTACGGCCCACCGGGCACGAGCAAGACCTGGCAGGCGCGGCAGCTGGCGGAAACGGTGATCCGCCGCGCCGCACTCGACAGCTGGGGCCCCGAGACCTACTTCAAGAACGCCGCCGCCGTGGATGCCGCCGTGCGCGACAACGTGTTCTGGCTTCAACTCCACCCCGGCTACGGCTACGAGCAGTTCATCCGGGGCCTGCGCCTCGAAGGGGATGTCACCCGCTACCGCCCCGGTTTCCTGCCCTGGGTCGTCGACCAGCTCGAGTCGCGCGCGGCCGCCAGCGACCTGCCGAGGCTGCCCGGAGTTCTCGTCCTCGACGAGATCAACCGCACCAACCTGTCGGAGATGCTGGGTGAGGCGTTCAGCCTCCTCGAGGCCGGGCAACGTGGAGCGAAGCGGGAGCTGCCGGGGTTCGACCATGACCAGGATCCAGATGTCCTTGTCATCCCGGAGGACCTGTACGTGATCGGCACTATGAACGAGATCGACCAGTCCGTTGAGACGTTGGACTTCGCGCTACGCCGCCGGTTCCTCTGGCGCGAGTGCCCTTTCGAGGCCGACACCCTCCTGGCGATCGTCGAGCACCGCTGGCCGGAGCAAGTCGCCGCGCGATTCCCGATCGAGGACGCAATGCCGCAGTTGGAGAGACTGGCAGACCGCGCACAGGCGCTCAACGACGCGATCGCGGCCTCGCCGGAGCTCGGACGCCAGTTCCAGATCGGGCACACATACTTCGCCGACATCACGTTCTTCATCGGCCAATGGGTCAAGGGCCGCAAGGCGAAGCCAGCCAACGGGACCTACCTGTGGACCGCGAACGGAAACCCGCAGCCAACGCTTCGCGACCTGTGGAACCGCTCCCTGGAGCCGCTCATCGAGCAGTACCTCGCCGGCTCGGATGTCCGCGACGACGAGCTGAAACGATTCGAGCGGATCTTCCTCGGCTGATGGAGCCGTTGACGTTCCCAGACCTCGCACCAGCCGACCGCGACCTCACGGCGGAGGAGCACGCCTGGCTCGGCGCGCTCGCCCGAGACACCGATCCCACACAGTTCACAGTGAACCTCGGTCCCTCCGCAGCCGCAGACGATGCCGGACCTGTCGTCGCGTGCGACCAGTACGGCACCTGGCGGGCCGGTCGCTACATCGGGGAGCTCTACCGCGACGGACGGGTGATCGAGATCCGGCCACGGCTCGGGATCGAGACCATCGCCCACTGGGCCGGCGCCGCGCTCAACGTCCGGATCACGCCCCGCTCCGGCGAGCACACCGGCAGCCAGATGCTCATCGCCGAACTGCTCGCCGCGGCGTGGCGGTCGGCGATCGTCGACGCCTCACGCCACGGACCGCCGGGCATTCGCGTTCCCCGAACACACACCGCCGAGGTCGCCAAGGGACGCATCGATGTCGCCGGCACTCTCAAGCTGCGGGCTGCGGGCAGACCGCAGATCGCATCGGTCAGCCGCCCGAAGAACCTCGACAACCCGATCACCAGGACCATCGTCGCGGCCGACCGTGTCCTCGACCGACGACTGCACCGGCCAGGCTGGCGCGGCGAGCGAGTCGAGGAGGTCATGCCCCGCCTCCGCGCGACTGTCGGTGCCCGGCCGACGTTGCCCACCCACCGGGAGCTCGCCAGTGTGCGCTATACCCCGATCACGTTGCCGTACCGCCGCGCCGCCGAGCTCTCGCACCAGATTGCCCGGCACCGAGGTCTACAGTCCTGCGCGACCGGCGACCGCGCGGACGGGCTCTTGATCGACGTCGCCGAACTGTGGGAGCTGTTCCTGGTGCACTGCGCCCGCCGGGCCTTCGGGGCCGCGAACGTCACCCACGGCACCGCACTGACGGACGGTGGGGCCCTGCTTCGCAGCCAGCAGGACCCGTCCCGCACCCTCGGCCGCCTGTACCCCGACATCATCATCGGGCCGGTCGAGAACCCGGTGGCGATCATCGACGCGAAGTACAAGCCCCTCGCCGATCCTCGGGGCGTCGACCGCGAGGATCTGTACCAGCTCAACGCCTACCTCGCAGCTCACGTGCAGGGTCCGCACCCTCTCGGCGCACTGGCCTACGTTCAGTTCCCGGATCAGGCGCGCATCGCCTACGCGGAGACGCGCGGGCCGTGGCGAACGTCCGTCGGTCACAACGTCTCGTTCGCCCGGATGCCGACGACCGAGTCGGAGTGCGTCGACGCCTTTCACGAATTAGTGAATCTCTGACAGCCGGGGCCCGTGTCCGGCGTCAACGGGGCGTGATCGATCCGCCCCTCCACCGCCGGCGGCAAGGACGGGATGTTCCTGTTCGAACCGCGGGTACTGTTGGATACGTGATCGAATCCGTTCCCGGGTGGTTTCACCAACTGCCGCCCGACCTGCAGACTGCGCTGATCCGAGCGCCGCACCGCGTCCTGGATGCGGACCAGGTTCAGGTCCTCAGTCAGCGAAGCGGGGTCGTTGGTGATGCCTACTTCGTCTCGCATGGTGGTCGGTCGGAAGGATTCAGACTGGCACCTGCCGTGGTCGCCGGGATCGAGGCGGAAACCCGAAGGCGTACTGCTTGGTGGAACGCACTACAGCCCGCGACCCGTGAAGGACTCATCGAGCACGTTAACGGAGAGGTGCCCGCGGAGTTCCGGGACGACGCACTGTCCCCTGGTCCGGCACTGCTGACCGATACCAGCTCCAGCGGAGGCAGTGTCAGTGGTCAGCCGTTCACGTTTGACCCGTTCACTCGCGCCTACATCGCTGCACAGATCGACTGACTCCGCGCGGCGCACATGTTGGTCGTGCCTGCATCGCCAGCCTCACGATCGGGGCCGCTCGAAATCCCGTAGCCCGATGTCAGTCTCTCGTGCCACGATCACGAGATGCCTGACCTCTGCGACTGCGACCGCCGCGACCACATCGACTCCCCCGACGGAAACTGCCTGAATCTGTCTATCGCCGCCGAGGACTCCGATGGCCGGGACCGCGCACGTTGGTCCCGCTGCGGCTGCTGCATGGCCCACTGCCCAGATGTGCAACCCGACGCCGACGCCGGGGTTCTTCGACCCCGGCGCCCGGCAGCGTGACCTTCGCCGCCGAGTACGTAGCGACGCTGCCGGCCGAGGAACAGGAGCAGCTCCGGGAGCGGGAGGCGGCCGATGAGATCCGGATCCGGCCGCGCGCCGAGTCGATCCCGGAGGCGATGCGCGATATCAGAATCCTCCGCACCGCGTGCAGGCACATGCCGGACGAGGACGAGACGTGAAGCTGTTCGTCGACGACATCCGCGACCCGCCCGACGCCACCTGGATCGTGACGCGCACCAGCGCCGAGGCCCTCGCTGTTCTGCAGTCCGGCGCCCAGGACGACGAACTGAGCCTTGACCACGACGTCGGCGGCGAGGATACGAGCCGACCGATCGTGCTGTGGCTCGCTGAGCACGGCGGCTGACCGGCATATCGATCGGTACGGACCCGGAGTCATGCGGTGAGGTGCGACCTCCGCGCACTCACCACTGACCACTCTGAATGGATTCCGGGACTGTGGTCTTGATTCGATCCAGAGTTCGGATCACGGTCGGCACCGGGTCGGATTTGCCTTCGGCGCGAGCGATCGCGCGGTCGTCGAAGTTTGCCTCCACGAGGATCGACCAACTGCCGACGGTGAATGTCTGCCTCGAGACACCGGTGTCTGGGTTGATCAGATAGCCCCCGCCGTCCGAGTAGCGCTTCTTGACTCCGTTCGGGCCCGAGAGCATGTCTTCGTACTGCTCCTGAACCGCGTAATCGGCATCCTTGCGGGCAGCGTCGTCATTCGGAAGGCGCGCGACTTCGATAGTCAGGGTCCCGTCGCTGTTGCCACACGCGTAGGTCGTCCGTTCACCGCCACCAATCGTGGAAGTGTTGGTCACCGGTGCACCGAACGTGCCGGAGAAGACGGTGGTGTCGACCCCGATACCGGTCAGCAAGGCACACGCATTGTGTGAAGCGGGCTTGGCCGTCGGACGAACGCTTGACCTCGGTGGTGAAGACTGCGAAGGGGTTGACGTCCCCGCTACTGACGCTGTCGCACTTCGCGCGGCAGGACTGGACACCGCGTCGCTCGTATTGGAATCGAGCGGCTGCTGCGGGTCCGTCGAGCAACCGGCAAGGGGCAGTGACCCAGCGGTCATGCACGAGATGAGCAGGATCATGCCACGTGAGTTGAAGTTGGCCATTCGGGCATAGTACGGCTTTCCGATACAGGCGACGCACGCACCAGAGATGCACCCAACGAACCTCCGTGGGCCTGCTGCAGACCATCGACGCAGCCAGTCGGGACATGTCTCGTTGGTGGTGAATGCGCTTCTGGGCGAGTGGCGTGGCCTGCGAACCGACGCGGGCGGTAGGGCGTGGGCAGCGGCGACGAAACTGCTCACGATCGCGGGCACGATCGGGGGGTCGCGTCGCGATAGTGAGCATCGCCAACGACGACCTCATTCGGTGTGCATACTGACTGCATGGCCGAGACCGGACATTCCGCTACAGATGCCACCAACAGTGCGGGCTGCCCAACGTGCGGTCGCCCGTGGCCACCATCGGCTCCGCCGAGCCTGTCCGCACCGGTCGCACTCGCGCCGAAAGCACCCCCGCCCGCACCAGTGCTGGAGCAGCCCGAGCCACGCATCGTGGCGCGCACCAAGCGCGAGGTCGCCGAGATCGCCGGCGTCGCCACGATTACAGTCGGGGGTTGGATCAAGGCGGGGAAGCTACCCAATACCGGCCCCTGGAGCGATCTGCAGATCGCGCACGCGAGCGGCATCTCGCGCGGTGGTTCGCCGCGCGGCGCTGTCTCCGAGCACGGTACCGCCAGTCGCTGGAGATTCGGATGCAGATGCGATGAGTGTCGTAGGGCGCACAACGCCGAAACGACCCGGTCGCGAGGGCCGAACGTCGACTGGGCGACTGTGGCCCCAGTCCTCGTTGAGGCGCTGACGCGAGGCAGTTCATATCGTCAAGCGGTCGAGGGAGCGGGCGTCACCACACAGGCGATCACCCGGCACCGCAAGCGCGATCAGGAGTTCGCCGCGGCGATCGATTCTGCACTCCGCGCCGGCCGCGATCCCGCCCTGGCCCACGGTTCCCACGGAGGGTGGAGGGCCGGCTGCCGCTGCCCGGAGTGCCGCACTTACCACGATTCATCCCGCTAGGCCGCCCTAGCGCCAGGGCACAAGTTTACGGCCAGAGCTCCCAGAGCTCAGCATCGCGGTGGCCGCGACCCTGTGCGCTCCGGAGCGCGGCGTCGAGATCGACGCCTTCGAGGTAACTCTCAATCACCTCATAGACCAGGTCAGCGCATCCCTTCCAATTGACTTCATCCCGAGGTCCCAAGACCTGGGTATCCGGGCTCTGCTCCGTGATCCTGGATCGAAAGGGACCTGATCCGCCGTGGCAGAAGCTCATTATCAGTTGCGGAGCGACGATTTCGGGTGGCGCGAACTCGATCTCGTCCGCCGCAGAGTTGCTGCCCCGGAACATCGGTTTCCCTTCCCGAAGAACGCCGTGTCCCTCGAGAACGATGAGGTCCGCGGGGAGCGCGAGATGTTTGACCGCCTCCTTAAGCTTAGACTCGGACCGTCCACGCGAAACGGCCCAGCGTTCGTCGTGAGCGCGGACGAGGCGGACCAGCTTCGACGTGTGGTAGCCGATCACGATCACCTTGCGTGGCGAGGACATGCCCGAAGTGTATGTCTGCACCGGTCTCGCTTCTAAAGCGATGAGACGTTGTCCATGTCCGATTCGCCCAACGCGCTGATGCAGGTCGCACGGTCTCAGATCCCGGTCTCACCGCGCCGGTCGCGGATCCCTGTCATACCTACCTGCGAGACTGCCGTCATGACCGAAACCTCAAGCCCTGCAGATGGAGCCATCGCAGCCTACCTTCGAGTGTCCACGGACCACCAGAGCCTGGATCAGCAGCACGATGCGCTCGCTGCGGCGCGCATCAATCCGGACCGGATCTTCTCCGATCAGCTGTCGGGTTCTGCTGGCACCGAGCGCCCGGGGCTCGCGGAGGCTCTTTCGTGGCTCCGGACGGGTGACCGTCTCGTGGTAGTCGCGCTCGACCGGCTCGGCCGCTCCGTCGCGGAGGTGACCGCGACCGTCGCCGACCTGACCGCGCGCGGGATCACGGTGGTCGCTCTGCGCGAGGGGGTCGACACCTCGACGGCGACGGGCCGAGCCATCGCTGCGATCATGGCCTCGCTCGCCGAACTCGAGCTTGAACTCGGAAAGGAGCGTCGGGCTGCTTCGCGGTCCGCGCGCGTCGCGCGTGGCCTGCCCGCCACTCGTCCTCCCCGCCTCGACGCCGCCCAGCAGGCGCGTCTCGTCAGGCTCTACCGAGGGGGCGAGCCCATCGCCGAGGTCTGTAGCATGTTCGGTGTCAGCCGGGCGACGGCGTTCAGGTACATCACCGCAGCGAAGACGACGTAGTCGGATCCACTTAAGTCCAAGTCCGACCCACCTCCCACGGAGGTACACATGTCAGCGTCGAAGGAATTCGCCGCGAGCCTTGCCGGGTGACAATGTGCCGAGCGCGGCACAAGTCCCGATTGCATAGTCTGCTCACAATCAGATGACCTACACGGCTCGCCCATCATGTGGCGACCGCGACCGAGTTCCACGCGCAGACCTGACACGGGGAGGATGAAGCGGCGGGGCAGGGCGCGCGGCTTGGCCAACGCTTGTGATGGCATTCGCGGCGCGTTCCGACGCCACACAGCGCCCGTTCCTCTGAACGAGGGACAGACAGGCCTCCGCTCAGCTTCTATGCTCCAACCCATGTACCAGAGCGGGCCTGGTAGCCAATATTCTGTCGGGCATCCTTCGCCACTCCAACCCCCGCCGCGGCCAAGACGTCGAAGGTGGACATGGACCGTAGCCCTGATTCTCGTTGTGATCGTCGGGGTACCCGCGATCGTATCGATCCGACTGCACGCCAGCGCTGAGACAGAGATCAAAGCAGCAGTTCGGGCGTGGGGTGACAGCTGGAACAAGGACGACGGTGGCGCAAGTCGAACCGCGTTGACCTGCCTCGCGCGGCGTACGCCGGGCGCGCCTGAAACGCGTCCCCAGGGTGTTCAAATCACGGCGCAGGCCTGGTCCGGGTCGATGGAGCAACAGATCTCCTTGACACTCGACACCGCCTATTCACCCGGCTCGGTAAGCGGACGCACCTCGGATGACACGAGCGCCGAATACATCAGCGAGAGCGTCGGCTTCGAGCTCGTCAAGGAGAACGGCAACTGGAAGGTGTGCGACTGGGGGAAGGACGTCGCTGATCGCCGCCGCACGTCGATCTTGGGTTGGAAGCTGTCCGGGCCGCCCGCATAGATTGAGCCCCACAGCGTGCTGCAGACTTCCACCCCCGCGCCCGGACCGACCCACGACCGCGGCCGGGGCTTCCAGACCTCGAGCACAGTCATCGGCCGACATGTCGCGCACGCGCTGTCGGTGCAAGCACTCGTTGATCAGGCCCGGTCGGGTCAGCCGGGCGCATGATGGTCCCACACCGCCCGCCGCAGCGCCGCCGCGAATTCCCCAGCGCTCTCGTACCGGTCATGAGGATCGGGTGCGAGCGCGGTGGCCAGCACGACGCCGAGATCGCCCGGCAGGTCCGCGGCGGGCACCACTCCCCTACCCGCCCGCGCCATCGTCTCAGCCACCGTCCCGGCCGCGAACGGTTCGGTGCCCGTCATCAGCTCGAACGCTGTGCACGCCAGCGAGTACTGGTCCACGCTCGGACTGAACGGATTGCCGCGCAGCAGCTCCGGCGCGATGTAGCGCGCGTTCGCCATCAGCACTGTCGGCCTCAGCACCTCGGGCGGACTCGGGAAGCCCGTGAGTGCCGCGGCGACGAGCACGTCGCCGTCGAGCAGCACGTCGATCTCGCTCGACTGCACGGTGCCGTACACGAGTCCCTCCGTAGCCCAGCTATCAAGCTGGTCCGCGATCGCACCGACGATGTCGACAACGAGTTCGGCGGACAGCGTGCCGCGCACGGCGAGGAGCGCGGCCGCGGTGGTCACAGCGGCGTTCACGCCAGCACCAGGTCGAGCCCCAGTGACTTCAATGCGGGATCAAGGTACGTGCCGATCGACGAGGTACCGTCTGCGCCGAGAGCGCTGGTGATTCCGACACCGAGGGCCTCGCCCGCAGCGTTAACCACGAATACAGGACCACCTGAGTCGCCCTTGATCGACCTCGCTCCCCAAGTGAAGTCACGCTCGTTGGCCTGGATCAGCCGACCGCAGGTAACGCCGGTGCGCGCGCCATGTCGGCAGATCGTGGTCCCCGCTGGAAGGGCTCGCACCGCGCTCATCGGCATCGTTCCCCGCAGCCGGATCCCCGGCACGATCGCCGTTCCATAGCCACGGTAGAGCTGAGGGCCCATCGTCAACACCGTGTAGTCGCGGGATGTCGCACCGGGGATCGGCACATCCGGGGCGCCGATCTCAACGTCGTTCTTACCCTGCTGGTAGTCGCCTAGCTCGAGGGTCCCGCTGTTGTCCCCGGTCGTGTACATGAACAGCCGCTCACCGTTTCGGTTGTCGCAGTGACCGGCGGAAAGGAATGCGACAGTGCCCTTGCGGTCGGAAACCGGGAAGGAGATGGTACAGCCGCCGAGTTCGCCGTTCGACTTCGTCTGGAACGCCGCGATCCCCGGCGCAGGCTCAACGCCATATGCCCAACCGTCTTGATCCTTCGGGAACGCGCCAGAGGTGATCGACACCCACGGTCCGGAGACTGGTAGCGCAACAGCCGGTTTAGTTGTCGTCGTCACCTTGGTGGGCGGCAACGCGGTGGTTGCATCGAAGATGCTGCTGGACTTCGGCCAGGCCTTCTGTTCCGGCTGCCCGAGACCGCAGCCTGCCAGCACTAGCGAGGTCGCGGCTGAGGCGGCGACCACACGCCTCGTCAGCGCCACGACCGTGAGGCCCCGTTCGCCGTAGAATCGACCGCCTCGGTGCGCCAGTCGAAGTCCAGGACAACCTTGTCGTTGGCGTCGCACACGGTGAGGCGTCCGCTCTCGATTGTGCCGGTCAGGCCGAGCGAGCCGCCGAAGGTGTCGCGGTACTCGCACAGCGCATCCTCGATGCGTGCGTAGTACTGCGTGATCCACTCCTCGGCCGTGTAGCGGATCCACTCCTTGGAGCGTAGGTCACGCAGGTACACCCGGACGTCGTCCATGACTATTCCTCGGCCTTCTTCGCCAGCTCGGCCTTGAGCTCAGCTTTCCCGGCCTCCTTGCCGCGGCCGTGGATCCAGACACCGAGCACCACGAAGATCGCGATGACGGTGAGACCGACGCTGATGTTCTCGGTCATGATGCGGGTGTTGAAGGTCCACCACGCCTTCATCAGGTCGGCGTACGAGTCCGACTTACCCATACGAATCCCCCTGTCTCGCTATCGATACAGCTACTCGCCGCGAATGAACTCGATCATGATCTTCGAATCGTCCGAGATGTGCTTCTCCACGCCGCCGCGCCGCCATCCGTCACGGCCGTAGTACGCCGTCTGATGCTCCAGCTCGCTGGCGTAGCACTCGATCGTCTTGTACTCGGGCATCAGGTTTCTCCTCGGTCGCAATCTCGACAGTCGGTGCGGTCTGTTCTCTGTTTTAGAGAACCAGACACGTACGACAATCTAGCTGATTCGTGCCTAGACTGTTCATCCCTATCGTGTTCGTCTCTGGTTCGAACTGTTCAGAGACGATGTAGTGGGTTCCGCCATGAGCCCCACGCAGAGCAAGCCGCCGATCGACCAGACCCACGCCGAGTTCGGTGAGCGACTCCGTGCGCGGCGTATCGAGCTCGGGTGGTCCCAAGAGGAAGCGGCGCACCAGTGCGGCCTGCATTGGAGCGGGTATGCCCGGGTCGAGCGTGGCCAGCAGAGCGTTCGCATCGCTACGTTGCTCCAGTTGGCCCACGGCCTCCGAACTACCCCCGGCGCCCTTCTCGATGGTCTCCCCCTGGCTGGCAACCATGAAGGCTCGCCACCGAGAGGGTGACGGTTACGGCGACGAGCCCTCGAATCCGAGCACGCGGGACTACGCCGTGAAGTCTCTCCAGCAGGCCGGCGCGGCGCCGGTCACCGAGGCCGGCGACGCGGCGGGGCGGACGATCTCCCGCTCGGTCACCGCCACTCAGGCGGTGAACCGCTGAGCAATCGCAACAGCTCACCGACTACCACCGGATCCGGCAGTGTCGCTACGACCGCCGTGATCGACGGGCCCCTGGCGTGGAACCTCGGCGACAGACTCGTCTAGGACGGTGCGCCTGATGATCTCTGGACGCGCAGTACTCGAGTCGGAATCGAGCCGAAGTCGCGGCCGTAGACACCTCGACAGTACCGACTGCTACGACCGAGGCCGAGAGCTACGACACGCTGGTGCCCATCCAGGAGCTTGAGCTGTCCGTTTTGCTTGATGCGGCGACCACCAGCGCGGCTTGTCGCTCCAGCCGAGCTATAACGCAGCTCACATTCCGCAGCGTGTCGGATCACATCACGTCCTCGAGCTGGGCTTATCCGACTCCACTCCGTGAAGCTCGGGTAATGACCGAGCCTAGTTAGGTTGCAGTTCCATAACGGCGCTGCCTGTCAAGCCTCAATCTCTGATTTAGTGTTACGCAAATTGCTAATGCGACTAACGTGAAGTTGAGATGAAGGAGCCGGGCATGCCCTCTGGCAGTGTGAACCGTCCGCCGCGGCGGCGTGGATTCCTGGAGGCGCGGCAGCGAGATCGGCTCCGGCGTCGTGATCTGCGGAAGGCCGGCGCGGTGATGGTCGTCGTAGGTGTCACCGTCGCAGGTGGTCTGGTCGCTGCCGCGCCGGTGACCCCGGATCCGATGCCGCAGATGGGCGCGGTTCGCTCAGGGATCTTTGCGGACAAGGCACGGGCGCAGGAGGACGCGGACGGGTTCATCCTGCGCGCGGAGCTGTTCGGGATGAACGCCCGCAGCCTCGTCCCGTTGGGCGGGTCGCCGCAGTCGTATCAGGCGGCGTTATCGATGGCCGGGCGGGCGGTGATCGAGCTCAAGGACCCGAGGAAGCCGCCGAAGGTGAAGGTGCGAAGCGCGACGATCACCGTCGGCACAACTCTCGCGTGTGGGGCGTCGCCGCAGCAGATCCAGCTCGGTGGGACCTTGTCGCAGGCCGGGAACTACTCGCTGACGCCGTCGCTCTCTAGTCAGCAGGGTGTAACCGGTGGTGGGCAGGGTGGCTCGAACGGTGGACAGGGCAGTGGATCGGTCAGCGCCTCTGTCACGGAAGGGATCTCGGCGACCGGCGGAGGAACCACCACGATTTCGGGAACCGTCCAGGGGACCATCGCCGCGGGTGGGTCGAAGGAACAAGCCCTGGCGAAGAAGTCCCTGACCGGCACCTCGGGGTACGTCGTCGTCCGCGAAACGATGGTCCGAATGGACGCGTGCTGGGCCGCGCAGATCGTGATGTGGGCGGTCGCCACTCTCTCCACCGATCACGGCGACATCTCCACCACCGCGTACTCCACTCCGCTGTACCTGCACCGGGACGCGAACGATCCGCCGGTGAACCCGCCGAAGGTCCGCCAAGACCCGAACCCGCCAGCACTGGCGGCGACCCCGAACACTGCTGTCGCCGCGCGGGTCAGTGAGCAGGTCAAACCCGCACCCGCCGCGAAGCCCGTGACGGCGTCGGTCTCGAAGCCTGCACCGTCGGCTCCGGCGAACACGAAGCCAGGACCTGAATCCACCGCATCGGCGAAGCCTGCCCCGACGAACGCGAAGCTGGCACCCGCTGCGAAGGCGTCTCCGGCGCCCGCGCCGTCGAAGCCCGCGCCTGCCCCGGCGGGTCCTCGTGGCTGAGCCCGAGCGCGGCGGCACCTTGAAGGCACTGTTGGGGTTCGCCGCCGGCGCAGTCCTGATCGTCTGCTACGCGTTCACGCTGCCGCAGCTGCCGAAGGCGGTCGAGGCGATCGGGGCGTGGCCGGTGTGGGGCGGATTCACTGTGATCACGTTCGTGGCCGGGTGGCTGTTCTGGTCGAACGTCCCGAAGCTGTACGAGGCGATGAAACGGTGAACGCCCCCGAGGAGCTGAACCTCGCCCAGGCGCTGCAACGGGCATTCATCGAGGCGGGATCGCCGAGTGTGAGCGCGGCCGCCACCGGTTCCGGGGTTTCGCGGCAGCGACTCTCGGACTGGCGGTCCGGCCGACATGTGCCGTCGAGGTTCGAGGACCTCGAACCTGCCATCGCTTACCTGCGGCTCACCGCTGACGGTGCCGCTCCTGGAACCAGCGATGCCGGCGTCGGTGCGGTCACCGGCTGGACGCCGAACCAATGGCGACAGGCCTGGGAACGCTCCACACCCATCGAAGTCTCGGTGATCGACCGCGTGGCGGAGGTCGATCGGCGACCGCTCGCGATCGCCGTGATGAGCCTGCTGGTGTTCCTCGTCGCCGCGCTCGCTGTGATGGCCTTCTTCCTCAGCATGGCCTACCGGTGACACCAGCGCAGACATCGAAATCGGGGGTGCCGGACCCCGCCGGACTGCCGGACCGGCAGTGTCCGGCGCCCACCGGCACCCTCCCGGGAACATCACAGTTCGATAACGGCCACCTATGGTGACCAGCGCCAATGGACTGCCGGACCCTGCCGGACCGTGCTGGACCGTTGAACCGGCACCCGAAACCGTGCTCTGGTGAATGCATCCCCAGTCGATCCCAAACCCCGCTGAGTGCGGGGCGGTCGAAACGGGTTGATTCCACCCCTTCCTTCTTCAGAATCGAGAACTCGTGCCGTCCCACTCCGACGAGACCGGGCAGTCTGCCCCGGCTCCCGACACCGCGCAATTTCCGCTCGCGGGTGACGACACCCCACCACCCGGTGGCGGGAAGCCGGCGCACTCCGTCACGACCGACGCTCCCGGTATCACCCGCGGCGGATGGTGGGCGATCACCATCACCGCCGCCGCGCTACTGATCATCGGGTTCCTGCTGACGTTCGGGCCGGCCCGGTACTGGACGCCGGTGCCTGTGGTGTTCCTCGGGTACTTCCTCATCTCCGGGCTGATCGGTCTCGTGTTCTGGAAGGGTGTCCGCGAGCTCCGCGACTCCAACCCGACCCTGCACTCCGGTGATGGACCCGCTTCACCTGGGCAGCGGGTCGCCGCCGCGATCGGCGCCGTCGGCATCGCCTCCGCTCTGATCCTGCTCCCGATGAGCCTGTCGGACGCGCCAGCCAACGCGGCGCCCTGTCCGGATGGGAGCCAGACCTGCGGGCCTGCTCCGACCCAGGATCCCGGTCCCACGCAGGGCAACGGTGGCAACACCACCGCCCCGCAGGCTCCGAACACGACCGTGCCCGGCTACACCCCGCCGGACACCCTCGCGCCGCCCCAGGGCAACGGGAGCGGGAACACCTTCCAGGGCACGGCGCGGCCGATGCCCACCCCCGACCAGGTCGACCCCAACGCGTGCATCGCCAACTGCGGCCCCACGCAGGCCCCGCAGCAGGCTCCGCAGACCGGGCAGGCCAACCCGCCCCAGAATGGCCAGCAGAGCCCGGTCACCACCGCACCGAACACTGTCGCGACCACTCCGCATGCGCCGACCACGACGCCGAAGCTCCGGACCCCGACACCGGAGACCGCCGCGTCGACGACCTCGAGCAAGGCCCGCGACCGCGACGACCAGAGCCGCGACAAGGACGAGGACCGCGACAAGAACTCCGGCATCCCTTACCAGGCTTCGTGGCTGGCAGGCGTCGGCGGAACGTACCGGCGCAAGAAGCCTGACGGGGTTGAAGCCCGGGTGGCCATGGCCGCCTGGGAGTACGTGGAGACGTATTACCCGAGTCCGGTGTACATGATAGAGGGCGCAGAGCAGAAGTATCGCGTGTCCATTGACGGCGCTTGGGACGCGTTGAACGAGTGCTTCAACTGCGTGTTCCCTATCGGCGGAGCCCCGAAGGCGATGCCGAAGGTTGGAGACTTTATGCCGTTATCTATTGGCGCAGGAGGTCACATCTCGGCCGCCAACATTCCGTTCCCACTAAAGGTTACACAGATTGAAAAATCAGCGGACGAAATAAATATTGAGTACGAGACGCTTGAAGGTCACCCTGACGGCGCTGGAAGCACAATACACTTCAAGATCGTCTCGTTAGGCGGTGAGGCTTTGAAGCTGGTCGTCACTGGTAAGATCCTAGGAGGTCCTGGCGCAGCTGCCGGTTCCGTCCCTGGTGGTCAGACGATCTATCGAGAATCGGCAGGCATCGCGTGGCAGAAGTTCATCAACAATCTCACCGTAAAGGGCGCCGCGAAAACTCCTCCGCCGGGAATTTCCTACGCGTAGTGGGTCAGGTCAGGAAGATTCTTGAGATTGTCGTTGGCGGAGTTTTCGCTTACGTCGGGTGGCACATCGTGGGTCTGGTGATCGGGTTGATGCTAGGCCCGTTATTCTCGTCAATGTCACTATGGTATGGACTGACCATATCGTTCATGCTGGCGGTGACGGGTGGAGCAGTTGAAGCGGTGCGCGTGTGGAGGCGCCAGCAGTCGCGTTTCTCGACGGCCGTACGCATTGGACTCTCGTTGGGGTCGATCGCCTGGGCTGCGACGTACGGGCTCTTTGGCGTGGTGCAGCTGGTGAAATTCTGGATCGGCGTCGACTAGGGGTACTGCCGGGGAGATGGTGGATGTCACAGACGCCCAAGATGATCAGGGTGGTCGTGCGCGCCACCGTCACTCGCTCCGGGCCGCTGAAGTGCACCGACAACACGTGGATCATGACCATTACTGGCGACTCGATCAGGGCGCTGAACAGCGGCGTCGGCTCCGGCAGGATGGATCTCCGTCGCGTCCGACCGTGACGTGGCGGGGCTTGACCGGGTTCGCCACGAGCGATGCGGCGCAGACCGTCGGTGCGAGCGGAAGGGGGCGGGCCCAATTCTCACCGTCTGCCGAGACTGCCCCTTCGAGGAAGGTGACGGGCTCGGCTTCCGTACCTGCAACTAGGCCGCGAAGCTCTCCAGCCTGCTACTTCGCGTGCTGCAGGATCAGGTACTGCGCCGAGATCTGCTGCTGGGCCGCGTCGAGGCTGCTGATGGCGCTGGTGGTGGCGTAGTAGCGGCCGACGACGACGGTGCACGCGTAGTAGGCGCGCGCCGCGCCGTTGGCCTTGGTGGTCCCAGTCTTGCACTGCGCCCCTGGCACCCCGGCAGGTGCTGCGGCGGAGGTCGGCGCGGTTTCCCCTTCGACGTCGGAACGGTCAGCGGAGCGGTAGTACTCGGCGGAGGCGTTGTCGCGGGCACGGAAGACTTTGGTCGCGGACGAGCCGATGAGGTCGATCCCGGCGCGATCCATGATCGCGATGTTCTCGGACCACCTCCCCGTTGTGAGCTGCGCCCATGTCCGCGGGCTCATGTACCCGAGCTCGTACGCGATCCCGTCGACGACCTGCACACCGGGGATGGTGAGCGAGAGGATCCCGTCGCGGTCCGCCGGCATCGCGAGCAACTGATCAGCGGTCAGCTGCTGCTCCGCGAGCTTGGGGATCTGCCGATCGACCCACCGGCCGGCGATGGACTCGGCTTCGACGCGGGAGATGCCCTTGAAGGCGATGCCGAGTAGGTAGTCGCCGCGCGGGATGTACCAGACCGGGCTGCCGGTGTAGCTGGTGATCGTCGGCGCCTCGAAGCTGTCAGGTTTGCCGGGTAGGCCCTTCGGTTCGGACACCGTCTTCGGCAGGGCCTTGAGCTTCGCGACCACGTCGTCGACGGCCGCGCTGGTGCGATACCGCATCAAGTAGGTGGTCATCCGCGGCGGATCCTCACCGGCCGAGGTCCACGTGCGCTGCGAGGTCATCACGGCGCCGCCGATGTACCGGTTCCGTTCCTCGTCGGCGAGGAGCAGCCCCTGCGTCTTGCCGACGGTCAGCGCCAAGCCCACCGTCGACGGCAGGCTGGGGATGGGCACCGAGGTGTCCTCGGTGAAGCCGGCGTCGAGCTCGGCGGGGACAATCAGGTAGTTGCCGAGTTCGAAGCTCGGCTGCACCCGGACGTCGCTGCCGACACGCGCGGGGACGTCCCGAGGCTTGGTGGGGAATCCGCCGGTGTCCAGGTGCGGCGCCGCGCTCGGATCCGACACCGCAGTGCCGGCGATCGTCGTCGAACACGCGCTGACCACCAGTGCAGCCGCGATGAGTGTCGGTCCGAATCTCCCCATCCGAATCCCCATGGCGCCAGCATCGCACGAGATGGAACCGATCGTCGGGCTGGTGCGTCCAATTGATATGGAGGACGAACAGAACGAATCGCCGTCGCTGCCCGGCTGGGTCGAGGACTACTTCGCGGAACAACGTGCGTACTGGACCGCGCTGCGCGATGGCGGTGCCCTGACACC
The DNA here is from genome assembly GCF_001575195.1 of Tsukamurella pseudospumae. Taxonomy (NCBI): domain Bacteria; kingdom Bacillati; phylum Actinomycetota; class Actinomycetes; order Mycobacteriales; family Tsukamurellaceae; genus Tsukamurella; species Tsukamurella pseudospumae. The sequence goes on from NZ_LSRF01000044.1 coordinate 59,226, forward strand.
GGACCAGGAACGCGAGAGCATCCGGCGCGCGGTACGGGGACTGGTCGGCGACAACGAGGCGCAGTCGTGAGGGCCCGGCGGGGGAGGATGGCGGCGTAGATTGCAGCCCTGGGTGACTACTTCGCGTCCTGCAGCGCCGTGTACATCGCTGCGGCGCGCTGTTGGGCGGATGTCAAGGACGATGCCTGTGCGACGGCCACGTATCGGCTTCGCGCCGTTGCGCAGGCGAACACATTCCGGACGCCGCTGTTGAACGCTGACTCCGTGTCCGTCGAGATGCACATGGACTGGGCGAGTCCTGGAACGCCGCCGGCGCTCTTCCAACCGTCATTGTCGCCGAGCGTTCGGATGTACGCGGCCGCAGCGCCGGAGTCCCGGGTTCGAAGGACCTGGTTGCTGGTACCTGAGCCGATGAGGTCAACGCCGAACAGCTCCTGCTTGGCGCGTGCTCGCTTCATCGATGTCGCCGTGGCCCGCGACAGCCATGCGCGCGCGGTGAAGTATCCGACCTGGGTGTCCTTGGGATCGTCCCGGGTGTAGCGGCGGATTCCGTCGCGATCGACCGGGAGGTTCAGGCCGGCCTGAGACGTGAACGGCACCCTATCGAGTTCCGGCAGCTGCATGTCGAAGTATCGCGTCGCGAGGCCTTCGACGGTGTTGCGGGATGCGACGTCGCGAAAGCTGACGAGGAGGAGGTACTCGCGGTGCTGCAGGTAGAACATGCCGGTGCCGCCGAACGCAGCCGCGGGCATTCCCTCGTAGGCTGAGGGATACTTCGCTGGGGAACGGCTCTCGCGGCCGTCCGAAGGGAGGTTTTTCACTCGCGCCATCGCCTGCTCGGCCGCTGACGTGTCCGCGTACCGCAGTAGCCCGGTCATCATCTGCGCGCGAGGCGCAGGTTCGGTGTCGGTGACCTTCTGCGCGGAGATGATCCCGTAGTTCATTCCTGGGTTCACGGTCGGTCCGAGGATGTTGCCGAGGATGAGGCCGAGCGAAGCCGAGTTGGGGAGCGCGTTGCGCGCCATGACCACGGTTTGGTCGAACTGGGCGTCGACTTCGAACGGCGCGACGAGGTAATCGTTGAGCGTGAACGCACCCTGGGTAGCCCCGTGAGCGCCTTCATGTGCGGGGACTTCCCGGGGCCCCGTCGGGTAGTTGCCGGTGTCGAGCCGGGAGACTGCACTTGGATCCGCGCTCGGTGTTCCTGCGATGGTGCTGGTGCAGCCGGTCAGCGTCGCGACCAGCGCAGCGCTCAAAGCCCATCCGTGACGTCTCCCCATGACTCAAGATTGTTGCAGAGGCATCCTGAAGGAAGATGCGGAACAGTCAGCAGCCTGCAGCCTGGTGCGATACGCCGGTGCCCACTCGCCGAGACGGGCGCGCTCGTCTTCGACGGCGGCCGCCGTGGCGGTGGTGGTGGAGCTTCAGGCCGCCCGCACCGCAACCTGACTCACCCACGTCGTGATCGGCACCGCACCGTGCCCGGTCGGGAGAGCCACCTGCACCTCCGCAAGCCAGTCCCCCGAGCTCAGCCGCGCCCAGCGGAGGATGGTGCCGTGCAGTTCCGGCTGCAGCTGTAGCCCGTGCGCGCGCAGCCACAGCGGCGTCTGGTTCCGCCACCTGCCGGCCGTTCCGGCGCCCGGGAAGGCGCGGGCGGTGGAGACCAGGCACGGCGTGGGCGGCACGGGCACCCGCCACACCCTCGCCGCATAGTCCTCCACACGTTGATCGTACTAGTGTTCGATAACGACTGGACTAAGAAGCGCCACCCCTGCAAGGCCTGGCCGGGGTGCTGGTCTGGGTGACTACTTGCGTCGTTGGCGCTGCGCTGGACCCCGCGACGGGAGCGATCTCCGTGGTGACCGTGCAGCGTTCGATGAGAAAGTGCCTCTCGGTGAACTTCGCGGCCTGTTGGCGCGCGGCGTCGAGCGAGTCTGCGGTGCCGAGTGAGGCGAGCGCTGATCTCCCCTGCTGCGTCAGGTCTGAGGTCTTCAGAGGGACACATCCTTGTGCTGTTGCGGTTCCGCTGGTCGGCGCGTCGGCTATGCATACGACCTCGAGCTCGGCGGCGGAGGTCAGCCACGTGGTGCGCCCCTTGCTGATCACGATGTTGCCGTTGCCCGCGGTGGTGACTTGATAGCCGCCGCCCGCCCAAGAACGGAAACCGACGATCGCACCGATCACTGCGATCGTCGCGATCACCGTCGCTGAGGCGCCTACCAGCAGAGTTCTCCGTCGCGAATACCACGCTGGGCTCGGTTCACGCGGTGTCCTACCGTGAGCTGCCGCCGATGGCACATCCGAATCGCGGACCACAGTCCGTGGTGCGACCACAGGTGGTCGCCGTGTCCCCGGATCGGGCGTCGGTACCTGTGCTCGTCGAACGGTGCGCACGTGTGCCTGATCAACCACTGGGGCCGCGGCCGGATCCTCCGGCACTGCGCGGAGCGCCTCCACGAACTCCCCACACGACTGGTAGCGGTCGGCTAGCTTCTTCGCGAGCACCTTCGCGAAGACCGCGTCGAGGTGCGCTGGCAGCTGCGGATTCTTCGAGGTGATCGCAGGCGCCGGCCGCGTCATATGTGCCGCCATCAACGCGGAGATGTTCGGCGCCTCGAACGGCGTCGCACCAGCCAGGAGCTGGAACGCGGCGCACCCGAGGGAGTAGATGTCCGCCCGATTGTCGACCATCTCCCCGTTCAGCGCCTCGGGGCTGATGTAGGCCATGGTGCCGATGGTCACCCCCGTCGACGTGAGCGACGTCGACTCCCCTGCCGCCTTGGCGATACCGAAGTCCGCGAGCTTCACCGACCGCAGGGAACCGTCCGGCAGCTCCGCGACGAGGATGTTCGCCGGCTTCACGTCACGGTGCGTGATCCGGTGGTGCTCCCAGGCGAAATCCAACGCGGCCCCTGCCCCGGCGATGACCTCGGCGGCGCGGTCCAGTGCCATCGGACCGCGATCCCGCAGCAAGTGCGCGGCGTCCGAACCATCGACGTACTCCATCGACAACCACAACCGGCCTTCGAACTCGCCGCGGTCGTAGAGAGTGACGATATTCGGGTGGTTGAGCGCGGCCATGAGATCGGCCTCGCGCTGGAACCGGGCCTTGAAGTCATCGTTCCTCGATACCGAGACGTCCAAGAGCTTGAGCGCATCCCGGCGCGGGAGGCGCGGGTGTTGTACGAGGAACACCTCGCCCATCCCGCCGGCGCCGAGCCGCCGTACCACGCGGTACCCAGCGATTACCTGCTCCTCCTCCATGCTGAGGACCGTATCGCATCGTGGCCTGCCAGCCGGTTGTGCGTCGCTTGGAGGTGAACAGCCAACGAACGCGCCGCGGGTTGACCGCGCGACGGATACGTTTGGTGCATGCGCAAACGACTCTTCGCCGCTGCCGTGTCCGCTACTGCCGTCGTCTCGGCCGGACTATTTGCTGCGCCGGCTGCCCAAGCTGCGCCTGCTCCCGGCACTGTCTGCGGCACCGTCACAACGGCGATCGGCACCACTGCACCGGTGATCGTTCAAGCGGGCTCCGTGAACTGCGGCAACGCGGTGGCCACCGCGCGGAGCTACTACGCCAATATCGCGAAGTCGCAGGGCAACGGCGCGCACCTCGATGTCGGCCAGTGGCACTGCGCCACTGCCGTTCTCATGGACCGACCGATGTCCGACAGCTACACCCGCTGTACCGCTGGAACGAGCAGCTTCCAGATCGGCCTCTAGCCCGTCCAGGCGACTACTACTCGAGCGATGCCCGCCACCATTCCGGTGGCGGGCATCGGTCGGGTTGAGCCGTCAGCGAAGGGTCACAACGACGGTGTTCCCGTCCAAGTCCTCCATCTGGCGCGGAAATGCGTCAGGCGCACGGTCCGCGTCGCCGAACGCGTCCGCTACTTCGAGTTGAATCCGCACCCGGCTGACCGCCCGCTCCCCCGCCGGATACAGCTCGAGCAGCACACCGCCGATCTCCGCCGACATATGCGGAGGCCCGTCGCCGTGCCGCTCCCGCGTCCAGCGGACCCCCAACGCCGACCGGTACCACGCCGCGCTCGCCTCGACGTCGGCGACGTAGATCACCAGCACCCGAAGGGCGAGCCCTCCGCGGCGTTCCTCGGCCAGCCGATCCCGGTGCCGCCGCAACTGCGGCAGCATCCAGGCAACCGTGCCCGCGGGCGGGCAGCCGTATCCGGTCAGCCACCGGTTCGCGGCCTTCACCAGGTCCTCGTCCGAGTCGGTCGCTGACACCGGGACGCGCACAGCTTCGGCCTGGTCGAGATTCAATTCCCGCCCGGGAGCAACCCACTGCAGCCACACCGCGTCGGCCGTCTCCCACGCCCGCATCCGTCCAGGCATCGGACACGGCGGCAGCGCGCTCGCGTGCGGCTCCGGAGCCGGATCACCACCGAGCTCCTCGCGCATCTCGTAGAGCCGCTCCCGCCAGCGTGCGGTCTGCTCCGCGAGCTTCGCGTGCACCGCATCGGCCTGAAAGCGGCTGATGGACAGGACCGTGTCCTCGATCTCGAGGTTGGTGGCCTCGGCCGTGACGCCGAGTTCGACGGTGCCGCCGCCCGGGACAGAGTCGGTGAAGGTGCGTTCTTCGGTCATGTGAGGACCTCCTTGATCAGATCGGTTGAGCCCCAGCGCAGGCCGGCGGCGAGGCCCTGCGCGAGGACAGGCAAGGCAAGGGCGGTGGTGTACAGGGTCACGGTGACGGTTCCGAGGAACGCGACGCCGACGCCGACGCCGGACACGACAATCAGCGCGACGGCGACCGCGGCCGCCAGCAGAACGGTGCGCTCCGCTGCGGCGGCGATCACTGCTGCACCCCCTGCTCAGTCTCGGGCCAGATCGCGTGACCGCCAGCGTCGGCGGCGTACCAGGCACAGGCCGTGTAACTGCCTCTCTCCGTGGTCACGGTTCCTCTCCCGCGCAGCGCGCTACCGGAGAGCCGCGCGCGGCCTCCTGCCGCTCCCCACAGTCGAAGCGCCGCAGTAAGGATCTTCGGCCCGTGCTCGCGCCAGTCTTCGAGCGGGTAGGTGTGCGTGAGTGGCTCGGGACCGCTGCGATCGACCAGGACGACGCGATCAGCCCGCTCAGCAAGCTCGGCCGGGTGAAGCTCCATGTAGCCCAGCACCTCGTCGACCGCCTTAGCCAGCTGCTCCAACCTCATGCTGACCTGCATCTGCACCTCGAACGCGTCGACGGGGACTCCCCGCTGCATCAAGGTCAGTACTCTCTCGTGGACAGCCATCATGTCCGCGTCCACGGCGGCCAACAGCGCAATCCGACGGCGGTATCCCTCAGACTCAGCCACGGCCAGCCTCCTCGATCTCCGTCTCGATCTCCGCGTTCAGACGAGCGAGCCCGAGCCGGATCGCGACGTGGCTGGACAGGGCGCGCGGGCTCGGCGGGATCAGCGCGCGGAGCTGAGCGGACACGAGGTCAATCGTGGCGCGCATCTGGTCGGCGTCGATCAACGACCGGCGCCAGTACGCGTAGTCGGCGCCCGGGCGCTCCGCCGAAACCAGCCGTTCGAAAAGGAACGAACGGAGCTCCGCCTCCGTGGAGGGAGACGAATCGGGGTCGGGACCGGTGGACTCTTCGCAGCCGCGCACAACGATCGCGATCAGGCCGACGTGTGCGGTGACGGTCTCGATCGGCGCGTCGGGATCGCTCGGCGCACTGCTCGCGCTGCCGCTGGCCGCGATGACGTCATCGAGCACGACGGCGAGCGGACGGTCGGTGCGCAGCTCGATCACGGCCGGTGCGGCGGGTTCGCCGACCGCCACCTCGATCCTCGTGCCGCCAACCGTGACGGTGGCAGATTCCGTGTCGGCGAGGTTGGGCGGGGCGGTGCCGGCGATCGCGGCCAGCACAGTCAGGAGGTCGCGGGCGGCGTCAAGTTCGCCTGCAATACGCAGGCGGGAGAGAGCGGTAGCAGGCATGAGGTGCCTTCCGGTGACAACGTCGCCGCACCCCGGGGTGGGGTGCGGCTAGCGTTGCCGTCCGCGCGACCGCGTCATCTGCATGGAGCTGAGCCTATCGCGGCCAGCTGACGTAAGGGCAACTCGCGCCGCGCTCGCCGATTCCGGGCTCGGCCACCGACCCTGCCGGCCATGGGAAGCGACCTCAAGGACCTGCTCGATGCGTGCCGTAGCCAAGGCTGGGATGTCTCTCGCAACGGCAGCGGCCATTGGAAATGTGTGCCGCCCGACCCCGCGGCACAGATCGTCATCTTGCCCAGTACGAGCAACCGGCTCGATAACGTGCGTGCTGATCTGCGACGGAGTGGTCTCATTCTCTGAGACGCTGCGCGGGGTCGCCAGCCAGCGTGACGTTGCCCAGAGGGCCCCGTAGCAGGTGCCGGTTGGGCACTCCCCTAGCTCTTCCACCTGGCGCCGGATCGCCTCGGCCTCCGGGGTGTGCGCGCCGCCGTCCCGGAGTGTCGTCGAGAACTCCCGGTGGGAGGCCAGCTAGGCCTCGGCGTTGGCCGGAAGGGCGGTTGCGTCGGAGTCTGGGGCGAGGGTGAGCATCGCGGATCGATGATGGCACGGGGCAGTCCAGGTCGAGGCCCGGCAAAGCTCGGGGTTGAGCCCCGACCCGGGGCCGAGTCTTCATACGATGTACACGTGGAGCCTGAGAATCTCAAGACGTCGCTCGCGGAGTTCGTCGCGTATCGGAAGAACCACCTGAAGGGCGACGAGAAGGGCGAGGCGACGATCTTCCTCGACCGCCTGTTCATGGCATTCGGCCACGGCGGCATCCGCGAAGCAGGCGCGGTACCCGAGGCACGTATTCATCAGATGGATTTCGGCAACGTCTGCTTCGCCGACTTGATGTGGAAGCCGCACTGCATCGTCGAGATGAAGAAGGCTGGCACGGATCTGTCGAAGCACTACTCCCAGGCGTTCAAGTATTGGATGCAGGCGGTTCCTGACCGCCCGCGCTGGGTCGTTCTCTGCAACTTCGACGAGTTCTGGGTCTACGACTTCGACGTCCAGCTCGATGAGCCAATGGACAAGCTGTCGATCGACGATCTGCCGCAGCGGCGCGAGGTACTGGCATTCCTGCTGTCGAAGCCTGAGGTGCCTATCTTCGGCAACGACCTGGTGAAGGTGACCCGAGAAGCTGCCGCACAGGTGTCAGGCGTGTTCCGCACGATGCACGAGCGAGGCATCAGCCGGCTTGATGCGCAGCGGTTTGTACTCCAGTCGGTCGTCACGATGTTCGCCGAGGACATCGGGCTTCTGCCGTCGAAGTTCTTCACGCGAACCCTCGAGGAGTCGAAGAACGGAGCGGACGCCTACGACCTGCTCGGCTCGCTCTTCCGGGAGATGAACAGCGCTGGCGTGACCAAGGGCGGGCACTTCGCTGGGACGCCCTACTTCAACGGTGGTCTTTTCTCCGAGATCGTTCCGGTCGAGATGACGATGGATGAGCTCAAGGCGATGCGTATCGCGGCCTCCACCGACTGGTCGGATGTGCGGCCCGAGATCTTCGGCACGCTGTTCGAGACCTCGATGGACAAGGGTGAGAGGCACGCTTATGGTGCGCATTTCACCTCGCAGGCGGATATCGCGCGCGTGGTACTGCCCTGCATCGTCGACCCGTGGAGGGAGCGGATACAGGCAGCAAAGACGATCGCCGAGCTGGAGCAGGTTCGCTTCGACATGGGCAGTTTCCGCGTTCTCGATCCGGCGTGCGGGTCGGGGAACTTCCTGTATGTGGCCTACCGGGAGATGCGTCGACTCGAGGCTGAGGTAAAGCTGCGGATCCAGCAGCGTCAGAAGGTCCGCAAGGACCAGGTGTCGATCTCGTACGTGACGCCGGACCACTTCCTCGGACTCGACAACAACCGGTTCGCCGTCGAAGTCGCCAAGGTGACGATGATGATGGCCAAGAAGCTCGCGGCTGACGAGCTCGACGAGCAGGCAGACGCACTCCCACTGGATAACCTCGACGGCTCGATTCGCTGGGCTGACGCACTGTTCACCCCATGGCCAAAATCGGACGTCATCATCGGAAACCCACCGTACAACGGACGCCGGAAGATGGTCGAAGAGCTCGGATCTGACTACTGCTCAATCCTGTCCGAGAAGTACCCACATGTCGGCGGCGTCTCGGACTTCGTGACCTACTGGTTCCCTCTCGCGCAACAGCATCTACCTGACGGCGGCCGTGCCGGATTCGTGGCGACTCAGGCAATCCGGGACAACGACTCACGGAAGGCTTCGCTCGAGTACGTCGTTGATCACGGCGGGGTCATCTTCGATGCCGTGTCAGTCAAGCCGTGGTCGGGTGATGCCGTTGTCCACGTTTCGATCGTCAACTGGATCAAGGGCGCCGACAACGCACCCGCCGAGAAGCTGTTGTGGCTCGACGAGGGTGAGCTGAAGTTGCCAGTGCCGCATATTCCGACAACACTACGTCCGTTGACCGATGTCACGAAGGCCGCCGACCTCCCTCTGAACAAGAAGCCCAAGCTCTGCTTCCAGGGACAGACGACCGGCAACGTCAAGGGCTTCAGACTCACAACCGCCGCAGCGAAGGCCCTGATCGCTAAGAATCCGAGGCTCGCTGACGTCGTGCACCCAATGGTGAGCGGTGACCCCCTGATCCACCTGAACACGGTGCCCGGATACGTGATCGACATCGCCGAGGACGACCTAATCAAGGCGAAGATCGCCTACCCCGAGGTGATGTCGATCCTGGCTGAGCGAGTACTGCCGGGCCGTAAGCTCGCCGCAGAGAAGGAAGCGAACAACAACGCGAAGGCTCTGGCAGCCAACCCCAAGGCGAAGCCGAAGAAGCATCACACGAACTTCTTCGCGAGATGGTGGAAGCATTCGTATCGGCGTGAAGACATGCTCGCGGCCATCACGCCTCTCGAGCGATACATCGCACTCACGATTGTTGCCGGCCAGGGGCGGCGCTCGATCTACGAGTTCGTCGCCAGCAGCATCCGACCTGATGCATCGGTCCAGGTCTTCGCTCTTGATGACGACTACTCGTTCGGCGTCCTGTCCTCGGACCTTCACCGAAAATGGTTCGACGAGCGGTGCTCCAAGCTCAAGGTTGACCCGCGCTACACACCCACGACAGTCTGGAACACATTCCCGTGGCCGTCGAACCCGAGCGAACTACAGGTTGCCCGGATCGCAAAGCTCAGCGGCGACATAATTGGACTCCGCGCGACCTACCGGGAACAGGGGCTGACACTGGGGCAGCAGTACGACGCGCTCCGGGAACCGGGTAAGTCCGCGCTGCGTGACCTACACGACGAGCTTGACACGGCGGTAGTGGAGGCCTACGGCTTCAACCCCGATGAAGACCTGCTCGCCCAGCTCCTGGCGCTGAACCTCGCGGCCGCTAAGGACCCAGAAGTCGCACGTAAGCCGGGCGGACAGGGACGACCAGGTATCTATCGGTCCACCCACCGACTCACAGCGAGCTGAGCAGAGCTGGATCAAGTCCGTGCGGCTGCTGCTCAGGTGTCGAGGGGAATGAATACCGCGCGCAGCGTCAAATCCCAGAGACGACTGTCCGGAGTAGTCGATGATCCCAGCTACTCTCGCCGCATGGCATCCGCGGCGTGGCAGTTCTGGGAGATCACCGACACCGAAGGCGACCTGCGATGGCTCGGCATCACCCGGCCCAGGGCACGCACCGAGCTCGAGCGCGCAACGGTGTGGACACTGATCCCCCGCACCCGCGTCTTCATCGCGAACTGGTTCGTCAGCGAGGCCTGGAGCACCGAGGACAGCGGACTCGTGTTCGAGAACATCGACGCCGAGTATGCCCGCACCGTCGCGCTCGAAGTGCCCGAGCCGTCGGCGGAGGAACTGTCGCGGATCACGCACCCGGAGCGGCTCCTCACGCTCGACCAGGTGGACACGCACACGCTGCTGAAGGTGCTCGGGAAGAAGGTCGACTACGCCTTGCAGAAGAGGAGGTGACGGCGTGACCGGTCCCGTTCGCCCTGACAGCCCGTTCCTCGACACTGCACGTTTCGTGCTGAACGAGCTGTCGGAGTACCGGTTCCCGATCACGCTCCGCGGCATGCCCTACGAATGCTGGCGCTGCAACGAGAGGAACCTGGTGCCCTGGCTGGTCCATACCCGGTACTGGAACGTCGACGGCGGAAAGCACCAGTTCGACACGGAGATGATCACCTCCGAGAAGGCGCTCTCCTACATCCAGGAGTTCCTTCAGGCGGCCGGCGACACGCAGTACCTGCCGACGATCAAGCCGCGCTACTCGAAAACGATGCGGGCGACGTACCTCTCGCACGGGTGCCGCGCCTGCGACGCACTGTTCGGGGACTTCCCGCTCGGTGATACCTGGTTCGATGAGTTCGTGATGCAGTGGGGCCACGAACCCGTTGAGGTGTCCCTGTCGAAGCTCCCCGTCATCGCGACACTCGATCGCCCTTACCTCGAGTGGGCAGCGATGTCGATGTACTACCAGGACCAGGCGCTCGAGTGTGAAGAGGCGTACGACCGGGATCACGAGGCGTAGCGACAGGATTCCGCCAGATCCCCACCGGCAGCGCCGGTATGGTTCGGGTCATGTCACAGCTGCCGACCTGGGCGACCATCCTGACGTCGGGTGCGACCGGCGCGCTCGTCACCGTGCTGGTGAACCGATTCGTGGTCGGGCCTCGGCCGGACCTACGACTGTCGCCGTCGACGGCGTTAGTCGACGATCTGGAGCGGATTACCCGGAAGAACGAGGGCGACTTCACCGGTGTCACCTGGATGCCGCTGGGATGGCTGAGCCTGACCAACTACGGGGACGGCACCGCGCACGACGTAAGGCTCGCAGGTATGCGGTGTCGACCGCGGGTGTCGATCGGCGACTCCGGCACGAAGCCGTACGCCGGGCAAGCGGTGGAGACCGACCAGCCTCTGTGGAGCAACATCGTCGCAGCGATCGCCCCCGGCGAGTCCGTGAACGTCTGCGTGGTCGCACGGCACGACCCCTCGCAGGCGAAGCCGACGGTCACGGCCTCGTGGCCACGGCTCGCCGGCCGGCGGTGGGGTGGACGACATCGCGTCACTTACGACTTCGCCACCCCGCGGCAGGTCGAATACGGATTGCCCGGACAGACATCGCTCGGCGAGGCGTGAGCACCGCAGAATCCGGACATGGTTCGTGGACACTCACCAAGTGGGTCAGACCTGCGGCCACGCGAATAGCGACCGGTAGAAGAGCTCGCGTTCCCCGGGCTGAGGTACTGCTTCGTCGGGCTGCACCTGAATGCACCCGAGAACCCCGTGGGGTGCGAAGGCGCTCGACGGTTTGTGTCGGAGGATCAGCTTGGTGAACTCCTCGATCAACGCGGTGCCGGCGCTCATGAGCGTGACGGCCGCAGTCGCTAGGTCCGCGACCACGTGTTTGGGACCGAACAGCGCGGCGGGTTCCGCCCGCCAGACGCCGAGCCGGTCGTAGTGGTCCTGGGTCAGCGTCGGGTTCGTTCCAGGGAGTAGGCGTGGCATCGTGTCTAGGTTCAAGGCGATGTTCTTCGTGCTGCCGTAAGGCCTGCCGGGATGCTGGTCGATGGGCAGGATGCCGTCGTGGATGTGGTTGCGGAGTTCCTTGCATACTCCGGCGTACGCGTGCAGTCGCTCGACCTCCGCGAGTGCGTCGGCAGGGTACTCCCGAACCAGGTGCTCTGTTATGTATCCGCCGGCGTCGAGCGAGAGCCGGTACTTCTTCGGGTCTCGGGTCGGATCGATCAGCAGCAGGAAGCGGCGACCGTAGATGTCGAAGGCGGCAGCGAGGAAGAGCAGCTGCCTGTCGAATGCCTCCGCGACGGCTTCGATGACGTCGACACCCCGCTTGCCATCGATCGGGTTGGACAGCACGGCTAGAAGCTGATCGAGTGCCCGGGTGGCGCGCCGAAGTCGAATTCGAATCGACTTCACGGCCGCGACAAACTCGGGGCCGCCGAGGTGCGGCGCGATGAACATCTGGAGAGAGTCGAAGTAGGGCATCCCAGCGCCGATCCCCCAGTCCTAGAGGTTTTCGATTGTCGCTGCGGATTCGGTCTCTGTCCATGTGCCTCCTCCGGGGAGACGACCGCTGCGCACCTGCACGACGGGATTGTTCGTCATCCGCAGGTGATGCCCGATGAGGGCCACCGCGTCGCCGGGGGTGACGCTGGCGACGGTGTCGTTGTCCGCGACATCGCTTCGACCGACTGTGGGCGCGGCTGTGACGATCACGTCGATGCCGACGACTGCTGCGGCGGCCGCGTAAGCCGCCGCGCGGTTCCGTTGCTCCACGGTGATGGTCTCGCCCTGGGTGTGGCTCTGCTGGTCGAGCTGCTGATACACGGGGAAGAAATGCGCTCGAGCCCTGGAGCGGCGGTGCTCGGAGTCCGTCGCCACCCAGAACTCGACCGTGTCGAGGTGACGAGTTGCCTCCTCGATAGTGGTGAACCCGATCTGGCGGACGAGCGGATCGGCGAGAACGTCCATCCACGCGTCCGGTATCTCGGAGCCTCGCGGTACGAGCAACTGAAACTCGATTTCGTTGCGGCCGAAGAAGGTGGAGAATTCGCCAGGCGGCGGCGCGGGGATGGTGGTCACATCGATCCCCAGGCGAAGTGCGCGCGTGCCTGGCCGCAGAGGGTAGAGCGGTGGGTGCGCCTCGTCGTCCTTGATGGGTGGACGCACGTACCGCATGAAGCGGCGGACGGGCTGACCGTCAGGGACAGTGATCGCCGGGACAGTGTCGGACATGCGCGGCAGCTTACAAGCGGGTACCGACAGTCATGGAGTGCTCGCTTAGCCGTCACATCGGCCAGGAAACCCGAAGGCACCGAGTCGCAGCGCCGGATGCCGGCCACCCCAGGTATCGATGCCGGTCGCGTCAAGCTCGAGGTACCACGCGATTAGCTGTGCTGCGCTCCGCACGGAGTTGCAGGCGATCGCGAATTGCCAGCGAATGTCCGCGGGTGCGGCCACGAACTGCTTGAAGAGTTCGGTACCCCTCGGCGCGGCCCGCGTCTGCTGCGCAAGCCGGTCGAGCGATGGGTGCGTGAAGCTCGACAGCGAGTCGTACAGCCCCCGCTGCTCAAGGTGGTCCCGGCCGAAATTGTTCGCGGCCTTCGACAGACCCGCATACTTCTCGCCGTCGACCGACCAGTTCCTCGGCTCTCCACCTGGATAGACCGCCGCATCCGGGAAGACCCGCCGAGCATCACTCACAATCCTGTCCCTGTGACGCTCCGCGCGCTCCCTGAGGGCGGTGTCGCCGGTCGCTTTGGCCACGTTCCGCATCCTCTGGGCACTCGCGATCAGTTCCATGTACCAGCGAGCCAACCTCGCCCGTGCAGACACGTCGCGGTCTAGCAGCCACCCCACACGGCTGCAGTGCTCGACGACGGTGCGGGTAATGCTCCAGCCGTTCAGGACCAACTCGGTGTCGTCGAGCTTGGCGAGCATCCGCAGTTGCTGGGATGCGGCCGCGACGTAGACAACGCAATCCGTCGCGATCTCCTGTGCAACGACTTCGGGTTTCGCCAACCGCACCGGGAAGGTCGGTGCCTGACATGCGCACGGGCTCGTCGGGGTCGCCTTCGCTCCGCACGCTCGCGCAAGAGCCTCCCAGTCGCGAAGAAGATCGGCGGCCGCCAAAGAGAGATCCTCGAGAAGCTCGTCGACACCGGACATCAGCTCATGATGCACTGCCGCGGCCGGGCCGTTGCGGAGTACGCGCATCGATCGATGCCGGGCTCAGACGCGACGTTCCGTCTAACGTGTCCGCCGTGACCTTCCAGAACGTCGTGATGAACTACGTTGATCCGCCACTGATCCCCACTCGCTGGTGGCTCCCACTGCGCCTTCTGCAGCGCAGCATCCCGCTGCTCGCGACACTGCTGCCAACCGCGGCGTACGTGGATTCGACGTTGTTCTTGGGACTTGTTGTGCTTCTCATGGTCTCGATGATGGTGCTGGCCGGTTGGTCTGTGGCGTCCGCCGACGCCACGGGCTGGCGCAGGACTGTTATGCGCACAGGGAACGTCTATGTAGGTTTCGCCTTCTCGGGCATGGTCCTGATCGGCTGCACCGCGCCCCTCACCAGGGCCGAGCCGTTATCAGCTAAGCGAACGCTTGTGGTGGCGTTCCTGCTGTACGTGCTCATGTTGCTCGGCGAGAAAATGATGACCCGGCGAGCAGGAAAACCAGTGAGGCCGACGCCCCGGATGTCCACGAGGGTCGAGCCAGCGCCCACGCCGGAACGGTCCTCGAGAGGCGCACCAAGGCTGATCGACATCGCCACCGTGATCGCCGTTGTCCTGGCGACGTGGAGACCGCGGCGATGGTGAGACCTCACCGGACCCTTGGTCGACGCACCGCTACGCGCGGGGTGACGTGCTCCGCCTTCCTTGGATGATCTCGATCGTCTTGCCTTCCCCAACACCGTGTGGAAGTGGCATGTCCAAGATCAAGGGGGAGTCCGTGTTCGAGGTCAGCTATGGATGTTGATGAGGAGCAAGTCGCCCTCACGCCCTAGCCGCGACTCGTCCGCTGAGCCGACGACGAGAGAGGTCGTTCCGTTCAGTGTGAACGTCCCACCGCGACGGTGTTTGCGCCGGAAGTTCTTCCACTTCTTCCATACCGCGAGTTCCGCCGTCATGACCGCGTCGACACAGGTCGACCAGCCCGGTTCGTTCATCGCAGTGAGCAGGGCTCCGATAACCTCCTCAGGTACGCGAGCGGTCGGCTTGTCTACCGGTAGACCGGCTTCTTGCCGAGTGTAAAAGTTATTGAGCGCATCGGACGAGTACCCGATCACGAGCCGCGTATCTACTGCGGCACTGTCCAGAATCTTGAGGCGGTCGATGAGGTAGGCGCCGAGAGCATCAGCCTCAGTGAATACCGTCGCGCCCGCTCTGTGCATCCCCGCCCGAGTCCGTGCGTAGTGATGGAACGCTGGCGGGTCCGTGAGGATTTCGGTGACCATCAGCAGGTCCGTGAGGGAAACGACCCAGGTGGGCCGGTTAACGTTGCCGGCAACTGTCAGACCGCCCGAGGCGAACGGGTCGATCCGCTCGAACGTGGCGATTATCGCTGTTCCGCCTGACACGACGTCTGGAAGGACCGGTCTCGACCTGCCGTTCTCTGTGGACGCAAATGTGCGGCCGCCGTCATCAAGTATGTAGGTCAGGGCTCGGTCGGTCTGGTCCAGCGCTTTACCTAGGATCGACTCGATCTTCGAGTCGACCCGGCGCGGGGCACCGCGCCGCCCGGCCTCGGTCAGTGTGATTGCCTTAGCTTCGACCACTAGCGGCCACTCGGACGCAACGAGAGTGTCGATCTCACCGTGCTGCCCCGAAGCGGCATCATAGTGTTGCGCCGACTGCACGCTGGGGGCGCCAAACACCTTCTCCAGCGCGCCGCTGACCAGGCGCTCGTGCGCGTCTTGGCGGTGCTTGAAGTACTTCTGCGGGTCGAAGCCGTTCCGCTTCGGTTCCGCGGCGAGGCGGGAGTGGATGATCGAAGACAGCGACCACGGATCAGGCACGAGGTAGGTGCCGCCGCCCAGGTTGATGCAGGGATGTGTGCGCGCCCGGTTCGCATCGCCGGGCACACGGAACTCGGGTTGGCAGCCGTACTCCGTCGAGAAGAAGTCCAACATCGCGTTGACCTGCTCCACGGCGATGCCGGTGCTTGCCGCGACATCCTCGGGCCTCCACAGCGTGATCGCATCGAACGCCCTGCGCATCACTTCGTCTGTCTCGGTGCTCGGTCCACCGCTGTTCAACGCATCGGTCAAGCCCGCGAGAGCTGCGGTAAACATGCTGCTCGTCGACCGGGTGTGAATCCGGGTCGCGCGAATCACGTCTGCGGGATCGAACCCGAGCCCGTTCACGTAGTAGTCGTGGTACCGCCCGAAGACCTCCGCATCGACTTGCTCGAGATGCACTGCGAAGCCGGGCATCCGGTCCGACTGATACTCCATCTGCAGCTGATGCAGCACAAACTCACGGTCCGCAGCGGTGGCGTCTGCGTTCTCGGTGGACTCAGTGAACATGCGCACCTGATCGGCCTCGAAGATGTCGCTGATCAGCTGACTCACACGCTGCGAAATCTCAGCGGGGGTGTCTACGTCACCGCCCGGTTCCACAGACAGCGCGACACCCACCAGGTATTCGATCTGCGCCGCCCACGTCGACGTGAGATCACCGTCGGCGAGGCTCTCGCTACCCGAGAACGTGACCATCGCCGCAGGTACTGCCACGGAGTTAATGAGCTGAGTGAGATCGCGGCCAGCCATCAGCCCGCGGAGCTCCTCAACCAACGCAGGCACATCAGCCGCGTCTGACGTAAGCGCCTCCAGGAACTCGGCCATGATCGCGTCCCGTTCAGGCCCCGGCGGCAGTGACGTCCGCACCACTCCAGTCCCGGAGGTAGTGGTCTCGTACAGCGCGTCGGACACGAAGGAGCGAGGATGTGGGAATCCGCCGAGTCTGGACATGGAGCGAGCGTAGAGGTGTCCCCCGACAAGAAGGTGCGATCGACTCCTCTCGTGCGCTGCATCTCAGTTTCCGCCGGATTATGCGCTGGCCTATCTGAATCTGGCGCCCAGCTACTCCAACGAGGGGCAATGCGGCCACAATTAGTCTGCACATTGGCGAGAGCGCTTGAGCTGCAGACGATCTCAAGGTACAACGGACACCGAAACCGGCCGGATCGCACGGCCACCGCAACCGTCAGGATCGCCCATGAGCACGCGCTTCACAGTCACAAACCACGCCGCCGCAGCACGCGCCGCCTCCAAGCTCCCCAACGCGCTCACCATGGCGGCCACCACGATCGCCGTGACCAGTCAGCAGCTGCGGCCCCACCCGGACGATCCCGTCCCGCCCAACGTCGCTCTGGCCGCGCTGGTGAAGTGGCAGCGCGGCCAGGCCCGCCGCGAAAGCAAGATCAGCGCAGTGATGCTCCTGCTCCACGAGGCCGGTGCGTCCGAGCGCGGGCTCGCCGACGCCCTCGGAATGAGCCGGGGCACCGTCGCGGCGCGCCTCGCCGAGGCCAGAGCAGAACGGGACGTCGAGGCCGAGGCGGCCAGCCAGTGACCGCACCCGTGGCCCACACGGCGCCCTACAGACCGCCGCCCGCGCGCGGCGCCGGTCACGCATTCCACCTCGCACGCGGTGCCGCGTATCGACTCGTGACCTGCACCTTTCCTGATATCTGCGGTATCAGCGGCCGTGTCGCGCGTGTCTGTTCGCGCTACAAGCTGCGCTACAGCGAGAGCTACAGCCAGCTCTACGCCACGACGGCCGTATCGACGCGCCACATCGGCCGGACGAGCACCGGACCGGCCGGACGGATGGGCCACAGCGGCCGGACCAGCCGTATCCGCAGTCCACGGGCTATCTCGGGAGGCTTCCGGTGAGCACCACGCCGCAGCGCTTCTGGGTTGTCAGCCTGATCTCCGCCGTCACCGTGTCTGTTGCCGGGAACGTCGGGCACGCGCTGTTGTCGGCTCCTGCGGACCTGCGTGTCCCTGCCGCTGTCGCCGCTGCGCTACCGCCGATCGCGCTCCTCGCCGTCACGGAGGGCTTGGCCCGCACCGCTGGCCACGGCCTGCGGCGCTGGGCCTACAGGGTGGGTGTAGCGGGTGCGCTGGCGATCGCCGTCCTGGCGTTCGTGTTGTCGTTCGCTGCGCTGCGCGACCTCGCCATCACGCTCGGCCAGCCGCCCGCTGTTGCTGCCGGATGGCCCCTGTTGGCCGACGCCACGATCGCGGTGGCATCGGTCATGCTGCTCGCGGCACGGCCCGAGACACAGCCCATCGTGCACCATGACGCGGACGAGGCAGCGGAGCCCGCTGCGAAGCGTGACGCGGACACCGTGACACACGAGGTGCACCACAGTGCCGAGCCCGCGTATCCGGCAGGCCTCGCGTGGATGACGCAGCCCTCAACGCGTTCGATCGACCGCGACGCGAAGGTCGCGTCTCAGCTCTCGATCAGCGGCGACACTATGCACCAGCTCGGCGACGCGGCCGCTGACTCAGCCCCGGCATCACGAAGCGACGCGACGCGACGCCGTGACGCAGCGACCGTGACGCAAGTCGGCGACGCAGCTGCGTCTGCACCGCGACGCACCGCGGTGACGCAGTTGGGTGACGCGGCCGACCGTGACGCTGAGATCTTGCGGCGGGCCCGCGACGGCGAGTCGAGCCGCGAGATCGCCGCGGCGATGGGCATCAGCCCCAGTACCGCGCAGAGGGTCATCCGACGCGCCGCGTAATCGGCGCCCACGGCGCCGTTCGGACCGCCTCGCCCGCGTCCGCCAGCTAGCCTGCGCCGGCCAGCGTCACCATCTCCGCCTGTCACAGGCAAGACGAGGGCCGTCCATCGCGGCGACCGCACGCGTGTCCACAACAACGGGACTGGTTGGACATGCGCCTGCAGCTCGCCCGGTCCGAGTTGCGCGACGCGGCTGATACCCGTGGTCGCGAAGGGAACCGACATCAACGTCCCGTGGTCACCGTAGACGCACGCCGCAGCTGCGGCGCCAGCGTCGAGCGGCCGGGCGGCAACCGGTGATCGTCGCGCTATACGCGTGGACCCGCTCGCCGTTCAGTTGGGCCGCCGCCGCGCTGGCGCCGCGGTCTCGCTATGGATCAGGCCGCCGCGCGAAGCGTTCGGGCCGCCCGCCGAGGTGGTGAAGGCGAGGTAGGCGGATACTGCGCCACCGCAATTACGAGCGCGGATGGCACTGTGTGGGCGCTCGCGCCGGGCGCGGTCGACGGGAAGCTCCACCGCGTCGACCCGGCGAGTGTGAACCGTGACGCTGCGGAATGCATGCGGTAGCCATCACGTAAACCAGAACAGCCCCAGCACCTTCGAAGGCGCTGGGGCTGTTGCGTGTGCAGCGCATGATCTCGGCGGATCTCCTCCGGGTGCACGATCCGGCCGTCGTCGAACTTCACCCTCTCGCCACACTGCGTAACCCGGCTCACCCGCCCCGCGCGCCGACAGATTCAGTGGTGGCGCAGGCGCTCGGGCCTGGTTCGCGCGGAGTCGGTCCTGGCCGGCTACTCCGGATCGATCCCGAGTTCTCGCATCCGCTCCGCCACGCGTCGCTGAACTTCAACCTCGACCGGATCCACTGCGTCCCGCGGCTCCCGGCTCGACGGTTTGGGCGTAACCGCTGCGCTCATCCGCTCCGCGAGACGCACATCAGACCCTCGAGCGGCAACGATGTAACGCTCAGCCGCCTCGCTGGACTTGTGCCGGAGCCGATCTCGCATCTCGGCCGGAGTAGCACCCGCCTCGGCCGCCAGAGTGTTCCCTGTCCGGCGTAGGTCGTGGAACACCAGGTTGGGGAGGCTGACCGCCTTCCTCGCGCGACCGAAAGCGGTGCGGAGGGTGATGGGTAGCAAGGGATCCTCCGGGTGTGTGCGCCCCCGGAACATCCACGCGGACGGCTCCGGGTCGGCGAACCGATCGAGATGCCGCCAGATCTCGGGAACGATGTGCGGCGGCACGGCAACATCTTCTACGCGTTGCTCCGCCTTGCTGCCGCGCACGACAAGGAAACTCTTCTCCCCGGCCGGCGTGCCTCCCGCGCGCGGCACTATATGGCGCCGGATCTTCAACTTGACCGACGGCGCCAGCGGGACCGGCGTACTGGGGTCCGCCACGATATCCGCTCGCTGTAGCCCGAGCACCTCACCGGCCCGCAAACCGCACCACGCGGCGATCAAGATCGTTGCGCGGTCACGTTCCGACATCGCTTCCGTCAGCCGGTCGAGCTCCTCGAGTGAGGCTGTCTGTCCCTCCCTGGCCGGCGTGAGCTTCTTCGCGCCCTTGATGCGCAGCGGGGACACTGCAATCAACCCGCGGTCGACTGCGATGGCCAACATTGCCGCGAGCGCCTCGTAGCATCTGACGCGTTGTGAGGGCTTGTCGAGGCAGCACCCGTCCCACCAGCTCCGACACTGCTCGGGCGTCAGACCTTGCAGGGGCGTGTGGCCCAGGACCGGCAGGATGTACGCCTCCACTCGCGCCCGGCTCAGCGTGCTGTGGGTGTGCCCCGTCAACGTCGCGAGCCAAACCTCGGCGAGATCGGCGACCGTGAACGCAGCCACCTCTGCCTCACGTGCGGCAACCTCGGCTGCAGCAGCTTCCTGCTCGGGTGTGAGCCACCGCCCCTCGTCGACCGCCGTTCGAATCTTCGCAAGCGCCAGCTCCGCCTGCTTCGACGTGCCGAAGCTCCCGGCAGGATAGGCGCGTCCGTCAGGCCCCGTATACCGGGCCTGGTACCGGCCCGAGGGCAGCTTCCGCACGCTGCCGAACCCACGCCTGCCTGCCACGCCGTCACCTATCCGTTGCCGCGATCTGGCCCGCGGAGGAGCGTGCCAGATATGTGCCAGATACGAGTGTAGAACCTGTCCACAGCTGTTCATCAGAGGACTTTGACATAATGCTCTTTACCTGCGAGTTTCCACTCGCATCACTGGCCAGCGCGTTTCCCTAAACTACCAGTAGCCGTTGTTCGCGGCCATGGTGAAGCTCAGGAAGTCGTGCCGCTGATCACGGACGGACTCCCGGTACGTGAGGTCGTTCGTGACATTGCCTGCTGCGAAAACAAGTACCCCGGGCATGGCGCCCCTCCTCGTCTGCCGTGCGGCCGGCGGTATCCGGCCGTCACCGACGAGTGTCACCCGTGGGCCCCGCCGCGAACGGTGGTCGCGGCGGGGCCTGTGGAGAAAAAAGGTTATGTACGCTTACCTGTGGATAACGCCGTCAGACAGCGCCTTCCGGGGAGAGCCATCCGGCATCCTCGAAGCCGCGCAGGTACCGGTCGACGAGCGCGCGGTCCAGGTGCGGGATGTCGCCCGGGCCCACGTTCTCGGCGCGCACGGCCTCCCGGAACCGGTCGGCGGTGAGCGCGCCGCCGGCGCCGGCCGGGGTCGGGCGTGCGAACGAGTGCAGCAGCGGCAGCACGGAGCGCTGACGGTCCGCGTCGGGCAGCGCCCGCAGGGCGCGCTCGAACCGCTCGAGCCACTCGTCGTAGTCCGCGATCCGCTCGACGGTGCGCTCCTGCGCGATCCAGTCCACGAAGCTGTCAAGACTCACGGCGTCGTCGTTGACGTTGAGCACGTGGAAGGTCCGGAAGCCCTCGCGCGCCGCCGATCCGAGCGTGACGATCGACTCCGCGGTGAAGTCCACGGGCAGGCCGTCGTAGTGCGGGCTGCGCCCGGAACCGTCGGGCTCGTAGAAGGACTGCGGCGCGAGGCCCGTCTCCGCGATGCTCAGCAGCAGGCGGGTGAACTGATCGACGGGGTTGTACTGACCGCGGAACCGGCTGTGCGCCAGGATCATGTCGGACCGGAACACACGTACCGGTAGCCCCGCGAGGTCGGATGCCTCGCGCAGCAGCACCTCACCCGCCCACTTGCTCACGGCGTAGCCGTTGGCGTAGGCGTCCGCACCGATCCGGCGCTCGGCGCCGAGCACGCGGACATCGTCGTCCTCGACGAGCAGGCGGCCGTCGTCCTGCGGGACCACGGCCACCGTCGAGACGTAGTCCACGGACTTGCGCCGGTCCGTGACGGCGAGGCGGACGATCTCGGCGGTCGCCACCACGTTCGGGCCGAACAACTGGTCGTAGGGCAGCACGTGGTTGACGAGCGCGCCGCAGTGCACGACGTGGTCGACGGTGTGCGTGAGGCGTTCCCACGCGCCGTCGTCGAGGCCCAGCGAGGGGCTGCCGAAGTCGCCCGGCACGACCTCCAAGTGTCCGGCCGCGAGCCGCGCGAACTCCTCGGTCAACGCCGGGTCGGCGGTGCCGATCGCGTCGAACACCCGACGGCGGGCGTCGTCGGCGTCGGTGCCCCGCACCAGGGCGACGACGGTCCCGTCGTTCCGCGCCACGCGGCGCAGCCACTCGAGCAGCAGGAACCGTCCGAGGTAGCCGGTCGCGCCGGTGAGCAGGACCGTCTTGGGTTCCCCGTGCGGCGCGGGCTTCGACGGTGCCGCAGCCAGCAGGTCCGCATCGATGAACCGGTCGAGCCGGAGGTCTGCGGCGCGGGCGATCGACGCACCAGTGCCGTGGATCGATGCGGCGGTGGGCGCCTGGACGGCGCCGGCGCGGGCGGCCTCGATGTGCGCGACCACCCCGGCGAGAGTCGCGGTGGGCCCCACGATGGTCTGCACGGGCACGGGCAGGTCGTAGAGCCCCTCGAGCGTGGTGGCGAGCGAGAGCGCCGACAGGGAGTCGCCCCCGAGGTCGACGAAGCGCGTCCCGCCGTCGAGCTCCGCGGGGAGCACGCCGAGGGTGAGAGCTGCGGCCCGCACGACGGTGTCGGCGACCGGGCCGTCGGCGTCGAGTCCGCGTAGTCCGTCCCGACGGCGCTCCTCGGCGGCGGCGTACAAGGCTGCGAGCCGGTCGCCGTAGTGGGCGGTCAGAGCGGGGCGCACCAGTTTGCCGATGCCCGAGCGCAGTCCGTTCTCCGCGGAGAAGGGCTCGCGCTCGATGATCACGTCGCGCGGCAGCTCGTAGCCGGCGAGCTCGTTCTCACGGGCGACGGTGGCGAGGGCGTCGAGGACTCGACCTCGGGCCTGCTCGTCGGTCTCGTCGGCGGGACCGGGCGCCGGGACGACGACGGCCACTAGGTACGAGCGCTCGCTGGTGCCGTGCAGGAAGATCTGGTGCACCGCTGGGTTCGCGGAGTAGGTCGCCTCGAGCTGGGCGATGGGCACGAACTCACCCTGCGCGAGCTTGATCACGTTGCTGCGCCGGTCGACGTACTCGAGCCGATCGGGTCCGAGTTCGGCCATCACGTCGCCCGTGCGGTAGTACCCGTCCTCATCGAGGACCTGCTTGTCGGAGCGGTAGTAGCCGGGGATCAGCTGGCTGGACTTCACCAGGAGCTCACCTCGCGGATGCGGCTGATCAGTGGTGAGGTAGCCCAACTCGGGCACGTCGATGAGCTTGTAGTCGATCACGGGCGGCCGCGATACGACACCGTCGACGATGACCCCACCGGCCTCGGTGGAGCCGTACCCGATCTGGATGCTCACGCCGAGCAGCTGCTCCATGAACGCCTGCAGGTCGGCGGAGAGTGCGGCGCTGCCGCAGACGGCGGCCGCGATGTTTCCGCCGAGCACCTCGTCCCGCAGGTAGGTGCGGGCGGACTCGGCGTCGGTCTCCGCCTCCAGGGCGAGGAACCGTTGGTGCACCAGCTCGCAGACGCGCGGGACGAGGGCGATCGCGGTCGGGCGAGCCTCGGCGAGGTCGTCGAACAGGCTGGACATGTCGGCCGCGGAGGCGAAGTACCCGACGCCGCCTGCCGCGAGGCCCGCGATCAGCCAATTCCGCCCGTACATGTGGCTCATCGGGAGGAAGTGCAGGAGCACGCCGGTGGGGATGTCGTCGTCGATGATGCTCTCGACCTTGAGCCACGCGTGCACCACGAGGTGCTCGGTGTACATCGCCCCCTTCGGCGTGCCGGTGCTCCCGGACGTGTAGATCAGCGTCACGAGCCGGTCGCCGTCGGGCTCAGCGGCGCGGTACGGCTCGGGAACGGGAAGTGCCGCGCCGCGGGAGATCTCGTCGTCGAGAGTCGTCGCGCCGGGGGCGGCACCGTCGAAGACGACGAGGCGCGGGTCCGTGCCGGACTCGGCCACCGCGGCGCGGGCGAGCGGGAGCTGCGCGGCGCTGACGGCGAGGATCTTCGGCGCGGTCTCGTCGAGGATCGCCGCGATGCGCGCTGCGGGGGCGCCCGCCTGCAGGGGCACGTTCGGCGCGCCGAGCAGTGTGGTGGCGAGGTCCACGACCACGAAGTCGGGGCTGGTGAAGCCGAGGACGGCGACGAAGTCCCCCGGCTGCAGTTCCTCGCGCCAGGCGGCGGTCAGGGCGGTGACGCGGTGCCACACCTGGCCGTAGGTGGTACCGCGGTACGGACCGTCGGGACCGCCGTCGCGGGTCGCGAACGCGGGACGGTCCGCGAACCGGGTGAAGGCGGACGTGATGACATCGGCCAGGTGACCGGGCGATCCCCCGGCTCCGCACGCGGCACCTGCGGCCGTGTTCGGTTCGGTCGACTCGACGATCTCGACGGACATGAGCAACACCCCAATTCAATACGGGACTCTAACTAACTTCATCCTCACTGTAGCTACTAACGAGTAGCTACGCACGTTCCGCGCATCACGATCCGAAACCTTCACCGTCCGTTCGCCGAGTGGTGAACTGGCGAACCGTACCCGTCGCGTCCGATCGAGAGGCAGCCGTGAGCTCCGTCAATCCCCTGCACCTGCACTGGTTCCTGCCCACCTACGGCGACTCGCGGAACCTCATGGCCGGCGGACACGGCAGCTCGATGAGCGGCGACCGTCCCGCCGATCTGCACTACCTCAAGCAGCTGGCACTGGCCGCCGAGGCGAACAGGTTCGAGGCCGTCCTCATCCCGACCGGTCTGTGGTGCGAGGACGCGTGGCTGACCGCCGCGCTCCTCACCGAGGCGACCCGGGACCTGAAGTTCCTCGTCGCTCTCCGCCCCGGCCTCGTCAGCCCGTTGCTCTCGGCGCAGATGGCCAGCACCCTGCAGTGGCAGTCCGGCGGGCGCGTCCTGCTCAACGTCGTGACCGGCGGCGAGTCGTCCGAGCAGCGCGCCTTCGGCGACACCCTCAGCAAGGACGAGCGGTACGAGCGCTGCGGCGAGTTCCTCGACATCACGCGGCGCCTCTGGACCTCCGACGGGCCGGTCACCTTCGCCGGGAAGCACCTGAGCACCGAGGGCGCCGTGCTCGCCCGTCGCCCCGATCCGGCGCCGCCGGTGTTCTTCGGCGGCAGCTCCCCCGCGGCCGGCGATGTCGCCGCGAAGTACGCGGACACATACCTCACCTGGGGTGAGCCGCCGGCGCAGGTGAAGAAGAAGGTGGATTGGATCCGCGCCCTGGCCGCCGCGCAGGGCCGCGAACTCACCTACGGCATCCGCCTGCACGTGATCTCGCGCGACACCAGCGAGGAGGCCTGGGCCGAGGCCAACCGCCTCCTCGGCAACCTCGACCCCGCCACCGTTCGTGCCGCGCAGGCCAGCCTCGCCAGGAGCGAGTCCGAGGGGCAGCGCCTCATGCGTGAACTGCACGGCGGCGGAACCGCGTTCGACGAGGCCGCCGACGCCCGCTCGCTGCAGGTGTACCCGGGCCTCTGGACCGGCGTCGGCCTGGTCCGCGGCGGCGCGGGCACGGCGCTCGTCGGCTCGCACGACGAGGTGGCCGACCTCATCGCCGAGTACGCCGCCCTCGGCCTCGACCA
This sequence comes from Tsukamurella pseudospumae, assembly GCF_001575195.1. Lineage (NCBI taxonomy): Bacteria > Bacillati > Actinomycetota > Actinomycetes > Mycobacteriales > Tsukamurellaceae > Tsukamurella > Tsukamurella pseudospumae. The sequence goes on from NZ_LSRF01000044.1 coordinate 84,524, forward strand.
CTTCATCCTCTCCGGGTACCCGCACCTGGAAGAGGCGTACCACTTCGGCGAGGGCGTGCGCCCCCGCCTGGCCGCGCGCGGTCTGCTCGACGACGGACGGGCACCGTCGGAGCCGGTCCGCGGAGCCTTCCTGCCGGACCTGGCCCCCACCTCCTAGCCTCCCCGAATCACGAAGGACGACAACGATGAGCACCGAGAAGATCGCCGACGAGGTCAAGTTCGCCTACTGGGTCCCCAATGTCTCGGGCGGCCTGGTCACCAGCGACATCGAGCAGCGCACCAGCTGGGACTTCGAGTACAACAAGAAGCTGGCGCAGACGGCCGAGCGCGTGGGCTTCGAGTACGCGCTCTCGCAGGTGCGGTACATGGCCAGCTACGGCGCCGAGTACCAGCACGAGTCCACGTCCTTCAGCCTCGCACTGCTCGGCGCGACGGAGAAGCTCAAGGTGATCGCCGCCGTGCACCCGGGGCTGTGGCACCCCGCCGTGCTGGCCAAATTCGGCGCCACCGCCGACCACCTGTCGAACGGGCGCTTCGCGATCAACGTGGTCTCCGGGTGGTTCGCGGGTGAGTTCAAGGCGCTCGGCGAGCCCTGGCTCGAGCACGACGAGCGCTACCGCCGAAGTGCCGAGTTCCTCGAGGTGATCCGGAAGATCTGGACCGAGGACAACGTCGATTTCGGCGGCGACTTCTACCGGATCCGCGACTTCACGCTGAAGCCGAAGCCGCTCAACACGGCGGAGCGCCCCAACCCGGAGCTGTTCCAGGGCGGCAACTCCTCCGCCGCGCGCGTCAACGGCGGCAAGTACGCCGACTGGTACTTCTCCAACGGCAAGGACTTCGACGGCGTCACCGACCAGCTCGACGACCTGCGCCGAATCGCCCGGGAGGCGCAGCGCGAGGTCAAGTTCGGCCTCAACGGCTTCATCATCGCCCGCGACACCGAGAAGGAGGCGCGGGACACCCTGCGCGAGATCGTGGAGAAGGCCAACAAGCCCGCCGTCGAGGGTTTCCGCGACGCCGTGCAGCAGGCCGGCAAGTCCACCTCGGACGGCCGCGGCATGTGGGCGGACTCGTCCTTCGAGGACCTCGTGCAGTACAACGACGGCTTCCGCACGCAGCTGATCGGCACGCCCGAGCAGGTCGCGGAGCGGATCGTCGCCTACAAGCAGCTCGGCGTCGACCTCATCCTCGGCGGCTTCCTGCACTTCCAGGAGGAGATCGAGTACTTCGGCGAGAAGGTCCTGCCCCTGGTCCGCGAGATCGAGGCGAGCCGCTCCGGGGCACTGGTGTGACTCTCGCCGCCGCGATCGACTCCGCCGAGGCGGCGGTCGCCACGGCGCGCGAACTCGCGGCGCGGTTCGCCGACGGTGCCGCGCGCCGCGACCGCGATCGGCACCTGCCGCACCCGGAGGTCGAACTCCTCTCCGAGGCAGGCCTGTTCGCGCTGACTGTGCCCGCCCGGTTCGGCGGGCCCGACCTGCCGCCGTCGGTCGTGGCCGAGGTCTTCCGCATCCTCGCCACCGCGGACGCCTCGCTCGCACAGATCCCGCACAGCCACTACGTGTACCTCACGGCGCTGCGGCTGGCCGGGCCGGAACAGCTGCAGCGCAGGATTTTCGGCCAGGTACTCGACGGTGCGCGGGTCGCCAACGCGCAGTCCGAGCGGGGTGGTCGGAACGTGGCGGACATCGCGACCGTCCTGACTCGAACCCTCGACGGCGCCCGCCTGGACGGCGAGAAGTTCTACTGCACGGGTTCGCCCTACGCGCACCTGCTCGCGGTGCTCGCGCGGGACTCCGGTACCGACGACCAGGTCGTCGCGTTCGTGCCCGCGGACTCACCGGGGGTCGTCGTCGACGACGACTGGAACGGACTGGGGCAGCGTACGACCGGCAGTGGCACCGTCCGGTTCGAGAACGTCGCCGTCCCGCTCGACGCGGTGTTCACCCGGTCGCCCGCGGTGGCCGAGCCCACCGGCTACGGGGCGTTCGCGCAGCTGCTGCACGTCGCGATCGATGCGGGCATCGCCCGCGGGGCCCTGGACGCGGCGGCCGAGTTCGTACGGACGCGGTCGCGCCCGTGGTTCGAGGCGGGGGTCGACCGCGCGCAGGACGATCCGCTAATGATCCAGCGCTTCGGCGAGCTGACCGTCTCCGTCCGGGCCGCGGAGGCCGCACTGACGGTCGCCGGGCGCGCCGTGGACGACGCCTTCGCGACGCCCGGGCCCGACGCGGCGGCGGAGGCCTCGCTCGCCGTCGCCACCGCCAAGGTGCTCGCCGACCGGGCGGCGACCGAGGTGCCCTCGGCGCTGTTCGAGGTCGCCGGCACCCGGAGCGCCGCGGGCGATGCGGGCCTGGACCGGTACTGGCGGGACGCGCGCACGCACACCCTGCACGACCCGGTGCGCTACAAGGTCCACCACCTGGGCAGGTTCACCCTGAACGAAGAGCGGCCTCCCCTGCACGGCGTCGTCTGACGCACCGGAATAGATTCGGACCTTAGTCCGTTTCAGTCGGTACTATGACTACCATGAAGATTCCCGAGTTCGGCGTGGACACGTTCGGCGGAGTGACGAAGGACGCGCAGGGCGAACCCCTGCCCCATCCCCAGGTGATCCGCGATCTCGTCGAGGAGGCCGTGACGGCCGATGCCGTGGGCCTGGACTTCTTCGGCGTCGGCGAGCACCACCGCGCGGACTTCGCCGTCTCGAGCCCGGAGATGGTCCTCTCGGCGATCGCGTCGCGCACCGACTCGATCCGTCTCGGTTCGACGGTGACCGTGCTCAGCTCGGACGATCCGGTGCGGGTGTTCGAGCGGTTCGCGACGCTCGACGCGGTGTCCGACGGCCGCGCCGAGATCGTCGCAGGGCGTGGCTCCTTCACCGAGTCCTTCCCCCTGTTCGGGTACGACCTCCAGGACTACGAGGTTCTCTTCGAGGAGAAGCTCGAGCTGCTCGCGGCGCTGTTGAAGGAGGAGCCGGTCACCTGGTCCGGCACCACCCGCGCGTCGCTGAGCGAGCAGCGTGTCTTCCCGACCACCGCGGACGGCATCCGCGCCTGGGTGGGCGTCGGCGGCAGCCCCGAGTCCGTGGTCCGCACCGCCCGGTACGGCTTCGGCCTCTTCCTGGCGATCATCGGCGGCCCCGCGGACCGGTTCAAGGCCTACGTCGACCTCTTCGAACGGGCCCAGGATGAGTACGGCGTACCCCGCAAGCCGATCGCGGTGCACTCGCCCGGCCTCGTTGCGGAGACGGACGAGCAGGCGCACGCCCTCGTCTTCGACGGCTGGATGAAGATGCGGCAGAGGATGGTCCGCGAGCGCGGCTGGCCGCCGCCCGCCGTCGGCGACTTCGAGCGGGAGATCGAGACGGGCTCGCTGTACATCGGCTCCCCCGAGACGGTGGCGCGGCGGATCGCCGCCACGATCCGCACGCTCGGCGTCGACCGTTTCGACCTCAAGTACGACCAGCCGGTCACGCACGCCGACCTGATGCGCTCGATCGAGCTGTACGGCGAGAAGGTGGTCCCGCTGATCAAGGACATGCTCAGCGACTGACTCGGCGCGTACGCGCCGAGCCGGCCACCTGAACGGTCACCGCTCCCGATCGCCGAAGACGATCTTCGCGCCCGCGGGCGCGGCCTCGATCATGCGGAGCCGGGCCAGCGCCGGCGACGCGTCGAGCATGCGCCCGGCGTTGGCGAGCGCACGCAGCGCGGCGGTCTCGGCACGCGCTTCCTCCAGGCGGGCCGCGCCGCGCGCCTTGGCGGTGATCAGATCGATCGCAGCGCTGCGGATCTCGCTCGGCAGCACGACGTCCTTCACGACGACGCCGAGCACTTGGACACCCACCTCCTCGGCCGCCGCCGACACGCCCCGCCGTACCGTTTCACCGTCGACGGCCCCGGTCCGTCGCAGCAGGTCGTCGACCGCGACACCGGAAAGCGCCTCGCGCAGCGCGATCTGCGCGGCGAGGTAGACGACGGCGTCCGGGTCGACGGCCCGCTCGGTGTACGCGATCGGATCGACGACCTTGACCCGCAGGGTCATCGACACCCGCACCGGTACCGACTCGGCGGTGAGGATCTCCTGCGGGGCCACCGGGATCAGGCGTTCGGCGACGCCGACGAGGACGACGGCCTCCGGACGCCGAACGCGGTATGCGCCCGGCTCGAGGACGCGGGCGAGGGTGCCGTCGCGGTACTCCAAGGCCAGACGGGCCGGACGCACCACGATGCGGCGGCCGCGGACGGCGTTCATGATCGACACGGCGGTTCTCCTTTCGTGTGCGGCCCGGTCGGGCCGTGCGCCCCCGGAGCGTCGCGCTCCGAGGGATGCCAGGTCTGGGTCGTGGCACCGCACCGCCGGGCGAGCGGAGACGGCGGGATGTCCCGGGTAATGGCCGGGGCATCGCAGGGCTGTCACCGCCCGCGGTTCCGGCGGTACGGCGGGCGAGGGACTCGAACCCTCTGGGCCCGAAAGGGGCCGTGCCACTGGAGGGTGACGGGGATTCGAACACGCGGAACCCGATCGCGGTACAACCGCTCGGGCCGCTCCTCCCCGTAGCCGACATCAACACTGACACCGGATCACGGCCGCCGCAACGGGTTTTCCGATCCACTCAGCGACCGTGGTCGCGGTCGGCGCGGTTCCTCACTACTTCGCGGACCGCAGGATGAGGTACTGGGCCGCGGCGCGCTGGATCGCGTCCTCCGCCTGCGAGGAGGTGACGACTGCGACGTAGCGCCCGACGGCCATCGTGCACGCCGCGCGGACCGTCGAGCTGGCGCGTGCGGGAACGGTACTGCACGCCACTCCATCCATGTCTTTGACCTGGATCGGCGTACCTCTGAACCTCACGTACCGCGTAGCCGAGTCCAGCAGTACCCCACTCAGTGCGGGCGCGGACGCGGCGTCCTTCGTCCGGTAGACGGTGGTCCCACCCAGCCCGGCGGCATCGGCTCCCGCCGCAGTGAAGGCCGCGAGAACCGTGTCCGGGGAGTCGGCGCCGAGCGCTATCACCCGCGGTGCGATGTCGCCCTCGTGGTCGAGGTCGCCGCTGTCCGGTGCGAGGGTCAGTGCGGACAGGCCGCTCGGATCGACGGGCAGCTCGCCGCGCTTGTACTCGTCCGTCGGCACGAAGTCCTTCAGCGCCTGGAGCTGCAGGTCGAAGTACTTCCGCACCAGCGCGGCGTTCATCAGTTCGGACGAGACCGCGATCACGACGCTGCCCGAGGCGAGGAACGCCCGAAGCCGCTTCCTCGTCCCGTTCAACTCGTAGGCAACCGCCTTCGGATACCCCTGCATCGAGACGGACTTCTTGGTGTACCCGTACTGCACCAGTTCCGGCTCCAGGAGGCGAGGGTCCGCGACCGCCGCAGCCGCCGCCTCCGGCGAGCTCATCTCCCAGAGGCCGAAATTCACATAGCCGTAGTCCTTGCCGCTGTCCCCGTTCCGCGCGGTGGCGATCACCCCGGCACCGTGGCCCGCCATCACCCTCGACGCGGACGTCCCGAAGGCCGACTCCACCGTGGGTGCGTTCCCGTGGTCCTCGAGCGCGCCGATCGTCATGGGGTTCCCGAATTTCAGAGCCGGGTCGATCGTGCTGTACAGGGGAATCGTCGCCGCGAGCCGCCGCGCTTCCAGGATCTTGCCCATCGTCGCCGACGGCTTCGTGACCACCCGCGGGACGGTGGAGTAACTGCCCGTCGCCAGTGACGCCGTCGACGGCCCCGACGGGGTACCGGGCACCGTCGTCGAGCACGCGGCCAGGACGGTCGCCAGCGCAAGGACCAGCCCAGCCGGAGGCCGCATCAGCCGGCCTTCCGCAGGATCAGGTACTGCGCCGCGGCCTGCTGCTTCGCATCGCCGGTCTGATCCGCCGTGAGCACCGCCGTGTACCGCCCCACGGCGAGGAAGCAGTGCGTCTTGACGTTGGAACCACGCGGCATCGCACTCGACTCGATCCGGCAGATCACGCCGGGCGCACCGGGCACCTCGGTGGCCTGGACGCCGGATTCCATCGGCTGCACGATGTCGGCCAGCTCGTCACGCAGCGTCCGGGCCGTGGCCTCGTCCCTCGCCCGGAGGACCGCATCGCTGCCGAGGCCCACGAGATCCACCCCGGCAGCGTCGAGCGCCTTCCGAGTGTCCTCGACGCGATCGGAGTCCGCGGCGAAGAGCTTCGGTGTGGTCCAGCCGTCCGTGACGAAGTACTCCGTCTTCTCGGGCACGAGGGTGCGCGAGGCGATGCCGTCCTTGTCGACGGGCAGGTCCGCGAGCTTCTCCGTCGGCGTCGGTGTGAAAGTCTTCAGCGCCGCGATCTGGCGGTCGTAGAACCTGCCGATCGCAGCGGCCCCGGCGGGAATCTTGGCGTACGAGGCCAACACGTACCGCCCCGACGCCACGAGACTGTTGATCGCCACGTCTTTGCCCACGGTCTGCGAGTAGGACACCGCCGCGGGGTACCCCGGAATCGTGACCGGCACGCGCGGGATGCCACCATCCGTCGATGCCGACGCGAGGATCTTCGGATCGGCCACTGCGGCCGCGGCTGCGGCCGCGGAATCCATCTCCCAGGCTCCGAAGAACATCGTCTTCAGGTCGGAGGTCGACCGCGACGTATCGACGCGGACGTAGTAGCCCGGCCCGCGCTTGTCCATCGCGTTCGCGACCTGGACGCCGAAGGACGCCTCGAGAGAACCGCCGATGTTGTAGTCCCGCAGGGCGCCGGCGAACAGCTGCCCGCCGAACCGCAGGCTCGGGTCGATGTCGGTGGTGAGCGGCATCGTGTCGGCGAGCCGGCGCCCCTCCATCACTGCGCCGCGCGCCGCGGAGCGCTCCGGCACCGTCCGCACGGTGGTCGCGTAGTTTCCCGTGTCCAGGCGCACGGCGGACGACGGTGCGCTGGCCGTCCCCGGCACCTCGGTCGCGCAGCCCGCGAGTGCCGTGACCATCAGCACCGCTGCCAGTCCGAACGTTCCTCGCCGCATCGTTCTCCCCTCGCACCCTCCCCAGAGCCTTTGCAGTCACGATATCCCGATCGCGGATGATTCCGTCGTCGAATGACCTCAGCACGTTCTCCCTCAGCGGAACACTGGCCCGGCCACAACGCCCGAGCCGCACATATCCTGGTCCGGTGCCCCCACCTCGCGCCCTGCGCGGCGCCCCACGGCGCCCTCTCCTCATCGGTGCCGCCCTCGCCGCCGTCGCCGTCATCCTGGCCGCGTTCGCCGCGTGCGGCCCGATCGGGAGGGACAGCGCACCGTCGGTCCAACGCACCGACCAGCTGCTCGACGGGGCCGGGGTGCGCCTCGACACCTCCTTCTTCCGGCCCGACGGTGCCGAGCCCGCGCCCGCGGTGCTCCTCGCCCACGGCTTCGGCGGGTCCAAGGACGACGTGCGCGACGAGGCCGAGCAACTGGCCCGGCGCGGCTACGCCGTCCTCACGTACACGGCTCGCGGATTCGGGAAGTCGACGGGGCTCGTGGGTCTCGACTCCCCCGACGCCGAGGTCGCCGACGCGCGCAAGCTGCTCGACTGGCTCGCGACCCGCTCCGAGGTGCGCCAGGACGCACCCGGCGACCCGCGCGTGGGCGTCGCGGGCGGCAGCTACGGCGGAGCGCTCGCGCTGTTGCTCGCCGGGCACGACAAGCGGGTCGACGCGATCGCCCCGCGGATCACGTACTGGAACCTCGAGCAGGCGCTGTTCCCGGGCGGGGTCTACAAGAAGCAGTGGGCGGGCATCCTTTTCACCATGGGCGGCGGGTGCGCGAGGTTCGAGCCCGCGGTCTGTGAGATGTACACGCGGATCGCGCAGGGCGGCGCACTGACCGACGCCGACCGCGCCCTGCTGGCCGCCCGCAGCCCGGCGTCGGTCGGCGCCGCGATCCGCGTTCCCACCTATCTCGCGCAGGGCGAACTGGATTCGCTCTTCCCGCTGGAGCACGCCGACGAAGCAGCGAAGCAGATCTCCGCCAACGGCGCCCCCGTCGCGGTCGACTGGATCGCGGGAGGGCACGACGCCGGCAGCGCCGAGGACGCGCGGGTGAACGCCCGCACCGCGGAGTGGTTCGACAGGTACCTCAAGGGCACCGACGCTCCCGTCCTCCCCTCCTTCCAGGTGTCCCGCTCCGGCGGCGTCGACAGGGAGACCGGCGAGCGGACGGTGCGCTCGTCGAGCTCCGACTCCTACCCCGGGCTCGCCGGGAGCATCACGCGCACCGTCGGGCTCGACGGTGCGCCGCGGACCGCCGAGAACCCGGCCGGCGGCACGCCACCGTCGATCTCCGGCGTCCCCGGGCTCGGGGCGCTCGCATCCTCCGCCGCGGCGCTCGGGGCGGGCGGGCTGTCACGCGACCTGCCCACGCAGGCCGCGGTGTTCGACTCCGCGCCACTCGCCGGCCCGGTCACCGTCACGGGCACCCCGACGGTGACGATCAAGGTCGACTCCGCCGCGCCCGACGCCGTGCTCTTCGCCAAGCTCTACGACGTGGGTCCCGAGGGCTCGCAGGTGCTGCCCCAGCAGCTCGCCGCACCGATCCGCATTCCACTCACCGGCGGCACCGCCACGACGACGGTCCGCCTGCCCACCATCGACCACGAGTTCGTGGCCGGGCACCGGATGCGCGTCGCGTTCGCCACCACCGATCTCGCCTACCTCTCCCCCTCAGCCCCTGCGACCTACACGATCGCGGCCACGAGCCCGCTGACGGTGCCCGAGGTACCGGGCCTGAGGACCGCGCCGCGGCCGTTGCCCACGTGGGTCTGGGTGCTGCCGATCATCGCGGTCGTCGTCGCGGCAGCGCTGCTGGCCGTGCGGCGACGGCGCACCGTCGGACCCGCCGACCCGGAGCTGGCCGACGTGGCCCTCCAGGTGACGGGCCTGTCCAAGAAGTACGCCGGCGGTGACGGGTACAGCGTGCAGGACGTGACCTTCCGTGTCGAGCGGGGCCAGGTCCTGGGCCTGCTCGGCCCCAACGGCGCCGGCAAGACCACGACGCTGCGGATGCTGATGGGCCTCATCACGCCCGACGAGGGCGGGATCCGCGTGTTCGGGCACCCGATCCGGCCGGGTGCGCCGGTGCTCTCCCGGGTCGGGGCGTTCGTGGAGGGCGCGGGCTTCCTGCCGCACCTGTCGGGTCGGGCGAACCTCGACCTGTACTGGCGTGCCACCGGCCGCCCCGCCGAGGACGCGCACGTCGACGAGGCTCTCGAGATCGCCGACCTCGGCTCGGCCCTCGACCGCTCGGTGCGCACCTACTCCCAGGGCATGCGCCAGCGGCTCGCGATCGCGCAGGCCATGCTCGGCCTGCCCGACGTGCTCGTTCTCGACGAGCCGACCAACGGGCTCGACCCGTCGCAGATCCGGGAGATGCGCGACGCGATCGTCCGGTACGGGGCCACCGGGCGCACCGTGATCGTCTCGAGCCACCTACTGGCCGAGGTCGAGCAGACCTGCACCCACGTCGTGGTGCTGCGCCGCGGCCGGTTGATCGCGGCCGGCACGGTCGAGGAGATCGTGCAGACCGGTGAAGGCGGGGCCTCCCGCACCCTCGAAGACGCGTTCCTCCAGCTGACGGGCGGCGACGAATGACGACCACGAACGATCCGGCGAACCCACGGGCGCGAGCCGATCACGGGGCGGCCCCGGGGTACTCCCCCGGACGCACGCTGACGGTGCGCGTCGAGCTCGCCCGGCAGCTGCGGCGCCGGCGCACCCTCGTGATGGCCGCGCTCCTCGCGGCGCTGCCGATCATCCTGATCGTCGCGCTCGCCGTGGGCACCGATGACAGCGGCCGCGGCAGCGGGCGTCCTTCGATGTTCGACGTCGCGACGGCGTCGGGACTCAACCTCATGGCGACGGTGCTCATCGCCGGAACCGGGTTCCTGCTCGTGATCCCCGTCGCGCTGTTCTTCGGCGACGCCGTGGCATCCGAGGCGGACTGGTCGTCGCTGCGGTACCTCCTCGCCGCTCCCGTGCCCCGCACGCGGCTGCTGGTCACGAAGGCGATCGTCGCGCTGATCCTGTCCGTCGGTTCCGTCGCCCTCCTGGTGGCCGTGGCGCTCGTCGCGGGCACCGTCGCGTACGGCTGGGGGCCGCTGCAATCCCCGACGGGCCTGTCGCTGCCCGCCGGGGAAGCACTGTGGCGGCTACTGCTGGCCGCGGCCTTCATCATCGGGTCCGAGCTGGCGACCGCCGGTCTCGCGCTGTGGCTCTCGACCCGCACCGACGCGCCGCTGGCCGCGGTGGGCGGCGCCGTCGGACTCACCGTGATCGGCAGCGTGCTCGACCAGGTGACCGCGCTCGGCGGCCTCCGGGCCGCGCTCCCGGCGCACTGGCAGTACGCGTGGACCGACCTGCTGCAGCCGAGCATCGAGTGGTCGGCGATGGTCTCGGGCGTCTCCCTGTCCGTCAGCATCGCCATCGTCTTCTTCGCCCTCGCCGTCCGCGGTTTCCGGACCAAGGACGTCGTGAGCTGACATCAGGACGGCACCCTTCACCATCCTTATTGTCAAAAATAAGGAAAAGTTCAATTTAACTAGCCGCTGAACCGTGCAATACTTGACAAGTAACCCACTTTTGCCACTTATTGGGAGGTGCATCGTGGCCTACCGCACGCTCAGATCGGTCTTTCACCAGCGCGACATCTCCGGAGCGGATGCCGAGGAGGCATCGCGGAGGGCCTCACCCGCTGCGCTCTCGTGGGAGTTCCGCATCGGCGAACACTCACTGTTCTGCTTGACGACGCCGCGAATCACGGCGCTGACCGAGCGGATCATGGTGCTCGACGCACGCGTGGCGGAGACCTGGGCCGAACTCCTTCCTATCGCCCGGAATCACTACTTCTCGTCGATGATCATCGAGGAGATTCAGGCGACCAACGAGATAGAGAACGTCCACTCGACGCGCCGCGAGATCGCCGACGCCCTGGAGTCGCTGACGGATGAGCCGGCGGGCGATCGCCGCTTCCGGGAGATGGTCCGCTTGTACGCCGCACTGGGCGATCGAAGCGTGTCCGCTCCGGGCACCCTCGATGACGTCCGCGATCTGTACGACGCCGTCACGCGAGGTGAGGTCGACCCGGGCGATGCGCCGGACGGGGCACGGTTCCGTGCCGACATCGTCAGGATCACCTCGGGGCAGAAGGTGGTCCACACGGGTGTGGTGCCCGAGGCAGCTATCGACGCAGGTCTGACCGTCATGCTCGCCCAACGCCGCGACGACGAGGTCCCCCACCTCATCCGTGCGGCCATCGCGCACCTGATCTTCGAGGTCGTTCACCCCTTCTACGACGGCAACGGCAGGACCGGTCGCTTCCTGCTGGCGCTCGACCTCGCCGAGAGGCTCTCGCCGATCTCGTGGTTCGCGTTGTCAGCGACCATCTTCGACAACCGCGACCGGTACTACCAGGCGTTCGCCGATGCCGAACATCCGCTGAACCGCGCCGATGCGACGCCGTTCGTCGAGACGATGCTGGAGATCGTCGCGGAGTCGCTGCACCGCGTCACGACCGACCTCGCCGACCGGAGGGCGGCGCTCGACGCGCTGACCGATGCCGTGGGCGCGATCGCGCCGGCCCGCGTACCCGTCGACGACGACCACCGGGGAATCCTCTATGCGCTTGGACAAGTGGCACTGTTCGGGTTCACCGGCGCCGTCACGCTCGACGAACTCACAGACGCCGGACCTCGTTCCAAACGCACCGTCAGGACCAAGACCCAGTTCCTCGTCGATGCAGGGCTGATCGAAGTCGTATCGCTGAGACCGTTGCGGTTCCGGCTCAGCACGGCAGGGCGAGAACTGTGCGCGATCGACGGCGCGACGGTGTGACCCCGGCCGGCCCGCTCCGGCCGGATTGTTCTGGCCGGAGCGGGCGTGAGCGTCACGCCGACGGGGCGAAGGATCCAGCGGCGCCCTTGATCGCGACGGGCTGCGCGCACTCGAGCAGGCCGGCGCGGGCGAACTCGACGCCGTAGCCGGACTGCTTGGCGCCGCCGAAGGGCACGCGCGGATCGATGGCGCCGTGCTCGTTGATCCACACCGTCCCCGCGTCCAGGCGGAGCGCCACGTCGCGGGCCCGCTCGGGCGACGGGGTCCACACGGACGCACCGAGACCGACGTCGAGGCCGTTCGCCCATGCGACCGCCTCGTCGAGGCTCGAGTAGCGGATGATCGGCAGCGCCGGCCCGAACTGCTCGCGGGCCACGAGCGGGTTGTCGTTGGGCAGGTCGGCGACGAGCGTCGTCGGGTAGAAGTTGCCGGGCGCCGACGGATCCGGATCACCGCCGATCAGGACGCGGCCGCCGCCCGCCTTCGCCTCGTCGACCAGGCCGGCGACGATGTCGTACTGCTTGCGGTTCTGCAGCGGGCCGAGCACGTTCTGCTCGTCGAGGCCGACGCCCATCGGCATGGCCCCCGCGACCTTGGTGAGTTCCTCGCACACGGCGTCGTAGAGCGCGTCGGGCACGTAGAGCCGCTTGAGCGCGGCGCAGGTCTGGCCGGTGTTGATGAACGCGCCCCAGAACAGTCCCTCGGCGATCGCGGCGGGGTCCGCGTCGTCGAGCACGATCCCGGCGTCGTTGCCGCCGAGCTCGACGGTGACCCGCTTCACCGAGTCGGCGGAGGCGCGGATGATCGCCTTGCCCGTCACAGTGGAGCCGGTGAACATCAGCTTGTCGATGCCCGGGTGGGTGGAGAGCGCCTCGCCGACCTCGCGGCCGCCGGGAACCGCGATGAGCACGTCGGCCGGGAGCACGGTGTTGAGCACGTGCGCCAGCGCGAGCACGGACAGCGGCGTGAACTCGCTGGGCTTGAGCACCACCGTGTTCCCCATCCGCAGCGCGGGCGCCAGCTGCCAGATCGAGATCATCATCGGCCAGTTCCACGGTCCGATCGCGCCGACGACGCCCAGCGGGCGGTGGTGGATCTCGGCGTAGGTCTCACCGTCATCCACCGCGACCTCCGGCTCGAGCGGCACGGCGAGGGTGGCACGCAGCCAGGTGGCGCAGGCCTCCAGCTCGAATCGGGCGTTCGGCCCGTTGAGCGGCTTGCCCTGTTCGCGGGACAGCAGGACGGCGAGCTCCTCCGCGTTCGCCACGATCGCGTCGGCGGCCGCGCTGAGCACCTCGACGCGGCCGGCGTCGCCGCGCGCGGCCCAGGCGGGCTGCGCGGCGCGGGCGGCGGCGACGGCGGAGTCCAGTTCGGCAACGCCGGGTTCGGCGACGCGGCCCACGGCCTCACCCGTCGCGGGGTCGAGGACGGTGCGTCCGCCGGTGGCGGGGGTGATGGCGTCGAGGATGGTCATGATGTGCTCCGTTCGGGAGTGAAGGTAGAGGGTTCGGGCAGAGCGGAATTCAGGCGCCGAGCAGCAGGTCTGCGGCCTTCTCGCCGACCATGATCGCGGGCGCATTGGTGTTGCCGCGGGGTACGACGGGCATGACCGACGCGTCGGCGACGCGCAGCCCGGTCACTCCGCGCACGCGCAGGGCGGGGTCGACGACGGCATCGTCGCCGATGCCCATCGCGCAGGTGCCGACCTGGTGATGGTAGGTGCCGGCGAGGCGGCGGACCATGTCGCGCAGGGCATCCCGGTCGGCCGGCTCGTGGGCCGGGACGTACTCCGTGGGCCGGAAGTCCGCGAAGGCGTCCTGGGAGCCGATCTCGCGGCACAGGATCACGGCGTCGACCAGCGCCTCCACGTCGTAGTCGTCGGCGAGGATGTTCGGGTCGACGAGCGGCGCGGCGGCCGGATCGGACGAGGCGAGACGCAGCGCGCCGCGCGAGCGCGGGGCCACGAGCCCCGGTGCGATCGTGTAGCCCTCGGCGGGCGCGTCACCGCCGTCGGTGGGGTACGGCAGGTGCAGGAACAGCGGCTGCAGGTCCGGCGCGGCATCGTCCGTCTGCTGTAAGTGCGCGAACAGCTGCGCCTCGAGCAGGTTGTTCCGGCCGGGGACGAGTTCCTCCGCGGTGGCGTAGAGGTTGCCGACCAGGAGGTGGTCGTGCAGGTTCTTGCCCACGCCCGGGAGATCGACGAGGGTGTCGAGGCCGACGGCGGACAGGTCGGCGCGGTCGCCGATACCGGAGAGTTGCAGGATCTTCGGCGATCCGATGGCACCCGCGGACAAGACGATCTCGGCGCTCGCGCGGGCGGTGCGCAGCTCGCCGTCGACGACGTACTCGACCGCGTCCGCGCGGGCACCGTCGAGCACGATCCGCGTGACGAGGGCACCGGTGGTGACCGTCAGCAGCGGGGAATCGAGAACGGGCGCGACGAAGGCCTGCCAGGCGCTGTGCCGCCGGCCGTCCTTGATCGTCGCGTGGTTGAAGCCGACGCCCTCCATGAGGTCGCCGTTGAAGTCGTCGGTGGGCTTGTGGCCCACGGCGATCGCCGCATCCACGAAGGCCTGCGCCGCGGGGTGCCGGTCGCGGAGCACGGACACGTGCAGCGGGCCGCCCGCGCCGTGCCAGGCCGAAGCGCCGTCCTCGTGATCCTCGCTGCGCTTGAACAGCTCGAGCACCGTGTCCCAGCCCCAGCCCTCGTTTCCGGCGGCCTCCCAGGCGTCGTAGTCGTCCCTGTGGCCGCGGATGTAGATCATGCCGTTCAGCGAGCTCGAACCACCGAGCACCTTCCCCCGCGGCCAGAACAGCTCCCGGCCGGCGGCGTGCCGCTGCTCGGTGGTCATCACCGCCCAGTCGTTGGGGCCGGTCAACAGGGCGGGCCAGCCCTGGGGGCTGTGGATGTTCGGATCGGTGTCCGCGGCGCCCGCCTCGATGACGTGCACGCTGTGACCGGCGTCGACGAGCCGCCGGGCCAGGGCGCTGCCGGCGGACCCGGCGCCGATGATGACGTAATCGCTTTCCCGTGGGGACATTCCCGCTCCTCGCTGTTCCGTCCGACCCGCTCGGCCGCTGGAATCCAGCCTGGCGTCGCCACGGTCGCGGGACATTGGCCTGACCCGCAGGCCGGTGTGCCCCAGGCGCGGAAACGTGATGCAGGTCACGTTCGCGCCCCGATCTGTGGTGACATGGAGGGGTACGAAGGAGGCGCGCGATGGGCACAGGTGCGGTCGAGGTCTTCGACGCCGCGTCCCTCGCGGCGCCGGACCGGTTCGACGCCTGGCAGGAGGCGGTGAACGCGGCGTTCGTGCCGCTCCGCGCCGCCCCGTACGGCGACGGTCCTTCGTCCCCCGCACTGCCCGGGCCGCGCGGTTCCGGGTACGACGGTGCCGCTGGCTTCCGCGGGCTGGTACGCAGCCAGGACCTCGGTGCGGCGGCGGCCACGGAGGTCGCGGGCGGACCGGTCACCGTGTGGCGCGACCGCGCCGCCATCGCGGATGCGGATCCCGGGGTGTACAAGCTCGGGGTCCAGCTGCACGGGTACAGCGTGCTCACCCAGGACGGTCGCGAGGCGGCCCTCACGCCGGGTGACCTGGCCATCTACGACACGACGCGGGCGTACTCACTCGACTTCGCCGACGAGTTCAGCATGTTCGTGTTGTTGATCCCGCGGGATCGGCTGGGGCTCACGCCCCGGCAGGTCGCGGGGCTCACAGCGCAGCGGATCTCGGGCCGGCACGGGCTCGGCGCGCTCGCATCGTCGCTGCTCACCGGCCTCGGCCGGCAACTGCGCACGGGCGGCGTGGACCCCGACCCGCGGGCGGTGCACGCGGTCCTGGAGCTGGTGGATGCGACGTTGATGCGCCGGCTCGAGCCGGCGGAAGCGGTCCCCACCGCCGATGTCGTGTTCGCCGGCGCCACCGCCTACATCGACGCGCACCTCGGCCTGCCGGGGCTGAGCGTGGAGGAGGTGGCCGCCGCCCAGCACGTGTCGGTACGCTACCTGCAGCAGCTGTTCGCGGACCGCGGGTCGACGCCGAGCGCGTGGATCCGCCGGCGCCGGATCGATGAGGTGAGCGCGGCGCTCGCCGACCCGGCGCAGGCCGTGCGGCCGGTCGCCGCGATCGGCGCGCGATGGGGATTCCCCGACGCCTCCGGCTTCGCTCGGACGTTCAAGGCGGCGACGGGCACGAGCCCCGGCGAGTACCGCACCCGGCACCTCGGCACCGCCACGGGCTGAGCCTCAGGCGCCGCCGGGAATGACCCGGCTGTCGCCGCGGAACTCGGCGATCACGTCGTCCCCGCGGCGCACCGTCACGTCGTAGAGACCGTTGCGGCCGAACCGCTCTCGCTCGACCGCCGTGGCGGTGAGCACGTCGCCGAGTCGCGTCGCGCGCAGGAACCGGATATCCGCCCGCGCGGCGACGGCCGCGTCGCCGCGGGAGTTGCAGGCGAGGGCGAAGGTGGTGTCGGCGAGCAGGAAGACGTAGCCGCCGTGGGTGATCCCGTGGCCGTTGACCATCGTCTCCCCCACCGTCACCGTCGTGGTCGCGGCCCCGGGCCGCAGGTCGGCGATCTCGATGCCGAGGGCGCGGGAGGCGCTGTCGGCCAAGAACATCGACTGGGCGGGCTCGCAGTCGCCGCTCACCGCCGCACTCATGCCGGCTCGCCGCCGTCCCGGGTCTTGGCGACCAGGGTCAGCACGTCGTAGGTGGCGACGGGCGAGTCGTCCTGGTTGGTGACCACCGCGTCCCAGCGGACCTCGCCGTAGTCGGCGCCGCTGCGCGGGGTGATCTGCTTCGCGGTGAGGGTCACCGTGAGCGCGTCGTCCGCGCGCACGGGGGTCAGGAAGCGCAGGGAGTCGACGCCGAAGTTGGCCAGCACGGGGCCCGGCGCGGGGTCGACGAACAGGCCGGCCGCCAGGGAGACCACGAGGTAGCCGTGCGCCACGATGCCGCCGAACAGCGGATTCGCGGCGGCCGCCTCGGGATCGGTGTGGGCGTAGAAGGTGTCCCCGGTGAACTCGGCGAAGTGGCCGATGTCCGCCAGGCTGACGGTGCGCGGCCCGCCGACGATCGTGTCGCCGATCTTCAGCTCCGCCAGGGACTTGCGGAACGGGTGCTCGTCACCCTCCGTCCGGGGCGCCCCGGCGACCCATTGCCCGGTGGTCGCGGCGAGCACGGCCGGGGTGCCCTGGATCGCGGTGCGCTGCATGTGGTGCAGGACGCCGCGGATGCCGCCGAGTTCCTCACCGCCACCGGCGCGGCCGGGGCCGCCGTGCACGAGGACGGGCAGGGGCGAGCCGTGGCCCGTCGACTCGCGGGCGTCCTCGGCGTTGAGCACCAGGAGCCGCCCGTGGAAGGGCGCGATGCCCAGGAGCACCTCGCGGGCCAGTTGCGGGTCCGCGGTGACGAGCGAGGCGACGAGGCTGCCGCCGCCGCGGGCGACCAGCTCGATCGCGTGCGCGGTGTCGCGGTAGCCGATGACGGTGGCGACGGGGCCGAAGGCCTCGATCTCGTGAACGTCGGGGGCCTCGGGATCGGTGCTGCGCAGCAACATCGGCGGCAGGTAGGCGCCGGTCGCGGCGTCGCCGCCGACCACGGTGAAATCGTCCGGGTCGCCCGAGACCAGCTCCGCCGCGCCGCGGAGCTTGTCGACGGCGGCGAGCACGTCGGTGCGCTGGGACAGGGAGACGACGGGGCCCATCGTGACGCCCTCGGCGCCGGGCGCGCCGACGACGACGCGCTCGAGCCGGGCGCGGGCCGCCTCGACGACGGCGCCCACCATCGCCTCGGGCACGAGCGCGCGGCGGATCGCGGTGCACTTCTGCCCGGCCTTGACCGTCATCTCGGTGGTGAGCTGCTTGATGTACAAGTCGAATTCGGGGGCGTCGGTGGTGACATCGGCGCCGAGGACGGAAGCGTTGAGCGAGTCCGCCTCGGCGGTGAAGTGCACGCTGCGCTCGACGAGCACGGGGTGCGCACGGAGCTTGGCCGCAGTGTGCGCGGATCCGGTGAAGGCGACGGAGTCCTGCCCGCCGAGACTGTCGAGCAGCGGGGCCGGGTCGCCGCACAGCAGCTGCACGGATCCCTCGGGCAGGAGCCCGGATTCGATGATCCGGCGGAACACCAGCTCGGTGAGATAGGAGGTCTGGGTGGTGGGCTTGACGATGCTCGGCACGCCGGCGAGGAAGGCGGGCGCGAGCTTCTCGAGGAAGCCCCAGACGGGGAAGTTGTAGGCGTTGATCTGGACCGCGACGCCGCGGCGCGCAGTGAACACGTGCCTGGCCAGGAAGGTGCCCTTCTTGCCGAGCTGCTCGACGGGGCCGTCCAGGTACACGGTGTCGTTGGGCAGTTCGCGCTTGGCCTTGCTCGCGTAGCTGAGCAGGGTCCCGAAGCCGCCGTCGATGTCGACGCCGGAGTCGCGCTCCGTGGCGCCGGTGCGCGCGGACTCGGCGTAGAACTCGGCCTTTCCCGCCATCAGCGTGAGACCCAGCGCTTTCAGGGCCGCGGCGCGCTCGTGGAAGGTGAGCGCGGCGAGCGCGGGCCCGCCCGCCTCCCGGGCGTACGCGGCCATCGCGGAGACGTCCAGCCCCGTCGACGAGACCCGCGCGACCTCGGCACCGTCGACGGGGCTGAGCACCGCCCGCCCCTCGTCGGTAGCCCGGTGCCACCGGCCCAGCGCGTAGCTCTCCACCATCCTGCTATCCATCAAGCACGCTCCCTATTACCGTATGTTCGGTCGGTAATCAGGGTGGCCCGGGACACCCGTCCGTGTCAAGACCCGACGTCGCGCTGCTCAGCTCCGACGCAGCCCGTCGAAGGCGATCGCGACGAGCGCGTCGGCCACCTCCCCGACCGGGTGATCCGGCTTGGGCCGGTACCACTCGACGAGCGAATTGACCATGCCGAACAGCAGGCGGCTGGTCACCGACGGATCGGCGTCCGCGCGCACGTCACCCTCGGCGACGGCGCCGGCCACCAGCTCCGCGACGACGGCGTCGAACTCACGACGGCGTGTGAGCGCCCGGCGCTCGACCTCGGAGTTGCCGCGCACGCGGAGGAGCAGCGTGACATAGGGCAGTTCCGCGACCAGCACGTCCACGCTGCGGCGCAGCACGTGTTCGAGGCGGTCGACGGAGCGTCCCGTCGTGGCGCCGGCCTCGGTGGTGACCGCGAACAGGCCGCTGAGGGCGCGGTTCAGGGCGAGCTCGAGCAGCTCCTCCTTTCCCGCCACGTGGTGATAGATCGACGACTTCGTCAGGCCGAGGTTCTTCGCCAGCACGTCCATGCTGGTCGCGTCGTAGCCGCGCTCGTTGAACACGCGGACGGCGACCGCCAGCAGCGAGTCCAGGTCGTAACCGGGACGCCCGGGCGAGCCGGTGCGTCGTCGAACAGGCGTTGCGCTCATGAACAGATTCTCGCACCCCGCTCCCGGATCACAGCAAGACCTTGTTACCGACCGAATGATCGGTTATTATTTCGGCACAGCCCAGCCCCGAGGGAGTTGCATGAGCGAGACCCTTCCGCAGGTCGTCACCGGCCTGCAGACCGTCACCGTCGAACGCACCGTCGACCGGTACGTCGTGACGCTCGACCGCCCCGCGGCGCGCAACGCCATCAACGCCGCGATGATCGCCGAGTTGCACACCGTCTGCGGCCTCGTCGAGGCGGACCCGGCGCCCGTGCTGCTGACCGGCACCGGGGAGCACTTCGCCGGCGGCGCGGACATCGGCGAGCTCCGCGAACGCGGCCGCGACGAGGCCTTCGCGGGCATCAACCGCAACCTGTTCGACCGGTTCGCCGCGCTCCCGCTGCCCACCGTCGCCGCGATCAGCGGTTACGTGCTCGGCGGCGGCGCCGAGCTGGCCTACGCCTGCGACATCCGGATCGCCACCGAGACCGCGGTGTTCGGCAACCCCGAGCCCGGGCTCGGCATCCTCGCGGCCGCAGGCGCCACGTATCGCCTCCCGTCCCTGGTCGGGCAGTCGGTCGCCAAACAGGTATTGCTCGCCGGCCGCACACTCGACGCGGAGGCCGCCCTCCGGTACGGGCTCGTCATGGACGTCGTCCCGGCGGGCGAGCACCTGGCCGCCGCCCACCGCACGCTCGACCGCATCGTCGCCTCCGCGCCGCTGGCCCTGCGCCTGACCAAGGCCGTCGTGGACGGGACCGCGCGGATCGAGGACATCGCCCAGGCCGTCCTGTTCGAAACGGCGGACAAACGAGACCGCATGACCGCATTCTTGGAGAAGAGGAACCGCAGATGACCACAGCACCGTCGAAGGTCGGCGTCGTCGGTGGGGGCCGGATGGGCGCGGGCATCGCGCAGGTCTTCGCCGCGCTGGGCGCCCGTGTAACGATCGCCGAGAGCGGCGACCGGGACGCCGCGCTGGGCCGGGTCACCACCGGCCTGCAGCGCGCGGCCGAGCGCGACAAGCTGGGCGGTCGGACGCCGGAGGACGTGGCCGCGCGGGTCACCGTCGTCGCCGGGATCGAGGACCTGCCCGGCGATGCCGACCTCGTGGTAGAGGCCGTCCCCGAGATCATCGACCTCAAGCTCGGCGTGCTGCACCGCGTCGAGTCCGCGGTGGGCCCGGCGTGCGTCATCGCCAGCAACACCAGCTCCCTGTCGATCGCCTCGCTCGCGGCCGCGCTCGACGACCCGACGCGCCTGGTGGGCATGCACTTCTTCAACCCGGTACCCGCGTCGACCCTGGTCGAGATCATCCGCACCGACGCCACCGACGGCGCCGTCGTCGAGCGGGTCCGCGAATGGGTGCGGCTCCTCGGCAAGCAGGAGGTGCTCGTCAACGACTCCCCCGGCTTCGCCACCAGCCGGCTCGGCGTGTGCCTGGGCCTCGAGGCGATCCGCATGCTCGAAGAGGGCGTCGCCGACGCGGAGTCCATCGACCGGGCCATGGAGCTGGGTTACCGCCACCCGATGGGCCCGCTGCGCTCCACCGACCTGGTCGGCCTGGACGTCCGGCTCGCGATCGCGGAGCACCTCGCCGCCACTCTGGGCGAGCGGTTCGCGCCGCCGCAGTTGCTGCGCGACATGGTCGCCCGCGGCGATCTCGGCCGCAAGACCGGCCGCGGCTTCCACACCTGGTCCTGACCCACCGAACACCGACACCCGAAGGAGTAGGCATGGAATCCGCCACCCTCACCGTGACCGACGGCCTCGCCGTGCTCACGCTGAACCGCCCGCAAGCCGCCAACGCACTCGACCTGTCGCTCAAGACCGCACTGCTCGACGGTGTCCGGGCGATCGCCGCCGACGACTCGGTGCGAGCGGTGCTGATCCGCGCCGAGGGGCGCAACTTCTGCGTCGGGCAGGACCTCGGCGAGCACGCCGACGCGCTGAGCACCACGCCCGACCGGGCCATGGACACCGTCGCCGAGCACTACAACCCCCTGATCTCCGGCATCGCCGCGCTCGAGGTCCCCGTCGTCGCAGCCGTGCAGGGCGCGTGCGTCGGAGCGGGCCTGGGCCTCGCGCTCGCCGCCGACGTGGTCGTGGCCGCCGAGAGCGCGAGCTTCGCCACCGCCTTCACGGCGATCGGGCTCGCATCCGACTCCGGCCTCACGCGCACTCTGGTCGACGCGATCGGCGCCGTCCGCACCCGCGCGTTCATCCTGCTGGGCACCAAAATCTCCGCGGCGCAGGCGCAGGATTGGGGCCTCATCGCGCAGGTCGCCTCGGACGACGAGCACGCCGCCACTGCGGAGGCGATCGCCCGCAGGCTGGCGGGCGGCCCGACCGCCGCGTTCGCCGCCGTCAAGGAACTCGTCGCCGCGTCTCTCCCCTCCCTCGAAGACGCCCTCGAGCGCGAGCGCGTGGCCGCCGGGCCGCTCGCCGCCACCGCCGACCACCGCGGCGCGGTCGAGGCCTTCCTCGCCAAGCGCCGCCCCGACTTCACCGGTCGCTGACCCAGCCGCACGGAAGGCACAGCCATGACAGACACCACCACCGAGCTGGAGACAGAGTTCGAGCGGATCGTCCAGTCCGACCAGCGCATCGAGCCGCGGGACTGGATGCCGGACGGGTACCGCAAGACCCTGATCCGGCAGATCGCCCAGCATGCGCACTCCGAGATCATCGGCATGCAGCCCGAGGGCAACTGGCTCACCCGCGCACCGTCGCTGCGCCGCAAGGCGATCCTCATGGCGAAGGTGCAGGACGAGGCCGGCCACGGACTCTACCTGTACTCCGCGACCGAGACCCTCGGCGTGGATCGCGCCGAGCTCACCGAGAACCTCATCGAGGGCCGCCAGAAGTACTCGTCGATCTTCAACTACCCGACCCTCTCCTACGCGGACGTGGGCGTCATCGGCTGGCTGGTTGACGGCGCCGCCATCTGCAACCAGGTGCCGCTGTGCCGCAGCTCCTACGGGCCGTACGGCCGCGCGATGATCCGGGTGTGCAAGGAGGAGTCCTTCCATCAGCGGCAGGGCTTCGAGCTGCTCATGACCATGATGACCGGCACGCACGCGCAGCGGGACATGGTGCAGGAGTCGGTGAACCGCTGGTGGTGGCCCGCGCTGATGATGTTCGGCCCGCCCGACGACCGGTCCCCCAACTCGGCGCAGTCGATGGCCTGGCGGATCAAGCGACACACGAACGACGAACTGCGGCAACGTTTCGTCGACATGTCGGTGCCGCAGGCCGAGATCCTCGGCGTCACCTTCCCGGACCCGGACCTGGCATGGAACGCCGAGCGCGGCGCCTACGACTTCGGCGAGCCGGACTGGGACGAGTTCATGCAGGTCGTCAAGGGCAACGGCGCCACCAGCGTCGAGCGGATCGCGAACCGTCGCGCCGCCCACGAGAACGGCGCCTGGGTGCGGGAGGCCGCTGCGGCCTTCGCCGCCCGCACCGCCGCACCGGATACCACCCCATCGGAGCAGGAGTAGACATGACCGAGCAGACCCGCATCGACTGGCCGCTGTACGAGGTGTTCCTGCGCGGCAAACGCGGACTCAACCACGTGCACGTCGGCTCCCTGCACGCCGCCGACGCCGAGATGGCGTTGCGCAACGCCCGCGACGTGTACACCCGCCGCAACGAGGGCGTGAGCATCTGGGTGGTCCGCTCGAGCGACGTGGTGGCCTCCAGCCCGTCCGAGAAGGACCCGTTCTTCGCCCCGAGCGGCGACAAGGTCTACCGCCACCCGACTTTTTACGAGATCCCGGACTCGGTTCCGCACATGTGACGGGCTGCCGGTCCGGAGCACCGGCCGTTCGACGACATACAGACAACGTCCCCCACATGTGACCTCCGGTCACCGCAGCCCATCTCGCCCAGCCCGCGAACAGGATTCACAGCCATGATCGATCACGACAACGCCTACGAGGGCCTCGTCGACTCGGACTCCCACGGCCAGTGGGCGTTCGGCACCAGCTTCGACGAGCCCCTCGCCGGGGTCGATACGACGGTGCCCGACGACGTCGACCCCCACACCCTCGCGGTGTACTGCCTCATGCTCGGCGACGACGCGCTGATCTCCGCCCAGCGGCTCGCCGAATGGAGCACCCGTGCACCCGAGTTGGAGGAGGAGGTCGCGCTCGCCAACGTCGGCCTCGACCTGCTCGGCCAGGCACGGCTCCTCCTGGCCCGCGCCGCGGCCGCCGATCCCGCGGTGGTGCCGGTCATCTCGGACGCCTCGCCGGTGCCCGCCGAGGACGCGCTCGCCTTCTTCCGTGACGACTCCGCGTTCCGCAACGTCCGGCTCGTCGAGCTCGACAACGGCGACTTCGCGGTCTCGACGGTGCGCCTGCTGGTCTTCGCGACGGCCCGTCTGGCCCTGTTCGACCGGCTCCGCGGCTCCCGCGACCCCGTCCTAGCCGCCGTGGCGGCCAAGGGCGTCAAGGAGATCACCTACCACCGCGACTACGCCGCGCGGTGGGTGGTCACCCTCGCGCAGGGCACCGACGAGTCCCGCCGCCGCACCGAGGCGGCCATCGCCCGCGTCTGGCCCTACGTCCCCGAGCTGTTCGAGCCGTCCACCGAGGAGCTGGCCCTCGCCGCGTCCGGGATCGGTGTGGACCCGCGCGAGCTGCGCGGCGAGTTCGACGCCGTCATGGAGTTGACCTTCGGCGCCGCCGGGCTACCGATCCCCGACGCCCCGGGCGTCGCCCGGGTGGGCGGCCGCGCCGGCCGACAGGGTCTGCACACCGAGGAGCTCAGCCGCATCCTCGCCGAGATGCAGTCCGTCGCCCGCGCCCATCCCGACGGGACGTGGTGACCGTGCAGGCCACCGAGTTCCGCACGCCGCTCGCCGTGGTGGGCGATGTACTCGACCCCGAGATGCCGCAGGTCACCCTGGCGGACCTGGGCATCGTCCGCGAGGTCGCCCAGGCTCCCGACGGTGCCGTGCGCGTGACCATCACACCCACCTACTCCGGCTGCCCCGCGATGGGAACCATCCGCGCCGACATCGAGCACGCGCTGCACGCCGCCGGCTACGGGGAGGTCGTCATCGACACCGCGCTGTCCCCCGCGTGGACCACCGACTGGATCACCGAGGCGGGCCGCGCGAAGCTCCGTGCCGCCGGATACTCGACGCCCGGCCCCGCGCCGCGCCGCGCCGACGGCCCCGTCCCCCTGACCCTGCAGGCGATGCCCCGTCGGATCGCCTGCCCCGCCTGCGGATCCGACGCCACCCGCCTCGACTCCGAGTTCAGCGCGACGCCGTGCAAGGCGCTCTACCGCTGCCTGGACTGCCGCGAGCCCTTCGACCACGTCAAGGAGATCTGATGACCGCCGTCGCCCCCATCCCCACCCGGGGTCGCGCGTTCCACGCGCTCACCGTCGCCGACGTCGAGTCGCTGTGCGACGACGCGGTGGCAGTCACCTTCGACGTGCCGGACGACCTGGCCGACGAGTTCGCCTTCGCCGCCGGACAATCGCTCACGTTGCGCCGGATGATCGACGGCGTCGAGCACCGCCGGTCGTACTCGATCTGTGCGCCCGTCGGCGAGCGGCCCCGGGTCGGCGTCCGTGAGGTCACCGACGGGCTGTTCTCGTCCTGGCTGGTGCGGCGGGTCCGCGCCGGCGACACCATCGAGGTGCAGGGCCCCACCGGCAGCTTCGCCGCCGACCCCGACGAGGGCGGCGTGCACGTCCTCATCGCGGCGGGCTCCGGCATCACGCCGATGCTGTCCATCGCGGGTACGGTCCTCGCCAATCCCGCTGCGCGCGTGATCCTCATCTACGGCAACCGTCGCACGCGGTCGGTGATGTTCGCCGACGAGATCGCCGACCTCAAGGACCGCTACCACGACCGGCTCGACGTGATCCACGTCCTCTCCCGCGAGCCGCGCGATGTCGAGCTGTTCACGGGCCGCGTCGACGCCGAGCGCCTGCGCGAGCTGCTGCGCACCGTCGTCCCCACCGGAGACGTCGACCACTTCTGGCTCTGCGGCCCGCACGGCATGGTCACCGACTCGGAGGATGTGCTCGCCGAACTCGGCGTGGCGCGCACCGCGATCCACCGCGAGCTGTTCTACGTCGACGACGGCACCCCACCGCCGCAGGAGAAGCACCGCGAGCCGGGCGTCACCGGCCCGAGCAGCGCGGTCACCGTCGTGCTCGACGGGCGGAGCGCGACCGGCACGATCTCCCAGGACGACACACTGCTCGACGGTGCCGAGAACTTCCGCCCGGATCTGCCCTTCGCCTGCAAGGGCGGCGTGTGCGGCACGTGTCGCGCGAAGGTGCTGTGCGGCACCGTCGACATGCGCCGCAACTACGCCCTCGAGGACGACGAGGTGGCCGCCGGCTTCGTCCTGACCTGCCAGACCTACCCCACCAGCGACACCGTCACCGTCGACTTCGACGCCTGACGCCCGGTCCCCCACGCCCTCCCAGCCGATCCAGCCCCAAGGAGCCCGTCATGACATCGACCGTCGCAGACGACGACATCGAGTTCGCCACCCGCGACCGGATCTCCGCGCTGCAGCTCGAGCGCATGCGGTCCACGCTCGCCCACGCCTACGAGAACGTCCCCCACTACCGCCGGGCCTTCGACGAGGCGGGCGTGCACCCGAGCGACCTCCACGAGCTCTCGGACCTCGCGAAGTTCCCGTTCACGACGAAGGCCGACCTGCGGGAGAACTACCCGTTCGGCATGTTCGCCGTACCGCGCGAGCGGGTCTCGCGGATCCACGCCTCCTCCGGCACCACCGGCCGCCCCACCGTCGTGGGCTACACCGCCGACGACATCAGCATGTGGGCCGACGTGGTCGCGCGGTCGCTGCGCGCGGCCGGCGTCCGCGCGGGCGACCGGGTGCACGTCTCCTACGGCTACGGCCTGTTCACCGGGGGCCTCGGCGCGCACTACGGCGCGGAGCGGCTGGGCGCCACGGTGATCCCCATGTCGGGCGGGCAGACGGAGAAGCAGATCCAGCTGATCCAGGACTTCGAGCCCGACGCGATCATGGTCACGCCGAGCTACATGCTCACGATCGTCGACACCATGCTGGCCATGGGCGTCGATCCCCGCGCGACCTCCCTGCGCACGGGGATCTTCGGCGCCGAGCCGTGGACCGACCGGATGCGCACCGAGCTCGAGGAGGAGGTCGGCATCGACGCCGTCGACATCTACGGCCTCTCCGAGGTGATCGGTCCCGGCGTCGCGATGGAGTGCGTGGAGACCAAGGACGGCCTGCACATCTGGGAGGACCACTTCTACCCCGAGGTCATCGATCCGATGACGGGCGAGGTGCTCCCGGACGGCGAGCACGGCGAGCTGGTGTTCACCTCGCTCACCAAGCAGGCCACCCCGATCATCCGGTACCGCACGCGCGACCTCACCCGCCTGCTCCCCGGGACCGCCCGCACCATGCGGCGGATGGAGAAGGTCACCGGCCGCACCGACGACATGATGATCCTGCGCGGCGTCAACGTCTTCCCCACCCAGATCGAGGAGCTGATCCTCGGCATCGACGGCCTCGCGCCCCAGTTCCAGTGCGTGCTGGACCGTCCCGAGCGCATGGACCGGCTCACGGTCAAGGTCGAGAACCGGCACGACCGCCCCGTCGACGAGACCGCCGGCAGCACCCTGACCAAGATCATCAAGGACAAGATCGGCATCTCGGTCGACGTCGACGTGCTCCCTCCGGGCGGCATCGAGCGCACCGTCGGCAAGGCCCGCCGGCTGGTCGACAACCGCCCGAAGGACTGACGCTCAGACCTGCTCGGCGCGCCCGCCGAGGTGCTCGGCGAGGAACCGCTCGGTGGCACGGAACATGTCGATCGTGTTCTCCGGGTTGACGAAGCCGTGCCCCTCGTCGGCCTTGATCATGTACTCGACCTCCACACCGCGGGCCCGCAGGGCCTCCACGAGGTTGTCGGACTCGGCCTGCACCACGCGCGGGTCGTTGGCGCCCTGCACCACGAGCAGCGGAGTGCGGATCTTCTCGACGCGGGTGATCGGTGACCGGGCGAGCATGTCGGCCAACTGATCCGGGTCCGACGGGTCGCCGACGTATCGGATCCAGTTGTTGGCCAGGTAGGGCCGCGCGATCTCCGGCAGCGTCGCCATGAAGTTCGGCAGGCTCGAGATGCCCACGTAGTCGATCGCCGCGGCGAACTTCTCCGGGGTGAAGGTGACGCCGACCAGCGCCGCGTACCCGCCGTAGGAGCCGCCGAAGATCCCCAGCCCCCGCGGGTCCGCGATGCCCTCCGCCACGGCCCAGTCCACAGCGTCGATGAGGTCGTCGTGCATGGCGCCGGCCAGCTCGCCGATGCCGGCCTGCATGTGGGCCTTGCCGTAACCGGTGGAACCGCGGAAGTTCACCTGCAGCACCGCGTACCCGCGGTTCGCGAGCAGCTGGACCTCGCCGTGATAGCCCCAGGTGTCGCGGAACCACGGCCCACCGTGCACGAGCAGCACCAGCGGCAGACCCTCGGCCGGCACGCCCACCGGCAGGGTGAGATACGAGGGCAGTTCCCGCCCGTCGCGCGCGGTGATCGCGACCGGCGCCATCGGAGCGAGCTGCGCCGGGTCCAGGTTCGGAAAGGGACGGAAGAGCAGCCGCGACTCGCCCGTGCGATGGTCGTAGAGGTAGGTGACGCCGGGGTCGCGGTCGTGGACGAAGGACACCACCCAGCGGTTCCCGTCCAGGTCGGACGAGAGCGCGCCGAGGTCACCGTCGGACAAGGCGCGCAGGGCGTCGAGCACCTCCCCGAACCGCGCGTCCAGAGCCCGGATCTCTTGGCGCTCACCGAGGTACCGGACACCGAGCAACGCGCCGGTGCGCGGGTCGACGATGAGCGGCTGCGGCATCGTCGGGGCGACGAGGCCGGTGGTGTCGAGGTCGAGGACGTCGTGCGCGTCGACCTCGGTCTCCTCGCCGGTGGCCCCGTCGAGGTGCACGACCCGCGTGCGGTCGGTGCCCCGGTTCGAGCCCAGCCACAGGCCTCCGTCGGGCGACGGGACGATCGGGAAGACGCCCAGCGGGTAGTCGATGCCGTCGAACGCGGCGATCGGGAGCAGCGCGCGAGCCGCGGAATCCCAGCGGCAGATCGCGATCGCGCCGGTGGCGTCCTGCGTGGACGCGAACAGCGTGCCGTCGGCGCCGTACACCCAGCCGGCCACGTTGCCGGGGTTGCGCTCGATCTCCGTGAGCCCGCCGGTGGCGATGTCGAGCTCGAAGACGTCGAACTCGTCGACCCTGCGCGGGTTCATGGAGACGATCGCGATCCCGGGCCGCGCGATCGGCAGGTGCATGAGAAACGCGGTCGCGCCGTCGAAGGGCGTGAGGTCGACGGCGGGCGCGTCCGGGTCGTCGAGGTCGGCGCGGAAGACGTGCCACCGCTCGTCGCCGCCGTTGTCCTGCAGGTAGATCAGCCAGCGCGGATCGGTGGTCCAGGAGAACATCTGGACGCTGCGGGTGGCGTCCGCGGTGACGGCACGGGCGGGCACGGCGTCGTCGAGGCCCTCGACCCACACGTTCAGCCGCCCGTTCGACGGTGCCAGGAAGGCGATCCGGGACCCGTCGGGCGAGATCTTCGCTCCCGCTCGGACGGGCGAGTCGAAGAACTCCTCGACGGTGATGATGCTCGGCAACGGCACGGCGTCTCCTTCTGTCGGTGGTGTGCCTCCAGTGGAAACCATGCCGTCGCGGCATGGTCAAGCGGCGCCGCGACGCGCGCCGCGGTTCAGGAGAGGATACGCGCCAGGAACGGGGTCGAGTCCTTCATGGACTCGAGGACCGCGCCGCTGTGATCGGCGTCCGGGTACTGGTGCAATTCGACCGCGGTACCGCTCTTCTTCAGCGCCGCCGCCAGGGCGATCGAGGACTGGACGGGGACGTCCGTGTCCTTGAGCCCGACCCCCAGGAACACCGGTCGGTCGTATCCCGACGTAGGTGTTCCCATGTAGCGGTCGAGTGCCTCGCCGGCGCCGGGAACGGTACTGACCTTGGCACTGACGAAGTCCGTCGGCTTCTGTCCCTTCAGGGTCGTGCTGAGCTGTTCGTAGCACTGCACCTCGGCCTTCTCGGCGGCCTGCTTGCCACGCGGGGTGAGCACCGAGTCGAAGTCCACGCCGGGATTCGCCTCGCGGACGCCCGCGAGAATGTAGGCGGTGTAGGCGGTGGCCGCGGAGCTGAGCCCGCCGGGCAGGCTCGTGGTGGGTCCGACGTTCTTGACGACGTCCTCGATCCGGAACGGGGTCCCTGTGGCGACGACGCCGCGGTAGTCCAGCCCGCTGCCGGCGCTGAACTCGCTCGCCCACCGCGCGCTGTTGACGGCTGCGCCCCCGCCCTGCGACTGCCCGACGATGGCCCACTTCTTCGACAGGTTCAGCGACCGGTCCGTGTGCGCGGCGACCACGGAATCGACGACGTTGTGCGCGGTCGACACACTGTTGAGGTAGCTCATCAGCCCGGGTGTGCCGAGCCCCGCGTAGTCGGAGGCGACGATCGCGTAGCCCTGCGACAGCCAGTGCCCGAGGTACTGCCGGTCCCGGGCCGATCGGGGGTTCGCCGAGGGCGCGCAGGTATCGCCCAGGCCGACGGTGCCGTGGGCCCACGCGATCACGGGCCAGCCGCCCGCCGGGGCGGTCCCCTTCGGCAGGAAGACGGCACCCGTGCTCGTCGCCGGCTTGTCGTGCTGATCCGTCGTCGAATAGAGCACCCGCTTGGCGGTCCCGGCTCCGGGCAGGGACAGCGCCGGGTCGAGCGGGACCGACCGGATCTGCACGCCGCCCTTCGCCGGCACGGGGCCGGCGTACTTCGCGGCGTCGAGGCCGGACCAGTCCGGTGCGGCGACGGCGGGCGCCGCGACGAGTCCGGTTCCCAGCAGAGCAGTGATTCCGGCGAGCGCGAACCGCGTGATCCTCATGCCACGGACTCTATCCCCGGCTCGCGCGCCGCACCGGGCGACCGCGCACGGAACCGGGATCAGCTCACTGCGTATCGCTGCCGCGGTCGGCCGGTGGCGCCGTACTGCAGCGCCATCGTCAGCGTGCCGTCCCGCACCAGATCGGCGAGGTAGCGGCGCGCGGTCGCGGGTGAGATCCCCACCTGTCCTGCGATGTCGTCGGCCAGCAGTGGCCCCGACGCCGCCCGCAACGCCTCGACGATGCGCCGCTCGGTGACCGAGCCGCCGTCGTCGCGGCGCGGCGCCGGGCGGTCGCTGCGCAACACCGAGGCGGCTGCGTCGACCTGGTCCTGGGTGACCTCGGCACCGTCGAGGATCCGCCGGTAGGCCGTGTACGCGCCGAGCCGTCGCGCGAGCTCCGTCGCCGGGAAGGGCTTGATGAGGTACTGCAGTGCGCCCGCCGCGAAGCCCGCACGCACGCTGGCCGCATCGTCGGCGGCACCGAGGATGAAGGCGTCGCACCGCATCTCGCGCACCAGGTCGATGCCCGAGCCGTCGGGGAGGTAGACGTCGACGAGCGCCAGGTCGATCCGCTCGCGCTCCAGGATCGCGCGCGCCTCCGACAGCGTCCGCGCGGAGCCCACCGTGGCGAGCCCGACCATGGTGTCCACGATCTTGGCGTGCAGTGCGGCCACCCGGAAGTCGTCGTCCACCACCAGGATCCGGATGTCACGTGGCATCGTCGAGCACCCCCTGCGGCAGCGTGGCCATGACGGTGGTCGGCTCGTCCGCGCCGGGGCCGCCGCGCTCGACGACGGTGACCTCTCCCCCGTGCCCGCGGGCCACCTGCCGCGCGATGACGAGGCCGAGGCCGCGGCCGCCGGGCACCGTCGGATCGGTGCGGGTGCTGACGCCCTCGACGAAGGGATCTTCGACCGTGAACCCCGGACCGCTGTCGGTGACGATGATCGCGAGATCGTCTCCGTCGCGCAGGACGTCGATCTCGACCTCCCGGGGCTCGTCCCCGTCGGCGGCGGCGTCGATGGCGTTGTCGAGGAGGTTGCCCACCAGGGTGGTGGTGTCCACGGGGTGCGTGAGGACGCCGACCAGCGCGGTGTCGGCACCGACGCGCAGCACGACGCCCCGCTCGCGGGCGCGCGCCGCCTTCGCCGACACGAAGGCCTTCAGGTGCGGCTCATCGAGACTGTCCAGCCCGGAGACGGGCAGGACGCCCGCGCGGCCGGCGATCTCGTCGAGGTAGGCGATGGCCTCGTCGGTGCGGCCGTCGCGGAGCAGGCCCGCGACGACGTGCACCCGGTTGGCCGACTCGTGCCGCTGCGCGCGCAGCGCCGAGCTCATCGCCTGCACCGAGTCGAGCTCGCGGGTGAGCGCCTCGACATCGGTGCGGTCGACGGCGGTGAGCACCGTGCCGAGGTCCGTCTCGCCACGGTGCACGCGGCGCGAGGCGACGAGGACGACCCGCTCGTTCACGGCGGCGGCGACCGGTGTCTCGGTGGGCGTCGCCACGACCCCCGAGACCCGTTCCGTCAGGCCCAGATCCGCCAGCGGCGTGCCCGCCTCCGCGGTCACGCCGAGCAGCTCGCGGGCACGGTCGTTGATCACCCGGACGATCCCCTTCGCGTCGATGGCGATGACGCCCTCCGAGCCCGAGTGCAGGACGGCGTTCTGCTCCCGGATCAGCTCGGCCATCTCCTCCGGCTCGAGCCCCAGCGTCAGGCGGCGCCACCGTCGGGCCAACAGACCGGAACCGACGATCCCGACGGCGAGCGCGAGGGCCGCGAGGCCCGCCAGCAGGAGCAGCGTGCGCCGCGCGGCCTCGGCCACCGTCTCGGTGGAGATACCCACGCTGACCAGGCCCACCACCGTCCCGTCGGGACCGAGGACCGGAGCCTTGGCACGGACGGAGTCGCCGAGGGTTCCGCGTTGCTGGGTGAGCTCGACATCGCCGCCGAGCGCCGTCGACGGATCGGTGCTCAGCGGCGCGCCCAACTGGGACGGGTCGGGGTGGGCGATCCGGTAGCCGGCGTCGTCGGCGATGACCACGAACAGCACCCCCGTGCGCTGGGTGATCGCGACCGCCTGGCGTTGCAGCGGAGCGGCGGCGAGCTCCTCCTGCGTGGCCGGACGGCCCGCGCGCCGCGCCGCGGACTGGGCTGCGGCGCCGGCACGGACATCGGTGTCGGAGGCGACCGTCTCCGCGATCGCCTCCGCCCGGTGCCCGTACTCGGTGCGGGTGTCGGCGTCCACGCGGTGCACCACGATGCCGAATCCGGCTGCCAGGCTGACGATGATGATCACCACCTGGAGCAGGAGGATCTGCGTCCGCAGCCGGATCCTGGGCATCGCCTCAGCCTAGTCATCCGATCCGCGCTCAGAAGGGGATCTGACCGAGGAGGACGCCGACCACGAGCATGACGATCGACACGACGACGGCGCGCCACAGCACCTTCTTGTGGTGATCGGCCAGGCCGACACCCGCCAGCGCGAC
This sequence comes from Tsukamurella pseudospumae, assembly GCF_001575195.1. NCBI lineage: Bacteria > Bacillati > Actinomycetota > Actinomycetes > Mycobacteriales > Tsukamurellaceae > Tsukamurella > Tsukamurella pseudospumae. Next base: position 117,202 of record NZ_LSRF01000044.1, read on the forward strand.
GAGGAGCAGGATGGCCGGGACCAGGGGGCTCTGCATGTGGAAGGGCTGTCCCGTGATCGAGGCGCGAGCCATCTCGGCGGCGCTGATCCCGTAGTGGCCCGCCGTCTCCGAGAGCACCGGCAGGATGCCGAAGTAGAAGGCGTCGTTGGACATCAGGAAGGTGAACGGGATCGAGAGGATGCCGGTGATGACGGCCAGGTGCGGCCCCATCGACGCGGGGATGATGCCCGTGACCCAGGCGGCCACCGACTCGACCATGCCGGTGCCCTTGAAGACGCCCGTCAGAACCGCTGCGGCGAAGACCATTCCGACCACCGAAACGATCGACTTCGAGTGCCGCGTGATGGCCTCCTGCTGCTCCGCCACCTTGGGGAAGTTCACGGCCAGCGCGATCGCGGCGGCGATCATGAACAGCACCGGGATCGGCAGCAGGTCCAGCGTGAGAACCGCGAGCAGCGCGATGGTGATCGCGGCGTTGAACCACAGGAGCTTCGGGTTGCCGTGCACGCCGAGGGCCGCGGTCAGCGCACCGTCCTTGGTGCCCGACGAATCCTCGTCGGTCCCACCGGTCCCCGCATCGCCACCGATGGTGCCGCCCCCACCCCCGGAGCCCACACCGGAGAGGACGCGATCGCGGATCACGATGCTGCCGATCCGCTTGCGCTCCATGAGCCCGAGGTGCCAGGCGAAGGCGAGGACCACGACCATACCGGCGATGAGCGACGGGATCATCGGCACGAACACCTCGGACGGCGAGATCTTCAGCGCGGCGGCGGCGCGGGCGGTGGGGCCGCCCCAGGGCAGGATGTTCATCGTGCCGTTCGCCAGTCCCGCCACCACCGTGAGCACGACGGGGCTGACGCCGAGCTTGAGGTACAGCGGGAGCAGCGCGGTCGTGGTGACGATGAAGGTCGTGGAGCCGTCACCGTCGAGCGAGACGACCGCGGCCAGGACACCCGTGCCGAGCACGAGCTTGGCCGGGTCCTCGCCGACGACGCGGACGACCGCGCGGATGACCGGGTCGAACAGGCCGACGTCGATCATCACCCCGAAGAAGATGATCGCGAAGAACAGCATCGCCGCGGTGGGTGCGAGGTCCTTGATGCCGTCGGTGATCATCTTGCCGATGCCGGTGCCCGCGCCGGCGAGCAGGCCGAAGACCACCGGGACGGCGATCAGCGCGACGATGGGCGTCGCGCGGCGGGTCATGATGACGACCATGAACGCCGCGACCATGGTCAGTCCCAGGACTGTCAACATGGGATTCTCCTCGTGAGTGAGTGATCGGGATAACACGAGGAGCATGGACGTGATGGGCTTCACAGCGCGCTCTTGTGCGTGTTAGTCGCACTTCTGCGCGTTTCGCGCGGCGACTCCCGAGCACCCCGACCTACCCTGGGTCCCGTGCACTTCACGGAGTTCCACGTCCGCCTCGCCGCCTACGGACTCGCGGTGAACACTGCCGACGAGGTCCTCGTGACCTGGTTCAACGGAAGCACCGGCGCACCGGCCTGCTGGACGATGCCGGGCGGCGGCGTCGAGTTCGACGAGAACTGTTCCGACGCGGTGATCCGGGAGTTCTTCGAGGAGACCGGGTATCACGTGACGCCCGGCCCGATACTCGGCGAGCACCACACGACCTTCCCCGCCACCGCCGACCGGGCCCCGGTGCGCTCGCAGCGGTTCCTCTTCGCCGTCACCGTCGAATCGGGCGTTCTCGGCACCACCGAGGTCGGCGGGACGACCGAGTTCGCGCGGTGGGTGCCGCGACCGGAACTCCGGTCACTCACGCCTCGCGCGGACATCGTCGACGTGGCCGCGGACGCCCTCGATCGTCCGGCACGCGGCGACGGTCAGCCGAACGTGAACGAGTAGGCCGTCAGGCCGGGGCTCAGGTCGACGGTGACCGTGCCCGTCCCCGAGGCCGGCCGGTCGACGACGGTGCGGATGTCCGGCGGACCGTCGACGGCGATCGTGCGGGTGGCCCCGTCCTGGCTGACGGTGAGCGTGCCCGTGCCGCCGACGTCGAGGTACACGCGCTGCGCGGTGTACGCCAGGGTGAGGCTCGCCCCGCTCCCCGCGCGGATGTCCTCCGCGCCGACGGTCCACGTCCCGGCGAGCGCGAAGGTGTTGGGCTGCACCGTCTCCGGGCGGCCGAACACCCGGGTGCCGACCTCATAGTCGCCGGTCCCGCCGTAGCCCTGCTGCTTCCCGGCGCCGAGGTAGAGCTCGGGCGTGCGGTCGGCGTTACGCGGGGTCGCGTCCGGGACGTCGGTCGCGGGCGGCAGGACCGCGCCGGGGTGCGCCGCGAGCAGCAGGGACCGGATCGCCGCCTCGGTCCGGTCGTAGTGCCCCTCACCGAGGGTGACCAGCCGGATCGCGCCGGTCGCGTCGACGAGGTAGCCGGCGGGCCAGGCCACGTTGCGGTAAGCCGCCCAGGTCGCGGACCGGTTGTCGACGGCGATCGGGAAGGTCAAGCCCAGCTTGCGCGCGCCCGCCGTCACGTTGCCGACGTCGTGCTCGAAGGCGTACTCGGGCGTGTGCACGCCGATCACCTCGAAGCCGAGGTCGCGGTAGTTCTTCCACCAGGCCTCGGCGTGCGGCAGTTCGCGCTGGCAGTTGATGCAGGAATAGGCCCAGAAGTCGACGAGCACGACCTTGCCGCGCAGCCCGTCCATCGTGCGGGGCGCGCCGCCGATCCAGGGGTCGATGCCCGCGAACTCCGGTGCCCGCCCGCAGTCGGCGAGCTGCGCCGTTCCGGTGAACGCCGCCTGCTGGCACTGCTGCAGGGACCCCGTGCCGGAGACCCGGGGCGCGATCGCCGCGGCCCCGAGCCGATCGCCGACGGCCTGTGTGTAGTCGGGCACCCGGCGCTGGATCAGGTCGGTGACGTTCAGCGCCAGCGCGACGGCGAGCGCGATCACCAGTACTCCACCGACGGCGCGGATCAATCGCTGGCGCCGCTGCAGCGCCCGGACCCGGTCCGCGAGGCGGTGCCCGGTGAGCGCGATGGCCAGCAGCGGGATCGCAGTGCCCACGGCGAACGCCGCGGTGAGCACCAGTGTGCGCGGGCCGATGGTGTCCGTCGCGCCGGCCAGGGCGATCGCCGCGAGGACCGGGCCGGCGCACGGCACGTACACCGCGCCGAGCGCGACGCCCAGCGCGAAGCCGCCCGCGGCACCGTCGCCCCGCAATCCCGGGACGCGCTGCGGAAGTCGGGCGAAGGGCCGCTCGAGCAGGCGCTCCATCGGCGGGACCAGCATGGCAGCGCCGAGCAGGAGCAGGGCACCGATGCCCACCCAGCGGATCAGTCCGGTGGGCAGGCGCAGGAGCGAGAGGACGACGGTGCCGAACAGCGTGAACAGCGAGAAGCTCAGGACCAGGCCGGCCACGATCGCGACCGGGCGGGCCCGGGAGGTGGGGGCACCGTCGGGCCCGGTCCCGGCGCTACCGAGCAGGACGACCGGGAGCACGGGGAGCACGCAGGGCGAGACTCCCGCGAGGACGCCGCCGACCAGTCCGACCAGCGGCAGCGCGAGGTCGGTCACGTCACCAGGTGGTCCCGTTCATGCCCGGGATCACGCAGTGCCCCCACTTGTCGACGCGACCGATGATCATCATGTCGTAGCCCGTGCAGTTGGAGTTGATCGTCGCGCAGGTGTGGACCGAGGTGATCACCTTGTTCTCACCGGGCTTGCCGCAGTGGGAACCGACGGGTGGCTGTGCGGGCGGCGGATCGGCCGACGCCGTCCCGCCGCTGCCGAACAACGCGGCCGCGCACGCCGCGACCGCGAAGATCCGTACTGATCGCTTCATCGAGCACCTCCTGTGAGGCCCCCACGTCCAGTGCTGATCGTAACGCCGCGCACCGGCTGCGCGACACCCCATTTCACCCGATTTCCGCAGGTCACATCCTGTACGCGTACGCACTGTCGAGTGCCGTCCTGTGCGCCCCCGGCAGGAATCGAACCTGCGACCTAGAGATTAGAAGGCTCTTGCTCTATCCAACTGAGCTACGGAGGCTGGTGGTGCGGTGGTCATCCTATCGGCAACCTCCCATGTCACTGAGTCGTGCATCGACATGATGTGCAACTAGTTGCATATTTGTCGAGGCGACGGTAGCGTCGACAGCGTGGCCCTCGAACACGCACTGCTCGTCTCCCTGAGCGAGCGCTCGGGCACCGGGTACCAGCTCACCCGGCGCTTCGACCGCTCGATCGGGCACTGGTGGCGGGCCTCGCACCAGCAGATCTACAAGACGCTGGCGCGGATGTCCGAGAACGGCCTCGTCACCTACGTCGAACAGGCGCAGGACGGTAAGCCGGACAAGAAGGTCTACACGATCACCGACACCGGGCGGAAGACGCTGTCGGAATGGATCCGCACCCCGGGGAAGGATTCGACGGACCGGCGCGAGCTGGCCACCAGGATCCGGGGCGCGGCACCGTCGGACCTGCCCGACCTGGCGAACGAGGTCCGGCGCGTCCGGGACCTGCACGCCGAGCGGGCCGAACTCTTCCGCACGCTCGAGAGCCGCGACTACCCGACCCCGGCCATCCTCACGGGCACGGAGCTGCAGCAGTACCTCGTACTGCGCGGCGGCGTGCTGTCCGAACAGGGCACCGTCGACTGGCTCGACGAGGTCCTTCGAGCCCTACCCAGCCCAAGCCCTGAATCAGCGGATTAAGGATCAACCATGTCAGCCAAGTACCCCCACCTCTTCGAGCCCCTCGACCTGGGCCACACGACGCTCAAGAACCGCGTCGTCATGGGCTCGATGCACACCGGGCTCGAGGACATGCCCTGGGACATCGGCAAGCTCGCCGCCTACTTCGCGGCGCGCGCCAAGGGCGGCGTCGGCCTCATCATCACCGGCGGCTACTCCCCCAACATCACCGGCTGGCTACTGCCCGCCGGGGCCAAGATGTCCTCGCCGATCGACGCGATCCTGCACAAGCGCGTGACCGACGCCGTGCACAAGGAGGGCGGCAAGATCGCGATGCAGCTGCTGCACGCCGGCCGCTACTCCTACAACCCGCTCAGCGCCTCCGCCAGCGCGATCAAGGCTCCGATCAACCCGTTCAAGCCCCGCGCGATGTCGGGCTTCGAGGTGCGCAAGACCATCCGCGACTTCGGCAACGCCGCGCGCACCGCGCAGAAGGCCGGCTACGACGGCGTCGAGGTGATGGGCGGCGAGGGCTACCTGATCAACCAGTTCCTCGCCGCGCACACCAACAAGCGCACCGACGAGTGGGGCGGCTCCGCCGAGAACCGGCAACGCTTCCCCGTCGAGATCGTCAAGGAGATCCGCAAGCGCTGCGGTAAGGACTTCATCGTCGTGTTCCGGCTGTCGATGGCGGACTTCGTGCCCGACGGACAGACCCGCGACGAGATCCTCACGCTGGCGCACAAGCTCGAGGACGCCGGCGTCGACATCCTCAACACCGACATCGGCTGGCACGAGGCCCGTGTCCCCACCATCGTGACCTCGGTGCCCCGCGCGGCGTTCACCGCGTTCACCGCCGACGTGACCCGCGCCGTGAACATCCCCGTCTGCGCCGCCAACCGGATCAACATGCCCTCCACCGCCGAGGAACTCCTCGAGCGCGGCGACGCGCAGCTGGTCCAGGTCGCCCGCCCACTGCTCGCGGACCCCGAGTGGGCGAACAAGGCGCGCGACGAGCGAGCCGACGAGATCAACACCTGCATCGGGTGCAACCAGGCCTGCCTGGACCACGCCTTCGTGCACAAGAAGGTCTCGTGCCTCGTGAACCCGCGCGCGGGACGCGAGACGGATCTCGTTCTGGCGCCGACCCGTTCGGCCAAGCGCGTGGCGGTCGTGGGCGCGGGACCGGCGGGGCTGTCGGCGGCCGTCAGCGCCGCGGAGTGCGGACACAAGGTGGAACTGTTCGAGGCCTCGGAGAAGATCGGCGGCCAGTTCGGCTACGCCGCGAAGATCCCGGGCAAGGAGGAGTTCAACGAGACCATCCGCTACTTCACGACGATGCTGGACCGGAACCAGGTGGCGGTGCACCTGAACACGCGCGCCGACGTCGAGACCCTGGCCGGCAAGTTCGACGAGGTGATCATCGCGACCGGCGTCGTGCCGCGCGTCCCGTCCTTCCCCGGCGTGGAGCACCCGAAGGTGATCACCTACGCCGAGGCGATCAGCGGCGCCAAGGAGATCGGCGACACCGTCGCCATCATGGGTGCCGGCGGCATCGGCTTCGACGTGGCCGAGTTCGTCACCACCGACAAGTCCCCCACCCTGCACCTCGACGAGTGGAACGCCGAGTGGGGCGTCACCCGCCAGGGCGACGTGCCCGGCTTCATCACCAAGCCGGCCCCCGCACCGTCGACCCGGTCCAAGGTGTATATGCTGCAGCGCAAGAGCACCCCGCAGGGCATCGGCCTCGGCAAGACCACCGGCTGGGTGCACCGCGCGACGGTGAAGATGAAGGGCGTCGAGCAGCTCAAGGGCGTCAACTACGAGAAGGTCGACGACGCAGGCCTGCACATCACCTTCGGCGAGGAGCGCACGGACGCGCGCGTGCTCGACGTCGAGACCGTGATCCTGTGCACCGGTCAGGAATCGGTGCGCGACCTCGACGAGGCGCTCGCCGAACGCGGCGTGAAGACGCACGTCATCGGCGGCGCGGCGCTCGCCGCCGAGCTGGACGCCAAGCGGGCGATCCGGCAGGGCACCGAGCTCGCCGCGTCGCTGTAGCGCGGCGGACGGGTACGGCGCCCGCCACCGCGGTCAGCCGGCCGCGCGTCCCGACAACCGGACGGGGCGCACCGCGATCTTCACGCGGTGCGCCGCGTCCGCCGGGACGTGCGGCCCCTCGCCGTAGTGCTCCGACAGGCGCGAATGGAAGGCGCCCGTGGGGTCGGGCTCGATCCGCTCGACCCGGCCGCGCACCTCGAGGTAGTTCTGCGGGTCCGCGGGGTCCGCAACGGCGATCGCGACCCGCGGCTCGTGCCGGATGTTCCGGTACTTCTGCCGGGCGTCGGTGTGGGAGAACCAGATCAGGCCGTCCTCGAACAGGAACCACATCGGGTTGACCTGGGGCGCGCCGTCCGGGCGGACCGTCGCGAGGTCGACGATCAGCGGGCGTTCGAGGAGCGAGCGGGCGGAGTCCGGGATCGGTACGGTCACACTGCAGACTCTGCCGCATCCTTCTGGTCGGCACTGTCGGACGAGACGATCGCCTCGTCGCGATCTCGTGCTCGGAGGCGGCCGATCACAGCATCGACACTGATCGGACCGGCACCGGTGAAGGCGAACAGCAGCAGCACCCAGCAGTACAGGACGGACAGCTCGCCGTCGTTCGCGAGCGGCGAGAGGCCATCGGCGGCGTGGAACGCGAAGTAGGCGTACGCCATCGATCCGGACGTGATGATCGCGGCGGGCCGAGTACCGGCGCCGATCGCGACGAGAAGACCGCCCACCAGCTGGATCACGGCGCCCCACCAGCTCGGCCAGGCGAAGACCTCCGGGCTGGACTGCCGCCCGCCGAGCAGGCCCCAGAAGGTGGCGGCGCCGTGGAGGGCGAAGAGCACGCCGATCACGATCCTAAGCACGGACAGGTACACAGGGGCCCAGCGGTTCATCATGGTCACCTCGAGCGTATCGGTAGAGTGGTGAGGCTAACCTAAACCACTCGCACCGGGTTCGCCATCCGAGTCGTGGCCACCCGGGCGGAGCTCACGGTGGCGCACTGCCGCTCACCAGCCAGGACCGTCGTCGTCACAGCGCGATCTTCGCGATACGGCATTGCCGACACCCTCCCGTACGATCTTCCCCATGCCTGTACCCGCACCCAACACGTCCGCCCGCGCCGTCGTCACCGGTGGCTCCTCCGGCATCGGTGTCGCCCTGGCCACGGAACTCGCCCGGCGCGGCCACTCGGTGATCCTGGTCGCCCGCAGTACCGGTCCGATGGAGGAGCTGGCCGCGAAGCTGCGCGCCGAGTTCGGCGTCGAGGCGGAGGTCCGCGGCGTCGACCTGTCCGATCACGCGGCCCGCGGCGTGCTCTGCGAGGAACTCGCGTCGCGCGAGATCTCCATCCTCTGCAACAACGCCGGCACCGCGACCTTCGGCCGCGTCATCGACCTCGACTTCGACTACGAGCGCGCCCAGCTCGAGCTCAACGCCAACGCCGTGCACGACCTGACGCTGGCCGTACTGCCGCAGATGGTCGAGCGTGGCAACGGCGGCATCATGATCACCGGCTCCGCGGCCGGCAACATGCCGATCCCGAACAACGCCACCTACGCCGCCTCGAAGGCCTTCGCCAACACCTTCTCCGAGTCGCTGCGCGGTGAGCTCAAGAACACGGGCGTGCACGTCACCCTGCTGGCCCCCGGCCCCGTGCGCACCGAGCTCCCCGATCCCGAGGACCGCTCCACGGTCGAGAAGGTCGTGCCCGAGTTCCTCTGGGTCAACACCGAGTACACCGCTCGGGTCACCCTCGACGCGCTCGAGCGCAACAAGATGCGCGTGGTCCCCGGGCTGTTGTCCAAGGGCATGTCCATGGCGGGCCACTACACCCCGCGCGCGATCATGGCGCCCATCGTCGGGCAGATGTACAAGAAGCTCGCCGGTAACTGACGAGCCCGCCCCGCACCGAGAAAAGTCCGGTCATTCGTCTCCAGGATCCTGGAGACGAATGACCGGACTTTTTCTGGCGTGCCCGCTCAGCGGCGTCGCTTGGTGCCGAAGATGCTGCGGGAGAGCTCACGGCCAGCACTCGAGGCCGCGGACCGCAGGAAGGACTTCACGGCCGGGTTGCTCATCACGTCCGAGACCCAACCGGACTCTTCCTCCTCCTTCTTGGGCGCGGGCGCGGGCGGCGGCGCCTGCTCGGCCGGCGCGTTCTCCTGCTGCGCCTGCTGGGCGTTCTGCGCGAGCTTCTCGAACGCCGACAGGTTGTCGACGGTCTGCGAGTACTTCGCCCACAGCGGCGAGGCCTGCGCGGCCGAGCGGATGGCATCGTCGCCGATCGCAGACATGAGGGAGCGCGGGGCGCGCAACCGGGTCCACGCGACCGGCGTGGGCGCTCCCTTGTCGGAGAGGACCGTGACGATCGCCTCGCCGATGCCGAGGCTGGTCAGGGCCTCGTCGAGCTTGTAGGCGGGCGAGGTCGGGTAGGTCTTGACCGTCTTGGACAGCGCGGCCTGGTCCTCGGGGGTGAAGGCGCGCAGCGCGTGCTGGATGCGGGCGCCGAGCTGGCTGAGCACCGGGTTCGGGATGTCGGTGGGCAGCTGCGAGCAGAAGAACACGCCGACGCCCTTCGAGCGGATCAGCTTGACCGTCTGCTCGACCTGGTCCTTGAAGGCCTTGCTGGCGTCGGCGAAGAGCAGGTGCGCCTCGTCGAAGATGAAGACGAGCTTCGGCTTGTCGAGGTCGCCCGCCTCCGGCAGGTACTGGAACAGGTCGGCCAGGACCCACATCAGGAAGGTCGAGAACAGCGTGGGCCGAGCGGCCTGGTCGCCGAGCTCGAACAGCGTGACCACACCCTGGCCACCCGCGGTGCGAAGCAGGTCACCCATGTCGATCTCGGGTTCGCCGAAGAAGGTGTCGCCGCCCTCGGCCTCGAGGTTGACCAGGGCGCGCAGGATCACGCCGGCGGTCTGCTTGCTGACACCGCCGATACCCTCGAGATCCGCCTTGCCCTCGGCCGAGGTGAGGTACGCGATGACCGAGCGCAGGTCCTTGAGGTCGAGCAGCTCGAGCTGTTTCTGGTCGGCCCAGTGGAAGATGAGGCCGAGCGTCGACTCCTGGGTGGCGTTGAGCCCCAGCACCTTCGACAGCAGGATCGGGCCGAAGGAGGAGATGGTCGCGCGGATCGGGACGCCGACACCCTTCGTGCCCAGGGAGACGAACTCCGTCGGCACTCCTGCCGGCTTCCAGTCGTCGCCGGTATCGGCGGCGCGGGCGGCGGTCCTGTCGTTCGCCTCGCCGGGCTTGGACAGGCCCGCGAGGTCGCCCTTGATGTCGGCGAGCACCACGGGGACACCGTTGGCCGACAGCTGCTCGACGATGAGCTGCAGCGTCTTCGTCTTACCGGTACCGGTGGCGCCGGCGACGAGGCCGTGCCGGTTCATCATCGCCAGGGGGATCCGCACCTTCGCGGACGGGTCGACGGTGCCGTCCACCAGGACGGTGCCGAGCTCCAGCGCGGGGCCCGAGAATTCGTAGCCGGCCGCGATGGTCTGCGCCGGGGAGTTCGCGTTGTCAGTCACGGGGGAAACACTAGCTTGGATACGCTGAACCGCGTGGACGACAAACTCGTATGGGTCGATTGTGAGATGACCGGCCTCGACCTGACCTCCGACCGCCTCATCGAGATCGCCGCATTGGTGACCGACGGGGACCTGAACATCCTGGGTGAGGGCGTGGACCTGGTGATCCACGTGGACGACGACGCCCTGGCGGCGATGCCGCCCGTGGTGCAGGACATGCACGCCCGCTCCGGCCTGACCGAGGAGGTCCGCAGGTCGACGGTGACCGTGCGCGAAGCGGAGGAGGCCGTGCTGGCGTACCTGCGTGAGCACATCGAGGCCGGCGCCGTGCCGCTCGCGGGCAACTCGATCGCCACCGACCGCAGGTTCATCGCTCAGGAGATGCCCGAGCTCGACGGCTTCCTGCACTACCGCATGGTGGACGTCAGTTCGATCAAGGAGCTCTGCCGGCGCTGGTATCCGCGGATCTACTTCGGCCAGCCCGACAAGGGCCTGGCGCACCGCGCGCTGGCCGACATCCGCGAGTCGATCCGGGAGCTCAAGTACTACCGCGGAACGGCCTTCGTTCCCGCGCCGGGACCGTCGACCGACGAGATCTCCGCAGTCGTCACCGAGCTGGGTCCGGCCTGATCGTGCAGGTCAGGTAGCCCGGCCGCGTGGAAGCCATACCGATTAGCTTCCACCGGAGCCGTCGGGTAAAGTTCTTCGAGCCTGGCGATCCCAGGCACCTGGTGGGTGTAGTTCAGTTGGTAGAGCACCAGATTGTGATTCTGGCTGTCGCGGGTTCGAGTCCCGTCATCCACCCCAGTCGGTGAAGGCCGGTCGATCAGCAGAATTGCTGCCCGACCGGCCTTCGTCGTACCACCGGATGCGCAGCGCCCCGGCCGATGTCCGATCTACGCGGGCACCTTCGCCGCGAGCGCGGCCGCACGGTCGAACTCGGCGTCGACGGCACCGTCGGCCTTGAAAGTGGCGAGGCTGACGCCGATGGCGACCACGAGGTTCGCGAGGAAGCCCGGGACGATCTCGTAGAGATCGAACGGCGGCCACTGGCCCCAGACGAAGGCGACGGCCGCACCGACGATGAGGCCCGACAGCGCGCCCGCGGCGGTGAGCCGGCGCCAGAACAGGGCCAGGATGACGATCGGGCCGAACGAGGATCCGAAACCGGCCCAGGCGAAGCCGACGAGTTCGAGGATACTGTCGGACGGGTCGATGGCGAGTAGCACCGCGATCACCGCGACGATGAGCACGCCGAGGCGCCCCAGCAGCACGTAGGTCTTGTCGGAGATCTGAGTGTCCCGGCCGGTTTTCTCGGCGAAGATCTTGAACAGGTCCTCCACCAGCGCCGACGAGCACACAACGAGCTGCGAGGACACCGTCGACATGATCGCGGCGAGGACGGCGGCCAGCACCAGACCCGCCACGAACGGGTGGAACATGATCTGGGCGAGCACCAGGAACACGGTCTCCGGGTCCTTCGGCGCCTTCTCCGGATGCAGAGCGAAGTACGCGATGCCGATGAACGCCGTGGCGATCGCGCCGAGCGCGGTGGCGACCATCCAGCTGATGCCGAACCGTCGGGCCGTCGTGGCCTCCTGCGGCGTGCGCAGCGCCATGAACCGCACGATGATGTGCGGCTGCCCGAAGTAGCCGAGGCCCCACGCGGCGGCGGAGATGATGCCGAGGGCCGTGCCGCCCGCGAACAGGCTGAAGAAATCGGGGTTCACGGAGTCGACGGTGTCGATGGTGATCGACGGTCCGCCGACCTTGATGAGCGCCACGATTGGGACGGCGACGAGCGCGGCCAGCATGAGCAGGCCCTGCGCGACGTCGGTGAGCGTGGCACCCAGGAAGCCGCCGAACAGGGTGTAGATCATCGTGACCACGGCGACGATCAGCATGCCGTGCATGTACTGCACGCCGAAGGTGCTGTCGAAGAACTTGCCGGCGGCCACCATGCCGCTGGAGACGTAGAACGTGAAGAACACCAGGATGATGAGCCCGCACACGATGCGTAGCGACCGGGACCGGTCGCGCAGCCGATGCTCGAGGAAGCTCGGAATGGTGATCGAGTTGCCGGCTACCTCGGTGTACGAACGCAGGCGCGGCGCGACGAACTTCCAGTTCAGCCACGCCCCGACCGTCAGTCCGATCGCGATCCACGCCTCGACGAGCCCCTTGGCGTAGATGGCACCGGGCAGGCCCATCAGCAGCCAGCCCGACATGTCGGAGGCGCCCGCGCTCAGCGCCGCGACCCACGGCTTGAGACCTCGACCGGCGAGCATGTACTCGTCGAGGTTGTCCTTGGTGCGCCGGTAGGCACTCCAACCGATGTACAGCATCGCGGCGAAGTACAGCGTCACGGCGATCGTCTGATAGGTCTGGTCCGACACAGATGTCCCCTCTTATCCGAGAACCGGAACTGGCTGTTCGTGCATGGTTTTGCCGGTGACGAAAGCCCAGTTCGGCACACTGATCTCGTTCGAAGCAGTGCACCGGGAATGGTAGGCTCGGCGACGATTTTCTGCGGCGCTTTCGACGCGCGCCGATTCACGACTGGAGACCGAGACCCTAGGAGGGTTCGACCTTGGCCGACGGGACGCGCAACGGTGCGGCACTGCGACGCGGAACGATCGGGGTGGTCACCGCTCTGGTAACGGGAGCCCTGCTGATCCCGGGGACGGCGACCGCGGCTCCTGCTCCCTCGCCGGCGGTTCCGTCCTCGCCCAAGCCGAGCGCCCCCGCCAAGCCGAGCGCCCCCGCCAAGCCGAGCGCCTCCGCGACGCCGAAGCCCGCGGCCCCCTCCACGCCGAGCACGAGCGCACCGTCGGCCCCGAGCACCGCACCGACGCGGACTCCCGCCCCGAAGTCCGTGGCGCCGGGTGATCGCATCGACATCCTGCAGCGCTCGCTCGGTGGCGGCCGCTTCGAATCCCTGCAGTGCACCATGGGTTTCGCGGTCACCGCGCCGAACGGCGAGCGGCTGGGCGTCACGGCGGGGCACTGCGGTGCGCCGCAGCAGCCGGTCGGGGTGAAGAAGTGGATCGTCGGCGAGGTCGTCCAGTCCCAGGCCCCCGAGGTCAAGGAGGACCCGAACCGCCCGGGGCACTACTCCCCCGTCGACCCGTTCGGCCCGGACTGGGGCACCTTCCGGCTCACCGACCCGGACGTGAAGCTGCTGGCGTCCGCGCCCGGCATGGCTCCGCGCTCCGTGGGCACCGCGCGCGTCGGTGATCCGGTGTGCCAGCTGGGATCAGTGAACGGCCGACGGTGCGGCAAGGTCACCAAGGTCATGAACGACTGGGTGGTCTCGGACATCGTCACCACGCAGGGCGACAGCGGCGGGCCGCTGGTGCGGACCTCCGACAACGCGGCGATCGGGATCATCACGGACGCCGTGACCCTCACCGACAGCGACTCCGGCCAGGTGACGCAGCGGCTCACGCAGTACTACTCGCTGAACGCGGTGCTCCGCGCTGCGGGCGGCGCCCAGCTCGCGACGCGCTGACACGCCGATCCCCGCGCGGCGGGGCTCGGATGTCATTACACTGCCGCCATGGCGATCCTGGACGACCTCAAGACGCGGTTCCTGCAGCTGGGCAAGCACAAGGCGGTGTCCCGCATGGTGCGCGCCACCGTGCCGCTGGACAAGGCCGTCACCCGGATCAGCGGCGGCGCGGTGCATCTCATCCCCGAGGCGCTGCTCCCCCAGCTCACGCTGACCACGGTGGGCAAGCGCAGCGGATTGGCCCGCACGGTGCCGCTGCTGTACGTGCGCGACGGCGATGACTACGTGGTGATCGCGTCCAACTTCGGCCAGAAGCACCACCCGGCGTGGTCGTACAACCTCGAGGCGAACCCCGACGCGGAGGTCCTGCTGGGCACCCGCCGCACGGCGGTGCGGGCGCGGCGGGTCTCGGAGTCGGACCGGAAACGGTTGTGGCCCAGCATCGTCGCGGTGTGGCCCGCGTACGACGACTACGTGGACTGGGCGGGTGGCCGCACGATCAAGCTGTTCCGGCTCACGCCTCGCTGACGACGCTCCCACTCGCGGTCAGGAAGGGCGTCACGATCTCGGGTTCGACGGTGCGCGCCGTGGCCGCGGCCCGGGAGGGGGTCACGTCGACGGCGCCGAACGCACCCGCGGCGGTCGCCACCGTCAGCGTCGCGACGCGAGCCCGGCGCTGGAAGAAGGTCTCGGTGGTGACGAAGCCGATCACCCCGTCGAACTCGAGCGCGGTCCGGGTCCGCGCCAGCGTGCCCGCCCCGACGATGACCAGTCGCTCGTCGGTGACGGATCCCAGGTTCGCGTAGCGCACTCGCGCGCAGAACGCCGCCAGCCCCAGGACAACGCCCACCAGGGGCAGTACCTTCCAGATCCACGTCCCCGGCACGACGACGGCGACAGCAATCAGCGCCGCGACGGGAATCACCGATGCCAGCAGTGCTCGGGTGTACCTCCGGCGCAGGGCCATCGGACCGTGCGCGACGAGCGGCGTCTCCACCGCGCCGGGCCGGCCCAGGATGGCGTCCGCGACGTGCACCGCCTCCTCGCGCGGCGCAGGTGGGAGCAGCGTCGGATTGCGATCGGTCCCCGTCGCGATCGCTCTGAGCTTCGCGCCGCCCGGGATGCGCATGAGCACCGGTTCGTGCAGCTGGACACCGCGCACGCGCTTGCGCTCGATCGTGGCCGCCACAGTGGAGATGAGGCCGCGGGTGGAGTGCAGCGCACCGTCGGACCGGCGGACCAGGCGGAAGCCCCAGAACGCGAGCACGTAGGCGACGACCGACACGAGAACCGAGAGCACCACGACCAGCACGATCGCGCCCGGAATGATCACAGCCGCACCGAGATCGAGGATCCGGGCGAACCAGGACTCCGCGAGCTCCGAGCCGCGCTCGCGCAGGCCCGCCTCGTCGACGATCCGGAACCCGATGCCCGCGCCGGCCGCCACCACGGCGAACCCGGTGAGCGAGAAGGGGGCGAAGCGGATCCAGCCCGGGCGCAGGCGCGCGAGCTCCTCCTCGGGCCGCTCAGGGGCTATTACGGGCGCGTTGTCGCCGTCGGCGTGCGTGTCCGGGTTCGACGGTGTCGTCGGTGCCGCCGTGCGCCGCAGGAGGTCCCGGCCCAGCTGCTCCGCGAGCGCGGCCGGGATCGGGTCGAGCACGAGCGCGGATTCCTTGCCGCCCACGCCCGTGCCGACGACGACCTTGCGCAGCGACAGGGCGCGCTCGATCGGGCCGGCGGTCACGTCGACGCTGCGGATCCGGTCGCGGCGCGCGGTGGCGGATATCTTGCGCACCAGGCCGTGTCGTAGTTCGAGCTGATCCTCGGTGACGCGCCAGCGGGTGGTGAGCCACGGCAGGAGGCCGACCAGCACGCTGATCGCCACACCGGCGATGACGAAGAACACCGGTCCCGCGGCGCGCCCCAGGAAGAAGACGCCGATCAGCGCCGGAATGAGCGACGGGATGGACTTGATCACCCGGGTCCCGATCCCCCACGGCGACAGTCGGTTCCACTCGGTCTCGTCAGGTCGCGTCATCAGCGTCCTCCGCCGCGCTCACGGTCAGGCTCGCCGCAATGGACTGCGCGGTCTCCGTCGGCAGGCCCGAGATCCGCACGGTGCCCGCCGACGAGGCCGTGGTCACCGTCACCGTCGAGAGGCCGAAGGCGCGCTCCAACGGTCCGGCGACGGTGTCGATCACCTGCACGCGTGAGACGGGGATCAGTACCCGCGTGCGGGTGAGCCAACCCGCCTGCGAGTACACCGCGACCGGGTTGATCTCCCAGCGGTGGAATGCGTACCGGAACCGCGGCATGACGATCAGGTGCGCCGCCGCGCCGGCCGCGAGTACCAGGAAGGCCAGGACGGCGACGAACCACGGCACGGCGGGAATGACGGCGAGAACCACTGTGACCACGGGGATCACGACGACCCAGCGGATCCCGGCGCGCACCGTCCACCAGGTCTTCGCGCGGGGCGAGACCTGATGAGCGGGTGGTCTGAGCACCTCGGCAGTGCCGGTGGCACCGGACGCTCCAGGGTCGACGGGGATTCCGGGGACGGCCATGCGCCCAGCTAAGCAGAGGGTCCGGCGCGGTGCCAGCGCCCACGCGGTGGGCCAGGCGCGCGAGCTCGGCGACAAGCGCAGAAACACCACCTGAACAGCCGATTTCATGTTTCCCGTTCCGTCTTGCTAGAGTACTTCAGCACGCAGCGAGCGAGAGCACGAGGCGAGCAAGTACGCGCCATTAGCTCAATTGGCAGAGCAGCTGACTCTTAATCAGCGGGTTCGGGGTTCGAGTCCCTGATGGCGCACAATAGTAGCAGGTCAGACCGGGTATCTTACCCGGTCTTTTCTCGTTCCTGAGGGTCGGCGGGTCGAATACGGGTTGAATACTCCGCCAGCGCTTCCCGGTTGTCAGGTGCCTTCTCGCTCGGCTTCACGTAGTGCCTGCGCGTCGTCTCCGGCGTCGCGTGCCCGAGCTGACGCTGCGCAGCTTCAAGCCCCTTCGCCTCGTACACTGCCGTCGATACTGTCTTGCGCATGGTCTTCGGGACGACCCAGCCCATGTCGTCTCCGCGCGCTTCACGGAGGTGACGGCGGACATTGCTCTCGCTTTGCGCAGTCCCGTTCCTGGTCGGGAAAACCAGGTCGAACGGCAGCTGCAGGTCGCGCTGCTCCTTGAGCGCCTCCACCGCCAGCGGCGGCAAGCTCAACTCGTACGGCGCCCCGCCACTCTTGCGGCCCTCAACACGCTTGCTCGCCTTATCCAGGTGCCAGCCGACGTACAGCGTCGGGTGGTCCGAATCGAGATCAAGGACATCGGCCCATGCCAACGCCAGGACCTCCCCGATCCGGATACCCGTGCCGAGCAATACGTCAACGATCCTGAGGCGGTCGTAGCCCCGCTTCGGGCCGTGCGTCGCACCCTGATGCATCCACGCGTGGACACGCTGCCGAAACTGCACCGCTGCCTCGGGCGTGAGCACCCGACGATCTGTCTGAGCGCGCGGCGGCACGTACCCACGCAGCGTGGGGTTCACGTCCAGCGCCTCGTACCGCACACCGAGATCACAAATTTGAGACAGCACCGTTTTCGCCATGCGTCCGTTTGCCGGCAGGGTGCGCAGGAAGCGGTCAACGCGCTGCGGCCGGAGCTCGCGCAACGTGACCTTCCGCAGTGCGGGCACGATCACCTTCTCGAGACACCGCTCATACTGGGAGATCGAGTCTGAGGACTTCGACGGCTTCGCGCCGCGCTCGACCGCCTGGTCGTGCTCGAGCCGGACGTGCGCGAGCCACAGTTCCGCGAGCTCTTCAACCGTGCTGTCAGGCGTCAGATCTCCCCCGCCGCCGTTGGTCCGCTTGCGCTCCTTGAGCTTGCCGCGGAGCGCCGCCTTGGCCTTCGCCTGGCTGGCTCCGTGCGCTTTCACCCGGCGGGTCACTCCGTCGAGGTCCCGGTACCGGGCGACCGCCTCCCACACACCGGGACGGAGCTCTGCGGTAGTCAGCTCCCCGTAGGTGCCGATCTCAAGTTTCGGCCTACCCATGACCACCGCCGCCGTCCTCAAGCTCAGCCCGCACGGCCTCAACCAACTCCTTCACAATCGGCCTCCCCATGGCCCCGAGCCGCTGCGGCGACGGATCTAGTCCGGCACGCCGCGCGCGCTCTTCTGTCCCGGAGTGCCCATACAGGCGCCGCGCAACCCGCAGTACGACTTCGGGATGGTCGCCGACCTGCTTCACGACAAGGTCCTCCACAACGCCGTAGGCGCGGTCATCTCTCGGATCCGGTTCAGGAACAGTGCCGATCTCCGGAGAGCGCGGAGGAATCATCGGCACTGGCTCGCCGTGGAGTGCGATACGCAGCGCTGCGACCTCCCTGCCGGTGGTCCATTCCGGGAGCAAGTCCGCGAGGCGGACAGCGTTTCCACCGAGCAATGTGAGCGCTCGTGCAACCGCCATCATCGTCTCCAGATCTGGGACCCCGCGACCGGCTTCGACCTGGGCAACACGTGCGCGACTCCAGACAACACCGAACCGGGCGAGTTCGCGCGAGAGCTGTTCTTGCGTCGCGCCGGCCGCTTCTCGTAGCGCCCGGACACGTTCTCCGTACGCCTTGCCGAATCCCAGGATCATTCCCACAGGGTAATTGATGGTTGCGCTGTTCGCGAGTCCTATGCTTTCATGGAGTCACAGAGTAACCATCAGGCACGCCGTGATCCGAAGGATTCCCATGTCGCTTCCCAGCCCCGCCGACGCCGAGCGTCAGGTCGTGACCCGTACCGCCGTCAACCTGGGCGTCGCGGCCGTTCTTCTCGGCGTCAGCCAGGCCACCGCCTCGCGCACCGTCGCCGACGGCACCTTCCCCGTCCCGGTCGTCCGAATGGGCACGCGCGTCATCGTGCCGACCGCCCCGCTCCGCGACTTGCTCCACCTCCGTGCCTCCCATCCGGCGGCTTGACTACCCGCGGCGCAGGTCGCCGCACCCGGTACAGGGCACCGAACCCCCGCTGAAATCACCGAAAGGAGCACTCACATGACCGATCTCATTAAGCCCATCCCCATCAACGACGCCCACCTGGACCGCCTCCGCGGTGCGATCGACGTCGCCGAGGGCCGAGCCACGGCATTCTGCGTGCACCCGGAAATCCTCGCCGAGATCGCGACGCGGGCCGAAATGCGTCTCGCCGTGCTGCCTCAGAGACTGTGGTCCGGCACCAAGGTCACCTACCTGCCGGCCGGGCCGTGGGCTCGCAGCTATAACGGCGGGCGGTCCGTCAAGGCCACACAGGTGACGCTGGTCCGCCGGTCGCGGGATTGGGTGCTGACCTCCGTGTCGCGCCAGTGGCAGCACAACGGTAAGCGTGAGCGCCTCGATGTCACGCTCCCGGCGAAGGTGAGTCCCGAGGTGTTGAACCGCTACCTCGCCGCGGCCTCCGGCCTCACTCTCAACTCCAGCACTGTCGAGGCGGCCTGATCCGACCGGCACGATGGCCGGCCTCGCCCCAGAGGCCGCTCGCCGCGTCGGCCGGACCCGCCGTCGACCATCCCCTAAGGAGCAACCGTGAAACCTCTCCGAGCGACGCAACTCCCGAAGCTGCGCGCCGACATCTTGACCGAGTTCGATCGGTCCGTGGACTACTGCGCGGACGCTCTCGAATTTGCGCGAACGGTCGGTGTCAACAACCTTCACCCCGACGACCTCGCCGAGCTACCGACGATCACCTCGCTGGCCCTCTCGATCGACATCCAGAGCGCGGGGATCTCAACTGGCGACATGTGGTGGGTGTCGGCCGACATGGCTACGCTCGCCGTCGACACCGCGATCGATGACATGGAACTCCCGGCACTGCCCGAGCTCCAGCCTGGGGAGGCTGGTGGCCTCATCTACTTTCAGGGCGGCATCACGATCCAGCTCGGCCCTACCGCCACCGCCATCGACGCTCTCACCTGGGCCCCGTACCACGGAGCCCAGACGGGAATCGCTGTATGGCAGCGGACCGAACACGGTGTGCGCAGCATCGGACTGGACGCCATGGGTGTCGACGCGCACACAACGGCAGAGTTCCTGGGCCGCTTGGCGATCGCGACCACTCTTCTCGCCGGCGAGACGACCGTCGCCGAAGCCCGCCAGGCTACGTTCGCGCGAGACGGCGACCCCCGCGACACGCGCAATCGACCGGTCCCCGGCGTGACCGTGATCAACGTTCGCCCTCGCCCGAACCCGACCAGGGGGCCGAACGGCGAACCGGTCACCGGCGAACGCGAGTACACCCACCGCTGGATCGTCCGCGGGCACATGCACACGTACAGACACGGCAAGGGCCGCGCACGGACCAGGAAGCGGTGGGTCGCCCCGTACGTGGCCGGCCCCGAAGACAAGCCGCTGATCGTAAAGGAGCACGTGTGGGCCCTGCGCGGCACCGGCGCACGTGATCGCGCAGCCTAGCCGACCCGGCACCGAGACACACCACCTGACCCCTTAACGGAAGGAATCACATGCACACGAACACCAACCCCACCGCGCCGTTCTGGAACCTGTCGCAGCTCACCATGACCGGCGACGTCGACGAGTCCTGCGGGTGCACCTGGTACAGCTGGCACGACACCGACCTCCTCGTCCACAGTGCCGACTGCGCATCCGTTCCTGGCCGCACGTGGTTTTCCGACCCCAAGCTCGCCGAGCTCCTGCAGCTGTCGACGGGGAGCGATGGAACCGCCGACACCGCTGACCTGATGGGCGCGGTCATGTACATCGTTGGCCCCGCTCGGGTCCACGCCTGACCAACCACCCTCACAACGGAAGGACCACGTGTCTAACCTCAACCGCTGCAACGGCTGCCGGCGCCGTCTGCACAGCAACATCGAAGGCTGGAACGCCCAGTTCTGCAACGGCCGGATCGCGTGGATCCTCTGTCCTGCTTGCCAGACTCCTGGGGAGAACGCCGAGGCCGAGGTCAACGAGGCGACCCTCGACTACGGGACCGGCCCCCTCGGGGAGCAGATCGCTCGCCCGAAGACCGGTCGCTGGTAACAGCGTTCCGCTACTGGGCCACGGCGCACACACCGCGGCAGTATGCGCATCGATGGCTGCACGGACCGTTCCCGCCATCTCCGTCCTGAATTCGTCAGTGCCTCAAAGAGAAGCTGACAGCGTGGACGACCTCCCCGAGCTGATCCACTTCGCCCGACAGCACCATGCAGCACCGGAAGCGTCGCGCACACCCGCGCCTGATCCCGCCGCCCGGCATCGAGCACCCCGCGATCACGGTGCCGTCATCGCCGTCGGACTGGCGTTCGTGTCGGAATGCTGCCGCGCAGTTGCGACGGGCTGGGGTGCCGGTGCCACACCGAGGCGGTCGAGGCTAAGGGATCGACTCCCCTACTCAGCCCGCCGCACCAGCACCGTGTGCTCCGCCGTCCACCCGCGGCACATACCACCGGGACACTGCCCGATCACGGCGTGGGCGTGAAGCGCGTCGGGCGCGAGGTCGATCACGGTGCCGTCGGGCAAGATCCAACCGACCGTGCCGTCGACCAGCTGCGCTCTCGGAGTCATCTCGGCGGTGAGCGCGGCGAACACCCCGTCCCGGCCGAGCAGGTAACGGAAGTCGTGATCCGCTACGGTGCCGTCCGCGTGCCAGATCCGCACGACGGTGCCGCCGCGACACTCGACTGCCGTGATGGGCCACGGAACCGCCACTACTTCTTCTCCTCGATCATCCGCTGAATCTCGGCCTCGAGCTCGCCACGCTGAATCGCCGTGCGGATGCGCTCCCGCTCCGCGCCGCTCACCTCGTCACCCGGGCCGATCAACCGGATACAGTTCCCAGCCACCGTGTCCCACCGCCCGCCGTAGAGGTGCCGCTGCACCCCGCCGGTCTCGATGTGCAGACGCTCGGCCGCATCCGGGGCTTCTGGGCCGCGGAACTCCATCCTGGTCACGGTGGACACCTCCCCGGCATCAACGGGCCGAAGCTCGATGGTAAAGCCAGCGGCGTCGGTCACCTCGACGTACGCGCCGCGCTCATCCTCACCGCAGATCGGCTCCGCGTTCAGTACCGCGGCGTAGGCAGACGCGACGTGACTCAGAACCGGCGCCAAGGTGTAGAGCGTGATCCTGGACAGCCGCAGCGGCGCTGCCGGTCCCAACTCGACCGGACCCGCCGCCGTGTACTCGCCGCGCTCGACCGACTCGCTCATACGTTGCCAGTAGGCGTCGTCCCTGGCCATCAGCGTCCCTCCCGACTCAGCACCACGGCCGTGACCGGCACACCGATCAGGCGCGGCGGTTCGCCGCCCACCATCGTCTGCCACTCGGCACCGGGACCGCCGTCGATCTCCTCGGCGGCGGCCTCCGGTGTCGCGTAGCGTCCGAGGTACGTCTGCTCTTCGCCGCGTTCCAGCTCCTGGACCTCGACCACGCCGGCGCCCGCCACCCGGGCGAAGCCGCCTTCGTATCCGCTCCCCAGCACCAGGGTCTCGCCGGGCAGGCCAGCGAGCAACGCCCCCAGTTCCGCTAGCGTCATCGCTCCATCACCGCTTCCTCATCTCGATCTCGAGTTCCTCTTCCGACGCCGGCCGCAGGTCCCACGCCTCCAGACTCACGCAGATCGACCTCTTCGCGCTGCGGCGCGCCGAGCTATGTGTGTGCCCGTGGACGAGCCATCGACGCAGGTCAGGGAGCTGCCACTGCGTGAACTTCTCGCGCGCGTAACGATCTGGCGTCCCGGCGTTGGGAAAATGAGACAGCAGCACCTCGGTCTCGCCGAGGTTGATCCGGCCGGCGATGCTGACCGACGCGAACACCTCGGCGTACCGGGCGCGCCACTCCTCGCTGCGGCCGTTGAGAGGGTGGCTCAGATCGTGGTTACCGGCGACGAGGTGCATCGGCGCCGGGACCGAACGGAGCTGCGCCAGAGCAGATTCCGCCACGCTGTGCCCGCCGCAGGACACGTCGCCGAGCACCCACAGCTCATCGTCCGGGTCGAGCGCGTACAGCGGCGCAGTGATTTCGGCGTCATGCGCGCCGACGCTGCTGAAGCCCCGCAGATCCGCGATCAGGCGGTGCCCCAGGTGCAGATCGGCGGTGAAGAACCTGGTCACGGCGTCTCCTCGCCGGGGTCCGCGGGCGGCCGGAGCCAAACCACGAGGTTGCCCATCCCCTCGGCGAACTCACCGCACGACGGGCAGAGCCGCCGCTGGGAGTCCAGATACACCGCAGGTACCGGCTCCGCGCACCACTCGCAGGTCCTGAGGCTCTGCTTGCGGGCCCAGCCGATCGGTCCGCCGAACCGTGCGACCACCTGCCGATCCTGGTCGTACGCGGCGATCCGCAACTCGCCGTCCTTCGACTTCACCTCGGCCACGAGCACGTTCGGGTCGATGCGCCTGAGCTGCCGCCAGCACTGGACCGCGAGCCCATACCAGCCAGGTTCGATCGACAAGAACCGGTCCTCGGCGGGCATCGCCGCGAGCATCTCCCGCAGGTCCGCCTCGTGCTCGCCGGCATCGAGCAGGCGCCACGGCGGGCGGGGCCGCTCAGTAGCGTGCCACCGGCCCCAGTCCTCGATCTCCCGTGCGATCGGGTCCCCGATCAACGCTGCGGGACAGGGCAGCTCGGCAACGCGACCGTCCTCGAACAGCACAATGAACAGGTTCCCGGTGCGGGTGCTCTCCATGGGTGTGGTCACGGCGCCTCCTGCTCGGCTGCGAGCTCCGCGGCCCGCTCGATCACACGCTGCGCGTATGCGTGCTCGCCCCGCTGATTCAAGTCTGCGGTCGAGGTCCAGAGACACCGCGAGGCCAGCAATGAGATCGCATCCTTCTCGCCACCAGTGACTCGCTTCGCCGCGTCCGGGGGCAATGAGCACAGGAGGCGATGCAGGGCCGCGGCCTGCTGCATGACGCGGTACAGCGCGGCGCGGGTCTCGAGGTCGTCGTCGAGTTCGGTCATAGTTCCTCCTGCATCACAATGAGTTTCACGCCATCGAGGTGTACGACGATGAACCCCTCCATGTCCGCTGCCCTGATTCCCGCCGCGGCGAGGGTGGCGGTCACCGTGGCGAGATCAGGCACAGCAAACTCGAGCACGGCCGGGGCCGACACCGATCTGCGCCGGCGCACCACCACCGCGGCGTCACCGACCTTGACCCGGCCGCGACCGGGCTCATGCGTGCTCGCTTCCACCTCGCTGCCGGTGATCAGCGCGAGAGCGGTCGTGACCGCGGCAGGATCCGCAGCGGCGAAGCTGACCTGGGTGAGGGAGGCGGGCATGTACCCAGTCTGGCTCCAGGGACTGACATCCGCGATCGGATTCTCGTCGCGCCCCCGGACCGATCGGCGCACCGGCCAGGTGCACACTGCGGGGATGAATGGCGAACCGTTCACCTACGCCGTCCCTAACTCTGCTGTCCGCAGAGACATCGCCGAGGCAGTTCGCGGCGGGCCACCCGTCGAGCAGTTGGCCGCTGAGGTCGGATCAGCGAGTCCACCGTCCGCGGTTACGTCCGGCAGTTCGAGAACGCGGAACGCACGATCCGCCGTCTTGACCCCTGGCAGCGCGACAGCATCGGACGCAGCTGACGGAAGCGGTGGGAGCGTGAACTCCGGGGCAGAAGTCGTGAGGCAGCTGCTCGGCGAGTAACCGCTCAGGCTGGTGCCGAAGCGCGCTTCTCGATGCGGTCCCTGTCGTGGCCGATCGCCGTCGTAATCCGCACGCACGCCGCGTCGCTTAGCTCCGCCGGGCCGCAACGACTATGGGATCGGTCAAGGCCTCCCGCACCGCCTGCTCACGACCGCCGGACAGGCGGCTCCACCGTGCAGCGGCGGAACTCGCTGTGCAGATGAAAGATTCGCCGCTGCCGCGGTCAGGATCCGTCCTCTGTTTCAGAGAACGGATGCTGTCGCATGGCGCGAGGAGGCTTGAGCGGCAACGTGTTCGAATGCTACGAGCTGCTCGCGTGTGCTACCCTTTCCATAAGTCGCGAGTCCGAGCGCGGCGTCGGTCCATGAGACCGCCACAGGCACGTGCCGAACACGTTGGCAACTGCTCAGCTCCCGCCTCGGAGGGGACTGCGGAGGGTCGGCCAGCATCGATCACTCGATGCTGGGAGTATCCTTGTCCACCAGTCTCACCGCCCCCATGTACACCGACGTTGCTGGCGCGGCAACGCACTTCGCCGTCACCCCCTGGACGATCCGCCGCTGGATCCGGGCCGGCACCCTGCCCGCCGTGCGTGTCCCCGGCGGACAGCTGCGCATCCGCCTCTCCGACCTCGACGCGGCCGCCGTCCCCGTCCCGTACGCAAGCACTATCGCCGCCATCCGCGACTGGCTCGACGGGGGTCGGGCGGGAGCGCTCGCGTTGGTCGGCCCGGCCCGTTCCGGCAAGACCACGAGCATCCGCACCGCTCTCGGCGGGCGCACCGACGTCACCTGGACCACGCCGGGGCTCCTGGCGACCCGCTCCGGGTTCATGGAGGCGAACAACCCTGCGCCGGGGGTCATCGTGATCGAGGGCGGGCATTTCGACGAGCCTGCCACGACGGCGCTCGAGACCCTGTCCGCGCCGATCGCGGGCATCGTCCGGGGCCACGTCGTCACTAGAGCCCCCGTGCTGATCGAGGCCAACGAGCTGTGCTTCTCGGGCGAGTACGCAGACAGCATTCAGGAGCGGGTAACCGTGCTGCACCTCGACGGTCCGGCAGGTGCCTGATGCGCGCACCGACCATGCAGGTCACCGTCCCGCTGCCGACTGGCCACCCGATCCTGGTACGCACCCTCGCCGACCTGAAGCCGCTGATCCGAGGGCTGGTACCGCCGGACGCCGTGATCATCTCTGCCGACGTCTCCGCGATCGACGTGCGCTGCACCGTCGCGCTGCCCGAGCAGCTCGCCCTCATCCCCGCCGCCTGAACAGCGAAACGGCGCCGGGGTTGTAGGCCCGCCGCCGCTCACATTCGCTGTTCCCTCGCCAGAAGGAACTGCCTTGATCGTACCCCAGTCCACCCCGAACGACCCCGCGGACGCAGAAGGCCCTGGCTGCACGTCGGCCACAGGCGACTCGACTGGTCAAGTCACCGAACAGCCGAACGTCGCCGCCACCGACCTGCCGGGTCGACCCCTTACCGATGCGCATCGCCGGTACCTCGCCGGTGAAGGCATCGGCTCCTACGTGCGGCACCTCGCCGATGCGGGGTGGGTCCGCAGCACAGAGCCGGGGGACCCGCTCCCGGACGACTTCAACCTGCGCGAGGAGCGGCAGCGCGGAATCTGGTTCGCGTATCCGAAGGCCGATGGGTCGATCCGGTGGCAGATCAAGCCCGACGTGCAGGACGACGGCGAGCCCAAGTACGTGAGCGCCAAGGGCGGCCCGCTCGGCTATGCCCTCCGGCGGCGGGGCACCTCGGACCTCGTTATCGTCGCGGAAGGGACCAAGCAGTCCCTGGCGGCGGCGGCCGCTGTCGAGGCCGCCGCGACCGGCTTCGCGCGGGACGCGGTGGAGGTCGCCAACTCCACCGTGATCGGCATCCCGGGCGTGACCGGGTGGTCCGAGGACGGGGCACTGCCGTTCGACTTCCACCGCCTCTGCCAGGGCAAGCGCGTCGTCATCATGACCGACAAGGACGCCGCCACGAACATCGACGTGTACCAGGGCGCAGAGCGTCTGGGGCAGGCCCTCACACTTGCCACCTCCGTGGCCTACGCACCGAACCCCGGCGGCGGCAAGGACGGCCTCGACGACGTCCTCAAGCAGGTCGAGGAGGCGGAGCGCCCCGGTCTGCTGGCCGCCATCGTGGCCGGCGCCTCGAACAAGCCCGCTACGAAGAAGCCTCCCGCCAAGACGATCGTCACCGACGACATGCTCCCCGCGTCCGGGGCCTCGCTCGTCATCACGTCGGCGGACGCCTACGACAGGATCGCCCGCGAGCTGATCGACCGGTGCTTCATGCATGCGACCGAAAAGGCGCCTACCTTGGCGTTCAACGGCGGTCTGTGGTGGACGCACACCGGGTCTCGGTGGGAGGCACTGGAGGACAACACCATCCCGGGCATGGTGTGGACGCTGTTGGCGTCGGCCGTCATCGTCGACAACCCCGGCGATGCGTTCGGCCGCCCGTATCCGATCTCGAAGTACCGCCGCGACAACGTCCTCGAAGGCCTGCGGGCTCGTCTCGCGACGGACCCGCCGAAAACGCAGACCGCGGCGTCGTACTGGATCGCGTGGCACAACGGGAAGTGGCGGCACACCGCTGACCCCGCGGGGCCGGTGATCGCCTGCTCGAACGGGCTCCTCACCCGCAGCCCGGATCCGGCCACCGGCCAGCGCAACTTCTACGCGCATACCCCGCGGTACTGGAACCTCACGAGCCTGGCCGTCGCCTACGACCCGGCCGTGACGGAGTCCGAGGCGCTGGACAAGCTGCTGATGGGCGCATGGCCCGACGATCCCGACTGCCGTCAGCTCGCGCTCGAAGTCATCGGGTACATCGCCTCGGGGGACATGAGCCTGCAAAAGATCTTCTTCTTTTGGGGCCCGAAGCGCGCTGGCAAGGGCAAGCTGCTCGACGTGCTGACTCTGCTCGTCGGGGAGTCCCAGGTCGAGGCCTCTGGCCTGTCCGAGATGAGCCGCCCCTTCGGCATCGAGAACTGGATCGAGAAGGGGCTGGCGATCCTCGACGACGCCCGCGACGAGCACGTCGATGTGGGCCTGCTGAGCCGCCGGATGCTTTCGGTCTCCGGCTGCGCGATGACGCCGGTCGAACGCAAGGGGATCAAGAACTGGTCGGGCCGCCTGGCTACCCGCATCGTCATCACCTCCAACTTGCTCATCGAGCTGCGCGACCCCGCCGGGGTGCTCGCCTCGCGGCTGGAGGTGTTGCCGTTCGCCAAGTCGTTCTACGGCGCCGAGGACCTCACGCTCGGCAACCGCCTCGAGGCGCAGATGTCGGCGATCCTCAACCTCGGGCTCGCGGCGTACGACCGCATGACTGCGGAGTCCCGGGGCTTCATCCGTCCCGCCTCCGCCGCGCGGGATCACGAGATGCTCGCCACCACCCAGTCCGCAGAGGAGCAGTTCCTCGAGGAGAGCTGTGTACTCGGCCCGGAGGAGCGCGACAGCAAGATCGAGGTCTACAGGGCCTACACCCGCTGGTGCGATGAGACCGGTCGCAAGGGTGCCCGCACGGAGGCGTCGTTCTTTCGCGTCATCTACTCGATCACCGGACGCGCGGTGTACCCGGTCAAGGCCGCCCCGTCCGAGGGGCGGCAGCCGATGGTCCAGGGCATGCGGATCCGCCGCGCCACCGACGGCCTCAACGCCGCGATTCGGAACGGGTCGCTAATCCCGACCGACCCCGGACAGGTCGTCGTGCATCCGCAGTTCGCGGCGGCAGGTGTCCGGGATGGTGTACGGGATGTGTCCGGGGTCGCGAATCTGGCGGGACATCCTGAAACCCCAGGTCAGAGGGATTCCCTGTCCGGGGTGTCCGGGGTGTCCGGGCAGGGCGGCGGTTGCGGAAGAAATGACGGAATCGCATCGAACGACGCCAACGCCTCTGTTTGTTTCACCGACCAGGCCCCTGGACACCCTGGACACCCCGGACAGGTGGATAGCGCCGCGCAGCTCGCGTCCGTGACCACCGACGCCGCGATCGTCGGCCTGCACTTCGCCCCCGCCAACGGGGATCAGGCGGCCACCGTTACCGTCGCGACCGACCTCGCTGCAGTCGCCTTGACGCTGGACAGCGCCGAGAGCATGGCGGCTCTGCGGAGCTGGCTGAAGAGCCCTGCCTGCACCCTCTCGGTGTACGACGGCCCTAAGATCCTCGGGGCTCTCGCTGATGCGGGTCTGTGTGACCTCGGCAAGCTGTGGTCACACACTGTGGACGCGCGGATCCTGGATCAGCTCCTCCAGCCGGGCGATGGGAAGACCTTCGCCCACCGTTCGCTGGGGGAGGCGATGCGGCGCTGGTTCCCGCACGTGAAGTTCGTGCGCAGTATGGAGGCTTCGGCCACCGCGATGCTCGCAGCGCACCTCCTCCCCGGCGTCCCTGATGAGACCCGGGTGCGCGAGCACACAGTCGCCGCGACCGTTCACGGGGCTGCCCGACGCGGCATGGTCGTGGACAAGACCGCGGTGACCGAGGCGGCCAAGGTCGCCCGGGCAGAGTCGGATGCACTGGCGGTGACGCTCAGGGACCGGTTCGGTGTCTACAAGCCTGAGGCCAGCGGGGCGGTGAAGGACGCGTTCGCGAGGCTCGGGGTCACCCTCGCCGGCGACACCTCACGAGAGACCCTGCAGTCCCTGCCTCTCACCGGGGAGGCCGCGGAGCTGCGGACTCAGATCATCGGGTGGCGCCAGGCATCCGCCGCGGTCAACAACGACCTGGCGCATCTGGCCGCCACCAAGGCCGACGCCGACGGGGTGCATCGGGCTCGCCCGATCGTGGACACCCTGGGCGCGGTGACCGGCCGGTTCACCACCTCCGAGCCTCCGGTGGCTGCGCTGCGGAAGGACTTCCGCCCGGTGCTGTGTGCGGAACCGGGGCACGTGCTGGTGTCGGCCGACTACGCATCCATCGAGATCCGGGTTGCTGCGGCTCTCTCCGGTGACACTGCGCTGATCGAGCGCCTGAAGGCCGGGGTGGACCCGTACACCGCGGCGGCGGAGCTGGCGTGGGGCGCACCCGCCGATGAGATGCAGGCGGCGGAGCGGCGGCAGCGCGCGAAGGCGGTGCTGCTGGGCTGGCTGTACGGCTCCGGCGACGAGCTCACCGCCACGCAGATCCGCACGACCGTCGAGGAGGCGAAGCGGGTTCGAACCGAGCTGGCCGCCGCCATGCCCCAGCTCGCCGCGTGGGTCGCCGGGGAGATCGAGCGGATCCGCAACGGCGGCGCGGTCGCCACCGCTACGGGCCGCCTGTTGGCCGTGCACCCGTCCCGCGCGGCGACGTGCGCCGTGAACCGGCAGGTGCAGGGCACAGCCCGCGACCTGCTGGCGCTGGCGATCGAGCGCCTGGTCGGCATGGGCTGGGGCAAGTTCCTCTGGCTCACCGTCCACGACGAGGTTGTACTGCAGGTTCCGGAAGGCGCGGCGGCGCAGGCAGTCGTGATGCTCGAACAGGCGATGGCCCTCTCCATCGGCGGTGTCGCACTCCCGGCGAAGGCTGAGGTCCTGGGTACCAACTGGGGCAAGGTGTAGTCGACGA
The DNA here is from genome assembly GCF_001575195.1 of Tsukamurella pseudospumae. Classification (NCBI taxonomy): domain Bacteria; kingdom Bacillati; phylum Actinomycetota; class Actinomycetes; order Mycobacteriales; family Tsukamurellaceae; genus Tsukamurella; species Tsukamurella pseudospumae. Next base: position 147,177 of record NZ_LSRF01000044.1, read on the forward strand.
GGTTGCTGGCCGCGCGCGCCACATGCGCGGCACAGCACGGCGCCCGGTAGACCGGCGAAAACGGTGCGAGCGCGGAGGTATCGGTGCCACCGACCGCGCTGAATCTAGATCATCCCGGCTCGCGTGCTCCGCCCCGGCCTCCCCAGCGACGGCGTCGGGGCCGTGCTGGAGGAGGCCAGGTCCGGGCTTCTTCGCGGCCGGCGAGGGACGCGGCGAGCTGGGCGAGGTCGCGGTGGATCAAGCCCGGGGAAGGTGACTGCGGGAGGGTCGGGCCTCGGTCGGTGCGCGGATCGGCTACGCGGGATCGCGTGCGATCTTGATGTGCGCGCCGGCCTCGCTCCGCGCGGTGCCCGTTGCGCCGGGCTTCGGCCAGGCCCGCCGTACCAGCCGCCGAGCCTCCGTCAAATAGATCGCGCCACTGCTGTACTGCACAACCGCGGCGACCACCTCGGCCTCCGTATTCAGCCACAGGGCCGCTTCTACGCCGCCGACTGGCCTGTGAACCTCGAGGGTGATGGCCATCGCCCATTTCCTTTCGCTCGGTGGACTCCGCATCCACCGTGCCCGGGGGCCTCGCTCCCGCGCCACTCGCGACACGCAACCCCTTCGGGCCGGACCTCCTTCGCAATGTCACGAAGAAGGTTCACCGCTCCGTCACCCGCCGCACACCTTCCCCCGTGGACACCACCCCGCCACGCCGTCCGCGGTCGGGAGAGCACCTTCGTTACTGCCCACGCCGCCGAGACCTCGCCGCCGGCCCCGCTTGGCACGATCTGGACATGATGATCAGCTACCGAGGCCGCGACGCCCGCGTCGACGTCGACCCCGAAGCCGGTTCCGTGACGGTGACGCCGTCGAAGGCCGACGGTCCGTGGTCGGTGCCGCTCGGGCAGGTCGAAACAATCGGCGTGCGGCGTTCGACGTTGCTCAAGCGCGGCACGCTGCGGTTGCTGGTCCGCGGGCAGTCGTGGACTGAGCTGTCGGATTCGTCGCCGAACGCGGTGGCGCAGCTTCACGCGGTGCCCCACGGCCTCGACGACGACCCGATCGCCTTCGCGTCCGCCCTGGCGGAGTTCCGCATTCCGATGGTCACCCTCGACGCGAAGGGCCAGCCGATGAAGGTCGGGAAGCCGAGCAATTGGGGGCGGCGGACTGGGCTGATCGGCCTGGTACGTGCAGGCTTAACGGCGTGGCTGCGGGCCTCGTTAGAAGAGGAGCGCGTCGAGTACGCCGCCGGTTGCAGCGGCCGCGACGATGAGGTCCCACGATCTGAGGTTGAACGCGTCGGTCAGTCGGCAGGCGGCGATCACAGCCAGAATGGTGATGGGCATTGTGAGTTCCTGTCGTTGGCGTGAAATGCGTGACAGGATCAGTGAATTCACTTGCGTAGGGATATGCAACCGGCGTGGCGGGCTCGAATCGTCGCCTTTAGCGACGATTGTAGACGAGTCGCGCGCCGGGCGTGTCGGTCTCGACCCAGGGGTGATACTTCGGATGTATTGGGCGACTGATCGTTGGGCACGGCGGTGGTCTCCGCGTCAGCCGTCGCCGTCGCCCTCGGCGGCCTCAACGAGGTCCAGGAAGTCCTCGTTGGAATGCACCGCCAGCCCGAACTCCCTCGCCTTGGCCTGCACGGCCTTGTCGCTCGTGACGACGGTCCAGGTCGGTGCGAACAGCTTCGCGTCGTCCGTGCGCTGGCCGTCGAGTGCGGTCGCGACCACGAGAGGGTCGGCGTTGCCGAGGTTCGCGTAGAGGTCCACGAGCTTCGTCTCGCCGACTGGCACGGACGCCATGACTTCGATGAGGTTCGCGATCACGCCCGGGGTCGTCGGGTACTCGAGCTGCCGCAGTTGCCCGATGTCCGGGAAACCCTGGGCCTCGTGGAGCACCTCGCTCGGGATGCGGCAGTGCTGCCGGAAGAAGTCGCCGGCCCGGCGCTCGCGCTTGATCTGGGACAGAGCGTTGTTGTCGATGACGTACACATCCCCGAAGGCGCTCATCGCACGGCCCCTCGGAAGTCCTCGATCTCGTGGGGCTTGATGTGGCGTAGGCATACGGCCCGGCAGAACTCTCGCGGGGAGATCCTGCCCGCGTCGAGCGCGTCCAGCATACGGCGGGAGAGCTCGCGGCCGTTGTAGGTGCGCACTGCGTTGACGGGCTTGGGCTGCCGTGCGGGCGTCTTCTCGCGGCGGGCGTACTCGTGGCGCAGTTCCTTCAGGTGGGCGGACGAGTCAGCGGGGGTAATTAGCCCGAGCCGCATCGCCCTGACCGCCACGGCGCTCGGCGTCACCTTGAACAAGTCGGCCGCGGCCTTGACACCGTCCAGCGAGTCGAGCGCCGCGCCGCGAAGGTCCTGCTTCGGCATGAGCATCGCGCCGACGACGTCGTACTCGCGTCTCACGTCGGTGCCGGCGCTGGAGCCGTCGTAGGTGACCGGCGCGAAGATTCTCCGCGCGACCAGAACGCTCAGGAGGGCGAGCGTGAAGACCATCCGGCCGGTCGGCTCCTGGTAGTCGCCGTGGTCCCCGCCCGAGAGGAAGACGTAGGGGACCTTCGGGTCCTTGATCGTCATGCCGCTGAAGTTCTTCACACCCCTGATTCGCTGCGGCATGAAGTTGTTGACGCTGCGCGAGACGAGGACCTGGTTCGCCTCGAGTCGGGCGATCAGCAGTTCGAGCGCATCCTTCTTGGTGCGTGCTGACCGGATCGCCGAGCCGGACAGGCCGAGTGCCCGCATGAGCTTGTCTGCGTCCTCCTCGACCGACCTGCCGCCCCTACGGAGCAGCCCGACGATCCTGTTCTCCTCAAGGGTCGGGTCCTTCTGCTTGAGCAGCGCCTGCTTGCGCAGGAGGTCTTTGACGATCAGCTCGACGTCCCTGAGCATCACCTTGTCGCGCGAGTTCACGGAGAAGTTCTCCTTCGTGAGGCCACCCAGCAGCTTGTCCGTCTTGATCCTGATCTGCGCCTCAACGACCGGCAGCGGGGCGAAAAACAGCACCCAGGGAATCTCGCCCTTCCTGGCCAGGAAAACGAGATCCGAGAAGGTGATCGAGGAGGACGCGACCGCATTGCGATAGGCGGCGTAGGCGCTGGCGACCGAGTTGTCGAGGAGCGCGGCGAACACCGCCTGGTCGACCCGTATCCGATCGCCGCTCAGCAGAACCTCAATTGCCATGTGCGGCTACGTCCAAGCGGCGCGTAAGGCCGCCACGAGCGTCGGAATTGTCCTCACGCTTCCCCCAGGGCTCGTCGATCTGGGTGCGACGATAGTGGAGCACGACGCGGGTCGGCGGCGCAATCAAGGATCAGAAACGGGTGAGCTGGTGAACACGGCGACTAGGTGTAGCGGTCAGGGAGGTTGTGAACGGCGTGGCGTTCGGTAGATGAGGTGAGGGCCTCCGGTATCGATGTGGTTACCACACACACGCCGATCACCAAGAGGCCCTCATGTCCCACGGTAATGCCTTCCTGACCGAACGTGGCCGTCTGGCCCTAGCGCAATGCGTCGTCGATGACCAGTGGCCTCTGCGCCGCGCCGCAGAACGGTTCAACTGCTCGCCGGCGACGGCGAAGAAATGGGCCGACCGCTACCGCCTCGGCGGTGCCGCGGCGATGGCCGACAGGTCCAGCCGGCCGCGACGATCACCGAACCAAACCCGGCAACGCCGAGAGCGGCGGATCATCGCACTGCGGTTTCAGCTCCGGTGGGGCGCAGCACGGATCGCGGCCCATTTGCACCTGTCCCGATCGACCGTCGCGGCCGTGCTGCGCCGTTACCGGATGCCGCTGCTGCGCCACCTCGATCAGTGCACCGGACTGCCGGTCCGCAAACCGCAGCCTCACCGCTATGAGCACAGCGCCCCAGGCGATTTGATTCACGTCGACATCAAGAAGCTCGGCCGCATTCCCGACGGAGGCGGACACCGCAAGCTCGGCAGAACCGCAGGAAACCGCAACAACAAGAAGCAGGGCCGCGGCTACAGCTACCTGCACCACGCGGTCGACGATCACACCCGACTGGCGTACTCGGAGATCCTCACCGACGAGCGCAAAGAGACCGCGACCGCCTTCTGGCGGCGAGCGGAACTGTTCTTCGCTGAGCACGGCATCATCGTGCGCAGGGTGCTTACCGACAACGGGTCCTGCTACCGATCGACAGTGTTCAACACTGCCCTGGGCACCGCAGCGCACAAGTGGACGCGGCCGTACAGGCCTCAGACCAACGGCAAAGTCGAGCGGTTCAACCGGACCCTCGCCGCCGAGTGGGCCTACGCGCAGCTCTACCGCAGCGACGAAGCCCGCGCGGCCACCTACCAGGACTGGCTGCACCACTACAATCACCACCGACCGCACTCCGGCATCGGCGGACTCACCCCGATCGAGCGGCTACGCGTTCACAACGTCCCCGGCCTCAACAACTAGGCGCCCAATAGTCGTCACGCGGATCTCTGAGGGAGGATCACGGCTGCTGTCATTTCCTAGCCGAAACACCCTCTCACCTGGCAGCCCTCCTCGCCGCGGCTCATCCCTCGCCTACCAGAATCGCCCGTATGTCCGTGACCGAGATCGCCGGGTACCGCATCATCCGCCAGCTCGGCGCCGGGGGGATGGGGCAAGTCTTTCTCGTCGAGCATCCGCGACTGCCGCGCCAGGATGCGCTAAAGCTTCTGGACGCTGGCGTTTCGCGTAACGACGACTTCAAGCGGCGATTCCAGCGGGAGGCCGATCTCCTCGCACAGCTGAGCCACCCGAACATCGTGACCCTGTACGACCGTGGCGAGTACGACGACCGGCTCTGGATCACGATGGAGTACGTCGACGGCACCGACGCAGGCGAGCTCGTCAAGGCTCACGGGGCCCTCGACCCCACCCTGGCGCTGGAGCTCATCGCCGGTGCCGACGCCGCCCTCGATTACGCGTGGCGCAAACACCGGATCACGCACCGAGATGTAAAGCCCGCCAACATCCTCGTCGGCATGGACGGCACCGAACTCGAGGCGGTGAAGCTCGCGGACTTCGGTATCGCCAAGGCAGCTGGCGAGGCCACGTCGCTCACGTCGACGGGCATCACGGTCGGGACGATGCAGTACATCTCCCCGGAGGCGATAGAGGGCGAGGACGTCGACAACCGTGCCGATGTCTACTCCCTGGGCTGCACGGCGTTCCACCTTCTCACCGGTCGGCCGCCGTACACCGGCAAGTCGATCACAGCGTTGGTGACCGCGCACCTGACGCAGAATCCGCCGTCGGTAAGCGAGGTTGCGCCGCAGCTGCCGGCCGGCCTCGATCCGGTGTTCGCGAAGGCGCTCGCGAAGTCGCCGGAAGATCGGTACCAGTCGTGCGCCGAGTTCGTTGATGCGCTGCGCGCCGCGCTCGAGGACCAACTCGGCGATACCCGCACGATCGTGGTGCCTGCTGTGCCGAAGCGGGAGATCGCTCCGGACGCGGTCACCGAGCTGCGGGCTGCGGGGTCGGACTCCGACGCGGAGGCGACGCACCTGCGACCCGCCGCGGAACCGGCGAGCCCGGCCAGCAAGTCGCGCACCGTGCCGGTCCTCGCGGCGGTCGTCGCGGTGTTCGCGGTCGCTGCGGTGGTGCTCGGCGTGTACGTGACGCGGTCGGGCAGCGAGCTATCGGCCTCCGCGCCAACCAGTTCGACCACGGCGATGCCCGCGTTGGCGCCGGCGGTCACGGTCAGCGCGACGCCAACGACCACGACGACTGCGGCGCCGGCGGTAACCACGACGGTGCCGGTGACGACGGCAGTCTCAGGCCCGAAGGCGTGCGGCACATACTCGCGCGCCACTGTTCCCGGCTCGTACTCGTTGTCGGTCACCAAGGGGGCTGTGACCTGCGCTTCGGCACGGCAGACAATGACCGATTTCTACGACGGCAAGGGGACGAACAAGGCCCGTAGCTACGCAGACGTCGGCATCTATCTCTGCTGGTGGAACTCGGCAGGGGAGATCGACCGGACCGGAGTTGTGAGCTACTGCGAGGGAGGCGGCGCGCGCTTCGAGGTGAGCCAGCAGTAACGGGCCCGGAGGCCGCAGACGGTGGCGAGCGGACGGCAGGATCGGCGGCCGGGTTACGTAGTGGCTCCAGGCCCCGCAGACCCAACGCGCGAGCTCGTTCGATGTGCATACTGATTCCATGGCCGACTCCGGACAGATCAAATCAGACGACTCTGGTTCGAGTTGTCCAACGTGCGGCCGCCCGTTGGCGCCGGCCGCACCGCCGACAACGAACGCGCCTGTCGCGCTCGCACCAACGGCGCCACCGATCGCGCAAGCGCCGGACACCCATGAGCCGAGGATCGTTGCGCATACCAGACGCGAAGTTGCTGAGATCGCCGGCGTCGCAACGATCACCGTCCGCACGTGGATCACAACAGGGAAGCTACCGGCCGTCGGGCCCTGGAGCGATCTGCAGATCGCGCATGCGAGCGGCATCTCGCGGGGCGGTTCGCCACGTGGCGCTCTCTCCGAGCACGGCACCACTAGTCGCTGGAGATTCGGGTGCCGATGCGGTGCGTGTCGTAGAGCACACAACGCCGAGACGACGAGGCTCCGAGGTCCGAACGTCGACTGGGCGAACGTAACTCCCGTTTTGCTCGCTGAACTGACCCGAGGCTCCTCGTATCGCGCCGCAGCCGAAGAGGCAGGCGTCACCATGCAGGCGATCGCCCGGCACCGCCCGCGCGATCCAGAGTTTGCCTCGGCGATCGATTCCGCGCTCCGCGCCGGCCGTGATCCCAGCCTGGCTCACGGTTCCCACGGAGGCTGGAGGGCAGGCTGCCGTTGCCCTGAGTGCCGCACCTATCACGAAGCGACGCGCTAGGCCACCTGCCCTGCGTAGTCGTCCACGGCACTCAGCGTCCGAGGTTCGGAGGTTCCGATGCACCACCGTTGAGGTAGTTGCACATTCTCTTCGCGAGCGTGAGATCCTCCGTTTCCCAAGCCTTTCGGTTGCAGGAATCCTCGGAGTGCAACACCCAGTCACCCTCTTGCCGGTCCCAGTACGCGATGCCCCAAAACTCGGTGTTGCCCCAACCTTTGCGCTTGCCGAGCGCGCGAATCACGTAGCTCATGGAGACGATTCTGGATCGACCATCTAATCGCTGGCTTCGATTCCACTTGTCGCGCTGAGTGCCCGGTATAGGGTGCTGCGCCCGACCCCGATCCGCTCAGCAGCGACGGTCACGCTCTTCCCACTCGCGATGATCAGCTGCGCAGTCTCGAGCTGGTCCGGCGTCATCACCGGCTTCCGACCCCACCTGTTATGCCGTTCCCTGTAGCTGGCGACGCCGGCGGCCACCCGTTCGGCGGTGAGCTCGCGCTCGAACGCGGCGAGGCTGGCCATCACGTGGAAGATCAGCCGCCCGGTCGCGGTCGAGGTGTCAATGGTCTCGTGGAGCGACCGCAGGTGGATCCCGCGGTCGGAGAGCTCACCCACGACATCGAGCAGGTGCGGCAGGCTACGGCCGAGGCGGTCGAGACGCCAGATGACCAAGGTGTCCCCCGGCTCGAGTTCGGCAAGGCAGCGATCAAGGTCGGGCCGTGAGGTCTTCGCCCCCGAGCAGTGATCCTCGAACAACACCGTGACCCCGGCACGACGGAGGGCATCGCGCTGCATGTCGGATTTCTGCCGACCGTCGGTGGTGGACACGCGGCAGTAGCCGATGGTGCGGCAGCCGTCAGACTTCGGATTCTCGCTCATGACCGGATCGTCCCACTCACCCCTGACACTTCCCGTCCGGGACACCTTGAGCCGCTATCGATTCCGGGACGGGTACTCGGGACGAAGTGAGCTGGGACAACAACGCCGGGCCACACTGTCCCCATCAGAGGTGTAGTCGAGACGAGCGCTTGCGCTGACGATACCCGCATGTTAGCTTCCTTATGTGAGCACGACACGCTGCTCACTGCGATTACCTAACAAGGGGGTAGAAGATGGCAAGACAAGTAGTGAGTGACCTGGGCGCGCGGAGCGTCTTCACAGAATCGGCGGAGCGGTACCTCGATGCCCGGAAGGTGGTCGATGCATCCCGCGGCGAGCTCGTCGAGCGTGCGAGCAGGCACCCGTACCTCGTGCCTGATCTCGTCGAGGCGGGCCTCCCCGACATGGTGGCCCGCGGCGTTCTCAAAGACGCAGACGCGCTGGGGATCTGGACCGATCCCGACTATGTCGCAGCCCGGGACGTGCGTCCGACCGATGTGGTGGGCGTGGTTCCAAGTGGCAAGCGCGTGGCACTGCTGATGTTCACGGAGTACCTGGTGTACCTGCGGTCCACGGGATTCGGTGAACCACAGCAGCTTCGTGACAACGTGGCCTACCTCGCCACGGACTCCAAGCAGCGTCTCCAGCACGTTCACCCCGTGGAGGCTCGTTACACGATCGGGTCGGGCGCGGCGGTGGTCAACGCTGCATCAGCCCTGGGGATGGACCGTGTCGCGGCGTATCTCGATACTTCCGACCTCGAGTGGGGCCCCACGGATGTCTTCATTCTCGGAGACCGCCTCGACATCGATCTCCCGCTCGGTTTCGCGAACAGGGGCGGCGTCGCGGGTGTGCGCCACGTCCGACTCGACGACCTGATGCTTGCCGCGCAGTTCAAGGGCATTCCGAGCATCTGAAGGTTCCGAGACAAGGGGACCCCCGCCACTCGCGATGGCGGGGGTCCCCTCCGCGTACGGTACGCCCACACGACATTCAGGTCGATCGCAACCGCGAGGCGGCATCACCAGGCGGACGGAAATCAGCCGGGCGCCCGCCGATTCCCGATCGCCCGCCGTATCGCCGCCGCGAACTCCCCCGCGCTCTCGTACCGGTCGCGCGGATCCGGCGCCAACGCCGTGGCCAGCACGACGTCGAGATCGCCCAGCAGGTCCGTGGCCGGCGCCGGTCCCCCGCTTGCCCGCGCCATCATCTCTGCCGCCGTCCCACCCGCGAACGGCAGTGAGCCGGTCAGCAACTCGTACGCCGAGCACGCCAGCGAATACGTGTCGGCGCTTGGTCCGAAGAGCGTGCCATTCAGCACCTCCGGTGCGAGGTAGCGGGCATTGGACATCAGCACAGTCGGGCTCAGAATCTCTGACGGACTGGGGAAGCCGCTGAGCGCCGTGGTCACCAGAATCTCCCCATCGAGCAGTACATCGATCTCAGCTGGCTGCACCGTGCCGTGGACCAGTCCGTCCGCGGTCCAGGCATCGATCTGGTTAGCGACCGCAGTCACGATATCGACGACGAGCTCCGCCGGCAAAGGACCACGTGCCCGCAGGAGCGCAGACGCGTCGGTCGCGGTCGACATCGGTTTCCCCTACGCCGCCACGACGACCTTGGCGCCCACCCTCGAGAGGATCGGCTCGATCGCGGTGGCGACTCCTTCGTTGCCCTCCCAGCCGCGGTGCACGCCGATGAGGATCGCGCTCTTCGTCCGAGCGTCGACCACGAACACGGGAGCTCCGGAGTCGCCCTCCTTGGTCGCGAGACGGGTGCGGATCTGGGTCCCCGTCACCGAGACCAGCGGCGAGCAGACCACCTTGCTGATGGCACCGTCTACGCAGACGGGGGTGCCGGCGGGGAGGCGCTGCAGCGGGGCGACGGTCATCACGCCGCCCACCTTCCAGGTGCCGGCAATCGTGTCGTCGCCAGCGGCCGCGCGGGTCCAGATCACTCCGGCGTCGTCGGTGGGCGTCGCGGAGATCTGCTCGATGACGCCCAGCTCCAGCGCGCCCTTGCCGTCGGGGTGGACCTGCGCGGCGACAGGGCCGACCGCTCCGCTCCACCGCTCGGGGTGCTCGGTGTCGGGCGTCGCGCAGTGGCCAGCGGTGAGGAAACCCGTACGGCCCACCGCGATGATGGCCGGGCCGATCGTGCACTTGCGGTCGTGCACCTGCGCGTCCCACAGCGCGATCTTCACGCCCGGGGCCGGGGAGCCGTACTGCTCGAGCTGGTGGTCCAGCTGTGCCACGCCCTGCCCCGACACGTTCAGGTACTGCTGCGCGAGCGGCACAGAGTCCGTTCCGCCGACCGGATTCGCAGATGTCGGATCGACGGTCGGAGTCGCGGTAGCGCATGCAGCAGCAGCCAGGGACACAGCGCCCACCAGGGCCACACGTCGCATCAGCTGATTTCCTTGACCGACAGCAGGACCATCTCACCGTTGCTCAGGTGGAACGCGATGCTGCCATCCCAGGCCGCGACGCCACCGACGGCCTTGGTCTCGGTCGGAGGGTACAGACGCAGCTGCTCTGCGGCCTGTTCCTGCGCACGGCGGCGGTCTGCCTCCTGAGCAGCGAGCCACGCAGCGCGCTCGCGTTCCTGCCGGTGCGCCTGCTCAGCCAGGAGACGCTGCTGCTCAGCGAGGTTCGCTGCTTCTCGCTCGGCGGCAGCAGCACGGGCAGTCTCCGCAGCGAGGTGATCGGTTGCCTGAGCCTGCGCCTGCTGACGAATCGCGGCGGCGTTGCCGCCGTTGAGGAGGTTGACCTCGTCTTCGGCTTCTTCCTGGGAGAAGTTGCACGAGTGCACGATCCATTCGCCGTCGGGTGCGTAGTGACCGACCCACCACTTGTCCTTCCCGAGCCAGCCGCCACGCTCGAACTGAATCACGTACGCCACGGGTCAGCCTTTCGCCGTCGCGATGTTCAGCTGGATCTGGCCGCTTCGAGGCTCGATCACTTCGAGCCGCTCGGCCCGAAGCCCGGCGCGCAAGATCTCAGCGACATCGCGCCAGTGTGCGACGGTCTGGCCGACCTCGAGCTCGAACAAGACGCCCATGCTGGTTCGGTTACAGGCCATGCCAAGCAGCTTCGGTACGTGCGTCGTCGTCACTTGAGTGGTGGTGCCGGTCGGGTTCACGCGTGTCTCGGTGGTGGTTCGGACGAGCCCCGCCGCACTCATCAACGCTGTGACGGCCTGCTGGTCCCGGAGTATCTCAAGCGTTCGGCCGAACGTCGCGCCGATGTGCTCAATCACCAGTCGCCGCTGCGCTTCGTCACGAACCGACGCGGCGTCCCGCTCCACCTGTGCCAGTTCCTCGGCCGCTCGCCGCTCGAACTCGGCGCGCTCCGCTTCGAGTCGCCGCTGCGCTTCCTCGCGGATCTCGTCGTCTGTCGTCACAGCCCGCCGCCGCTCTTGCGCAGACGGTCCATCTCTTCCCGGACCGCGTTGTCTCTCTCGGCAGCCGCAACCTCCGCGGCGGCACGCTGGTCGGCCTCGGCGCGGAGCCGCACCTGTTCGGCCGCGCGCTGGCGGGCCTGCTCAGCGGCGCGTGCTTCCGCTTCGCGCTGCCGCTGTTCCTGCTCCTCCGCCGCGCGGACCATGTTCGCACGAGCATGCGCGCCTTCCGCTGCGAGCCGCTCAGCCTTAGCTGCCGTCTCTTGAGCCTTGCCGCTTCGCAAACCTGCAATCACTGCCCACGCGATCAGGGCCGCCACTACAAGAACGACCAAACCAGCGTGCTCGGAGACCCAGTCGCCGAGGCCACCACTGGCCGACCCGCCACCAGTCGACGTGGACGGCGTGAGAGTCGGTGTCTCACGCGCCTCCCGCTGACAGATCTTGATTTGCTCCGGCGTCACGCCGGGGCATTCCCAGGCGTACGCAGGCGCTACCGGCATAGTGGCTGAGACGCCCGACACGAGCACCGTTAGCAACACTGCCCGAGGTATCGGTCGTCCGATCATCCTGGCCATGCCCTACTCCCTCGAAATCGCCGCGGCAGTGCGGAGCGTTCTCTGTTTTAGAGAACCAGACTCCACCGACAAACTAGCTGATTCCGATAGGCGCTGGAAATAGCTGGTCTACTTTCGCTCTGGCTGGCAGCGAACCAGGCGGCTGTAGTGGACAGGCCATGAAGCCCGACCAGCAGCCATCTCTCGACCCGACCCTCGCCGCCCTGGGGAAACGCATCAGGAGCCGCCGTGAACAGCTTGGGCTCTCACAAGAGCAGGTCGCCGAGCGCGCCACCATGCACGTTTCAAACTTGGCACGCCTAGAGCGCGGTCGGCAGGGTCCACGGGTCCACCTGCTACTCCTCCTGGCCGAGGCGTTGGAAACCACGCCAGGCGTTCTCCTAGACGGGTTACCGTTGCCTGCCCTCGAAGTCGAAGAGGTGCAGATCGTCACCCGTGTTCGGCGGAAGCCCGCGCGATAGCCCTCTGAATCGACGTATCGCAACACTGCCAGTCCACGACGAAGACCCGCCACCTAAACGGTGACGGGCCTCCAGTCCGGGCGAGTAGCTACGCGGCGAGCGCGGCCAGGAGACCGGCGCGCTGCCGCTCCCCGAGGCCGGCGACGCGGCGGGTGGGAGCGATCTCCACCCCCGCCATGATCTCGCCAGCCTTGATCTTGCCGACCTTCGGCAGTGCTTCGAGCAGCGCCGAGACCTTCATCCTGCCGACGATGGGGTCCTCGGCGCGGGCCAGGACGTCGGCCACGGTGACGGTGCCGGACTTCAGGTCGGCCTTGAGCTGAGCGCGGGCAGTGCGGGCCGCAGCGGCATTCGCGAGCGCTCGGGCACGCTGCTCAGGGGTGAGCTCAGGCAGGGGCATGGTGTTCCTCCAGGTAGTGGACGTCGCTTTCGATCGGGACGGTAGCCGGAAGGTGCGACAGGAACCGGGTACGGCGCGTCGAGACAGTCGGGGCGCACCAGGCCCGTGTCTAGGAGGCGATGGGAAACTCCCGTCCGCGCTACAGCTGGTACCAGGAGCGGTGGGTGACGTACGCGGGCTCGAGGAGTCGTCGGCAGTTTCCGCAGACTCGGTGCTGGTGCCGTTGCGCGTGGCCGCAGGTCTGGCATCGGCGACGCCCGACGATCCGCATCCTGTGACGTACGACGTACGCGATCGCCACCAGCATGACGATGAGGGCCAGGCTGATCGGGTTCCTCCGCGAGCCGAGGTACCAGCCGACAAAGCTGAGCGCGCCGATGGCGTACGCGGCGAGGCAGAGATAGTGCACAAACATCCAGGCTGCGATTCGCGAGTACTCGGCGGTGACTGCCCGGAGACGTTCAGGGGGACGGTAGTCCACTAGTCGCGCCCCTCGGGACCCGCGGTGAAGCTGCCGGTCGCGTTGCTGCAACCGATCATCGCCTCGGATGAGGACGGCGCCTGGGAAATACGGAGCGCGCAGGACCACTCTCCGGTCCGGTAGTGCAAGCCGCGCCCCTCAGTGCGTCCGGCGGTGATCGCGGCGTTGTACTCGCGCGCGACAGCCAGTGCCTCTGCACAGTCGACGGTGCCCGTGTCGATGTAGATGTACTCGTTGGCACCTGTCGGGCTGGTGACGGTGCCGCAGGTGGTTCCGGCCTTCGAGGGTGCAGCGGCGGCAAACCCGATCGTCAGGGGGCTGACCGCGAGAGAGGTAGCGATGAAGGAAACGGCTGACGCGATGAACCGGGCAGACATGGCTCCGATCTTTACATGGCGCCCGACCGGGTGCAGGTCGATCATCAAGGCCGCGGGCGGGAACGTGCCGTTTGCGGCCTCTGCGTCGCGCCGGCCACGCCACGAACGAGTTCGGAACCGAACCGGGAGCTGGTGCGTCAAATGGGTATGGAGCATGAAAGAGACGACGACGCCCCCGCCCTGCCAGCGTGGGTGGAAGCTGAGCTGGCGGAGCGCCGGGAATTCTGGGCGGCGCTCCGCGACGGGGGTGCCACGACGCCCGCCGAAGAGTTGGAGTCGATCTGGCGCGAGATCGCGGGCGCGGAGCCGACGCCGTGACCCGCTGCGTCTGCAAGAATCCGGTCACGGACGCGGCAAGTGCTGGGCAAGCGCGCGCCAAGGGGCACCCGAGAACGTTCAGGTGACCACGGCTACAGGAGATTGGGGATGCGATGCAGCGGCGGAGGCTGTTCTGCCTGACCATGGCGGCGGTGCTGGCCACGACGGGGTGCGGCACGGCGATCTCCGGCGAGGCGACAGCTCCGGTGTCCGTCGCTGGTTCGTCATCGGTATCGCCGCTCCCCGCTGGGCTCGACGTCGGGGACAACCCGACAACGCCATACAAACCCGAACAGGGCAACCCTGACTCGCAGTGGATCGCCGAGGGCAACCGGATGCTCGAGATGCTCGTTGAGCCTGCCGATGCCGATCCGAGGCTGGTTGAAACGGTCAAGGACAAAGATCCGGTACCGAACATCGACGCGGTACTCGACAACTCGGTGACGGAGAAGCTGCACTTCATCGCGGGTACGAGCAAGGTCAGCATCGCGCTCAGCCGCGCCGACCGAGCCGACGCGCCCACGACCCAGGTGAGAATGTCCGCGATGCGTTTTAGCTCGGAGGTCGACAGCTCCGTCGCGTTCACCGCCGCGACGACGGTCTTCCGTGAGTCCACGGCAGTGACGGTCCCGAACCTGGGCGACGGCATCGCCGCCGAGATCGAGCCGGGCGCGGTCGACGTTCTGTTCAGACGGGGGTCGATCATCCTCAACGTGCACGTCAAGGGGCCCACGATCCAAACCTCGACCCAGCTCGCCGCGGACCTGTACGCCCGCCAGACGGTTGCGACTTCCAGGTTCAAGCAGACCCCCACGGAGTCGATCTTGTCGCTGCCGCTCGACCGGGACGGCGTGCTTGCCCGCTCGCTGGGGCTCGGGGGAACCGTCACGGATCGTGACCGCCAGCGGATCGGTCTGCTCGCGATGCCGGCCTTCGAGCGCCGCGTCGGCAGCGCCCCGATCATTGCTCAACTTCGTGAAGCCGGCGCGGATCTGGTCGGTTGGAACCTGGGCGTGGTGATCCGGCTGCGCGACGAAGCCGCCGCTCTCCGCTTCATCGACCAGGTTCGCGCGACGTCCAAGCGCAAACGTATCGACGGCGTGCTGCACATCGGTGACACTCTGCAGTGCACTCAGGGTGATCGAGCAGACGATGTCTCGTGCGCGATGATCGTCGGCCGCTATTACGCGAACGTGCACGGATCCGACCCGTACGTCGTCCGCCAGATGGCCGCCGCGCAGTGGGCGATACTCACCCAGAACCCGTAGCCAGGAGACCACGTGACGCATCTTGCTCGGATGATCCTCAGCCTCGGAGCTATTGCCGTGCTCGCGACAGGATGCGGCACAACGGTGGCAGGGACCGCGGTGCCCGACCCGAACGCCCCGGCGGTCAAGCTCGACACCGGTGGCCTGTCGACGAAGCCGCGGACGCCGACTGCGCCCGGCTCGCAGCGCAAGGTCCTCGCAGCGAACATGGTCTCCGAGCGGGCGGTGCTGCTCTCGGACATCGCCCCCACCTATGTCGAAGGCGGCGCGCAGACTGCGGTCACCGCCCGCAACTTCATCTCCCTCGGAACCGACGACACGGACCGCCTGTCCAAGCGCGGCTTCGTCTACGGATTCTCCGACCGCCGAAGTCCGGTGAAGAACTCGAATGAGGGTTTGGCGATCTACCTGATCCGCATGACCGACGAAGCCGCCGCTAAAGGGGCCGTCGACGACTTCCGCGCCGAGGGTGGGGCCACCGAGCCGTTCCCCGAACGGCCTGAGGTCTCTGTCCGAAAGACTGCGCCCGACGACACGTTCAAGTTCACCCGGTACACCGCCTACACCGCGGTCGGCCCTCTGCTGATCATCGTCTCGCCCTGGGCCACCGACGAGAACAACGCTCGCGACTTGATCACCAAGGCCATCGACGCACAGAAGGTCAAGCTGACCGGATTCACCTCTCCCGGACCATCCGACATCGCGGGTCTGCCACTCGACAAGGATGGGGTCGTCAGCCTCACCGTCACCCCCGAGCAGATCGACGGCGGCACGTTCAACAACTTCTTCGGGTTCTTCGAGCGCCCCGCTGCCCTGCACTGGGATGACAACCCGGTGGCTGCCGCGAAGATCTTCGGCGAGACGGGCATGGACCTCGTCGGCCTGGGCAGGAACACCGTCTACCGCACCCGTGACGCCGCCGCGGCTAAGCGATTCGTCGACCTGGCCGAGTCGGAGTGGCTCGGACACCTGGTCTCCGCGCAGCCCTTTACGATCGATGGCCTCCCAGATGCCAAGTGCCGCACGCATAAACTGTGGGAAGGGTCCGATAAGCAGCTGGTCACCTGCTACCTCGCGGTCGGAAGGTACGTCTCGGCATTCACCGATAGCCAGGCGGTCCGGGTCCGGCAGGTCACCTCGGCGGCCTACCTCATCTTGAAGCACGCCGAGTAACCGTTCACACCGCCCGCACAGCGGCCTGGTGCGTAGTTGGCGTGGACTAGCGTCCACGGGTCGGTTCAGCGGCCGCAAAGACCGATGCCCGCCACCGGATCATCGGCGGCGGGCATCAGACCGGCGAATAGGCGCGTCAGCGCAGGTTCACGACGATCACGGTCCCGTCCAGGTCAGTCAGCCGGCGCGGGAACGGATCCGGCGCCTGTTCCGCGCCGCCGTACATATCCGGTACCACGAGCTCGATCCGCACCCGGCTCGCCGCCCGGTCCCCTGCCGGATAAATCTCCACCAGCACCTCGCCCAGCTGCGCCGAGACGTGCTCAGGTCCTCCCCCGTGTCGCTCGCGCGTCCACTGAATCCCCAGAGCCGCGCGGTACCACTCCGCCGATGCCTCGACATCGCTCACGTAGAGCACCAGTGTCGAAAGCCGCGGTACCCGGCGAGCCCGCATCGCCGCGGCCGCCCACTCCCTCGCCTCGGAGACGGCGGCGTCGATCCGGGCCCGCTCCTCCGGCGTCATCGGGCGCGGAGCCAGCGCCTGCCGGCCCCACCGCACATCCTCGGCGAGCCTGTCCCGGTACGCCCGCAACTGCGGCAGGATCCACTTCGCGCTGCCGGCGGGCGGGCACCCGTAGCCGCTCAGCCAGCGCTCCGCAGCCGCCGCCAGCTTTTCGTCGGTGTCGGTCGCGGCCACCGGAACCCGCTGCGCCTGGGCCTGATCGAGATCCATCGGATGTGTCCGGTCGATCCACTGCAGCCACATCCCTTCCGGCGTAGTCCACGTCCGCATCCGACCCGGCATCGGACACGGCGGGCCAGCGACGGCGTCTCCCGCCACGACGGGTGCGGGCTCCGGCCCTCCCAGCTCGTGACGAAGCAGCTCGAGCTCGCGGCGCCATCGTGTTCTCCACCGGACTCCCTCGACTTCCACCTCGCGGTGCTGGTCGGCCGCGCGCCGGGCCACCGCCTCAGCGACCAGGGCCTCGATCTCGGCGTCGCTGGTCTCGCTCGTTACGGTAAGCGGGATCCATCGCTGGTCCGCGGCATTGGGCGCGAGGCCGCCGCCCGCGGCCCAGTGCGCGTGGTGGGTTCGGCTGTGTCCCGGCTTGCAGCGGTCACGCTCTGCGATCACCGCAGCTGTCCAGCTCGCCTTCCAGCCGTCTGCAGCGACATCCACGGCATCGTGCAGCCTCTTCATGTGGAACTCACTGGTGGATGCCACGAGCCGATCGATCTCGGCGTCGGTCACCGCTGCACTCACAGTGAATTCGACATGACCGCCGGCAGCGATGTCGGTGAAGGTACGGGTAGGCTCGTCGCCGGTCACTTCGCCCCCTTCGAGACTTCGAGAGCGGGGTGGATCGCCCCGTTCTCGTCCGCTGCGTACCAGGCGTAGGCGGTGTAGGTCTGGGTGGCGCCGAAAAGTGTTGCGCGCCCGGAGAGCAGGCTCCCGCTGAGCCGGACGCGGCCACCTTCTTCAGCCCACTTCTCGAGGGCCTGCCGGAGAATTCTCGGCCCCTCGCGGCGCCAGTCGGCGATCGGGAACGTCGACTCGACCGGCTCGGCACCGCTCCGATCGACGAGCACGACGCGATCCGCGTGGTGCAGAGCTGTCGGCGGGTGCTCGGTGTAGCCGAGCGCGGCGTCAACCGCTTCGACAAGCCGGTCCAGGGAAGAGCTGACCGCCAACTGCACCGCGAACGTGTCCTCGGACAGCCCCTTTCGCGTCAGGCCCAGCACCTGCTCGTGGACTGCCGCCATCTCTGCGTCTACGGCGTCGAGAAGTTCGATGCGGCGGCGGTATCCTTCACTGCTCACGCTGCGCCTCCTCGATCTCGGCCTCGACCTCCGCGACGAGACGCGCGATTCCGAGCCGGACAGCAACGTGGCTTGACAGACCACGCGGGCTCGGCGGGACCAGAGCCTTGAGCTGCGCTACGGCGAGGTCGATCGTGGCCTTGATCTGGTGAGCGTCGATCAACGACCTGCGCCAGTACGCGTAGTCGGCGCCCGGGCGCTCCGCCGAAGCCAGCCGGTCGAAGAGGAACGAACGGAGCTCCGCCTCCGAGGACGGGGACGAATCGAGGTCGTGACCGGTGGGCGCCGCGCGGCCGCGCACGACGACCGCGACCTTCCCGACGTGGGCCGTCACGGCCTCGATCCGCGCGTCCGGATCACTGGGCTCGCTGGTCGCGCTGCCGTGCACGGCAACCACCTCGTCGAGAACGACTTCGAGGTTCCGTTCGGTGCGCAACTCGATCAGGGCCGGCGCGGCGGGTTCGCCGACCGCCACCTCGATCCTCGTGCCGCCGATCGTGACGGTGGTGGACTCCGAGTCCGTGCCGTCACCGCCGGTGTGCGGGGACCACGGCGGCGGGGCAGTGCTGGCGATCGCGGCGAGGACGCCGACCAGGTCGCGGGCGTCGTTGGCCTCGACGAGCAGCAGGACGCGTGTGAGAACAGTAGCGGGCATGGGGGATGCCTTCCGGTGACAACGATCTCGCCGCACCCCGGGTGAGGGTGCGGCTAGCGTTGGTTCCCGCTGCTCGCCGTCATCTGCACAGGTTGAGCCTATCGCGAGCAGCCGACGTCCAGGCAACTCGCGCCGTACTCGTCGATTCCAGTCTCGGCCACCGAGCCTGCCGGCCATGGGAAACGATCTCAAGGACCTACTCGACACCGCCCGCGCTCAAGGCTGGGAAGTCTCCCGCACCGGCAGCGGACACTGGCGCTGCGTGCCGCCGGACCGCGCAGCGCAGATCGTCATCGTGCCCAGCACCAGTGCGCGGCTCGACAACGTGCGAGCTGACCTGCGACGGAGCGGACTCGTTCTCTAAGTTGGCGAGAAGTTGGTCGGCAAGTCCCCGTACCAGCGGGAATCTGCAGAAGTCGACCAGCACCGGGCAACGGGGCCAGATCCAACGTTTCGTTAGTTCCGTACCTTGACGACCCAGATCAGCTGGCCCGCCGACTCGCCGTCGGTCGACCTGATACACGTGAGAGTCTGGCCCGATGCGCCCCGCCTCGTGGTGCCCACCTCGTAACAATTGTGTCCAGGCTGAGGAGCATTCGCCGCTTCCTCCGCTCGGGAGTACGCCGGGCCGCCGTTCTTCTGGTAGCAGTACTCGGAGTACCTCATCGTGCCGTCGCTCCACAGTGCCGGGCCCGGCGTCCCCTCCAGGCACTTCAGCACTGTCGGGGTGGCAGCGGGCGCAACCGTCGTGGCCGCTGCCACGGTTGTCGTGACCGGCACCGACGTCGTAGTCAAAACCGGCGCAGACGACGACGTCGAGATCGACGTGGTCACCGTCGGGGGCGCTGTCGTTGTCGAGTTCGTGACCGCAGCGGAAGCCTCATCCCCGGCTCGGCTCACGTACACGCCGAGCACCGTCGCCGCGACCGCGAACACCGCCACGACCGCAGCCAGAATCGGCACCATCCGCGACTTCCCCTGCGCCGGGCCACCGCCCGACTCCTTTACCGAACGCAGCTCCGTCACCGCATTCGGCTCCAGCCCGGCGGCACGCGCCGGCAACGTCGCAGCTGTCATCGTCCGCACGTACGCCGGGTCCACCTCGGCGCCGGCGGCTTCCTGCAGCGCCGCGACGAACTCCGCGCACGACTGATACCGGTCGTCGGGTTTCTTCGCCAGGACCTTCGCGAAGACGGCGTCGAGCGCGACCGACAGCTTCGGCGCGACGGTGCCCACCGACGGCGGAACCTGGTTCAGGTGCGCGTTCATCAGCGCGGTGATCGACCTGCCCGAGAACGGCGGCTGCCCCGTCAGCAGGTGGAACGCGGTGCAGCCGAGCGAGTAGATGTCAGCACGGTTGTCGAGGTCCTCCCCCTCGATCGCCTCCGGCGAGATGTACTGCATCGTCCCGACCGTGATCCCGGTCGACGTCAACGACGTCGCCTCCCCCGCGGCCTTGGCGATGCCGAAGTCCGCAAGCTTCACCGACTCGATCTGCGGCGCACCGTCCGTGTCGTCGATCCCCACCAAGATGTTGGCGGGCTTGACGTCCCGGTGTGTGATCCGCTGCTTGCGCCACGCGTAGTCCAGCGCCGCACCGGCACCCGAGACCAGCTGCACCGCCAGGTCAGGGTCGAGCGGACCGTCAGCCTTGAGCAGCTCCGCGGCGTCGGTGCCGGCGACGTACTCCATCGTGATCCACAGCCGGTCCTCGAACTCACCCCGGTCGTGCAGCGTGACGATGTTCGGGTGGGACAGCTGCGCGAGGAGGTCGGCCTCGCGCTGGAACCGAGCCTTGAAGTCGTCGTTGCGGCTCACACCGGAATCGAGCAGCTTCAACGCATCCTGGCGGGGCAGCCGCGGGTGCTCGACCAGGAACACCTGCCCCATGCCACCGGCACCCAGCTGGCGGATGACGCGGTACCCGGCGATCTCGGTGATGGACATGTGGGCGATTCTGGCAGGTGGTCACGGCCGGCGGCTCGGGCGGGGGGTTCGCAGGCCAGAGGGTGTTTCGACTGATATGTAGATCCGTTTGTCAACCGCTCATGGTGAGACCGCCCCGATCGTGGGATCGGGGCGGTCTCGGTGTTGGTCGTCGCGGGTGGGGGTGCTTGAGGTGCCGTTGTTCTCGACGGTGGGGTCGGACTGATATGCGCGGGTTGGGTACCGCAGAACGGTGTTCGACTCCGGAACGCTTGCCGCGGTCTAGGGACGTGCGTCACGCAACCTTCAGCGGAAGGTGTTGTGGCACATAGTCGAATCGCGGGTTCGTTCGGTCTGCTACCTCGGGTTCACCTACGGGCGGCGGCCAAGTCTCTTGGTGGGGCTCGGCTGGTTAGGCGACTGCTTGCTCAGTGGTGTCGAGGGTTGCCAGTGACCAGCACCAGCCTGCGAGTTCGCGGGCGATCGCCACGTTGGCGGTGTTGGTGTTCTTCCGGCGGTCGTCGAAGGCGACCCATCGACGGTGCAGGCGCCGGTTCCCGGCGTGGCCGCGGTCCTTGAGCGTGGGGCCGGCCTCGGCCCACCGTGCCCGCATCACAGTGCCGGGGTTGGTGTAGGCGCGGCGGTGGTGCCAGGCCGCCTCGACGAGCAGACGCCGGGCGTGGCCGTTACCTGCCTTAGTGATCGATCCCTGGCTGCGGCTCTGCCCGGACGAGTACTCCGAGGGCACCAGGCCGACGTACGCGCCGATCGAGGACCCGGTGAACCGGCTCCAGTCGCCGATCTCCACCGCCAGGCCCATCGCGGTCAAGGTCGAGATGCCCCGCAGGCACCCCAGCCGGGTGACGATCGGCCGATAGGTGTCGGTCGCAGCCATCGCTTCGATCTTCTCGTCCAGCGCGTCACGCCGGGCCACGGTGGTCAGCACCGCATCGAAGTTGTTGTCGAAGGTCGCGGCCAACGCCGACTGGTCGAACTTCTGCTGCCGCAGCCAGCGCTCATGCGCGCAGGTCCATGCGTGACTACCCGAGTAGATGATTCCCTGTCGCAGCAGCAGTTTCGACAGGCGGTGCCGTGCCCGCATCAGATCACCACGGGCATCCTCGCGGGCACGGAGCAGGTCCCGGGCGCCACGTCCGGGACGGTCACCGCGGTGACCTCTCCGAGCCGCAGCAGCCGCGCCAGATGCTCCGCATCGCGGGCATCGGTTTTGACCCGGTCGCCGGACGGGCGCAGCAGCTTCGACGGGGCCGCAACCACGCACTCGATTCCCGCTGCGGTGAGAAACCGGGCGAGACCAAAACCGGTGGGTCCGGCCTCGTAGACCACCCGCACCGGGCCCGCCAACCTGGTCAGCCACGCCAGGATCACAGGCAACTCCGGGCACAGTCGATCCCGCAGCACCTTTCCCGACTGCTCATCGATCGCGTGCGCGACCACGGAACGGGCGTGCACATCCAGTCCGACATTCGTACGATAGGTAGTCACCGGGGGCCTCCTGACCTCTGCAATGTGGCCCTACCAGGATCAACCTTCCTGGCAACCCACGTCCTGTTTGCAGCCGAGGCCTCCGGCCCCAACCCCCATATCGTCTAGGGGATGAAGCCCTCGGGCAGTTCGTACCACGAGAGACCGGGCATGCGGCCCGCATCGGAGCTGCCGATGCCCGGCGCGTTCCGCGCCAGCACTGTCATTGACCAAAGCCTTAACGCCGCTGATAGGACGACGGCTGTCCCAGGTGTCTCGGACCGAGCACAAAAGTCCGCGTCGTCTGTGAGAATGTCGCCATGATTAGGGTTGCGCTCGATGCACGACGCCAGCGAGATAACGGCGTGGCTCGCGTAACCCGGCTGGTCGCGACAGCGCTCAGCCTGTTGCCAATCCGATTGGTCCTGCTGGGCCCCGTCGAGGAGCTCCGCGACCAGTTCCCTGAAGCCGAGTTGGTACCCTACGATCCTCCGCTATTGTCGTTGCGCGACCTCTATGGCCTATCGACTCTGCTCGACACGCTTGATATCGACTGCTTCGTTGCACCGCAGTTCTACAACTCGCCATGGACAAAATGCCCTCAAGTGCGAATCCTTCACGACACCTTTCCACTCGAACCTGGCGCACGCTTACCTGGCGCGTCGGATGCAGAACGCGCGTTCGGCGTCGAGGGTTTGCGCGGCGTAAGCGCCGCTCTGCTTGGTTCCATCCCGTCCGAGGAACATCGCTGGGCAGCGG
Organism: Tsukamurella pseudospumae; assembly: GCF_001575195.1. Classification (NCBI taxonomy): domain Bacteria; kingdom Bacillati; phylum Actinomycetota; class Actinomycetes; order Mycobacteriales; family Tsukamurellaceae; genus Tsukamurella; species Tsukamurella pseudospumae. The sequence goes on from NZ_LSRF01000044.1 coordinate 169,997, forward strand.
ACCTTTATCGAGCCTACTACGATCTCGCAGTCAAGAACGCAGCAGTAGTCCTGACGGTTTCTTCGGCATCAAGGTCGAGCCTCGAAAGGCATTTTCCAGAGACTATCAGGAAGATCGAGGTGCTACCGTTGGCGCCAGATCCAAGCTTGGTCAGCACACCAATCCCTATCATAGCTGAACGTGCGAATGACATCATCCACGTAAGTAAGTTCGAGCCACGCAAGAACCAGTTGACGATGCTCGATGCCTGGGGTTCCCTGGCTGACATTTTACCGCGCTTTCGCGCCTGCATGGTCGGCTCACCAAGCACCCTCTTCTCTGATTACGGGGCCAAGGTATCGCGATCCATTGAACGAGGTCAGGCGAACGGTTGGCTTGAATATCACACAGCGATAGACGACATTCGCCTCGGAGAGTTCTACCGAGCCTCGAAGATCTTGTGTGCTCCTTCAACGGCAGAGGGTTTCGGGTTGCCAGCACTTGAAGGTCTCGCGAACGGGTGTGCCGTCATCGCTCGGCCCGGCACCGCGATCGACGAGATCTGCGGAGCAGAGGCTGTACACGCCGACTCTGCGGGATCCATCGCCAACGCAGTCGCCGAACTTCTTGCCGACCCCGATTCCCTCCAGCAAAGGTCCGTGTCTGGCTTACGCCATGCGTCAAAGTTCACAGTCGAACGAACTGCAGGAGGACTGATGAATGCCATCGACCAAGCCCTCGACGTAGAACTGCCGCGCCCCTTGGCGAGGGGCGCGGCAGACACGGCTGATCAGGACTTCGATCACGAGGTGAAGTACTCGTAGGCTCGCCACGCCACAGTTGCTAGGTTGGCGAGGATACGAGTGGTCACACCGATCCATCGAGCGCGGCGGTACCGACGTTCTGCGTCGGGCTTGTCAGGGGCATTATTCGTCGTCATGGACACCATGAAACGCAGACAGCAGGGACGAGTCACGCTAGGAGGGCGACCGTTGCAGAAACCGGCATCCTTGACGCATACGGAATCCGGGCTCGGCCAGTTGCCGGTGATCACGTCGGCAGAAGTGAACTTGATGCGCCGCTGGCTCTGGGAGCAGTTCAACATCTCGGCGCACTTCCGCACGGAAGCACCGGGGTTCGCAATCCGTGAATGGAACACCGATCCAGTGGCCTGTGCGCGCAGTCTGGTAGCAACGCTCAACCGCATGCTCCAAGAGGGCGAGTGCGTGGCTCGCGATGCGATCACATGGGCCCGCAGTGCGTCGGTGGAGGGCCGCAAGGTCTCCCGGGTGGTGATCGCATCGGATCTAGGTCTGCAGCCGCGCGACTTGCATCGGCACCTAGCAACGGTTGATGAAGCGATCGCTAGGCACGCCTCGAAGTTCGGATTCGAGCGCACCAAGCACATCACGACTCGCGAGAAGGTCATCTCCGGACTTGTCCAGGCTGCTGCCGCCCGAATACAGGGTTCGATAGACGAGGCCGATGGCTTTTACCTCGCTGCGGCCGATCTGGCGGACCTTCCAACGACAGTCCGAATTCTCCCTGTCGGTCGCGACCGAACGACGCGCACCCGTGTGAGGCATCGAGCCCGCCGGACTCTCCCGCTGTCACCCAAGGTGTCACCGGAGGGAGCCGCGCACGACATCCTGGTTATGCGGTCTTCGCTCGAGAGCGATCCTGCCGAGGCGCTTAGGCAGTTGGAACACGCATGGCGTATTGGTGATTTCGCGGCGCTACCACTTTTGCTCCAGCACGCGTTGTCAGCGGCTCCTGACCCCGTGTCCGTCGGTCCTAACTTACGAGCATGGCTGCTCGAGGTCGGGGCGAACATTTTCCGCGACGCGGAGTCGCTGATGGCACTGACGTGGACGTCTGCCTGGATCCGTGAGGCGACCGCGGACGCCCCTGGCGCGAGGCGGATCGCGGCAAACGGTCGGAAGACCCGGGCGCACGTTCTGCAACTCCACGGTTTCCTCGACGCCGCCGGTGACGAGTTAAAGCTGGCGACGGAGGCCTTTGCCGAAGTCGATCACCGGATTGAGGACTACCAGATCATCAAGGCTGATCTACAGGTCAGATCTGTCGCCCTGGCCGCCCTATCCGGGGATGTCGTGCTCGCGCACGACCTGCTCGAGAAGATCGAAGACAACGTGTCTGATCAGATGAAACTCGGTGCACAACGCTACCGCTTACAAATTGAGAGCATGGCTGTTGCTCGCACGCTCCAGCGAAGATCTTTTTCTCGAGTCAGAGCCGCCAAGTATGAACACGCGCTATCACGGCTAAGCGCTGCACTACCGAGCGTTCCCGCTGACCGACGGCTTACCGTTGTCGACACTGTGATCGCGGCCGCCGTGAGGGTCGGCGACGTGGCCTCGATTCGCACATTCGTCGACCAGATCGATTGGGTCGAAGCAAGTGCACAGCCCAATATCAAGTTCAGACTCGCAGGCCGCCTCAAGCAGGCCGCGAAGTTGCCGTTGCTGGGCGATCTCGGTGATATTCGACTCGGCAGCGAGTACCACCCTCTTCGATCTGCTGGTATGGTGCCGCGGGATCTTAGATACCTGATGTGACTGGAAAAGTGGACGACCATTAGCATTCTTCGGCGTGAGCAGGCGTCGTCACGGAGCGTGCGCATTCAATCCTCGCGTTCGAGCTCCTCGGCTGGGCGCGCGTTGATCCGCTGGAAGAAGTCGTGCAGCCACCGGATCCCGTAGAAGGTCGCCAGGGCGAGGACGCTGGCGAGGAGAGCGTCGGTCACTCCCCTAGCCCCTCCACCTCGCGGCGGATCGACTCAGCCTCAGCCTCAGCCTCCGGCGACAGCAGGCCACCGTCGCGCAGCACCTGCCAGTAGGCGCGGCGGTTCGCCAGCTCCTGCTCGACCCAGGCGGGGAGGTCGCGCGGCTCTGGGTCGGTCACCTGATCACGCGAGCGCCGTGGCGCGGTCGATTCGGTTGGCCAACGCGGCCATCGCGACCTCCACCACCAGGACCAGCGCCGGGAGCAGGTACGCCCACGCCGGCGCGCCCGTCAGCACGAAGACGAGGAGGAGCGCGGTGACGGCGGTGGCGCCGGTGATGGTGCGCGTGATGGTCATGGGCTCAGTATGCGCGCGGGGCTGACTTTGGGTGATGGAACCGGCGCTCGGCAGCGCGTGCCGGACAACGCCGTACGTCCTTGACCGCGCAAAGGATGTCGGTGGCCGCCGCTACTGTGCCGTGCATGAGCAGCACCGAAATCGCCGCCGCCATGGTCGCGTACATCCGCTCGGCGGGGTGCGCACTGCAGATCGAGGTTGCCGACCACCTTGAGGAACGGTACGGCCAGGCCGCGGTCTACATCGATGAGATGAGTGGAAACCGGAGGATCCGCCGCTCGGTCCTCGACAGATTCAACTCGCAGAAGGCGGCGGCTGGCATCGCCTGGAATCGCCACATCCTCGGGTGGGAACTCGAGGGCCGCTAGCCTCGGGTCCAAGTTGCGGCACGTTCCGTCCCAGAGCCAGCACGGCGCGGTTCGCCCCGAGTTTCGTGAGTGAGCCGCCACAACTTTCGGCTCGGTGAACAATGGTCGGATGCCACTGAACTTCAGGCTCAAGAGCCGTTGGAGGAACCCGCCCGCCCCCGAAGGAGGGACCACTGACGACTGCATCTGGAACCGCACGTGGTGTGGGTGGGATCCCGATCTGTCCGCTGAGGACATCTTCGAGCAGAATCGGGGAGTCTGGAACCTTGGCAGCGCGGCGCACGAGGAGCGCGTCGCCACGATGTCGTTCGACGGGGCGATCCAGATTGTCGCGGCGATCGACCATATCGAGGACATCGAGATGAAGGCCGGCGGCTACAAGCAGGCGGTCGTGGGCCGAGTACTGGGCCCTGGGGATCCGGCCTACAGGCGTTACTTCCTGAAGGACTTCGAGGCGAAGGGGCGGAACCCGGTCAGCTACCACTGAGCTGCGCTCGGTGTTCTGAATTGCCGTCCTGACGTCGCGGGCGCTGGACAGGCGCCTATTCCCCCGTTTCCTGAACCTCCCGCCGGATCGCCTCAGCCTCAGCTTCCGGGGTGAGCGCGCCGCCGTCCTGGAGCGTGGTCCAGAACCGGCGCCGGTTCGCGAACTCGGCCTCGACCCAGGCGGGGAGGCTGGGAGGTTCGGGTTCAGTCAAAGCGTTCGGACTCGCTGAGCTTGCCAGTGACCCATGCTTGCGCCGTGAACAGATGTCCGTCGTCGCACTTGCGCTGTTCCACGCCAAGGTCCGGAATGTGCCGGACGGGCATACTGTCGGCGCCGCAGTCTGGGCAGTCTGCCGAACGAGGTTCCCTGATCCACTGACCGTACTTGGGCGCCATTCCGTGATCCTAAGGCCAGGTCACCCCGCCGCGGGGCGCTTCCCGTCGAGCCACGGATGCCCGTCCGGCAACCCCACGCGCGGGTCGTCGATCAGCGCCGTCAGCTCGGCCGGCAGCAGGTCCGGGCTCTCGGACGTCGGCCGCTCGAGCAGGTCCCACCGGCCGCTGTAGTTCTCGATCTTCGTGTCGTGCAGGCGCGCCTGATCCATCCCAGCTCGCCGCTCCCGCTTCGGGTTCGGGGTCTTGAGCCAGTCGGTGTGCTGCAGGTGCGTCGCGGCGGTGAGGTGATCGCGCGGGATCACGTAGCCCTTCAACGGAGAATCGCCCGGCGGCACCACCACGAGGACGAACCACTCGCGGTCGGAGGCGTCGTTCTGGCCGACGGTCTTGCCCACCAGCCACCGCACCGACTGGCCCGGGCGCTGCTGCGTGACGGTCTTGACCTGCAGCTCGATCATCGGCCGATCCGGCAGCTCCGTGTTGACCGCGAGGATGTCGGTGCGCGCCAGACCGTCACGGGTGAGCGCGGTCGCCCAGCCGCGGCGTGCGAGTTCGGAGCAGACCCAGTGCTCGCCGACGGACTTGACCAGCTTCTTGTCCACGGCATGAGGCTACCGGGGCACCCAGGGCCCGTTTTGAGAGTTTCCGGCTCACAGCGAAACCTGTCGCCTGAGTGATGTAGAAACACAGGGTACGAGGACAGTTCGGGCGTAGGGGGCGCGACGTGACACGGATTTTCGACAACATCAAGCAGGATCTCGGATCCCACCTGCTCAAGACGGTCGAGGTGTCGGACCGCATGGACGTCGCCGTCGGGTACTTCAACCTGCGCGGGTGGGGCGTTTTCGACCAGTTGGTAGGGGCCAAGGCGGCTGACTGGAACGAAGGCGACCCGCCGATCGTCAGAATCCTCATCGGGATGGTGACCGCAGGCGTCCAGCAAGAGACGCTGGACGCGCTGCAAGCGGGGCTCGAAGGCACCTCCGAACCCGACGCTGACGGCAACGCTCAGCGCGAGCGAAAGGCGGTGTTGATCGAGCAACTCCGAGTTCAACTGATGCGTGGACTCCCAACAGCCGCTGACCGCGCCACCCTGCAGTCGCTGCGGGACCTGCTGTCTTCGGGCGCGATCGAGATCAAGGTATTCACCCGACGGCCGTTGCACGGCAAGGCGTACGTGTGCCACCGCGAGGATCTCAACAACCCGATCACGGGGTTCGTCGGCTCTTCGAACCTAACTCGCCCAGGCCTCACCGTCAACTACGAGCTCAACGTCGACGTCGTTGACCTGGCCGCAGCCGAGGACCTTGCCCAGTGGTTCGAGGACCGGTGGTCCGACAAGTTCAGCCGTCCCATCACCGCCGAGATCTTGGACCTGCTCGACGAGTCTTGGGCCCGGCGGGAGCCCCGCCGGCCGTACGACGTGTTCCTGAAGGTCTGCTACGACCTCTCTCGTGACGTGAGGGAGGGGCTCGCGGAATACGCAGTGCCGTCCGCGATCCGCGAGCAACTACTCGACTACCAGGCCACAGCTGTTCAGACCCTGGCTCGGCGGATCATGACGCGTCGCGGGACCATGCTTGGCGACGTCGTCGGCCTCGGCAAGACACTGACGGCGATAGCTGTCGCGCTGATGCTGCGTGATGAGCACGGCTACACGCCGCTGGTCGTGTGCCCGAAGAACCTCGTGTCGATGTGGGAGGAACACTTCGAGGCATACGAGCTGCACGGGCGGGTGGTGCCGTACTCGATGGCGCATGCGATCCTGCCCGCGCTGCGGCGCTACCAGCTCGTGATCGTCGACGAGTCCCACACGCTGCGTAACGACTCCCGCCGCGACTACAAGGCGATCCAGGATTACATCCACGCCAACGACAGCAAGGCCCTGCTCCTCACAGCCACGCCGTACAACATCCGATTCGTGGACGTGGCCAACCAGCTCGGCCTGTACATCGACGATGATGACGATCTCGGCATCTCCCCGGTGAACGCGATCAACGCCGACCCGCGCCTGATCGACAAGGTCGACGGCAAGACGACGACGATGGCCGCCTTCCGGCGGTCCGAGGATGCCGACGACTGGAAGCGCCTGATGAGCGAGCACCTGGTCCGCCGCACCCGGACGTTCATCAAGAACAACTTTGCGCAGACTGACGAGGCCGGGCAGCAGTACCTGGAGTTTTCCGACGGCACCCGGTTCTCCTTCCCACAGCGCATCCCCAAGCCGGTCGATCACTCCTTCGGCCCCAATGACCCTGCAGCCGTCATGGCCGGCAACACCACCCTCGACACCATCACTGCGCTGCGCCTGCCGCGCTACGAGCTCGGCAACTATCTCTCACCGACGGCGGCACCGACAGAGTCGGAGCGCGAGTTCATCGACAACCTCGCCCGCGGCCGCGGCAACGTCGCAGGGTTCGTCCGCACCACGTTCTACAAGCGGCTTTCGTCCTGCGGGCACTCGTTCACGCTGTCCCTCAAACGGCACGTCGCCCGAAACGAATTGTTCCTCTACGCGATCGACAACGACCTGCCCATTCCCGCTGGCACGATCACCGAGAACCAGTTCGGCGAGGACGACGACGACCCGAACGGCGAAGGCGACGGCGATTACTCGACATCGGTCGCGAATCGGTATGCGGCGTTATCAGAAGCGGGCCCCGCGGGCTTGACCTGGATCAGCCCTGGACTGTTCACCCCTGTGCTCCGAGAAATGCTGCAGGCTGACACCGCAGCGCTGCGTGCCCTGCTCAACTCCTACGGCGACTGGAGGCCGGAGACGGATTCGAAGCTCCAGGCGCTCATCCACCTGCTGCAGTCCGACCATCCGGCGGAGAAGGTGCTCGTGTTCACCGAGTACAAGGACACCGCCGAGTACATCGGCGCCGCACTGCGGGCCAACGGCATCCAGGCCGTTGGAGTCGCGACCGGCGACAGCGAGGATCCGACGCGTCTGGCTCACCGGTTCTCCCCCAAGTCCAACGCGCTCCCCGGCCACGACTCTGACGTCACCCCGGAGAACGAGCTGCGCGTCCTGATCGCGACCGACGTCCTGAGTGAGGGCCAGAATCTTCAGGACGCGCACATCGTCGTGAATTATGACCTCCCTTGGGCGATCATCCGGCTGATCCAGCGTGCCGGCCGTGTCGACCGCGTCGGGCAGAAGGCCGACACCGTCCTGCTGTACTCGTTCTTCCACGAGTCCGTCGACAACGTCATCGACCTCAGGCGACGCATCAGCGATCGGCTGCACGCCAATGCCGAGGCGTTCGGGTCGGACGAGCTGTTCTTCGGATCGGACGGAGAGACCAAGGCGATCGCCGACCTGTACAACGGATCGCTCGACGATCAGGACTCCGCCGACGACGTCGACGCCTCAAGCCTCGCCTACCAGCACTGGACCAACGCGACTAAGGACGACGCCGACCTCGCTGCGAAGATCGCGGGCCTGCCCGACATGATCTCCGCGACCCGCCGCGAACGCATCACCGACAGCGACACCGGCGTAGTCTGCTACGTCCGCACCGATTCCGGCATCGACGGTTTCGGCCGCGCTGACTCGGCCGGGACCACCTCACTCCTCACCGGGCACGAGGTGCTCAAGACTTTCGAGGCGGTACCGGAGGAACCCGGGCTCGAGCCGACAGAACAACACGACGCCCTGATCGAGGCCCTGGTGCGCGGACCACTCGCGACGCCGACACTCGCCGCTGGCAGGCTCCGCGGTGTCCGACGAACCCTGTGGCGGCGTTTGGGCGAGACCCTGCACAACCACAACGCCGACACCGCAGCTGCGCTCGATGACCTGTACCAGCACCCACTGACGAAGGACTCCGAGAATCGTCTGAGAAGGGCCGTGCGCAACGGAGCCACCGACGACGAGCTCGCCACCCTGATCACTGCCCTACACCGCGACGGCGACCTCACAGTCACCGCGCGCACCGGCAAGGACCCTATCCGCATCGTCTCGACCATGGGAATCGCACTATGACCGACCACCGCCTCCTCGACCTCGTCGACGCCTGCGACTTCCGCACCCTGTTCATCGACGAACTCGGCTGGGACAACCCCGATCGCCCACCGCTGACGTTCGACGTTGACGGCGTGGACTACACCCTGAACCAGGTCGCCGGTTACAAGGGCCTGCGGATCTGGCGTTGCACGACCCTGCCTCCGCGGCCGGTCCAACGGCAACTCGACGTGCTCGTCGGCAAGGACAACCTGGAACGGCTCGTCATCTTCACCGACGAACAGCGACAGGAGTGGCGTTGGCCGCGTCGCGCGCAGCTCGGATCGATGAACGCCAAGCTTGTCGTCCACCAGCACCTCGTCGGTGACCGGCACACTCACCTCACCGACCGCCTCCGCGCGATCGAGCTCGACTTCGACGAAGACTTGCCACTTGTCACGCTCTTGGAGCGGATGCGCGACGCGTTCGACCGCGAGGCTGAGACGGCATCAGTCGCGGCTGCACGGCTCATGGGCACGCTGTATACCCATCTCGAAACTGCTGGCGTCGGTGAACACGATGCGACCCTGCTGCTCGCGCGACTGTTGTTCCTGCTGTTCGGCGACGACACCGACATGTGGAAGCCGAAGCCTGCTCATGCGTTCGCAGAATTCCTTCGCGATAACACCACACCGGAGGACCTGCACAAGCAGCTGATTGAATTGTTCGGCACCCTCGACGTCGACGAAGATGACCGCGATCTCCCCGCGGATTCACCCCTTGCCAGATTCCGGCACATCAACGGCGGACTATTCCACGGCGACCTCCGGCTTCCACAACTACCCGGAGGGTTCCGCGACGCGCTCCTTGAGGCCAGCGATTTCGATTGGTCGGTCATCTCCCCGGCGGTCTTCGGGTCGATGTTCCAGACCGTCAAGAGCAAGGAAGCGCGCCGACACGGCGGGGAGCATTACACGACTGAGGAGAACATCCTCAAGACGATCCAGCCGTTGTTCCTCGACGAGTATCGCGAACGGCTCGAACGGGCGTGGGACGACAAGGGGCAGCTCACCCGCCTCCACAACGATCTGGCGAAGCTGCGATTCCTCGATCCCGCCTGTGGGTGTGGCAACTTCCTCATCGTCGCCTACCGGGAGCTCCGAGCCCTTGAACTCGATATCCTCAAGCGCCGCCGCGATCTCGACATGGCGGCAATCGCGGCGGGGAAGAAGGTCGAACGCGCTCAACTGTCACTCGACGTCACTTCGGAAATCAAGGTCACGCTCGACCACTTCTTCGGTATCGAGATCGAGGAATGGCCGGCCCGGATCGCGGAGACCGCGATGCTGTTGGTGGACCACCTCGCCAACCAGCAGATGACGGAAGAGTTCGGCGAGGCTCCCGACCGCCTGCCAATCGCCATCGCTCCGACCATCCTCCACGCCAATGCCCTTCACACGGACTGGGCCACGGTGGTCGCCCCGTCGGACCACGTCGTGATCCTCGGTAACCCACCGTTCATCGGCCAGTACACCAAGACGGCGGCCCAGACAGCGGATACCAAGGCCATTTGGGGAGCCCGGTACAACGGCTACCTCGACTACGTCACCTGCTGGTACGCCAAGGCGATCGACTTCTACGGCGCCTACGCAGGCCGTTGGGCATACGTATCCACGAACTCGATCTGTCAGGGTGAAGCAGTCGAGTTCCTCTGGCGACCCATCCTGGAAGCCGGGTGGCGATGCCGCTTCGCTCACCGCTCGTTCCGATGGGTAACTGAGGCCACGGGCGGTGCTGCGGTCCACGTGTCCATCGTGGGCTTCGACAAACTGACGGCACCGGTGCCGGTGCTGTGGACGTACGCCGATGGCGGCAGGGGCGAAGCCGAGCGGCATCAGATCCCGAACATCAACCCCTACCTGTGCGACGCGATCACAGTCCTCGTGAGTAGTCGGACCGCGCCCATGTCTGAGTCGCTACCGGACGTGGACTACGGAAACAAGCCGACCGACGGAGGCAACCTACTGGTGTCTCGCGATCAGCATGACAATGTGGCCACCGACCCGATTGCCGCGCGATACCTACGCCGGTTCGTCGGAGCGCGTGAACTGATTCACGACCTGCCCCGGTGGTGTGTATGGCTGCCGGGGGCACCCGAAACCGACATCTCGGCAAGCCCGGTACTCCGCGAGCGGGTGGCCGCGGTCAAGGAAATGCGGGAGAACAGCAAGAAGGCTGCAACCGTGAGGAAGGCTGCGACGCCGCACCTGTTCGACGAACGTCGTCACCCTGACGTTGACTATCTCGCGATTCCCCGGCACGTCGGAGAGCAGCGGCGGTTCTTCACAGCCCGTCGATTATCTCCGGACGTCATCTGCGGAGACGCGAACTTCTTGGCACCTGACCCTGACGGGTTCGTCCTCGGCCTGTTGTCATCGTCGATGTTCATCGCCTGGATGCGCGGCATTGGTGGGCGGATCAAGTCCGATCTTCGGTTCTCGAATACCTTCGTCTACAACACGTTCCCGTTCCCTCCGATCACCCGAGAGCAGCATCAAGCAGTGACAGCTGCTGCGGCACAGATCATCACCAGCCGTGAGAACCACCCCGGTTCCTCGCTAGCGGACGTCTACGACCCCGACCGGACACCCGCCGACGTCGCCGCCGCCCACGAGGAGCTGGACAAGGTCATCGACGGGATCTTCGGGATCGAGGGAGTCGACGACGAGGTATCCCGACAGCAGCTGCTGTTCAAACGATATGCAGCGATGATCTCAACGAAGAAGGGCTGAGGTGCGACCGTGGCTCCGACAGCGTGGCAGTTCTGGGAGATCGTCGACAGCGTCGGCGAACTGCAATGGCTGGGCATCACCCGGCCGAAGGGCCGCACTGAGCTCGAACGCGCGACAGTGTGGACACTGATCCCCCGCACCCGCGTGTTCATCGCGAACTGGTTCGTAAGCGAGGCGTGGTCAACGGAGGACAGCGGCCTCAGCTTCGAGAACATCGCCTCCGAGTACGCGCGCACCGTCGCCCTCGAGGTGCCTGAGCCCTCGGCTGAGGATCTGTCGCGGATCACGCACCCGGAGCGCCTCCTGACGCTCGATCAGGTGGACACGCACACGCTGCTGAAGGTGCTGGGGAAGCGAGTCGACATCGCGCTGCAGAAACGGCGGTGACCGCGGTGACAGGTCCCGTTCGGCGCACGAGCCCGTTCCTCGACACAGCCCGTTTCGCGTTGAACGAGCTGTCGGACTACCGTTTCCCGATCACGCTCCGCGGCATGCCCTACGAATGCTGGCGCTGCAACGAGAAGTGCCTCGTCCCGTGGCTGGTACACACCCGGTACTGGAACGCCGACGGCCGCAAACACCAGCACGACTCCGAGATGATCACCTCGGAGAAGGCTCTGCCCTACATCCAGGAGTTCCTCCATACGTCCGGCGACAAGGAGTACGCGCAGACGATCATGCCGCGGCGCTCGAAGACGATGCGGACGACCTACCTGTCGCACGGGTGCCGGCGCTGCGACGCACTGTTCGGGGACTTTCCGCTCGGCGACACCTGGTTCGACGAGTTCGTCATGAAGTGGGGCACTGAGCCTGTCGAGGTGTCCAAATCGAAGCTCCCCGTCATCGCGACGCTCGATCGCCCCTACCTCGAGTGGGCAGCGATGTCGATGTACTACCAGGACCAGGTAATTGAGTGCGAAGAGGCGTACGACCGGCAACAGGGCAAGACATAGGCGTCACGCTACGCGATGCCTAGCCCGCCGCGGCGGGGGCGGCGCCAGCCGTCGAGAGCGACCGCCCGCACCTTTACACGCTGTCCGATCTCACTGGGAATTCCCTTGAGCTGGTAGCTGTACGGCTCCGCTCTCCAGTCCTCCAGGACGTAAATCAGGCCCGCGGTCACCGTGGCGGTCTCCATGGTGATCCCCTTCAAGCCCTGGAACCCCTTTGACACGTGCCCCACCCAGTGGAGCCCCGAATCGAACAGCGCGCGTCGCTCAGCTTCGTCCGTCAGTTGGTTTCGGTCCTTGGTCAGCAGCGCGTCATATTTCTGCTCACGTAGGCGGGCGAACAGGGGAATGTCCTGCTCTCCAGACATCCCTTCATCGTGAATGTGCCGAAACTCGTGCTCTCGATAGATCTCACGCAGAGGCGCAAGGCACCCGTAGTTCATATTCTCGTCTAGGAAGAACTTCACGCAGATCTTCCCCTCCGGTGTATTGCCGCCGCGAAGTCGACTGCATCCTGCGCAGCAGCAGGGCTGACGCCGGGGTAGAAGTGGCGGAGGTTGTCGAAGCTGATCGGGTGATCACCACCCACGGCATCGGCGACGGTGTCGAACGGCACCCGCGTCCCATCGATCGTCGGCCACCCACCCAGGCGTCGGGCGTCGACTCGCAGCCGCTCTCTCGGCCGTTCGAAATCCACCACCTCGTCGTCACGATGGTTCCGAAACGGCCTGAAAATGTCGGCAAGCGAGACGATCCGGTACTGGCCCGGCTTCTTGACCAGATCCAAGAACCCTTCGTCGGTCCACACCGCGATACTGTCGTCGGCGACCGCGAAGCGGTATTCGGCCGGATGGTCAGTAAGGTCGAACTCCGGCATTTTCGCGAACGCCTTCCGCACCTTCTGGAGTGAGGTGCCGGAGCGAAGTCTGGCCACGGTACGGAGCGCAACCAGGTCGCGGAACGAGTAGAGCGGAGGCCTGCTAGCGCTGACCTCCGGCACGAGGAGCCCAGTTCGCCGCCAGTTTCGCAGTTGATGTTCAGTAGTGCCGGTAAGCGCCATCGTCAGATCTTCAGGAAAGCTCATCGCACCTCCGCCCATCTGCCTATCGAGTCCCGTTGGACGTGACCCTACAACCGCTGTATGTCACGGACGTGGCGAACGCGACGTTGGACCGCACCCTTGACGCACCCACTGCGCGAACCAGAGAGCCGTCGTTCGGTCGCCGCCGCCCGCGGCACGGCAGGGGGTGATCGAGTCCTGACTCGTACCGTGGCGCTCGACATTCTGGGAGGATCCACGCGTGAACGATGGCAGCGCGATCTCGAACGGCATCAAGCTCGGCCACCTCGTGCTCGAGTCGGATACGTGGATCCATCGCAAGGTCGAGCGGCTCGAGATCGTCGCGACAGGCGAGTGCGTACACCGGGTGTCCGTGGACTTCACCCTGCCGCAACGGTGGGCGCTGAAAGGATCCAAGGGTGCCGCACTGGTGCCCGTGGGGGCGATGCGTAAGGGTCCGCTGCGGGCGTTCACAGCGCGGGGTCCGAGCGACAAGGCGGTCCCCATCCTCGAGACGGGCGCAAACGGTGAACACTCGGTCGCGATGCTGGTAGCCCTGGCAGAGAATGCAAGCCCAGCAGCGGACAAGCTGGAGGCCTTCCGCGCCGTGGCCACGGAAGCTGTATTTCACGCCGGGACGCCCGACGCCGCACTCATGCGGAGGATCGAAGCAACGGTGCGTGAATTGGAGCCCGACCCCCGCCACGCAGAACACCTGACGCAGCTCGTGCAGCAGATGCAGACCACGTTCCTGATGATCGTCGAGATCGACGAAAACATCGTAGGCCGACGCGCGATCGTGAAGTTCGAGTACCGCGAGCCGACCCGAGAGGACCTCTTCAAGGAAAGCGCCCCCGAGATCGAATGGGTCTTCGTCGACTTCGGTCTCGCTGCCAGTACGCACTACGAATTCTCTCCGCCGCCGCTCCTGCTGGTTGCCGACGCGGAGCTGGCACAGACCGCTGTGTACGGCGGCGGCGCTTCCCCGATCGCTCGGGAGACCGGAGATGTGGCGACCACTCATTTCGTGGGACGTCCTGTCCACAGATTCGCGACCGCGACTCTTCGGGTCCGACTCATTCCTCGCAGGTACGGGGCGTACTCAGCGATGTATTTCTCTGCCTGGACGGTCGCGGTGGTCATACTCGGCGGGGTAGCTATCCGAGCCGCGCGCGACCACCACCTACTTCCCCAGTCGCCGCTCGGCGCCTCGCTGCCCCCGATGGTTCTGGCGGCAGGCGGCCTCCTTCTCACATGGATCGCGCGAGCTCCCGAAGACTGGATCACCGCCCGGAATTTGTGGAAGGCGCGGCGGGTACTCCTCCTACTCGCCGCACTCCTCGTGCTTACAGCTGGCTACCTCGCCGTCCCGCTGGGAGAACCGTGGAGGACCGTCGGGTGGGTCACGCTAGCTGGCCTTGCACTTGCGCTGGCGATCTACACCACCTACCGGAGAATGTCGGACGACCGTTGTACGCTCGGGCCACGAGCAAGCGAAAGGTGACACTGATGGGAAAGCAGTCAAGCGCACGCGGCCACGAGCGGGCAGATCGCATCGTGTACGCCGGCGCGGGAGGTGCGCTGATGCGCAACACCTCAATCCTCACCAAGGAGGAGGCCACTGCCGCGATCACAGGGCTCCTCAGCCGCCGCGAGCCAAACCGTAAGGCCCACTCTGCGTAGGGCCTGGAGGTCACGTTTTCGCTGCCACTAGCAGCGATAGGCGACACCCCGGCGGCAACTGCCGCCGGGGTGTTCTGCGCCCTCGGGGCGATACTCGCCGCGCTGCGGTCGGAAGCGGTCCTCCACTAACGATTCGACGGGTGACCCCGAGCCGCAGCGATTTGCTCGAGCTCATCCGTGGACAGCAGTTCGCCGCTACGTCCGTCTACCGCTGTAGGCTGGAGAGCCCGGGTCAGCTCTGGTAGGGCAGCTCTGACACCTCGACTGTCGCGTCCAGGTAACCGTGCCGTTCGAGCATTCGGATTACAGTGGTCCGAGCAAGAGAGTTCGTGACGGACGGCCCGAGGGAGCTTGACCCGGTTCTCCGGACACCTGATCTGTAGCGTCGATGCTGCAGGAGAGGAGTCCGAGTCATGCCCGCTGCCCATCCTGAGGAGTTCCGCCGTCGCGCGGTGAACCTGACCCGTGAGGACGGTGCTTCCGTCGCGCAGATCGCCAAGGACCTCGGTATCTCCGAGTCGTGTTTGCGCAGGTGGATGAGCATCGACGATGTCGATGCCGGCCGCAAAGAAGGCCTGAGCACCACCGAACGCGCGGAGCTGGCCCAGCTGCGCCGCGATAAGAAGCGCCTGGAACAGGAGGTGGAGATCCTCAAACGCGCCAGCGCGTACTTCGCGCGGGAGAACATCCTCCCAAAATAGGATTCCGGCTGGTCTGTGAACTCGCCGCCGACGGGTTCTCCGTCGCGGTGGCCTGCCGGGTCCTGAACGTCTCGACATCGGGCTTCTACGAGTGGCGGAGCCGTCCCGCCTCTGCGCGGGACGAGTCAGATGCTCACCTGGCCAACAAGATCCGTGATATTCATGCCGGATCCCGTGGGTGCTATGGCGCGCCTCGCGTGCACGCGGACCTGCGGCTCGGCGGCGGGATACGGACCGGCCGCAAACGAATCGCCCGGTTGATGCGGATGCTCGGGGTGGCTGGGATC
>NZ_LSRF01000045.1:0-566 GCF_001575195.1 Tsukamurella pseudospumae
GACGGTGTGGAGGGAACGAGGGGAAGTGAAACATCTCAGTACCCTCAGGAAGAGAAAACAATAGTGATTCCGTGAGTAGTGGCGAGCGAAAGCGGATGAGGCTAAACCATGCACATGTGATACCGGGTAGGGGTTGTGTGTGTGGTGTTGTGGGGTTCATCTTTCCAGCTCTACCTGGCTGGACAGCAGTGAGAAAGTGTCGTGTTAGGTGAAGTGGCCTGGAACGGTCCGCCGGAGAGGGTGAGAGTCCTGTAACCGAAAACACGGTGCCTGTTGTGATGGATACCCGAGTAGCAGCGAGCCCGTGAAATTCGCTGTGAATCTGCCGAGACCACTCGGTAAGCCTAAATACTACCTTGCGACCGATAGCGGACAAGTACCGTGAGGGAAAGGTGAAAAGTACCCCGGGAGGGGAGTGAAATAGTACCTGAAACCGTGTGCTTACAATCCGTCAGAGCCCTCGTTGTGGGGTGATGGCGTGCCTTTTGAAGAATGAGCCTGCGAGTCAGTGCTCGGTGGCGAGGTTAACCCGTTGTGGGGTAGCCGTAGCGAAAGCGAGTCCGAAT
>NZ_LSRF01000046.1:0-572 GCF_001575195.1 Tsukamurella pseudospumae
GACCGGATGGCCACGGTCTGCCACCCCTCCAGCGGGGAGCTGAAGGCCGAATTCGCTGCGGTCGCCAAGTATTACGGTGTCTCGGTCAAGATCTGTCCACCACGTTCGGGGCACCGCAAAGGCGTTGTGGAGGGCGAGAACCGGAGCATCGCGCAACGCTGGTGGCGGACCCTGCCCGACGAGCTGACCGTGGAGCAGGCCCAAGCGTCCCTGGATGAGCACTGCCGAGTCCGCGCCGATACCCGGATGCGCGCCACCAAAGACGGCCGCAGCTCGGTGCTGACCGTCGCCGCCAGCGAACCCCTACGCCGGCCTCCTGCGGCGCCGTATCCCGCGGTCCTGTCGGAGCCGAGGAAGGTCTCACGGCAGGCCCTGGTGGCGTGGCGGGGCAACCAGTACTCGGTGCCGCCGGAGCTCGCGATGGGAGAGGTCACCGTCACCGAACGGCTCGGCGACAGTCATATCGACATCGCCACCGTTTCGGGGATCGTCATCGCCCGGCACCGCCTCGCCGCCCCGGGCACCGGGGCGCAGGTCCGTGACACGGTGCATGTGACCGCGCTCAACGCAGC
>NZ_LSRF01000047.1:0-730 GCF_001575195.1 Tsukamurella pseudospumae
TCATAGCCTGGACCCAAATGCTCGCCCTGACCAGCCATGATGCCCGCCGGTGGGAACCCAAACGACTGCGCCACCGACTCTTCTGCATC
The DNA here is from genome assembly GCF_001575195.1 of Tsukamurella pseudospumae. NCBI lineage: Bacteria > Bacillati > Actinomycetota > Actinomycetes > Mycobacteriales > Tsukamurellaceae > Tsukamurella > Tsukamurella pseudospumae. The sequence continues at coordinate 90 of NZ_LSRF01000047.1, forward strand.
GCCGGATCCATCGCCCGGCACGCCCGCCGCACCCGCCTGCACCTCGCCGCGACAGCCCCCGACACCGGCCTGCTGATCGCCGGCCTACAGCGCCTGAACCGGATGCGAGCACCCACATGACCGACACGACTTCCTTGACAATCCGATCACGAAACACCCCCACGGGACAGTGGAACCCGACGCCACCCGACGCAACACCGGGCCGCATCACCATGCCCACGAACGAAACCCTCACTCGAGGACACCAATCCGAAACCGATCAGGAGGGGACGACCACCTCACGAAAGATCGAGGCTAGCCTCGGCCTTTCGCGGGTGAGGTCGTGTCGGACATGAAGAAAGGTGCTCTGAGCTGGAAGAATAGGGGTTACCACACCAACCTATTTCCAGTCTCGAAGGAGCACCTTTCTGGTGAGTCAGTCTACGTCCTGCTACCCGAAGGTGTCGGTCGACGCGGCCGGAACGAACCTCGTCTCGCATGCCGGGACAGTGCTGTTGCTTCGTACCGCCGAGACGGTCGGTCTGACCGCGGCTCTGACCAGTGCGTTGATGCCGTGGCGCAAGCCGAACGCGATCCACGATCCGGGGAAGACGGTGCTTGATCTGGCGGTGTCGATCGCGGCGGGCGGGGACTGCCTGGCC
>NZ_LSRF01000048.1:0-264 GCF_001575195.1 Tsukamurella pseudospumae
ACTGCTCAGCGGTAGCCACTCGGCGCGCGCATTCTGCTGTGCCCAGAATGCATTGGTCTCGAGTTGAATCGAGTCTCCGGCAGCACCCTCGAGCACCCTGTAACCCAAAGAAACGTCTCTGACCTGCAGGGGTGCTCGTTGGGGTGGTCCAGATGCCGACCCGTTTTCACGGCGGTAGATCGCAACGGGGATCCAGATGCCTGATCACGAACCCCGCTGAGTAGTCACGGTCCAGAGTTGTGAAAGCCCCGGTTGGACCAGCAC
>NZ_LSRF01000049.1:0-230 GCF_001575195.1 Tsukamurella pseudospumae
GGATCCCCGTTGCGATCTACCGCCGTGAAAACGGGTCGGCATCTGGACCACCCCAACGAGCACCCTCTGAGTTTGAAGAAACGCTCTGACCTGCAGGGGTGCTCGAGGGTGCTGCCGGAGACTCGATTCAACTCGAGACCAATGCATTCTGGGCACAGCAGAATGCGCGCGCCGAGTGGCTACCGCTGAGCAGTCGGCCCACCCGACAGTTCCGACGTCGCGGTCGGTAC
>NZ_LSRF01000050.1:0-296 GCF_001575195.1 Tsukamurella pseudospumae
ATGTGCCAGTGGATGACACCGCGATTGATCGCGATCTCGACTACGCCGGCGAGGAAGGTGACGACGATCGTTTCGACCAGGAAGACATCGATGACTTCTACTCTGATGCGCTGGAGGACGTATGACCGGAACCGCCGCGACGCTCAGACAATCTGACCCTCGCGCGAAAGGAGGGGTGGCAGAAGTTCGTCAACACCCCCGCTCGCGTCCCACCGGAGGCGTTCAACCGCGAGGAACTCGACGCCCTGACCGACAAGGAGCGCACCGACTACGACCGTGAGCGCCGCGAGTGGCAC
>NZ_LSRF01000051.1:0-967 GCF_001575195.1 Tsukamurella pseudospumae
CGTGACGACGTGGTCCGGGTTGCCCGTGACCGTGAACCGGGGGTGACGCTCGCGCAGGTCGCGAAGGACTTCGGGATCCACGAGATGACGCTGACGAAGTGGCTGCGCCGCGCCAACATCGACGACGGCAGCAAGCCCGGCATGACGAGTGGGCAGTCCGCGGAGTTGCGGGAGGCCAACAAGCGAATCCGGTTGTTGGAGCAGGAGAATGAAGTCCTGCGGCGGGCTGCTGCGTATTTGTCGCAGGCGAATTTGCCGGGAAAAGGTTCTACCCGCTCGTGAAGGAGCTTGCCGCGGACGGGATCCCCGTCACGGTGACGTGTCGGGTACTCAAGCTCGCCCGTCAGCCGTACTACCGGTGGCTCAAGGACGCGGTCACCGATGCGGATCGGGTCGCGGCGGAGCGCGCGAACGCCCTGTTCGATGCGCACCGTGATGATCCGGAGTTCGGCTACCGTTTCCTTGTCGACGAGGCCGAAGCTGCAGGTCAGCCCATGAGTGCACGCACGGCGTGGCGGATCTGCTGCGCCAACGGCTGGTGGTCGAGCTTCGGGAAGAAACGCGGTCGGAATGGGAAGAAGCCTGGCCCGCCGGTGCACGATGATCTGGTCGAACGCGACTTCACCGCTGAGTCCCCGAACGAGTTGTGGTTGACGGATATCACTGAGCACTGGACCGATGAGGGCAAGCTCTACCTCTGCGCGATCAAGGACGTGTGCTCGGGGCGGATCGTCGGCTACAGCATCGACTCCAGGATGAAGTCCCGTCTCGCCGTGAATGCGCTCAACAGTGCGGTCGCCCGCCGAGAAGGCGATGTTACGGGTTGTATTGTTCACTCGGACAGGGGCTCTCAATTTCGGTCACGGAAGTTCGTGTCCACGCTCAACCGGCACGATCTGGTCGGGTCCATGGGGCGAGTCGGCGCAGCCGGCGACAACGCAGCGATGGAATCATTCTTCGCGCTACT
>NZ_LSRF01000052.1:0-295 GCF_001575195.1 Tsukamurella pseudospumae
GTCAGCCGTACTACCGGTGGCTCAAGGACGCGGTCACCGATGCGGATCGGGTCGCGGCGGAGCGCGCGAACGCCCTGTTCGATGCGCACCGTGATGATCCGGAGTTCGGCTACCGTTTCCTTGTCGACGAGGCCGAAGCTGCAGGTCAGCCCATGAGTGCACGCACGGCGTGGCGGATCTGCTGCGCCAACGGCTGGTGGTCGAGCTTCGGGAAGAAACGCGGTCGGAATGGGAAGAAGCCTGGCCCGCCGGTGCACGATGATCTGGTCGAACGCGACTTCACCGCTGAGTCCCC
>NZ_LSRF01000053.1:0-463 GCF_001575195.1 Tsukamurella pseudospumae
AAAACTCAAAGGAATTGACGGGGGCCCGCACAAGCGGCGGAGCATGTGGATTAATTCGATGCAACGCGAAGAACCTTACCTGGGTTTGACATATAGAGGATCGCCGGAGAGATTCGGTTTGCCTTGTGCCTTCTATACAGGTGGTGCATGGCTGTCGTCAGCTCGTGTCGTGAGATGTTGGGTTAAGTCCCGCAACGAGCGCAACCCTTGTCTCATGTTGCCAGCACGTAATGGTGGGGACTCGTGAGAGACTGCCGGGGTCAACTCGGAGGAAGGTGGGGATGACGTCAAGTCATCATGCCCCTTATGTCCAGGGCTTCACACATGCTACAATGGCGCGTACAGAGGGCTGCAATACCGTGAGGTGGAGCGAATCCCTTAAAGCGCGTCTCAGTTCGGATTGGGGTCTGCAACTCGACCCCATGAAGTCGGAGTCGCTAGTAATCGCAGATCAGCAACGCTG
>NZ_LSRF01000054.1:0-417 GCF_001575195.1 Tsukamurella pseudospumae
TACAAGGACTGCCTCGGTCCACACCTGTGAGGCAGGACGCGCGGGAAGGAAGATGGACGATGTCCTCTTCCCCGTTGAAGCCCGGCCAGACCGCCGGCCGTTCCGGACAGTACGAGATCGTCGGACCCCGCGGAGGGTCTACCGGTCAGGAGCGCACCGTCACCCGCGGTGAGCCGCTGCCGCCGACTCCGAAGCCCGGCCAGGGATACGTGCTCGTCGACCCGACGCGCAACGGCGCTGGCCGCGGTAAGTAGTAGCGGCACCAGGAACGAAGAACATCTGGCCCTCCCCTATCGCACAGGGGAGGGCCAGATTGTTTTCTCGGGGGCTGGCGCCCCCGAACCCCCGCACCTCTCCAGGAGCAGGAACTGGATCGCTCTCGGCTGGCGGGTGCGTTGGGGTGCGGATCTTCGCAGG
>NZ_LSRF01000055.1:0-113523 GCF_001575195.1 Tsukamurella pseudospumae
GACCATGCGGTTCTTCGCTGGCCCGACGCTGCTCGTCATCGACGAACTCGGCTACCTCCCCTTGCCCGCCGAAGCCGCATCAGCGTTGTTTCAGGTTGTCGCGCAACGGTATCTGAAAACATCGATCGTCATCACCACCAACCGATCGGTCTCCGAATGGGGCGAAGTCCTCGGCGACACCACCGTCGCCGCGGCCATGCTCGACAGGCTCCTACACCGCTCCGTCGTCCTCAAACTCGACGGCGACAGCTACCGACTACGAGACCACCACGCCCGCAACGAAACCCACCGCACAGCAACCGCACCCAGCCGCCGACCGCTATAATCCGACCGCACCCAGGTGAGGAATCTCAATGAGCATCACTGGGGACTTTCGATGAGCCTGATCAACGGGCGACCGCTCATGCCGCCGACAGCGACAGGCTGGTACTGGAAGGCGGTCGGGCGGCTGCGCGGACCCGACCCCGACGAGGACATAAACGAAGCAGAGGCAGCGTTGTACGAGAGCAAGCGGTTCCCCCGCGTCACAGCACACCAGCTCCGTCACACTGCGGCGTCGCTCATGATCGCGGACGGCGCACACATCAAGACGATCCAGAAGCAGCTCGGGCACAAGTCGGCGACGGTGACACTCGACCATTACGGGCACCTGTACCCCGACGACCTGGACGATATCGCTGCGCGCATGGGCGTGCGCTTCCGGCGCGGCTGCGGAAAGCCGTGCGGGGAAAACGCGGGGACAACCCGCTAACGGGGACAGATCTGGGAACGAAAACGGTCCCTGACCTGCGGTGCAAGTCAGGGACCATCTGTGGAGCCGCCGGGAATTGAACCCGGGTCCTCCGCTATTTCTACGGGGCTTCTCCGTGCGCAGTCCGCTGTGTCTCTACTCGGATCTCCCCGTCTCACGGACGAGCGAGGATGACGATCCCAGTCGCTGTTGGATGTCCCCCGCGATGCCGCGACCGCACCGCGAGGTGAATCCCTCTAGCTGATGCCAGTACCCGGGCCGAGGGCGAACCCGGACTGACAGACTCGCCTGGCTGCTTAGGCAGCGAGAGCGAAGTCGCGCTGATTGGAATCGGCGCTTAATTGGTTGCTGCGACGCTTACGGTGGTCTCCAGCCTGCACCGGCACGCTTCCCCCGCGTCAACAAACGAAGTCGAAACCGATCGGCCCCTCATCGCCGCTTCCGCGGTGCCCACCCCTTGCGGAGTGGAAGTTCCATACTACCGCACCGTCACCGGCGGGTGTCCAACGATTATTCACACGGTGCGTAGGCGCACGCCGGCGGCGGAGGCGTTCATGTTGACCAGCACGGTGAGCAGCACCGCGCCGACACGATGCGCCAGCGACACGACCTTGGCCCGGTTCTCGACACTCATGGATCCGCTCCTTCACTTGAGTCTCACGAGTCACATCAGTAACTCGTATCTCCAGTGAACGCCCGCAACCCGACGAATCGGGCGCGACACGCCGCGCACCGTCGAAAAGAAGCTAGCCGCGCATGCCCTTGACGCGCCGGCCCAGCTCCCGGACCAGCTCGCGCTCGGCGGTGCGCCGGGCGATGTCCTGCCGTTTGTCGTAGTCCTGCTTGCCCTTGGCCAGCGCCAGCTCGACCTTCACGCGGCCGTCGTTGAAGTACATCGACAGGGGCACCAGGGTCTGATTGCCCTCGCGGATCTTCCCGGTCAGCGAATCGATCTCGCGCCGGTGCATGAGCAGCTTGCGGGTGCGGCGCGGCGTGTGATTGGTCCACGACCCGCTGCCGTACTCGGGGATGTGCAGGCCGCGCAGCCAGACCTCGCCGTCGTCGATGGTCGCGTACGCGTCCACCAGGGAGGCCTTGCCCTCGCGGAGCGCCTTCACCTCGGTACCCACCAGCACCACGCCCGCCTCGAAGGTGTCGAGGATGGCGTAGTTGTGGCGCGCCTTGCGATTGCTCGCGATCACCGAGCGCCCCTTCTCCTTCGCCATCGCCTCTTCCCTTCTCCGCGCGGCTGCCGGCACCGTGCCGGTGCGGCTGGACAACCACTCCATCGTACGGGGGTACGACGGTACGCGGAAAGCGAGTTATCGTCGGCGAGCGCGGGCGGGCGCTACTCCCGCACGTAGAACCGCAGGGTGAGGTAGGCGGTGACGGCGGCGAAACCGGCGCCCACGAGGATCAGCCAGGGCGAGACCAGTAGCACATCGGTGCCGGTGATCCTGGCCAGGATGTTCACGCCGTACATCTCCCGCAGGGCCCGGTCGAAGAACAGGGTCTTGCCGGCGAACAGGCCGCCGATCGCGAGCACCGCGCCGATCAGCGCGGCGAGCACCGCCTCGAGCAGGAAGGGCAGCTGCGTGTACCAGCGGGTGGCGCCGACCAATCGCATGATCGACACCTCCGTCCGTCTGGTGTACGCGGCCACCTGGACCATGTTCGCGATCAGGAGGATCGCGGCCACGGCCTGGATCAGCGCCACGAAGAAGGCGGCGTTGCGCGCACCGTTCAGCACGGAGAACACGCGCTCCACGAGCTCGCGCTGGTCCTGCACGCCGGACACGCCGGGCTGGCCCTTGACCGCGTCGATCACCGCGGAGAACTTCTTGTCGTCACCGACCCGCACCTTGAAGGAGGCGGGCAGCACGCCCGGGCGGACCAGCTCGGCGAGCTCGGGCTGACCGGCGAAGGTCTTGGTCTTCGCGGTCTCGAGCGCCTTGTCCTGCGAGATGTAGTCGAGCGAGTCCACGCCCGGCTGCGCCTTGATCTTCGACTCGATCGCCTGGCACACGGTCTTCTGGCAGTCCGGATCGTCGGCGGCGACCTTGTCGTCGACGAACACCTGGATCTCGACACGCTGCAGGAAGATGTCCTGACTCTTGTCGGCCATCCGCACCACGAGCAGGCCGCCGCCGAACAGGCCGAGCGAGATCGCGGTGGTGAGGATCATGGCGATCGTCATGCTCACGTTCCGGCGCAGGCCGGTGACGACCTCGCTGGTGATGAAACTGGCACGCACGTGGATTCAGTCCTTCGGTTTCGTTCGTCGATGGGCGGGCGCGGCGGGCGCCGTCAGCGGCCCAGCCCGTACACGCCGGTCGCGTCGTCGCGCACCATCTCGCCCATCCGGAACTCGATGACCCGGCGGCGCATCGAGTCGACGATGTGGCGGTCGTGCGTGGCCATCACCACGGTCGTGCCGGCCCGGTTGATCCGGTCGAGCACGTCCACGATCTCCGCCGACGTGTCGGGGTCGAGGTTGCCGGTCGGCTCGTCGGCGAGCAGCAGCAGCGGTCGGTTCGCGATCGCACGGGCGATGGCCACGCGCTGCTTCTCGCCACCGGACAGCTCGCTCGGCATGCGGTTCGCCTTGCCGCCGAGGCCCACGTAGTCCAGTACCTGCGGCACCGTCCGGTCGATGACGTTGCGCGGCTTCCCGATCACCTCGAGCGCGAAGGCCACGTTCTCGGCGACGGTCTTCTGCTGCAGGAGCCGGAAGTCCTGGAAGACGCAGCCGAGCGACTGCCGCAACTGCGGCACGCGCCGCGCCGACAGCTTGTTCACGTGGTAGTCGCCCACGTACACATCGCCGCTCGTCGGCTTGTCCTCCTTGAGGAGCAGACGGAAGAACGTCGACTTGCCCGAACCGGACGGCCCGATCAGGAAGGCGAACTCGCCCTTGCCGATCTCGACCGACAGGTCATCGAGCGCCGGCCTGGCGGACGCCTTGTACTTCATCGTGACGTTCTGGAGCGTGATCACGGTCGCCCAGTGTACTGACGCGCGGGCTCAGCTCGCGGGAACCGTGGTCGTCGGTGCGCCGCCGCTGGTCGGGACCTCGGTGTTCTGCGCGCCCGGCACCGGGAGCGGAATCGTCGCGCCGCCGGGCAGGACGATCCCGCCCGGCGTCGTCCCGTCCACCGTCGTACCGCCCGACGGTGCCGTCCTGGGCTCGACGGAGCCGCCCGGCACCGTCGTCGACGGTGCGCCGGATCCGGACGGCTCGGCCGCCCCACTGGCGCCGCTCGACGCGGCCGCGGACGACCGCGCCGGGCTCGAGCGGACGGTCGGCTCGTCGTAGGTGGGCTCGGCGGTGGTGCGGGGCGCCGTCGCCGGAGCCTGCGTGCCGAACCGCTGGACCTCCACCGGCACGAACTGATCGCGCAGCGACAGGTACCACCACGACAGCCCGAGGAACACCAGGATCAGGATCGCGGTGCTGGTACGGGCGCGGGTGTGCGGGATGGTCTTGGGCAGACGCTCCCACGGCGTGGGCCGCTGGGGCGCGGGGGCGCCCGAAGTCCCCTGCACGGCGTCCGCAGGAGCGGGGGTCCGGTTCGACGGATCGGTCATGACGGCCTCCCCTCGGCCTCGTCGTCGACGGTGTCGGTCACGGGCGCGACGTCGATGCCGGCGGTGGCCAGACTGCGGACGATGCGCTCGCGCAGGTTGCGGCCGACCTCGAACTGCTTCCCGGGCAGCGTCCGCGCGACCATCCGCACGTTCACCTGGTCGAGGTCGATCGACACGACGCCCATCAGGGAGGGCGTGTCGAGCAGCAGCGTGGACATCACCGGGTCGTGGTAGGCCCGCTCCCCCACGCGTTGCAGCAATGCGTTGACCTTGCCCATGTCCACGCTCTTCGGCAGCGGGATGTCGACCACCGCGCGCGCCCAGTCCTTGGACAGATTGGTGGCCTTGACGATCTGCCCGTTCGGAACGGTGATGACCTCGCCGTCGGTGTTGCGCAGCTTGGTCACGCGCAGGGTCACGTCGGAGACGGTGCCCTCGGCGGTGGAGCCACCGGTGAGCGAGAGGTTCACCACGTCACCGAAGCCGTACTGCCGCTCGGTGATGAGGAAGAAGCCCGCCAGCAGGTCCTGGACCACGCGCTGTGCGCCGAAGCCCAGGGCCGCGCCGATGACGGTGGCCGGCGCGACGAGCGCGTTGATCGGCACGCCGAGCGCCTTGACGATCTGGTAGCCGGTGAACAGGTAGATCGCCGCGATCGCGACCCAGCTGATCACCTGGATCAGCGCGTGCTGGTGCTTGGCCGACTCCGACCGGACGAGCGCGTCACCCTTCTTGAACTGCGCGTCGATGTGCATCGTGACGCGGGCCGACGACCAGTTCACGAACCGGTTCGCCAGCACGGCCCCGACGATCCACAGGGCGATCGGAAGGATGCGCTCGAACATCAGCAGGCGCCACCCCGTGAAGGTGGGGAGCGCCGAGTTCGCGATGAGGCTACTGATCGTCATCGCCGCGCATCCGCCAGCGGATCCCGGCCTCGATGAAGCCGTCCAGGTCACCGTCGAGCACCGCCGACGGGTTGTTCACCTCGTAGTTCGTGCGCAGGTCCTTGACCATCTGGTACGGGTGCAGCACGTAGGAGCGCATCTGATTGCCCCAGGACGCGCCCTCGGTCGTGCTGAGCGCGTCCATCGCGGCGCGCTCCTCCTGCCGCTTGCGCTCCAGCAGCTTCGCGGAGAGCACCTTCATGGCCGCGACCTTGTTCTGCAGCTGGCTCTTCTCGTTCTGACAGGTCACGACGATGCCGGTGGGGATGTGCGTGAGCCGCACCGCGGAGTCGGTCGTGTTGACGGACTGGCCACCGGGACCGGAGGAGCGGTAGACGTCCACCCGGACGTCGTTCTCGTTGACGTCGATGTGGTCGGTGGTCTCGACCACCGGCAGGACCTCGACCTCGGCGAAGGAGGTCTGCCGCCGCCCCTGGTTGTCGAACGGACTGATCCGGACGAGCCGGTGCGTGCCCATCTCCACCGACAACGTGCCGTACGCGTAGTCGGTCTTGACGGTGAACGTGGCGGACTTCAGGCCCGCCTCCTCTGCGTAGCTGGTGTCGTAGACCTCCACGCCGTAGCCGTGCTTCTCGGCCCAGCGGATGTACATGCGCATGAGCATCTCCGCCCAGTCCGCGGCGTCGACGCCGCCCGCCCCGGCCCGGATGTTGATCAGCGCGTCGCGCGAGTCGTACTCGCCCGAGAGCATGGTCTTGACCTCCATGGCCTCGATCTCGGTGCGCAGCTTGGCGCGGTCACCGTCGGCGTCCTCGAGCGCGGCGGCGAGGTCCTCGCCCTCCTCGGCCTCGGCGAGCTCGTACAGGACCGGCAGGTCGTCGAGCCGCTGCCGCAGATCGGTGACGCGGCGCAGCTCGGCCTGCGCGTGGGACAGCTGGCTGGTGACCTGCTGCGCGTTCGCCTGGTCGTTCCACAGCTCGGGGTCGGACGCCTTGTGTTCGAGCTCGTCGACGCGCCGGCGCAGTTCGTCGAGGTCGATCACCTTCTCCACCGTCTGCAGGGTGGTGTCGAGGCTCTCGATGTCTGCGGCTACGTCAGGATGCACAGTCACCCAGGATACTGGCCGGGCGCGCCGTAGGAGTCCGGTGGCGGGGTAAGGCTGCCCAGCTGCCACGAGCTGTCGATCTTCCCCACCTTGTAGTAGACCGGCAGCCTGTCCCCCACCTCCGGCCAGCGCTCCGCGAAGTCGACGACGAGCCGCCGGTACACGGGCGTGGGGGCCGTGGTCGGGCCGACGATCGAACCGGAGACAGTCACGAAGGCCTGCCCCTTCTGATCCGCCTCGAGCGGCCGCGGGCTGACCCCGCTGAGCGTGAGCGTCCCGTCCTCCATGCCCGGACCGGCCGGCGCGGTGCCCAGCGTGCCGCGCTTGGAACGCTGCCACATGACGACGAAGGCACCCAGCATCGCGGCGAGCATCAGAATCCAGATCCAGACCATATGCCCAGATTACCGACGGCCGGCGTCGGGCGCCCGTGGTACGACTCCGCTACCGTTCTCGCATGTCGAGCGCACCGTCGAACTCTCCGAATCCCGATCTGGCCCTGGCCCTCGCCCTCGCGGACGCCGCCGACGAGCTGACCATGGCCCGGTTCGGCGCCCTGGACCTGAAGGTCGACGCCAAGCCCGACCTCACGCCCGTCTCCGACGCCGACCTCGCCACCGAGACGCTCATCCGGGAGCGGCTCGCGGCCGAGCGGCCGGACGATGCCGTTCTCGGCGAGGAGTTCGGCGGCGAGCCCGTGTTCGCGGGCCGGCAGTGGGTGGTCGACCCGATCGACGGCACCAAGAACTACGTGCGCTCGGTCCCGGTGTGGTCCACCCTCATCGCGCTCCTCGAGGACGGCGTGCCCGTGGTCGGCGTCGTCTCCGCGCCCGCACTGCGGCGCCGGTGGTTCGCCTCGGCGGGCGCCGGAGCGTTCGTCTCCTTCGACGGTGCCGCGCCCCGCCGGATCTCCGTCTCGGGCGTCCGCGAGATCGCGGACGCGAGCATCTCCTTCTCCGACCTGTCCTACTTCGCCGACCGTGCGAGCCGCGACCGCTTCCTCGCGCTCGCCGACGACGCGTGGCGGCTGCGCGGCTACGGCGACTTCTGGAGCTACTGCATGGTGGCCGAGGGCTCGGTGGACATCGCGGTGGAACCCGAAGTGTCCCTGTGGGATCTGGCCGCCGTCGAGATCGTGGTCCGGGAGGCCGGGGGCCTGTTCACGGGCACCGACGGTACGCCCGGACCCCATGCCGGATCGGCCGTCGCGGCGAACCCGGTCCTGCATCCGCAGGTACTCGGCCGTCTCACGGACTGACACAACGACACGGCTTTCGTCCCATCTCTTGGCACCGATCTTACCGCGGAGTAAGGTCTCATCTGACTGATGAGTAAGTTGGCGGCGGGGGCACCGGAAACATCTTCCGACCTGCGTCGCCACGAAGACGAGATGGTGGAGATGAGCACGTCAACCGATCCCCGGGACACCAGCGCCATCGGGAAGAACCCGATCCGGCGTAACCCCACCGGCCAGCTGATCCGCGCGCTGATGGCCGTGGTCCAGACGCCCTTCGTGCAGAACCGCGGCCTCCAGGGCCTGGTGAACCGCGTCGCCTATGAGGGCACGAGGACCGGGTTCAAGGCGCTGGGCGCCGCGAACCGCACCTTCAAGGTGGTCGCGGGCACCGGCAAGCCGAAGCGCCTCGGCTCGAGCAGCCGGTCCAACTACGACCTGACGCCGGACGACGAGCAGCAGATGATCGCCGACACGGTGAGGGACTTCGCCGCCGAGATCATCCGGCCCGCGGCGTTCGACGCCGACGCCGCCACCGAGGCCCCCGAGTCGCTGCTCGAGCGCGCCACCGAGCTCGGCATCACGATGATCAACGTGCCGGAGGAGCTCGACGGTGCCGGCTCCGAGCGCGGTGTGGTGACCAACGCCCTGGTGGCGGAGGCCCTCGCGCACGGCGACATGGGCCTGGCCCTGCCGATCCTCGCCCCGAGCGGCGTGGCCGTTGCGCTGGCGCAGTTCGGCTCGGACGGCCAGCAGCAGACCTACCTCAGGGAGTACGCGGGCGAGTCGGTGCCGCAGTCCTCCGTGGTCATCGCCGAGCCGGGTGCGCTGTTCAACCCGTTCGCACTGGGCACCAAGGCCACCCGCACCTCGGGCGGCTACGTCCTGAGCGGCGTGAAGTCGATGGTCCCGCAGGCGGGTTCGGCCGAACTGTTCGTCGTCGGCGCGGAGCTCGACGGTAAGCCCGCGCTGTTCATCGTGGAGTCCGGCACCGACGGCGTCATCGTCGAGGGCGATCCGAGCATGGGCCTGCGCGCCGCGTCGCTGGGCCGGCTCAACCTCAACAACGTCAAGGTCCCCTCGACCGCGCTGCTCGGCGAGGTCGATCTCGACACCGCCGCGCAGAACTACACCGACGTGGTGCGCCTGGCCCGCCTCGGCTGGTCAGCACTGGCACTGGGCACCTCGCGTGCCGTGCTCGACTACGTCACCCCGTACGTCAAGGAGCGGGAAGCCTTCGGCGAGCCGATCGCGCACCGTCAGGCCGTGGCCTTCGCGGTCGCCGACATGGCGACCGAGATCGAGGGTCTCGAGCTGCTCGTGTGGCGCGGCGCCGCCCGCGCCGAGCAGGGCCTGTCCTTCGCCCGCGAGGCCGCGCTGGCGCGGAAGTTCGCCACCGACAAGGGCATGCGGATCGGGCTCGACGGCGTGCAGCTGCTCGGCGGGCACGGTTTCACCAAGGAGCACCCGGTGGAGCGCTGGTACCGCGATCTGCGCGCCGTGGGCATCGCCGAGGGCGTCGTCGTCCTCTAGACGACCTGAACTTCTGACACGAAAGAACCATCATGGCAATCAATCTGGAACTTCCCAAGAAGCTCAAGGCGTCGGCCGAGATGTCGCACCAGGGCGCGGCCGAGATCTTCCGCCCCATCTCGCGCAAGTACGACCTCGCCGAGCACGAGTACCCCAAGGAACTCGACACCATCGCGGCGCTCTACGACGGGCTCGCCGACGCGGGCCAGGCCCCGTCGGCCGCCTCGGGCGACCGGAAGAAGGGCGACGGCGAGGAGAAGCCCAAGCCCGCCGTGGACGTCACCGCGGGCAGCCGCAACGGCGGCACCATGGAGTCGATCATCAATGCGATCGAGATGTGCTGGGGCGATACGGGTCTGATGCTCGCGTTCCCGTACCAGGGCCTCGGCAACGCCGCCATCGCGGCGGTGGCGACCGACGAGCAGCTCGAGCGGTTCGGCAAGGTGTGGGCGTCGATGGCGATCACCGAGCCCTCCTTCGGTTCGGACTCGGCGGCGGTCACCGCCACCGCCGTGCGCGACGGCGACGAGTGGGTCCTCAACGGCACCAAGATCTTCGTGACGTCCGGTTCGCGCGCCGACCACATCGTGGTGTGGGCGACCGTGGACAAGAGCGCCGGCCGCGCCGCGATCAAGTCCTTCGTCGTGCCGCGCGAGCACCCGGGCGTCACCGTCGCCCGCCTCGAGCACAAGCTCGGCATCCGCGCGTCCGATACCGCGGAGATCCGCTTCGAGGACTGCCGCATCCCGTTCGAGAACATCCTGGGCAGCCCGGAAGTGAACGTGGAGAAGGGCTTCGCCGGGGTCATGCAGACCTTCGACAACACCCGCCCGCTGGTGGCCGCCATGGCCATCGGCTGCGCGCGCGCCTCGCTCGAGGAGCTGCGCACCGTCCTGGAGGACGCGGGGATCGTCATCGACTACGACGCACCCGTGAACACGCTGCCGCACGCGGCCGCCGAGTTCATCCGGCTCGAGTCCGATTGGGAGGCCGCGTACCAGCTCACGCTGAAGTCCGGCTGGATGGCGGACAACAAGCTGCCGAACTCGATGAACGCGTCGATGGCGAAGGCCAAGGCCGGCCGCGTCGGCTCGGACGTGACGCTCAAGGCGGTCGAATTGGCGGGCGCGCTGGGCTACTCGGAGCGGACGCTGCTCGAGAAGTGGGCCCGCGACTCGAAGATCCTCGACATCTTCGAGGGGACGCAGCAGATCCAGCAGCTGATCATCGCGCGTCGTCACCTGGACCTGACGAGCTCGCAGCTCAAGTAGACCAGGGGGAGGTTCGACGGGGCGTCGGCGCGGCACAGCCGCGGCGGCGCCCCGCTCGCGTCCGAGGGGGCGCACCGAATCGCGACGAAAGTCGTAGTCGTGCCGGACGGGAGCGCGACCTTCGGCGACTCCCCCACGCGATCCCCGATCGGTAGCGTGATCGCCATGGATTCGAGAGCGGTCGGCCCGCGCTGGCAGCGGTGGTGGACCGCTCCGCGGCTGCGCGACTGCCTCTGCGTGCTGCTGTCCACGCTGCTCGCCGTGACCACCGCCGTGGTCGAATGGCGCGCCGGCGGGACCACCCTGGGCTACGTCGTCCTCATCGTGGGACTGCTGGGATCACCTCTGCTGTGGTGGCGCCGGCGATGGCCCCTCGAGGTCACCGTCCTCGGCGGGATCCTCACCCTCGTCGTCGGCTTCCCGGGTGTCGCGCTCCTCGGCCTCTTCACGCTGGCGGTGCGGCGGCGCGACCGCGTCCTGGTGATCGCGACCGTCTTCACCGCGGCCTGCCTCGGCGTCCCGCATCCGTGGACGAGTACACCCTGGCGGCTCGCCGACACCCTCACGAGCGTCGCCTTCGCCGCAGCCTTCGCACTGTGGGGCTCCTACGTCGGCGCGCGGCGCGACCTCATCGAGTCGCTGCGCGAGCGCGCGATACGCGCCGAGGCGGAGCGCGAACTCCGCACCGCGCAGGCACGCTCGGCCGAGCGCTCCCGCATCGCCCGCGAGATGCACGACGTGCTCGCGCATCGGGTCTCGTTGATCGCGCTGCAGGCCGGGGCGCTCGAGGTGAACACGGGCGCCGCGCCCGACGCCGTCGAACGCGCCGCCGCGGAGATCCGCACCACCGCGCACGAGACCCTCGAGGACCTGCGCGGCGTACTCGGCGTGCTCCGTGGTGCCGATGCCGAGCCGCTCGCACCACAGCCCGGCCTCGCCGACCTCGACCGCCTCGCGGAGCAGTCGTGCGTGGGCGGCACCGTCGTCGACCTGCGGGTCGGCGCCGACGCCATGGCGCCGCATGCGGTTCCGGAGACGCTGGGCCGCACTGCCTACCGCATCGTGCAGGAGAGCCTGACGAACGTGCGCAAGCACGCGGGTGCCGCGTCCGTGCACGTCGCGGTACTGCTCGACGGCGAGATCCTGTCGGTCGAGGTCGTCAACGATCCCCCGCGGTCGCCCGTGGCGTCGCTGCCCGGGTCCGGCGCCGGACTCATCGGCCTCGCCGAACGGGTCGAGCTGGCGGGCGGCTGGATGACCGCCGCCCGCACAGGTCCGGGCGGCTGGCGCGTGTACGCCGAGCTCCCCGTCGAGCGGGGCTGATCCCTCACGGGCCGTGGCAGGATGGTCACGACCCCGGGAGGCCCTGTGATCCGCATCGTCATCATCGACGACGACCCACTGGTGCGGTCCGGGCTGCGCATGATCATCGAATCCGCCGACGACCTCGAGATCGTCGGCGAGGGCGGCGACGGCGACCGGGCGGTCGGGCTCGTGCGCGACCTGCGTCCGGATGTCGTGCTCATGGACATCCGCATGCCCGTGGTCGACGGCCTCGCCGCGACCGCCTTGGTACGGGCGGAGCCCGATCCACCGCAGGTCGTCGTGCTCACGACCTTCGACCTCGACGACTACGTGCTGCGCGCGCTCCAGGCGGGCGCGGCGGGATTCATGCTCAAGGACACTCCGCCGCGTCAGCTCCTCGACGGTGTCCGAGTGGTCGCCTCGGGCGAGGCCATGCTGTCACCGAGTGTGACCCGCAAGCTCATCGAGCGGTTCGCCCACGACCCACGGGAGGAGCACCGTCGGACCGCCCTCCGCAGGACCTCCGTCCTCACCGACCGGGAGCGTGAGGTCTTCCTCGGTGTCGCCGCCGGGAACTCCAACGCGCAGATAGGCCGCGACCTGTTCATGAGCGAGGCGACGGTCAAGACGCACGTGTCGCGGCTGCTGGACAAGCTCGACGCGGCCAACCGCGTGCAGCTCGCGATCCTCGCGCACGACGCGGGGCTGGCGCACTCGTAGCCGAGGCGCGACTACGACTTTCGTAGGGGGTGCCTCGCGACCCCGTACGACCATCGTCTACCGATCGGACATCGGTCGTCCCCAACACCTTTCGCAGACTATCGCGCGAGCGGGGCGATAGCCAGACTGGACGCATGGCATCGCTTCTCTACAAGGTCGGACGGTTCTGCTACCGGAAATGGTGGCTCGTCCTCGTGCTCTGGATCGTCGCGTTCCTCGCGATCGGGGCGGCGGGGTCGTCGCTGTCCAAGCCCTTCAAGGACGACTTCAACATTCCGGGCAGTCGCGCTGTCGAGGCGCAGAACGTGCTGCAGGAGAAGTTCCCGGAGACCGCGGGCACGCAGGCCCCCAGCGCCACCGTCGTGCTGCAGTCGACCAACGGGGAGCGGCTGGATCGGGGCGGCAACGCCGCCGCTGTCGAGGCGGTCGTCGCGAAGCTGCGCGCCGTACCGCAGCTGACCGCCGCCGAGAAGGCGGCGATCGGCAACCCGACCGCCGGCCCGGCCGCGGCCGAGAGCCTCAGCAGCGACGGAAGAGTGGCGCAGATCCACTTCTCCTTCAGCGCCGTGAAGGAGGTCTCGGAGGAGTCGAAGGAGGCGGTCGCCGCGGCGAAGCAGGCCGGCAGGGACGCGGGCCTGACCGTCGAGAGCGCGGGCGCCGCCAACGAGACCGAGACCGAGCCACCGGCGGAGCTCATCGGCATCGCGGTGGCGGTGATCGTCATGATCATCACCTTTGCCGCGCTGCTGGCCGCCCTGATGCCGTTGGGCGCGGCCCTGATCGGAATCGGCCTCTCGTCGTCGATCATCGCGATCGGCACCTCCTTCCTCACGCTCGGTACGTCCACCACCGGCCTGTCGATGATGATCGGCCTCGCGGTGGGTATCGACTACTCGCTGTTCGTGATCTCGCGCTACCGGCAGGAACTCACCAACACCGGCGACCGCTCGCACGCGGCGGGGCTCGCGGTCGGCACGGCGGGCAGCGCGGTCGTCTTCGCCGGCGCCACGGTGATCATCGCGCTCTGCGGCCTGTCGCTGACCGGAATGTCCTTCCTCACGCAGATGGGCCTCGGCGCCGCCGTCACCGTCGCACTCGCGGTGCTCGTGGCGCTGACGGTGCTCCCCGCCCTGCTGGGCCTGTTCAAGTCGACGGTGTTCAAGCCCCGCCTGCCGCTCCTGTGGACACCCGACCAGACGCACCGTCGCCCGCTGGGGCAGCGCATCGGCGACCTGCTGACGAGCAAGCCTTTGCCCTTCCTCGTGGGCGCGGTCTCGATCCTGGCCGTGTCCGCCATCCCGATCGGCAAGCTGGAGCTCGGCCTGGACTTCGCCGCACCGTCGGACAAGGCGGCCGTGCAGATCCAGAGCGAGGCGTTCGGTGCCGGCAAGTCCTCCCCGCTCGTCGCGGTCGTCGACACCCGGGGCAAGGGCGATCTCGCCGCGGCCACCAAGCGGTTCGCCGAGGAGGTGCGTGCTCTGCCCGGGATCGCGCACGACGGGGTGATAGGGCCGGTGCCCAACGCGGCCGGGGATGCGGCGCAGTTCGTCATCGTTCCCGAATCGGGCCCGTCCACGGCGCAGACAGCCACGCTGCTCGACGAGGTCCGGGACCGGGCCGACGCAGTAGGGCGGGCCACGTCGACCTATGTCGGGATCGGCGGCGCCGCGGCGATCAACGCGGACTTCTCCGAAGCACTGACCTCGAAGCTGCCCCTCTACCTGATCGTCGTGGTGGGGCTGGCGATCCTCTTGCTGATGATCGTCTTCCGGTCCGTGATCGTCCCGGTGATCGCCGCGCTCGGCTTCCTGCTCTCGATCGCCGCCACGTTCGGCGTCACCGTCGGGTTCTTCCAGGACGGGTGGCTCGGGTGGATCGCGCCCGAGGAGCGCGGGCCGATCCTGGTGTTCATGCCGATCTTCCTGATCGGCATCGTGTTCGGGCTCGCCATGGACTATCAGGTGTTCCTCGTCAGCCGCATGCGCGAGGAACACCACCACGGCGCCCCCGCGCTGGAGGCGATCCGCATCGGGTACCGCTCGGGGGCGCGGGTGGTGACCGCGGCGGCGATCATCATGATCTCCGTGTTCGCGGGCTTCACCCTGTCATCGATGACCTTCCTCAAGCTGATGGGCTTCTCCATGGCCGCGGCGATCGTGTTCGACGCCTTCCTGGTTCGGATGATCATCATGCCCACGGCCATGGCGGTCCTCGGGGAACGGGCCTGGTGGATGCCCCGCTGGCTCGACAAGGCGCTGCCGCGCATCGACGTCGAGGGCGACGGGCTCCGCGCGAGGTCGACACAGGGAGCGCTGCCGGATCAGCCGACGACCGATCCCGTTCCCGCCGTTCGGGCCCCGCTGACGCAGCTCGCACCTCCGCAGCGGACCGTACGGACGACGGCGCCGGCGCCCACGCCCGCACCGATGCGGATCCCGACGCCGCGCACCGTCGCACGTGGGACCGCGGAACTCTCCGAGCTCCGGGCGAGCAACCGCGCGCTCGTGGCCGAGCTGTCCGAGTTGCGATCGGACTACCGCTCCATCTCCGCCCACACCCGGCTGCGGGCCGAATCCATCACCGACCCGGTGCGATTCGAGATCGACGGCCGCATGGGCGACGCGCGGGCCGGCACCCTCCGCACCGCACACGGCACTATCGCGACCCCCGCGTTCGTTCCAGCCGCGCCGCTCGGCGCCGTCCCCGGCATCGCGCCGGCGACCGCCGGCGAAGCCGGAGTCCGTGCGGTCACCGTCGACGGATCACGGATGCGACTGCGCCCCGGGGCCGAACTGATCGAAGAGGCCGGCGGACTCGCCGCCTTCAGCGGATGGACCGTGCCTGTGTTCGTCGACGTCTCGGCACCTTCGTCGGACCCGGCGGACGCGATCGCGGCGGCGCACCGCCTGGGCGGCGCGATCGTGTTCGCACCGGTCGATCCGGGCGCAGCGCGACGCGCCCTCGCCGAACACAACTGGCTCACCGCGCTGCGCCGCGACGGAATGTCGCTGTGGGTGGGCGTTTCCGCCGGGCCGGGGCACTCCCGCATCGCGGTCCGGGAGGTCCTCGCCCGCCACGAGGAGGACGTCCTGTCGGGCGGGTTGGGGTTCGGCGGCTTTCGCATCGTCGACCTCGCGCCCGAACCGGGCGACGCACTGGGCGCGCTGCTCGCAGAGCTCGGCGACGCCCGGCCCCGTGTGCTCGCCGCGGCGCGCGGCCCCGAACAACTGCTGCACGCCGTCGACACGGGGGTCGATCTGGTGGAATCGACCGCGGCGCAGGACCTCGCAGCGCAGGGCGTCGCGCTGACCGCACGCGGCCCGATCGAGATCTCGTCCCCGCGATTCCGATCGGACCTTCGGGTCCTCGACCCGGAGGCCTCCGGCGAGGCCCCGGGCGCGGCATCGGATGCGGGCTGGATCCGGGCGTACGTGCACCACCTCTACCGGACCGACGCACCGTCGGCGGTGGCGATCACGACGCGGCACAACGTCCGGTTCCTCACCGACCTGGCCGCCGGTGCCCGGGCGGCGATCCTCGACGGCACGTTCACGCGGTTCCGGGACGGATTCCTCGAGCGGTACTGCTCCGGAGACCCGGCGCCCGGGATCACCGTCGACCGGCCCGGACCGATCGACGAGCCCGCGCGCCCCCTCGACGAGGACGTGGTGAGGACGACGCCGTAGGCGGCGTACGACAGGGTTCGGAACAGCGGCGGCGGTGACGGTCGGGAGGCCCGCACCGCCGTCGCGGCCGTACCGCACGAGTCCCGGGACAGCGCCCGAGCGCGGGTGCGTACACCGTTCCGTGACCTCGGATTCACGTGATCGGGACCACAATCGACCTGTGATTGCGGTCACTTTTCGCAGGTCATTGCCTATGCAAGCTATTGCTAGCGTTTCCCGCCATGACCTGGACTTACCGTCTTCACAGGCTACCGTGACCGAAGCGTTATCAAACCGCGACCGTCCCGAGGCGGGGGTGACACCGGCCCGATAGCGCCCTAGTGTTCATCTCGACCCGGTCACCGGGAACAAAACTGAATCCGCGAACCACCGCGTATGTGTGGGCCCGCCGCCGAAACGAGAGACTCTTCCTCGGGCGCCGGACGGCTTCCAGAGTGACGCACCACGTCGCCGAAGCCGGTTGAGCGATCTTCCTCAGCCCACTGCCGTGCCCGACAGAGAAGGCACGGTCCATGTCTTTCCCCGACACCTCCGCCCCAATCGGGCTGTGTCCTGGCATGCGCAACGGCGAAAGGAACCCCTTGAAGAACATCCGTAAGACCCTGGGCATGATGGCCGTCACCGGCGCGATCGTCGCCGCTCCCGTTGCCTTCGGCACCGGTGCTGCGAACGCCGGCAGCGTCAACTGGGACGCCATCGCCGCCTGCGAGTCGGGTGGCAACTGGAGCACCAACACCGGCAACGGCTACTACGGCGGGCTGCAGTTCAGCCAGTCCACCTGGAACGCCAACGGCGGCAGCGGCAGCCCGCACAACGCGTCGCGTGCCGAGCAGATCCGCGTGGCCGAGAACGTTCTCGCCTCGCAGGGCATCGGCGCGTGGCCGAGCTGCGGCGGCCGCGGCTAAGCTCGCACCCCGCTGTCATACGAACGCCTGTGGCGGTCGATCCCTCGTGGATCGGCCGCCACAGGCGTTCGCGGGTCCGGTCACCGCCGCCGCACACCGCGCGGTCTGCCAGAATCACGGGGTGTCAGTGCGCGTGCTCGTCCTCCTGACGGGCCTGTACTTCGCCCAGGGCCTGCCCTTCGGCTTCTTCACGCAGGCGATCCCGGTCCTGCTCCGGGACGCCGGCCTGTCACTGACCGCGATCAGCCTCACGTCCTTCCTCTACCTGCCCTGGGGCATCAAGTTCCTCTGGGCGCCCGCCGTCGACCGGATCGGTACCCGACGGCAATGGCTGCTCGCGACCCAGCTCGGGTCCGCCGGCGTCGCCTTCGCCCTCGCCGCCACCGACCTCGCCGGATCCCTGCGCTGGCTGTTCGTCGCGATCGCGGCGATCAACCTGCTCTCCGCGACCCAGGACATCGCGACCGACGGCCTGACGGTGCGCCTGCTCGGCCCCCGCGAGCGCGGCCTCGGCAACGGCATCCAGACCGGCGCGTACCGCCTCGGCATGATCGCCGGCGGCGGCGGACTGCTCTGGATCTACGCGGACGGCGGCTGGCGGGTCCTCCTGCTCACCCTGGGCGGCCTGATCCTGCTGTGCACGGTCCCCGTCGCGTTCCTGGCTCGCGAGACACCGCCCGACGGTCCGCCGTCCACCGCCCTGCCCGGGCCTCCAGGAGGACTGAGCACCGCCTGGTGGCACCGTCTGCGCCGTCCCGGGGTGATCGCGCTGATCGCGCTCCTGGCGGCCTACAAGTTCGGCAACGCGATGGTCTCCGCGATCGCGGGCCCCTTCCTGCACGACACGGGTCTGAACCTCAAGGAGATCGCACTGGTGAGCGGCGCGCTCAGCTCGGCCGGCGCGCTGGTCGGCTCGGCCCTCGGCGGCTGGTGGGCGTTCCGCTACGGGCGGCGCGCCGCACTGATCGGCGGCGGTGTGTCGCAGACCGTCGCGATCGGGTTGTACGTCGCGGCGGCGATCGGCCTGGGCGGTTTCCCGATGGTCGTGGCCGCGAACCTCACCGAGCACGTCTTCGGCGGCGCCGCGACCGTGGCGCTGTTCACGCTCATGATGGACGCCAGCGAGCACGAGCACGCGGGCGCCGATTACACACTCCTGGCCTGCGCGGTGGTGGCCGCACAAGGAGCGGCCGGCTTCGCCGGCGGGGTGTCCGGCGATCTCCTGGGCTATGCGGCGACCTTCGGGATCGGCATGGCGCTGTCCGGCATCGGCTGCTGGGTGTTCGTCCGGGCCCTGGATCGGGGCAGCGGGCCTCGGTCACTCACAACCTGGTCGCGGAATCCGGCTCCCACACCATGAGTTCATCCGCCGCCCGGAAACCGTTGCGGTGGAACAGTCCGGCGGCCATGTCACTCGGTGCGACCACGAGGCGGCGGTAGCCGCGCGTGCGCGCCTCCTGCTGTACCGCGTCGATCAGCGCGCGGCCGTATCCCTCCCGCCGCACCGCCGGGAACACGAACAGATGGCCGACATAGCCCCAGGAACTGGAATCGGCACCGGGCGTGGGCATCCGCCGGTACTCGTGCAACGAGATCATGCCCGAGACGCCGCCGCCCGTGAGCGAGTACTCACCCGCGAGGAACACCGTGCGACGGTCGTACTCCCACCACTCGCGGATCCGGTCCGTGAGGGTGTCGTCGTCGGGCACCGGCCCCTCCCCCGACGTGGCCGACCATGCGGTCCGCAGTGCCGCGACACGCGACGCGTCTCGCGCGGGGTCACCGATCCACACGTCCATGCGCCCACCGTACGGACATGTCGGGATGCACGTGTGGAGGACTGTTCCCGCTGAGTGGGAACAATCCTCCACACGATGATCGAAGATCAGGCCGGCACGGGCGCCTTCGCATCCTCGCCGGCGCTCGCATTCCGAGCGGCGAGCTCGCCGATGGAATCAGCGGACTCGAGCACGGAGTCACGCCGGTACTGCACGAAGGAGTAGACGAAGGCCGCGATCCAGCCCGCCACGATGACGATGTACACCGCACACTGCACGCCGGGGTCCAGGGCCAGCGCGCTCTTGCCCATCAGGGTCCGGGCGTTGGTGAGCACGATGAGACCGCCCACCGAGGCGCCGAGCAGCCGCGGCGGGAAGTGCCGCACCAGCCACGCCGCGATCGGTGCGGCGATCACGCCGCCGAGCAGGATCGCGCCGGCGTAGCCGAAGTTCACGCCCTCGCCGCCGAGGTTGGCCAGGAAGCCGAGCGAGGCGGCGAGGGCGACGAGGAACTCGCTGGTATCGATCGTGCCGACCACCTTGCGGGGCTCCATCCGGCCCGACGCCAGCAGCGCCGGCGTCCCGACGGGGCCCCACCCGCCGCCTCCAGTGGCGTCGACGAAACCGCCGAACAGGCCCAGCGGCGCGAGGAACCGCGACTTGAGGGGCTTGCCGAGGTTCTTGGTGTCGATGCCGCGGAAGGTGAAGCGCAGCAGCACGTACAGACCGAGCAGGAGCAGGATCACGGCCATCAGCGGCTTGGCGATCTCCGTCGACAGGTTGGACAGCACCGTCGCCCCGGCGAACGCACCGATCGCGCCCGGAACGCCGATGCGCCGCACCACCTTCCAGTCGACATTGCCGAACCGCCAGTGCGAGGCGCCGGACACCGCGCTGGTACCGATCTCGGCGAGGTGGATCGTCGCGCTGATCGCGGCGGGCGAGAGCGTCGTGAGAGCGACGAGGAAGGTCGTCGCGGTGACGCCGAAGGCCATGCCGAGACTCCCGTCGACGAGCTGACCGAGCAGCCCGACGAAGGCGACGATGACGAGGGTGGGCATGGGAGGTCTCCTGTGGGCCTGGCGGACGGGCTTACTCGTCCGGGTGTGACAGGTCACTCTGCCGCCGCCGGGCATTCGGCGGAACGGTCCCACTCACGATGATCGCAATGGCGACCGGGCGGTGAACGGGACCTGAGCGCGAATCCGCGGCCGACTGTGCCTGATATCGTCCGATTCGTTCCTTTACACCGTTGCAGAAAGTCGACCGATCATGCGCGCCCTGACCCGAATCGCCCTCGCCACCACTGCGCTCGCCGCCGCCACCGTCACCGCCACCCCGATGGCCTCCGCCGCGATCGAGCTCAACGGACACGACCAGGTCCGCACCCTGGCGTGCAACGACGATGTGAAGCTCATCGGATCGGACAACTCGATCGTGTTCACGTCGAACTGCAAGCGGGTCGAGGTCAGCGGCCACGACAACACCCTCACCTTCCGCGATGTGACGAGCCTGAAGCTGATCGGCAGCGGCAACTCGATCAAGCTGGGATCGGCTTCGTCCGTCGAGGTGAGCGGTCACGACAACACGATCACCTGCACCGGCGCCCGCAAGCCCACCGTGAAGTCGATCGGCGCGGACAACTCGTACCAGTGCTGACGCCGCGAGCGCGGGGCCGCTAGCGCCTGTCGCTCCGCTCGCCGAGGAGGAACCACGTCGTCTGGTCCGGCTTGCCCTTGACCGCGATGACGCCGCGTTCCTCGAACACGAACTCCCCCGCGAGACGCTCGTGGACGGACGCCGTGACCTGTATCCGGCCGACCGCTCCGGTCGACTCCATCCGGGACGCGACGTTGACCGCGTCGCCCCAGACGTCGAAGAAGAACTTCTTCGACCCGACGATCCCGGCCACGACGGGACCGTCGGCGAGCCCGATCCGCAGCGGCGTCGCCCTGCCGTCGGCGTTCGGCACGCCGGCCGCAGTGCCCTGCAGCGCCATCGCGAACCGGGCGAGCTCCTGGAGATGGTCGGGGCGCGGCACGGGGACCCCGCTGACCACCATGTAGGAGTCGCCCGTGGTCTTGATCTTCTCGAGCCCGTGCCGCTCCACGAGCGCGTCGAGTGCCGTGTAGAGCCTGTCGAGGTACCGCACCACGTCCGCCGGCGTGGTGTGACTGGACATTTCCGTGAACCCGGCGATGTCGGCGAACAGCACCGACGCGTCGTCGTAGGAGTCGGCGACCTCCGCGTGGTCCGGTTGCTTGAGCCGCTCGGCGACGGAGCGCGGCAGGATGTTGTTCAGGAGCGCGTCGGACCGGCTCAGCTCCTCGGCGAGCGCCGTCTCCGCGCGCTCGATCTGGAACAGGCCGGAGCCGACGATCGCCACCGCCAGACACGCGGCCACGATCACGTTGACGACGAATCCGGTGACCGCGAACCACTGCGGCACGAGGCCCGTGTCGTCGGGCACGGTGAAGTGCAGGTAGATCACGGCGCCGAGGCACACGACCACGACCACGGCACAGGCGACGAGCCGCCGCACACCCACGATCATCGGGATCCCCACCGCCATGACCAGGTAGTAGTACAGCAGTCCGACGCCCTCGCCGAGGAGCGTGCACAGGCTCCAGAGCGTGACCACGGCGACGACGAAGAAGCACGTCGGGGGCGCCCACGGCCCGAAGCGGCGCAGGGCCGGGACGACGGCCAGCGCCGCGCCGGAGACGAGGTTGACGAGCGACACCTCGTGCGGACCGCCGAAGGCGGATCCGACCACGGCGAACCCGAAGCTCACCACCGCGGCGGAGTATGCGGCGATCGACACCAGACGGAGACCGCGGCGGTCCCGCTCGGAGATCGTCCGCTCGTCGGATCCGCCCGCGGCGCACCACGCCCGGAACTCAGCGCTGGCCGGCACACGCCGAGCGTAGCCAGGTCGAGCCGCCCACGGCGTCGATCCGTGCGGATGGCCGTAGCGCCGCCGAGCCCGCTGCCGGCGCCTACGCTCGCGGCATGGACTACTTGCGACCGGTCGAGTTCGGACTCTTCGTCACCCCGTCCGCCGCGGCGCTGGACAACTGCTTCGCTCTGGCCGATCTCGCCGACGGCAGGGTCGAGTTCCTCGGCGTCCAGGACCACCCGTATCAGAAGGCGTTCGTCGACACCTTCACGCTGATCGGCGCGCTGCTCGACCGCACGGAGGAGGTCCGTGTCTTCCCCGACGTGGCCAACCTCCCGCTGCGCCCGCCCGCCGTCATGGCGCAGGCAGCGGCGACGCTGGATCTGCTGTCCGACGGCCCGTTCGAGCTCGGTCTCGGGGCCGGCGCGTTCTGGCCCGCGATCGCGGCGATGGACGGGCCGGAACGCACGCCCGGCGAGGCCGCCGGCGCGCTCAAGGACGCCGTCGAGGTGATCCGGCTGATGTGGTCCGGCGAGCGGTCCGTGCGCTTCCCCGGCGAGCACTACCGCCTCGACGGGGTGCACCCCGGTCCGCGCCCCGCCCACGACATCGGCATCTGGTTGGGGGTGGGCGGCCCGAAGCTGCTGCGGTACCTGGGCGGCCACGCGGACGGGTGGGCACCGTCGAACTCCTTCTTCCCGCCCCCGGCCCTGCCGGAACGGCACGAGGCCATCGACGACGGTGCCCGCGCCGCCGGCCGGGACCCCGCGTCGATCCGGCGGATCTACAACATCTTCGGGTCGATCGACGATGCGCCGTCGGACGAGATGTTCCACGGCACCGTCGACCAGTGGACGCAGCGGCTGACCGGACTCGTCGTGGACACCGGGATGGACACCTTCGTGTTCGGTGCCGAGGACGACGACTACGAACAGTGCCGCCGCTTCGTCGAGGAGGTCGCACCACGCGTGCGGCAGCGCGTCACCGAGGCGCGCAGCGGACGGTAGTCACTCGACCGGGAGGTCTCGCACCACCCGGCACGGGTTGCCGACGGCCACAACGTGGTCCGGGACATCGCGCGTCACGACGCTGCCCGCGCCGATCACCGTGTTCCGGCCGATCGACACGCCCGGGCAGACGATGACGCCGCCGCCGAACCAGACGTTGTCGCCGATGGTGATCGGGAGTGCGGTCTCCCATCGGGCGCGCCGCGCCGCGTGGTCCTCCACCGGGTGCAGGGCGGTGAGCAGCTGGACCCTCGGGCCGATCGAGCAGTCGTCGCCGATCGAGATGGGCGCGCAGTCCATGAGGATCGCGTCGTAGTTGAGGAAGCTGTTGGCGCCGATCGTGATCTGCGCGCCGTAGTCGCACTGGAACCGCGGCATGATCCACGAACCCTCGCCGATCCCACCCAGCAGCTCCTGGAGGATCTGAGAGCGCTGCGCGTCGTCGTCCGCGGCGGTCGAATTGAATCGGTCCAGCAGCCGTCCGCACGACTTCCGCATCGCGACCAGTTCCGAGTCACTGTCCAGGTACCGCTCGCCCGCCAGCATCTTCCGGAGTTCGCCGTCCACGCCCCGACCATACCGACGACGTCGGGCGAGCCCGGGAATGCGAAAGGCCCCCGGATTTCTCCGGGGGCCTTCGACCTTTGTAGCGGGGACAGGATTTGAACCTGCGACCTCTGGGT
Organism: Tsukamurella pseudospumae; assembly: GCF_001575195.1. Taxonomy (NCBI): domain Bacteria; kingdom Bacillati; phylum Actinomycetota; class Actinomycetes; order Mycobacteriales; family Tsukamurellaceae; genus Tsukamurella; species Tsukamurella pseudospumae. The sequence goes on from NZ_LSRF01000055.1 coordinate 23,374, forward strand.
TATGAGCCCAGCGAGCTACCGAGCTGCTCCACCCCGCGTCGGTGTGAACACAACGTTACTGGAAGGCTGTCGCGATATGCAAATCGGTTGAACGTGACGTGAGTCTCCCGGGCCGGGCGGGCACCGTCGAACCCGGCCCGGGAGCGGAGATCACTTGCCGCCCCGCGCCTTCGACTCGGCGTCCTGCAGCTTGGTGATGGCGTCACCGAGCTGCTTCATGGCCTGGCCCACGGCCACCTGGTCACCGGAGCGCTGAGCGGACAGCACCGAGCCCCAGGCATCGCCGACGGCCTTCACCGCGGCCTGGACGTCCGGGGTGTCACCACCGGGCGTCGTCGCCGTGGCGGGCGGCTGGGCGCCGTTGCCGGGCTGCGTGGGCGCGGGCACCGTCTGTCCCTGCGTGGGGCCCGAGACGCCCGTCGCGGCGGTGGCGAGCGCCGCATCGACGCCCCGGTAGCCGGCGTCGGACAGCGACGCCGCGACCGTCGTCCGGTATCCCGCGCCACCCGTGACCGGATTCAGACTGAGCACCTTGATCAGCTTCGGCGCCGTGCTCCCGCCCTGGCCCTGGGCGTACATCGGCCAGACATAGGTCAGCCCGCCGTTCGCCAGGCCGATCGCCTGCAGGTTGCCGAACTTGGGGCTCAGCGCCTGAATGTTCGCCTTATCGTTCGCCACCGACTGGGAGCCGTTGATCAGGTCGACCGCCCACACCGGGCCGGGCGTCTGCTTGCCGGGCAGCCCGCGTACGTCGCGCACTACGAGCCGGCCCGCGTCCTCGCCTTCCGACGCCACGGAGACGTAGGCCGCCATGTACGCCTGATCCTTCTGCTGCAGGATCGACGACAGCTGGAACCGCGCCGCCCCACCGCCCGGGGACGCCGCCACCGAGTAGTACGGGGACTGGAGACCGTCCTTGTCGGGCGTCTCCTTCGGTGCCGCGGCGATCTGCCACAGGTCGTTCTGCTGCCGGAAGGTGTTCGCGTCCGTGGTGTGGTACTTCTGCAGCAGGAAGCGCTGGACCTCGAACAGGTCCTGCGGGTACCGGAACTGCTGCGCGACCTCGGCGGGCACCGCGCTCTTCGGCTCGATCACCCCCGGGAAGACGCTCTTCCAGGCGTTGAGCACGGGGTCCTTCTCGTCGACCTGGTAGAGGTGGACGGACCCGTCGTAGGCGTCGACGGTGGCCTTGACCGAGTTGCGGATGTAGCCCACCTTCTCGTCCACCTGACGACGCTGGGCCTGCTGCCCCGCCACCGCCTGCTGCCTGCTGCCGGTGGCGTCCGAGAGCGAGGTCTGCTGCGCGTACGGGTACTTCGGCAGCGTGGTGTAGCCGTCGACGACCCACAGGATGCGGCCGGTGCGCGAATCGACCATGGGGTAGGTCTTGGTGTCGACGGTGAGGAACGGGGCGAGCTGCTTGACCCGGTCCCGAGGATCGCGCTGATAGATGATCTTCGAGTCGGGACCGATGTTCCCGTTGAGCAGGATGTTGCGCTCGGTGAACTTGATCGCGTACGCGAGACGCGTGAACCAGTTACCGATCCCGACGCCGCCGGCGCCCTCGTAGCGCGAGCGCTCCGAATCACTGTCGAGCTCGCGCGCATCGCCCGTGCTCCCCACGACCGAGTAGAAGTCGGGGTCGGAGCCGATGATCTCGCCGAAGTAGATGCGCGGCTGCGAGACGGTGGCCTTGCCCGCGACGCCGTTGCGGGTGATCACGGGCTGACCACCCGCATTGGCGTTGGCGACCGCGTCCTTACCGCTCTCGCTGACGACCTGGTCGACCTGTCCGGCGGGGGCGGTGAGCAGCCCGTTGCCGTGCGTGTAGACCATGTGCCGCGATGTCCAGTCCGCCGGCGTCTCGGCCGGATTCAACTCGATCGGCGCCAGGAGGACGTTGGTGAGATTGCCGCCCACGTCGTAGCGGTCGACGGACAGCTGGTCGGTGAGCTTGTAGTAGTCCTTGAGCTTGCCGAAGTTGGCGAACGCCGGCGAGACCACGTTCGGGTCGAGCAGGCGGACGTTCTGCAACGACGGTGCGTCCTTGGCCGTGAGGGTCTGCAGAGCCTCGGGGGTGACCTTCGCATCGGCGGTCTCGTACTTCGCGTTCGCGAGGCCGTACGCGTCCCGGGTGGCCGCGATGTTCCGTGCGATGTAGGGCAGTTCCTTCTCGGCGTTGGGCCCCACGGAGAAGGTCTGGATCGCGGTGGGCCAGCCGACGCCGACGACCAGCGACGAGAACAGCATGAGCACCGTCGCGATGGCGGGCACCCGCAGGTCGCGCAGGACGATGCCGAAGAAGAAGGCCGCGGCGCAGATGATCGCGATGCCCGTGAGGATCGCCTTCGCCGGGAGCATCGCGTGGATGTCGGTGTAGCTCGCGCCGGTGAACATGGGCGACCGGTTCGAGTACACGAGCGCGTACCGGTCGAACCAGTAGGCCACGGCCTTGGTCAGCAGGAACACGCCGGCGATCGCGGCGAGCTGGATCCGAGCGCCGCGCGAGAGCGAGCCGTCGCGGCCGGCGAGCCGGATCCCGCCGAACACGTAGTGCGAGACCAGGTTCGCCAGGAACATCAGGATCAGGCCCGCGAACAGGAAGCCCAGCACGAATTCGATGAAGGGCAGCGTGAACGCGTAGAAGCCGATGTCCATGCCGAACTCGGCGTCCGTGCTGCCGAAGGGCTGCCGGTTGAAGAAGAGAAGCACCTGCTGCCACGACGCCTGCCCGAAGATGCCCGCGATCAGGCCGATGAGCACCGCCGGAACGATCGCGAAGGTCTTCAGCCTGCTCGTGACGACGGCGCGGTAGCGGACCACCGGATCGTCGGTGGGCGAGGGCAGGAACGCCGGCCGCACCCGGTACGCCAGCCACATCCCGGCGAACGTGAACAGGGCGAGGATCAGGCCCGTCACCACGAACAGTCCGAGGCGCGAGAGCAGGACGGTGCGCAGCACTCCCGCGTGCCCCAGGGAGCCGAACCACAGGAACGCGGTGTACACATCCACCACGCGCGGCCCGATGAGAAGCAGAGCCAGGAGGCCCACGGCGACTGCGATGAGGATCTTTGCCCGGCGGGACAGCGAGGGGATGCCCGCGGCACGAGGTGTCGTCACGACAACCACTGTACGGATTGCCCGAGATCGGACTCGCCCGTGCTCACCGACGTGTGCAGCGACGACGCGGGGGGATGCGATCATGGGCCCGTGAGCTACGACGAGCCCGAGCAGGTCTTCGACGAGGCGGCCCTGGGCCGCGCCGCCCGCGAGGCGATCGAATTCGTGGAACCCCAGGGCTGGGGCCAGCCGCCCCAGCTGTTCGGTCTCGTCCCCACCTCCCTGCTGGCCACCAGCCAGCCGGACTGGGCCGACATCCTCGACGACGGTGCCTCGCTCACCGTGATCGAGCAGGAGCCGCTGCCCGGCGATCCGCGGGGCGGCAGCACCGAGCTGAACCACGTTCTCGCGACCACCACCTGGCCCGACGAGATCGTCGGCTGCGCGCTCGTGCAGGAGATCATCGTGCTCCCGCCCAACGCGGAGGCCGACCTCGACGGCGCCCTCGAGCCGCACCTCGCCGACGTCGATGCCGCGGACCGGGCCGGCCGCGAGGCCGCGGAGAACCACCCGGAGCGCAAGGTCGCGCGGATGGTGGCGGCGGTCCTGCGCGACGGCCACCGCATCACTCTGCTGTCCTTGCAGCCCGAGGACGCGGACGATCCCTTCGCCGATACCGAGTTGCTGCGCGCGGATCAGCTCGCGCCGGGACTCGTCCAGGGCCTGCTCGCCACCTTCGACGAGGACTAGAACGGCACCGTCGGGCACGACGGGCCGGCGCCCGTCAGCACGACGGTGCGGGGCGCCCCTCGCGCACATCGGCGAGCGCCTTGACGGCACCGTCGAGGTTCTCGACCTTGACCAGTTGCAGGCCCTTCGGCGGGTCGTTCTTGGCCTCCGAGCAGTTGCGTGCGGGCACCAGGAAGACGGAGGCACCGTCGCGCTTGGCGCCCTGGAGCTTGTGCGCGATGCCGCCGATCGGCCCGACGTCGCCGGTCGCGGTGATCTCGCCGGTTCCCGCGACGTTCCTCCCGCCCGTGAGGTCGCCGGGCTCGACGAGGTCGATGATGCCGAGCGTGAGCATGAGGCCCGCGGAGGGACCGCCGACCTGCTGCACCCCGAACCCGATGCGGATCTTCGGATCGGCGGGCACCTGCCCGACGGAAATGCCCAGCTTGGGCTTGCCGTCCGAGTCCCGCAGCACGACGGGGACCTGCGCGGTCCCGTCGGCGCGGCGCACCGCCACCGTCACCGTATCGCCCTGCTTCTTACCCGCGATGGCCTTGGCCACCTGGTCGGCAGCGGTGACGGGCGCACCGTCGACGGACTCCAGGACGTCGCCCTCGCGCATCTTGCCCTCCGACGGTCCGCCCGTGCTCAACCCGACGACGCCGATCGCCGTGGGGATCTTGAGGTAGTGCAACGCAGCGATCGTGGCCGCCGACTCGGAACCGGTGAACTGCTCGCGGTTGCCCTCCTCGATCTGCTCGCGCGTGGCGCCCGGCTGGTAGTACGCGTCGCGGGGCGCGATCTGATCGCCGGAGACCCACTTCGCGAGGGCACCGTAGAGGTTGAGGCCGTCGGTCACCGAGATGGTGGTGAACCGCAGCTGACCGGCCGGCTGGTGCACCGGCAGTCCGTCGATCGTGATGACCCTACGGGCCTGCGGCTTGCCGTCCTTGTCCTTCTCGGTGTACGTGGTCAGGGTGTCGGCCGTGTCGCCCGGGCCGACGGCCACGTAGGGCACCGTCACGACCATGGCGAGCAGCGCCAGCACCACCAGGGGCAGCAGTGCGGCGAGTACGGTCGTGATCCTGCGTTCCGTCACGGGCCACAGCGTAGTCGTCGCCCGGCGCACGGCTGTTCGCCCAGAGCGTGACGGACGCGGCGGACGCGCCCCGACCGGGGCAGTACCGTGGAGTCATGAACGACATGCCCTTCGGATTCTCCGCGTCGAACGACGACGGTGACGACAGCAACGGGCGCCGTGGGGACCAGCCGTTCGGCGCCGGCCAGCCCTTCGACATGTCGCAGCTCGGCGACATGCTCAGCCAGCTCGGCCAGATGATCTCCGGGATGGGGACGGGCATGACCGCGCCCGGCGGCGCCACCGGCGATCCCGTCAACTACACCGTCGCCGCGCAGCTCGCCCGGCAGACCCTCGGCAAGCACGAGCCCGTCACCGAGGGCCAGCGCACGGCGGTCGAGGAATCGACGCACCTCGCGCAGCTGTGGCTCGACGGTGCCACGGTGCTCCCGGCCGGTCCGCAGAAGATCGCCGCGTGGACGCCCGTGGACTGGCAGGAGAAGACCCTGCCTACCTGGAAGCGGCTGGTGAACCCGGTCGCGGAGAAGATCTCCGGGTCGTGGCTGCAGAACATGCCCGAGGAGGCGCGCGAGATGGCGGCCCCGATGATGGGCATGTTCACCCAGCTCGGGTCGATGTCCTTCGGCACCCAGCTCGGGCAGGCGCTCGGCTCCCTGTCCAAGGAGGTGCTCACCAGCACCGACATCGGGATCCCGCTGGGCCCGGACGACACGGCGGCGCTGCTGCCCGCGGCCGTCGAGGCCTTCAGCAAGGACCTCGAGCAGAAGGACCAGGAGATCCTCGTCTTCCTCGCCGCCCGCGAGGCCGCGCACCAGCGGCTGTTCTCGCACGTGCCGTGGCTTCGGTCGCGCCTGCTGGACACCGTCGAGCAGTACGCGCGCGGCATCACGATCGACATGTCCGGCATCGAGGAGCTCGCCCAGGGACTGGACCCGTCGGCGCTGGGCGACCCGGCCAAGCTCGAGGAGCTGATGGCCGCGCAGGGCGCGGCTCTGCAGCCCCGAGCCACGCCCGAGCAGAAGGCCGCGCTCGAGCGGCTCGAGACGCTGCTCGCCCTGATCGAGGGCTGGGTGGAGACGGTGGTCCACGCGGCGATCTCGGAGCGGCTGCCCAGTGCGGCGGCGCTGCGGGAGACCATGCGCCGCCGCCGCGCGTCGGGCGGCCCGGCCGAGCAGACCTTCGCCACCCTGGTCGGCCTCGAACTGCGCCCGCGCAAGGTCCGCGAGGCCGCCGACCTGTGGGAGCGCCTGTTGACCGCCACGTCGATGGAGCAGCGCGACGGCGTGTGGGCCCACCCGGACCTGATTCCGGACGCCTCCGATCTCGACAATCCCGCGGGCTTCATCGACCGCTTCCTCGGCGACGCGACCGGCACGGACCTGTCCGACCTCGACGATCCGATCGCGGCCATCGAGCGGGAGATGCGCAAGGACTCGGGCACCGACGAGAACTGATCCTGCCGGCGGTACGTCGCCGCAGTTCAGCGCTGGTCTCGCCCTGTGGATAACCGGCTCCTGAGGCGGTCCGTGCGCGTCGCGGCGTGATCGACTGGGCGCATGCGGCACCGTCTGAGCCCGTTCCTCACCGTCGTGGTGCGTCCGCCCACGCTCGTCCAGCTGGGCGCCTCCGCGACCGGCGCGCCCGTCCTGCAGCCGCCGCCGTGGCTCGCGCCCGACGCGACCGCCGACCTGCTGCGCTGGCTGCAGACCTTCCGCAGCGCGCGCGAGCTGGAGCGCCGCGCCGCGGATCTCGGCATGACCCCCGCCGACGTCGCCGAGTTGCTCGACGCGCTGCGCGACCACGACCTGCTGGAGGCCGAACCGCCGCGCTCGCCGCTCCGCGTCCACCTGCACGGGCGCGGGCCGGTCGCCGACGCGGTTCTCGGCGAGCTCGCCGCGCTGGACGCGGTCCGGGTGAGCGCGGGCACGGCGCGCGGCTGGTCACCGACGGGCCGCGAGGTCGATCTGGTGCTCCTCACGGACCACCTCTCCCCCGACCCGGCGTTGGTGGCGCGGCTCATGCGGGCGCGGGTGCCGCATCTTCCGGTCGTGCTGCGCGACGGTGCCGGGGTGATCGGCCCGCTGATCCTCCCAGGCGCGGGGCCCTGCCTGCGCTGCCTGGACCGCAGCCGCTCCGACGCCGACCCCGGCTGGCCCACGTTGGCGTGTCAGCTCTTCGGCAGGTCGGGGAGCGCGTCGGCGCAGGTACTGCGGATGACGGCCGCCGTCGCGGCCCAGCAGGTCGACGCGGTGGCCGCCGGGCGGTGGGACTGCGCTCCACCGCCGGACATCCTCGGCTGTACTTTGGAGATCGAGGGCAGCGCTATCGCCGTCCGACGATGGTTCATGCACCCCGGGTGCGGATGCGGGGTCTCCGCTCCCTCCGCCGCCGAGGCTGCCGGTTGACTCCAGGGGGCCCGATGTCCGAGATCACCCGCGGTGGCGCGAAGCGCACCGCGAAGTTGGCGGGCCTGCCGCTGGGCATGGCCGGCCGCACGGCGGTGGGCTGGGGCAAGCGGCTCGCCGGCGCGGACAAGGACGAGGTCAACGCCGAACTGCAGGCCAAGGCCGCGGAGCAGTTGTTCGAGGTGCTGGGCCAGCTCAAGGGCGGCGCCATGAAGCTCGGCCAGGCGATGAGCGTGATGGAGGCTGCCGTCCCGCCCGAGTACGCCGCGCCGTACCGGGACGCGCTCGCGAAGCTGCAGAACGAGGCGCCGCCGATGCCCGCGGCCACCGTGCACAAGGTCCTCGATCAGCAGCTCGGCACGGGCTGGCGCGACCGGTTCAGCTCCTTCGACGACGATGCCGCCGCCTCCGCGTCGATCGGCCAGGTGCACCGGGGCGTGTGGGCGGACGGCCGCGAGGTCGCCGTGAAGGTGCAGTACCCGGGCGCCGACGAGGCGCTGCGCGCCGACCTCAAGGCCCTCGGGCGGCTCAGCTCCGTGCTCAAGCCGCTCACGCCCGGCGCCGACGTGAAGTCACTGGTGCAGGAGCTCACCGACCGCACCGAGGCGGAACTGGACTACCGGTACGAGGCCACCAACCAGCGCAAGTTCGCGAAGGCCTTCGACGGTGACCCGAACGTCAAGGTGCCCAAGGTGTTCGCGAGCGCTCCCACGGTGATCATCAGCGAGTGGGTGAGCGGTCGCCCGCTGCGCGAGGTCATCAGCGGTGGTACGCAGGAGGAGCGGAACGACGCCGCGTCCAAGCTCACCGAGTTCGAGGTGTCCGCGCCGGCGCGCACGGGCCTGCTGCACGGCGACCCGCACCCGGGCAACTTCATGATCGCCCCCGACGGGAGGCTCATCGCGCTCGATTTCGGCGCCGTGGCCGAGTACCCGGGCGGCATCCCGCCCGCCGTCGGGAAGATCCTGCGGCTCGCCCGCGACGAGGACTACGACGCCCTGTTCCCGCTGCTGCGCAGCCAGGGCTTCATCCCTCCGCGCCTGGAGATCACGCCGGAGGACATCCGCAGTTACCTCGCGCCGTACGTCGACCCGCTGCGGTCGGAGAGCTTCCACTTCACCCGCAAGTGGCTGATGAAGGCCGCCTACACCGCCACCGACGTGCGCGGCGAGCAGTTCCAGACCGGCCGCAAGCTCTCGCTCCCCGCCGAGTACGTGATGCTGTTCCGGGTGCTGCTCGGGATGGTCGGCATCTGCTCGCAGATGGAGGCGGAGGCGCCGTACCGGTCGATCGTCGAGCACTGGATCCCGCTGCTCGACGGCGACGAGTGATCACTCCCGGAGACGCCTGAGCACCCGGACGGCCGCGGCGAGCTCGGCACCGTCGAGCCCCTCGGCCCGCCGGTCGGCCCACGCCGCTCGGGCCGGCTCGATGTCGCGCAGTGCCACTCGGCCCCGGTCGGTGAGTCCCACCAGAGGTGCCCGACGGTCCGCGGGATTCGGCCCGCGGACGACGAGGCCGTCGCGCTCGAGCCGCTCGACGCTCTCCCGCACGCTCTGCCGCCGCAGGCCGCGCCGACGGGCGATATCGGCGACGGTGGCGGCACCGTCGGCCAGCAGGCCCAGCACGCGCCACCCGGCGGCCGTGGTGCCGATCGTGGCGGCGAGTCCGTCGCCCTCCGCGAGCAGGGCGGCGTTGAGCCGGAAGACCTCGTCGACCAGTTCCGTGAGCAGCTCTGCGCGGTCCATCCACTCCCCTTATTGACAGGCGCCTGTCAATGATCGTAGCGTCGCGACCATGACCGCGTCGATCTCCCGCCTCGTCGTCTCCGTCGCCGCACTCGGCCCTGCGCTCGCCTTCTACGAGGGCCTGCTCGGGCTGCGCCTCGCCCGCGCCGCCGGCGAGCTCGCGTGGCTGACCACCGGCGACGGCGTCGAGCTCATGCTCCACGAACGCGCCACCCGGCCCAGCGACACCGCGGTCGCCCTCGGCTTCCTCGTGCCGGACCTGGCCGGCACCGTCGACGCCTGGACCGCGCGCGGCGGGGCGGTCGTGGACCCGCCCGAGGAGCGGCCGTGGGGCGAGCGGATGGCCGTGGTGCGCGACCCCGACGGGCACCTGGTGTGCCTGTCGCAGACACCACCGGAGTGAGGCCGCAGCTCAGACGAACGCGCCGCTGCCGGTGACCTCGCGGCCCACGATCAACGACTGGATCTCGGCGGTGCCCTCGTAGGTGACGAGTGCCTCCATGTCGCACAGGTGGCGCATGACGTGGAACTCGAGCGTGATGCCGTTGCCGCCCAGGATGTCGCGGGCCTGGCGGCACACGTCGCGCGCCTTCACACTGCAGTAGTACTTCGCGAGCGCCGCCATGGTGTCGGTGACCTCGCCCTCGTCCAGGAGCCGACCGAGACGGATGCAGTAGAGCTGCATGGCCGTGACATCGGCGAGCATCTGCACGAGCTGCGACTGGATGAGCTGGCGCTGCGCGATCGGCTGCCCGAACTGGATGCGCCGCTGCGCGTACGTCAGCGCGATCTCGTACGCCGCGACCGCGTGCCCCGCCGACGACCACGCGACCATGTTGCGGGTGCCCATGAGCACCTTCGCCACATCGGGGAAACCGTTGCAGTGCACCAGCCTCCGATCATCGGGGACGCGGACCTCGTCGAGCACGATGTCGGCGTTCTGCACCATCCGCAGCGACACCTTGCCGTCGATCTTGGTGGCGCTGTAGCCCGGATCGTCCTTCTCGACGACGAACCCCTTCACCGTGCCGTCCGCGGTGTCGCGCGCGAAGACGACGATCACATCGCACCACGTCGCATTACCCGGCCAGCGCTTGCGGCCGTTGAGGATCCACGTGTCACCGTCGAGGGTGGCGGTGGACTCGAGCGCCACCGAATCGGAGCCGTGGTCGGGTTCGGTGAGGGCGAACGCACCGACCTTCTCGAGCGCGGCCATGGGCGGCAGCCACCGCTGCCTCTGCTCCTCCGAGCCGAGCTGGTAGATCGACTGCATCGCCAGGCCCACGTGCACGCCCATGAACGTGCCGATGCTGCCGTCGAGGCGGCCCAGTTCGTACGAGACGAGGCCCTGACCGACCGCCGACATCGGCGTGGTGCCGTAGCCGGACATCGTGTCGCCGACGATGTTCAAGGCCGCGAGCTTCGGGAGAATCTCGTGCGGGAACTCGCCGCGCTCCCAGTAGTCGTTCACGATGGGCAGCAGCTCGCGGTCGCCGAACACCCGCACCTTCGCCAGCAGCACCCGCTCGTCCTCCGTGAGGAGCGCGTTCATGTTCAGGTAGTCGGTGTCACGGGCGCGGGCGATGCCCTCCGCGAGGTCCGCAGTCAATCGATCGCTCATGAGTCTTCCTCTCCCGGAGGCCTGTCGCGGTCGGCCGGGATTGCGTGAACCCCTGTGACTCCGACCACTTCTCCGACTCATCCAGCGTGCGTCACGAGCGCTGCCGCAGCAATGTCACCGGGGACAACGCGGCGGCGCCGTGGGAGTGCACGGGAACATCGCCCCCGGAGACCGCCCCGGAAAGCTCCCCGGAAACGAGTGAGCCCCGATCCTCTCGGATCGGGGCTCACTGCGCTCAGGCCGCATTCTTCCGCGGCCGGCCGCGCGGGCGCTTGCGGGCGATCACGACGCCCTGGTCGAAGATCTGCCCGCCCCACACACCCCAGGGCTCGGCGCGGTCGAGCGCGGCGGCCAGGCAGGCGCGCTGCAGGGGGCAGGTCTCGCACAGGGTCTTGGCCCGTTCGAGGTCCGACGGGGCCTCTGCGAACCACAGGTCGGGATCGCCGGCGCGACAGGGCACGCGGCTCTCGATGCTGATACTGACGGAATCGATGCTGCGGACGTTCCCCTCCACGGGGCGTTCGTCCAGGATGGTCGGCACTTCTGATCACCTTTCCACCTGCGGTTCAGGTGGCCTCGGTAGCGGCGCCGGGTAGGCGCACGGGATGTTTCTTCCGGGTGGGTGCGCGAACCGTGTGGCGGTCCTCGATCCCCGATGGTGCGGGGTGGATGAGAGACCGTGAATCCACGGGTTCCGCGCGGCTGCGGGTCCCGTGGTGAGTGTGAAGAGGTGGGTCGTGAGACCTAACCTCGTTGCACGGAACACACGGGGCGCGTCAGCGGTTCGTGATCGACGTCGCGAATCGGCGTCTGCGGGCGTAGGCGCCAGGAACTGGGCGACATGCCGTGCAGGCCGGGGGAGACACCGTCACGAACCGCTACTGCTGCGAACACTCCACCCTCTGCTGCGGTGAACTGCTTGGCTGCGTTGATAACTGCGTTGTTCATTTCGTATGCCTCCTTTCGCGTGCTGGTCAATCACGTTCCGGCGGGCGAGGACGTACCTCGCGCGTCATCCCGTGCGGTCGAGATCCACAGTATGCGGACGAAACTATTCGCACAAGTTATTTTTGACCTGGCCTTTTGCCGTCGAACCGGACACGTGTACATGGCCCGTCGTCATGAGTTAGGCTAGCCTCAGTTCACTGAGGAGAGGAGCGGCATGACGATCCGTCCCACCGGCGGCGAGGAGATGACCGAGGAACGGGCGCGCGCCGTTCTCGAGAGCGAGGGCCACGCGACCCGTGAGATCCAGGCCCTCACGCTGCGGATCCTGTCCGTCGGCGACGCCGCGGGCCCCTTCGTCCGGATCCGGGGCCGGTTGTCCGGCACCGTCGTCCACGCGGACTGGGCCCTACCGAACCTCGCCGTCCGGCTCACCGTCCCCGGGTTCGACGGTGCCGCCCCCTCCTCCCGGATCTACACCGTGCGCAGCTTCGACCCCGGCACCGAGACCATCGAGATCGACGTCCTGCGGCACGGCCACGACTCCCCCATGATGCGCTGGATCGAGGCGGTCCGGCCGGGCGATGTCGTACCGATCGTCGGACCGCGACCGCATTTCGTACCCGATCACGACTCGGGACGCCCTGCCCTCCTGCTCGCCGACGAGTCCGCCGTCGCGGCGCTGTACTCCCTGTTCCGGCACTGGCCCGACGGTGCCCGCGGCGTCGCGTACGTGCGGACCGACGACCCGGCCGTGATCGCTGAGCTCGAGGCGCCCGAGGGCGTCGTGGTCCATCGGGTCGACGGTCCGCTGTTGGACACGGCCCGGGAGGCACCGTCGGGCACGACGCTGTGGGCCGCCGGCGAACGCGCGGAGATGCGGGCGATCCGCGACCTGTTCCGGCGCGAGCGCGGCCTCCCGCGCGGTGACGTCCGGCCGTACGGTTACTGGCAGGCGGACTCCGATTCGACGGCCGTGGACCAGCGGCGGCTCGCGCACTTCAGCGTGCTCATGGAGCGCGGCGAGTCCTTCGCCGAGGTCGACGATCTGGACATCTGAGCGTTTCGGCGGCCTCAGGCGTGCTCGGAGACGATGGCGAGGACCTCGTCGCCGTACTTGTCGATCTTCGTCGAGCCGATGCCGTTGATCCGCATCAACTGGGCCCGCGTGCGCGGCTCGTGCTCCGCGATCGCGAACAGCGTGGCGTTGGAGAAGATCGTGTAGGGCGGGATCTGCTGATCGCGCGCCTGGCCGGTGCGCCAGATCTTCAGTGCCTCGACCAGGGCGTCGTTGAGGTCGGACGGGCAGTCCTCGCAGCGCGATCGCAGCTTCTCCTCGCGGGTGTCGAGGATGCCGCCGCACACGCGGCAGATGTCGGAGCTGCGGCGCTTGCCCTTCGACGGTCCGCTCTCGGCCGCACGAGGCCTGCCCGCATCGGCCTGGCCGGCCACGACATCGAGGAAGCGGGTGCGCTTGCGCGTCTTGCGGCCGCCCTCGTTGCGGGCCAGCGCCCACGACAGGTGCAGGTGCTCGCGGGCGCGGGTGACGCCCACGTACAGCAGGCGCCGCTCCTCCTCGATCGGCTCCGGATCGCCCTTGGCGATGGCCTGCGAGATCGGCACCGAGCCCTCGGTGAGCCCGACCAGGAACACCGCGTCCCACTCCAGACCCTTCGCGGCGTGCAGCGACGACAGCGTGACGCCCTGCATCGTGGGCGGGTGCTTGGCCTCGGCGCGGGCGCGCAGCTCACCAATCAGTTCGGCCAGGGTGAGGCCCGGACGCTCCGTGGACAGGTTCTTCGTGAGGTCGACCAGCGCGTCGAGGGCCTGCCACCGTTCCAGGGCACGGGCACCGTCGGGCTGCGTTTCCGTGAGGCCCAGCGGCTCGAGCGCGCCCCGCACCAGGGACAGCAGCTCCTCCCCCGCGACGCCGCCGAACTGGCCCGCGCGATCCATCAGCGCGCGCACGGCCTGGCCGATCTCGGGACGCTCGAAGAAGGCGCTGCCGCCGCGCACCTGGTACGGGATGCCCGCCTCGGTGAGCGCCGCTTCGTGCACGGCCGATTGCGCGTTGATCCGGTAGAGGATGGCGATCTCGCTGGCGGGGACGCCCTTGGCCAGCAGCTCGCGGATCCGCTTGGCGACGAGCTTCGCCTCGGCCGGTTCGTCGTCGACCTCGGCGTAGATCGGGGCCGGGCCCTCCGGGCGCTGCCCGATGAGCTCGAGGCGCGTCCCGGCAACCCGGCCCTGGGCCGCGCCGATCACCTTGTTGGCGAGGGCCACGACCTGCGGCGTGGAGCGGTAGTCGCGCTGCAGTCGCACGATCGTCGCGTCCTCGAAGCGGCGGGTGAAGTCGAGTAGGTAGGTGGGGGTGGCGCCGGTGAAGGAGTAGATGGTCTGGTTCGCGTCGCCGACCACCGTGAGGTCGTCGCGGTCGCCCAGCCAGGCGTTGAGGAGTTGCTGCTGCAGCGGCGTGACGTCCTGGTACTCGTCGACGACGAAGCTGCGGTACCGGTCGCGGAACTCCTCCGCGATCATGTGGTTGTCCTCGAGGATCGCGGCTGTGACCAGGATCAGGTCGTCGAAGTCGAGCAGGCGGTTGCCGTCCTGATCGGTCTTGCGCCGCTCGTACGCCGCGTACACATCGGCGACGGTGCCCGGAGCCATCGGGGCGGTGCGCCCCGTCTCCTCGACGGCTTTCGCGTAGGTCTCGGGAGTGACCAGCGAGGCCTTGGCCCAGTCGATCTCGCTGAGCAGGTCGCGGATCGTGTCGGTCTCCGGGCGCAGGTCGCAATCCCGGGCGGCGCGGCCGATCACGGGGAACTTGTTGTCGAGCAGCTCCCAGCGGGTGTCGCCGATCGCCCGCGGCCAGAAGTAGCGCAGCTGCCGCATCGCGGCGGCGTGGAAGGTGACGGCCTGCACGCCGGGCTGCCCGTCGCCCCCGCCGATCCCGAGCCCGCGCAGCCGCGCCCGCATCTCCCCCGCCGCGCGCGAGGTGAACGTGACGGCCAGTACCTGGCCGGCGGCGACGTGCCCCGTGGACACCTGGTGCGCGATGCGGTGGGTGATGGTGCGGGTCTTGCCCGTGCCCGCGCCCGCCAGCACGCACACCGGTCCGCGCGGTGCGAGAACTGCCTCCTGCTGCTCCGGGTCCAGTGCTTCGATCACAGAGTCGAGTATTCCAGTCCGGGCTGACAGGTCCGGACCGGGGAAGAAGTCCAGGCGCGGCGTGGTTGAGCCGTGGCAGGCACCAGGAGCGGATTCTCGAGCAGCTCGTCCAGGTGCCCGTTGAACGCCGCGTCTCCACGGACGCCACAGCACAGTGCGCCGCGACCGAGACGGCCCGCCATGCATGACGGCTCGTCGTGACGCGAAACCGCGCCTGAGCTCTCCCGCGTGACCTGCAGGTTCTGACACCGCACCCGAGACATACGCCGGTGGGCTGCGGTCTATCGGCGCTGTCGCTCGCCGCGCCGTCCCCGCAGTGTGTCAGCCCCACCGGTTACCGTCGCGCCCGACAGCAACACCCCACCACCAGGAGATACCGACATGCCCCTTCCCACGCTCACCCCCGAGCAGCGCGCCGCAGCCCTCGCGAAGGCCGCCGAGGTCCGCTCCGCCCGGGCCACGATCAAGGCCGGCGCCACCACCCTCGCCGCGGTGCTCGACCGCAGCGCCGAGTCCGCCGTCGGCAAGCTCAAGGTCCAGGCCCTGCTCGAGGCACTGCCCAAAGTCGGCAAGGTCCGCGCCGCCGAGATCATGGAGCTGCTCGGCGAGCGCTTGGCTTCGGCATAGTTCAGCTCCGTAGTGGGGCCGTCGATCGCGAGGTGCACCTGGTCTGGGCCGTCGAGGGCCACGCGGATGGTGGTGATCACGCTGCTGCCTCCTCGGGGCTGACCAGGATCCATAGCGAGTCGTTGCCGCCGCGGGCTCCGCCCTTGTTCGAGACCGGTTCGGTCGCGGCTACGAGCCCCGTGCGCATGACCGAGCTGCGGATGCTTGACCGCGGGTATCCGGCGGCGTCGCCTGCCGAATACGCCTCGGTGGAGAGCACCTCGCGGCGTCCGGCGGTGATGAGTGCGATGAGGTAGTTGACCAGCCACTCGCGGCCGGTCAGCCGCACCAACGCAATCGGCGTTGGGAGGCGAGCGAGTGACCGATCCGGAGATCACGCGGGCCCGGAGCCCAAGGCCGTGCTGACCGAATACTGTGACCGTGCCGCAGATGGAACTCGATCAGGCGCTGACGCGCTCGTCATGCGCTACTGCGGCCATCGTCCGCGCGTTGAAGGTCGCCAACCACATCGACGGTCTCATCGAGGCCAGCGAGACACTCCAAGTCCGTCGACGCGACGGTGCCCGAGTCGAGCTGCGGTTCATCTAGCGCGGTTCGTCGCGGATGGCACTCAGCCGCTCATCCTCCGTCAGTACCACCCGCGAACGGGGCGAGCTGCGCATGAGATCCGCCTGCTCGGTGTCCGCCGTGCACACCTCGTCGAGCGCCGCCAGGTCATGCTCGATGATGATCGCGCGCAAACGCGCGGTCGAGGTTCACGCGCACCTTGTCCCAGTCGATCGTCGCGACGTGCGTCCACACGAGCCTGAGGTACCTCTTCCGCCGACGGTGGTAGACCCCCAAGGTGTCGAGCCCCTCATCTGCTCTCGCCTTTCAACATAGATATGCCTGTGTCGATGGAGGGAGCACGATTGAAGCACGGCAAATGTGTTCGGATTATTTCGCCGGGCTAGTGCACACGGCAAATCTACGCTGGGCATGTGCAAACCCGCCATCCGGACATTTCCTCGCGTCAGTCACTCCGCCGAGCACCTCGGTCGGCCGCTCGGTGCCTTGCTTCGCTTGCCGACAATCTGCCCACTCAGCGAATCCATCTTTCGAAATGATGAGGCAACTCTCGTGTGCCCAAGCATAGTCTAGACACGCAGTCCATTGCTCACTACTATTGCTATAGTAATAGCGGTCGTCAACGTCCGACGGACATTGATTCGGCCGTTCAGCGCGCTGAACAATTCGATAGCCCGGGCGCCCCTTATCGCAATCGACAAGCTCAAGGCGAGGGTTGGATCTCGTCCCACTGAGATTTGCGCACCCTCGCGTTGGCGCTTCTTTGGCACCCGCTGTCACAGGAGCCTCAGATGGGAATTGCGAGGGGATCGCGTACAGCCCAACGTCCTGCGCCTCTGACGACATGCGGGTACCTGCACCGGCGCCGCTACCGACGTTGGCCATGACAGCGGAAAAGGTCACTGCCAACACATAGGAGACTGCGGCCAAGATCCGCAACCGCTTGCTTAGCGAGCCAGCCACCCATATTCTAGATGTCCCCATGGACTCTTCGTTCGGGGTTTCAATTACGCCAGCAGGTCGGTCAACCCAGAGGAATCCGGGGCGGCCGAGAAGCACTGCTGGGAAAAATGGTACTATAACAGAGAATGCTACCAATACAGCATCGCGCGCTCGTGCGAGCCGTGCCGATACAAGAATCGCAAGGCCTGCTGGCGTTGCTGCGAGCACAAAGAATGCGAAGAACGGAAATTCCGAGAATTCGCCAATGAAAAAAGCGATACCAAACAAGCCGAGAATCGGACGCAGCAGTATCAGTGTGGTAACGGAATTCGCGAGCCCTGCGATAATCGCTAACGAGATTTGCCAGGTTGCGTTCGCGGAACGCCTCCTCTCGCCTCGTGCATTCCGGGCAGATAGAACCATAGTCACGACAAAAAGGCTGAGCGAGATTGTCCAACCCCACTTGCCCGTGAATCCGTCCGGGAATACCGCCGACGCTAAGATGAACACTCCCGCCGCGGCCAGTCCAGCCAACAAAATTGATAGGTACCTGGATTTGTTCACTCTTATCCTGTCGTGCAGAATCCGGAATTATCATACGAGTAGGAGCGCTTTAGCCCCCCTGTCACGGTCTTGGAGAGACATCCTTCACCACTGTCACCAATTCTGGAAAGTACATTGGTTAGCCCCTGGCCGTTCCCGGTACTCTGCGCTCCACAGGCAAGGCCAAGGAGTCCAATTGGGAGACTTACGATGGGCGGCGATCCCGCGATCGACGTCACGAGTCCACCTCCTGTGCCCGCATATCCGCAGTATTTGAAGACGCTTCCACCTTCACGCCTGTTAAAATCATCCATGCTCTTGGCCAAATTCTTCGAATCTTTCTCGCTCAGATACTCCGTGCAACTAATGAACGAGCACCTCTTCACGCAAGAGCCGTACTCCGCCAACTGTGTGCACTTCGTTCCGCAAGTGTCATTCAGCGCGTAACAACCGTCGGGCTGAACATCCTCATCTTTTACGCAAGTGCCACTAACCTCACCATTCTTGCATGGAGATGATAATTGCGTATATTCCACGTCGTCATTCTGCCATGAGTCGGGAACGTAAGACTTCTGTGCAGACTGCGGTGGGCATGCAACGCACTCGGGCGAATCTGGCAGAAAGCGAACCGGAGCAAATCGCCCAGGACCACCACCCCGTGGAAGAATACTCTGCGTTGCGATGTCAATTCCCATTTGCTGCATCGCGGCAAGGCATTCTTTCGAATACTGTGTCGCGTTTTCCCTTGGGGCATTTCCAGGGTCGCGTTGCGCGGGATTGGTGTCACGTCCTGGCAACTGCTGCGGTGGGGGCTGAGCAGTTGTCGGAGTTTGCGCCGGTGCCTGAGTCTGCGTCGGACCACAGTTGACGATGCACCCGTTCGGGTTGTCCGCTGTCGGCGCGGACTGGACGGTGCCTTGGAAGTTTCCGTTGCCTTGAGTAGGCGCCGACGGAGCGCCCGTGTCGGTGTTCGGAGGGATCGTGGTCTGCGGCGCCTGCGGCGCCGTCGTCGGCGCCTGGTTGCCCTGCGTCGGCCCCGGATCCTGCGTCGGCTGCGGCCCGCAGGTCTGCGATCCGTCCGGACAGGGCAGAGCCGACGCGGCCGGCAGCACGCTAGTCCCGGCCACCGTACCTGTCACGACCAGCACGAACGCGGCTGCGATCGCGAACAGCACGTAGACCCAACGTGGGGGTGCTATTGATGACAGTCTCTGCTTGATCCTCACAACGCGCTCCTCCGTGCCGTGCCAGTCATGCCCGTCTCTAACGATCTATTTTGGATCGTAACGTATCGACTGCATGAGCACTAGCCGATAGTAAATAACACCGTTTAATCAGTCGTGATAACTGCATTGACCTCGCAAAACTGGTTCGTTCGTACGAACCGTGCGCCCGCCCGAGCCGCCACCACGCAGACCTCCAGACGCCCCAGCGAACCCTGAGCGGTCCGGTCAACGCCTTGCGGATCGTGAACCCTCATGCAATGCTCACGATCATCACATCAGCAACACCAGTCACATGCGCCTCATGGTGGGGTGCGCTCGTAGCCCTGGAGGAGCTCCGCATGACCAGACAACCGACCGGATCCCACCAGCGGCGTGGGTTCCTCGAGCAGAAGAACCGCGACCGCACCACGCGTAAGGGTCTGCGCCGTGCCGGCGCCGGGATCGTCGCAGCGGGCGTCGTGCTGGCCGGCGGTGTGGTCGCCGCGGCTCCGCTTCCCGCTCCGGATGTCCCGAAGCAGTTCGGGCAGACCAAGACCGGCCTGCTCGCCGACACCACCCGTGCCGTCGTCACCCCCGACGGCTGGATCATCCGCGCCTACATCTACGCCATGGACCTGCGCAGCGTGATCCCCCTCGGCCGCGGACTGAACAGCTACGAGAGCTTCGTGTCCATCTCGGGCAAGGCCACGATCGACCCCGTCGACCCGAAGCACCCACCGAAGGTCAAGGTCAAGGCCGCGACAATCTCCGTCGGGCTCACCCTCGCTTCGCCGGTGAATCCGCAGAACATGCAGATCTCCGGCACCCTCAGCAACGCCGTCAACGGGTCCGTGACCCCCGGAGTCTCGGGCACCCTCTCCGGCACCGGCCAAGGATCCGGCGGCTCCAACGGTGGCAACGGCGGCGGCTCTGTCACCGCGTCCGTTACCCCCAGCATCAGTGCAACTTTGGGCGACACAATTACGACATCTGGGACAATATCGGGCACACTCGCGCCCGGCACCTCTAAGGACTTCCCGATTGCTAAGAAGAGCCTAGAGGGCACGAGCGGATACGTCACCACCCGCGAGACGCGCGCCGCGGTAGACGGTGCGATGGGCGGAGTCCAGGTCCGTATGTACGCCACCGCCAGCATCTCCACCCAACTCGGCGACTCGACCACGACGACCTACAGCAAGCCGATCTTCATCGAACGAGACAACCCCGGCCCCGCCCGCAAGCCCCCGACGGTCAAGGTCACCGAGGATCAGCATCCTGCACCGGTCCCCGGGCAGCCCGCGGCCAAGCCCGAAACCGCAGCCGTCGTCGCACCTCCGGCACCGACGAAGCCTGCAGCCGCGAAGCCGACCCCGACAGGACGCTGACCGACGACCTCCAGGAGTTCGTCACGCGCTGCGAACCGCGGGAAGAACAGCCTCCGTGTCGTGGTTGAGTTGTGACATGAGCCAGCTGACGATGTTCACGACCACGTGGTGCGGTTACTGCAACCGCCTCAAGACGGGCCTCAAGGCCAACGGGATCTCCTGGACCGAGATCAACATCGAGGAGGATCCCACCGCAGCGGCCTTCGTCGAGGGCGTCAACGGCGGTAACCAGACGGTGCCCACCGTGAAGTACGAGGACGGCAGTACCGCGACCAACCCGTCGGTGGCCGACGTCAAACGCAAGCTCGGCGTCTAAGGTCCTTCCTAGAAAAGTGCGGTCATTCGTCTCAACGATCCTCGAGACGAATGACCGCACTTTTTGTCGCTCAGACTCATCCACCGCGCACCGCCCGCGCCGCTGTGGCCGTCTTCATCACCAGCCGCCTGGGCCTCCCGCGTACCGGGACGAATCCGTACCGCCGGTAGAACTCCTGCGCGGCATCGTCGATCGCATCCACGACGATCACGCGTCCGCCACTGATCTCCGAGGCCTCCACGGTCTTCTCCAGCGCGTCCACAAGCAGTTGCCCGCCAAGGCCTCGCCCCTGGTGATCCCGGCTCACCGCCAGCCGCGCGAGGAGATATCCCGGGATCCGCGACACGCCGCCGGCGATCGACGACGGCACACCGTCCGCGGCGCGGTCCACCTCGGTCGGACAGAGCGCGTAGTAGGCCACCACTCGCCTGTCGCCCGGCGCGGTCCACACGTACGTCCTCGCGATCCCCGTGGAATCCGCCCGTCGCGCGAAGGTGTGGAGCCAGGAATCCAACCAGGTGTTGCCCGAGTCGAACTCCTCCACCTCGTGCGTCTCGTTCAGGCGCTCCGAGTCGAACATCACGACCTGCGGTAGACCCGGGGCCGCCGCGCCAACTCCGCCAGCGCCGGCGCCTCGTCCGCACGATCGAGGCCACTGAGCAGCTCGTCGAATTGATCCGCGGGCATCGACGTGGTCAGAGCGTCTCGGAGAACCTCCTCCGCGCGGGACAGCGCGGCCTTGCGCAGGAACTCGGACGCGGGCTCAGCAACGATGCTCGCCGCGCGGTTGATCCGCGCAACGGTCTCCTCGTCGACTCGGATTTCCAACCTACGGGTTTTCGCAGCAGTCATGGTCGGCCACCTCCAACGGCCAGTGTACGGACACTGTCCGTACACTGGCCAGAGGATTCTGCAAATCTCACGCTGCCGCGAGCGCGGCCCGCCGCT
Organism: Tsukamurella pseudospumae; assembly: GCF_001575195.1. Lineage (NCBI taxonomy): Bacteria > Bacillati > Actinomycetota > Actinomycetes > Mycobacteriales > Tsukamurellaceae > Tsukamurella > Tsukamurella pseudospumae. Next base: position 44,682 of record NZ_LSRF01000055.1, read on the forward strand.
CCCCGATCCGAGCGACGTAGGTCTTCGTGAACAGCGCCGGGACGGCGAACGCCGCGACCTGCACCGCGATGCGCACCAGCTCCGACTCACCCGTCGCGACGCACGCCGCTCCGAGCAGCGCCGCCGCGGCGAAGGAAACGGTCCACACCGCGGTGATCACCATGTTGACGTGCAGGAACATCGGATGCCGGGCGGTTTCCTCGTCGACGGAGCGCCGCGCGATGGCCAGCGTGAACGGCCGGCCCGTCGCCAGCCCCACACCCGCGATCACCGCGAGCCACCCGGAGGAGAGGGCACCGTCGTAAGCCTTGAGGGGCGAGTGCGGCGCCGCGAAGGCGAGCACCGCCAGCGCCACGAAGTACACGGCACCACCGAACTCGAGCGCGCCGGCCCGGATACCCGCACGCCGATCGAGGTGCAGCACCACCGCGGTCGCGGCCAGAGCGCCGAGCGCGCCCCACTGCCAACCGATGGTCGACGACGCGACCGCCAGGACGATCCAGGGAAGGAAACCTCGTACGTAGCTCATGGGAAGAAAACTACGAGCGTTTCGCGCGGAAGCCCTCGTCCCGCGGGTGGAGATCCGGGTGGAGACCTACTGCGCCGCCCACGCCTCGGTGATCGCGCGGGCGATAGAGATGGAGTTAGGCAGCAGGAGCGGCGCATCGGGGGCGTCGGTACTCCAGTCCCCCGCGGCCAGCGCCTCCCGGACCTGCAGCCGGCTGAACCACTGCGCCTCGGCGATCTCGCCGTCACGGAAGTCGAGCTCCGCGTCCCGCGAGGCGCGGGCCGTGAAGCCCAGCATCAGCGACCGCGGGAAGGGCCAGGGCTGGCTCGCGACATAGGTGATCTCGTCGACCGCGATCCCCGCCTCCTCGTGCAGCTCGCGCGCGACGCACTGCTCCAGCGACTCCCCCGGCTCCACGAACCCCGCGAACAACGAGAACAGCCGCTCGGGCCACTGGTGCTGCCTGCCGAGTAGGACGTGGTCGCCGCCGTCGTGGACCAGCGTGATCATGGCGCCGTCGGTGCGCGGGAACTCCTCGCGCCCGTCGGCGGTGGTGCGCACCCAGCCCGCCTTCCCGGGGACGGTCGGCGCACCGTCGACCGGCGAGAACCCGGCGGTGGCATGCCAATTGAGGATGCCGAGGGCCTCGCCGAGCAGTGCGGAGTCGACCGGGGACAGCAGGTGGCCGCGCATCCGGAGGTCGGCACCGTCGAACTTCTCGACGCGCAGCGCGAAGACGGGCGCACCGTCGACCCGGCCCAGCAGCACCGCGTCCGCCGGGCGCGACGACGCGACCTCGTGCCCGCGGGCGAACACCAACGCCGTGCCGTCGAGGTCGAAGCGGCCGCGCGGGTCGATGCGCAACACCTTCGCGGTCGCCCAGGCGGCGTCGAGCGCGGATTCGTCGGCGCGCAGGTCGTCGGCGCGGTCGACGTGGAAACGCGACAGGAGCGGGGGCACGGTCAGACTGAGCTTCGCCACACTCATCATCGTAGGCTGACGGCATGATCGAACCGTTCGTGGACGCCGCCTGGGTGCGGGCCAATCCCGGCGTGATCCTCGCCGACACCCGGTGCTACCTCGACGGGCGCTCCACCCGCGAGGCCTACGACGCCGGACACCTGCCCGGGGCGGTGTACGTCGACCTCGACGGCTACCTCGCCGCGCCGGCGTCCCCGGAGGCGGGCCGGCACCCGTTGCCCACGCCGGAGGCCTTCGCCGCCGGGCTCTCCGCGGCGGGCATCGGCGACGGCGCGACCGTCGTGGCCTACGACGACGCCGGCGGCGTCATGGCGGCGCGACTCGTCTGGTTGCTCCGGTCGCTCGGCGAGGACGCCGCCCTGCTCGACGGTCCGCTCGGCCCCCTCGACGACACCGGCACCGTCGTGCCCTCGCCCGCGACCTTCACGCCCAGGCCCTGGCCGGCGGACCGTCTGGCGACGATCGACGAGGCCTCGGCGGGCGCCGTCCCCGTCATCGACGCGCGCCCCGCGGACCGGTTCCGCGGCGAGAACGAGACCGTCGACCCGCGCGCCGGGCACATCCCCGGGGCCGTCAGCGTGCCGTGCCGGGACAACGTGGTCGACGGTGCGCTGCTCCCCGTCCCGGAGCTCCGGGACCGGTTCGAGGCGGCCGGCCTGCGGCCGGGCGAGGACTTCGTCGCCTACTGCGGCTCCGGCGTCTCCGCGTGCCACAACCTGCTCACCGCCGAACACGCCGGCTTCGACGGCGGCCGCCTGTACCCCGGTAGCTGGTCGCAGTACGCGGGCACCGACAGGCCGGCGGCGACGGGCGCGTAACTCAGTTCGGGACCTTGGCGTCCGCGTTGCGGACGAACAACAGACGGTCGCCGGCCTCGACCACGGCGACGGCGGGTGAGTCGACGCGGTAGAGGTGGCCCTTACGGACCACGCCCAACACGATGTTCGGCAGGTGCCGCGGCGAGCGGCCCACCTCGACGCGGGTCACCTCGCGCTCGGCGATGTTGAAGCCGTCGCCGGGCGAGAGCAGGTCCTCGATCATCTCCACCACCGACGGGGTGGTGGTCGCCATGCCCAGCAGGCGACCGGCCGTCTCCGAGGAGACGACCACCGAGTCGGCGCCGGACTGGCGCAGCAGGTGCGTGTTCTCGGACTCGCGGATCGACGCGACGATCTTGGCGCGCGGCGCGAGCTCGCGGGCGGTCAGCGTGACCATCACCGCGGCGTCGTCGCGGTTGGCGCCGATGATGATCGACGCGGCGCGGGGCGCGCCGGCGAGCCGCAGCACGTCGGCCTTCGTGGCGTCGCCGCGGACCGTGACGAGCCCGTCGATCTCGGCGAGCTCGAGAGCGGCCTGGTCGGTGTCGACGACGACGATCTTGCCCGGCTCCATGCCGTCGTTGATCATCGCGCTCACCGCGGTCCGGCCCTTCGTGCCGTAGCCCACGACGATCGTGTGGTTGTGCACAGCAGACCTCCAGCGTTGGATCTTGAACGCCTGGCGGGACCGCTCCGTGAGCACCTGGAGCGTGGTTCCGACCAAGACGATGAGGAAGAGGATGCGCAACGGGGTGATCAACAGGACGTTGACCAGGCGCGCTCCCTGGGTGACCGGCGTGATGTCGCCGTAGCCGGTGGTCGAGAGGGAGACCGTCGCGTAGTAGAGGCAGTCGAGGAAGCTCAGCCGGTTCGTGTCGGTGTACTTGCCCTCGATCGCGGAGTCGCGGTACCCGTCGCGCTCGAGGTACACCACGATCACGGCGACGAAGAGCGCGGCGAGCGCCACCAGAATGCGGACGCCGATGGCGCGCCACGGATTCGTCGAGTCCCCGGCGGGGATGCGCAGGACACTGACCAACGCGTGGTCGGGGAGGTCCGTCAACTCGGATCTACTCCGGCGACGGAACTTACTGCGTGCAGTCATACCTGTCCTGGACGATCCTTCGCACGAACGCTGGGCACTACCTGTCCGGTCTAGCACGTCCCCGGAGCCGACGTGCAATCTGCCACAATCTTCAGATGGTGTCCACAGACCGCCCCGCCCGCCGCACCGACAAGGCCGCGAAGGGCATGGCCCTCTCCCTGGCGGGGATGGGTGTCGCGCATTTCGTCGCCCCGAAGCCCTTCGACTCGATCGTCCCGCCGAACCTGCCCTTCGGGCTCACGCCCCGCCGAGCCACGAGGCTCTCCGGTGTCGCGGAGCTGACCACCGCGGCGCTGCTGGCGTCCCCGACGACGCGCCGGCTCGGCGGCGTGGCGGCCACCGCCCTGTTCGCGGCGGTCTTCCCGGCCAACGTGTACATGGCGCAGCAGTGGTCGGACAAGCCGCTGCCGCTACGGTTGGGCGCCTACGCCCGGCTCCCCCTCCAGCTCCCGATGGTCGTCACGGCCGTCAGGATCGCCCGCGACACCGGCGAGACCGCCTGACCCTCAGCGCTCACCAGCGCTCGTGATCAGGTCCGCGAGACCGGCGTGGTCCAACAGGTCCGACGGTGCCACCGTCTCCCCGGAGCGCACGTAGAAGAACGCCGCCCGCACGTCGTCGACGGGCACGTCCCGCAGCCGCGCCCAGGCCAGACGGTACGCCGCGAGCTGCACGGCGGCCGCCCGCTCGTCGGCGGGCTCGGTGGGCCGGACGCCCGTCTTCCAGTCGACGACCGTGAACCCGCCGCCCGGATCGCGGAAGACCGCGTCCATCCGTCCGCGGACGACGGTGCCGGCTGCGGCGATCTCGAAGGGCACCTCGATGTCGACGGGGGTGCGCGCCGCCCACTCGCTCTCCTCGAACCTGCGCTGCAGCAGGGCGAGGTTCTCGTCCGCGCCCGCGTCACCGTCGGCGGCGCCGGGCAGCTCGTCGAGATCGAGCAGCCGCGACGCCCCGTACCGGCGCTCGAGCCACGCGTGGAACGCGGTGCCGCGGCGCGCGTACGGATTCGGCTTGAAGGGCACCGGGCGCCGCAGCCGGCTCGCGAACGTGGCGGGACTGCGCCGCAGTTCGACGAGCTGGCTCACCGACACCTCGCGCGGCACCGCGACCTCGAGCTCCGCCTCCGCCTGCCGCACCCGCTCGGCGAGGAGCGCGGTCACCTCGGCGGCCCAGCCGTACGGATCGTCCTCGTCGAGTCCGGAACCGTCGGCATCGGGCTCGGCGGACACCTGCGCGAGCGCCGCCAGGACGCGCTCGGCCCCGGCGTCGATGGCCGGACGGTGCGCCGCCAGGAAGTCGCGCGGCCACGGCGCCTGCACGGGTTCCGCCTCGAGCGGGTTGGGCGCGTCCTCGAGCGGCTCGCCGGCCCACTCCTGCACCGCGTCGGGGGCGTGATCGCGGGCCGCGACGAGGAACCGTGACGGCGCCTTCGGCGTCTTGACGTCCTCACTCCAGTAGTGGCCGGAGAGCAGGAGCACGGACTGGGTGCGCGTGACGGCGACGTAGAACAGCCGCTCGTCCTCGTGCATGTTCATGCCCTTGAGCGCCTTGCGATGCGCGTCCAGCGCGTCCTCGAGATCCTTGCGGTTGTTGCAGTCGGCGAGGTCCAGGCGCGGCACGCCGTCGGTCTCCCCCGGTTCCGCGACGTCGCCGCGCAGCGTCGGCTGCAACTCGGCGGCACTGGAGAGCCAGGTGGGCATCGCGCGACCCGACGGGAAGATGCCCTCCGACAGGTGCGGCACCGCGACGACGTCCCACTCCAGGCCCTTCGCCGAGTGCACCGTGAGCACCTGGACGCGGTCGGTGGCGACCTCCACATCGCCCGGCGTCAGGCCGCCCTCGACCCGTTCCGCGGCGGCGAGGAAGCCGAGCAGGCCCGGCAGCGTCGCGGTCGGGCGCTCGGCGTAGGAGACGACCACGTCGGCGAAGGCGTCGAGGTGCTCGCGCCCGGTGGCGCGGCCGCCGAGCTGGCGAGCGGCGCGGATCCGGGTCTCGATGCTCACGCCCAGCACCCGCTCGGCCTCCGCGACGACCTCCGGCAGCGGGTGGCCCAGCCGCTCGCGGACGTGCCGGACCTCCCGGTCGAGCGAGCGGATCTTCGCCAGCCCCGCGGGCGAGTAGTTGGCGTCGGGGCCCGGGTCTGCGATCGCGTCGCCGAGACCGGCCGCGTCGAGGGACTCGGACGGCAGCGTCGCGTCCAGGGCGGCGTCGAGCTGCTCAGCGCTGGACACCGCGCCGGTCGCGGCGCGACCCGTGGTGTGCGCGATCCGCCGCGCGCGGTCCCACAGCGCGCGCAGGTCGGCGGCACCGAGCTGCCAGCGCGGCCCCGTGAGCAACCGCATGGCCGCCGTGCCCGCCAGCGGTTCGACCGCGAGTCGCAGCAGCGCGACGACGTCCTGCACCTCCGGGGTGTGCAGCAGCCCCCCGAGGCCCACCACCTCGACGGGAACGCCCCGCTCGCCGAGTGCGGCTGCGAGCCCGGCGGAGTCGGCGTTGCGGCGGACGAGCACGGCCACCGTCGGCGGCTCCTCCCCCGCCTCGATGCGGCCGCGCCACTGCTCCGCGATCGCGTCGGCGACCCAGTCCCGCTCGTCGATCACCGTGGGGTGCAGGGCGATCCGCAGGTCGCCGGGCGGCGCGTCGGGCCTGGCCCTGAGCTCGGAGACCGGGACGCCGCGGCTGCGCAGGTCCTCGGAGACCGCGTTCGCGAGATCGAGCGCGCTCGTCGGGTTGCGCCAGCTGGTGAGCAACTCGCGGCGCGGTGCGGGAGATCCGTCGCCCTGCGGGAAGTCGGTCGCGAACCGGGGCAGGTTGGCCGCGGAGGCACCGCGCCAGCCGTAGATCGACTGGATCGGGTCACCCACCGCCGTGACCGCGGCGGCGCCGGCCGCGCCGCCGAACAGCGACGCGAGCAGCATGCGCTGCGCGTGCCCGGTGTCCTGGTACTCGTCGAGCAGCACGGACCCGAACCGCGCGCGTTCCAACCCCGCGACATCGGGATTCGCCAGCGCGAGCTGCGCCGCGAGCCCCATCTGGCTGCCGAAGTCGAGCACCTCCCGTGCCCGCATCTCGGCCGCGACGCCCCGCACCAGCGGGATGAGTCGCCGCCGCTGCTCCTGGATCTCCGCCGCCTTGAGCAGCGCCGCGTTCGGCGCGGCCTTCTGCCGCGGGCCGGGCGGGAGCAGCCCGATGAGCCGCTCCAACTCGTCGTCGTCGGCCTCCAGCTGATCGGGCGTGACGAGGTGATCGGCCAGCGCCCCGGACAGGCCCAGCACCGCCTCCGTGAGGTTCGTCGGATTCTTGTCGACCTCGAGCGCGCCGTCCCACCCGGTGACCACGTCGTACGCGATCTGCCACCGCTCGGTCTCCGAGACGAGCCGCACCGACGGCTCGACCGGCAGCAGCATGCCGTAGTCGCCGAGCAGCCTGCCCGCGTAGGCGTGGTACGTGCTGATCTCGGGTTCGACGGTGCGCAGCGACGCCCGGAGCTCACCCGACGGGTCGATGCGGTCGACCACGCCCGCGCCCGCGAGCCGGGCGAGCCGCTTGCGCACCCGGATCATCAACTGCTGCGCGGCCTTCCGCGTGAAGGTCAGGCCGAGCACTTGGTCGGGTGTGACATAGCGGTTGGCGATCAGCCACACGACCCGGCCGGCCATCGTCTCCGTCTTGCCCGCCCCGGCGCCCGCGACCACCAGGCACGGACCGAGCGTCGCCTCGATGACCGCGCGCTGCTCCTCGGTGGGCGCGAACGCCTGGCCCAGCTCGTGCGCCAGGTCCACCGCCGAGATCAACGGCGCGTGCGGGAATCCCTCAGTCATCGGTGACCGCCCTTCCCTTGTCCACCACCGGGCAGCACGACGCCACCGCGCAGTACTGGCACGAGGCGTTCAGCGTGGCCGGGAACACCGGGCCCCGGGTGCGGCGCGCCGCCTCCCGGATCACGCCGAGCCATTCGTCCACGTCCTCGGGGGCCAGTGCGTCCTGCTCACGGACGGTGGCCCCGGTCTTGTTGTGCGACTTCGCGACGTACACCAGCTTGCCGCCGCCCGGCGTCTCCGGCACGCCACCGATACCGCCGTGTGCGAGCGCCACCTGATAGGTGCGCAGCTGGGCCTGCGCCTGCCCCTCGGCCTGCGTCGGCAGGGTGCGGCCGGTCTTCACGTCGACCACCACGGCCCGCCCGAGGGCGTCGCGCTCCAGCCGGTCGATCCGGCCGCGGATGCGGACATCGGGGTCGTCGCCGCCCGCCGCGGCGTCTCCGGGTATGACCGCGTCGACGCCGATCTCCACCCCCGCCTCGGTGAGCTCGCCGCGGCTCCCGGCCAACCACGCGCGGAAGGACTCCAGCATCGCCTCGGTGCGCGCCAGCTCCCGCTGTGCGAACCAGTCGGCCTCGAGATCCACTCGGTCCCAGACCTTCTCCAGCGAGCGGGTGACCTCGTCCTTCGGGATCCGCCCGGCGACCGCCTGCACCAGGGTGTGCACCAGGTTGCCGGTGGCCTGCTTGGCCGAGTCCCCATCGCTCCCGCCGAACCGTTCGAGCATCCACCGCAGCGCGCACGCCGACAGCGCCTCCACGTTCGACGGGGACAGCGCCACCGGCCCGTCGTCGGGCTGCCACAGCGGATCGTCGGTGCTCGCGCCGGCGAGGCCGTACCAGCTGTCGGGGTGGGCGCCGGCCACCCGGTCCGCCGCGAGGCGCGCCAGCTGCCGGGCGGCGTGCTCGCGCTCGGCCTCGCCGCGCTCGGGGTCGCAGGCCGCGGTGCGCAGGACCGCGACCAGGGTGCGCAGGTCCAGGGAGGCCGACGGTGCGCTCTCCACCGCCGGGGTGTACGTCTCCGGATCCTCGTCGCCCGACGGTGCGATGCCCTGCAGGAACCGCGAGGGCACCAGGTCACCCTCGCCGTCCGCGGTGTCGACAGCCGTGATGAGCAGGACGCGCCGCGCCCGCGAGCACGCCACCAGCAGCAGGCGACGCTCCTCCGCGAGCATCGGCAGCGACCGGGAGACCGTGGGCAGAGCGGACGGATCCATGCCGTCGAGCGCGTCCAGCAGTTCGTCCGTGCCGAGCAGCCCGCCGCGGCGGCGCAGGTTGGGCCAACGCCCCTCCTGCACCCCGGCCACGGCGACCACGTCCCACTCGCGGCCCACTGCGCTGTGCGCGGACAGCAGCGTCACGCCCGGGACGGTGGCCTGACCGCTGCGGCCGCGCGCGCGTTCGGACCGCGGGATCTGCAGCTGCTCCAGGTATTCGACGAACGCGGCGACCGACGCTGTGGGCAGCGTGTCGGTGAAGTCGGCCGCCGAATCGAACAGGCCCATCACCGCGTCGAGGTCCCGATCGGCCTGGTCGCCGAGGGTGCCGCCGCGAAGGGCGAGCGCGCCCCACCGGGCCGCCAGACCGGTGGCGGCCCACGCGGCCCAGAGCACCTCCTCGACGGTGCCGTGCTCGGCGGCCGCGCGGGCGGCGCGGACAGCGGCGAGCACCCGCTCGACCGGCTCGGCCTCGAGTTCGGTCAGCACCGCACGGTAGGGGGCGAACTCGGACGACTCGGTGAGCACCGCGGTGAGGATCTCGGCCGAGCCGCGCTCCTCGGCGGGATCGGCCCGGCGCACCGCGCGGCGCACCCGCCGCAGCGTGAGCGGATCCCCGCCGCCCACGGGGCCGGAGAGCAGAGTGACCGCCTCGGCGGGGTCGATCCCCTCGGGGGTGACGGCCGCGCGCAGCACGAGCAACAGCGCGTGCACGGCGCGCTGCCGCGCCAGCGGCACATCGTCGGCCGGGACGGTGACGGGAACGCCGGCATAGGCGAGTGCGCGCCGCAGGGGCGCGACCGACGCCGACACCGAGCGCACGACGATGGCCATGTCCTCCCAGGGGACGCCGCCGAGCACGTGCTCGCGCCGCAACATCGCGGCGATGGCGTCGGCCTCCTTCGCCGGAGTGGAGAACAGTCGCACCGCGGCCGATCCCGGCCGCGGCCGTTCGGGCGCGACGGCCCCGAAACGGTGCGGCAGCCGGGCCGAGACCCGGTTCACCGCGGCCGCCACCTCCTCCCCGAACCGGAAGCTGCGTTCGAGCAACACGTCCCGCTCGGGCGGAACCTCCATGTTCTGCAGGAACCGCGTGCTGGCGCCCCGGAACGAGTTCACCGCCTGGTCCGGATCCCCCGCGATCACCGTGAGCTCCGTTCCCGTGCCCAGCAGCCGGATCAGCGCTGAGGCCAGCGGGTCGAGGTTCTGCACATCGTCGACCAGCAGGAAGCGGATGCGCTCGCGCTGCTGCGCGAGCAGCGCATCGTCGGTGGCCAGGGCCGTGACCGCAGCGTCGATGAGCTCCGCCGCGTCGACTGCAGGTGCCACCGCCTGCGGCCCGGCGAGCCCGACGGAGCCGCGCAACAGCGTGGTCTCCTGGTACTCGCGCAGCGCGTTCGCCGCCGCGAGCCATTCCCCGCGGTTGTAGCGGCGCGCGAGGTCCTCGATCTCGTCCGGCCCCGCGCCCCGCTGCGCGGCCTGCGCGAACAGGTCGCGCAGCGCGCCCGCGAAGCCGTTCGTGACGAGCGCCGGCCGCAGCCGCTCGGGCCAGAAGGCGCCACCGTCGTCGAGGTTGCCGCGCAGCAGTTCCCGCACCACTGCGTCCTGCTCCGACCCCGTGATCAGCCGCGGCGGCGGGCTACCGGTACTGGAGGCCTGCAGGCGGAGCACCGCGAAGGCCAGCGAGTGCACCGTGCGCACCAGCGGCTCCCCGGAGGCGTGCACCCCCTCGCTCCCGGCGAGCACGCGCGCGGAGAGCTCGCTGCGCAGCGCCCCGGCGGAGCGCTTGTTCCCGGCGAGGACCAGCACGGACTCGGGATCGACGAACGGATCGGTGAGCTTGGCGACGGCGATGTCGATCAACGCGGCGGTCTTGCCCGTGCCCGGGCCCCCGCGGATCCGGTACGGCGCCCACCCGCCCATGTCCAGCGGCAGCGCGCCCGACGCCGGAGCGGCGAGCTCGGCGATCGGCCCCACCCATTCGCGGACCGGAGGCGGCTCGGGGGCCGTGTACTGCAGCCGCAGGCGCGGCCGACGGTGCCTGCCCGCACCGTCGCCCCGGGAACCGTCCCCGCGGGAACCACCCGTTCCGCCGCCGACCATCGCGCACCCCCTTCCGCTCGCGTCCGTCGATCACATCACAGGCCACCGACATGTCCGCGGCAGGGCAGAATCGGGGCATGCTCAACACCCACGTCTACGGCCCCGACTCCCCCGACGCCACCACGGTGCTCGCGATCCACGGCGTCACCGGCCACGGCGCCCGGTGGCGGCGGTTCGCCGACGACGAGCTGCCCGGCGTCCGCGTGCTCGCCCCGGACCTGCGCGGGCACGCCCGGTCCACGTGGGCCCCGCCGTGGCACTTCGAACAGCACGTCGCCGACCTCGTCGGCGTGCTGGAGCGCCACGCCGTGACGGCCGCGAGCCCCGCCGTGGTGATCGGGCACTCGCTGGGCGGCGCGCTGGCCTGCCGGCTCGCGACGGCGCGCCCGGACCTGGTGCGCGCGCTGCTCCTGCTCGATCCGGCGCAGCAGCTGGACCCGCGGATGTGCGAGACGATCGCCGGGCAGAGCATCGAGTTCTTCGACTTCACCTCGCCCGAGGAGGCCGAGCAGGACAAGACGTCCGGCGCCTGGGAACGGGTGCCGGCGGCGGTCATGGACGACGAGATCGCCGAGCACCTGGTGCGCCGCGACTCCGGCCGCTGGGAGTGGGACATCGGCCTGCCCGCGATGGTCGCGCTGTGGGGCGAGCTGGCTCGACCGGCCGTCGGCGCACCGTCGGACGTCCCGACGGTTCTGCTGCGCGCCGAGCGCGCCCAGTACGTCAACGACGCGCAGCTCGCGGCGCTGCCGCACGCGGAGGTGGTGACGGTGCCGTCGGATCACATGGTGGCGCAGGAGGTCCCGCACCTGGCCGGCGAGTACGCCCGACGGCTGATCGGCTGACGCCCGTGGCGAAGGTGACCGAGGAGCAGGTGGAGGCGGTACGGGCGCTGATCGCGGCGATCCCGCCGGGCAGGGTGCGCACCTACGGCGACATCGCCGACGAGCTGGACTTGAGCTCGCCGCGGATCGTGGGCTGGGTGATGCGGACCGACGCGTCCGACCTGCCGTGGCACCGCGTGGTCCCCGCGAGCGGGCGTCCCGCGGAACACATCCGCACCCGGCAACTGGAGAACCTCCGCGCGGAGGGTGTGCTCGCCGACGGCGACCGGATCCCGTTGCGCCGCTATCGCGTCTGAGTCGCTACCGGGTCCGATCGAGCTCGGCGGTCCCGGCCGCGAACCGCGTCACCAGCAGGTCGATCACCTCGGGCGCGAGCCCCAGCGGCGCCGCGACCGCATCGGCACCCGCCTCCGCGAGCCGGGCGTGGAACAGTCCGTCGGCCAGTTGGTACGCGGCGATCACGATGCGGTGGCCGGGCGTGCGGATCCGGGCGACGACATCGGCCACCGTCGGCACGCCCGCCGCGAGGAAGCCGACGGGCACGTCCTGTCCCAGCCGCGCGGCGAGGTGACCGGCCATGGTCCGGACGTCGTCGCGGGCGTGGGGGTCGGAAGATCCGGTCGCTCCGAGCACGACCGCGTCGCCGGGCCGCAGCCCCGCACCGTCGAGCCTGCGGACCAGCGCGCCCACGAGAGCCGGATCCGGACCGAGCGGCGCGGTGACGACAGCGCGGGGATGGCCGCTGCGCGCGACGTGCCCGGGCACGTCGGTGTGCACGTGGTAGCCGGCGGCGAGGAAGGCCGGCACGAGCACCGTCGGGATGTCGGACTCGCGCAGCAGGTCCGACGGTGACGGCCCCAGCACGTCGACGAAGGCGACGTCGAGCGGGCCGGTCCGGGCGGCGACGGCGTCCGCGAGCTGGCGGACCATCGCAACGCCGTGTGCCGAGCGCGTGCCGTGGGCGACGAGGATCCGCCGGACGGGCTCGGTCAGAGGAGCCACCGGCCGATCTCGGCGATGTGCTCGAGCCCGGGCAGCGCGTCGGCCTCCGAGCGCGGATGCAGGGCGTGCACCGCGAGCCGGAAGATGAGGGCCCGCAACACCATCTGCGGCCACTCGGGCAGGTCGTTCCAGCGCATGAGCAGGCCGTCGTCGGCCCCGCCCCAGGAGAGCCCGTCGACGGCGACGACCGCGGACGCCCAGGCCGCGGGGCGCCAATAGGGCGTGAAATCGGTGATGCCCGGTGCAGCGGCGCCGGCGAACAGCACCGAGCTCGCGAGGTCGCCGTGCACCAGTTGGGGCTTCGACTCGACCGGGGTGCGCAGCGCGGCGAGCTCGCCGACGAGCTCGACGGCGCGGGCGCGGTGCTCCACGGTCTCGTCGAGTGCGCCGAGCTTGCGCGCCATCGACAGCGGTTTGTCGTCCCATGCGGCGCGGTCGGCGAAACCGAAGTAGTCGACGTCGGTGTACGGGGCCACCGCGGGCGCCGCGAGGAACCGGGGACGCTCGAGCTTCTCCGTCACCTCGTGCAGCCGGTTCGCCATCGAGATGATCTCGTCGTACCGCGGTTCGGGCGATCCCGCGATGAACGTGTCTGCGCGCCACGAGGACACGACGTACCGGCCGTCGGTGGCGCGGAACGGACGCGCCAGGCGCATGCCCTCGACGTAGATGTCCTCGCGGACTTTCGCCGACCACGCCGCGCGGGCGTGGTCGGCGATCAGCGAGAGCACGACCTCGCCGCAGCGCCAGCCGCCGTCCCACTCCGCCCCCAGGGCGATGGGTTCGGTCTCGTCCAGTCCGAAGGTGGAGAGGACGTGCGCGGGGGGTTCGACGGGGCTCACGATAGTGAATCTACCCGCGCGCGGCTGTCGAGGTGGCTAGGCGCGGCCCGGTTCGACGAGGACGATGGGGATCAACCTGTCGGTCTTCTCCTGGTACTCGGCGTACGGCGGGTACGCGGCGACGCCACGGGCCCACCACTCCTCGCGCTCGGCGCCGTGGATCTCGCGCACCGTCCCGGTCATCACAGCGGTACCGTCCTGAACCTCGACTTCGTCATTGCTCAGCAGTGCCGAGTACCAGACGGGGTTGTCGGGGGCGCCGCCCTTCGACGCGAACGCCGCGTAGACGCCGTCGTGCTCGACGCGCATGAGCGGGCGCCGGTAGAGCTTGCCGGACTTGGGGCCGCGGTAGGTGAAGATCACCACCGCCATCCCTGCGACCGACACCGAGGCGGTGGTCCCGGTCTCGTCGATCTTCGCCAGCTGGTCCGCAACCCAGCCGGCCTTCTCCGTTGCGTAATCACCTTCGAGGGCCATGTCCCCACCCTAGAACGATCTTCGGGACAATGGAGGGCGTGCCAGACTCCCGCCCCGTCGTGACCGTCTCCGTCCAGTTCCCCGACCTCACCGCCGGAGAGTTCGACGGTGTCCGTGCCCGCCTCACGGCCGAACGGCCGGACCGGCTCGTGGTGCCGCACGAGGCACATCGGTGGTACGCGGCATCGTCGGACCCCGAGACCGTGCGGGGACTGGTATCGGCGCTGCGCGCGGCGGTCGAGGGGCGCACGCTCTCCTTCGACGACGAGGAGGCGCTCGACGACCTGAGCCAGGAGTACGCCGACTGGCTGGAGGAGTCGGAGGAGGTCGACGACGCCGATACCGGAGCGGTCATGAGCTTCTCGGTACATCTCCCCGCACTGGACCGCGACGAGTTCGATGCACTCGCACAGGCGCTGCGAGCGGATCACCCGCGGCGGATCGTGCTCGGCGAGCAGCGCGGGCTCAGCCACCACGAGCTCTCCGAGCGCAACCGGATCGGCGCCCGCGTGCCCGGGATCCGCGCCGCGCTGCGGGGCGAGCGGGTCGGCACCGTCGACGCCCTCCCCCTGGTCGCGCTCCTCAACGACTACGCGTCCTGGCTGTCCGCGAATCCGGTGGGGTGAGTCAGCGGATCGCGGCCACGATCAGCCCACCCAGCCGCTCGGGGATCGAGAACTGGGGCCAGTGCCCGGAATCGATCCGCACCACCTCGCGGCCGGTGATCGCGGTGTACTCCTGGAAGTGCCCGCTCCACTGAGCGAGCTGCGCCTCGAGCGCGTTCTCGTCGAGGCCGCCCATCAGCAGCGTGACCGGGATCCCGTGGCGCCGAGCATCACCCAAGGAGATCGGATCGTGCGGGATGCGCTCCGGCACCGAGCGCGCCAGCGGAGCGGCCTGCGCTCGAACGGCGGGATCGAGGTCGTGGACGTCCTCGTCGTCGAAGAAGTCCCAGCCCGGAAACGGCACGACGCCGTCGACGACCTCGAACTCGTTGATCGGCGTACCGTCGGGCGGCGGGACGGTGTCGACGAACACGACGCGAGCCACGCGGTCCGGGCGCGCGTCGGCGGCACCCCACGCGGCGTTGCCGCCGCCGGAATGCCCCACCAGGACGACCGGGCCGTCGGCCGCGTCGACCGCCGCCGTCACCGAGGCGATCCAGTCGGCGAGCCCCACCTCGGCCGCGCTGTCCGACGGTGCGCCGAGCCCGGGCGGGCGGAGCGGGACCGGACGATGCCCCGCGGCGACGATCGACGGGAGGACCGCGTCCCAGCTCGCCGCGTCCAACCACAGGCCCGGAATGAGGATGACGTCCACGCCACCCATCCTTCCAGGCCTGCGACTTCGCTTGAACGCCTTCCACGGATCCGGCCCGGCGCTACCGTGGAGCCACCGACAAGTTAGAGGTGGTTCTCATGTATCCCGGAGCGTTCGCAGAGCTCACCCCCGGCAAGCCCGCGGCGATCGACGCCGCCACCGGCGACATCCTCACCTACGCCCGGCTGAACGACGAGTCCACGCGGCTGGCGCACCACCTCCACGCGCTCGGGCTGCGGCGCGGTGACACGATCGCGATCGTGGCGGGCAACGACCTGCGCATCTTCTGCGCCTACGTGGCGGCGATCCGCAGCGGCCTCTACGTGGCGGCGGTGAACTTCCACCTCACTCCCGGCGAGGTGAACTACATCCTCGAGGACTGCGAGGCGCAGGCCCTGTTCGCCGGAGCGGATGTGGCGCAGGCGGTCTCGCAGGCGCGCGAGCTGCCCGCGCTCGCCGGCGCGGGGCACACGATCGCGTGGGGCGGCGACATCGCCGGTTTCGACGACTACGACGCGGTCCTCGCCGCGGCGGACGCGGCACCGCTGATCGATCAGCCGCGCGGCACCGACATGCTCTACTCGTCGGGCACCACGGGCCGCCCGAAGGGCATCCGCATCCCGCTGCCGGAGGGGCGGGTGGACGAGATCCCCGACGCCTACACCGCGATCTTCGCGCCCGCGTACGGCATGGACGCCGACACCGTGTACCTCTCCCCCGCACCGCTGTACCACGCTGCGCCGCTGCGGTTCTGCGGCGTCACGATGTCGGTGGGCGGCACCGTGATCATGATGCACCGGTTCGACCCCGAGGAGGCCCTGGCGCTCATCGAGAAGTACCGCGTGACGCACAGCCAGTGGGTGCCGACCATGTTCGTGCGGATGCTCAAGCTGCCCGACGAGACGCGCGCGCGGTACGACACGAGCAGCCTCAAGGTCGCGATCCACGCCGCCGCACCGTGTCCGGCGGAGGTGAAGCGGTCGATGATCCAGTGGTGGGGCCCGGTGATCCACGAGTACTACGCGTCCACCGAGGCGGCCGGCGCCACCTTCATCGGCCCGCAGGAGGCGCTGGAGCGCCCCGGGTCCGTGGGGAAGGCCGGGCTGGGCGTCGCCCGGATCTGCGGGGCCGACGGTGCCGTGCTCCCCGCCGGGGAGATCGGTACGATCTACTTCGAGCGCGAGGCGATGCCCTTCCAGTACCACAACGCGCCCGAGAAGACCCGGGCCGCACAGCATCCCGACCACGACAACTGGGCCACCACCGGCGACATCGGCTACCTCGACGAGGACGGATACCTCTACCTCACCGATCGCAAGGACTTCATGATCATCACCGGCGGGGTGAACATCTACCCGCAGGAGTCGGAGAGCGCCCTGATCATGCACCCCGCCGTCGCCGATGTCGCGGTGATCGGCGTGCCCGACGCCGAGCTCGGCGAGACGGCGCTGGCCTGTGTGGAACTCGCGCCGGGTGCGACTGCGTCCGACGAGCTGGCGCAGGAGCTGATCGCTTGCGCCGGACGGGAGTTGGCCCGCTACAAGCTGCCGCGCGCCGTGCGCTTCGTCGAGTCCCTGCCGCGCACGCCCACCGGGAAGCTGGTCAAGCGACTCATCGCGCTCGACTAACTCTCCGCCGCGAGCGGAGGACGTCGGCCGCCGACGCTCCATCCGCGGAATCATCCGGCGAGCGTCCCTTCCCGGTGGAACCATCGAAGTCGGAGGTCGCCATGAGCAACGAAGCGGAGCGCCCACGGGTGCTCGAGTACCCCGGAAACGGATTCGTGATCACCTGGGAGCCGGCGCGATGTCGCCACGCGGCGGAGTGCGTCCGCGGGCTTCCCCGGGTCTTCGACAACACCCGCCGCCCGTGGATCGTCACCGACGGTGCGACCGCCGACGAGGTCGTCACCGTCGTCGACCGCTGCCCCAGCTACGCACTCGGCTACCGCACGGCCGACGGTCGCAGCCGCACGGCGCCCGATACCGTCCGCTGAGCGACCCCCGACGAGGACCTCACGCCTCGTCCAGGCCCTCTCGCCCACCACGCCGGCGGTAGAAGACCCACGCCGCGCTGCAGAAGGCCACACCCACCAGTGCGGCGATGACGTACGTCGGGCCGTGGCAGGCGTTGGCGATGGACTCCCAGCGGGTACCGACGGCGTAGCCGGCGACCGCGAGGGCCGCCGTCCACGGCAGGCATCCGGCGAAGGTCAGGAGCCCGAACCGCACGGGCGGCATGCCCGCGATGCCGGCGGGGAGGGAGATGAAGGTCCGGATCACGGGTAGCAGCCGGCCGGCGAAGACCGACACCGATCCCCGACGCTGGAACCACTCCTGCGCCCGGTCCAGATCCGACTCGTGCAGGCGCACGTAGCGACCCCAGCGGCGCACGGCGGGGCGTCCGCCCTCCCGTCCGATCCACCAGGCGAGGTAGCTCCCGGCGACGTTGCCGAGCGTGCCGGCCGCGATGACGGCGACGAGGTTGAGGTGGGCGCCGGGCACGGCGCCGGCGGCGAGCGCGCCCGCCAGCAGCATGGTCACCTCGGACGGGACGGGGATGCAGGCGGATTCGGCGAACATGAGCGCGAAGACCGCGAGCAGGCCGAAGCTGACGATGAACTGTTGCATCGTGCCCACCTACTTCCCGGTCCCGGCGGCACCGTCGGGCCGCGAGACCGGCGCGATGACGTCCCGTCGGGTCACGGTGAGGTACCCGACGAGCACGACGATCACGGCGAGGAAGACCGCGGACGTGACGGTGGTGCCGAGGCCCAGGCCGCCGTTGTCGCGGGGTTGCGAGAGCAGGTCGCCGATGGACGCGCCGAGCGGGCGGGTGAGGATGTACGCGGCCCAGAACGCGAACACCGCGTTCAGCCCGAAGCGGAGGTGCGCGACCGCGATGAGGGCGATGACCGCGGCGAAGATGAGCATGGATCGCAGGTAGCCGAGCTGGAGCTGCTCGGCCATGAGGTCGCCTGCGGCGGTGCCCAGCGCGAAGGTCACGAGCACCGTGAGCCAGTAGAAGGTCTCCCGGCGGCGCGTGACGATGGTGTGGATCGACAGCGTCCGCTCGCTCGCGTACCACGCGGCGAAGGCGACGATCAGCGCCACGGCGAACACCGCGGTGGTCGCCTGCAGCGGCACGCCCAGCTGATCGGTGAGGTTGTCGGTGATGAGGGTTCCGACGACGCTGATCAGCGTGACGACCAGCCAGTAGATCCACGGGGTGTATCCGCGGCGGCTGAACTGCACGGCGAGGGCGACGAGCAGGAGTCCGGTCATGAACCACGTCGTGTTCGCCAGGCCCCAGCCGAGGTGGCTGTTGAGGTAATCGGAGCAGGTCTCGCCCACGGTGGTCGCGAGGATCTTGATGACCCAGAAGTACCCGGTGACCAGCGGTACGCGGACCGCGAGTGCGCGGACGCCCGTCGTGGTGCTCATCGGTGCGTCCCCACCGTGCGACGGTGCGCCCCGCTCGTCGGGTGCTCCTCTTCCGAGGGCATCGGAGCGAGCCAGCCGCCCGCGCGGTCGGGCAGGCGTCCGGCCACCCGCTCGGCGACGAACGCGATCACGGTCGGGGCGAACGCGACGACGAGGGCCGCCGTCGCCGCACCGACGACGAAGCCCGCACTGACATCGGTCAGCCAGTGCACGCCGAGGTAGACCCGCGTCCACGCGACGAAGACGGTGACGACGAGTGCCGCGGCGACCGTCGCCGACCGCGCCGCCGACCGCCCGGCGATGCCGACCAGGGCGACCGCGAGCAGCAGCGCAGCCGTCCCGGTGACGTGGCCGGACGGGTACGACAGAGTCGCCTCGTGCGCACCGAGCTGATCCGCGGCCGGCGGCCGGGGACGGCCGACGACCAGCTTGATCATCTCGGCCACCGCCGCGGCTGCGGCGACCGCGGCGAGCACCGTCACCGCCCGCTGGACCCGGCGGTCACGGAACAGGAGGAATCCGGCGACGCACAGCGCCCACACCGGGATCAGTACCGGGCTGAACAGGTCGGTCAGCACGGAGACCACCGACGTGACGCCCGCGGAGCGGGATGGTTCGATGGCGTTCATCACGGCGGAGTCGACGCGCGTCGGCCCCGACGCCACGATCAGTCCGACGACCACGACAACGGCTATCAGCACGGAGTAGACCAGTACCCATGCCCGCAGATTCCGATTCATGCGACCAGGGTGAACCGCACCCGCTTAGCGGAACCTTAAACCTGCGGCAGCGCGTGATCCGGGTGCTGCGTCCGGTGCGCAGCCGGCTCACCCTGACAGCCACCGCACTCGTGACCGTCGCCCTGGTCATCGCCGGCGCCGTGATGGTCCTCGTCCTGCACCGGGTCCTGCTCGACTCCGCTGACAACACGAACACCGCACGCGCCACCGACATCGCCGCGGCGCTCGCCGAGTCCGGCCCCGACGGCATCGACGACGGCCTGCTCAGCCCGGGCCAGAACATCGACCTCATCCAGATCCTCGACAGCGAGGGCCGCGTCCTCCGGTCGAGCAGATCGCACCCCGGCGGCGCGCTCGGGGGCGTGGTACCTGCGGGAGCACGGACGGTGCTCGACGGTGCCACCGCCGCCCCATCGGACGCCGAGTACCGGGCGACGCGCGTCGGAGTGCGCACCGCCGCAGGCGACTTCACGGTCGAGGTCGGTACCGCGGAGTCCGCGCTGAACCGGCTCGTGCTCCTCGTCGCGGGACTGTGCGCGGCGGTGTTCCCGGTCGTCGTGGCCGCGATGGCGTGGCTGACCCATGTCTTCGTCGGCCGCGCCCTCTCCCCCGTCGAGCGGATCAGATCCCAGGTGGCCGAGATCAGCGACGCGGATCTCGCCGAGCGCGTGCCGGTTCCCGCGACCGGCGACGAGGTCGAGACCCTCGCCCGCACGATGAACGCGATGCTCGGTCGCCTGGAAACGGCACAGACGACGCAGCGGAGGTTCGTGGCCGATGCCTCCCACGAGCTCAACAGCCCCCTCACGTCGATCTTCGGACTGCTCGACCTCGCGGACCAGACCGACGAGCCGGTCGACGTCGACACCGTGCGGACGCTCCTCCTGCCCGAGGCGGACCGGATGCGCGGCCTGATCGCCGACCTGGCGCTGCTGGCCCGCGCGGACGAGAGCGGCGCCCCCGTGCCACGCACGGACGTCGACCTCGCGCGGCTGGTCGCCGACGAGGCCGAGCGGTTGCGCGCGCTGGGGCGGCACGGGATCGACGTGTCGACGGTGCCGGCGATCGTCCGCGGGGACCCGGGCCAGCTGGCGCGGGTGGTGCGGAACCTGACCGACAATGCGGCGCGGTACGCACGGACCCGCCTCACGCTGACGATGACGGCCGACGGGGGCACCGTCACCGTCGCCGTCACCGACGACGGGCCGGGGATACCGGAGGCGGACCGGCACAGGGTCTTCGAGCGATTCGTCCGACTCGACGCCGCGCGCTCGCGATCGAGCGGCGGCTCGGGTCTCGGGCTCGCGATCGTCGCGGAGATCGTCCGGGCCCACGACGGCACCTACGGGGTCGACGTGGACGGGCGGGGCGGCACCAGGTTCTGGTTCACGCTCCCGACGACGTGATCCGGTAGCCGACCCCGCGAACGGTCTCGATCGACCGGACGCCGAACGCCGCATCGATGCGCTTGCGCAGGTGATGGATGTAGACCTCGACGACGTTCTCGTCGCCGTCGTAGTTCACATCCCACACCGACTCCAGGATCCGCACCTTCGAGACCGCGGTGCCCGCGTTGCGCATCAAGAAGGCCAGCAGCGCGAACTCGCGCGGAGCCAGCTCGATCCGGGTATCGCCGCGATGGACCGTGTGCGCGGCCGGGTCGAGCCGCAGGTCGCCCACCATCAACACCGAGGGCCGTGCCGGGGCCCCGCGCCTGGCCAGCGCGCGCAGTCGGGCCACCAGCACGGCGACCGAGAAGGGCTTCGTGAGGTAGTCGTCGGCACCGAAGTCGAGTGCCTCCACCTGATCGAAGTCGCCGTCCTTCGCGGTCAGCATCAACACCGGCGTCCAGACCTCCGCACGCCGGAGGTCTCGCACCACCTCGAAACCGTTGCGGCCGGGCATCATCACGTCGAGGACGATCAGGTCGAACTCGCCGGCGAGCGCCTCGTCGAAGCCGGCCGCGCCGTCGACGGCCACGGCGGCGGTCCAGCCCTGGGCGACCAGCGTGCGGCGCACGGTCTCCGCGATCGCGGGATCGTCGTCGACGACGAGAACTCTCACGCCGCCATCATCGTCGACTCGCGCGACCGGCGTCGACACGGTCTCCGATCAGCTCAGGCTGAGAGGCCGGAACACGGGCCGGAACGCGCCGCCGGACGCGACCGTGTAGCGGACCCGCCAGGTCGTCGAATGGTCGGCGTTCGCGGCGGAGTCGGTGAGCCGGGCGGCGACCCCCGATCCCTCCGGGACCTCGCCTCGGTCGCGGAGCACGTGTTCCACGTACTCGAGCACCAGGTCGTGCGGCCACCCCGTCGGCGCCGTCACGTACGCCGAGCGCTCTCGATCGCTCATGCCCCGAACGATAGGGCGCGATCGCCTCCCGCGCGACCGTTAGCGCAGGTCAGAACCTCGCGCTAGCGTACCTCTCAGTAGACCGGCAGTGACGGATCCACGGTGCGGGCGTAGGCGTTGATGCCGCCCTGCAGGTGCACCGCGTCGCGGTAACCTGCGCCCTTGACGGTCGCCAGGACCTCGGCGGAGCGGATGCCGGTCTTGCAGTACAGCACCAGTTTCTTGTCGGCGGAGACCTGCGCGAGCCCCTCACCGGACTCGAAGGCGCCCTTGGGGACCAGCTTGGCACCGTCGAGGTGGACGATGTCCCACTCGACGGGCTCGCGCACGTCGATGAGCTCGAAATCGATGCCCGCGGTGCCCATCCCGGCCAGCTCGGCGGGAGTCACGGTGCTGCCGGCCGCGGCACGCTCGGCCTCGTCGGAGACGACCCCGCAGAACTCCTCGTAGTCGATGAGCTCGGTGATCGTCGGCGACGCCGGGTCCTTGCGGATACGAATCGTGCGGTAGCTCATCTCGAGGGCGTCGTAGACCATCAGCCGGCCCAGCAGCGAGTCACCGATGCCGGTGATCAGCTTGACCGCCTCCGTACCCATGATCGACCCGATCGACGCGCACAGGATCCCGAGCACGCCGCCCTCGGCGCACGAGGGAACCATGCCGGGCGGCGGCGCCACCGGGTACAGGTCGCGGTAGTTCAGGCCCTGCTTCTCGCCGTTCGGGCCGTCGGGCGCGTCCTCCCAGAAGACCGACACCTGCCCCTCGAACCGGAAGATGGAGCCCCACACGTAGGGCTTGTGCGCCAGCACCGCCGCGTCGTTGACGAGGTAGCGGGTGGCGAAGTTGTCGGTGCCGTCGAGGATCAGGTCGTACTGCTCGAACAGCTCGACCGCGTTCTCCGGCTCGAGCCGCACCGGGTGCAGGTTCACCTGCACCAGCGGGTTGATCTCGGCGATGGAGTCGCGGGCGCTCTCGCCCTTCGGGCGGCCGAGGTCGGAGACGCCGTGGATCACCTGGCGCTGCAGGTTCGACGCGTCCACCTCGTCGAACTCGACGATGCCGATGGTCCCGACACCCGCCGCGGCGAGGTACAGCAGCGCGGGGCTGCCGAGGCCGCCGGCGCCGATGAACAGCACCTTGGCGTTCTTGAGGCGCTTCTGCCCCTCGACGCCCATCTCGGGGATGATCAGGTGCCGGGAGTACCGCGCGACCTCGTCGCGGGTCAGATCGGCGGCGGGCTCGACGAGCGGGGGCAGTACGGTCACGTCCTGCTCAACGACGGTGCGCCCGCCACCATTCCCGGGGCGCCCCCCCCGGGGCGGGGGACGGGGTCACCGTCGGCCCGCGGAACGATTACTTGAGAGTGGGCGCGACCCAGGCGTTGGGCCGGCAGGTGAGGTCGTTGTCGTAGCCCTCGGACTTGTCCAGGTCGAAGATGTCGCGGTTCTTCACGCCGAAGGACTGCTGCATCATGATCGGCGCGAGCGCCCCCTGCGCGGGGCAGGGCACGTGCTGCGCGTACCCGATGGCGTGCCCGACCTCGTGGTTGATCGCGTACTGCCGGTAACCGGTGAGGTCGCCCTCGAAGGCGGTCGCGCCCCGGACCCAGCGCGCCAGGTTGATCACCACGCGCCCCAGCTCGCCGTTGTAGCAGGACGACTCGAGCTGGATCGTGTAGCCGCAGGCCGAGCGGGTGGTCATCGGCGAGGTCAGGGAGATGGTGAAGGTCGGGGTGCCCTTGTCGATGCGCTGGAAAGCGACGGCGGGGTCGTGGATCCAACTGCGCGGATCGGACAGCGTCTTGTCGATCATCGCGGCGAAGGCCTGGTCGCCGCTCAACGCGCTCATGTCCACGCCGTCCTCGACGGCGATCATGTAGGTGAAGGTCTGCTGCCTCCCCTCGCCGACCTTGGGCGTCGCGCCGGGCACCACGTGCCAGATCCCCTGCCCCTTCTCGGTGAACTGGCCCCCGACCGGCAGCATCCCCGCGGGCGGCACGGGCCCCGGGACCACCTTCGACGGTGCGCCGACGATCGTCTTCTCCGGCGTCGGGTTGCGCGAGAGGTTCTCGGTCGCGCCGTCGGTCCGGTGCTCCGTGGCGAACGGATTGCCCCAGAAGGTGACGACGAGCGCCACGGCCGTCAGCACCGCGAGCACCGGCACGGCGTACGCGCGCCAGCCGTAGGTACGCAGGATCCGGCCGAGCCGGCCCTGCTTGGCGTAGCGACGCTCGCGCAACGGCCGGTTGCGCTGATCGCCCGAGGTCGCAGCGGTCGAGTTGATCGGATCCCACTCCGCCCGAAGCGGCGCACGCCCGTCCGGCCGGGGACGCCTCGGGTTCGAAGGACTACTCACGTCGTCAACAATTCCACGACCGGTGCCCCCCGAGTGGAACCGACACGCGCCTCACGTCTCCCCGACGGCCCGCTCCGTCGCGACGATGAGATCGCGAACGATCCGCGCCGTCTCCTCCGGACGCTCCATCTGCGCCACATGGCCCACGTCCTCGAACACCGTCAGCGTGCTGCCCTTGATGTGCCGCACCACCTTGGGCGCCACCCCGACGCTCACCAGCAGGTCACGCGCGCCCCAGACCACCGCCGTCGGCACCGAGACGGCGCGGGCCGCGGCCCAGTGCGACGCACCGAGGTCCACCAGCCAGCTGCGCACGAGCGCGTTGAAGCTCGCCGCGAGCGCGTCGGGCGCCCAGGGCATGGATGCGCGGGCCACGGCCTGGTCGACGGCCTGTCGCCGCCGGACCGGCCCCATGACCCGCGGATCGACGAGGATCTCGCCGAAGGTCCGATCCACCTGTTGCTCGGGGTAGGCGCTGGCGACGAGCCGGAAGCCCGCCGGCCCCAGGCCCGGGATCCGCACCAGCGACAGTGGCAGGAACTGCAGCCGCCGCACGCGCGGGCGCAGATCCGGGAAGGCCGGCGAGATCAGCGTGAGCGAACGCAGCAGGTCGGGCCGCAGCATCGCCACGCGCACAGCGATCGCACCCCCGAGGGAGTTGCCGATCAGGTGCACGCCGGGTCCACGCACCGCGACGAGGGTCTCGAGGTACGCGATCACGGTCCACGCGAACTCCTCGATCCCGTAGTCACCGTCGGCCGGCGGGTCCGAGAGCCCGAATCCGGGCAGGTCCAGGGCGTACGACGCGGCGGTCGGCGCCAGCACCTGACCGAGGTCGGTCCAGTTGATCGACGAGCCGCCCAGGCCGTGGATCATCACGGCCGTCGGTCGCGGGTCCGGCGGTGCCGTCGTCTCCGCAGCGGCGTCGACGTGCCGCACGAACACCCGCCGCCCGCGGAGGGTGACGAACTGTCCGGGCCAGACATCGCTGGTCCGGTTCACCTGCGCGAGAGCCGACACACCGGGCAGCTTGCCAGAGCAAGCCGAGGTCGGCGAACGCGGCGGGAGTATTGTCGACGAGCCGGGCCGTGACGAGTCCCGGGCGATGCGGGGCAGTATGCGAGCCCCGGGAACGGTGAGGTGGAGCACATGGCGGATCTGGGCGCGACGACCGCGGCGGGCGATTCCCGCGGCGGAGCGAATCCAGCACCCCGCCGCACAGCCCGCCTGCCGCGCAGCGCGCGGCGTATCCAACTGCTCGAGGCCGCGAGCAGCGTGTTCGTCGACCTCGGCTACCACTCGGCGGGCATGGACGAGATCGCCGTCCGCGCCGGCGTCAGCAAGCCGGTGCTCTACCAGCACTTCCCCGGCAAGCTCGAGCTGTACGTGGCCGTACTCAAGGCACACGGCGAGGCGCTGGTCACCGGCGTGCGCGAGGCGTTGAGCAGCTCGACCGACAACCACGAACGCGTGATCGGCGCCGTCCGGTCCTTCTTCGACTTCGTCGACCGGGACAGCCAGGGCTACAAGCTCATCTTCGAGTCCGACGTGCTCGAGCCCGTCGTCCAGGAGCGCGTCGAGGGCGCCGTGGAGCTGTGCATCGACGCGGTGTACGACCTGGTCTCGCAGGACTCGGGCCTGGACCCGTACCGCGCGCGGATGCTGGCCGTCGGCCTCGTGGGCGCGAGCCAGGTGAGCGCGCGCTACTGGCTGTACGCCGACCGTCCGATCCCGAAGGACGAGGCGGTGGCCACCACCGTCCAACTGCTGTGGGGCGGCTTGAGCCACGTTCCGCTGCAGGCGCAGCGCCGCACACCCTGACGCGCCCGCCTCAAGACTCGGTCAAGCCCCCGTCACCGACGTCCCAGTGCGCCGTGAACGCTCGGTGAAGTCCTTCGGACGCCGCAGTATCATGTCCGGGTTTGCCCGATTCGTGCTGGCTAGCGTCGACGGGTGCCGGTTCCCCGACGGTGGGTCGCGCCCACCGCGTTCACGCTCGCCGCGGTCGTCGCCGTGGCCGGTGGCGCGTATCTGCTGACCACGCCCGCCCCGTCGTCGAGCCCTGCCGCGCCCGCAGGCACCGTCGGATTGACCGCGAAGCTGGACGGCTGCGCGGCGCCGTCCGGCACCGTCGACGCCGGGAACCGGACCTTCGCGGTCACGAACACCTCCACGCGGTCGCTCGAATTCGCGCTCGCCGGGCCCGACGGTGCCGTGTACGCCGAGCTCGACGCGCTCGCTCCGCAGGCCACCCGGCTGCTGCGCGTCGCGCTGGGCTCCGGCGAGTACCGGTTCGAGTGCTACTTCGCGGAGACCGACGCCGTCACCGGGGCGTCCTTCCGAGTCCCGGGCGACGCGCCGCGCGGGCCCGCCGTGATCCCGACCTCGACACAGGACCTCACCCCCGCGACGCTCGACTACCAGACCTGGGTCGGCGGGCGCCTGCCGGCGCTGCGCGATGCCGTCGCCGCCCTCGCCGCCGCGCCGGACGTCGAAACCCAGCGCACCGCATGGCGCGCGGCGCACCGGCTGTACGAGACGCTCGGTGCGGCGTACGACGCCTTCGGCGATTGGGACGGGAAGATCAACGGCCGCCGCACCACCGGCGACGCGACCGGCTTCCACGCGATCGAGGCAGCGCTCTGGGCCCCCTCCCCGACGGTGCCCGCCGCACTGGAGCGGGCCCTCGTGACCGATGTCGCGGGGCTGCTCTCCGACTACCCCTCGCTCGCGGTGAATCCCCTGCAGATCGGCCTGCGCGCGCACGAGATCACCGAGAACACCATCGAATTCACCCTCACCGGTGCCGACGACGCCGGCTCGCACACGGGCCTCGACACCGCCCGCGCGAACCTCGAGGGCACCCGCCGCGTGCTCGACGCGCTGAACCCCGTGTTGACGACGCGCTACCCCCGGCTGGCCGAGGCCCGTACCGCGCTCGACCGCGCCGACGCGGTGTGCGCGGACCTCGCCGCCCGGTTCCCCGGCCGCCCGCTCCGCGAACTCCCCCTCGCCGACCGGCAACGGCTCAACACCGCGTTCGGCGGCCTCGTCGAACTGCTCGCCCCGATCGCCGCGATCGCCGACGTCCGGCGGACCAAGTGAGGGCGTCGCGGCGCGGCTTCCTCGGCGGGACCGCCGCGGCCGCGGGAGCCGTCGGCCTCGCGGCGTGCGCGCGGGACGAGTCGGCTCCGAAGCCCGCGCCGGTGGCCGAACAGCGGCATGCCACCTACGCCGCCTTCGACCTGACCTGTACCTCCGCCGCCGAGACGGATGCGCTGCTGCACGCGCTCCGCGAACGGATCGGCGCGCTGCGGCAGCCGCGCACGCCCGTCGCCACCGCCATCACGGCCCCGCCCACCGACTCCGGCACCCTCGGCCCCGACCTCGACGGCGCCCCCGACCTCACCGTGAACATCGGTTACGGGGCGAGCTTCTTCGACCGCTGGCACGCCGACAAGCGGCCGGCCGGCATCCGTCCGATGCGCGAGTTCGACGACGACCGGCTCGATCCGGCGCGCTGCCACGGCGACCTCATCCTGGAGATCCGCGCCGCGGATCAGGACACCGTGCTGCACGCGCTGCGCGACCTCAGCCGCGCCGGGCGGGGCGGGCTCGCGCCGCGGTGGCGGCAGGACGGCTCGCAACCGTCCCCCAGGCCCGACGGTGCGCCCCGCAACCACTTCGGCTTCAAAGACGGGACGTCCAATGTGCGCCCGGAGGAGTTCGACCGGCTCGTGTGGCTCGACGATGCCGCCCAGCCCTGGACCCGCGGCGGCACCTTCCTCGTGGTGCGCCTGATCCGCATGCTCACCGAGTTCTGGGATCGGATCTCCCTGTCCGAGCAGGAGAACATCTTCGGCCGCGACCGCGCGAGCGGCGCCCCGCTCGACGGCAGCACCGAACTCGACGCGCCGCAGTACGCCGACGATCCGGGCGGCGACGTGATCCCGCTGACCAGCCACATCCGGCTCGCGAATCCGCGGACGGCGGAGACCGACGGCTCGCGGATCTTCCGGCGCGCCTACAACTACGCCGGCGGACTCGACGTCAACGGCAACCTCGACCTGGGTCTGGTGTTCACGTGCCTGCAGCGCGACGTGGTCGCGCAGTTCGAGGCCGTCCAGGAACGGCTGAGCGGCGAACCGCTCACCGACTACATCGCCCCGTTCGGCGGCGGCTACTTCTATCTTCCGCCCCGCGACGCGGGAACGGACTGCTCCACGACAGGAGGCATACTGTGAACCCCTTCCGCTACCGGGGAACTCGTTCCCGCACCAGTCGGGCCGCAGCGCTCGCCGGTGCCGCGGCGATCACGCTGGCGGCCGGCGCGATCGGCGCACCGTCGGTGCTCGCCGATCCCGGTGACACCGCCACCCCGATCAAGCACGTGGTGGTGATCTTCAACGAGAACATCTCCTTCGACCACTACTTCGGCACCTACCCGGTGGCCGCCAACACCGCCGGCGAGAAGCTGCAGGGCTCGGGCCTCGACGCCCCGCGGTTCACCGCCGCGCCCGGAACCCCCACGGACGTGAACACCTTCACCCGCGCCGGGCTCGCCGGCGACGCGAACCCCAACAAGTACAAGCCCTTCCGCTTCACGCCGGGCCAGGCGGTGACGTGCGACCAGAACCACGAGTACACGGCCGAGCAGGAGGCCGCGAACGGCGGCGCGATGGACAAGTTCGTGGAGTTCACCACGAAGGACAAGTGCGCCTCGTCCGGCCCAGGGATGTTCGAGCACCCAGGTTCGGTGATGGGCTACTACGACGGCAACACCGTTGCCGGCCTGTGGAACTACGCGCAGAACTACACCCTGAACGACAACTTCTGGTCCACCCAGTTCGGCCCGTCGACGCCGGGCGCGATCAACCTGATCTCCGGGCAGACCTTCGGCGTCGAGTCCTACGACGCCGCGACCGGGAAGAAGACCACCGCGCCGGACAAGTACACCGTCGGGGCCCCGAACGCCGCGGGCGTGGGCACCCTGTACGAGGACCCGGACCCGCTGTACGACGACTGCTCGAACAAGAATCGCACCGGCAAGGACGCGCTGGCGGCCATGCAGGGCAAGAACATCGGCGACCTGCTGAACGAGAGGTCGGTGTCCTGGGGCTGGTTCCAGGGCGGCTTCCGCCCGTCGACGGCGGCCGCTGGTGACGCCCGCGCGCTGTGCAACACGACGCACCGCAACGTGGCCGGGAACGCGTCGATCGACTACAGCCCGCACCACAACCCGTTCGCGTACTACAAGTCCACGGCGAACGAGCACCACGTCGCGCCCGCGAACGTCGCCGAGGTCGGGCACGCCGGACCCGCGAACCACAATTACGACCTCACCGACTTCGACGCCGCATTGAATGCCGGCAGCCTGCCCGCGGTGAGCTTCCTCAAGGCCGGCGAGTACCAGGACGGCCACGCCGCCTACTCGGACCCGCTCGACGAGCAGACCTTCGTCACCACCTACGTCAACCGGCTGCAGCAGTCCAAGGACTGGGCGTCGACCGCGGTGATCCTCGCGTACGACGACTCGGACGGCTGGTACGACCACCAGGCTCCGGTTATCCTCTCGGGCAGCAAGGATCCCAAGCTGGACAAGGCGATCTGCGCGAACGCCGCGGCGCCCGCACTCGCCGGACAGTCGGTGCGCTGCGGCCCCGGCACCCGCCAGCCCTTCCTGCTGATCTCGCCCTTCGCCCGCAAGAACACGGTGAACCACGACGCCATCGAGCAGGCCTCGATCACCAAGTTCCTCGAGGACAACTGGCGCACGGGCCGGATCCAGGACTCCGCCGACGAGCGGTCCGGAAAGCTCGACGGCCTCTTCGACTTCGGGGCGAACCGCACCGACAAGGTGTGGCTGAACCAGGTCACAGGCGCCGTGGTCGACTCCCCGCCGCCGGCCGATCAGGGCTCGCAGGCCGCCGCGGTGAAGGGCGCACCGTCCAGTGCCGCAGCCGCGCCGTCCGCCACGCAGGCCGCGGGCGAGTCGAAGGACTCCTCGTCGAACACGTGGCTGTGGGTGGGTATCCCGGTGGTCGTCGTGATCCTCGTGGGTGTGGGCGTCTGGGCGCTGCGCAGCCGCCGGTCGGAGTCGTAGCCTCCGGTCTCAGCCCGAATGCGGTCGTTCTCCTGCGGTATCCGTGGGGGAACGACCGCACTCGCGGCTCACGCGGCGCGACGCATGAGCATCTCGATCGGGCCGCGGGAGAACCGCCGGGTCCACAGCGCCGACGCGGCGAGCAGGAAGGCCATCACCGCGATGTAGACGGCCACTGTGAAGGCCAGGCGGTGCTCAGAGCCGTACCGGGCCGCCAAGCCCAGTCCCCAGCCGTAGCAGAGCGCCGAGGCCACGAGGTTCTGCAGCACGTAGCAGCTCAGGGCGGTCCGGCCGACATTGCTCAGTGCGCCGCCGACGGGGCCGACCGCCCGCCGCTGGTAGAACTCCGCGATCAGCGCGAGCAGTCCCAGCGCGACCACCGGGGCCAGGACGTACCGGCCGACGAACACTGCCGGCCCGGCGAGATCCAGCGGCGCACCGCCGATCCCGACCGTGAGGTCCGCGACCGCTGCCACCGCACCGATCGCCATCAACCGGTGGCGCAGGGCCGCGCCGCCCGGCTCGAAGATTCCCGCCTGGAACAGACGTGCGCCCGTGAGGAACACGGCGATGGTCAGCGGGATCATGAAGATCGTCTCCGCGCGGAACAGGAGACCGTGGTCGACGCGGAAGAGCACGAGGTCCCAGAAGGAGCCGTCGGCATAGGGATTGGGGCCGGGGGTGTTCGGTCCGGAATCAGCGTCGGGCAGCATCATTCCCACCACCGCGAGCGCCACCACCGCCAGGTGCACGGCGACCGCGGCGATCACCCACCGCGTGCGCGCGACCGGGCGCAGGATCAACAGCGCGGACACCAGGAACGAGACCAGCGCGTAGCCCATCAGCACGTCGAACTCGGCGGCGAGCAGGAAGTGCAGCAGGCCGTCGAGGAACAGGACCAGGGCGCGGCGCCAGTACCGTCCCGGCCACGGCCTGTCGTGCCGCTGGGCGGACGCCTGCTGGATCGCCAGGCCCACCCCGAACATGAGGCTGAGCAGGCCGAGGAACTTCCCCTGCGCGAGGGTCTGCAGCACGCGGATCGGCAGCGACTCGCCGCCCACCGTCTCCAGGTACCCGACCATCCCCTGCGGGTCGGTGAAGATCCACACGTTGGTGCCGAAGGTGCCGAGGATCGCGATGCCACGAGCCACATCGAGCGAGGCGATGCGCCGCGAGGTAGGCGCCTGGGTGTCCGATGGGGCGGAGGTCGAGGTCATGACCTCACGTTCCCCGAAGACACGACGACCCCGCGACCACCGGAAGGTGATGGCGGGGTCCGTCGTTCGGGGGACCTACTCGGCCGCGGCCTCGGCGGGCGCGGCGCCCTCGGGCTTCTTCGCGCCGGAGCGGCGGCGACGGCGGCGCTTGCGAGCCGGGGCATCGCCCTCGGCACCCGAGCCCTCGGGACCGGCGGCGGACGGCGCACCGTCGGACGTGGGAGCCTCCGTGACGGCCTCGGCGGGGGCGGCACCGTCGGACTTCTGACCGCCGCGCGTGCGCGTGCGGGTCCGGGCGCGGGGCTCGCGCTTCTCGCGGGGCTTGCGCTCCACGACCTCGCCCTCGGCACGCTTGCGCACGCCGGGCAGGCTGCCCTTGACCTTCGGGTCGATGCCGAGGTCGGTGAACAGGTGCTCGCTGGAGCTGTAGGTCTCCGCGGGCTCGGGCTTCCCGAGGCCGAGGGCCTTGTCGATGAGCTCCCAGCGGTGCAGCTCGTCCCAGTCGACGAAGGTGACGGCGGTGCCGGTCTTGCCCGCGCGGCCGGTGCGGCCGATGCGGTGCACGTAGGTCTTGTCGTCCTCGGGGCACTGGAAGTTGATGACGTGGGTGACGTCGTCGATGTCGATGCCGCGGGCCGCGACATCGGTGGCGACCAGCACGTCGATCGAACCGTCGCGGAACTTGCCCAGCGCCTTCTCGCGCGCGACCTGGCCCAGGTCGCCGTGGACGGCGCCGACCTTGAAGCCGCGCTCGGCGAGCTCGTCGGCCACCTTCTGGGCGGTGCGCTTGGTGCGGGTGAAGATCATCGCGGCGCCGCGGCCCTCGGCCTGCAGGATCTTCGCGACCATCTCGACCTTGTCGAGGGCGTGCGCGCGGTACACGAACTGGGTGGTGCGCTCGTGCACGGCGGAGTCGTCGTGGTGCTCGGCGCGCACGTGGGTGGGCTGCCGCAGGAAGGTGCGGGCCAGGGTGATGATCGGGCCGGGCATGGTGGCCGAGAAGAGCATGGTCTGGCGGTCCGTGGGGACCATGCCGAGGACCTTCTCGATGTCCGGGAGGAAGCCGAGGTCGAGCATCTCGTCGGCCTCGTCGAGCACGAGGATCTGGATCTTGCCGAGCACGAGGTGGCCCTGCTTGGCCAGGTCCAGGAGGCGGCCCGGGGTGCCGACGACCACGTCGACGCCCTTCTGCAGCGCCTCGATCTGGGCCTCGTACGGGCGGCCGCCGTAGATCGAGGTGATCTTCAGGTCGCGCTCGCCCTTGGTGGTCTGCACGCGGACGCCGTCGGCGGCGCGCTCGAGGTCCTCGGTGACCTGCACGCACAGCTCGCGCGTCGGCACGATGATGAGGGCACGCGGCGTACCGTCGAGCGCCCGCAGGCCGTCCTCGCCGACCTCGGCGCGGGCCTGCGTGATGAGGCGGTTGAGCAGCGGGACGCCGAAGCCGTAGGTCTTGCCCATGCCCGTGCGGGCCTGACCGATCAGGTCGTTACCGGCGAGTGCGAGCGGGAGCGTGAGCTCCTGGATCGCGAAGGTGCGCTCGATGCCGCGCTTGCCGAGGGCGTCGACGATGCCCTGGTCGACGCCGAGTTCGGCGAAGCTGGGCGAGACGTGATCGTCGCCGATCACGTGGACGTCGGGCATGCCCTCTTCGGTAGCGGGCTCGGTGTGGATGTCGTTATTGGTGGTGGTGATGATGTCTGCCTTTCATGGGCGGCGTATGCGTCGCGTGTTTCCCGCGCGCACTGTTTCCGGCCATGAATCCGGGCCCGGATCGTGACGATCCGCGCCGTGTCCTCGACTTCAACGCCCCGGTTCGGAGCGGAGTGCGCGCACAACTACCGGCGACCTCGCTGGATCGCACGTTCACCATGGTACCCCGCGTCGCGGCTCGCACTAGCATGTGCACTATGAGCGAACAGTCGCAGGATCGGGGAACCACCGCCGAGCACCCGGGCGTGGCGGCACTGTTCGCGGTGCTCGCGTACGGCGAGCTCGCCGCCTTCCAGCGCCTCTCGAAGGAGTCCGAGATGGCGCCGGACCTGCGCGGCCGGATCGCCGTGGCCTCGATGGCGGCGGCGCAGATGCGCAATTTCGAGCTGCTCGACACCGAGCTGGACCGTCGCGGGCAGGACGTGACCGTCGCGACCGCGCCGTTCGTCCCGGTGATCACCCGCTACCACGAGCGGACGACGCCGCGGAACTGGAACGAGGCGCTGGTCAAGGCCTACATCGGCGACGGCCTGGCCGCCGACTTCTACTCCGAGGTCGCGCGGGCCCTGCCGGGCGAGCCTGCATCGGTGGTCGCCGCCGTGCTGTCCGACACGCGCGAATCCGAATTCGCCGTCTCCCGGGTGCGCGGCGCGATCTCCGCGAACCCCGCGCTGCGGTCGCCGCTCACACTGTGGGGCAGGCGGCTCCTCTCCGAGGCCATCACCCAGGCGCAGGAGGTGCTCGCCACGCGCGACGAGCTCGCCGCGCTGCTCTTCGAACACTCCGCCGATCTGCCCGGCGTGGCGCAGTTCTTCGAGTCGCTGCAGACCCGGCACGCCGAGCGGATGGCGACCCTCGGCCTCGGCTGAGCGCCTTCGATGGCTGCTCTCAGCTGAATCGCCGGGCTCGCGGCGCCTCCACGGCGCGGGGACGGATAACCTCGTGCCATGGAGATCAAGATCGGTATCGCGGAGTCGAACCGCGAACTCGTGCTGCAGAGCAAGGACTCGTCCGAGGACGTCAAGAAGGCCGTGGGCGATGCGCTCGCCGGCCGCACCGAGCTGCTGGAGCTCACGGACGAGAAGGGCAAGCGCTACCTGGTGCCCGCCGCCCGCGTCTCCTACGTCGAGCTCGGCGCGAACGAGAGCCGCTCCGTCGGCTTCAACGCCAGCTGACGGGTCCTGCGACCTCCCGCCAGTAGGCTCGGGGCCGTGGTGAAACCCGAACGCAGGACCGGTGTCGATCTCGCGGTGTCGGCCGTGATCGTGATCGTGGTGATCGTGGCGGGCTTCGTGGCGTGGAACGCCGGCTCGGCGGGCAAGGCCGTCAGCGAGACGGCCCCGGCCCCGTCGACGGTGCCCGGCTCGCTGATCGAGCTCCCCGCGGCGCTCCACGAGGCCTGGACCACGGAGGCGGACCGCCCCGTCCTCGCCCTCGGCGGCACCGTCGTGACCGCCCGCGGCGGCGAGGTCGCCGGGCACGATCCGGCGACCGGCAAGCGCACCTGGCGGTACGCGCGCGGCGACACGCAGGTGTGCGGATTGACCGCCAACGCCGGCCTGGTCCTGGCGTTCTACCGCGACGTCCGCGGCTGCGGCGAGGTCATGGCCCTCGACCCGGTCACCGGACAGCGCCGCGCGAGCCGGTCGGGGCGAGAGGACCACGAGGTCACCCTCACCGGCGACGGCAACTACGCGATCGTCCAGGGGCCCACGCGGGTCGACGTGTTCCGCTCGGACCTCGTGCGCACCGTCGAGTACGGCAAGCCCGACGTCCCCGTGAACCCCGGCGTGCAGCCCCGCTCGGGCTGCACCATCGGCTCCGCCCTCCCCTCCGGTGCCTCGATCACCGTCCTCGAGACCTGCCCGACGGAGCCCTACCCGCGGCTCACCGTCATCGGGGCGTCCCCGAAGGAGGCGAGCGAGCCGCAGGAGACCTCGTCCGTGGTCGCGTCCGCCCTCGGCTCCTCCGAGCCCGTCGACGGGGACCGTCCCCGCCTCGTCACCGCCACCGCCGCCGGTGCCGTGGCCTATCTGCCCGCGCAGGACGGCCGGTCCGCGCGAGTGGTCACCGTCGACCTGCAGGGCCGCGAGCTGCGCTCCGTGGATGTGACGACGCCGGCCGGCGGCGCGCCGCGGGACGTGCCCGTGGTGACCGAGGCCGGGATCGCGTCGTTCTTCACGGGGACCTCGACCGTCGTCGTCGACGCCCCGTCGCTCGTGGCCGAGATGGTGATCCCGGGCACACTGGGGCCCGGCGCGGTTGTGGGCGGCCAGATCGTGGTTCCCGGCCCGACGTCGCTCACCGCCTACGATCTCAACTCCCGGACGCTGGTCCGGTCGACGCCCGTCGCTCGGCCCGGCTATTCGACGGGGCCTGTCCTGCTCACGCTGGCGAGCGACGCGCTGGTGAGCCAGTGGGGCGAAACGGTACAGGCGTACCGTCCGGCCTGATCTCGTTACTCGGCCGCCCAGGTGACCAGGGGCGCACCGTCGGCGACGTGAGCCCGGATGCTCTGCGCCAGTTCGCGATAGGCGGTGGCACCCTTGTTCTTCCGGCCCGCGAGCACGGTCCGGCCGGCGGCGTTCGCCTCGGCGAACCGGACGGTGCGCGGGATCGGCGGGGAGAGCACCGCGAGGCCGTAGCGGTCGGCGACGTCGGAGAGGATGTCGCGACTGTGCGTGGTGCGCGCGT
Source organism: Tsukamurella pseudospumae (assembly GCF_001575195.1). Lineage (NCBI taxonomy): Bacteria > Bacillati > Actinomycetota > Actinomycetes > Mycobacteriales > Tsukamurellaceae > Tsukamurella > Tsukamurella pseudospumae. The sequence goes on from NZ_LSRF01000055.1 coordinate 80,343, forward strand.
CGTAGAGCGTGGCGATCGCGCCGAGCATGCCCAGCTCCGGGTTGGTGATGGCCTGCACGTCGCGCACAGTCTTGAGCAGCTGCCCCACGCCGCGGTGGGCGAGGGTCTCGCACTGCAGCGGGATGGCGACCGCGTCGGCGGCGGTGAGGCCGTTGAGCGTGAGCACGCCCAGGCTGGGCGGGCAGTCGATGATCACGACGTCGAAGCGGTCGGCGACGTCCGCGAGGGCCCGCTTGAGCGCGTACTCCCGGCCCGCGCGCATGAGCAGCAGCGCCTCCGCGCCGGCGAGGTCCAGCGTGGCCGGCAGCACCGTGACGCCGTCCTCGGTCTCGAGCAGCACCTCGTCGATCCTCTTGTCGCCCAACAGGACGTCGTGCACGCTGTTCTCGATGCGATCGGGGTTGTGGCCGAGCGAGAAGGTCAGGCAGCCCTGCGGGTCGAGGTCGACGACGAGCACGCGGGCGCCCAGCTCGACGAGCGCCGCACCGAGGCTGGCGACGGTCGTGGTCTTCGCGACGCCGCCCTTCTGGTTGGCGACGGCGAGGACGAAGGGGGCGCCGTCGGGCGGCGTGGCACCGGTCATGCTGCGAGGGTACCCATCGATGCGCAACGATGAGCGGATGAGCACCGCAGCACGCCTCGTGTACATCCGCCACGGCGAGACGGAATGGTCGCGGTCGGGCCGCCACACCGGGTCGACCGACATCGACCTGACCGACACCGGAGCGGAGCAGGCTGCCGCGCTGGCGTCCGTGCTGGACTCGCTGGCGCTGCGGAACCCGACCGTCTGGGTGAGCCCCCGCCACCGCGCCGCCCGCACCGCCGAGCTCGCGGGCCTGACGGTGACCGGGGTCGACCCCGACCTCGCCGAGTGGGACTACGGCGACTACGAAGGGCTCACCAGCGCCGAGATCCGCGTCGACGATCCGGGGTGGACGGTGTGGCGGTCCGGGGCGCCCGGCGGGGAGTCGATGGCTGACGTGGCCGCGCGGGTGGACCGGGTGCTCGACCGGTCGCGCGTCGCGATGGCCGACGGCGACGTCGTCCTCGTCGCGCACGGGCACCTCGGACGGGTGCTGACGGCGCGGTTCCTCGGCCAGCCCGCGGATTTCGGCCGCAACGTGATGATCCTGCCCGCCTCCGCCGCCGTGTTCGGGTACGACCGCGACGACGTGCCGCAGCTGACCCGGTTCGGGCTCACCGGGTATGCCGCCGCGCATTACAGTGGGCGTTGATCCCGTTCAGGCGTACCGTTCAGCCAGCTCCAATTCGTGCAGCATGAACCGCTTGTTCCTGTCCAGCAATGGTTCCCCGAGGATCACACGTTGGCCGATCTGCACGCACGTACCGATCAAGTCGAAAGCGAGCTCATCGTCAACCGTCCGCTCACCGAGCGTGAATCCATAGACGACCGGCTTCTGGTATTGAATCAATCCCGAGTCGGACGGAGTGAAGAACTCCCAACGCACGGTCGGGATCCGCTCAATCATGACGTCGCCAAGGTATGTGCCAAGATCGTTGCAGACCGAGTACCAGCGCGCCGAGAGCATACCTGGAGCCTCCGCAAGCGCGGGAACCCTTCCCTCAACGTGAGTGATAAACCAATCGGTGACCAACTGAATGGACTCATCGCTATCCAATACTGGCAGCCCATTGAGAGCCAGCAACACCTTGATTTCTTGGATCCGTTGAGGCTTTTGAGACAGCCAGCTCTCGTACTGCCTACGAGCCCCGTCTCGACTATCCTCGCGCGGAGGAGTCGGAGAAATCACGTGAAACTCCGAATAGTCACCCCAATTTACTGAACTCACATCATCCTCCACGGGATATTGGCCGCATTCAATGCAGCGATCAACTTCGGATCGGGACCACCCTCGCCCGTAATCACACTCTTGAAGAACACCCACTCTACACCACCAGAGAAGCCGGGCACATTTCCTGCCGCAAGAGCCGCATCCTTCGCGACCTGGTCCTGAACTGCACTCAGTCGCGTAAATCCCGTCTTCACCTCTATGGCGTTCCCTGACGGTGTCAGCAGGTCGACGCGTCGCACCCCCAGCCCAGGAACCTTGAAGCGCGCCGTGTCGACGTCGGCTCCTTTATAGAAGTTCCGCTCGAGCCATCTAGCCGCCTCAAGCCCAGCCGCGTTGTTGACTGTGATTTGAGCGGCTTGCTGTTTCCCTGCGGCGACAGCTTTCGCTTGGGCAGTGGCGATCGCCTTGAGCATGGCCTGTTCGGCGGTTTCACCTCCAGCGACTTCGACTCCCCGCCGCAGTCCGATGGAGGTAAGTTTTCCGATCGGAACTATGCCAACGAGGTCATACACCCAGCCATCCATTGGGTATACAGCGCCCTGATCGGCAAGTCCGGTTTCATGACTTCCGTCGGCGTTAAAGATGGTGCTTAGAGTTCCTCCGGGAATATCCTCGGAAGCAATGATGCCGCCGTCGCGGCCAGCGACGATATTTACTATTGCGCCGTCCGGCCTGCGGAACTCGAAACCACCATTAGCTAGGCGAGTCACCCTCGCAGGTGTGACGCCATCAATGTTTGGCAGGGACCCGATCTCCGCGTAAGCCTTGGCGAGGTCAGCCCGGGCCTCCTCAACCTTCTTCTTGAGGTAGTTGTTCGGGTTCTCCTGGTAATCTTCCTGCGCGCGACGCAAGCGATCAAGGGCTGGGTTCACCCTATTTTGAAGTATTTGTTGCCGCGCAGCTCCGATAAGATCTGATACCTCGGAGATTGCAGATCGTTCGGGCTGGGTGTTCGCTTCAACCTGGCGAAGCAACGGGCCCATGGGGTCTGTTGGTGCGTCCGGGTCCTGGACGCGCGCGGCGACGGACTCGAGCGGCGCCAACGGGCTGGATGATCGCGTCTTGCCCGTCGCCTGCAAAATGCTGTCGAGGGGGCTCGGCGTCGGATTGTCCTCTCCTCTGGCTTGCGCGAGCGCATCTCTCATCGGTCCAGCGATCATCCTCTGCGCGGCGGACTGTGACGGGCTTTCCGTAGGTGCCGATACGGGCGGTTGCAGGGTGGGCCGCTCGGCGTCGGGCAGCTCATTGGTGGGCATTGTCGAGGCAGGGTCCGGGCGTCCCGGGAGGGATGAATCGATCGGCGGTGGGCCGTCGTTTCCTGGCGGGTCGGCGAGGATCGGGTTGTTGTTGCCCTCCGGGCGGTTGATGGTTTGGATGAGGTCGTTGCCGTCGCGTGTGTAGCTGGTGGGGATCTTCTGGCCGGTGACGGTGTCGTAGGCCCAGGGTGTGAATCGGTTGACTTCGTTGCCGTCGCGGTCGTAGGTGGAGAGTGAGCCGTCGTCGTTGACGTCGACGCTGCCGCCGTCGGGGCGGTCGACTTCGTTGATGTTGAAGCGGTACTTGGACGGTGCGTCGGCGTTCTCGGACAGGATGAACGTCCGCTTCCCGTCGGGGGTGGTCCACTCCTTGTAGTTTTCCCCGTCGACCTGATCGTTCGGAGTCATGTCGTTGGTCGGAGCAGATCCATCCGGGTTGAGCGGGCCAGCCTTACGACCACGGCGGCCGGCCATCAACGCTGACACTTCGCCAACGAGGTATGCCCACGACGGGGCGCCGTCCTTCTTCTCGCCACCGTCCGGCCCGGTGCTGCCGCCGTTGTTGCTTGAGTCGTTGTTGCCGGGGTTCCCGGGGGCTCCTGCTGCGCCGTTGCCGGCGCCGGGGACCGCGCACTGCGACTCGGTCTTGGTGACCGTGACAGTGGGGCTGCTGGGCTGCCCGGACTGGGTCTGCTGCCCGGGCTGCTGATTGTCGGTCTGACGGGGCCCGCCGGGCGCGGTGGTCTGCACCGCCGGGCTCTGGTTCGGCTGACCTTGCCCGTTGCCCTGCGCAGGCCGCTGGCCGCCCTGGTTGCCTTGGCCGGGTTGTTCGTTGCCGGGGATGTTCGGTGCCTGCTGGCCGGGGCTGCCGAACTGTGGGGTCTGGGCCTGGATTCCGGGGCCGTTGTCCCCGCCGCTACCGGCCGGTGAGGGAGAGGTGGCGCCGGTGTTGCCACCGGTCTGCTGCCCGCCTTGGTTGCCCTGCTGCCCGCCGGGGGTTTGGGTGGGCGGGTCGAACGTCAGGGTCGGTCCGGGGCCGGGCGGGCAGGTCGCATCCCCCGGGCAGACCGCGTTCGCCACACCCGCGCCGACGCCGGTGGTGGCGGCGAATCCCATCATCCCGACAGCGACGACGATCCCAGCGACCGCAGCCGCCGCACGCACCTGCGCGGCCGCGGGCGCAGCGGTGACACCGGTCTCGCGGAGCTTCCCGAGGCCGGCGAAGAGGATCTTCCCGACGATGACCATCACGAGCCAGAAGGTCAGGAACACCACCGGCACCGGGGTGAACCGGGGTGCTTCGATGGAGAACAGGACACCGCCGAACAATCCGGCGATGCCGATGATCGTGAGGAACGCTCCCTGCAGACGCTGCTGGAGCACCGACTGCGACGAGTCGTCGGACGCGCTGCTGGTCGGTTCGGTGGCGGTGCGGGCGTGCCGCGGGCTCCCGGGTGGGAGCGGCACCGGCTGCGGTTGCCGCGGCGGTGGGGTGGGTGTGGGCATCAGAACACTCCAAAATGCGGGGAAGTGGATCGGAGATTCGGCGAAGTGCCGGGTGATGGATGCCAAGCTTCCACACGATTCGACGTTGTCAATCGCCGAATCCGACTGAACACGCGTTTTCGCAGGCCAGGACTGGTTTGTTTAGTGGTGTTTAGTGGGGTGACTAAACACGGCACCCCGGTTCGGGGCTTGTTCAACGGCCCACTGAACAACGCATATCGCCCATCATCGTGCGGTGCAGCGGCCTCCTCGGCGACTCCGGATGCTGGCCGGGTGTCACGGTCTTGGCGGGCGTTCATCGCCGGCCTCATGCGGTCACGGCGCCGAGGGCGAGGCCGAGGCCGAGGGTCATCGCGATGAGCGCGATGAGCACGGCGGCGATCATCTGATGCACGCGGAGCGTGCGCAGGGACGCAGCTTGCGAGGCGGCCCAGAATTCGGTGACGGTTCCGGGCGGGATATGCGCAGTGGTCGCCGCTCCGAACCAGAACGCCGCACTCTGCGTGCCCGCAGCGCCAAGGTCGGGGCTGAGTGCGATCAACGCGTCCGCGGTCAAGGTCAGGCGCACGTGGTCGTAGAGCCACGCGCGGGGCCGGCCGGCGGTCGCCCAGCGCTGGGCGTCCTGCTCGAGTGCGCTGCGGGAGATGAGGACCGGCCGGGCCTGCTCGACCCACGTCGACAGGCGCGACCAGGTCTCGATCACGCGCAGATCCGTCAATCGCACGAGGTCCTGGTTCTCGTCGCCGGGGTCGGGAGTCAGGCTCAGAACACCGATCTCAACAAGCTCTGCTACTATGCGGCCCGCGGCGGCGGGCAGCTCGGGGACGCGAAGAGTGAGAACTCCGGTCGACGAGACTGCGACACAGCTCAGAAGGAGAAGCCGAGCCGCGTCGAGTTGCACAGGCTCGCTGGTATCGGTGTCGAGCGCCCACTGCTCGGCCGCGGTCGCGATCTGCGTGAGCACCGGCAGCGCGGGATCACGGCCGGTCGCCGTGCTGAACAACTGCTGCCACTGCGAGACCGTCACCACCTCGGCGACCACGTGCCGATTACTGGTGGCGCGGGCGGTCAACCACACCAGCATCGGCTCGACCGTCTCGAACTCAGCGGGTAGATGCCGACCGGTACGCCAGTTCGACACCGTCGCCGCGCTGACCCCGACAGCGTCCGCCACCGCGCGCACCGTCGGCGAACCGGCCAGAGTGAACAGCCGACGCAACGCCGAGGCGAACACCGCAGCACCATCCCCGCTCCGACCAGGCTCGGCAGGTGGGGTCATCACCGGGCGCCGCTACGGGCGGCGTTCCACACCGCACTCGCGCCACCCACCACAAGGTTGCTCGCGAGCATCATCACCAGCACGAACACCACGAAGACCAACGGCATCGTCCACCGCTCGCCCCACGCGTTCAGATGCGAGACGGCGAACCCGCAGCCGATCAACAGCACCAGTCCGATGACCAGCCCGGCGGCCTTCCGCGCCAGGGCGCGGAGCTCGTCATCGGCGGACTTCCCATCAGGTTCGCCCCCGGTGGCCGCACTCGGGGGCGGCGACGCCGATCTGGACGCACCGGGCTGGGGCCCCGGTGCCGGTTGTTGCACAGCTAGCGGCCGGGCCTCGTCCGCGGACATGGGCCTCCCCTTTCGGCAAAACTTGCTACATCACGGGCACATCAGCCGGGCTATCGCGATCCGGTAGATCCAACCGTAGCGGATAGTTGTCTCATTGCCGTAGTTCAAATTCGTTATCACCCACGGTTAGCTCGCCTACCGAGGATCGACTCTCGGAGCCACCGTCGCCGCCGCGCACCACAAACACCGCAGGTCAATACACCTGAATCCGGAAACCTTGCCCACCTTGCACCCGTAGACCGGCCGCACACCGCGACCCCACCGGGTCTGTGATCGCGATCACGTGGATGCGATATCCACGCAACTGTGATCGATCTGTTATCTACCCGGATTGCGTACACGTGCCCAGTGTGGTGCCATTGGGGCTGTTGTTGCAGATGTGACATCTGTGAATTGACTTCACCCAGGGAGACTTCGACATGCCAACCTCCGCACGTACCCACACGTCTCGGCTGCCGCGGACGCTGATCGCGCTGTGTGCCGCTGCGGCGGCGGTCACGCTCGCCGCCGGCCCGGCTGTTGCCGCGCCCGCTCCAGCACCCAAGCCGTCACCTGCGGCGGCTACAGTGGCCCCGCCGCCGGCGCCCCTGATGCGCGTGCCGGTCCCCGGACAGATCCGCACCGGCGAGTTCGCCGACACCAGCCGCGAACTGATCACCCGGGACGGATGGAAGGTGACCGTCTCCAAGTTCGGCGAGAAGCTCGACAGCGTGCCACCGCTGAATCGATCACCCCAGAGCTTCGAAGGATTCAGCTCCGTCGGCGGCGAAGCGAAGATCGAGATCGCCGACGCAAAACACAAGCCTGTCAACAAGATCAAGTCGGCAACCCTCACAACAGGAGTTCAAGTCGGCTGCGCAGTCACCGCTGACAGCCTGACCGTTGGCGGATCCCTATCCAACGCCACCACCGCCTCGATCACCCCCACCGTGACCGCATCCGGCACCGTCACCGGACAAGGCCAAGGCGGCTCCAGCGGCGGCCAAGGCGGCGGCAGCGTCTCCGGCACCGGAACCGGCAGCCTCTCCGGCACCCTCTCCGACACCGTCACCGAAACCGGCAACATCTCCGGCATCCTCAAACCCGGCACCACCAAAGACATCCCGTACGCCAAGAAGGCCGTCGTCGGCCCCAACGCGCAGGTCATGTCCCGCGACATCCGCATCGCCGTGGACAACTGCATCGGCGGCGTCCAAGTCCGCACCTACGCCACCGTCGCCATCAGCACCGACGCCACCGACGACACACTGACCACCTTCGGCAAGCCGATCTTCCTCACCCGCCCCGAACAGAATCGGTAGTCGCGCAAGGCGCGGCGAGTGACGGAGGGCCCGACGCTGTCTTTCGTACCGGGCCCAAGACCCCGGTCAGTCCCGGCGGTACTCCCCCTCGAGCCACGCCACCGTCGGCGGGCTGAACAGCAGGACGAGCACGACGATCGCTGGGGCGAGGAGGGGGTAGCCGAGCAGCGGCGAGCTCTGGGCGAAAGCGCCGCTGATGCCGGTGAAACCGAGCAGCAGGTTGGTGAGCACGCCCACGGTGCGGCCCCAGCGCTTGCCGCGCAGCAGCGCGACGCCGCCGGCGAGCACTGCGGCGCCCATCGGGATCATCCAGAAGGCCAGGCCGTAGGCGCCGGTGGTGGTGGCGGCGCTGCCGGTCAGCCCGCGCACCAGCTCGACGACGCCCACGACCAGCGCGATCGCGCCCTCGAGCGCCACGAGGCCGCCGGCCACGAGGACCGTGCCGGGCGCGGCGGTACGCGTGGCGCCCGAGCGCTTCGCCGTCGAGCGCGTCGCGCGGGGCCGGTCACCGTCGTTGGTCGTCACGGCACCAGGGTATCGGGGCGGCGTGGGTAGGCTGCTCGGTGTGCGCGCCCTGTTGATCTCGAACCCCAACGCCACGTCCATCACCGCGGCGGGACGAGACCTCGTCGCCATGGCGTTGGCGTCCACGCTGGACGTGACCCTGGCGCAGACCGAACACCGCGGTCACGCGGCCGAGCTCGCCGCCGCGGCCCGCGCGGACGGCACCGATCTGGTGATCGTGCACGGCGGCGACGGCACCGTCAACGAGGTGGTGTGCGGAATCCTCGGGCGGGAGGGCCTGCCCGGCGAGGCCGCCCCGGCCGCCCCCGAATCCCTGCCGGCCGTCGCGGTGATCCCCGGCGGGAGTGCGAACGTCTTCGCCCGGTCCCTCGCGGTCCCGCGCAATCCGGAGGAGGCCACCGTCCACCTCACCGACCTGCTGGCGCGCCGCAGCTTCCGGACCATCGGCCTGGGCTGCGCCGACGAGCGCTACTTCCTGTTCAACGCGGGCATGGGCGTCGACGCCGAGGTCATCGCGAACATGGAGGCGCTGCGCGCCAAGGGCAAGGCCGCGACCTCGGGGCGGTACGTGCGCACCTCCATCCGCACCTTCTTCCAGGCGGCGCGACGCGAGCCGCAGCTCACCGTCCACTTGCCGGGCGAGCAGCCGGGCACCTGGCAGGACATCGACGGGGTGCACTTCGCGTTCGTCTCGAACGCGAGCCCGTGGACCTTCCTCAACAACCGCGCCGTCGTCACCAACCCGGGGACCGATTACGGCACCGGGCTGGGCGTGTTCGCGTCGCGCTCGATGCGCACGATCCCGAACCTGATGCTGGTCCGGCAGATGCTCTCGGCCCGCCGCACCAAGGGCCCGACGGTGCGCCATCTCGTCCGGCACGACGACCTGCCCGAGTTGCGCGTGACCAGCGACGTCCCGGTCGCGGCTCAGGTCGACGGGGACCATCTCGGCGAGCGCACCGAGGTGCGGTTCTGGTACTCGCCCGAGCGGATCCGGGTCGTGGCGGACCTGCCCCCGTTGCCGCGCGTGCGCTGACCGGCACGGCGGCGAGCGCAGCCTCCCGGCCGGGGCTTCCCACGGACTCGACATGAGGCCAGCACCACGGGCGGATTGAGCGATTGATCACCAAGCGCAAGAAAACTGTTGCAAACCTGCAGCGTGTGCGGATATTCTTGCGGGCACGCCGCTGAACCGGCAGCAGTGTAGTAGACCGCTCGTAGGCACGGTCTCACCGCCCCCGCTGTGAGATAACCCACCTCTGAGTCGGAATCTCTTGACTACTGCCGGGAACGTGGAAATATTCATGACGTAACAACGCGGAAACAGTTCGGTTCCCCCCGCGTTAACAGCCTGGAAATTCGGTGCCGGATCGGCACCTGCGATGAGTGGCGCGCCCGCGCGCCTGAAGGAGTGTACTGACATGGATTGGCGCCACAAGGCCATCTGTCGCGACGAGGATCCCGAGCTCTTCTTCCCCGTGGGGAACAGCGGCCCGGCCATCGCGCAGATCGCGGACGCCAAGCTGGTCTGCAACCGCTGCCCCGTGACCGCCGAGTGCCTGTCCTGGGCGCTGGAGTCCGGTCAGGACGCCGGTGTGTGGGGCGGCATGAGCGAGGACGAGCGTCGCGCGCTCAAGCGTCGCAACGCGCGCACCCGCACGCGCACCGCTGTGTAGGAAGCACCACTCGAAGAGGGCCCGGTGGATCTCCACCGGGCCCTCTTCGTGCGCCGGTCAGGCGGGCTGGAGCGGTACCTGCACCACCGCGTCCGTCCCACCGTCCCAGGTGGTCAGGCGCAGCTCACCGCCCAGCTCGGACGTCACGAGCGTCTGCACGATCTGCAGGCCCAGGCGGTCGGAACCGTCGAGTGTGAAGCCGGGCGGAAGGCCCGCACCGTCGTCCCGGACGGTGACCTCGAGCATCCTGGTGGACCGGTGCGCGAGCAGTTCGACGGTGCCCGACTCCCCCGGCCCGAAGGCGTGCTCGATCGCGTTCTGGATGAGCTCGGTGACGACCATGACCAGCGGCATCGCGCGGTCGGCGTCGAGTAGGCCCACGTCGCCACGCCGCACGACGGTGACCGTCCCCGCGCCCTCGGCCGGCGCGACATCGCCCATGATCGGGATCAGCCGGTCGATCACCTCGTCGATGTCGACGTGTTCGTCCACGCTCATCGACAGGGTCTCGTGTACGAGCGCGATCGATGCGACGCGGCGCACGGACTCCTGGAGGGCGCGCTTGGCCTCGTCGTTGCGCGTGCGGCGGGCCTGCAGCCGGAGCAGGGCCGAGACCGACTGGAGATTGTTCTTCACCCGGTGATGGATCTCCCGGATGGTCGCGTCCTTGGAGATCAGGGCGCGGTCGCGGCGCTTGAGCTCCGTCACGTCGCGGAGCAGCACGGCGGCGCCTGCCGGCCGGCCGTTCGGATGCAGGCCGAGCACGCGCAGTACGACGGTCACGCCGCCCTTCGTCAGCTCGATCCGCGAGCCCTCCCCGCGCTGCAACGCACCGTCGAGCGCGACGGCCAGGTCCTCCGATTCGAAGGAGTCCCCCACCAGCTCCGCGGTGACCTCCACCAGACCACTGCCCTCGAGGTCGCTGGGCGCGCCCATCCGACGGTAGGCCGATTGCGCGTTCGGGCTCGCGAACACGACCTTGCCCTGCGCGTCGACTCGGACGAAACCATCGCCGGCCCGGGGTTCCGCCTCGCCGGTGGGCAGCTCCTCCCGCTCGGGGAAGGTGCCCTCGGCGACCATCGTGCACAGGTCGTCGGCGCACTCGGTGTACGCGACCTCGAGCGGGCTGGGAGTGCGCGGGTGGGTGACGTTGAAGTCACGGGTGAGGACGGCCACGACCTCGCCGTCCGAGGACACCGGGACCGCCTCGCGTCGCACCCGGGAGGGGCCCGTCCAGGCCGGGGTCACGCCACGCACCACCACGGCGCCCTCGAACGCGGCGTGCAGCGTGGGGGCCTCCCAGGGCGGGACGACGACGCCGACACCGTCGGAGTCGTAGACGGTCGAGGTCGTGTTGGGGCGGCACTGCGCGATGCAGATGTACGACGGGTCGGTCCGGTCGCCCTCCGGGTCGTTGCGCACCCACAGCCGCAGGTCCGCGAACGACAGATCGGCGAGCAGCTGCCACTCGCCGGCGATGCGCTGCAGGTGGCGCGCGGCACGGCCGGGGAGGTCCGTGTGGATCGCCAGGAGGTCGGCGAGGGAGGCCATGGGACCGCCTTTTTGTCGTCGTCGGTGCCGTCGTGAAACAATAGCCGGTACTGCGAATGAGCTCGGGACAGGAAGGAGACCGCCATGGGAAAGCGTGGACGTAAGAAGCGCGGGCGCAAGAAGAACGCCGCCAACCACGGCAAGCGTCCGAACTCCTGAGCCATCAGGGATTCACCGCACTTGCGCACGAGGGCCCGCCGACGCGATGTCGGCGGGCCCTCGTCATGTGTGCGGACCGGTCACTCCGGGCGGAATCGCACCTCGGTGTGCCGGATGCTGATCGTCAGCCGCTCGCGCAGCCCCTCGGGGGCGCGCTCACCGCCGCACTTGCGGTTCACGAGCGACTTGATCTGCTGCTCGATGCCGTAGTGCGACAGGCACTGCGAGCAGCCGTCGATGTGCGCCTTGAGCCGCTCCTTCGCGGCGGAGTCGCACTCGTTGTCCAACAGCAGCCAGACGTCCGCCATCACGGCGGAACAGTCGAGCTCGAGGTCCGGGTTCCCGTCCGACGAATAGGTCACTTCTCCACCTCCTGATCGGCGGCGTCGACCTCGTCGTCGGCGGCGCCCCGCAGGAACCCTCGCTCCCGCGCGACCCCCTCCAGCTCGGCACGCAGCTGACGCCGGCCGCGGTGCAGCCGCGACATCACCGTGCCGATGGGGGTTCCCATGATGTCCGCGATCTCCTTGTACGGGAAGCCCTCCACATCGGCGTAGTACACCGCCATGCGGAAGTCCTCCGGGAGCTTCGAGAGCGCTTCCTTGATCTCGTCATCGGGCAGCGCGTCCAGGGCCTCGATCTCCGCGGAGCGCAGGCCGGTGGAGCTGTGCTCCGCCGTGGCCGCGAGCTGCCAGTCGGTGATCTCGTCCGTGGGGTACTGCGCCGGCTGCCGCTGCTTCTTGCGGTAACCGTTGATGTACGTGTTGGTGAGGATGCGGTACAGCCACGCCTTGAGGTTGGTGCCCTTCTTGAAGCTGCGGAAGGCGCTGTAGGCCTTCACGTAGGTCTCCTGGACCAGATCCTCCGCGTCCGCCGGGTTGCGGGTCATCCGCAGCGCGGCGCCGTACAGCTGGTCGAGCAGCGGCAGCGCCTCGGCCTCGAAACGCGCCGTCAGCTGCTCGGGCGTCTCGGTCGTCTCGTCGGGCGCCGAGTCCAGTTCCGCTACGTCCGCGTTCTCCCGGTCGGTCATACCGACGAAGGCTACCGGTCGCTCGAGGACCGCTGCTCCGCTACCTGCACTCACGACCTCTGCAACAGCGCGGTCCGCCCGCTTGTTCCCGTGCCGTCCGGATCAACCCAGCCGGAGCCGGACCATGGGCAGACCGTCGACGGGGTGCTGCACCGCCTTCTCGATCGCGCCCCGCAGCCGCTCCCACGCCACCGGGTGCGCGGTGCGGTACCGCTCGAGCACCTCGTCGGAAGCCGTGGGGTCCAGCAGTTCGGCGCGCGCCGCTCGGTCCCGGTTCCCGACGGTGACCCGGCAGTCCGGGTGAGCGCGCAGGTTGCGGTACCACTGCGCGGTCTCACCGAAGCCGCTGCACACCACCACGGTGTCCACGTCCGGCCGATCGACCACCTCGAGCACCACGTACCGCGGCTCGCCGGACTTCCGGCCGACGTGTTCGATCATCACCATCCGCGGGCCCATCAACCGCCCCAGCCCGTGCTGGAACAGCCAGATCGGCGCGCGCACCAGCCGGCGGGTCCGCAGCGCCCGCGCCGCCAGCGCGGAGGGACTCAGGTTCTCGGCGATCCATCCCACGTCCGTCGACGGTACGCCGCAATCCGGGGCCCCGGGTACCGTCGGGCTCCCCCCTCGATCCGTCCTCTCCCCGCCGTTCCGTCCCCTCCCCACCAGTTCACCGCCCGCTCCCCCCGATCCGTTCCCTCCCCTCGAAACAACGGGCGTTTCGGTGGGGAGGGAACGATTCGGGTGGAGGGAGAAGCGTCCAACCTGACTGTGCTCGACGTCGTCATACGCCCAGAACACGGAGGCGGCTTCGTTTCGTCGTGCGAGTCTTCATACCGTTCGTCCACCACGAGTCCACCTGATTGACTGGGCGGCATGGGGAAGAAGAACGCGGCGGCGACGCCGGCGATCGCGGCGCTGCAGGCGGCGGGGATCGAGTTCCGGGTGCACGCGTACGAGCACGATCCGCGGGCCGAGTCCTTCGGCGGCGAGGCGGCGCAGGCATTGGGGAACGACCCGGCGCGGGTGTTCAAGACGCTGGTCATCACAGACGGGAAGCAGCTCGCCGTGGCGATCGTGCCGACCTCCGGCAAGCTCAGCCTCAAGGCCGCGGGCGCTGCGCTGGGCCTGCACCGACCGGCCATGGCCGACCCCACTGACGTGCGACGGGTCACCGGCTACGTGCTCGGCGGGGTGTCCCCGCTCGGGCAGCGCAGGCGGTTGCCGACAGCCGTCGACGAGTCCGCACTGGGCTTCGAGACCGTCTTCTGTTCGGCCGGCCGACGGGGCCTGGAGGTGGAGCTGGCACCGTCGGACCTCGTGGCCGCGACGTCCGCCGTGCTCGCGCCCCTCGCCGCCCCGTGACCGGGCGTGGTAGTCAATAGGTGAGTGCGGGCGGGCAAGGCGGGTTTGGCGGTGGCCGCGCCGGAAAGTAGGTTCGTGATATGGCCAGCTACTTCGTCACGGGCGGGACGGGCTTCATCGGCCGTGCCGTGGTGGCGCGGCTCGCCGCCGCGGAGCACGGGAGCACGATCTACCTGCTGGTGCGCGACGCGTCACTGCCGAGGTTCGAGCGGCTGATCGCGGACCTCGGCCACGAGTTGGCGCCGCAGGTCGTGCCGGTGGCGGGCGATGTCACGGAGCCGGGCCTCGGCATCACCCCCGGAGACCTGCCCGAGCACGTCGACCACGTGATCCACCTCGCCGCCGTCTACGACATGGAGGCGCCGGAGGAGATCCAGCAGCTCACCAACGTCGGCGGCACCCGCAACACCCTGGAACTGGCGGAGCGGCTCGGCGCGACGATGCACCACGTGTCCTCGCTCGCGGTGGCCGGAAACCACGAGGGGTGGTTCGCCGAGTCCGACTTCGACGTCGCCCAGGACTTCCCCACCCCCTACCACCGCACCAAGTACGAGGCGGAGCGGCTCGTCCGCGGCTCGTCCGTGCCCTGGCAGGTCTACCGCCCGTCCATCGTGGTGGGCGACTCGATGACGGGGGCGATCGACAAGATCGACGGCCCGTACTACTTCTTCCCGTTCCTGCGCCTGATGGGCACGATCCCGCACCACCTGCACGTCCCGTTCGCCAACCTCGGGTACACGAACATCGTGCCGGTCGACTTCGTCGCCGCCGCTCTGGTCGCACTGGTGACCGCTCCGCCGGCGCCGGGCACCGTCTACCACCTGGCGGACCCCAAGGGCCAGAGCATGGCCGCGATCTACGAGGCGATCGCGCCCGCGTTCTCCGGCCCCAAGACGCTGCCGCTGCCCAGCGCGCCGCTGGGCGAGTTGGCCGCGCGCATCGGGCGCCGTAACGAGGTGCGCGCGTTCCGGGACACCGTCGCCCGCCAGATCGGGATCCCGCCGTCGATCCTGGATCACCCGTTCTACAACACCCGCTTCGACTCGGAGGCCAGCTACCGGGTGCTGAGCCGACTCGGGGTGGCGCTGCCGCGCCTGAAGTCCTACGGTCCCCGCCTGTTCCGCTACTGGGCCGAGCACCTCGATCCCGCCAGAAACCGCCGCGACGACCCCCGCGGCCCGCTCGTGGGCAAGCACATCCTGCTCACCGGGGGGTCCTCGGGCATCGGCCGCGAGGCCGCGAAGCAGGCAGTGCTCAAGGGCGCGAACGTGTTCATCGTCGCCCGCAAGCCCGAGGACCTCGCCGACGCGGTGCTGCGCATCGAGGCGGAGCCGGGGCTGCCCGGTGTCCCGAAGGGCATCGTCCGGCCCTACCAGTGCGATGTGACCGACCCGGAGGCCGTGCGCACCACCGTCGCTCAGATCCTCGCGGAGCACGGCCACGTCGACGTCCTGGTCAACAGCGCCGGGCGATCGATCCGGCGCGCGACCGTCGACTCGGTCGACCGCGCCCACGACTACCAGCGCACGATGGCCGTGAACTACTTCGGCGCCGTGTACCTGATCCTGGAACTGTTGCCGCACATGGTCGCCCGCAAGTCCGGGCACGTGGTCAACGTGTCGTCGATCGGCGTGCAGGTGCGCGGGCCGCGGTTCGCGGCGTACATCGCCTCGAAGTCGGCGCTCGAGGCGTTCAGCGACATCACCGCGGCCGAGACGATGTCGGACCACGTGACCTTCACCAACATCCACATGCCGCTCACCCGCACCCGGATGATCGAGCCGACCGACGCCTACGACAACGCCATGGCGCTGTCGGTGGAGAAAGCCGGCCAGATCGTGGTGCGCGCCATCGTCGAGCGGCCGCGCCGCATCGACACCCCGCTGGGCACACTCGCCCAGTTCGGCCAGTTCCTCTCGCCGCGGATCGCCGCCGCCGCGCAGCACCAGGGCTATCTGCTCTTCCCCGAGTCCGCCGGTTCGGACGACGACGGGGCCGGCGCCGCGCAGGTCGTGGAAGTCGATGTGGCCGAGGTGGATACGCCGCGCGGTCGGCTCGCCGCCACGAAGGACCTGTCGAAGGACATCTCCACCGCGGCGGTCAGCCCGCTGTTCGGCATCTCCGGTGATCAGGGCCTGCGCCGCCTCGCCCGCAAGACCCTCAACCGCCTCCCCGGCATCAACTGGTAGCGCCGGACTCCATCGTGTGCGCAGGCGCGAGCAGCGTCCGCGGCGTGACGCCGGTCAGCGCGCGCACCTCGCGGGTCAGGTGGGCCTGGTCCGCGTAGCCCGACGATGCCGCCGCGACGCCGAGCGCGTCGCCCGCACGGATCAGGGTCACCGCGCGCTGGAACCGGAGGATCCGCGCGAGGGTCTTCGGGCCGTAGCCGAACGATCGCCGGGCCAGACGGTGCAGCGCCCGCTCCCCGAGCCCGGCCTCCGTCGCGATGCCGGCGACGGGGCGCCCCGTCTCGAGCCGGGCCGCGATCCCGGTGATCCGTCGGTCGAGGACCACGTCGTCGAGGAGCTGCGCCGCGATCTCCTCGGGGTCGTGCGAGACCTTCAGCCGGCGGCGCGGGAGGACCTCGGCCAGGGGGACGCGCACGCCGGTGAGCTCGTCGGCGGCGACGCCCAGCAGCTGCGGGAGAACACCGGGCGGGAACCGCAGGCCGTCGAGTCGCGCACCGTCGGACCTCATGACGTGCGCCGCGACGGCGTCCGGACCGGCGACGACGGGCGCGCCGTCGATCACGATGACGTCCATGCAGCCGTCGGGCAGGATCAGCGCGGTCCCGGCGCTCCCCGTCGAGGACCACCGGACCGCGCCGGGGATCCTCGACGCGCGTTCGCGGTACACGCAGTCGAGTATGTCCGAAACCTTCAAGACCCGTCGGCACCACCGCGCATACGGTGATCCCATGACTGAACGCCTGCGCTTCGACGCCATCGGCATGGTCGCGGACGACCTCGCCGCCACCCTCGCCTTCTACCGCCTGCTCGGCCTGGACATTCCCGACGGTGCCGAGCACGAGCCGCACGTGGAGGCACAGCTGCCCGGCGGGATGCGGCTGATGTGGGACACCGCCGCGGTGATCCGGACGATGGAGCCCGACTGGGTGAAGCCGACGGGCCAGAGCGCCACGCTGTGTGTGCTCTGCGCCTCGCCCGCCGTGGTCGACGAGGTGTACGCGGAGCTTCTCGCTGCCGGCCATCCCGGTGCGATGGCACCCTTCGACGCGCCGTGGGGACAGCGGTACGCGGGCGTGCTCGACCCGGACGGGTACCAGGTGCAGTTGTTCGCGTGGCAGTAGCGTCGGAGACGACACACGGGATGTGTTGGGGCGCCTATCGTGGGGGACGAACCCGTTCCGTCCCCCACGAGGAGATCCGACATGGTCGACGTCCAGTACGCAGTCACGAACCCGGCGACCGGCGAGGTGCTGCAGACCTACCCGACCGCTGAGCCCGCCGAGGTCGAGGCCGCGCTCGACGCCGCCTCGCGCGCCGCGCGCACCTGGCCGCAGGAATCCACCGTCGCCGAGCGCGCGGCCCTCGTCCGGCGCGTCGCCGAACTGCACACCGAGCGCCGGGAGATGCTCGCCGGAATCATCCAGCGGGAGATGGGAAAGCCGCTCGAGGACGCGTTGGGCGAGGTCGACTTCTCGGCGGCGATCTACACGTACTACGCCGACAACGCGGAGCGCTTCCTCGCCGATCAGCCGCTGGAGTTGTTGGAGGGCGAGGGTTCGGCGGTGATCCGCCGCTCCCCGATCGGCGTGCTGTTCGGGATCATGCCGTGGAACTTCCCGTACTACCAGGTGGCGCGGTTCGCGGGCCCGAACCTGGCGGCGGGCAACACGATTCTGCTCAAGCACGCACCGCAGTGCCCCGAATCGGCGGAGGCGATGCAGCTGATCTTCACCGAGGCCGGCCTGCCGTCGGGCGCGTACGTGAACATCCGGGCGACCAATGAGCAGGCCGCCGACATCATCGCGGACCCCCGCGTCGCCGCGGTGTCACTGACCGGCTCGGAGCGGGCCGGAGCGGCGGTCGCGGAGGTCGCCGGCCGGAACCTCAAGAAGTGCGTCCTCGAGCTGGGCGGTTCGGACCCGTTCATCGTGCTCTCCACCCACGATCTGGACGCGACGGTCGACGCCGCGGTCGCAGGCCGTCTCGACAACACCGGCCAGTCCTGCAATGCGGCCAAGCGGTTCATCGTGGCCGCCGACCTGTACGACGACTTCGTCGCGAGGTTCACCGCGAAGATCCTCGCCGCGGGCGAGGGCATCGCGCCGCTGTCCTCGGAGCGCGCCGCGATCGGGCTCGAACAGCAGGTCAACAGCGCCGTGGAGGCGGGCGCGCACCTCGCCATCGAGGGGCAGCGCGACGGTGCCTTCTACCCGCCCGCCGTCCTCACGAACGTCACGGAGGACAACCCCGCGTTCCGGCAGGAGCTGTTCGGTCCCGTCGCCACGGTCTACCGCGTGGAGGGCGAGGGCGAGGCGCTGGCACTCGCCAACGACACCCCGTTCGGCCTCGGGTCCTACGTGTTCACCACCGATCCCGAGCAGGCCGCCCGCGTCGCCGACCGGATCCAGGCGGGCATGGTGTTCGTCAACGGTGTGCTCGCCGAGGGAGCCGAACTGCCCTTCGGCGGCGTGAAGCGCTCCGGGTTCGGCCGCGAGATGGGCCCGCTGGGAATCGAGGAGTTCCTCAACAAGAAGCTGATCCGCACCATCACGTAGCTCGACGGGGCGGTTGCCGGTTCAGGCCGGGAGCCGCCCCTCGGCGACGTCGATCACCCACTGCGGGGTCGTCTTGCCCTCTTGTCGATCGATGTTCACAAGGATGCTGGCGCTCGCCTGGCGTGCCTCAGGGGTTCGACCCCGAAGCTCGAAATCAGCCTCGTCCCGCTCACGGGCACTGTCTTCGATGCTCGTCATCGCCGGGCGCCTTTCTTTCTGTTGATATTGTTGCGCCTTCGGGAGCCGATCGCCACCACACGCAGGATTTCCCGCTCGCTCGTGGTCACGAGCGGGGACACGGACAGCGCATCCAGAATCCGTAGTCCGAACGCTTGCCCGATGTCGTCGGACTTCAACGACTGCTCCGCAGCCCACTCGAACCGTTTCCACCATTCGGTGCGCGCCTCATGCTCTGCTTTCAGCAGGCGATCCATCTGCTCCGACCGTTGCCTCTGCCACAGCGTCCCGACCACACCGACAGCGGTCAGCCCCGCCACGATCAGCATCACCCAGTAGTGTGCCGCCATCGCCCCCTCCCCCAAGGGTTCGATTTCTTCGATGCTCCGCAGCGTAGATCGAGGGTCCGACAGGTTCCGTCAGAGCAGGCTGAGCTGGCCGGGCCCGGAGCCGGGCTCGGTGCGCTCGATGAGGGCGGCACCATCGTTCTTGACGGAGTTGACCAAGGCGGACACCGGGCGGATCTCGATGCGCTCGGCCACGTCGAGGGCGGGCGGGAGCAACAGCGCCGGGTCGACGGGACCGTCGGGATCGAGCCACTGGTCGAACAGTTCGGGGGTGAGTACGAGCGGCATCCGGTCGTGCACCGCGCGCAGCGGGCCGACGGAGTCCGTGGTCAGCACCGTCGCCGAGAGGACGGGCGGCACGTCGAGCCCGGCGTCGGCGGGACGCCACACCGACCACAGTCCCGCGATGTACATCCGGGTGCCGTCCTGCGGGGTCAGGTACATCGGCTGCTTGCGCGGCTTCTTGCCATCCGGGTCGAGCACCTGCCACTCGTACCAGCCGTCCATCGGGATCAGGCAGCGCTTGTTCTTGATCGCGGTGCGGAACGCCGGCTTCTCGGCGACGGACTCCGCACGCGCGTTGAACAGCGGCGGGCCGCTCAGCGACTTCTGCCAGTGCGGCAGCAGCCCCCAGCGCATCGCGCGCAGCCGACGGGTCGGGGCATCGTCGGGCTGCTCGCGCGAGTGCCGCGCGACGACGGTGACGATGCTCGTCGTGGGCGCGACGTTGTAGCCCGGCACGTCGAGCTCGACGCCCGCCGTCTCATCCACCGCGTCGATCTCGCCCGCCAACAGCGCCGGATCCGTGGTCACCGCGTACCGTCCGCACATCGGACTACTCCTCGAAGCTGTCGAACACGCGCCGGGGCCCGACGCCGGTGGTGGCCAGGGCGTCGTGCGGGTTCGCGAGTGCGCAGGAAGCCATGGACAGGCAGCCGCAGCCGATGCAGTCGGTGAGGTTGTCGCGCAGGCGGGTCAGTTCGTCGATCCGGTGGGACAGATCGTCGTGCCAGTAGCGCGAGAGGCGCTCCCAGTCCGTCCGCGTGGGCGTGCGGCCGTTCGGCAGCGTCTCGAGCGCCTCGCGGATCGTGGACAGGGGGATGCCTACGCGGTGGCTGATCCGGATGAACGCGACGCGACGCAGCATCTCCCGCGGATACCTCCGCTGGTTGCCGGAGGTCCTGCGTGCGGTGATCAGCCCCTCGCGCTCGTAGAAGTGCAGCGCAGACACCGCCACGCCACTGCGGGCGGCGAGCTGTCCGACGCTGAACTCCCGAGTGGTCTCCACACCCCGGATTCTACCTGAACATTAGTTCAGAGATCAGCGCGCCTTCGGGGCCGCCGACGACGGTGCAGCCGGCTTCGCCGACGGCGCGGCCGGCTTGGCCGACGCGGGCGCGCCCGGCTTCGCAGAGGCCGGCGCCGCGGGCTTCGCCGACCCGCTCGCGGCGGGAGCGGGGGCCGCCTGCTGCGGCTCCGGCGGGTTCTTCAGGATGGTGCTCTGCACGCGAAGCAGATCGACGGCCAGCTGATCGTCGGCACCCACGAAGGGGGCGGCCTCGCGGGACTGGCGCCCACCGCGCAGCGACATGGTGACTCCGTTGACCACGCCGGTGTACTGCCGTGACTGCAGGTACTCGACCTGGTTGCCGCGCTTGCTCTTCTGCGTGAACTCGAGGCCCAGGCCACCGGGGATGCCGGTCGCGGCGATCTCGCGCACGGTGACCTCATTGACGACGCCGTCCTTGACGGCCTTGAACGACGCGCACTTCGGGAGCGCGGCGCGCAGCGGCGCCACATCGATCGCGAACTTGGAGACCACCATCGACCAGGTGGTCCCACGCGAGCTTCCGTTGGTCTGCGCCGTGTCGGTGCCCTTGGGGATCGGCAGGCCCGCGTAGAGCACCTTGCAGTCGGCCGGATCGACCTTGGCGGTGTTCAGCGACGCCCACGCGCCGTTCCAGCCCGCGGCCGCACCGGACAGCACGGCACCGCCGAAGTCCATCGAGTCGGGGAGGTTGCCGGAACCGATGACCAGCTCGCCGGCCTTGTTCTTCGGCGGCTCCGCCGGCTTCGGATCGGCCGACGCGACGGGCGCGAGGAGCCCCGCGACGGTCGCCACAGCGGCGAAGGTGGCGGCCGTCGAGACAGCCCTGCCCACGGACGTACGATTACGCTTCATCGAGGATCTCCCGGCGGTGATGACCTGACCTGTTCTGCCCAGCAAGGTAGCACGCGGTGAGGTCGCCCTCATGTGCGAGGATGGGCCGGTGGACCTGTTGGAGCTGTGGCCTGCGCCCTTCGCCGTCGGCCCGGTGACGGGCACGATCGCCCTCCCGGGCTCGAAGTCGATCACTAATCGCGCGTACATCCTGGCCGCTCAGGCACCGTCCGCCTCGACGCTGACGAACGCCCTCCGCAGCCGCGACACCGACCTCATGGCCGCCGCGTTGCAGACACTCGGAGCCGAGGTCGCGTTCGCGGGCGGGACCACGGTCACCGTCACCGGCGGTCCGCTGCACGGCGGCGTCGTCGACTGCGGACTCGCCGGCACCGTGATGCGCTTCCTCCCCTCCCTCGCGGCCGGGGCGCGCGGCACCGTCGACTTCGACGGTGACCCGCAGGCCCGGGCCCGGCCACTGGGCACGGTGCTCGACGCGCTGCGCGGGCTCGGCGCCCGGATCGACGGCGACGGGCTGCCCTTCACCGTCCACGGCGACGGACCGATCCGCGGCGGCACCGTCACCATCGACGCGTCGGCGAGCTCCCAGTTCGTCTCGGGCCTGCTGCTCAGCGCGCCGAGCTTCGTCGAGGGTGTCGTGGTGCACCACGACGGCAAGCCCGTCCCGTCCATGCCGCACATCGACATGACCGTCGACATGCTGCGCACCGCGGGCGCCGAGGTCGACACCTCCGAGGCGAACACCTGGCGCGTCGCGCCTGGCGGGATCCGCGCGCACGACTGGACGGTCGAGCCGGACCTGTCGAACGCCACCGTCTTCCTCGCGGCGGCGGCGGTCACCGGCGGCGCCGTGACCGTCCCGCACTGGAACCCGGCGTCGACGCAGCCGGGTGTGCAGTTCGCCGACATCCTCACGGCGATGGGGGCCGGGGTCTCGTACGCCGACGGTGCGATCACCGCCAGTGGGACCGGCGCCCTGCACGGCGTGGACTGGGATCTGCGCGACATCGGCGAGCTCACGCCCACCGTCGCCGCGCTTGCGGCCCTGGCGGATTCACCATCGCACCTGCGGGGCATCGCGCACCTGCGCGGCCACGAGACCGACCGGCTCGCCGCGCTCACCGCCGAGATCACCGCGCTCGGCGGGCGCTGCACCGAGACCGAGGACGGCCTGCACATCGAGCCGGCGACGCTGCACGGCGGCGTCTGGCACAGCTACGCCGACCACCGCATGGCCACCGCGGGCGCGATCCTGGGGCTGGTCACCGAGGGCGTGCAGGTCGAGGACATCGCGACGACGGGCAAGACCATGCCCGACTTCCCCGCCATGTGGAACACGCTGCTGGGCAACCGGTCGTGAGCCGGCTCGTTGGGTAAGCGCGAGTACGACGAGACCGATGTCCGGGTGCGCCCGGGCAAGAGCAGTCGTCCACGCACCAAGAACCGGCCCGACCACAGCGACGCCGAGACGGCGATGGTCGTCTCCGTGGACCGCGGCCGCTGGGGTTGCGCCCTCGGCGGCGACCCGGAACGGGTGATCACCGCCATGCGGGCCCGCGAGCTGGGCCGCTCCCCCATCGTCGTCGGGGACTCGGTCGGCGTCGTCGGCGACCTGACCGGCCGCAAGGACACCCTGGCGCGGATCGTCCGGGTCGACGAGCGGAAGACGGTGCTGCGCAGGACCGCCGACGACACCGACCCGTACGAGCGGATCGTCGTCGCCAACGCCCACCAGCTGCTCATCGTGACCGCGCTCGCGGACCCGCCGCCGCGCACCGGCTTCGTCGAGCGCACCCTCATCGCCGCCTACGCGGGTGGACTGACGCCGGTACTGTGCCTGACCAAGGGCGACCTGGCCGACGCGGAGGAGTTCACCGCCGCGTTCGCCGACCTCGACCTGACGGTGATCGCCGCCGGCCGCGGCGACCCGCTCGACGAGGCGCACGATCTGCTGACCGGACGCGTCACCGCGCTCATCGGGCACAGCGGCGTCGGGAAGTCGACTCTGGTCAACCGCCTCGTGCCGGATGCCAACCGCGCCACCGGCGTCGTGTCCGGAGTGGGCAAGGGGCGGCACACGTCCACACAGTCCGTGGCGCTGTGGCTGCCCGCGGGCGGCTGGGTGGTCGACACCCCCGGTATCCGCAGCTTCGGGCTCGCGCACATCTCCACCGACGACGTGGTCGCGGCCTTCCCCGACCTGGCGGAGGCCGTTCTCGATTGTCCTCGCGGGTGTACACATCTCGGTCCGCCCGCCGATCCGGAGTGCGCCCTCGACGGACTGGAGGGGACGGCGCACCGTCGGGCGATGGCGGTCCGCGGCCTGCTGGCCGACCTGACCGCCACCCCCGACTGGGCCTGACGGCTCGCGGATTCCCCCGGCGCACGGGCGAGTTCGGCGCTATGCTCGTGCAAATCCGGTGAGCGAGGCGGTGGGATGGCGATCATCAATCAGGGCTTCGGCGGCCGGCGGCGCCGGGACGATCCCGCGTTGCCGCCCGGGCAGACTCTGGTGGAGGACTGGCCCGTACTCTCGGCCGGGCCCACACCACAGGTGAGCACGGAGCGGTTCGAGTTCTCCGTGTACACCGAGACCGGCGAGAAGCACTCCTGGGACTGGGACGGACTGCTCGCGCTGGGCGTGGAGGACATCACCACCGACATCCACTGCGTGACGCACTGGACCAAGCTCCAGATGCCCTGGCGCGGAGTGCCACTCGATGCGATCTTCGAGAACATCGAGACCACACAGGATTTCGTCATGGCGCACAGCTACGGCGGCTACACCACGAACGTGCCGCTCGACGAACTCCTGGACGGCCAGGCGTGGATCGCCATCGAGGCCGAGGGCGCGCCGCTCGACCCCGAGCACGGCGGTCCCGCACGGCTTCTCGTGCCGCACCTGTACTTCTGGAAGAGCGCCAAGTGGATCCGCGCGCTGCAGATGATGCCCGACGACGAGCCCGGTTTCTGGGAGCAGAACGGCTACCACCTGCACGGCGACCCGTGGAGCGAGGAGCGGTACTGGTGACCGCGCGGCGGGTGGCCTGGCACCGGGCGCGGCTGGTCGAGGCGAGCGCCGAGACCGCAACGGCCCGGCGACTGACGTTCGAGGTGCCCACCTGGCCGGGCAACGACGCAGGCGCACACGTCGACCTGCGGCTCACCGCACCCGACGGCTACCAGGCGTCCCGGTCCTACTCGATCGCGTCGTCCGGCTCCGGCACCCGGCTCACGCTGGTGGTGGCCGAGGTCGCCGACGGCGAGGTCTCCCCCTACCTCGTGCGCGACCTCGCGGTGGGCGACGAGGTGGAACTGCAGGGGCCGCTGGGCCGCTACTTCCTCTGGAGGCCGGACGATCCCGCGCACGCCGGCCCGGTGCAGCTGATCGGGGGCGGCTCGGGCGTGGTGCCGCTGATCCCCATGGCCGCGGCCAACGAAGGCGCGGAGCGACCCGTCGAGTTCCGGCTGCTGTACTCCTTGCGGACGGGGGCCGACGCCTTCTTCGGCGCCGAGCTCGCCGGGTTCGGACGCACCCGCGTCGATGTCGTGCGGACTCGCGAGTCCGACGGTGCCCGCCCCGCGGGCCGGCTCACCCAGGACGAGTTCGCGGAGGCGACGATTCCCGCAGCGCAGTCCCCGGCACTGTTCGTGTGCGGGCCGACGCCCTTCGTCGAGACGGTCACAGCGTGGGCGGTATCGCTGGGGCACGCCGCGTCGGCGATCCGCACCGAACGATTCGGAGGTGGTTGATCATGGCCGAACTGGACGGGAACGCCGCGGCGGGGCCGCTGGCGGAGGTCTTCGGCGTCGACCTGAGCGCGGCCGCCGCCGAGTGCGCCGGATGCGGCGCCCACGGCGAGATCGCGATCGCGCGGGTCTTCGCCACGGCGATGGGCCTGGTCATGCGCTGCCGCGCGTGCGAGGCGGTGCTCGCCGTCCTCGTGTCCCGAGACGGACGGTGGCGATGCCGGCTGACCGGCATCGCCACCCTCGATCTGCGGTGATCCCCGCGCCCGGACGTCAGCCGAGGCGCGGGGCGATGATCACGCCGTCGCCCGCTTGGGCAGCTTCCAGCCGGGCCGCGGGAAGTGGCAGGTGTAGCCGTCCGGGTACTTCTCGAGGTAGTCCTGATGCTCCGGCTCGGCGTTCCAGAACGGCGCCGGCGCCTCGATCGTGGTGACGGCCTTGCCCGGCCACAGCCCCGAGGCGTCGACATCGGCGATGGTGTCGCGCGCCACCTTCTCCTGCTCCTCGCTCAGCGGGAAGATCGCGGAGCGGTAGCTCGAGCCCCGGTCGTTGCCCTGCCGGTCCTTCGTGGACGGGTCGTGGATCTGGAAGAAGAACTCCAGCACGTCGCGGTAGCTGGTCTTCGCCGGATCGAACACGATCTCGACCGCCTCCGCGTGACCGGGATGGTTGCGGTACGTGGCGTGGTCGTTGCTGCCGCCGGTGTAGCCCACCCGCGTGGCCTCGATGCCCGGCTGCTTGCGGAGCAGGTCCTGCATCCCCCAGAAACAGCCGCCCGCCAGCACCGCGGTCTCGCGGCCGGGGGTGGTGGTGATGGTGCCGTTGTCAGTCATATCAGCTCCTAGTCCGGCTCTTCCCCGATGGCTTCGGGGCGCCACCGATCTCAACAACGACGGTACCCGGCGCATTCCGGCCGCGGACGTCGACGGCGGCGCGCGGTCCGGGCGGCCGGAGCGGGCGGGCGGAGCGGCTGCGGGCGGGCGGGCCGCCCGGGCGAATCGGGGGCGGGAAGCCATCCGCACCCGAAATGCGCCAGCGCACCCGGCATGCCGGGTGCGCCCGGGTGAAACGGGTGCGGGAGTGCATCCGCACCCGAAATGCGCCAGCGCACCCGAAATGCGCGGGCTCTCGAATTGCGCCGTCTCGAACTCCGGGCTCGGGGCGTGCCGGGCGTGCCGTCCGGTCCGGTCCGTACTCGGGATGGTCGCTGAGAAGTGACCTCCAGCGGCGCCGCCCCTGTGCGACCTGGGACTTCCCTGCCCGGCGCCGCTCAGGGCTACATCTCAGCGGTCATCCTGGTGAGAAAGACGCTGTTGGGGTCCGCGATGTACCCACCGAAGGGCGGGCACACCGCGAAGCCGTGCGCGATGTACAGAGCCCGGGCCGGCGCGAAGAACTCCTGGCTGCCGGTCTCGAGCGACACCCGCTCGACACCGCGTGCGCGTGCGTCGTCGAGGACGTGCCGGAGCAGCAGGTGACCGATGCCGAGGCCGCGTGCGGAGGGAGCAACGCGCATGCTCTTGAGCTCCTCATGATCGGGCTCGACCGCCGCGAGTGCGACGGTGCCGGCGAGCTCGCCGTCCCGGTGCAACGTCCACAGGCGAACACCCGGGGCGCGGAGCGCAGCGAGGTCGAGGGCGTGCCGGCTCTCCGGCGGTGCGGTCGGCTCCATGTCGCGCAGGTGGGCGAGGAGGAAGTCCGCGAGGGCCGGGTCGTCGAGGTCCGCGCGCGTGATCGAGATGTCCATGTCCGATCGAGGCTAGACCGGCTGGGCCTGCGGCGGGTGGAAGACTCTCCTGCGGAGGGATCACCCGACGGTGTGCGGCCGCGCGCCGCCCACGGACTGGAGGACGATGCGCATGACGGCGGACGGACACCCCGAGGTCGCGACGGACGCGGGCGTGGTCCGGGGCCGCTGGCGGCCGACGACGGGCGGGCGGGGTGCGCCGCGGTCCGCGGCGTTCCTGGGTATCCCCTTCGCGGAGCCGCCCGTGGGTGACCTGCGGTTCGCCGCCCCGGTCCCGAAGGCGCCGTGGGAGGGCGTGCTCGACGCGGCGGCGTACGGGGCCACCGCGCAGCGCGGCGACCCCGGAGTCGTGCTCATTCCCGAGCCGTCGATCCCCGGGGACTCGACGCTCAACGTCAACGTCTTCACGCCCTCGCCGGAACGCCCGGCCGACGGTGCCGGCCTGCCCGTGCTGGTCTGGATCCATGGCGGCGGCTACTTCGCAGGCTCCCCCGCGAGCCCCTGGTACGACGGGCGGAACTTCAACCGCGACGGCGTGGTCACGGTGACGATCTCCTACCGCCTCGGCTTCGACGGCTTCGGGTGGATCGAGGACGCACCGTCGAACCGCGGGGTGCGGGACTGGCTCGCAGCGCTGGATTGGGTGCGGCGCAACATCGCCGCGTTCGGTGGCGACCCCGGCCGCGTCACGATCGCCGGACAGTCCGCGGGCGGCGGCGCGGTTCTGACGCTCCTCGGCATGCCCGTGGCGCAGCACCTGTTCCACGGCGCGATCGCCCTGTCCGGCGTGCTCACCGACGCAACGGCCGCGCGTGCCGAGGCCTTCGGCCGGGACCTCGCGGCGCGGGCCGGCGTCGCACCGACTCGGGCGGGCCTGTCGACGGTGCCCGAGGAGCGCATCCTCGATCTGCAGAAGAAGGCCACGTCGATCGGGATCCGAGGGCTGCGCGCCGCATTCACCCACGGACTGCAGTTGGGGCCCACCGTCGACGGCGACCTGCTCCCCCGCCCCACTACCGAGGCCCTGCGCGGCGGCGCGGGCGCCGACAAACCGCTGGTGATCGGGACCGTCGACGACGAATTCGCGATGGCCTTCACCGAGGGGCCGATGGCCCGGATCACGCCGCTCGTCCCGACCGGTGCGATCCTCGCCGCGCTCGCCGTCCCGAAGCGTCAGCGCGCCCCGTACCTCGCCGCGAACAGCGACATCGCGGCGCGTGGAAAGGCGCGCCTCGCCGGGCGGGCCTTGAGCGACAAGATGTTCCGCGTCAGCGTCCCCCGCATCGCCGGCTTCCGCGGCGACGCGCCGACCTGGACCTACCGGTTCTCCTGGCCGTCAGGGCGATTCGGGCTCGCCGGGCACTGCCTGGATGTGCCCTTCTTCTTCGACTGCCTCGACGGCTCGGCGGTGGAGCCACTCGCCGGAGCCCACCCGCCGCAGTCGCTCTCCGACGAGATCCATTCCGCGGCAGTCGCCTTCGTCACCGCACAGGATCCGGGCTGGCCCCGGAGTACCGCCGGCGGACCCGTCAGCCGCGTCTTCGACCTGCCGAGCACGAACCGGCCCGACGCCTACGCATCGGTGCGGCCGCTGCTGGGCTGAACCGGCCGGATCAGTCCGTAGCCGCCTGCGCCGCGTCGATCATCGCGTCGACACTGGTGAGCTTCACGCGCGGCCGATCGTCCTCCTCCGCGAGGGCGGTCTCGTGCGCGTCGATGGCCATCCATCCGTCGTACTCGACGAGGTTCGGCACGCGCTCGACGACGAGCTTCTCGACCTGGGCACCGTCGAAGTCGCTGCGCGCGAGCCTGCCCTCCGCGACGTCGGCGAGGAGGACGGAGACCGTGTCGCGCGCGCAGTCGCGGTTCGTGGGGATGACGCCCGACGGTCCGCGCTTGATCCAGCCGACCACGTAGTGGCCCGGGAGGGGCGCACCGTCGTACCCGACGATCCGCGAGTCGGCGTTGCGGAACACGCCCCGCTCCGTGTCGAACGGGATGCCGGGGATCGGGGTGCCGTGGTAACCGACGGCGTGGATGACCAGGCCCGCCTCGTGCTCGGCGACCGCGCCGGTGGGCTGCGCCTCGACGGTGCCGTCCTCGCCGAGGGCGAGCTCGTTGGTGGCGATGGAGACCGTGCGAACGGCGTCGTCGCCGCCGATGCCGACCACGGAGCGCAGGAACTTCAGCACGATCCGACGGTCCGCCCCGGTCGGCTCGAGCGCGGCCAGCTTGCGCAGTTGCTTGATGTTGTTGCGCTCCACCGGCGGGCGGGCCTTGTCGCGCTCCTTGTCCTCCGCCGGTACGTCGGCCGGGTCGACGATCACGTCGACGCCCGGCAACTTGTCCAGCTCGGCTACCTCGGAGGGCGTGAACGCGGCCTGCTCCGCGCCGCGACGGCCGAGCACGACGACCTCGCGGATCGCCGAACCGCGCAGCGCCGCCAGCGCGTGCTCGGCCATGTCGGTGCCCTCGAGCTTCTCGGTGCCGGTGACCAGGATCCGGGCCGCGTCGAGCGCGACATTGCCGTTGCCGATGACCACGGCACGCTCGACGCCGAGGTCGACGTCGAGGTCGCGGCGGTCGGGGTGGCCGTTGTACCAGCCGACGAAATCGCTCGACGGGTGGTTACCGGGGAGCCAGGCACCGTCGACCTCGAGCCGCCGGCCGCCGGACGCGCCGATCGCGTAGATCACGGCGTCGTACCACTGCGCGAGCTCGGAGGCCTGGATGTCGGTCGCGACCTCGACATTGCCGAAGTAGCGGAAGTTCTCGTGCTGCGCGGTGCGGTCGAAGATCTTGGTGACCGACTTGATCGCGGGATGGTCGGGCGCGACGCCGTAGCGGACCAGGCCGAACGGCGTGGGCAGCCGGTCGAACACGTCGACCTGCACCTCGATGTCGTCCTGCTCCAACAGGTTCCCGGCGGCGAAGAAGCCCGACGGCCCGGAACCCACGATCGCGACGCGCAAGGGCTTCATCAACAAACACTCCCGACGAGGACGACTCGGCAGTCTTCTTAGGCTGCCCAAAGTAAGAAGTCTACGCCACGCCGGAGCTCCGGCGCCGACGGCGACCCGCACGCTTCGCCTCGGACCGTGCCCGCTTCTCTTCAACCTTGTGCCGCGCTGCCTCGGCGATCGCCGTGCGGAGCCCGACGCGCTCCACCTCGAGCTGCGCGGCGTGCGCCGCCTCGCGGGCGTGCGCCAGGCGGTCCTGCGCCGCCTCCTGGGCGTGCACGAGCCGGTCGTGCGCGTTCTCCTGCGCGAGGACGAACCTGTCCTGCGCGTTCTCCTGGGCGACCACGAGTCGCTCGCGGATCGCGGCGAACCGCAGCTCCGACGCCGTCTCCGGCGCGTCGTCCGCGGTGGCGCGCAGCCAGCGGTCCGGCAGCGAGAGCTTCGCGATGGTGCGCTGGGACAGGTAGTACTGGCGCAGCAGCGGGCCCTCGGTGTACGGGATGTCGTACTTCTCGCAGATCGCCCGCACCTTCACGCTGATCTCCGCGAGCCGGTTCGACGGCAGGTCGGGGAACATGTGGTGCTCGATCTGGTAGCTCAGGTTGCCCGTCATGAAGTCCATGGCGCGGCCGCCCGAGATGTTCGCGCTGCCCAGCATCTGCCGCAGGTACCACTCGCCCGGCGTCTCGTCGACGATGGACTCGGTGGTGAACTTCTCGGCACCGTCGGGGAAGTGCCCGCAGAAGATGACCACGTAGGTCCAGATGTTGCGGACGATGTTCGCCGTGAGGTTCGCCGACAACGTGCGCCCGAAGGAGCCGCCCACCGCCTTGCTGACCGCCGGGTACAGGACGAAGTCCTTACCCAGCTGCCGCGCGGCCTTCACACCCAACTCGCGCAGCTGTTTCCGGGTCTGCGGCCACGGCTTGTTCCCGGCGATGGCCTCGGCCAGCTCGATGTCGTGCAGGGCGATGCCCCACTCGAAGGTGAGCCCGAGGAACAGGTTGTTGAGGAACTGGGCGGACCGCTTGGCCTCCCACTGCTCGTCGCGGGTGACCCGGAGGACGCCGTAGCCGACGTCCAGATCCATGCCCACGACATTGGTGTACTTGTGGTGCAGGAAGTTGTGCGAGTGCTTCCAGTGCGCGCCGGGACAGGCCATGTCCCACTCCCACGTGGTGGAGTGGATCTCGGGATCGTTCATCCAATCCCACTGCCCGTGCATGACGTTGTGCCCGAGCTCCATGTTCTCGATGATCTTGGCGACCCCGAGCATGCCCGCGCCGGCGGCCCAGAACCATCGGCTCTTGGAGCCGAGGATGGTGAGCCGGCCCGCGGCCTCGAGCACGCGCTGCGCCCGGATCACGCCACGGATGTACCGGGCGTCCCGTTCGCCGCGCGACGACTCGACCTCGGCGCGGATGGAGTCCAGCTCCCGCGCGAGCTGCTCGATGTCGGCGTCATCGAGATGTGCGTACTCGCCGACATCAGTGATAGCCACGTGTCTAAGGCTACGCGCGTCCGGCCCGCCCCGTTACTTCGCTGCCGCCAGTTCCTCGACGTGCGAGACGAGGCCGCGACGGTTGCCGTCTGCATCGATCTCGCCCTTGACCACGGTGGTCTCGCCGGACTCGTCGTAGAAGCGCTTGTTCGAGTGCGTCTCGGGCGCATCGTCGACGGTGGCCGTCAGGTACTTGTCCGGCAGCGAGAGCTTGATGACGGTGCGCCAGGACTCCGCGTACTGCTTCCACATCGGCCCGGTGTTGTAGGGCAGGTCGTACTTCTCGCAGATCTCGACCAGGCGCGAGTTGATGTAGTTGTAGCGGTTGGAGGGCAGGTCCGGGTACAGGTGGTGCTCGATCTGCCGACCCAGGTGCCCGGTGATGAAGTGCAGCGCGTTGCTGCCCTCGAAGTTCGCGGTGCCCAGCATCTGACGCAGGTACCACTCGGGGAGGGTCTCGTTATCGATGTCCTCGATGGTGAACTTCTCGGCGTCGTCCGGGAAGTGGCCGCAGAAGATGGTCATGTGATCCCACACGTCGCGCACCGTGTTCGCGACCAGGTTGGCCGAGGCCGCCTTCTTGTAGCCACGGGCGCCGGTGAAGGGCACGGCCATCGCGGGGAACAGGACGTAGTCCTTCGCGGTCTGCTTGGTGATCTTGGTGAGGACCACCTTGAGCCGGCTGCGAAACTCCTCCCAGTCGTACTCGGCGTACTGCTCGCCGCCGTTGAGCGCCGCCTTCATGGCGTTCATCAGCTCGAGGTGCTGCACGGCCTTGCCGTACTGGAAGCCCATCATCAGCGTGAAGTTGTAGATGGGGTTGAACAGCATGTAAGGCTCCCACGGCTGATCGCGCGTGACGCGCAGGATGCCATAGCCGATGTCGTCGTCCATGTCGGTGACGTTGGTGTACTTGTGGTGCATGTAGTTGTGGGTGTGGCGCCAGAACTTGCCGTCCGAGGCGCTGTCCCACTCCCAGCTGGTGGAGTGGATCTCCGGATCGTTCATCCAGTCCCACTGGCCGTGCATGATGTTGTGGCCCAGCTCGTTGTTCTCGATCACCTTCGCGTAGCTCAGGCACGCGGCGGAGGCGGCCCACGCGGCCTTGCCCTTCCAGCCCTTCATGCCGGCGCCCAGCCCGAAGACGCGGCCGGCGGTCTCGGCGATGCGCTGGCTCTTGATGACGCGGCGGATGTACTTCGCATCCTCCTCGCCGCGGCTCTCCTCGATCTCGCGGCGCAGCGCGTCCAGCTCGGCACCGAGCGCCTCGATGTCGGCGTCGGTCAGGTGCGCGTACTCCGCGACGTCAGTGATAGCCACGAGGCGATCCCCAATCGGTACGACCGCAAGCAGCGGCCTCAAGAACAGAACGATTCCACTGTAGCAGCCGAGTAGGACAAAGTCATCGATCTTGTTTCACCTGGGGCGCACGTCACACGTTCGCAGGTCCAGCGAGGGTCGGAGAAACCCGACTAACCTCGGCCTTTCGCGGGTGAGGTCGTGTCGGACATGAAGAAAGGTGCTCTGAGCTGGAAGAATAGGGGTTACCACACCAACCTATTTCCAGTCTCGAAGGAGCACCTTTCTGGTGAGTCAGTCTACGTCCTGCTACCCGAAGGTGTCGGTCGACGCGGCCGGAACGAACCTCGTCTCGCATGCCGGGACAGTGCTGTTGCTTCGTACCGCCGAGACGGTCGGTCTGACCGCGGCTCTGACCAGTGCGTTGATGCCGTGGCGCAAGCCGAACGCGATCCACGATCCGGGGAAGACGGTGCTTGATCTGGCGGTGTCGATCGCGGCGGGCGGGGACTGCCTGGCCGACCTCGATCAGCTCCGCACCCAACCACAGGTGATGGGCCAGGTCGCCTCCGATCCGACGGTGTCGCGGCTGATCACCGCCTTAGCAGGCGATGTCGACGCGGCGTTGGCGGCGATCGCTGCGGCGTCCGCGCAGGCCC
>NZ_LSRF01000056.1:0-529157 GCF_001575195.1 Tsukamurella pseudospumae
TGTCCTCGCCGGCGAGTTCCCACGCCCGGGCCCGGGCCTGCGCGGACGCTCCTGCGATCGCCGCCAACGCCACGTCGACGTCGTCGGCGAGCGCGGTGATCAGCCGAGAGACCGTCGGATCCGAGGCCACCTGCCCCATCACCTGCGGTTGGTTGCGGAGCTGATCCACATCAGCCAGGCAGTCCCCACCCGCCGCGATCGACACCGCCAGATCAAGCACCGTCTTCCCCGGATCATGAATCGCGTTCAATTTGCGCCACGGCGTCAACGCACTGGTCAGGGCCGCCATCAGACCGATCGTCTCGGCGGTACGAAGCAACAGCACTGTCCCGGCATGCGAGACGAGGTTCGTTCCGGCCGCGTCGACCGACACCTTCGGGTAGCAGGACGTAGACTGACTCACCAGAAAGGTGCTCCTTCGAGACTGGAAATAGGTTGGTGTGGTAACCCCTATTCTTCCAGCTCAGAGCACCTTTCTTCATGTCCGACACGACCTCACCCGCGAAAGGCCGAGGCTAGAGCTTCCCAAGGGGCTCACGCCTGTCGAAATCGAGCCGCAGCATGACTGAGTCCGACGATGGTGTTCCCGCCCTGCCCGCGTGGGTCGAAGCGGTGTTCGCTGACGAGCGCGCCTACTGGACCTCCCTCCGTGACGGCGGCGTGGTGACGGTCGAGGGGCTGGAGATGGTGCAGCGCGAGTGGGGTGCGGAGCAGTGGGCGCGCCCCTGTTGCTAGTCGATCCCCAGCCGTACTGCCTCCGCGCCGATGTTCGTGCGGATATCCACGGAGCCGTCATGCGGGGTGCGCTCCCACTCGGTCGGCAAGTCGATCACGTCGTCGCTCACCCGTACCTCGCGCCACTCGTCGGCGTAGATGCGCCGCTCGACCACACGCACCCTCCGCCACGCGAGGTCGCGGCTCAGCGCCTCGAAGACCCGCTTCTCTCCGTTGCGCTTCGCGACGTACTTGTCCCAGCGCAGCGCCTCCTTATCGGGCACCTCCACGGTGATCCGCACGGCGTACTTGTCCACCGCCGAGCCGCGCATCGCGAACGGGTCACCCTCGGGCTCAGCGACATCGGTCAGCCACACGACGCCCCTGCCCTTATTCGCGTTCACGTCCACGCCGCCCACGATCTTCGCGGCGCGCAAGTTGTTCTCGGTGGTCAGGAGCACGCCGCCGCCCATGATCTTCGGGAGGTGCTGAGTGGAGGTGTAATGGTACAGGATCATGCACGCCACGCTAGCGAGGTGCACCTTGTGTCCGCCCAAACGTGGACTTGGGCGGGTCACTCCCATGTGACGATCCACGCGTCGATCACGCCGTAGATGTAGCGCGGCATCCCTCGGTCGTCCACGGACACGTAGGTCAGCGGGGTGGGTCGAGGAAGAACCCCGTGAACGTGCCGCAGTCGTGGACCCACCGCTCATGGGACTGCGCATCGTTGGTGGGATCGCAGGGCGGACTATTCCGTGGATGCGGAACGGGTCGCTGTTCAGGAGCCCTTTCCTCGCGCGGAGGCGCGCCGTCGTGTCGGTGGCGACTTGCACATTGACGAGGAAGCCGATAACGCTTCTGGTTGCGGCGGTGCTATCGTCCTTGTATTTACTCTGCCGACCTAGGGGTGTGTTGTGGCGGATACTGAACGAGGCGTGGAGCTAGTGATCCCGTCGAAGTGTCGCCGAAGCCTTGCTCGACGGGGTGCAGCGGTTACTGTGGTGATCCTTGGAGTTGTCGGCAGCATGGCTGGGTGTGTTGGTCCTACTGTTGTGCCCGATTCGGAACGGCAATCTTCGACGCAACCAACGACGGTTATCGCTCCGTCGTCGGAGATAGGGCGTGTGACGACTGCGCTTATCGACGCCTACGATCGAGGGGATCGGGCTCGTGCATTGCAATTGAGTTGCGGTCACCTACATCAGTCGATTCTCTCACTCACCGACGATGCTTTTCTTGGGGCGTACCAAAGTGCGCGACACCGGGACGGTGACGGAGTGGTCACGAGCATGACGGCGCAAGAAACGTCAACCAACGGAATTAGTGTATTGGGACAAGTTACCGTGCGGCGCGGCGCAGTGACGGCGCATAATAGCGCGATCACATACGGAGTCCGCTGGGAAAAATCGGAACGCTCATGGAGAGTGTGCAACTTCGGTGACGATCTATCCGCTGGCTGATTCGGTTCGTTCCACCAACGGGACCATCTGGAAGCTCGCGGACCTGCCGCCCGAGGTGGTGCTCGCGCACGTGGGCGGGCGGAACGAAAGCGAGCGGGTGGTGGACGTCGCCGCGTACGAGGGTGAACCCGAGGTAGTGCGGTAGCTCTGTAACAGTCGCGGGACGCTCAGATGTGCCCCTGGTGATGGGAACGACTGCCATACTTTGCAAGATGAGTGAGGCGACGGTGCGGTGGGTGTGCGATAGCTGCAATGAGTGGATTGAAGATGCGGGCGCTGCGGAGGTGATCTTCACGTACGACTCGTCTCGGGCGAAGGATCATCGCATGGTGCATAAGAGCATCGGAGAACGGAACTGTTCGGACGCGGCGGCGTCGAGCTATGAGCTGGAAAGCGTGCTGGGGGAGGATGGTCTCGCGCGGCTGTTGTCGGACGCTGAACGGTCGGACATTGCCTCGCTGACCGGGGTGACCCACCGCGTGCATGTTCCCTACTACGAGGCAGCGCGTTAGCACTTCGGTGAGTCACTCTGGCAGGAGCGCTACGCGGCGGATGCCTACCCGTACGTCCCCACCACGCTGCGAGAGTTCTTTGAAGGAGAGCGAGGGCAATGACTAGCTGTCCCCGCATTCCCCGTGAGAGCCTCCGCATTTACCGTGATCTGTCCGTACTACTAGGTAATA
Organism: Tsukamurella pseudospumae; assembly: GCF_001575195.1. Classification (NCBI taxonomy): domain Bacteria; kingdom Bacillati; phylum Actinomycetota; class Actinomycetes; order Mycobacteriales; family Tsukamurellaceae; genus Tsukamurella; species Tsukamurella pseudospumae. The sequence goes on from NZ_LSRF01000056.1 coordinate 2,861, forward strand.
CACCGAAGTTCAGGCGGGGTGGCGAGCCTCCCACCAGCGGGAACGTACAGGTTCTTCAATTCCCGGCGGCTCCACAGAGAGCGCCCTCTGACCGGCAGGTCAGGGGGCGCTTTCGCGTTCGCGCTGCGGCTACTTCTCGCAGGCGATCCCGTCGCCGTCGCGGTCGAGCTTGCTGCTGTAGCCGGGCTGGCCCTTGAGGATCGGGGCCTTGCCGGCCTGGCGCACCTCGGTGCAGTTCTTGTAGACGGGATCGGCGTTGGACGCCGCGGCCGGGAGGGCGAGCGCGGCGACGGCGAGCGCCGCCGCGACGGCGCGGATGAGGGAAGTGGACATGCGAACTCCTGCAGACCGGGTGGGGGACGACGATCGCGGGACGGTCCCTCTCCCGCGATACCTGTCGGTGTACGCCTTTGCGGAGGCAACTCGATCGCCGGATATGAGTAATTAGTCGGGAAAGTGACCGTTGGTCACGATTCGCAAGGGCTCGACGATATGGAACAAGTTCTAGAAATCTTCCACGCACGGTTCGGGGCTCGGCTACCTTCTGTGATCATGAACCTGCGTTCCGTCTGGCGACGGGCGGCCGCCGCGGCCGCCGCCGCGGCGTTCCTGCTCGCGGCACCGTCGTACGCCGAGCCGTTGCCCGAGAACTTCAGCTTCTTCGGCGGCATACCGTCGGAGCTGACGAACCCGAACGGGTCCCTGCCCGGGACCGACGACTACTCCTGCAGGCCGACGGTGCGCCACCCCGACCCGGTCGTGCTGGTGCACGGCACCGGGGGCGGGGCGCAGACCAACTGGGGCGCCTACGCGCCGCTGCTCAAGAACAACGGCTACTGCGTGTTCTCCTTCACGTACGGCGCGCTGCCCGGCGCGCCGTGGCCGGCGAATCAGATCGGCGGCACCCGGCCGCTCGCCGTGAGCGCCCAGCAATTGAAGGCCGTGGTGGAACGAGTTCTGTCGGCGACGGGCGCGAAGAAGGTCGACCTCATCGGCCACTCGCAGGGAACGCTCATGCCGTCGTACTACCTCAAGCGGCTCGGCGGCGCCGACAAGGTGGGCAAGTACGTCTCGCTCGCGCCGCTGTGGCGGGGGACCGGCGGCGATCTCGGGCGGGCGGCGTCGGTGTTCGTCCACGGTCTCGGCGTCCGCGACCCGTACTTCCCGGTGTTCGAGTCCATCGGCGACATGCTGCCGGGCTCGCGCTTCCTCGACGACCTGTGGTCCGGCGGCTCGCCGTACGTGAAGGGCGTCGAGTACACGAACATCTCGACGCGCTACGACGAGCTCGTGCTGCCGTACACGAGTGGCCAGGTCCCGGGGCCGGCCGGGATCGGCGTGCGCAACATCGTCGTGCAGGACACGTGCGCGCAGGACTTCTCGGACCATCTCGCGATCGCGGGGTCGCGTCGGGCGGCGTACATGGTGCTCAACGCGCTCGACCCGCAGCACCCGCGGGCGGTGCCGTGCTACGTGGTCCCGCCGTTCTCCGGGGCCTGAACCGGGGAATGGCCCGGGCCGCACCCGGCGGCACCGTCGGCGGCCCGACCGCGTGACGGGGCCGGCCCGGCGGAGTAGGGCTCGCCGTGCGGGTCACCGCAGTGGTCCTCGGCACCCGCGTGATCGACCTGTAGTGTCGCGTGCTCGATGTCGTGCTCGTCGTGCAGCATGCTGCTGATGCTCGACCGGACGGCGTGGCAGTCCGCGCCGGGTGTCACGAGGACGTGCGCCGACATGGCCGGCTGTCCCGAGGTGATCTCCCAGATGTGCAGATCGTGGACCTCGACGACCGACGCGACCGCGGCCACGTCGCGGCCCACCTCCGCCGGGTCGACGCCCTCGGGTGCGGCCTCCAGGAAGATCCGGCCGGACGCCTTGACCAGGCCCCATCCCGCTTTGAGCATGAGTGCCGCGACCACGAGTGCGGCGATCGCGTCCGCTCGGCCCCAGTTCGTGGCCCAGATGACCGCACCCGCGATGGCGGTGGCGATGAACGCGTACAGGTCGTTGAGGATGTGCTGGTACGCGCCCTCGACGTTGAGGCTGCTGCGGTTCGCGCGCCGGATGCACCAGGTCGCGGCCAGGTTCACCGCGCACCCGGCAAGGGCGGTGAAGAACACCAGGGGCCCGTCGACATCGGGCGGGCTGATCAGTCGGGAGAGCCCCTCGTAGACGAAGAACGCCGCGAGCAGCAGCAGCGTGATCCCGTTGGCCTGCGCCGACAGGATCTCGACGCGTTTGAATCCCCACGTGTAGCCGCCGCGCGCGGGCTTCGCCGCGAGCCGGATCGCGACCAGCGCGAGCACGATCGCGGCGGCGTCCGTGAGCATGTGCGCCGCGTCGGTGATCAATGCGAGTGAACTCGCCAGGATGCCGATCGTCACCTCGAGGGCCATGAAGCCCACGAGCAGCGCGAGCGCGATGCTCAGCCAGCGCTTGTCGGCGTCGGCGCTCACGCCGTGGTCGTGCCCGCCGTGCCCGCCGTGTGCGTGCCCGCTCATCTCAGCCCCGATCGTCGTACGACTCGTCGCCGTCGACCATACATTGCGATATGCGCATGTATCAATCGGGGCGGTGGCGGTCAGTCGAGAACGGCCAGCGCATCGATCTCGACCAGCATCACCTCGTGCGGCAGGTCGACGAACACCGTGGTGCGGCAGGGCAGCGCGGCGCCGTCGGGGACGTTCTCGGCGATGAACGCGCCGTACACCTCGTTCATCGGTCCGAAGTCGTCGCGCGTGGTGAGGTACACGCGGAACATCAGCACGTCGGCGACCGACGCGCCGCCGGCCTCGAGGATGGCCTTCACGTTCTCGAGCGTGCGCCGCGTCTGCTCCTTGACATCGCCCTCGGCGATGTACTGGTTGGTGGCGGGGTCCATCGGGCCCTGGCCCGAGACCTGCAGCATGTTGCCGCGGCGCACGCCCTGGCTGAAGAAGTGCGCGGGCGCGGGGGCGTCGGTGGTCGAGACGGCGGTCGAGGTCATGGTGATTTCCTTTGTTCTCGTGGGTGTTCCGGTGTTCCGGTGTTCCCCGGGTTCGCCGGGGAGGCTTCAGCGCGGGCGGTACCCGCAGTCGGCCGAGATCGCCTCGCACGTCGTGCGCAGCGGCCCCAGCAGATCCAGGAGTCGGTCGAAGGGCAGCACGACGTCGGGCACGGACACCGACACGGCGGCCACGACGGCCCCGGACGCGTCGCGCACCGGCGCGGCGATGCAGTTGATCGACGGCTCGTTCTCCTCGCGATCGGCGGCCCAGTCCTGCTCGCGGACCGTCTCGATCTCGTGCAGGTAGACGCCGGGATCGACGATGGTGTTCGGGGTGCGCCACGCGAAGTCGATGCCCGCGACGAGCGGACGCAGCTCGGCATCCGGCAGCGCCGCGAGGATCACCTTGCCGACGGCGCTCGAGTTCAGATTCGCCTCCATCCCGATCCGCGAGTACATCCGGATCAGGTCGCGCGACTCGAGCTTGTCGATGTAGACCACCGCGTCACCCTCGCGGGCGGCGAGGTGGGTGGTGCGGCCGTACTCGCGGTTGAACGCCAGCAGGTGGGGCGCCGCGATCTCCCGGATGCCCCGCTGCTCGGACGCGCGCGCGGCGAGGTCGAACACGCGCGATCCGAGGTGGTAGCGGTGCGCCTCGTCGTGATACGCGAAGCGCGCGTCGGTGAGCGGGCGGAGCAGGCGGAGCACCGTGGTCTTGTGCACGCCCAGCTCGTCGGCCAGCTCGTCGAGTGTGGCGGGGCCCTCGCCCAGGAGGCGCAGGATCTCCAGTGCGCGGGTCAGGCTCTGGCTCATGAGCCCCCGCTCTCCCGGGGCGGCGGGAAGTCGGTGCCGCCCACGTGGATTCCGCCGGGGCCGATGTGCGCATCGGCCCAGTCCTGCTCGTCGCACGCGAGCAGCGCGGCCATCGCCTCCGGAGGGAGGACGGCGAAGTCGGCGCGCACCGTCAGCGTGGCGGCCGCGCCGGCGTGGCCCCGCCGCAGGCAGGTGCGCATGTCCTCGTCGTGCGCCAGGCCGTGCAGGAAGCCGGCGGCGAAGGAGTCGCCGGCACCCACCGGTTCGACGACCTCGACCGACAGCGCGGGAACCGCGACCTGCGAGCCGTCGCGCGCCACCGCGATCGCCCGCACGGCACCGTCTTTGACGATGACGGTGCGCGGCTCGGGGAGCAGTGCCCGGACCTCCGCCGGTTCGCCGGTGCCGAGCACCCGCTCGGCCTCGTCCGAGCCGACGAGCACCACGTCCGCGAATCGGGCCAGCCGGATCACGAGGGACGGGTCCCCGCTGGGCCAGAGCTGTTCGCGCCAGTTGACGTCGAAGGTGACGGTGCCCGGCACGCCGGCGCGATCGCGCAGGAGTGCGAGGGTCAGCTCGGCGCACGACGCGGACAAGGCCGGCGTGATGCCGCTGGTGTGGACGATGTGCGCCCGGCCCAGCGCTTCCGCGACCGCAGGGCGGGCGAGGAACGCCGTGCCCATGCCCGCGGCGGGGCTACCGGCGCGCCGGTACGTGCTCGCGGTCGTCGGTTCACCCGACGCGTCGACCCCCTCGGTCTTGGCGTACCGGCCGGTGACGCCCGCGGGGTCCACCTCCACGGCGGCGACGTCGACGCCGTGCGCGCGCAGGTGCTCGACGATCCGCGCTCCCTCCGCGTCGCCGCCCACTCTGCTGATGAACGCGGTGTGCGTGCCGAGTACGGCGACGCCCGCCGCGACGTTCGCCTCCGCGCCGCCGGCGTGCATGGCGGGCTCGGGTGCGTCGAGCTCGGCGGCCGACACCAGTGCCAGCGGTTCGCCGAGGCAGGCGATCCAGGGTTCCGTCACCGTCTCGCGCCTTTCGGAAATCAGGTGGTTGTGCAGGGCCTTGGAGCGATGCTACCGTCTGTGACACGCATCACGCAACGATGATTGCAACATGTGCAACGTAGCAGATGAGGGAGTGAAATGGCCAACGGGATCGACGCGCGACCGGATGTGCTCAGTGTGGTCGACAAGGCAGTCCCCGCGTGGGCGAACGGCATGAACACCGCCGATTTCCTCGGCCGCGCGCCGCACCTGGCAGACCTCTCCACGCCCGTCCTCGTCCTCGATCGCGCGGCCATGGCCGGCAACGTCGCCGAGTTCGCCCGCTGGACCGCGGCGCACGGCTTCGACCTCGAGCCGCACGGCAAGACCACGATGGCCCCGGCTCTGTGGCAGGACCAGCTCGACGCGGGTTCCACCGCCATCACCATCGCCAACCTGCCGCAGTTGCAGGTCGCCGTCGCAGCGGGGTTCCGGAACCTGCACGTGGCCAACGCCATCGCCGACCCGGCGGGCCTGCGCTGGCTGGGCCAGGCGCTGGATGCGGACCCGGCGCTCGAGGTCGTGCTCTGGGCCGACGGGGTCGGCACCGTCGACGCGCTCGAGCGAGGTCTGGCGGGCGCGACACGGCGGCCCACCGTCCTCGTCGAGCTCGGTGGTCCCGGCGGCCGGACGGGTGCGCGGAGCGTGGACGAGGGATTCGAGATCGGGCGGCGCATCGCCGCGTCGGAGCGTCTCCGCCTCGGCGGCGTCACGGGCTACGAGGGCGCGTTCGCGCACGACACGAGCGCCGAAGCGCTCACCACGGTCGACGACTACCTTCGCGGGCTGCTCGAGCTGCACGAGCGACTGCGTCCGCTCTACCCCGAGGGTCGGATCGTCGTATCCGCCGGCGGCAGCGCCTATTTCGACCGGGTCGCCGCGATCCTCGGCGGCCTCGAGGACGCCCGCGTCGTCGTCCGGTCGGGGGCGTACATCATCCACGACGACGGCTTCTACCGCGGCATCACGCCGTCCGGCCGTGAGGCGGACGCGCCGCGGCTGCGCTCGGCCATGCACGTGTGGGCACGGGTCATCTCGCGGCCCGAGCCCGGCCTCGCTCTGCTCGACGTGGGGCGCCGCGACGTCTCCTTCGACGAGGGCCTGCCCGAGCCGCAGGTGGCGGCCGCGGGGCTCGGCGCCGACTCCCGCCCGATCGACGCGGTGATCACGGCCGTCAACGACCAGCACGCCTTCCTCCGGCTCGCCGCCGAGGACCCGCTGGTGGTGGGCGACGTGGTGCGGCTCGGCCTCAGCCACCCCTGCACCGTCTTCGACAAGTGGCGCGTGATCCCCGTCGTCGCCGACGACGGTCAGGACCCTCAGGTCGTCGACGTCATCTCCACGTACTTCTAGGGAGGGGCGCGCATGCACGACATCATGATCCGCGGCGCGGCCGTGGTCGACGGCACGGAGACGCCGCGCTACACCGCGGACGTCGCGATCGCCGACGGTGTGATCGCCGCGATCGGTCGCGACCTCGGCGCGGCGCACCGCGTGATCGACGGCGACGGCCTGGTGCTCAGCCCGGGCTTCATCGACATGCACGCGCACTCCGACCTGCAGGTGCTCCTCAACCCGGCGCACCCGTCGCGGATCACCCAGGGCGTCACCTGCGAGGTCATCGGGCAGGACGGCCTGAGCTACGCGCCCGTCTCCGACGAGACCCTCGCGGTGGTGCGGCGGCAGATCGCCGGCTGGAACACGGACCCCGCGGACTTCGACTTCTCGTGGCGCACCGTCGGCGAGTACCTGGACCGGTTGGATGCGGCCGGCACCGCCACCAACCTCGCCTACCTGGTGCCGCACGGGTTGCTCCGCGCGTTGGCCCACGGCTTCGACGACGGCGTCGCCGCACCGGCCGAGGTGCAGCGGATGCAGGAGATCCTCGCGCAGGGGCTGCGCGAGGGTGCGGTCGGCCTCTCGACGGGCCTCACCTACACCCCGGCCATGTACGCCGACGACGCCGAGCTGGCCGCGCTCCTGCGCACCACGGGAGAACTCGGCGGCTACTTCTCGCCGCACCACCGCAGCTACGGCGCGGGCGCGATGGAGGCGTACGCCGAGATGATCGAGCTGTCGCGGCGCACCGGTTGCCCGCTGCACCTCGCGCACGCGACGCTCAACTTCGGCCCGAACAAGGGACGTGCTCCGGAACTGCTCGCGCTGCTCGACGAGGCGGTCGCCGCGGGCGCGGACATCTCGCTCGACACCTACCCCTATCTGCCCGGTGCCACCACGTTGGCCGCGATCCTGCCCAGTTGGGCGGCGTCCGGCGGGGCCGATGCCACCCTCGAACGCCTCCGCGACCTCGAACCGCTCGCGCGGATCCGGGAACACCTCGAGCACACCGGTTCCGACGGCTGCCACGGCGTGATCGCCGAGTGGGAGACGATCGAGATCAGCGGTGTCGGCAACGAAGCACTCTCGCACTACGTGGGCAGGACCATCGCGCAGATCGCCGCCGACGAGGCTCGCGACCCGTTCGAGGTCTGCGTCGGCATCCTCCTCGAGGACCGCCTGGCCACGGGGATCCTGCAGCACGTGGGCCACGAGGAGAACGTGCGCGCCATCATGGGGCATCCCACGCACACCGGCGGTAGTGACGGTCTGCTCGTCGGCGGCAAGCCGCACCCCCGCGCCTGGGGCACCTTCGCCCGGTACCTCGGGCACTACAGCCGTGACCTGGGGCTGATGAGCCTCGAGGAGTGCGTCGGCCACCTCACAGGCCGTCCCGCCCGTCGCCTGAGGCTGGTCCGACGGGGCCTCGTCCGCGAGGGCTACGCCGCCGACCTGGCGCTGTTCGACCCCGACGCGGTGATCGACCGCGCCACCTACGACGCCCCGCGCACGCCCGCCGCGGGTTTCACGCACGTCCTCGTCCGCGGTGTCCCCGCTCTCGACGACGGCGAGCCCACCGGCGCGCTCGCGGGCGGCGCGCTGCGACTGACCGATGAAGGGGTCCTGTGACCGTGTCCGAATCCACCGCCGGGGCACCCGGCCTGCTCGACGACCTCACCGCCGACCGGGCGCTCACCGTGGTGCGCGCGCCCGCGCTACCCGACGCCGCAGCGCTGTGTCGCGCCCTCGCCGAGGGCGGTATCCGAACCGTCGAGCTCACCTTCACCACACCCGGCGTGCTCGGCCACCTGGAGCGCGCGGCCACCGTCGAGGGGACGAACCTCGGAGTCGGCACCGTCCGCACCGCCGCACAGGCCCGCGACGCCGTGAACGCCGGCGCCCGGTTCCTCGTGACTCCCGACGTGAACGAGGAGGTCGCCGAGGCGGCCCGCGACCTCGGCACCCCGATCTTCCTCGGCGCCCTCACCCCGAGCGAGGTGGCCCGCGCCGCGGCACTGGGCTCGGTCGCGGTGAAGATCTTCCCCGCCAAGGCCTTCGGCCCCGGCTACCTCAAGGACCTCCACGGCCCGTTCCCCGGCCTGCCGCTGCTGCCCTCGGGCGGCGTCAGCGAGGGCAACGCCCGCGAGTTCCTGGGCGCCGGCGCCGTCGCCGTCTGCGCCGGCACCTCCGTCGTGCCCCCCGACACCGTCGCCGCCGGCGACTGGGCCGACATCACCACCCGCGCCGCGCGCTTCGTCGCCGCGCTCTGACCCTTCCAGAACGGGAGAACCCACCCATGTCCTCGGCCATGCACTGGCTGCAGCACGAGACCGGGGGTCTATTGACCCTCGCCGCGGTATCGATCGTGGTCCTGCTGCTCCTCATCATCAAGGTCAAGCTCGAGCCGTTCATCGCGCTGATCATCGTCTCGGTGGGGCTCGCGCTGATCGCGGGCGTCTCCGTGGAGAAGCTCGTCGGGTCACCGCAGAAGGGGGCCGCGCAATCGATCCTGGAGACGGGCTTCGGCGGCATCCTCGGGCACATCGCACCCATCATCGGTCTCGGCACCGTTCTCGGAGCGATCCTCGAACGCTCCGGCGGTGCCGACGTGCTCACGAGTTGGCTGCTGAAGCTGTTCGGCCCCAAGGGTGCGCCGCTCGCGATGGGTGTCACGGGCCTGATCCTCGGCATCCCGGTGTTCTTCGACATCGGCATCTTCATCCTCGCGCCGCTCGTCTACGTGGCCGCCAAGCGCGGCGGCAAGTCGCTGGTGATGTACGCGCTGCCCATGCTCGCGGGCCTGTCGATGACGCACGCCTTCCTGCCGCCCCACCCCGGTCCGGTGGCGGCCGCGGGCCTGCTGCACACCTCGCTCGGCTGGATCATCGTCATGGGTCTCGTCTGCGGCATCCCCGCCTGGTTCGCCTCCGGTGTCGTGTGGGGCACCTGGATCGGCAAGCGCGTGATCGTCGACGTCCCGGAGGAGCTGGTACCCGAGGAGAAGCACGCCTCCGCGAACCCGCCCGGCCTGGGCCTGATCGCCTTCGTGATCCTGGTCCCGATGCTGCTGATCCTCGGCGCCACCTTCGGCAGCGTCACCCTGCAGCAGGGCTCGATGCCCTACTCGATCTTCGTCTTCCTGGGAACGCCGGCGATCGCACTCACGATCGCCGTCGTGCTGGCCTTCTACCTGCTCGGGATCCGGCGCGGCATCACGGCGGTGCAGCTCGCCGAGATGACCGGCAACGCCCTGCGGCCCATCGGCATGATCCTCCTCGTCGTCGGTGCGGGCGCGCTGTTCGGTGCCGTGCTCAAGGCGACCGGTGTGGGCACGGCCCTCACCCAGTCGATGAGCAACCTCGGCCTGCCGCTCATCGTGTCGGCCTACCTCGTCAGCTGCGCGCTGCGCATCGCGCAGGGCTCGGCGACGGTGGCGATCACCGCTACGGCCGGCATCATCGGCGAGACGGTGGCCGCGGGCAACTACTCGCAGGCGCAGATCGCCCTCATCGTCATCGCCATCTCGGCCGGCTCGATCATCCTCAGCCACGTCAACGACGGCGGCTTCTGGATCGTCGCGAAGTACTTCAACATGACTGTCAAGCAGACCCTCATGACGTGGTCCGTCCTCGAGACGGTCCTGTCCGTGGTCGGCTTCGCGATGGTGCTGATCGTCTGGGCGATCGTCTAGCGCCGGGGCGCCGCGGTGACGGGTACCGGCCGTCGCCGCGGTTCCCGCGCGCGGAGGCGCTCGCGCGGATACGTTTGAGCTCCGGCCCCGCGCGATCCGCGGCGCCGTCCCGGACAGATGAGGTGGACTGAAGATGGCTCATTCGCGTGCCGGCCTGCCGGCGCTCCCCGAAGACCTGATCGACGTCGAAGCCGTTCGCGCGGCGTACGATTCGATCGTTCCGGATCCGGGGAACCCCGACCAGCGCGTCGCCTTCGGCACCTCCGGGCACCGGGGCACCTCGCTGAACGGCAGCTTCAACGAGAACCACATCGCGGCCACCACGCAGGCCATCGCCGAGTACCGCGCGGCGCAGGGCGTGCGGGGCCCGCTGTACCTGGCCAAGGACACCCATCTGCTCTCGGTGCCCGCCTGGGAGACCGCCGTCGAGGTGCTCGCCGCCAACGGCGTCACCACCCTCATCGACCACGACGACCGCTACACGCCCACGCCGGCGCTGAGCCACGCGATCCTCACCTTCAACCGGTCCCATTCCGGTGTGGAGGCCGACGGGATCGTGGTCACCCCGTCGCACAACCCGCCCGCGGACGGCGGCTTCAAGTACAACCCGCCCAACGGCGGCCCCGCCGACACCGACGCGACCGGCGCGATCGCGGCCCGCGCCAACGAGATCCTCGAGGGCGGCCTGCGCGAAGTCCGGCGGATCCCGCTGGCGCAGGCGCTGGCGTCGGACGTCGTGCAGCGCTTCGACTTCCTGGACTCCTACGTCGGCGACCTGCCGTCGGTGCTGCACCTGGACAGGATCCGCGACGCGGGCGTGCGGATCGGCGCCGACCCGCTCGGCGGCGCCGCCGTCGGCTACTGGGGCGCGATCGGCGATCGCTACAACCTCGACCTGACGGTGGTGAACCCCACGGTCGACCCGCAGTTCGCGTTCATGACCCTGGACACCGACGGCAAGATCCGGATGGACTGCAGCTCCCCGAACGCGATGGCCTCGCTGATCGCGAACAAGGACCAGTACGACATCGCGACCGGGAACGACGCGGACTCGGACCGGCACGGGATCGTCACGCCGGACGGCGGGTTGATGAATCCGAACCATTACCTCGCGGTGGCCATCGACTACCTCTTCGCCTCCCGCAACGGCTGGCGCGACGACGCGGCCGTCGGCAAGACGCTCGTCAGCTCCTCGATGATCGACCGGGTCGTCGCCGAGCAGCAGCGCACGCTCCTCGAGGTCCCCGTCGGCTTCAAATGGTTCGTGCCCGGCCTGCTCGACGGCAGCGTCGGGTTCGGCGGCGAGGAGTCCGCGGGCGCCTCCTTCCTGCGGCACGACGGCTCCGTCTGGACCACCGACAAGGACGGCATCATCATGGCGCTGCTGGCCTCGGAGATCCTCGCGGTCACGGGCAAGAGTCCGTCGCAGCACTTCGCGGTGCTGGGGGAGGAGTACGGCGTGCCCGCCTACGCACGCACCGACGCTCCGGCCGGCCGCGAGCAGAAGGCGGTCCTGTCGAAGCTGTCGCCGGAGCAGGTGACCGCCGACGAGCTCGCGGGGGAGCCGATCACGGCGAAGCTGACCCGCGCCCCGGGCAACGGTGCGCCCATCGGTGGGCTCAAGGTGACCACGGAGAACGCGTGGTTCGCGGCCCGGCCGTCCGGTACCGAGGACGTGTACAAGATCTACGCGGAGTCCTTCAAGGGGCCGGAGCATCTCGCGCAGGTCCAGGCGGAGGCGAAGGCCCTCGTCGACGGGGTGCTCGGCGGATAGCCGTCTGACCTGGGAACTCGCCGACTGCAGCTATTGTGGTCGGCGTGAGCAAGCCTAAGAACGCCAAGTACGTTCCTGTGAAGCAGTCCAACACCATGACCTACGTGCTGGGCGGCATCGCCGTCCTGGTCGTGATCGTGGTGGTCATCGGCGGCGTGCTGCTGGTCAGCAAGAACTCGGACAAGCCCTCGGACCAGGTCGCGAGCAAGCTGAACGCCGCAACGCCGACCTTCGTCCTCGGCAAGGACGACGCCCCGACCAAGGTGACCTTCTTCGAGGACCCGTACTGCCCCGCGTGCGCCAGCCTGGAGAACCAGTACGGTGCCAAGATCACGGCGGCGATCGAGGCGGGAAAGGTGCAGGCGCGGTACTTCATGGTGAACTTCCTCGACCGCAACAGCCCGTCGGGTGACTACTCCGACCGCGCTGTGGGTGCGATGCTGGCCATCTCCCGGTCGTCCCTCCCCGACGATCAGAAGCAGAAGGCACTGATGGGCGCGCACACCGTGATGTACGCGCAGCAGCCCGAGGAGGGCAAGGGCGACAAGACCAACGCCGAGATGGCCACGATGTTCGCCGGGGGCGCGAAGAGTCTCGGCGTCGACCTGCCGGCCGACGTGACCGCGGCGATCACCGAGGGCAAGTACACCGCCGACGGCAAGTCGAGCGCGAGCGAGAACTTCTCCCTCATGACGTCCATCGGCAGCCAGGGCACGCCCACCGTTGTGCACGACGGGAAGATCGTCGACCTGAAGGGCGACGACCTCGCCAACCTGCTCAAGTGAGAAACAACCGCTGACCAGCCGATTTGGTGCACGCGAGCTGGCTCCTGTAATGTTCTCCGGGCGGGAAACCGCAGGTGAACAACGTAATACGGGGCTATGGCGCAGCTGGTAGCGCACCACACTGGCAGTGTGGGGGTCAGGGGTTCGAGTCCCCTTAGCTCCACAGGTTCGCAGAAGAGAGCCCCCTCCGAGATTCTCGGAGGGGGCTCCTTCGTGTCCGCCCGCCTCCGACCCCGTCCGGGTCCGCCTCGAGAAGGCGGACCCGGCACCGTCGTCGTGTAGTCCGAACGGATGAATCTCTTCCGGCGCCCGAGGTGGAGCCGCCGCTACCCGGCGGTGCTGACCTGCTTGAAGACTCAAGCATCTTGCGACCCCACACAGCGTTTGCGATATCACTACATATGTTCAGTAACGCCCATGTGTTTCACTACGAAGAGCCAGGTGTCCGATGGTGCGAATAGTGAGGGGGCGTTGGTGGAGAACTCGCCGATGCTGACCGTGGTTGTCGATGCTCGAGTGTTGTCGTGAGATCGGCGTGCATCAGACTGTTCCTCCAGATCAGGCACATCGTGACGACCTGGTGGCGCGGCGGGCCCGACTATCAGCAGCGCATCGCCTACTTCGACAGTAGGGGACTGCTCCGCGGCTTCCAGCTCGTCGTCAGCGCCTGCGCGCTCGTCCTCGGTGGGCTCGCGGCGAACCTGCTCCTCGTCGATCAGGCCGACGCTCCGAGCTTCTACGTCGTCGTGCAGGTGATCGGCGCCGTGACCGGCCTCTTCTGGGCGATGCGGTGGCAGGTGCGGCCGGTTCCGTCCGAATCCGGTGCCATGGTCTTCGTGGTGACCTCCGACATCCTGATCGTCGCCGTCTCGGCGACCGACCTCGACGTGATGGCCGACGCCTTCGGGCTGTCGGCGCTCACCCTCGTCGCGATCTTCGTCGCGTTCGTGCTGTCGCCGGCGCAGTTCATGGCGAACGCCGGGATCTGCGCGGTCGCGATCGCGGTGTTCGCGGTGGGTTTGTATCAGTCGTACGGCTGGCCGGAGACCGCCCTGAAGGTGACACTGCTGGGGATCACCACGATCGCGGTGCCGGCCTCCGTGCAGATCGGCCTCGCCTTCCTCTCCCAGGACGCCACCGAGTCCGACACCGATCCGCTGACGCGGACCCTGAACCGTCGAGGGTTCCATCGCGCGACGGGAGTCAAGATCACCAATCGCGCGGCGGGCAGGCGGGAGGTGTCGGTCGCGTTGATGCTGGTGGACGTCAACGACTTCAAAGCCATCAACGACGTGCACGGACACGAGGCCGGCGACGCCGTCCTCACGCGCGTCGCCGACGTCCTCCGCGACGTGACTCAGGGCGGGCTCGTGGCACGGCTCGGTGGCGACGAGTTCGTGGTCCTCATGGCCGGTCGAGCTCGATCGCGCTATGTGCGGATCGCCAACCGGATCCACTGGTCCATCGAATCCGAAGCGGGTCTTGCCGGAGTGCCGGTCACCGCCAGTATCGGGGTGGCGATCGGCGACATCGCGGTCGCCGATGAGGAGGCCGCCGTCAGTCTGTTGCTGAACCGCGCGGATGAGGCGATGTACGAGGCGAAGCGGGGCGAGCAGCCCGTCGTGATCTCGACGGTGCTCGACTATCCGGCGCTGGGGGTGGTCCCGGTCGACGTCGAGCGCGTCGCTCCCGTCGTGGGGCGGACCGGCCGTCAGTGCCGGCGCCGGCGGACGCCGACCGAGGCGCGCGCGAGCTGACCCGTCCACGATCCGCGCGGTGTGGCGGAGGTGACGTCGCGTCCGGACGGCGGCGCGGCATCGTCGGCGGATGGCGAAGATCACCTGGTTGACCTGCTGTGATGACGGCGATGCCGCGTGCGTCAGACGTCAAGCGGATGCGGTCGTGATGAGAATCACCAGCGTGTGATTGGCGCGCCGCAAGCCCTCCAACTGGGTTGATAGGTATCGGTGATGACTGTCCCAGGACGAATCGACTTGTCCGATAAATTCATCCGACCTACTGTCGATCGCGAACCCACAGGTACCGAACGAAACGAGGACGCACGTGTCGCTGATCAACAAGCAGATCAAGCCCTTCACCGCCGAGGCATTCAAGAACGGCGACTTCGTCACCGTCTCCGACCAGGACATCGCGGGCAAGTGGGCCGTCTTCTACTTCTACCCGGCGGACTTCACCTTCGTGTGCCCGACCGAGCTCGGCGACCTCGCCGATCACTACGCGGAGCTGCAGGGCCTGGGCGTCGAGGTGTTCTCGGTCTCGACCGACACCCACTTCACCCACAAGGCGTGGCACGCCTCCTCGGACACCATCGCCAAGATCGAGTACGCGATGATCGGTGACCCGAGCCTGCAGATCAGCACCGACTTCGAGGTGCTCCGCGAGGGTCAGGGCCTGGCCGACCGCGGCACCTTCCTCGTCGATCCCGACGGTGTCGTCCAGTTCACCGAGGTCACCGCGGAGGGCATCGGTCGCAACGCCGCCGAGCTGGTCCGCAAGGTCAAGGCCGCGCAGTACGTGCGCTCGCACCCGGGCGAGGTCTGCCCCGCGAAGTGGGAAGAGGGCGCCGAGACCCTCGCTCCGTCGCTGGAGCTCGTCGGCAAGATCTAGTCGCCGAGGCCCGAACACCCACCGGGCTCTCGTCGTTCGGCACATCCGCGGGGCGGGGATCACCACCCGCTCCGCGGCCGTGCTGCCACCTCGCTCGCATCTCACAGGAACAAGAGGATCGGATCACCATGCTCGAAGCCGCACTCGCCACCCAACTCAAGGGCCTGCTCGCCAACGTCACGATGCCCGTCGAGCTCGTCTCGACGCCGGGCGACGGCCCCAAGTCGGCCGAGCTCGTGGAGCTCCTCGACGAGATCGCGGGCATGTCCGATCACATCCGGCACGACCGGACGGGCGACGACCCGCGGACCCCGTCGTTCCTGATCCGCCGCGCCGGCACCGACATCGCAGTGCAGTTCGCGGGAATCCCGCTGGGGCATGAGTTCTCGTCCCTCGTGCTGGCGCTGCTCCAGGTGGGCGGCCACCCGTCGAAGGAGGCGGCCGACCTGCTCGAGCAGGTGCGCGACCTCGAGGGGGAGTACCACTTCGAGACGTACTTCTCGCTGTCCTGCCAGAACTGCCCCGACGTCGTGCAGGCGTTGAACCTGATGTCCGTCCTCAATGCGCGGATCACCCACACCGCGATCGACGGTTCGCTGTTCCAGGACGAGGTCGACAGCCGCCGCGTGATGGCCGTCCCGACGGTGTTCGTCAACGGCGAGCTCTTCGACTCCGGCCGGATGAACCTCGAGCAGATCGTCGGCAAGCTCGACTCCGGCGCCGCCGAGCGCACCGCCGCGTCGTTGGGTGAGAAGGATCCGTTCGACGTGCTCGTCGTCGGCGGCGGTCCGTCCGGCGCGACCGCCGCGGTCTACGCCGCCCGCAAGGGGATTCGCACCGGCGTCGTCGCCGAGCGGTTCGGCGGCCAGGTCCTCGACACCATGGCGATCGAGAACTTCACCTCGGTCTCGTACACCGAGGGCCCGCGGTTCGCGGCTGAGTTGGAGAGCCAGGTCCGCCAGTACGACGTGGACATCATGAACACCCAGCGCGGCGCGACGCTGAGCCGCGACGAGGAGTCGGGGATGATCTCCGTCGGCCTGGCGAGCGGCGCCGAGCTGCGCTCGCGCACCGTCGTGATCTCGACGGGCGCCCGCTGGCGCTCGATGGACGTCCCCGGCGAGGCGGAGTACCGCAACAAGGGTGTCACCTACTGCCCGCATTGCGACGGTCCGCTGTTCAAGGGCAAGCGCGTCGCCGTCATCGGCGGCGGCAACTCGGGCGTCGAGGCCGCGATCGACCTCGCGGGCATCGTCTCCCACGTCACCCTCATCGAGTTCGACTCGGAGCTGCGGGCGGACCAGGTGCTGCAGCGCAAGCTGCGCAGCCTGCCCAACGTCGACGTTCTGGTCAGCTCGATGACCACCGAGGTCGTCGGCGACGGCGCCAAGGTGACCGGGCTGAACCACAAGAGCCGCACCACCGACGAGGCCCACTCGCTGGAGCTCGACGGCGTCTTCGTCCAGATCGGCCTGCTACCGAACACCGAGTGGCTCGAGGGAACGCTGGAGCTGAGCCCGCGCGGCGAGATCGTCGTCGACGGGGCCGGGCGCACCTCGCTCCCGGGCGTTTTCGCGGCCGGGGATTGCACGACGGTGCCGTTCAAGCAGATCGTCGTCGCCGCCGGGTCGGGCGCGACGGCGGCCCTCAGCGCGTTCGATCACATCATCCGTACGGACGTCCCGGCGGAGTCCGCCACCGTCGGCTGACTCCCTGATCATGACGAGGGGCCGGGCCGTGCGCTCGGCCCCTCGTTCGCTTCGGTGAAAGCCCGGACACGGGTGCCGTCGGCCAGCTAATTTCTGAGTTGGCAGACATTGGCTCCAACGATCCCTGGGACAGCCCGGCGGGTCGTCTAGCACGGACTTCACCGGCCGTGCCGTGGTCAGGCGGGAGTTGGCACGGATGCACACCGACATGATGGCGGTTTCGGGGATCATCGACTGGGAGAGCCTCACCGGGCAGTCGAAGTTCGTGATCGACATCGTGAGCATCCCGATCTTCAGCGCGATCGCCGGCCTGATCACCAACTGGACCGGCGTCATCATGCTGTTCTCGCCCAGCAACTTCACCGGGTTCTACGTGCCCGGCCTCGCGGCCCTGTTCCGGTTGCTGCCGCGGAAGGTCCAGATCCTGCCGATCTTCGCGCCGGGCGGGATCCTCGGCTTCCAGGGCTTCATCCCGTGTCGCGCGGAGAAGATGGCCAGCCTCCTCGTGGACATGTCGATCTCGCGGATCGGCAGCGTGGGCACGTTCTACCAGGAGCTCGAACCCGACAAGATGGCGGAGTTCATGGCCCGCGAGGCCAGGCCGCACGTCCGCCGCATCGCCGTCGACGCGATCGAGACGCAGTACAAGTGGCTGTGGGACACGATGCCGGCGCCCCTGCAGGACAACGTGATCGCGACCATCGACAAGCGCGTACCGCAGATCTCGCAGCGCGCGTTCCAGCGGGTGGGCGAGCACATCGACGAGCTGCTCGACGTCAAGCTGATGACCGTCAATCATCTGCGGCGCAACCCGGCGGTCCTCAGCGAGATCTTCCAGGGCATGGGCAAGCCGGAGCTGCGGTTCATGGTGAAGATCGGCGCCCTCGGGTTCTTCTTCGGCATCCCGCTGGCGCTGTACCTGTCCTGGGTGCACATGTCACATCCGCCCGTGCTCAGCGCGATCCCGTCGTGGCTGGTGGTGCTGTGCGGCGCCGCGATGATCGGCGTGATCGTGAACATCCTCGCGATCAAGATCGTCTTCGAGCCCGGCGATCCGCAGCCTCGGTACAAGTACCTGTGGAAGCAGGGGATCTTCCCGAAGCGTCAGCACGAGGCCGCGGCGCAGGTCGCGGACATGATGTCGGAGAAGGTTCTCACCGTCAGCAATTTCTCGCACGAGCTGTTGTTCGGCGCGAGCGGCGACAAGACGGCCGCGTATCTCGCCGAGGTCATCTCGGAGGAGCTCGACGCGATCTTCACGCCGGTCGCCACCACGGTGGGCCGCACCATGGGCATCGTCGACCTCGACCTGCTCGAGCGCAAGGTCAGCCAGGAGATCGTGGACCTGACGCCCGAGCTGTTCTACGACAAGGAGTTCAACGAGGAGAAGGCGAAGAAGATCGCCGCGTTCTCCACGAAGAAGTTCCGCGAGCTCAAGCCCTCCGAGTTCAGCGAGATGCTGTACGCGGCGATCGAGCAGGACGCCTGGCTGCTGTACGCGCACGGCGGGCTGCTCGGCGTCTTCGTCGGCGGCGCGCACATCTTCCTGTTCGGGGCCTGAGCGCGTCGGTTCCGCTCTCGGGCCCGACGGTGCCCCTCCGCCCGTCGGGTAGGGGCTCAGCCGGCGTCGGCGAGCTCCTGCGAGCGCGTCCCGTTCCCGGGGCCCGTCAGCTTCCTGCCGTGCGGTCCGCGCTTGCCGAGGTACTTGTCCCGGCGACCGTCGTCGGCCCATCCGCCGGCGTTGTACTCGTCGAGGTCGAACGCCATCCCGATGAACTGCGAACCGAACGCGGTGATCCGGATGCTCCGGAAGATCGTGTGCGCCTTCTTCACGCTCTCGATCGCGTGCACCGCGGCCGGCTGCACCTCGAGGAGCGCGTACCGGCGGTAGTCGTCCACGGGCTCGTCGGACATCTCCAGCAGTCCGAGCCGGTGCAGGTTCGCGAAGTAGCTCCGGTCCTGTTCCGGCCGTTCGCAACCGGACATCTCGGCGACCATCGACAGGTCGCCGAGGAGGAGTTCGGAGCCGATCATGAAGAGCGTCTTGGTGCGGACGTCGATGAGCGGCTGGGTGCCGGCCTTGCCCATGAATCGGAGGATGCGGGCCTCGTCGGGGAGCAACTGGTCGACGATGTGGCCGAAGGACGGGTGATGGTCCTCGAGTCCCTTGTTCGGACGTTGCGAGAGCCGGATGAGCGCGTTGCCCCGCTTGCGCAGGCCCGCTGGCGACGACCGCCGCGCCGATCCGAGGCCGCCGAGGAGGCCGCCGTCGACGAGCCCGGTGATGTCGCCCAGGCCGAGCGCTTCCGCGCCCTGCTGGAGTGGGGCGACCGCGGCGGTGGCCATCGTGGTGGCCGGCTCGAGGACGGGCTCGACGATCGGCAGCGCGGTGTCGCTCAGTTTGCCGACGGCGTCCGACAGCGTGGCCCCGGTGATCTGCTCGAGTGGTGCCGTGAGACCCTCGGCGAGTTGGCCGAAGAGGGGGATGCCCCCCAGACCGCCGCGTGGCCGGGGGGAGTCGCCGCGTGCGGCGTCGTCCTGCGACGGCGACCCGTCGGTCGGTGACTTCTTGTGCTTCTTACCCTTGTCCGACATCTGATTCCCGCCCGTCGATGGCCCGGCCCGTTCATGCTAGCCAGGCCGCCGCCCGCCCGGACGTTTTCCGCTGAGAACCTGCGGCGAAGGGATGGCTTCGCAGCGGTGCGAGGTTCATCGATCGACGGCCACGACAGGCGCAGTTGGGGCTGGTGCGAACTCCGCCGAACCGCCACGGGCACTGCCTTCGCACGCACACAATACGAGGCACTGCGCAACCCGGAGGTGTCCATGCAGTCCTGGTCAGAGATCGTCTCCGACTTCGGCCGGAACTGGCCGGTCTACGTCTCCATGCCGATCATCGCGGCTCTCATCGGCTACGGCACCAAGCTGGTCGCGATCAAGATGATGTTCCGGCCGCAGCGGTTCAAGGGCATCGGGAAGCTCGGCTGGCAGGGCATCATCCCGCGGCGTTCGCAGCAGATGGTCGACGTCCTCTGCGACACTCTCACGGGGCGCCTCATCTCCGCCCGAGAGATCGCCGAGAAGGTCGACGGTGCCGAGGTCGCGGCGCTGGTCGAGCGGCCGCTCCGCGCCGAAGTGGCGCGGATCGCGCGCGATGTACTGCCCGAGTACCAGCCCACGCTGTGGCATGTTCTGCCCCCGGTCGCGCAGGACCTCGTCATCGAACGGGTGCAGGACGCCGCACCCGACGTGGTCGTCCGCATCACCGAGGCGATCACCGACGACGTCGACGAGCTCTTCGACCTCAAGGCGATGGTCACGGAGGAGTTCCTCGCCGACCCGGACACGCTGGAATCGATGTTCCTCGACGTCGGGCGCCGCGAGTTCGCGTTCATCCGGCGCAGCGGCCTGGTGTTCGGCTTCTGCATCGGCCTCGTGCAGTTGCTGGTGTGGGCGCTGTTCCACAATCCGTACGTGATGCCCCTGTTCGGCCTCTTCACCGGCTGGTTCACAGACTGGGCGGCGCTGCGGCTGATCTTCAACCCGAAGGTGCCCACGAAGTACCTGGGCGTGATCACCTGGCAGGGACTGTTCCTCAAGCATCGCATCCCGGTCTCGCAGGAGTACGGCACTCTCATCGCCACGCGAGTCCTGACCTCCGACCGCCTGATGCGTGCGGTGTTCACCGGGAAGAACTCGCCGAAGGTGGTGCTGGTGGTCGCGGACGTGATCGAGGACGCGCTCCGCGACGGTCTCGGTGACCTGGAGCAGCTCGCCGGGATCGATGCGGCGGCGATGCCGGTCCTCAAGGACCTGGGCCTCGAGGCACTGCCGGGGCTCGGCGCGCTCGGTGGTGACGCGGACGAGCTCCCGGTCGGGGGACTGCTGGGACTGGTCTCGGGGGTGCTGAGCAGTCCGGTCCGCGGGGCCACGGGGTTCGGTCTCGACGTCGTGCACGTGCAGTCGATGTGCCAGGCCGCCGCGTCCGACATGGTCGCCGTGCTGCCGAAGGTGCTGACCGGTGCGGAGGACTACCTCACCCGCGCCATGGAGATCCAGCCGATCATGGCCGAGAAGATGGCGGCGATGACGCCGGAGGAGTTCGAGGGTGTGTTGCGGCCGGCGTTCCAGGCCGACGAGCGGACGCTGATCGTGGTCGGCGCGATCCTCGGCTTCCTGGTCGGCGAGCTGCAGGTCGTGCTGGTGGAGCATCTGACCCACTGATGAGATGTGAGCTGCATCACAACGCATTGCGTAATATTTACGCGCCGCGTAATTTCTTCATTACGCAAACGCGTAAGAAACGAACACAGCATGGAGGACATCATGGGCAACAGCACCACGTCGAAGAAGGCCGCCACCGAGCCGTCGATCAGCAAGTTCCTCTCCGGCGTCGTCGGCAACACCAAGGACCTCGTCGACAACCTCATCGAGAACGTCGAGAGCGCCGAGAAGAGCGCCCGTAAGGGTGTCAACAAGATCGCCAAGAAGGACATCAAGAACCTGCGCAAGCAGACGGAGAACCTGAACGACCAGGTCAAGAAGCTCTCCAAGGTCACCAAGGCCAAGTGACTCGGGAGCTCGATTCCCACGATCTTCGAGGATCACCCGGGGTACCCGCCGTGCGGGTCCCGGGTGATTCTGCGTTCGGGTCCCCGGCGGTAGGCTCGGGACCGGGCGACGCCCGACGAGGAGGGGTCATGAGCGACGACGAACCGTACCTGATCAAGCGGTACTCGAATCGCAAGCTGTACGACTCGGTCCGGCGCAGGTTCACCACGCTCGACGAGATCGCGTCACTGCTCGACTCCGGCGTCCGCATCGTCGTGCGCGACCACGACGTCGGCACTGATCGCACCGATGAGGTGCTCGCGCAACTCCTGCGGCGCCAGGCGCAGAGTCGTCCTCGCGTCGCCGGATCCGGTGCGTCCAGCCTGCTCGCCGAGTTGCTCCGCGCGCCCGCCGGGGTCGCCCAGTCCGTCGTCGACGGGCTGTCGGCGCAGTCCCAGGAGTCCGACGGTGCGCCCGCCCCCGGTCCGGAGCCCGACGGCGCGGAGGCGCCGGTGAAGAAGTCCGAACCGAAGAAGTCCAAGGTCGGCCGAAAGTCGAAGTCGAAGTCCGCCACGGCGAAAGCCGATGCGGGGGAGGGCGACGACGACCAGCGCGACGAGGAGATCCGCGAGCTCCGGGAGCAGGTGAGCGCGCTGACCGAGGCGGTCACGCTCCTGCTCAAGGAGAAGACCGACCGCGCGGAGTAGTCCCGTGGCGTCGATGGATGTCGGACCTCGTTCGGGCACCGCGCCGTTCGCGCTGTCCGTGCTGGACAACGCGCACACCGCCGTGGGGAGCGCGGTCGGCGACGTGTATCGCGAGGTGATCGCGTTGGCGCGCCTGGCGGATCGGCTCGGCTACCACCGGTTCTGGATGTCCGAGCACCACGCGATGCCGGCCGCTGCCACCCCGTCGCCGCAGTTGATGCTCGCGCGACTGACCGCGGAGACGGAGCGGATCCGGCTCGGGGCGGGCGGCGTGATGCTGCCCAATCATGCTCCTCTGGTGGTCGCCGAGCAGTTCGCGATGCTCGACGCGCTGGCCCCGGGCCGCATCGATCTGGGTCTCGGCCGCGCGCCCGGCACCGACGCGCCGACCGCCGCGGCGCTGCGCCGGCACCCTGCCGGCAACGACGAGTTCCCGCAACTGACAGTGCATTTGCTCGCGTTCCTCGCCGATCGCTTCCCGCCCGGGCATCCGTATCACGAGGTCCACGCCGTGCCCGGCCCGTGGCAGGCCGCGCAGAACCGTGTGCCCCCGCCCGCGACGGCGCCGCAGGTGTGGATCCTCGGCACGTCACCGTCCTCGGCGCAGCTCGCAGGCAGGCTCGGGCGCCCGTACGCCTTCGCACTGCAGTTCGGTGGCGCCGACCCTGCGGAGGCGTTCGAGGTCTACCGCAACGAGTTCCGGCCGTCCGCCGCCCTCGCCGCTCCTCACGCTCTCGCGAGCGTCCCCGTGGTGGTCGACGACGATCCGGCTGCGGCTCGGCGGCAGGTCGACAGTGCCGCCCTGGCGATGCTGCGGATGATCCAACGCGCCCCGTACACGCTCCTCCCGCCCGACGAGATCGCAGCGCACGACGCCACTCCCGAGGAGCGGCGGGTGCTCGACGGCTACGCCGACCGCTTCTGGGGCGGCACCGCCGCCGACATCGGCGCCCGACTGGAGCGGATGCACGCGCGGACCGGCGTCGACGAGATCATGCTGGTCCCGATGGGACCCTCCCGCGCCGGGCACCGGCGGACCGTCGAACTCGTGGCGCGGCACTACGCGCTGGAGCCGCCGGTGGCGTAGTCGCGGCCGCGGCGGGCGAGCGCGAACATCCCCGTGGCGACGGCGAGCCAGGCGGTCGGGGCGATCCAGGCGTCGGCGTGGGCGATGGGGGCCATCCACGACAGGTCCGCGGCACCGCTGAGGCGCAGCGTGGCCTGCCCGTACATGCCGATCGGGAACACGATCGACCACAGCGCGAGACGTACGAAGCCCGCCTCGGGGGTGCGGCGCCACTGCCAGACCGTCAGCGCGACCAGCAGTGGCACGAGCCAGGTCGCGAACGCCCAGAGGCACACGCATACGGCGTTCACGAACTCGGGAGCGAGGATTCGCTCCCCCTCGGGGAGCACGGCCAGTTCCGCCCCGGCGAGGACGGAGATCGCGGCCGAACCGAAGAACACCCAATAGGGCGCGACCTCGTCGCCCGGCCGCAACGGAGAGAGCATCATCCGCGCCGCCACCAGCGCTGCGACCAGGATCAGCTGCGCCATCCCGAGGCCCCACCACAACGTCGCGACGACGCCGAAGCCGTGACCGGGCAGCAGCAGCGCCAGTAGCCCCGCCACCACCGCCACGGATTGCGTGGACACGCCCCACAGGAACCACGTCCCGTCGGAGCCGCGCAGCCGGTCGCCGTCCTCCGCTGCCGCGGTGTTGTCCAGGACCCGTTGCGCCGGAACGAGATACCCCAGCGTCAGCCAGGTGGCCAGCGCGACCGCGCCGACCGCGAGTGCGGCCCCCGTCGCGCCGCGCAGTGCGAGGTATCCCGCGAGCACGGACGTCCCCGCGGGCACCGTCATCGCCGTGAAGCCCGCGGCCGCGATCTCGGCCTTGATCGCCGCGACGCCGCGAATGCGGGCGAACCCGATCGCGGCGAGAGTGACGTAGGCGAGTGCGGCGACGACGAACAGCGCGTCGCCGGGCACCGTCGCGCCCGCGGAGTGCACCAACGTCCCGACGATCCCGGTGGCCATCACGAACGCGAACCGTCCGAGTGCATGCCCGGGAGGCGGGGCGATCAGGCGGTGCAGCGCGAGGGAGAACACCCTCATGATTGTGGCCCACGCGATCCGGCGATCGGTGGCAGGATCGAAAGATGACCGACGACGCCATTCACACCCGGATCGATTCGCTCATCGCCGAGGAGCACGACCTGCGCACGCGGCTCGAGGCCGGCGAGATCACCGAGAGCGAGGAGCACGCGCGCCTACAGGTGCTCGAGACCCAGCTCGATCAGGCCTGGGACCTCCTGCGGCAGCGCCGGGCGCGGCGCGAGTTCGGCGAGAATCCGGACGGCGCGCAGGCCCGGTCGGTGAACACCGTGGAGAACTACCGCAACTGACGGATCCCGGGCGATGTCGGCGCGGCTTCCCGCTTGGGGGAGCTACCGCAGGCAGACCCGCCAGCCGTCCTCCTTGACGTACTCGAACGTGCCGGTCTTCTTCTGCTGCGGCTTGCCGGCGAAGGTCGCGGTCATGGTGACCTGCGCGGTGGCCTTGTCGCCGTCCACTTTCACATCGGCGATGCCGTCGAGGGTGACCGACTGCGGGTTGCCCTCGTCGTTCATCGTCGAGATCTCCTGATCGATCATCTCCTTGCACGAGGTGGCGCGCAGTTTGTCGGCGTCCTTGCCGCTCTGCCCCTGCACGTAGGTGGTGGTGACCTGCTTGATCTGTTCCTCCGGGCTGGTCTGCGGAGCGTCGCTCTTGGCGTCGCCGCAGGCGGCGAGGGTGATCGCGGTGAAGGCGGCGAGGCCGACGGCGGTGCAGGCGCGCAGGGGTGTCCGATTCATGCGAGAGACTGTAACCCGGGCCGTGTCCGCGTGCGGTGCCGCCGCCGGCGGCGTTCTCAGGGCAACGGTGTCAGCATCCGGTGCCGTTCGCGCAGTGCGACCGCCACCGGATCGTCGCGCTGTCGTGGGTTGAATCCGGGGCGCGGGCGGGCGTCCAGGTCGCGCACCGCCGGGACGACGCCGCAGTGCGAGCACAGACCCGACTCCTCGATGTCGGTGCCGCACGTCACGTGCGCGAACGCCCGGCCCGGGAAGTCCGCCTCCAGGTGGCGTTCGGCCCACCGGATCAGGCTGTAGACGGTGGGCCACAGGTCCTCTCCTGCGGCGGTCAGCTCGTATTCGACGGTGCGCCCCTCCCGCCTTCGAGCGAGGACGCCGGCGCTGACCAGTGTCTCCAGACGATCGGTGAGCACGGCGCGGGAGACGTCCAGGTGTGCCAGCAGGTCGGTGAAGTGCTGCACGCCGAAGAAGAGGTCGCGCAGAATCAGTAGCGTCCACCGCTCGCCCACGACCTCGAGGGCGCGTGCGAGGTAGCAGCCCTGCGCGTCGTACCCGGTTCCCAGAGCCATGGCCTCATCGTACGCGAGTCCAGTCTTGTGAACAGACTCGAATTACGCCATGATAAGTCTCATGAACAGACTGGAATCGTCGTTCGGTCGGGTGCTGGCGACCGTCGCCGCCAGCACCCTCGTGGCGATGCTCGCCTATTCGGGGCCGCTGGGGAACGCGGTCACGCTGAACACGGCGCTCCGCGCCGGTCCGGCGAGCGCCACCTGGATCCTCGCGTCGATGAGCGTCGGGCTCGCTGCGGCGCTGGTCACGGCGGGAGTGGTCGCCGACCGGATCGGTCACCGCCGGGTCTTCCTCGCCGGTGCGGCCGTCTTCGTCGCCGCGAACCTGGCGTGCGCGGTGATCGCGACCGCGCCGCTGTTCGTCGCCGCTCGCATCGTGGCGGGAATCGGCGCCGCGGGCATGATCGCGACGGGGCTCGGCCTGGTCGCCGCGGTCAGCGAACACGACGGCCACCGCGCCCGCACCGCCGTCTGGTGGAGCTCGTCGATGGGCGCGGGCATCGCCCTCGGTCCGATCCTCACCGGTGCACTCGATCTCGTGGAGGCCTGGCGTGTGTTCTACCTCGTCCTCGCGGCTGCCGGTGCGGCGCTGTGGGTCTCGGCGCGGCGGATCCCGGCGCAGCCGCCGCACAACCCCGATCGCGCGCAGAGCGTTCTCGGCTTCGTGCTGCTCACGGCAGCCCTGAGTGCTGCGGTCGCAGCGCTCGTCGAGGTCCGCGCGCGGGATGCCGGCCTGGCTATCGCCCTCGCCGTCGCCGCGGTCGTCCTCACTGCTGCGCTCGTCGCGAGCCAGCGGTACGGTTCCGCGCGCCTGGTCGACTCGGTGCTCTTCCGGCGCCGGCGCTTCCTCTCGGCGACCGTCGCCGGTCTGGGCACGGGCATCGGCATCATCTCCGCGATGTCGTACTCCGGCACCTTCGTGGTGCACGGTCTGGGGCTGAGCACCCTGCAGGCGGGCGGCCTGCTCGCGGTGTGGGCCGGCACGAGCGCCGTGGCCGCTCTCGGCTTCTCGCGCCTCGCCGGCGTGGTCTCGGGCCGTGTGCACCTGGTCGGTGGACTGGCCGGGGTCGCGCTGGGCCTGCTCCTCATGTCGGGTATGTCCGACGGCGCCCCGCCCGCGCGCTTGATCCCCGGGTTCGTGGTCGCGGGCATCGCATCCGGACTGCTGAACACGGGCCTCGCCCGCGAGGCGATCGCCAGCGTCCCGGCGGGCGACGCCGCGATGGGCAGCGGCGTCAACAACACCGCCCGCTACGTCGGCTCGGCGCTGGGCATCACGATCGCCGGCGTGCTCGCCGCAGGGGCACCCGACGCGATCGCCGGTTGGAACCGCATCGCGCTCGCCGCCGCGGTGGCCTCGCTCGTGTGCGCCGCCGGAGCCGGCCTGCTCACGCTTCGGGCAGGTGCTCCCGCAATCGGTCCAGGAACGCCGACTGCGCCTTCACCAGCTTCGTCGCAGCCTCGTCGAGGCTGAACCAGCCCGCACGGTCGATCTCCGGGAAGGTCCGCATCCGGCCGGAGCCGCGCGGCCATTCCAGCTCGAACGCGTTCGAGGTGATCGCGGCGGCGTCGAAGTCGCCCTCCCGCGCGAACACCGTCACCGTCTTGCCGCCGGACTGCCGGACCGAGCCCAGCGGCACCGTCGGCCCCGCCGGCGCCGGCGAGCCCAGCTCCTCGGCGAACTCGCGCTCCGCCGCCGCGAGGGGCTCCTCCGCGGTGTAGAGGCCCTTGGGGATCGACCATCCGTGCGCGTCCTTGCGTGCCCAGAACGGGCCGCCCATGTGCCCGATGAGCACCTCGACGGCGCCGCCGTCGCGGCGGTACAGCAGCAGTCCGGCGCTGGTCGTGGTCATAGCGGCAGCCTAGATCACACAACTGGTCCAACCAGTTGACCAGAGAGGGGTCGCGGTGCCATGCTGCTCCGCATGGACGTCACCCCCATCGCCAGGACCGCGGTCTCGGACGAGGTGCTCGCGCGACTCGTCGACGAGATCCTGTCCGGCCGGCTCGCCCCGGGCGACGCGCTCCCGGGGGAGCGCGACCTCGCCGAGCGGCTCGGCGTGAACCGGCACGCCGTGCGCGAGGCGCTCAAGGGCGTGCGCCAGGCGGGGCTGGTCCAGATCGCGCAGGGCGGCAAGACCCGCGTGCTGGATTGGCGGGAGAGTGCCGGGCTCGACGTGCTCAGTGCCGTCGCCGCCGCCGGCGTCGTGCCGCCTCTGCGCGTGCTGCGTGATGTCACCGAGATGCGTCGCGCGATCGCCGCCGACGCGGCGCGGCTGTGCGCGGACCGCGCGAGCGCGGCGCACCGGGCCGTGATCGTCGAACTCGCGCAGGGCTATCCGGACGGCGGGTACGCCGCGGACGCCGCCTTCTGGATCGCCGTCATCGATGGCTCCGGCAACCTCGCGTACCGGCTCGCGCTCAACACGCTGCTCGCGGGCATGCGGGGCGTGGGGGAGCGGACCTTCGGCGCCCTCGGGCTCGACGGTGAGCTGCTGGACCGCCAGGCGCACCTGGATCTCGCCGCGAGCATCGCCGACGGCGATGCCGACGCGGCTTATGTCAAGACCTCAGAACTGTTGGCGGGCATAGTCTCCGCCCTCGACGCCGCTGCGGCGAGCTCCTAGAAAGACACAGGTACCACCGTGTTCGACCTCATCCGCGCCGCCATCCCGGTGTTCGTGCTCTGCCTCGTGCTCGAGTACCTCTCGTTCCGGTTCCTGCCGGACGACGACGAACTCGGGTACGACCTGCGGGACTCGCGCACCAGCCTGACGATGGGCATCGGGAACGTGGTCATCAACCTGGGCTGGAAGCTGGTGGTGCTCGCTGCGCTGGCCGGCGCGTACCTCCTGGCGCCGGTGCACCTCCCGGCCATGAATCCGCTGACCTGGGTGCTGTTGTTCCTGGCCGACGACCTGGCCTACTACTGGTACCACCGCACCCATCACACGGTGCGGGTGCTCTGGGCCAGCCACGTCGTGCACCATTCGAGCCGCTTCTACAACCTGTCCACGGCGCTGCGCCAGACTTGGACGCCGTTCACCGCACTGCCCTACTGGATCCCGCTGGCGCTCATCGGCATTCCGCCGTGGATGATCCTGTTGCAGCAATCGGTGAGCCTGCTCTACCAGTTCTTCATCCACACCGAACGGGTCGGGAAGCTGTGGCGCCCGATCGAATTCGTGATGAACACCCCGTCGCACCACCGCGTGCACCACGGCTCGAACGCGGCGTACCTCGACCGCAACTACGGTGGAATCCTCATCGTGTGGGACCGGCTGCTGAAGACCTTCGAGCCGGAGGGGGAGCGGGTGCGCTTCGGTCTGACGAAGAACATCGACACCCACAACCCGCTGCGGGTCGCGACGCACGAGTACACGTCCATCTGGCGGGACCTGCGCGCGGCGAGCTCCTGGCGCGAGCGGTGGGGCTACGTGGCGAAGGGGCCCGGCTGGTCGCCCTCGCCCTCGCCCGCGCGCGTCGCCGCCTCCGACTGACGCCGCGTGAGGCCCGCGTTGACGAGGCCCGCGCTCAGCACGATGAGGGTCGCGACGAGCGGCATGCACTGCGCCACTCCGGTGCCGAACCGTTCCGCGAGTTCGCCGTTCACCGCGGAGGCCAGTGACTGACCGAGGATGATCGCGGACCCGAGGATCGTCATCACGGTGGCGGACCGGCCGCGGGGGCTCCGGGCGGCACCCAGGCTGAACTCGGTGACCAGTGTGGGGCCCACGCCGATCCCGGCGACGGCGAGCCCCGCGACGAGCCAGGGCAGAGACGGAGCGGCCGCGATGAGCGACGCGCCGGCGACCATGGCGAGGGAGAAGGTGATCCACCGCCGACCGAGGGTGAACGCGTCGGGCAGGAGTGCGGATCCGAGTGCGAGGGCGGCCGATCCGACGCCCATCACCCCGTAGAACAGGCCGGCCGCCTCGGCGTTGCCGGCGTCCCGCATGAACGCGGTGAGACCGGTCAGGGTGAAGCCGAAGAACAGCCCCACGCCGAACACTCCCGCTACGACGGTGACCAGGGCGGGGTCGCGCAGCTCGCGGGCCGGGGCCTGTTCGACGGTGCCGGCGGCGTGCTGGTCGGTCGCGCGGCCGGTGGGGTGGAGGGCGAACGCGCCCACGAACAGGATCGTCAGTGCCGCTGCGCCGATCATCGGCGCGGCCGGCGACATCGTGGTGGCGAGCATTCCCACGATGACGGGGCCGAAGACGAAGATCACCTCGTCGGCGGCGGATTCGTACGCCATCATCGAGAGGAGGGTGCGCCCGCGGCGACCTTCGGGCAGTTTCGTGGTGATCATGGTGACCACCCGGCTCCGCGACATCGGGCCGACCTGGGGCGCACTGGCGCCGACGAGCGCGGCGGAGGCGAGCACCGCCCAGCCCGGCAGCGGACTGAATACGACCCACGCCATGAGGAGCAGCGCGAGGCTGTTGACGATCCCCGCCGCGAGGACCGCGCGGCGTTGCCCGAACCGGTCCGCCGCCGCACCCACGAGCGGTCCGACTGCGGCGGAACCGATGCCGACCATCGCCGAGCTCAGTCCGCCGAATGCCAGCGAGTCCCGGCCCGTGACGACGAGGGTGAGCACGCCGACCACCATCATCGCGAAGGGCAGCCGGGCCACCAGCGCGATCGGGAAGTAGGTGGGGCCCGCGATCGACAGCATCGACGGATCCTTCGATCCGGCTGTCTGGGGGGAGGATTCGTGGGACATGGTGGCGGTCACCGAAGGGGCCCTTCCGCGGCGCCCGGCCGCATCGCTCGACGTGCCGCCTTGGGTGCCCGCAGGCCGTGCCAGGTAGATACACGGGTTCTCGCTGCGGCGTCGGCCGCAGCCGAAACATCCTATCAATTCTCGGGCCATCGCGCCGATCACGACGAACCGGACACGTTGTTGAAACTAATGAAACCGCTGGTCGGGAGGTGTTTTGCCCGATTGGTCACAGTGGATAAGTAAGGCTACTCTCACTCGACTATGACGAGCCTTACCTTGCATCTCGCGGCGGCCGCTCCGGCCGCCCCTCCGCTCTGGCGCATCCTGACGGAGGTCGGGTACTTCGCCGGCCTCGCCCTCGCCAGCGGATTCTTCCTCGCGCTCGCGTTCCTGGTGCCGGCGTACGCCCGCGGTGGGGGAGCCGAACGCAGCGTCCGCTCGCTGGCGGTGCCGATCGCCGTCGTCGTCGCCGTGGCGGGGTACCTGCAGTACGCGGCCCGGATCGCGCGGACCACGCTCGGTTACTCGTTCAGTGAGTCGCTCTCGCCCGCGCGTTTCGGCGCGTACCTGGCGCTGCCCAGGGAGAAGGGCGCCTGGATCTCGTCCGCGGTGATGTCCACGATCCAGTTGGCGGCGTTCCTCGTCGTGGCGCTCCTGATCGCCGCCACGATTCGGATGAGCGGCGGCGTGCTCGCGATCGCGTCGCGAATCGGCCTCGTGCTCACGGTGGTCACCGCGATGCTGCCGAGCGCCACCACGGCGATCTCCTCGCTCGACGCCGGCGCGAAGACGGTGCTCACGGCAACCCACATCCTCGCGTGCATCGTCTGGCTCGGCGGTGTGTTCGTCCTGGGCGCGGCGGGCCTGCTCGCCCGGAGCACCGGCCTCGACGGTGCCGGCGCCTTCGAGCGGATGTGGGCCCGGTTCAGCGTCTGGGCGATGGGTGCGGTGGTCGCGATCGCCACGAGCGGCCTGTGGCTCGCGTGGGTGCACGTGGGGTCCTTCGCTCAGTTCGTCACGACCCCGTACGGGCGCTACCTGCTGATCAAGCTGGTACTGGTGGCGACGATGATCGGCGCCGGCGTCTACAACGTGCGCGTCCTCATTCCCGCGATCGCGCGGGCCCGGCTCGCGGGGGAGGACGACACCGTCGTCCGGCTCGCCCTGTACCATTTCCCCAAGGTCGTCGCCGCCGAGGCGGTCGCGGGCGTCGGCGTGCTGCTCATCGTGCCCTTCCTGTCCGGGTCCGCGCGCAAGCAGGCCGACGGTGCCGCGGCCGGCCCGTTCGACTGGGAGACCTTCGGCATCGGGGCGCTCCTGGTGGCGCTGCTCGTCGGCGCCTGTGTCGCCGCGGTCCGGGTGGGCGCGCCCCGCGCCGCGGCCGTGTCCTAGCCGGCCGGGACCCGGATCACCTCGAGCGGCACCGTGCTCGTGTGCACGAATCCCATGGCGTCGTACAGCTTCTGCGCGGGGTTGTCGTCCGACGTGTGCAGGAAGGGCGTCTCGCCGCGGTCCCGCACGCCCTGCCCGACGGCGCGGATGAGGCGGGAGGCGAGTCCGCGGCCGCGAGCCTCCGGAGCGGTGCACACCGCGCTGATCTCGGTCCACCCCGCGGGGTGCATGCGCTCGCCCGCCATCGCGACGAGGGCACCGTCGGCGTCCCGGATCCCGAGGTACGTGCCCAGGTCGACGGTGTGCGGAAGGAAGGGGCCGGGCTTGGTCCGCTCGACGAGCGCCGTCATCTCCGGGACGTCTGCGGCGGTGAGGCGCACCGCCTCCGGTTCGGTGTCCGTCTCGACGGCGCTGCCGTCGTACTGGACCAGGCCGATCCGTTCGATCACCGTCCAGCCCGCGGGGAGCGGCGTCGCACGGTCGCGCAGCAGCACCGTCCCGTTGTGCTCGGCGAGAGCGGCGATGTCGGCGTAGTCCTCGGGGGTGAGCTCGCGCGGATGCCCGAAGAACACCGAGACGTCGGGGCGGTACCGTTGGATCCGGCCCGAGCTCACCCGGAACCGCGCGTGCGGGCCCGACAGTGCGGCGTTGACGGGGTCGGCGAGAACGTTGCGCTCGGTCACGACCCGATCATCGCAGACCCGCGGCGGTCAGAGCGCGGCGGCGGTCTCCGCGAGGCGCGGCAGCACCACATCGCGCCAGCCGGGACCCATCCGTTCGAACGCGGCCGCCATCCGCTTGTCGTCGAGGTCGAATCCGCTGTGCTCGAGGAGGACGCGGGTGCCGCGCCCCTCGGCGCGCAGCTCCCACGCGAGTGTCCACTCCGTAGTGAACGTGTAGACGAACCGCTCCGGCGGCACGGATTCGACGACGCGGCAGGGCTGCGCCCCGAATCCCGGCATGTCCAGGGTGAACTCGTGGCCCACCTCCGCGGCGATGTCGCCCTCGGCCCACCACCGGCGCACCAGCTCCGGTTCGGTGAGCGCGCGCCACACGGCGGCGGGCGGGGCGGCGACGAACTGATCCAGTGCGATGGTGGCCATTCACAACTCCTCTGCGACCTCGGCGAGCGCGGACAGCCGTGCGCGCCAGAACTTCTCGAACGGGTGCAACCAGTCGCCGAGGTCCGCCAGGGGGTCGGCCGTGAGCCGGTAGATGCGGCGCCGGCCCGACGGTGCATCCGCCACCAGCCCGGCGTCGCGCAGCACCTTGAGGTGCTCCGCGATCGCCGGCCGGCTCAGCGTGAACCGCTCGCTCAGTTCGCCCGCGGCGAGCGGTCCTGTGCGCAGGATCTGAAGCAGTTCGCGGCGAACGGGATTGGCGAGCGCCAGGAACACCCGGTCGGTGTTCTCGGTCTCGGTGGTCACGCGGGCCAGAATATGTCGGGAGTTCCCGACATGTCAACTTTCTCCGACGCTTCCGTCGGGAGATCCCACAGGTGTCCTCCAATGAGGGGATTCCTCGCCGTTCCTCTCACTCCGCCCCCTACGATGGGCGGCTATGGACCTCAAGGGCATCGTCACCACACCGCTGCGCGTCGTGTTCTCGACCGCGGACGCCGCGATGTCGGCGATCGAGGGCGGCGTCGCCGTCACCCGGTTCGCCGTGCAGAACGTCGACTCGGAGGTGAGCAACGCTCTGCACGTGGAGGCGGGGATGTCCTCGGCCACGCCGATGCAGCTCCTGCAGCGCCTCGCCTCGCTGCTCGAGCCCGACCGCCCCGTCGGGATCATCCTGTCCCGCGGCGGCCCGCTGGACCGCGTGCTCAAGCAGGGCGGCGTCGTCGATCGACTGACCGAGCCCGGCGGCATGCTGGAGAAGCTCACCGAGTCGGGCGGCCTCCTCGACCAGGTGACCAAGGACGACAGCCCGATCACTCGCCTCACCTCCGAGGGCGGCCCGCTGGATCGGCTCACGCGCCCGGGTGGCGTTGTCGACCAGATCACGGAGTCGGAGGGCGTCCTCGAGCGGCTCACCTCCGAGGGCGGCGTCATCGACAAGCTCACCGCGCCCGACGGCGTGCTCGAGAAGCTCATGACCAAGGACGGTGTGCTGGACAAGCTCACCGAGAAGGGCGGAGTGCTCGACAAGCTCGCCGCCAAGGACGGTGTCCTCGACAAGCTGACCGGCCAGGACGGCCTCATCGACAAGCTCACGGAGCCCGGCGGCATCATCGACCGCGCGATCGCCGACGGCGGCATCGTCGACCAGCTGCTCGGCCAGGAGGGCGCCCTCGAGCGCGCCATCGCCCCCGGCGGCACCCTCGACGCGGTCTCCCAGCTCCCCGACGTGGTGGCCGAGCTCAACGAGGCGGTCGCCCTGATGACCGCCGCCGTCAACCCCATGAGCGACCTGGTCAATCGCCTTCCCAAGCGCATCCTCAAGGGTCGCGAGGGCCGGGAGCCGCGCCGCGGCTCGTCCCCCTACGACGGTGCCGGTCCCGCCGGGGCGAACGGCGCACCGTCGGACGGTCCCGAACTGCTCTGACCCGGCCGGGGGTGACCGGGCGGCGAAGCCCGGGCGAACGGTCGGCGAACGCAACGGTGCGGTCGCTGCCCTGCGCGTGAATCCCCGTGTAACCCTTGCCGAACTCCGGCTCGGCGCCCTTCCGTGCCGAGCATGCTCGCGCATACCTTCGGCGCATGAAGATCACAGTGCTGGGTACGGGGTACCTGGGAGCCACGCACGCGGCGTGCATGGCGGAGCTGGGCCACGAGGTGCTCGGCGTCGACGTCAACCTCAGCAAGATCGCCGCCCTCTCCGAGGGCAAGGTGCCTTTCCACGAGCCGGGCCTGCCCGCCGTGCTCAAGCGGAACATCGAGGCCGGGCGGCTGCGCTTCACGGACTCCTACGAGGAGGCCGGCGCGTTCGGCGACGTGCACTTCATCGCCGTCGGAACCCCGCAGCGCAAGGGCGAGTTCGCTGCCGACATGACCTACGTGAACTCCGTCGTCGACTCGCTCGTGCCGCACCTGCGCCGCGACGCGGTGATCCTGGGCAAGTCGACGGTCCCCGTCGGCACCACGGACCTGCTCCGCGCCCGTGCGGCCGAGCTGGTGCCGGACGGCGTCAGCGTCGAGTTCGCCTGGAACCCCGAGTTCCTGCGCGAGGGCCACGCCGTCAAGGACACCCTTGAGCCCGACCGCCTCGTGCTGGGCGTCGAGCCCGGAGGCCGCGCCGAGGAGGTCGCCCGCGAGGTCTACGCCGGAATCCTCGCGCGCGACACCCCGTTCTTCGTGACCGACACGGCCACGGCGGAGCTGGTGAAGATCTCCGCGAACGCCTTCCTCGCCACCAAGATCTCGTTCATCAACGCCGTCGCCGAGGTCTGCGAGGCCGCGGGCGCCGACGTGGTGGCCCTCGCCGACGCGATCGGCGTCGACTCCCGCATCGGCCGCAAGTTCCTCGGTGCCGGCATCGGCTTCGGCGGCGGCTGCCTGCCCAAGGACATCCGTGCCTTCATGGCCCGCTCGGGCGAGCTGGGCGCGGGCCACATGCACGGGTTGCTGCGGGAGGTGGACGCCATCAACATGAGCCGGCGCACCCGCATGGTCGACCTGGCGCGCGAGGCCTGCGGCGGCTCGCTGCTCGGGGCGAAGGTGGCCGTGCTCGGCGCCGCCTTCAAGCCCGACTCCGACGACGTGCGCGACTCCCCGGCGCTCAACATCGCCGGCCAGATCCAGCTGCAGGGCGCCGCCGTCTCGGTGTACGACCCGGAGGCCATGGACAATTCGCGCCGGGTCTTCCCGACGCTCGATTACGCCACCACCGCCCTGGAGGCCTGCGAGGGCGCCGACGTCGTGCTGGTGCTCACCGAGTGGACGCAGTTCCGTGAGCTCGACCCACCAGTGGTCGGCGCGGTCGTGCGCAACCCCGTCCTCCTCGACGGCCGCAACTGCATGCCCTCGGCCGACTGGGTCGCGGCGGGCTGGGAGTACCGCGCCTGAGCGGCTCACACCACTGGACAGAATCGAGTGCACACTCGTACACTCGATCTTCATGAGTGTTGTGGAGGATCGTCGCCGCGCCGAGGTGCGCGCTCTCGCTGAGCTGGGCTGCAGCGAGGTCGCGGGCACGGCGGACGGGATCCACGGCGTGCACCGGGCCATCTCGGACCGGGTCTTCCGCTACGTGCGGCTCGGCGTCGGCCCCGCGGTCGCGCCGGTCCGCGCGCTGCACGACGGCATCACCGACGGCGTCTACGCGACCATCAGCACCGTCGCGCGCACCGTCGGCCGGGTCGCGGCGATCGGCGCGGACTGGCCGGGGGACCGGCCACCGTCGGAGACGGCCAAGGGCGCCGCGCTGATCGGCGCGGTCCTCGGGCTCATCGGCGACGACCTCGAGGACCAGGGCTCACCGCTCGCAGCGGACCCCGTCACGGTCCGCGTCGACGGCGCCGTCGTCCACCTGGGTGAGAGGCCCGTCCCGCCCGGCCGACTGGATCCGACGGAGGTCTTCGACGGCGCGACGGGTCGCGTGGTGGTGCTGCTGCACGGGCTCACCGAGACCGAGCACGCCTGGGGCGTCGGCGGTCTTGAGGCCGACGACTACGGCGTGCGGCTGGCGGTGGACCTCGGATACACGCCGGTCTACGTGCGCTACAACAGCGGTCGGCACATCAGCGACAACGGGCGGGACCTGGCGGAGCTGCTCGAACGCCTCGTCGCGACGTGGCCGGTGCCGGTCACCGACCTCGTGCTGGTCGGGCACTCCATGGGCGGCCTGGTGGCCCGCAGCGCGGCGCATCAGGCCGCCGAGGCCGTGATGGCCTGGCCCGCAGCGGTATCGACCACCGTCAGCCTGGGGACTCCGCACCTGGGCGCCCCGCTGGAGCAGGCGGCGCACTACGGCAGCTCCGCGCTCGCCGCGGTCCCGGAGACCGCGCCCTTCGGCCGGTTGCTGCGGCGGCGCAGCGCGGGGATCCGCGACCTTCGCGGGGGTTCGATCGTCGACGAGGACTGGCGCGGCCGCGAGGCGGACGCGCTCGGCGCCGCCGCCGCGGCGGAGATCCCGCTCCTGGAGGGCGCGGGGCACTACTTCGTCGCGGCCACCTTCACCCGCGACGCGCGGCACCCGGTGGGGCGCCTCCTGGGCGACGGGCTCGTGCTCGCGCCGAGTGCGGCGGGCCGAGGAAAGGCCCGCCGCATCGGGTTCACCGCCGAGGCGGGGATGCACCTCGGCGGAGCCCATCACTTCACCCTGCTCCGCTCGGACGCCGTCTACGAGCGGATCCTGAACTGGCTGGATCAGCCCCGCGAGCGCGCGGGGGTCACGGGCGCGTAGTCCGAGGCATCGCCCTTGAGCGCCACGCCCTCCCGGCCGTCGACGCCGACGGGCAGGTCGCCCGCGAGCGTCACTCGGCGCAGCAGGCGCTTGTGGTCGCCGTAATCGTTGATGCCGAAGTGCTGGGTGGAGCGGTTGTCCCAGATCGCGACGTCGCCCGGCTGCCACGCCCAGCGGACGGTGTTGTCCGGGTTCTCGATCCGCCGCTGGAGCAGCGCGAGGATCGGCGCCGAGTCCTGCGTGCTCAGGCCCGCGAAGGACTTCACGAAGTGGCCCAGCAGGAGCGACCGGCGGCCCGTCTCCGGGTGCACGCGCACGACGGGGTGCTCGGCCTCGAAGATGTTGCGGATGAACTCGCGGTGGTACTCGGCGCGCTGGTAGGTGGCGTTGTGGCCGGCGTAGTCGTAGTCGTTGGTGTGCCGCGCGCGCAGGTTCTCGGCGAGCGCCTTGAGCGGCTCCGGCAGCCGGTCGTAGGCACGCGTGGTGGACGCCCAGGTCGTGTTCCCGCCGTGCGGCGGCAGCGTGATCGGGCGCAGGATCGACGCCTTCGGTACCCGGTCGACGAAGGAGACGTCGGTGTGCCAGCTGTTCGCCGCGCCCTCGATCGGGAGCAGATCCGAATCCGAGCGCACTGTCGGATGCGGCGTCGTCGGTACGCCCAGGCGGGCCGCGAACGCGTGCTGGCCGGCATCGTCGAGGTGCTGCTGGTCGCGGAAGAAGATCACCTCGTGCTCGGCGAGCAGATCGAGGATCGTCTCGGCGGTCGCGTCGTCGATGTCGCCGCCGAGCCGCACGCCGTGCACGATCGCCCCGATGTGCTCGCTGAGGCGGGTCACGGTGATCGCAGGCGCGGCGGTCGTGGTGGGTTCGAGCGTTGCGGTCATGGAGGCCTCCGGAATCCGTAGCGTGCGTGGTGCATCCAGCTCACCCGATCGGGTCCGACGGTGCCAGGGTTGCGTTCAGCGGGCGTGGAACCCTCAGTCGGCTTCTTCCTCGGCCTCCTGCTGCAGGCGGTCGATGTCCTCCGGCGGTACGCCCACCGCCCCGGGCGTGTACGTGACCGTGTGCAGCGCACCGGAGTACGGGAACACGCCGCGGCGCTCGCGCACCTCCCAGGAGACCGGCCCGCGGGCGTCCAGGCCCACGGAGATCCCGGTCCACGGCGCCATCCCGATGAGCTGGACGCGGTCGTCGAGGTGGGCGGCAGGGGCACCGTCGACCTCGATGGTGAGGTCCCAGCGCAGGTTCGAGCGCACCGTCGCAGTCAGGGAGACGGTGCGCCGGCCCGGCTCGACGGGGCCCGAGCGGGCCTCCGCGTACCGGCCGTAGGCGTTGTAGCCGACGACGACCGCTCCGTCCTCGATGTAGACGAGGTAGCCGCCCAGCGCGTCGCCGTGCGCGACGAGGACGCCGTCGGCGCCGTCGGCGAACTCGACGTCGATGTCGACGCGGAAGTCCCGGTACTGCACGAGTTTCGCCGAGCGGTACCGCTCGAGCACGGGCGTGCCGGGCAGGAGACGCACGGGATCGGCGAGGCGCCTCTCCGCAGGATTGCGGGTGGAGCCGTCGATCACGATCGGGAAGACCGTGTTCCGCCAGGCCTCGTGCTCCCACTCGGCGGCCAACTCGGCGACGAGGTCGGGATGTCGCTCGGCGAGGTCGGTGGTCTCCGCCGGGTCGGACCGATTGTCGAAGAGCTGCCAGCGCGGCGCGAGCGGGTCATCGCCCCGGCCGTGCAGGCTCAGCAACTTCCAGCCGTCGCGGTAGTAGCCGCGGTGTCCGCGGAACTCCGAGTACTGGCGTGTGCGGGCCGACGGCGCTGCGGCATCGCTCCAGGCGGCCCGCTGGGAGAGCCCGTCGCGCTCCTGGGCAGGAACCCCGTACCGGAGCGCGGGCGTGGAGGCCCCAGCGAGGTCGAGCAGAGTCGGAGCGACGTCGGTGACGAAGGAGAACTGCTCGCGGACCCCGCGCGCCCCCGGGAGACCCGCCGGCCAGGACAGCACGAAGGGCACGCGCACGCCGCCTGCGAAGGTCTGGCCCTTGTAGAACCGGAAGGGCGTGTTGGAGACCTGCCCCCACCCGCGGGGGTAGTGCACGCCGAGCCGGGCGGTGCCGATGAGCTCCTCCGGGTGATCGACGTCGCCCTCCCAGCCGTCGGGGCCGACGCCGTCGGCGAACTTCACGAACTCGGCGAAGTAGCTGCGGGTTCCCTCGGGCCCGCCCTCGGCGGTGCCGCCGTTGTCGGAGGTGAAGACGACGATCGTGTTGTCGAGCTCGCCGAGTTGCTCGACGGTCTCCAGCAGCCGGCCCAGGCTGTCGTCGACGGTGCGGACCATCGCCGCGTAGACCTGCATGTACCGCGCGAAGCGCCGCCGCCGCTCGGGATCCAGCTCGTTCCAGGGCGGCACGTCGTAGCCGGGCTCGCTGTTGCGATGAGCGGGTCGGACATCGGGGCCGAACAGGCCCAGCTCCTGCTGTCGGGCGAACCGCTCCTGCCGCACCGCGTCCCAGCCGCGGGCGTAGTCGAGGTCCCCGCGGCGCAGGTCCTCGGCCTTCACCTGCAGCGGGCCGTGCATCGCGATGTGCGCGAAGTAGAGGAAGAAGGGCTTGTCGGCGTCGTGCGCCCGGAGATCCTGGATCCAGGAGACCGCGGTGTCGGTGAGGGCGTCGGTGACGTAGAAGCCCTCGGGATACTCGGTCACGGGGTCGACGGTGTTGTCGCGCACCAGCTGGTTCGGGTGGAAGAAGGAGTTCAGGCCCTCGAGTGAGCCGTAGTAGTGATCGAAGCCGCGTTGCAAGGGCCACGCCGAGCGGTCGGCGTCCGGCCCGAGCCGCGAGTCCTTCGCGAGGTGCCACTTGCCGACGGCGTAGGTGGCGTACCCGGCCCCGCGGAGGATCTCCGGCAGGGTGAGCACGTCGTCGGCCAGGCTCAGCCGTAGGTTCGGGAAGCCCGGATCGGAGTTGGCCACCGAGCCGTAGCCCGCGCGGTGCGGATTCAGGCCGGTGAGCAGGGCGGCGCGGGCCGGCGAGCACACCGGCGTCGTGTGGTGATTCGTCGACACGACCCCGCGCTCAGCGAGGGCGTCGAGGTGCGGGGTGGGGATCTCCGAGCCGTACGGGCCGATGTCGGAGAAGCCCATGTCGTCGACGAGGACGACGATGATGTTCGGCGCATGAGGACGGGCCCTCACCTGTGCCGGCCAGGCGGGTTCCGAGTCCGCCTCCGAGCGGCCGATCCGCCCGGTGAAACCGTCGTAGCCGCGGGCGTGATCGGGGATCGTCATGCGGTGGCGGCCACCGTCCGCTCCTCCTCGACGCCCAGGGCGTCGAGGAGCTTGCCGCGCAACTCCGCGAAGCCGGGCTCGCCGGGCCGGCGTCCGGCACCGTCGTCGACGGTGACGTCGACCGACAGGATTCCGTGGTCCAGCACGAGGATCCGATCGGCGAGGGCGATGGCCTCGTCGACGTCGTGCGTGATGAGCAGGACCCCGGGCCGGTGCCGGGCCACGAGTCGGCGGAGCAGGTCGTGCATCTTCAGTTTGGTCAGCGCGTCGAGCGCGCCGAAGGGCTCGTCCGCCAGGAGCACGGCGGGCTCGCGGACCAGGCTGCGAGCGAGCGCGACGCGCTGCTGCTGTCCGCCCGACAGCTCGCGCGGCCACGCCCGCTCACGGCCCTCCAACTCCACCTCGCGGAGCAGTTCGCGCCCGACATCGCCTGCGTCGGCGCCGGCCAGACCGAGGATCACGTTGTCCAACACGCGGGACCAGGGCAGGAGTCGCGAGTCCTGGAACACGACGGCGCGCCGCGGATCGACCTCGAGCACACCGGATCCGGGGACGCCGTCGTCGAGCCCGGCGATGGCGCGCAGGAGCGTCGACTTGCCGGACCCGGAGCGGCCCAGGAGGGCGACGAACTCGCCGCGCCGGATCGTCAGATCCACTCCGCGGAGGACGGCGCGGCCGTCGAAGCCGCGCACCAGATTCCGCGCTTCGATCACCGGCCCATCGGAATCGGAGGTCGCGGTGGACGTGCTCAGCGGGCCAGAGTGCTCTGCCATGACAGGGCCTTTCGTGCGGAGAAGCGGACGATGAGGTCGGTGCTGAAGCCGAGGAGCGCGTACACGGCGAGGCCGACGACGATGACATCGGTGAGGCCGTACAGTCGCGCCTTGTACATGAGGTAGCCGATGCCGTCGGAGGCGCCGACCTGTTCGACCACCACGAGGGCGAGCCAGGCAACCGTCGCTCCGAGGCGCAGGCCCGTGAAGAAGCCGGGCAGTGCACCGGGGATCGCGATGTGGCGCACGAACTTCGCGCGGCTCAGGCCGACGGTCTCCGCCAGCTCCACGTACTTCCGGTCGATGCCGCGCAGCCCCGCGTGGGTGTTGAGGTACACCGGCGTCGCGACGGCGAGGGTGATGAGGACGATCTTCATCTCCTCGCCGATGCCGAACCACACGATGAACAGCGGCAGCAGCGCGAGCGCGGGAATCGCGCGATAGACGGTCACGGTGCCGTCGATGAGGGCCTCGCCGGGCCGCGTGAGCCCGGACAGCAGGGCCAGCGTCACAGCGAGGGCGACGCCGAGCACACCGCCGACGATCGCCCGCTGCGCGGAGGCCCAGATGTTGGACCAGAGCGAGCCGTCGACCGCGAGGTTCCAGGCGGTGTGCGCGACCGTCCACGGCGCGGACAGGACGGTGTCCGGGATGAGCCCGGTCGCGGAGCCCGCGGCCCACAGCGCGACGACGAGCGCCGGGCCGGCGAGGATCCAGGCACCGATCGGGCGGGAGTCGACGAGGGCGCGGCGGGCGGCCGGGCGCTGGAGCAGTTCGTGGTCGGGGTCGAGGGCTCCGGGGCGCTGCTCGGGAGTGGAGTCGTGCGCGAGGCCGCTGCCGAGGCGGCCGATCGGACTGCCGATAGGGGGAGAGGTCACGGGATGCCCTTACGTTGCGGGATGGGTGGCGAACCGGAAGTCGACGGATCCGTCGGCCGAGATACGGCCGCCGGGAATCTCGTCGAAGGCGGCGAGGGTGTCGATGGTCTCCTGCTGTCGGGCGACGAGGGCGCGGTCGAGCGGGACGGCGCGCCACGTGCCCTGACCGTCGTAGGCGATGCGGCCAACAGCGGCGGGGATCTTCAGGGCGCGCGTGTAGTAGGTGTCGATCCAGCGGTCCTTGTCCGCGTCGGCCCACGCGCGGGCGCGGTCGATCGCCGCGGAGAGTTGCTTCAGGGCGGCCGCGCGGGCAGGATCCGCCAGGGCGGAGCGCGGCGAGTAGAGGAACATCAGGCCCGATTGGGCCGCCTGCGAGACGGCGTCCGGGAGGACCTGCGCGTCCGGGTGCGCGAGCCGGTACTTGGTGCTGATGGGCTCCATGAGTGGCGCGATATCGATCTGGCCGGCGCCGAGCGCCTCACCCACCTCGGTGAGCTGCAGTGGGACCAGCTGGACGTCGTGCTTGGACAGGCCCGCGGAGCGGAGCAGCCGCAGCACCATCGCCTGGTGCGCGGTGCCCTCGGCGTAGCCGATCTTGCGCCCGCGCAGGTCGGCAGGGGAGTGCAGCGCAACGCCGGGCCTCGCCACCACTGAGACCCCGCCGCGCTCGAGCTGCCAGGCCTTGATGATCGGGCTCGGGAACCGGGCGATCTGCGCATGGATGGGCGGCACATCGGCGACGATCGCGACCTGTGCGGCGTCGGCGAGGAAGGACTCGAGGATCGCGGGACCGCCGGCGAAGTCCGCGAACTTCACCGTGAACGGCAGGTTCCGGGCCTCCCCGGACGCGGTGAGCATCGTCTTGAGGATCGACTGCTGATCGGCGACGGTGATGACCGTGCCCGCCGGCACGCGGTCGGGGATCGGCGCGCTCGGGTCGTAGGCGGGTCCGGTCGCCGGCGCGCACGCCGCGATCCCGATGACGGCGACCAGCGCGGTGGCCAGCTCCGGGACCCGGCGGGGGAGGCGAAAAGGCATGGGGGCCATTGAAGGCGAGGGGCGGCACCGTCGGAACCCTTGGACGCAGGCTGAGCGCAAGGCGCTCGGAGATAGAATGGCGGGCGTCATGGGCAAGATCGTGCTGTTCTACGTGTTCGCCCCGCTGGCCGATCCGGACGCGATCCGGCTGTGGCAGCGGGCGCTGTGTGAGGCGAACGGTCTCCGTGGCCGGATCATCGTCTCCCGGCACGGGATCAACGTCACCGTCGGCGGTGAGATCCACGCGGTGAAGCGGTACCTGCGCGCCACCCGCGAGTACCCGGCCTTCAAGGGTGCCGACGTGAAGTGGTCCGACGGCGCCGCCGCGGACTTCCCGAAGCTCTCGGTGAAGGTGCGCGACGAGATCGTCACCTTCGGCGTCCCCGACGAGATCGAGGTCGACGGTGCCGGCGTCCGCGGCGGGGGAGCGCACCTGACGCCCGACGAGGTGCACGCGCTGCTCGCGGAGAAGCCCGATGCCGTGTTCTTCGACGGCCGCAACGCCATCGAGGCCGAGATCGGCCGGTTCTCCGGCGCCGTGGTGACGCCGGCGCGGACGACGCGGGACTTCGTCGCGCTCCTGGACTCGGGGGAGTACGACCACCTCAAGGACCGGCCGGTGATCACCTACTGCACCGGCGGTGTCCGATGCGAGGTGCTCAGCGCGGTGATGCGCACGCGCGGATTCGGTGAGGTCTACCAGCTCGACGGCGGGATCGCCCGCTACGGCGAACGATTCGGCGACGGCGGGCTGTGGGAGGGCTCGATGTACGTCTTCGACCGGCGGATGAGCGTGGACTTCTCCGACGGCGCGAAGCGGATCGGACGGTGCGCGGAGTGCGGCGCCCCCACCTCGAGGGTCGCGAACCTCGCTCCGCCGCAGGACCGGGAGCTCGCCGTCCTGTGCGAGGACTGCGCATCGTGAGCCCCCGTGCCGTCCCGGTCGTCGTGGTCGCCGGCTACCTCGGGGCCGGCAAGTCGACCCTGCTCAACCACCTGCTCTCCGGCGCGGGCGAGGCGCGGATCGGCGTCGTCGTCAACGATTTCGGCGCGGTGAACATCGACGCGATGCTCGTCTCGAGCGCGGCCGGCGGCGGATCGGTGCGGACCGTCTCGCTGAGCAACGGCTGTGTGTGCTGCACCGTCGACGACGACGAACTCGAGGACGTGCTCGGCACGCTCGCCGGACGCGGCCTCGACCTCATCGTGGTCGAGGCGTCGGGCCTCGCCGAGCCCGCGGCCATGGTGCGGCGCGTGGTGCTCGCGCCGGACCCGCGGATCGACTACGGCGGCCTGGTCTACGTGGCCGACGCGGCGCACCTCCCGGACACGATGGAGCGGCACCCGTCGCTACGCCACCACCTGGCACTCGCCGACCTGGTGGTGCTCAACAAGATCGATCTCGCCGACGACCCCGACACCGCGCGTGCGCTGGTCCGGGAACACGCACCGTCGGCGCCCGTGGTCCGCACCGTCGACGCCGTCGTGCCCGTCGAACTGCTCATCGATCCGGAGGTGCTCGCGCGTCGCGCCGCCGAGCGCGTCGGCACCCCGCGCCAGCTCACGCTCGACGAAGCGCTGCGGGAGCACGAGCACGACCACGGTCCCGACCACGCCGGGGAGCACGGGCACCTGCACGACGAGTACTCCGCGGTCGACGTGGCGGCCGGGCGCCTCGACGCCCGTGCGGTGGCCGAGTTGCTGGTCGATCCGCCGCGCGGCGTGTTCCGGACGAAGGGCTTCGTCACCGTCGCCGACGGCACGCGGCTGGAGGTGC
Organism: Tsukamurella pseudospumae; assembly: GCF_001575195.1. Classification (NCBI taxonomy): domain Bacteria; kingdom Bacillati; phylum Actinomycetota; class Actinomycetes; order Mycobacteriales; family Tsukamurellaceae; genus Tsukamurella; species Tsukamurella pseudospumae. The sequence goes on from NZ_LSRF01000056.1 coordinate 47,539, forward strand.
ACTCCGTGGGCCGGCACGTGCGGACGGCGCCGGAGCGGGGCGGCCGGGGCGGGCCCGAGTCGGTGCTCGTCTTCCTCGGGATCGGGCTCGACGGTGCCACCGTCCGGGCGCGAGTGGAGGGTTGCGTCGCCGATCCGATGGCTGCGCCCGACGCGCAGGCCGTGCTGTCTCTGCTGCGCTACTCGGATGCGGCGCAAGCGGATTCGGCGTTCGTCGAGGACTGAAGCATGCCGCTTCGAGTAACGGTTCGGTAACGATACCCCCGCAGATTTTCCTAAAGTCTCAATTGATGGTTGACTGTTTCTCGTGTGACTGATGTGACGAAAGTTGCACAAGAGACTTGGAAGGAGAGCGGCGCCACTTCCCCGGCGCCCAGCTGCCCATGAAGAAGACCCGTGTCCTCGCCGGTTCGCTGGCGACCGCGGCCGTCGCGCTGTTCGGCGCGCCCGGCCTCGCGTCCGCCGACCCCGCACCCGCTGCCCCCGCACAGCCGCTGAGCGGCAAGACAGTGTTCCTCGACGCCGGATCGTCGCTGTCCTCAGCGGCCGAACAGGCCCGCCAGGTGGTCGACGGCCGTGGCGGCAAGGTCCCGTGCGTGAACCCGACGGCGATCGCCTCCAACGGCACCGCCGACCACACCGTCAACTTCGCCGTGGCCAAGATGGTCGAGGCGGCGCTCAAGACCCAGGGCGCCAAGGTCATCATGTCCCGTGCGGACGACGCCGGCTTCGGCGGTTGCGTCGATCAGCGTGCCACGGCCGCCAACGCCTCCGGCGCCGATCTCGCCGTCAGCATCAACAGCGCGGTCCAGGACGCGGCGCAGCGCGGATTCCTGCTCGAGACGCCCGCCCCCGGTGCGTCCGATCCGAAGGTGACCGCCCAGCAGGCCGTCAGCGACCCCGCCACGACGGTCGTCCGCAACGCGACGGCTGCGGGCGGCTTCGTCCCCGCGCAGTACCTCGGTGGCAAGGACGGCATCGCCAAGACCACCAACGCCTTCGCGTCGCTGGTGAACATCCCCCTCGTCTACGCCAATCTCGGCAACCTCGCGAACGCGGACGACGCTGCGCTGCTCACCTCCGCCGCGGGCCAGACCCAGTACGCCTCCGTGCTGACCAACGGCGTGATCCAGCAGCTGACCGGCAAGGTGGTGCCCGCGGGCGCCGTCGCCGAGCCGATCGTGCAGCAGCCCGTTGCGCCGCAGGTCGATCCCGCGGTCCCGGTCACTCCGGCTGCGCCGGCGACCCCGGCTGCTCCTGCCGCCACCGCGGTGACCCCGGTCGCGCCCGCCGTGCCCGCGGCCGCAGCGCCGACCGCCCCCGCGCAGACCCCGATCGTCCCGGCGGTCCCGGGCGCGGCCGCACCGGTCACGCCCACCACGGGCACCGGTGTCTCACCGATCGTCTCGGGCGTCCCGATGCTGACCGGTGGGGCGACCCCGTCGGGCGGTACCCCCGCGGTCACGGCGCCGAGCGCCGCCGCCCCGGCGGGCACGTCGGTGAACATCCCCGGTCTCGGACAGCTCGCGCTGCCCCAGCTGCCGCAGATCACGATCCCCGGCCAGAGCCAGGCCCTCGGCGTGAACACGCTGTTCGAGATGGGGCCCAAGGCCACCGAATTCCTGACCAGCTCGCAGGGGCAGCAGCTCGTGACGACTCTGCTGTCGAGCCCGCAGGCCTTCAATTCGCTGCAGTCCGCACAGGGCCCGGCCGCCGCCCAGGAGATCCTCAAGGCGATCCTCAGCGCCGGCGCGATCCTGCCGAAGTAGGACACCACCGACTTCCGCCGGGGACGTCACGCCCCGGCGGGAAGCGGTAGCGCGGACCGATCTGGCAAGCTGGCTGATATGGCACTCCGCAATATCGTCCGGCTCGTCCACATGGCCACGCCGATCAAGGACCTGAAGGGGAAGAAGGTCCTCGTCACCGGCGCGGCCAGCGGGATCGGCCGCGCTACCGCGAATCTTCTCGCGGCGCACGGTGCCGAGCTGGTGTTGACCGACATCAACGCCGAACAGCTCGAAGCCGCCACCCGCCACGTCACGGCCCTGGGCGCGAATGTCATCGCGTCCAGGGCCTTCGACGTCTCCGACTACGACGCCGTGCGCGCGTTCGCCGAGGAGGTGCACGCGTCCGCCGGTGCGTTGGACATCGTCATGAACGTGGCCGGAATCGCGGTGTGGGGCACCGTCGAGAACCTCACGCACGAGCAGTGGCGCAGGACCGTGGACATCAACCTCATGGGCCCGATCCACGTCATCGAGGAGTTCGTCCCACCGATGATCGCCGCGGGACGCGGCGGGCAACTGGTCAACGTCTCGTCCACGGCCGGCCTGATCGCCCTTCCCTGGCACGCGGCCTACTCGGCCGCGAAGTTCGGCCTCGTCGGCGTCTCCGAGGTGCTGCGCTACGACCTGCGTCGGCACGGCATCGGAGTCTCGGTGGTGGTTCCCGGCGCCGTGGAGACCGGGCTGGTGAAGTCCGTCCAGATCAACGGTGTCGATCGCAGCAACCCGAAGGTGGACAAGGGGATCGACGCGTTCCCCAAGGTCACGGCGGAGAAGGCGGCGCAGGCGATCATCGACGGGGTCCTCAAGAACCGGTTCCTGGTCTACACGTCCTTCGACACCCGCTTCGGGTACTTCTGGAAGCGGAAGTTCGCGCTGCCCTACGAGATCGCCATGCGCGTGGCGAACGACCGCTTCGCCTACTTCGCGAAGATCTCAGCCGGCGGCCAGTAGCCGGACGTGCTCCGCCCAGACCGCGTCGAGCGCGTCCTGGGAGACGCCCGACGCGAGTTGGTGCAGCACCCACGCGGGGCTCAGGGTGGCCATGAGTGCCGCCGACCACACATCGGCGTGCGTCGTGCGCCCGGCCTCGGTGAGCATCGCGCGCACGGTCATCGCGGAGACGCGCCACGGCGGCTCGTCGTACGGGTCGCGGGCGGCCTGCTCGGCGCCCCGCAGCAGATCGCCGTGCCGGGCGATGAGCTGCATGCGGGCCTTGCCGTACTCGACGAGCCGGTGGACCGCGTCGCCGCCCGGCCCCAGCGGGGGCGGGCCGAACATGAATCGCTGCTGCAACTCGATCTCGTCGTGGTCGAGGAGGGCCTGCAGCAGTCCTGCTCGGGAACCGAACCGGCGGAAGACGGTGCCCTTGCCGACGCCCGCGGCCTGTGCCACGGCGTCCATGCTCACCGCGTCGACCCCGCGCTCGGCGAACAGGCGCTGCGCGGCCTCGATGAGCAGCTCGCGATTGCGCGCGGCATCGCGGCGCGGCTCTGTCTGCGGCTGCGCGAGGGGCAGGAGTGGTCCGGTCATCGGAGTGAGCCTACCGTGCGGGTTTTCGGCTCACCATGATCCTGGGGAAGAAATCCGGACCGAAGTCCGTTAATCTCGGACGGATGCGACCCGGGCGGGTCGCACCGTCGAACTCCCGAGAAGAAGTGAGGAACATGTCCGAGATCACCGTGCTCGCCGTCGTCGGGTCGCTGCGCAGCAGTTCGCTCAATCGCGAGCTCGCCGAGGTCGCCGTCGCGAACGCGCCCGAGGGGGTACGTGTCGAGATCGCGGAGGGTATCGCGGAGGTGCCCTTCTACAACGAGGACATCGATGGTGAGACCGCGCCCGCCACTGCGGAGGCGCTGCGGCAGCGGATCGCGGCCGCGGATGCGCTGTTGCTGCTCGCGCCGCCCAACAACGGCACCGTCAGCGCCGTGCTGAAGAACGTCATCGACTGGGGCTCGCGGCCGTACGGTGCGAGCGCCCTGTCGGGCAAGCGTGTCGCTCTGGCCGGTGTCGGGCACCGCCTCGACACCACCTTGGCCGACGCCCAGCGAGCCGTCACCATCGCCGGTGGCGAGGTTCCCGAGGGGCTCGTCGAGGAGTTCCCGATCTCGGGTCTGGACGGCAAATCGCCCCGCGAGCACGACGCCGTCGCGCAGCGTGCCGGCGACCTGCTCGAGCGGCTCGTCGCCCCCGTCCGGTAGTCGCCCGGGAGGGGTGTCGGAGCGGCCTCCGACGGTGCCGGGCGTGTCGGACCGGCGTGTCGCGCAATCTCGGCGTGTCCTGGGGATTCACGATGAAAAACGGCCGAAAGACCGTCTTGCGAGCTGGTAATTTCACGAATGTTGTTCGCAAGTGGTTGTGTCGCTTCCCGAGGGGCACCACTAGGTGTAGTGTTCTGTCTACTGCGCGATCGGAGATCCGAAACGGGGATCCGGGAGGCTTGAGGACGAGCTGAAGTGTCCGCTGGGCTGCCCGAGTTCACGCAGGCAAACGTGGCGAAGAACTTGTCAGTCGTCAGGTCCATACTGGGATTCCGAGGCAGCCGTGGCGGCTGTCGGGCACTCAGTCGAACGAACGGGAGCCGCTATGAGCCAGGTCGAGATCACCGTCTACACCAAGCCCGCCTGCGTGCAGTGCAACGCCACCTACAAGGCCCTCGACAAGGCCGGCCTCGAGTACCGCGTGGTGGACATCACGGAGGATTCGGACGCCCGGGACTACGTGATGGCGCTCGGTTACCTGCAGGCCCCCGTCGTCGTCGCCGGCGATGCGCACTGGTCGGGCTTCCGCCCGGACCGGGTCAAGGCGCTCGCGAGCGTGGCCGCCACGGCGTAGTCATGGCCTCGCCGCTCGTCGTCTACTTCTCGTCGGTGTCGGAGAACACGCACCGATTCGTGACGAAGCTGGGCCTGCGCGCCGTGCGCATCCCGGTGACGCGGGCGGAGGATCCGATCACCGTCGACGAGCCCTTCGTTCTGATCACCCCCACGTACGGCGGGGGGAAGCAGGCCACGGCGGTCTCCGGTGGGGGATACGTCCCCAAGCAGGTGATCCGGTTCCTCAACGACCAGCACAATCGATCCCACCTCCGGGCCGTGATCGCGGCCGGCAACACGAATTTCGGCGAAGAGTTCTGCTACGCGGGCGATGTGATCGCCCGCAAATGCCGGGTCCCGTACCTGTACCGCTTCGAACTGATGGGCACCGTGGACGACGTGCAGCGCGTCCGCACCGGGCTCGTCGACTTCTTCTCCCGCACCAACAGCAAGGAAATCGCGTGACCGCAACTCAGGAAGACCTCGTACCGTCGGCGAGCCAGTCGGGTGTCCACACGGGCCCCGGCCACAGTGAGCTGGACTTCCACGCGCTCAACGCGATGCTCAACCTGTACGACCAGGACGGGCGCATCCAGTTCGAGAAGGATCGCGAGGCCGCGCGGCAGTACTTCCTGCAGCACGTGAACCAGAACACGGTGTTCTTCCACAATCTGGACGAGAAGCTCGACTACCTCGTCGAGGAGAACTACTACGAGCCCGAGGTGCTGGACAAGTACAGCCGCGAGTTCGTCAAGGGCCTGTTCGACGCCGCGTACGCCAAGAAGTTCCGGTTCCCCACCTTCCTCGGGGCGTTCAAGTACTACACGAGCTACACGCTCAAGACCTTCGACGGCAAGCGCTACCTCGAGCGCTTCGAGGATCGGGTCTGCATGGTCGCGCTGACGCTCGCCGACGGTGACGAGAAGCTCGCCGTCGCGCTCGTGGACGAGATCATCGCCGGCCGGTTCCAGCCCGCCACCCCCACCTTCCTCAACTCGGGTAAGAAGCAGCGCGGCGAGCCCGTGTCCTGCTTCCTGCTCCGCATCGAGGACAACATGGAGTCGATCGGTCGCTCCATCAACTCCGCGCTGCAGCTGTCCAAGCGCGGCGGCGGAGTGGCCCTGCTGCTCAGCAACATCCGCGAGCACGGCGCCCCGATCAAGAAGATCGAGAACCAGAGCTCGGGCGTCATCCCGATCATGAAGCTGCTCGAGGACTCGTTCAGCTACGCGAACCAGCTGGGCGCGCGTCAGGGCGCTGGCGCCGTGTACCTGCACGCGCACCACCCGGACATCTACCGCTTCCTCGACACCAAGCGGGAGAACGCGGACGAGAAGATCCGCATCAAGACCCTCTCGCTCGGCGTGGTGATCCCGGACATCACCTTCGAGTTGGCCCGCAACAACGACGACATGTACCTGTTCTCGCCGTACGACGTCGAGCGGGTCTACGGCGTGCCCTTCGCGGACGTCAACGTCTCCGACAAGTACCACGAGATGGTCGACGACTCGCGGATCCGCAAGACCAAGATTAACGCCCGCGAGTTCTTCCAGACCCTTGCCGAGCTGCAGTTCGAGTCGGGCTACCCGTACATCATGTACGAGGACACCGTGAACCGGGCGAACCCGATCGCGGGCAAGATCACCCACTCCAACCTGTGCAGCGAGATCCTGCAGGTGTCCACCCCGTCGACCTACAACGACGACCTGTCCTACGCCGAGGTGGGCAAGGACATCTCCTGCAACCTGGGCTCGCTGAACATCGCGAAGACCATGGACAGCCCCGATTTCGGCGCCACCATCGAGACCTCGATCCGTGGCCTCACGGCGGTCTCCGATCAGACGGACATCAGCTCGGTGCCGTCGATCGAGAAGGGCAACAACCTCTCCCACGCCATCGGTCTCGGGCAGATGAACCTGCACGGCTACCTGGCGCGCGAGCGCGTCTTCTACGGCTCCGACGAGGGTGTCGACTTCACGAACATCTACTTCTACACGGTGCTCTACCACGCGATCCGCGCGTCGAACCTGATCGCACGTGAGCGCGGCCAGTCCTTCGGTGGGTTCGAGAACAGCAAGTACGCGTCGGGCGAATTCTTCGACAAGTACACCGAGCAGGAGTGGAAGCCGGTCACCGACAAGGTGATCGGGCTGTTCGCCGATGCGCAGATCCGGATCCCGACCCAGGACGACTGGCGTGCGCTCAAGGCCGATGTCCAGCAGTACGGCCTGTACAACCAGAACCTGCAGGCGGTTCCGCCCACCGGCTCGATCAGCTACATCAACCACTCCACGAGCTCGATCCATCCCGTCGCGGCGAAGGTCGAGATCCGCAAGGAGGGCAAGATCGGCCGCGTGTACTACCCGGCGCCGTACATGGACAACGACAACCTGGAGTACTACCAGGACGCGTACGAGATCGGCTACGAGAAGATCATCGACACGTACGCCGCCGCCACGCAGCACGTGGACCAGGGCCTGTCGCTCACGCTGTTCTTCAAGGACACCGCCACCACCCGCGACGTGAACCGCGCGCAGATCTACGCGTGGCGCAAGGGAATCAAGACGCTGTACTACATTCGCCTGCGCCAGATGGCCCTCGAGGGCACTGAGGTGGAGGGTTGCGTCAGCTGTATGTTGTGAGCATTGCTAACTAGATGCCCCGTTCTCCTCCTCAGGGAGAGATCGGGGCATCTCGCGCTGTGAGGGGGCGACCGGTCCGCAGCCCGGTGGCCGATCGAATACGAGAAACTCGGCCGCGCCGCGCGTCGGACGGCATAGTTTGGGTCCACGCTTCCTCGTCGACAAGGCGGTTGGACCATGAGCTTTCTCGATCGGGTCATCAATAAGGCCCAGGCGACCATTCCGATGGAACTGCAAGTCCAGGGCTTGCATCTCTTCCAGAAGGCGAAGACGCTGGCTCTCGGTGACCGGCAGCCGCACTTCGTCGAGAAGGAGATCCCCGATGTCGACGCGGTGGCGCTGACCGAGATCGACATGAGCAACCCGTTCATGTGGCGGCAGGGCCAGTGGCGTCCCTACTTCGAGCGCCTGCGCAACGAGGCGCCGGTTCACTTCCGGGCGTCGAGCGAGTTCGGGCCGTACTGGTCGGTCACGCGGTACGACGACATCGTCACGGTGGACCGTGACTTCGAGACCTACTCGGCCGAGCCGCAGATCATCATCGGCGTACCGCCCGAGGGCCTGGACATCGAGATGTTCATCGCGATGGACCCGCCGCGCCATGACGAGCAGCGAGCAGCGGTTCAGGGAGTCGTCGCACCGCAGAACCTCGAGGAGATGCAGGGACTGATCCGGTCGCGCGTCCAGGAGGTCCTCGACGACCTGCCCGTCAACGAACCGTTCGATTGGGTGGACCGGGTCAGCATCGAGCTGACGTCCCGCATGCTCGCGACCCTGCTCGACTTCCCCTATGAGGAACGGCGCAAGCTCGTGCACTGGACCGAGTTGGCAGGGGCCAGCGCCGCGGCCACCGGCGGCGACGTCGACATGGACGAGATGTACGAGGGCGTCGCCGAGATGGCGAAGAGTTTCAGCGACCTGTGGCACGACAAGGCGGCGCGCCTCAAGGCGGGCGAGAAGCCGGGATACGACCTGATCACTCTGATGCAGATGTCCGAGGACACCAAGGACCTCATCAACAGGCCGATGGAATTCCTCGGCAATCTGATCCTGCTCGTCGTGGGAGGCAATGACACCACCCGCAACTCGATGTCGGGTGGCGTGTACGCACTCAACCTGTTCCCGGACCAGTTCGATCGTCTCAAAGCTGATCACAGCCTGATCCCGAAGTTCGTCCACGAGAACATCCGCTGGCAGACGCCGCTGGCCTACATGCGGCGCATCGCCAAGAAGGACACCGTCCTGGGCGGTCAGTTCATCCGCAAGGGCGACAAGGTCGTCATGTGGTACGCCTCGGCGAACCGGGACGAGCGCACTTTCGAGAATCCGGACGACTTCATCATCGACCGGCACAACGCCCGCCACCATCTCTCGTTCGGCATCGGCGTGCATCGCTGCATGGGCAGTCGCGTGGCCGAACTGCAGTTGCGGATCCTCTGGGAGGAGTTGCTCGCGCGGTTCGAGGACATCGAAGTGGTGGAGGAGCCGGAATACCTCCAGTCGAATTTCGTGCGGGGCTACACGAAGATGATGGTCACGGTGACGCCGCTCGGGCAGCAGCCCCGCCCGCGCGACCAACGGCCTCTGCAGCCCGCCACGGTACGGACTCCCGCGCGTCAGCCGATTCGTCGCTCCCGCGAAGCGACCACCACCACCGAGACGGAGGTCGACGTCCGGGTGGCGGGCCGGCGCGAGGTGGCGGCAGGGGTCGTCGAGCTCACCCTCAGCGACCCGGCGGGCGCACCGCTTCCGTCGTGGACCGCCGGGGCCCACATCGACCTCCTCCTGGAGCCGTCGCTGACGCGGCAGTACTCGCTGTGCGGCAGCGCCTCGGACGAGTCGTCGTGGAGGATCGGCGTCCTGCGCGACCCCGACGGCCGAGGTGGCTCGGCGTACGTCCACGAGAAGCTGACGGAGGGCGCGACCGTCCGCGTGCGTGGTCCGCGCAATCATTTCCCGCTGGTCGCCTCCCCGAACTACCGATTCGTCGCGGGCGGCATCGGGATCACGCCGATCCTTCCGATGATCGAGGCCGCCGAGGCACGCGGGGCGACGTGGAGCCTGCTCTACTGCGGCCGCTCGCGCGAGACGATGGCGTTCCTGGACCGATTCGAGGACTCCGAGCGGGTCACGATCTGGTCGAGTAGCGAGAACGGCCGGATCGACCTGGCGGCGACGCTCGGCACGCCCGCACCGGACACGGTGATCTACTGTTGCGGCCCAGGCGCTTTCCTCGACGCGGTGGAGGAGGCGTGCGCGCCGTGGCCCGACGGCAGCCTGCACATCGAGCGCTTCGCGGCCAAGGAGGTCGCGGCGTCCGAGGATGCGCTCGACTCGTTCGAGGTCGTGTGCTCGCGCTCGGGAGTGAGCGTGACCGTTCCGGAGGGCACCACGATCTTCGACGCGGTCGAGAAGGCCGGCGTCGACGTCCTCGGATCCTGCATGGAAGGCATCTGCGGCACCTGTGAGGCCGACGTGCTCGAGGGCACGCCCGAGCACCGCGACTCGATCCTGTCCACGGCGGAGAAGGAACGGGGCGAGACGATCATGCTCTGCGTTTCCCGCTCCCTGTCGAAGAAGTTGGTGCTGGACGTATGAACGACACCGCTCGGAACCATCCCGCAGTCGACTATCCGAGGGACTGCTGGTACGTCGTCGCCACGACTGCCGAGGTCGGATACGGATTCACCGTGCGGCGCGTCCTCGACACACCGGTCGTGCTCTATCGCCTCTCCGACGGTGCGATCGCCGCGCTGGAGGACCGTTGCGCGCATCGGCCCTACCCGCTGTCGGCGGGACACCGCGAGGACGACTTCGTCGTGTGCGGCTACCACGGCTGTACCTACGATGCGACCGGACGCTGGGTGAGCGTGCCGTCTCAGGACAACCCGCCCCCGTCCGCGCGGGTGCGAGCCTTCCCGGTCGTCGAGCGCGGACCGTTCGTCTGGATCTGGGCGGGGACGCCCGGCGGCGAACGGTTGCGGCCGCCACCGTCGACACCGTGGTTGCACGGCGACGGCTGGACGAGCGTCGGGGAACGGCGCGAGGTGGCCGCCAACCTGCAACTGCTGCACGAGCACTACCTCGACCTCTCCAACGTCTTCGCGATGCACCCGGAGATGGTGCCGCCCGGCATCGAGGCGCTGCCGCCGCTCGAGGACGTCGAGGTCTCCGAGGTGTCGGTCTCCTACCGGCGGGAACTGCCCGAGGCGCCGTTGGCTCCGTGGGAGGCCACGGTCACCGGGCTCGGCGATGCCACCGCGTCGTTCGGCCGGACGGAGACGGGCACGTTCGTGACGCCGGGCCTGCACAAGCAGACCTACACCATCATCGGCGCGAACGGTCCCGAACTCGAGCTCGTGCGGACTCACGGTTTCACACCCCAGTCCTCCGGAGTCACCCATGTCTTCCTACAGATCTCGTGGCGGGGCGCCTCGGTCCCACCCGACGTCGGCGAGCAGTTGATCGCGGTCTTCCACGCGATGGCCGACCGGGACGTCCCCGTTCTCGAGACCATGCAGCGGTGCCTGGACCAGGACCCGATCCCGCGGCGCTACGTCAACGTCAAGGCGGACCGGGCCGCCGTGCGCGCGCGCCGGATCCTGACGGCGATGGTGGAGGACGAGCGGGGAATCTAGGCCGAGAGGGAGGCCCGCTCGGTAGGAAAGTAGGTTAGCGTGCCCTAATATGTAGTCATGGTGCATGTCGGACGTCCCCGTGAACGAGTCGGAATCACCCGGCGGAGCCTCTTCGGAGGAGTGGCGGGGGTCGGCGCGACGGCCCTCCTCGCCGCGTGCGGAACGTCGACGGCACCGTCGGCCCCCAGTGCCGGGAGCCGGAGCGCGGACGCGGGCGGCGGTCCGTCGCGTGTGGTCGCGCTGTCCACCGGGCACCTCGACCACTGCCTGGCGCTCGGGATCGTGCCGGTCGGGCTGGCCGTCGCAGTGTCCGAGGCTACGGACAGCCGTGGCATCCCCGACTACATCAAGCAGGCGTTCGGCGACAGGTACGACCTCGACTCGATCCAGGTCGTGGGACAACGCATGAGTCCCGACCTGGAGAAGGTGGCGGGCCTGAAGCCCGACCTCATCCTGTCGAACAAGCGGGCCGACAAGGGGCTCACGGAGAAGCTCACCGGGATCGCCCGGACCGTTCAGACGAACGGCGGGTCGGAGCAGTTCAAAGCGGACCTGAAGATCGTCGCGGAGGCGTTCGGGAAGGCGGCGGACGGCGAGAGGCTGCTCGCCGACTACGAGGGCCGTGCCCGCGCGTGGGGCGCGCGCCGCGGCACCCCGGGGACCTTCTCGCTGGTCCGGGGCAAGGGGGATCAGTACCTGTACTTCGGGACGCGTGCGCTCGCGAGCATCGTGGGCACCGATGCGGGCCTGACCCGGCCGGCGGCGCAACAGTTCGACGAGGCGGCGAGTCGCACCCTCTCGCTGGAGCAGGTGGGACTGCTGGACGCGGACTGGGTGTTCTACTCGTTCCCCGGCAACTCCGGCGATTTCACCGAGGCCCCGCTGTGGAAGAAGCTGCCCGCCGTCGCCGAGGGACGCGCCTTCCGGGTCGACGTCGATCCCTGGTTCCTGAACGCCTCCACCGTTGCCGCCGACCGGGTCCTCGCCGACATGCAGCGATTCATGTCCACCTAGTCGGAGCGGCGGGCGCGGCGCATCTCGTCGACGCCGTCGTCGGTGCAGAACCCGGACCCGCTCGCCGTGAGGCAGAGGAGGCCGAGGAGGCGCATGCCCTCGTCGACCACGGCGAGACGGCGGATCCCTGTGGTGCGCATGTCCTGTCGCACCGGGTCCGCCGGGGCGGCCGGGCCGACGGTGCGCCCGTCTCGCGAGGCGAGATCGCGGGCGGGGGAGGCCTCGTCCGCGTGGGCGGCGAGATCTCCGTCGTCGAGCGTCCCGACCAGGACGCCGTCGTGGACGAGCAACAGGAGGTGGAACTTCGGGCTCTCTTCGAGCGCGGCGCGCGCGGCACCCACCGTGATATCGGCCGTGTGGCGCGTCGGGCGGCGCAGCATCACCTCCGCGACGGTCGGCGCCGCCGCGCTCACGCCGTTACCGGCTCGATGCGGGCGGGCACGTACTTGTGCCACGGCGTCCCGGCGAACCAGTCGCGATGTTTCGCGCTCGTCAGCTCGTTCGGGGCGATACCGGGCCGGGAGAGGCCGTCCTCGGCCGGGTAGTCGAGCCCGAGCCCGTTGGGCAGGGAGACGTGGCCCGCTCTCATCATCTCGCTGATCTCGATCGACGACTCCAGAGAGCCCGCCTCCGTGGTGATCCGCACCCGCGAATCGGGTTCCAGGCCCAGACGGTCCGCGTCTTCGGCGCTGATCCGGAGCGCGCCGCCCGCGTCGCGGCGACGCCAGCCGGGATCGCGGATGATGGTGTTCGCCGTGAAGGCGCGCCGCTCGCCCGCCATGAGGACGTAGGGGAACTCGGGCGTCGTCCACGACGAGGGGGCCTCGCGCAGCCCGTCGATCAGCGGCAGTAGTTCCGGGATCGCCACCGTGAAGCGGTTGTCGTTGCGCAGCACGTAGTCCCATGCGTGGTCCCACTCGTCGACCGTGAACGTCACGCCCGAGCGTTCGCGCAGGATCGCGTCGAAGAGTTGCTGGCCGGGGCGCATCCCGGTGCCGGTGAATCCGGCGCGCGCCACCGCAGCGGGGTGCGAGAGCGCGCACAGGTGCGCCGCGCCCCAGAGGATCGCGGCCCCGCGCGCACCGTCGGGCAGTGCGGGACCGAGCGTCTCGTACAGGACGTACCCGATGAGCCGCAGCAGCGACGGATCCGCGGCCGCCGCGGAGAAGAGCGCGAGCGCGAAGGCGTCGGTGCCGGCGGTGAGTGCTCCCCGGAGCCGCTGCAGCAGCGCCTCGTCCACGGCGCCGAGCTCGCGGAGGAGGCGTGCGTAGATCTCCGGCTCGGGCAGTGTGCCGGGGCGGGGATCCAGGAGCGGGGCGCGCAGCTGGAAGGCGTTGCGGGGGAACTCCATCGTGAAGAAGGTGCACTCCCACTTCTCGAACTGGCTGGATGCGGGTAGGACGTAGTCCGCCTCGCGGGCGGTCTCCGTCATCGCGACGTCGACCACGACCGTCAGCTCGCACGCGTGCATCGCCTCGATGAACCGCCGGGACTCCGGGAGGGAGTGGGCGGGGTTCGAGCTGTCGATCCAGAGGGCGCGCAGCCGATCCGGATGGTCGGTGAGGATCTCGTCGGCGATCGAATTGCACGGAACGAGGCCGGCGATCACTCGCGCGCCGGTGACCGGTGTGTGCCGCTCGGTCTTCGGCTGCTGCTCCGCGGCGAGCCCCGCGCTGAGCATCGGCGCCATCCGAGTGAGTAGTGCGTGCGCTGCGCCGTTGACCAGGCCGCCCGGGAGTGGTGCCGCCGCTGCGATCGGCACCGCGCGGGAGATGCCCTCGGCCCCAAGGGCGACGGTGCTCACGAAGGTCCTGCGTGCCTTCTTCTGCAACGGGCTCGACGGTGCGCGACGCGGGCGTCGAGGGTCGCCGCCCGGAGCCGCGACGGGGGAGGAGAACCACGAGTGCAAGTACATGGTGCCCGGCCGGCCGAAGTTCCCGGTCAGGATCCACAGCAGCTTGTTGAGATACGAGACGAGCGTGCTGTTCGGAGCCTGCTGCACACCCAGGTCCTCGTACGTCGTCGCGCTGGAGGCGGTCGCGAAGCGCCGCGTCGCTGCGCGGATGAGGTCCTCGTCGACGCCGCAGGTCGCGGCATAGGTGCTGATCGGAACCCTTCGGAGGGCGTCGAGGACCTCGTCGGCCCCGTCGGTGTGTGCCGCCACGAACTGCTGGTCGAGGAGGTCCTCCTCGACCAGGACGCCGAGCATGGCAGCGAGGCACCAGGCGTCGGTACCGGGAAGGACCTGCAGGTGGAAGTCGGCCATCGCCGCGGTCTCGCTCCGGCGCGGGTCCAGCACGATCATCGCTCGCGCCGGATCCTTGGCGATCTCCTTGAGGACCGGCCGGGCGCGGGGGAAGGAATGCGTCTGCCACGGGTTCTTGCCGAGGAACAGCACCACCTCGGCGTGCTCGAAGTCGCCCTTCGTGTGCGTGCCGTACAGCTGTGCGTCGACCCACGCCTCGCCGGTCTTCTCCTGTGCGAGTGCGTTGGAGTAGTAGCGCATGCCGAGCGCCGCCCGCAACGACTGGCCGTACGCGGCCGGCAGATGATTCCCCTGACCGGCGCCGGAGTAGTACAGGATCCGCTCACCGCCGTGCGCCTCCTTCACGGCGGTCAGGCGCGCGGCGATCTCCCGGATCGCGGTGTCCCAGTCGATCTCCTCGTACGTCCCGTCCGGCCGCCGGCGCAGCGGCGACGTCAGTCGATCGCGGCCGTTCTGATAGAGGTCGAGACGGAGTGGCTTCTCGCACGTGTATCCGTGTGACGTGGCGTGCTCCTTGTCGCCGCGGATCTTCGCCAGGCGTCCCTGCTGGACCTGGATCTCCAGGCCGCAGTTGCATTCGCAGAGGATGCACGCGGACTTCTGCCAGTCGGTGGTGGGCGTCTCGCCGGTCATGGGCCTAGTATGGACTAGGGCATAATCCATAGCAAGAGACCGGGGGAGCGCATCGTGGCACCAGGACGGGACACACGGCAGCGCATGCTGCTCAGTGCCGTGGAACTACTCCGGGAGCGCGGGGTCGCGGGAGTGACGGTCGATGCGGTCCTGCAGCGGAGCGGCGCGCCGCGCGGTTCGGTGTACCACCACTTCCCCGGAGGCCGTGCGCAACTCGTCGGGGACGCGCTCGACCTCGCAGGAGAGTCGATGACCGCGCTCATCGAAGGAGCCTCCGGAGACGGTGCGGAGCAGGCCCTCCGCAGGTTCGCCGCCTTCTGGACAGGGGTTCTGCGCGAGTCGGACTACGGAGCCGGATGTCCGATCGTGTCCGTCGCCGTCGGTGGCTCGCCGGACGATGCCCGGTTCCGGCAGGCGGCCGCGCGGACCATGGAGCGCTGGCGCGAGGTCCTCGCGGCCGCGATGGTCGCCGACGGACACGCGCCGCGGGCGGCGGCGAGCCTCGCGACGATGGCGATCGCGTCGATCGAGGGAGCGATCATCCTGTGTCGGGTGGAGCGGTCCGTCGAGCCTCTCGAGGATGTGATCGGGCACCTCGAGGCACTGGTGTCGACCGGCCGGCGTCCTACTGCAGGCGGAAACGCAGGGACGCGATCACGTCGTCCAGCGCCTCGGTGAGCGCGTAGACACGGTCGGCAGGGCCGGGCGCGGCGAGCGCGCGGTGTCGGTCGGCATCGGCCAACGGCAGCGCGCGGGCGAGGTAGTAACTCCGCTCGACGGGGTTCTCGGGGAGCTTCAGTTTCGGCCAGCGCCGGGGGCGCGCACCGTCCGCGCGGGTGAGTCTCGCTGCGAGCCGCTCGATCTCGTCGCGCTTGGCGAGAAGTGGGATCAGGTCGACCGCGGGTTGCACCTCGTCCGGCCAGAGTTCCGCCTCGGCGATCGGGTAGGGATCGTCGGGCAGCCACCGCGCGATCCGGACACGGTCCGTACCGCGGCAGACCAGGGTGAACTCGCCGCCCATCTTCCGGACGTAGCGGTCGATGACGGCGACGGTGCCGATGTCCGTGCGGACATCGCCGCCGCCGACCTCGCTCCCGCGTTCGATGAGGACGACGCCGAACCGACCGTCGGTGGCCAGGCAGTGCTCGATCATCCGGCGGTAGCGGGGTTCGAAGACGCGCAGCGGCAGCTCCTCGCCGGGCAGCAGCACGGCGCCGAGCGGGAACATGGGCAGTTCGGTCACCGCACCAGCATGCCCTGCGGGCGGTATCGTCGCCGCCATGACGGCCCCGAACGACTGGCTGGCGGCAGTGGAGCGGGACGGTGGCGTCATCGCCGCCACTCCGCCGGACCGGCTCGCCCTCGACGTCCCCACCTGCCCCGGGTGGACCGTGCACGACCTCATCGTGCACCTCGGAGGGGTGCACCGGTGGGCTGCGACCTTCCTCACCGAGGGACCCGACTCGACGAACCGGTTCGCCCCGTTCGAGGACGACGCGCCTGCTGGGGGCGCTGTGACCGCCTGGTACCGCGACCGTCTCGACCACCTCCTGGCGGAGCTGCGCAGGCACGCCCCGGACGCACCTGCGCGCGCCTTCACCGGTCGCGCCACCGCGGGGTTCTGGATGCGCCGTCAGGCGCACGAGACCGCGGTGCACCGCTGGGATCTCGAGAACTCCTGGAACGCGGCACTCGCCGTCGACTCCGTACTCGCGGGCGACGGGATCGAGGAGTGGGCGCAGGTCTTCGCGGGGCGGTTCCTCGCCCGCGGCCCGGGGCTGCCGGACGCGCTCGTCGGGCGGACCGTCCACGTGCACGGCACCGACCGGGAGGATGCGGAGTGGACTGTGACCCTGGGAAGGGAGTCGCTCGCCCTGGAGCGCGGACACGCGAAAGGTGACGCTGCGCTCCGGGGTACGACGTCGGACCTGTACCTCGCGCTCTGGCGTCGCGTCCCGGTGGCCGACCTCGAGACCTTCGGTGACCGCGCCCTCGTCCCGGCATTGCTGGACGCGGTGCAGGTCACGTAACCTGGTCGGATGACGAATCATGGAAGGGGCGCCACGCCTCACACCGTCTGATGGCCGAGCTGCGGGTGAAGTCCCGCTCCGAACTGCGCGGCGCACGGCGTCGTCAAGGCCACTCCTGTTGGGATCACCTCATCGTCGCCCCGCTCTGGGCGCAGCACCGCGCGAACCTCGGGACCTTACTGCGGACGTGCGACGCCGTCGGCGCATGCATGGCTGTGCCCTCGCACGACTGGGTGAAAAACGCTCTGCGCAAGGGCAACACGCTGCCCGGGCCCAGTTGTGTCCACCGCGTCGGCAATCCGCAGAACTGGCTTCTCAAGCAGCGCGAGCGCGGGTCCCACATCATCGGCGTGGAGCTCGCCGAGGGCGCGACCCGTCTCGGCGACCTGCGGGCCGCGCGGGGGCGCACCGTCGTCGTGCTGGGCCACGAGTTCTCCGGAATCCCCAGCGACACCCTCCACCTGCTCGACGAGGCCGTCGAGATCCCCATGATCGGGCGGGGTGCGAGTCTCAACGTCGCAGTGGCCGGATCGCTCGTGCTGTATCGCCTCGCGGGACTGGCCTGAGTTCGTAAGGTCGAGGGATGACCTCTCAGCTCTGGCTCGACTCCATTGCGGCCGACGGCGCCCGGATCACGGCGATCGATCCCGGCCACCTCGCGCTGCCCGTTCCCAGCTGCCCCGGGTGGACGGTGCGCGACGGGATCGTCCACACGGGCGGCGCGCACCGCTGGGCCACGCAGTTCCTCCAGGCGGGCCCGGAATCGAAGGAGCGGTTCGTCCCGGACGTCTCGGACGTGCCCGACGGCGACGCCGTCCTGCAGTGGTACGCCGGCGTCAACGCCGCGCTGCTCGACGAACTGCGCCGGCACGAGCCCGACGCTCCCGCCCGGGCCTTCATCGGCCGCACCACCGCGTCGTTCTGGATGCGCCGGATGACGCAGGAGGTGTCCATCCATCGATGGGACCTGCAGAACTCCCTGCCCGACGGCGCCGAGCCGCTCCCGGCGTGGACGGCCGCCGACGGCATCACGGAGCTGACGCAGATGCAGATCCCGCTCATCGTCGGGAAGAAGGGGCTGCCGGCGGAGCTCGCCGGGCGGGTGCTCGCGATCGAGGCGACGGACACCCGCGACAGGTGGACGCTGCGCCTGCGCGCCGACGGTGTGGACGTGCTCGACGAGCCCGCTCCCGGCGATGTCACGCTCCGCGGCACCGCGTCGGACCTGGATCTGGTGCTGTGGCGCCGGACCGAGCCGGGCACCGTCGACCTGCAGGGCGATCGGGCGGTGCTCGACGGCCTGCTGGACGTCGTGATCATCTGAGGCGACACGCCGAACTGGCGCGATGCCACTAGGTGTTGCGTTGCCCGGACTTGTCGGCCCCAAGGGGTAGTGTCATCAGCGTAGAAATCCAGCTCCGCGAAAACCGAGGTGTCATGTCTGAAACCGCCGCTCACAGCCCTGCCGACGGAGCCCCGCTCAAGCTGGTCAGCCGGGTCTCGGCGATCAACTGGAACCGGGTGCAGGATGAGAAGGACGCCGAGGTCTGGGACCGGCTGACGGGCAACTTCTGGCTGCCCGAGAAGGTGCCGGTCAGTAATGACATCCCGTCGTGGGGCACACTCACCGAGCACGAGAAGCAGCTCACGATGCGGGTGTTCACCGGCCTCACGCTGCTCGACACGATCCAGGGCACCGTCGGCGCCGTGTCGCTGATCCCGGACGCGATCACTCCGCACGAGGAGGCGGTGTACACCAACATCGCGTTCATGGAGTCGGTGCACGCGAAGAGCTACAGCTCCATCTTCTCCACGCTGTGCAGCACGCGTGAGATCGACGACGCCTTCCGTTGGTCGGAGGAGAACGAGCACCTGCAGGCCAAGGCGAACATCGTCATGGGCTACTACAGCGGCGACGACCCGCTCAAGCGCAAGGTCGCCTCGACGCTGCTCGAGTCCTTCCTCTTCTACAGCGGCTTCTACCTGCCGATGTACTGGTCCTCGCGGGCCAAGCTCACCAACACGGCCGACATGATCCGCCTGATCATCCGCGACGAGGCCGTGCACGGCTACTACATCGGCTACAAGTACCAGCGCGGTCTGGAGACGCAGAGCCCGGAGCGTCGCGAGGAGCTCAAGGACTACACCTTCGACCTGCTCATGGAGTTGTACTCCAACGAGGAGGACTACACCGAGTCGCTGTACGACGAGGTCGGCCTCACGGAGGACGTCAAGAAGTTCCTGCGCTACAACGCGAACAAGGCCCTGATGAACTTGGGCTACGAGGCGCTGTTCCCCAAGGACGCCACCGACGTGAACCCGGCGATCCTCTCCGCGCTGTCGCCCAACGCCGACGAGAACCACGACTTCTTCTCCGGTTCCGGCTCGTCCTACGTGATCGGCAAGGCCGTCAACACCGAAGACGAGGACTGGGACTTCTGAGTCCTTTCGTCGCGAAGCAGCAGCCCGCCATTGGTGTGCTGCTGCTTCACTTCGTTGCGGGTCCGATCTTCGCCGTCATCGGACTGGTGATGATCGGGTCGCCCGAATTGGAGACGCGCAGTTTCATCCCGACGCCTGTGATAGGTCTTGCCGCGTTCCTGCTCGGGGCCGGCTCGTTCGTCTTCGGGATCGTTGCGCTGACCGTGCGCCGTACCGTGCTCGTCGTGGATACACGCGGAATCCGCTCACCGAGAAGCGGGTTCGACTTCGAATGGTCGGACGTCGATGCGGTCTACACCGGCAGCTACCGGGGCGGCAGATTCGGGCCCACCTTGTACGTGCTCGGCGTGGCCGGACGCCCGATCCGGGCCGGCCGACGACTCCCGCTGTCCGGAATCAATGCTGCCATCATGGGCTTGCCGGCGGACGCTCGAGCGCATCGGGTCACGTGGCAGGTCGGCACTCGCCCCGCCTTCGACGAGGCGATCCGAGCCGTGAGAAGTGCGTCGCCCGAGACGCCGGTCAACCCGTGACCGCGACGGACGAGGGCGATCGTTCCGGCTTCGGAGTCTTTCGGCGGCCGGACGTCGCGATCTGCCTCACCCTCCTCCTCGTCCTCGGGTTCCTCGTGGCGCCGCGGCAGATCGTGGGCACCGGATTCGACAGGCGCGCCGGCGAGCAGTTCCCGGCGTACATCCTCAGCGGGAGAGCAGAACTCACTGCTGGACTGGCGTCGCTGGTGGGCGACTGGCAGCGGTACCACGTGATCAAGGCGTTCTTCGCGGGGCTGCTCGTGGTGCTGGCGATGTATCTCGGGCACCGCGCGCTCGCGCTGATTCCGACGGTGCTGCTCATCGCGAACGTCCAGGGCGCTGTTGCGCCGCTGTCGTCGGCGTTGTCCTTGCTCGGCGATCGGGTGTCGGAGTCGGACGGCCCGGTGGCGCAGGCGTTGTCGGCGATGCGGAGGCAACTGCGCGGCGATCGATCGCCGGCTGTTCAGGAACTCGTCGACGACTTCGCGCGGTACCACCTCGCGGTAGTGGTGATGGCCGGCGCGCTGACGGTCGTGCTGGTGGTGTTCACCGTGCGCGCGTGGCGACAGGGGCGTCGACAGTGGGCGATGGCGACGGTGGCCGCCGCGGTAGCCGCCGCGGTGGTCACCTGGGCGAATCTCACCACGACTCTCGATCCCGCTCGCGGGCTCCTCGACTTCCTTGGCGGTTCCTAGCGGTTTCGGTGGCGACACGCCGGGATTCCGCCGCCGAAACCGCAGGGAACCGCACCAGTGGCGCGAGTAGCGGGCGCGGCGCTGCCATCGCTGTGGCGGCGGAGTCAGTGCCCTTGAGCGTCGACGGCGATCGTGGCGCTGTCCCGAGTGCGTGAGATGCGGAGTGTCGTAGTGTCCATCCCGGTGCCGCCCGGCGGGTAGGACAGGACGATGAGATTCGACGGGCACGGCGTCGCCTCCGAGGGCGTGCATCCCACCGGACTCGGGTCGATCATCCCGGGCGCCTTCGCGACGATCTGCCGGTAGTCGTCGAACCGGTCGGCCGGTGCGGAGAAGGTTCCGCGATAAGACGATCGACCGGCGAACACCGGGTAGATGGTCATCGAATCGAGACGGAAGCTCGAGGGGATGTGGATGCTCCTGTCCTCGAGCTCCTGCCGGGCCTCCTGCTCACTGATCGTGTGCGGCGGCCCGACGTCGAACATGCCGTTCACGAACCACCGGACGCCGAGGTACAGCGCAGCGAGTAGCAGCACCGGTATCAGCAGGACGGCAGTCCAATTCACGCGCGGCTTCCTTCGCGTCCCGGTCACTGCCAGGCCTCGACGCCGATGGCGACGGCGACCTGGAACCGGAGCTGTCCGATCTCGTGCGCCGGGGCGACGACCTGGCCGGATGCAGTGTCGCGGCTCTCGGCGACCACGCGTCGCACTTGGCTGAGCTGGTGGACCTCGAACCGCTGCGTTGCGAGTTCCGGCTGTGCACCGCGGATCTGGGCGCAGCTGCTGGGAACCGTGTTGCGCACCATCATCGGGTTGCCGGCATTCACGGGCCCGCGGTGAACGCCGCGTTCCGCGACCACCTCGAAGCTCTTCTGCTCGCCGATCTCGCAGACGGCGACCGGCGCGAGGCCGGGTGTGCGGAGAAGTCCCTTCGTGTCCTCGCTCCACACCGTGAACGTGGTGTTCGAGGCGCAGCGTCGATCCGAGCCGAAGCGGCCGGCACCGCGGAACCCTGCGGGGCACATGCGCCAACCGGACCGGGGCACATGCGTGGTGACCGACTGCCGCTGCGCGTCGAGTCCGTATCCCAGCAGCTGATCGTCGCAGTCCGCGCACGGCCCGATCGCGTCCGCGCGAGGCGCGTACGGGCGGGGCACGTCGTCGGCGGGGCTCAGCGTCATGGCTCCTGCGCCGGCGAGTGCTAAACCGGCAATCAGGGCCGTGCCGATCGCTACAGGTGTACGAAGAGCCGGAATCTTCATGTCATCCAGTTTATTGGATGAATCCTGGACTATGTCGGATCTAGCTGGTGGTGTGATCTGCGCACGTTGTCAACGCCGCGTCGACTGCAGTCGATTGAACGCTGTTATGGAGAGTGAACCCGCAGGTCGGACTCTCCATAACGGTGTTCAATCGGGGAGGGGGAGGTCGTCGCGGTCGGCCCATTCGACGAGGGTGTCGAGGGAGTACGCCTCGTCGTCGATGGATGCGTGCAGATCGCCGAGCTCGGCGAAGCGCGCCGGCAGGGTGCGGAGGGTGAAGTCGTCGGGGTGCACGTCGGGGATCTCATCCCACGTGATCGGGGCGGACGCGGTGGCGATCGGGGTGCCGCGCAACGAGTACGCGCACGCGATGGTGTGATCGCGGGCGTTCTGGTTGTAATCCAGGAAGACCGCCGCAGGGTCGCGGTCCTTGCGCCACCACACCGTCGTGACCTCCGACGGTGCCCGGCGCTCGACCTCCCGGGCGAAGGCGAGGGCGCACCGTCGGACCTCCGAGAAGGTCCAGCGGGGCTCGATCCGTACGTACACGTGCAGGCCGGACCCGCCGGAGGTCTTGGGGAAGCCGCGAATCCCCAACTCGTCCAGCACCTCCCGGACGACCCCTGCGACCCGCTGCACGCGGGACCACGAGCAGTCGGGCATCGGGTCGAGGTCGATCCGCCACTCGTCGGGATGCTCGAGATCGCCTGCGCGGCAGTTCCAGGGATGGAACTCGACCGTCGACATCTGGGCGGCCCAGATCACCGAGCCCAGCTCGGTGACGACCACCTCGTCGGCGGTCCGGCCGAATCGGGGGAAGTAGATCTCGACCGTCTCGAGCCAGTCGGGAGCGCCGGCGGGGATCCGCTTCTGGTGGACCTTCGGACCGTCGACGCCCTTCGGGTAGCGGTGCAGCATCGTCGGGCGATCCCGCAGTGCCCGGACGATGCCCGGGCCAACGGCCTCGTAGTACCGGACGACGTCCAGCTTCGTCGCGCCGATCTCCGGGAAGTAGACGCGATCCGGGCTGGACACGCGCACCACCCGGTCGCCGACGGTCAGTTCGATCGGCTCGCCGTTCCCCGAGGACGCCACGACTCAGACGTTACGCGCCCAGGAAGCGGCCCAGCGTCTTCTTCCGCTTCCCCGACGGCCGGCCCTGCACGACGCCCGCCGCCACGTCCTCGGCGAACTTCTCCACCGTCTCCTGCGAGTCGGTCTTGTTGGTGCCGATGAATCCGTTGGGGCCGCGCTTGATCCAGCCCGTGACGTACACGCCGGGGAGCGGCGCACCGTCGTCCCCGAGAACGCGACCGGCCTCGTTCGGCAGCACCGCGCGACGGTCGTCGAAGGGCAGGCCCGGCACGGGCACGCCCCGGTAGCCGACCGAGGTGAACACCATGCCGACGGGCAGGTCGATCGCCGCGCCGGTGACGGTGTGCTCGGCGTGCAGCACCAGCCCGTCGTCGGTCGCCTCGATGGACTCGGGTGTGGTGAGGAAGCGCAGGCGGATGCGGCGCGGGGCGTCGGACTGGGTCGGCAGCGACTCGAGCAGCTCCAGCTTGTGCGCCACGAGTTCCGAGTCGCTGCCCGCGACGAGGGTCTCGGCCACATCGGGGTCCGGGTGGACGATGACGGTCCGCTCGTCGGCGAGCCCCAGTGCCTCGGGCAGGGTGAAGGCGGCGTGCTCGGGCCCGCGGCGGGCGACGATCACGACCTCCTCGACCTTCGACGTGCGCAGCGCCGCAAGGGCGGCGGGGGAGATGGTGGTGCCCTCGAGCTCCTCGGGGTCGGCCGTGAGGATCCGGGCCGCGTCCAGCGCCACATTGCCGTTGCCGATGACGACGATCCGGTCGTGCGTCAGGTCGACGGGGTCGCCCTGGTGCTCGGGGTGGCCGTTGTACCAGGCCACGAAGTCGGTCGCGCTGCGCACGTTCGGCAGGTCCTCGCCCGCGATGCCCAGCTTCTTGTCGGTGCTGGCGCCCACGGCGACGACGATCGCGTCGTGCCGTCGCCGCAGCTCCTCGAGGGAGACATCGGTGCCGACCTCGGTATTGAGGTGGATCTGGAAGTTCGGGTCGGCCGCGACCTTGTCGAACAGGCCGGAGACCTTGCGGGTGCGGGTGTGGTCCGGCGCGACGCCGAACCGGGCCAGGCCGTAGGGCGTGGACAGCTTCTCGTAGACGTCGACGGTGACGCCCGGGTAGCGAAGCAGCTCGTCCGCGGCGTACATCGCCGCGGGGCCGCTCCCGATCACGCCCACGCTGATCACCGTGCCCGCCGGGATCGGCAGCACCTTCGGCGGCACGGTGTGCGCCATGGGCGGCCGGCTGCGGTCCTGCGGGTTCGGGCCGCCGAGGCGGGAGTTCGCCGGGTCGGCGGCCGCGAGCGACCGGTTCAGCTCGATGTAGACCTTGTGCTCCTCCGGCAGCCGGTGCGCCGGGCCGATGGCGTCGACGGGGCACGCCGTCACGCAGGCGCCGCAGTCGACGCAGGTCGTGGGGTCGACGTACAGCATCTCGGCGGTCGCGAAGCCCGGCTCGTCGGGAGTCGGGTGGATGCAGTTGACGGGGCACGCGAAGGTGCACGAGGCGTCGCTGCAGCAGGACTGGGTGATGACGTGAGGCACTGGGTATCTCCTCGGAGCGGGGGTCCCGCATCCGGGCCGGGATACGGGTCCGGCTCGGCGGGTGACCGCCGAGCCGGATATCGGGGTGGTGGGGAGACTACTGCGCGGTGTAGGACGGCTCGCTGCGGAACCGCGAGGTCCGGCCGTGGATGCCGAGCACGCGCCACAGGACGCGGGAGACCGGGTTCATCAGGTCGGTGCGCTCCGCCAGCAGCCGGACATCGCCGAAGATCTCCTGGCGCATGGCCTTGGATTCGGGCGACCGCCAGAAGATGTCCTTCTTCACCGACCGCGGGATGTCGAAGGTGTCCCAGAACTGCTTCGGCGGGACCATGATCGCGCCGAGGAGGATGCGCATGACGAGCGGCATGGCGAGCGAGAGCAGGAAGCGGGGGATCGGGCCACGGGTGGGGATCTTGTGCTCGAGCAGCTGGTGCGCGAAGGAGATGTGACGGGCCTCCTCGGCCACGTGGATCTGCATGACCGAGGTCATCGCGGGGTGCTGGGTGTCCGCGGAGCGCAGGAACTGCTTCTGCAGGTGGTCGATCGGCTCCTCGCCGGCGAGCACGCCCATGTAGAAGATGTTCGGGAAGGTGGTGGCCGCCAGCGGGATGATGGGCGAGAGCCGGCGGAACCACCAGGCGCCGCCCGGAACGTCCATGCCCACGCGGTTGACGAACTCCTGGAACATCAGCGTGTGCTGGCACTCCTCCTTCGCCTCGTGCGTGGCGTAGCGGAACTCCGGGGAGTTGTTCGGCTGGACGGCCGTGTACTGCATGATGCCGCGGATCAGGATCGACTCGAACTGCAGCCCGACCTTGGCGACGTTGGCCTGCCGCCACATCCCGATCTCGATCTGCTTGGCCAGCGGCTGCGCCTGGTACCAGGGGTGGCGGCCGATCGGATCGAATCGCGGGTTGCACACCCAGCGCGGATCGTCCGGGACGATCGCGAGCTCGGGGGAGTCCCAGTCGATGTCGATGTAGGGATCGAAGTTCCGATTCACCGAGGCGACCGACAGGTCGTTGAGGGTCTGCTCGTACTCGGCCTGACCGGGGAACGAGCGACCGCGCATCCGCGCCATGTGCGTCACCCGGGGCATGTTCAGCAGGGCCATGATGGATCCTTTCCTGGCATCCTCGTTGCGACTCGTACCGTGGATCGTTCTCAGCATCCTGTGGGAAATCCCACAGGCATCTCTGCTGGTAGGGGCCGCGCATGAGATTGAATCACCTTCAGGCTATCACTTCCGACAAGCATGAATGAAGGGTCTTCGGGCGGGAATCCGTGAACACTTGTACACCGAGCTTCGGGCCAGCGGTTTTACCCGGCGGATGTGAGGCGCGTCACGGGGAGAAGGGTGTGCTGAAGGAGGGTGCGAGGAGCTAGGACGAGGCCTTGATCGTGTTGCTCACGTCGTGCAGCACGATCCCGGCGGCGACGGGGCCGCCCGCGGAGAACCACGAGGAGTCCTCGACCAGGAGCTGCCGCTTCGCGGTCACCACGCGCAGCTTCTTCCACGCGTCCGAGGTCATCACCGCCATGCCGTGATCGCGACCCTTGTCGCCCTCGTAGCCGACGTACACCAGGTCGCCCTCCGCTGCGGAGTAGTCGCCCGCGGACATCTCGACCGGCTCCGGTTTGCGCTGCGGCTCCGGGCGGACCACCTTCAGGTCGGCGAGGATCTGTGCGGCCAGCGGCGCGGTGCCCTCGGCCAGGGACCTGCCGTCCGCCGTGAAGCGCACCAGGGAGACCGTGTTGTGCACGGCGTCGATCTTCGTCGACGCGTCGGCCGCATCGCGCTGGTAACGGTCGATGATCGCCCGCGCCTCGGCCGGCATGCGCACGGCGTCGGCCAGGGCCAGGAAGCTGCGGCGCCAGTCCGCCGACGGTGCCGGCACGATCACCGTCCGGCCCGCACGCCGGTTCGCGTCCGCGGACCGGTCGGTGCCGACAGCCAGGTCGGCCCGGACACCGTCGGCCAGACGGGGCACCCGGCCGAGGACCGGCCCCAGGTACGACGGTGCCGCGCCCCCGACCGCCGTGACCCGGCCCTGGAGGCCGAGCGCGCACAGCCCGTCGAGGAGGTCGGGGTCGGCGACGGCGATGCTCGCGGGCGCCGCGGTGCCCGCGACGGGTGCCGCGCACGCCTGGTCGGGCTTGCGGTCGAGGCCGATGATGTTGGCGGAGGCCAGGCGCGTCGTGGTGGTGGCGATCGAGGCGAAGGGTTGCTGGATCGGCTCCTGCCCGCCGCACGCGGACAGGACGGTGCCGGCGACGACGGCGAGCGCCATCGTGGCACCCGCTCTGGTTGTACCGACCCTGTTCACGGCAACCGTCCTCACTGTCGTTCCGGCCGAGCGCAACGGTAGCAGTCGTGGCTCCTGCGGCCTGCTCGGCGACGCGAGTACGACGCAGAGTAGGACCCCCAGGACACGGGTGGGGGAGAGGGGCTACTCTTACCTCACGAGGGAGGCGTCCGCCGTGAGCGAACACCGCCCGATAGACCTGAATGAAGAGGCCAGTGCCGGTTCCGACAGCCGCGGATCCGGTGGGCCACAGGGCAGGAGGATTTGTGACCGCGCAAGCGCATCGTCCGGTAGTCGAGGTGACCGCCGCGCGTCCGTACCCGCAGCGGACCGGGCCCAAGGGTTCGTTCATCTACAAGCTGGTGACGACGACCGATCACAAGACGCTGGGCATCATGTACATCGTCACGTGTTTCGCGTTGTTCCTCATCGGCGGCCTGATGGCGCTGCTGATGCGAGCCGAGCTCGCGAACCCGGGCCTGCAGTTCCTGTCCACCGAGCAGTTCAACCAGCTGTTCACCATGCACGGCACCGTGATGCTGCTGCTGTACGCGACGCCGATCGTCATCGGCTTCGCCAACTTCGTGCTGCCGCTGCAGATCGGCGCGCCCGATGTCGCGTTCCCGCGCCTCAACGCGTTCGGCTACTGGCTGTTCGTGTTCGGCGCGATGATGGTGATCGCCGGCTTCATCACCCCCGGCGGTGCCGCTGACTTCGGTTGGACCGCGTACACCCCGCTGACGGACGCGCTGCACTCGCCCGGCGCCGGCGCCGACCTGTGGATCATGGGCCTCGGCGTGGGTGGTCTCGGCACCATTCTCGGCGCCGTCAACATGGTCACCACGGTGATCTGCATGCGCGCCCCCGGCATGACGATGTTCCGCATGCCGATCTTCACCTGGAACATCCTGGTGACCTCGCTGCTGATCCTGCTGGCCTTCCCGCTGCTGACCGCAGCGCTCATGGGCCTCGAGGTCGACCGCCAGTTCGGTGCGCACATCTACGACCCGGCCAACGGTGGCGTCATCCTCTGGCAGCACCTGTTCTGGTTCTTCGGGCACCCCGAGGTGTACATCATCGCGCTGCCCTTCTTCGGCATCGTCTCGGAGATCTTCCCCGTCTTCAGCCGCAAGCCGATCTTCGGCTACAGCGGCCTCGTCCTGGCCACGCTGGCCATCGCGGCGCTGTCCGTCGCGGTGTGGGCGCACCACATGTACGCCACCGGCGCGGTGCTGCTGCCCTTCTTCAGCTTCATGACCTTCCTGATCGCGGTGCCCACGGGCGTGAAGTTCTTCAACTGGGTCCTCACCTTGTGGAGAGGTCACATAACCTTCGAGTCGCCGATGCTGTTCTCGATCGGCTTCATCGTGACCTTCCTGTTCGGTGGCCTCACCGGCGTGCTCCTCGCCTCGCCGCCGCTCGACTTCCACGTCTCCGACACCTACTTCGTGGTCGCGCACTTCCACTACGTGCTGTTCGGCACCATCGTGTTCGCCACCTACGCGGGCATCTACTTCTGGTTCCCCAAGATGACGGGCCGCCTCCTCGACGAGCGCCTCGGCCGCTGGCACTTCTGGCTCACCTTCATCGGCTTCCACATGACCTTCCTGGTGCAGCACTGGCTGGGTGCCGAGGGCATGCCGCGTCGCTACGCGGACTACCTCGACACGGACGGTTTCACCACGCTGAACCAGATCTCGACGGTCGGCGCGTTCATCCTGGGTGCGTCGACGCTGCCCTTCGTGTGGAACGTCTTCAAGAGCTATCGCTACGGCGAGGTCGTCACGGTGGACGATCCGTGGGGCTTCGGCAACAGCCTCGAGTGGGCCACCAGCTGCCCGCCGCCGCGGCACAACTTCACCGAGCTGCCCCGGATCCGTTCGGAGCGTCCGGCGTTCGAGCTGCACTACCCGCACATGGTCGAGCGGATGCGCGCCGAGGCCCACTCGGGTCCCGGCAAGGGCCACTAGTCCTCTGCTCCTCCACGAACGGCGTCTCCCTCTGCGGGAGGCGCCGTTCGTCGTTGTACCTGGTGCCACTACGATTTCAGCGTGCACGATGCGATTTCGGACCCCACGATCCTCATCACCGTGACCGGCGGCGACAAGCCCGGCGTCAGCTCGGTCCTGTTCGGTGTCCTGGCGCGCGGCGAGGTCAGCGTCCTCGATGTCGAGCAGACCGTCATCCGGGGGCGGCTCACGCTGGGCGTGCTCGCCGCGGTCCACGGCGACCCCGAGCACGTGCAGGAGCTCGTCGAGCAGGCGATGGCCACCGTCGGGATGGACGTCGCCGTCGAGATCACCGGCGAGCAGCCGCCCCGTCCGCCCGTCCCGACGCACGCCGTCGTCCTGATGGGCGCGCCGGTCAGCGCGCGTGCGCTCTCGGAGGTCGCCACCGCGCTCGCCGCCGGCGAGGTCAACATCGAGTCGATCGCCGGCGTCGCCGACTACCCCGTCACCGCCCTCGAGCTCATGGTGACCGTTCCCGACGGTGCCGACGAGACCGCCTTCCGAGCGTCCCTGGCCGTCGTCGCGAAGGAGCAGGGCGTAGACATCGCCACCTCGCGTGCCGGCATCGCCCGCAGGTCCAAGCGCCTGATCTGCTTCGACGTCGACTCCACGCTGGTGCAGGGCGAGGTCATCGAGATGCTGGCGGCGCGCGCCGGCAAGGAGGCCGAGGTCGCGGCCGTCACCGAGGCCGCGATGCGCGGCGAACTCGACTTCGAGCAGTCGCTGCACGCCCGGGTGCGCAATCTCGCGGGCCTGCCCGCGTCCGTCATCGACGACGTCGCCGCGGGCCTGCAGCTCACGCCCGGCGCCCGCACCACGATCCGCACGCTCAAGCGGCTGGGCTACCGCTGCGGCGTGGTCTCCGGCGGCTTCACCGCCGTCATCGAGCCGCTCGCGCAGGACCTCGAGCTGGACTTCGTGCGCGCCAACACCCTCGAGGTTGTCGACGGTGTGCTGACCGGCCGCGTGGTCGGCGAGGTCGTCGACCGACCCGGCAAGGCCCGCGCGCTGCGCGAGTTCGCCGACGCCTTCGGGGTGCCGGTGGAGGAGACGGTGGCGGTCGGCGACGGCGCCAACGACATCGACATGCTCTCCGCAGCTGGCCTGGGCGTCGCGTTCAACGCCAAGCCGGCCCTACGCGAGGTCGCCGACGCGGCCCTGTCGCATCCGTACCTCGACGCGGTGCTGTTCGTGCTCGGCGTCACCCGCGACGAGATCGAGGCCGCCGACGCCGTCGACGGCGAGGTCCGCCGCGTGCCGATCGACGGCTGAGCCCGGCGCCCGGCCGATCGCCGGGCAGCTCGGTCAGACCTGCTGGAAGGCCAGCACCGTCGGCCCCGAGACCGTGACCTCCGCGCGGGAGCCGAACACCGCCGGACCGCCGTCCGGCCGATCGGCGGGTGCGCCCCCCGGCTGCGAGGTGTCGACGATGAGCTCCCAACCGTGCGTGCACGTCTCCGGCCCGCCGAGGACGACGACGGCGTCGCCGCCGGAGTGCCAGATGATGAGCGCGTCCTTCTCGGGGACGGCCCGGTCGTGGCCGGGGGAGCGCACGTCGGAGCCGTCGACCCAGGCCTGCAACGTCCGGACCTCGGGCGACTGCCAGGCGTCTCCGGGCATCTCGGCACCGTCGGCGGCGAACCAGGCGAGGTCGGGCTCCCCGTCCTGCGTCGCGCGGCCGTCGAAGAACTCGTGCTGCCGTAGCACCGGGGCCGCCCGCCGCACCATCGCGACGCGCGCGACGAACGCGGTGAGGTCGGCGTCGGCGGCGTCCCAGTCCACGGCGAAGGCATCGGCCGCGGGGGTGTCGAGAGGCACGCAGTAGGCGTTGTTGTTGCCGTACTGCGTGTGCCCCAGCTCGTCGCCGCCGAGGAGCATCGGCGTGCCCGTGGACAGCAGCAGGGTGGCCAGCAGGGCCCGGACGTGGGCCGCGCGGGCGGCGAGGATCGCGGGATCGGTGGTGCCGCCCTCGAATCCGTGGTTGACGGAGTGGTTGTTGTCCGTGCCGTCGCGGTTCTTCTCGCCGTTGGCCTCGTTGTGCTTGCGCTCGTAGCTCACCAGGTCGCGGGCGGTGAAGCCGTCGTGAGCCGTGACGAAGTTGATCGACGAGAAGGGCGAGCGGCCCTGCGCGCCGAACAGATCCTGGCTGCCGGACACGCGCGAGGCGAGGTCGCCCACGGTGCTGCCGCCCGCGAAGAAGGACCGCACGGTGTCGCGGTAGCGGTCGTTCCACTCCGCCCACACCGCCGGGAAACCGCCGACCCGGTAGCCCTCACCGGTTGCGTCCCAGGGCTCGGCGATGAGCTTGCGGGAGGCCAGCAGCGGGTCCGCGGCGATGGCCGACAAGAGGGGCGCGCGGTGGTCGAACGGGATGACGGGGCCCTGGGGTCCTGTGCCGGTGCGGCCGCGGCCGAGCACGCTCGCCAGGTCGAACCGGAATCCGTCGACGCCGTATTCGCCGGCGAACAGGCGCAGACTGTCGAGCACCATCCGCAGCGCCGCGGGGGACGCGCAGTCGACGGTGTTGCCGCACCCGGTGTAGTCCAGGTCGTCGCCGTTCTCTAGGAGGTAGTAGCCGGGGGCGTCGAGGCCGCGCCAGGCCAGCGACGGTCCGGCGACGGACTCCTCCGCCGTGTGGTTGTAGACCACGTCCATGAGGACCTCGAGGCCGGCCGCGTGCAGCGCGGAGACCATCGCGGTGAACTCCTCGACCTCCTCGCCCGGACGCGCCGCGTACCGGGGATCCGGGGCGAAGTACGCCCCCGTCGAGTAGCCCCAGTGGTTGCGCATGCCCCGCGAGCGCACGCCGGGCTCGGTGAAGCACGCCTGCACCGGTAGTAGCTCCACTGCCGTGACGCCGATCCTGCGCAGATGCTCGAGCACCGCGGGCTGGGCGAGGCCCAGGTACGTGCCGCGCAGTTCCTCGGGCACGCCGGGATGCCGCGCGGTGTACGAGCCCACGTGCACCTCGCAGATCACGGTCCGGTCCCACGGCACGCCCGGGCCGGGTTCGGGCGCCGGGGGCGTCCCGGTGACCACGGAGAGCGGGATGTCGGCGAGCGAATCGACGTCCGACGGTCCGCCGTCCTCCCCGTAGGGCAGCAGGGCCGCGCCGTCGCCCAGCGCGCCGTCGATCCTGCGGGCGTACGGGTCGACGAGGGCCTTGCGCTCGTTGAACCGCAGCCCGGTCTCCGGCTCCCAGGGGCCTGCGGCGCGCAGGCAGTACCGCGTGCCCTCACCGATCCCCGCGACGAAGCCGTGGTGCACGCCGGCGGTCTGGGTGGGCAGCCGCAGCCGTTGCTCGTGCCGGACCCCCGCCTCGTCGACGTCGACGAGACACACCCACACGTCGGTGGCGCGGGGCGCGTGCACGGCGAAGTTCACGCCGCCGGGCAGCGGGAGGGCGCCGAGCGGGGTGGCGGCACCGGGAGACGGGGAGCGGTGGTCTGTGGACACGGGGACCATCCTGCCAACCGCGACCGACCCCGTGCGGCAGGATGGTGATGTGTCCGATCCCGCTGCTGTTTCCACCGCCCCCGCCGTCGTGCCCGCCGAGGCCGACGAACCCGACCAGGACCTGCTCGTCGACTTCCGCGGCGTGATCCTGCGGCGCGACGGGCGCACCCTCGTCGGTCCGATCGATTGGCGCGTGGAGCTCGACGAGCGGTGGGTCGTGATCGGCCCCAACGGTGCGGGCAAGACCTCGCTGATGCGTCTCGCGTCCGCTCAGGTCTTCCCGACGGCGGGCACGGCCCACATCCTCGGGGAGGTGCTGGGAAAGACCGTCGTGCAGGACCTCACGGCCCGGATCGGCGTCAGCACGGCGGCGCTCGCGGCCCGCGTGCCCGACGACGAGCTGGTGACCGACCTCGTCGTGTCCGCGGGGTACGCGGTGCTCGGACGGTGGCGCGAGCGGTACGACGAGGTGGACATCAGCCGCGCCGTCGACGTGCTCGAGTCCATGGGCGCCGAGCACCTCGCGAACCGCCGCTTCGGCACGCTGTCCGAGGGGGAGCGCAAGCGGGTGCTGATCGCGCGGGCGCTCATGACCGATCCGGAGCTCATGTTGCTCGACGAGCCGGCCGCCGGTCTGGACCTCGGGGGCCGCGAGGAGCTCGTCGCCCGGCTCGATACGCTCGCGCAGGATCCGGACGCGCCCGCGACGGTGCTCGTGACCCACCACGTCGAGGAGATCCCGCCGGGGTTCACGCACGCGTTGCTGCTCAAAGAGGGCGGCGTCGTCGCGCAGGGGCTCATCGGTGACGTGCTCACGGCCGAGGTGCTCTCGGAGACCTTCAGCCAGCGGATCCTGCTCGACGAGGTGGACGGTCGCTACTTCGCTCGCAGAGCGTCGCGTCCCGGCCGGAGGAGGCTGCAGGCATGAGTGGGCAGGGCGCCGGGCACCGCCGCGATCTCGCGGACGTCCCGATCCGGCCCGCGGCCACGGTCCTGCTGCTGCGGACGGCACCGTCAGGCCTGGAGGTCTTCGTGCAGACCCGGGCGAGCGGGATGGAGTTCGCGCCCGACGTGACGGTGTTCCCGGGCGGCGGCATCGAGCCGTCGGACGACGGGGACCTGACGGTGACCGCGGCGCGGGAGACGCAGGAGGAGTGCGGCGTCCGCGTCGACCCGGACGAGTTGGTACCGCTGTCGCGGTGGGTGACTCCACCCGGGCGGCCGCGCCGCTACGACACGATGTTCTACCTCGCGGCCCTGCCCGTCGGGCAGGAGGCGCGGTGCGTGACCACCGAGGCGGTGTCGGCGGGGTGGCACAGCCCGCAGGCGGTGATCGATGCGTGGCTCGGCGGCCGCAACAAGCTGATGGCGCCCACGTACTCCCAGCTGCACCAGCTCCTGCCCTTCGAGACCGTCGAGGACGCGTTGGGGTGGGCCGCGGAGGCCGCGGACCTGACGCCCGTCGCCATCGTCGACGGTATGCGGCGCGAGGACCGGGAGTTTCCGGGGCACGTGGAGTACGCGGCGGGAGCCACGATCTACTGACGGCTCCGTTGCGCGAATACGTGGACGTCCAACTAAATTTCCGGGCACCCGGTAACCTCTTGGGTCATGACTGAATTCGTGACCCTGGAGACCTCCGACGAGCACCCCGGCATCGGCACCATCCGCCTGAACCGGCCGCCGATGAACGCGATCAACTCGCAGGTGCAGACCGAGCTCCTGGCCCTCGCCGACGAGGTGAACCGCCGCGACGACATCAAGGCCGTCGTCGTGTACGGCGGCCCGAAGGTGTTCGCCGCCGGCGCGGACATCAAGGAGATGCAGGCGATGGGCTACACGGACATGAGTGAGGCCATCAAGCTGCTCCAGAGCGGCCTGTCGGCGATCGCGTCGATCACCAAGCCGACCGTCGCGGCCGTCACCGGGTACGCGCTGGGCGGCGGCCTCGAGGTGGCGCTGGGCGCCGACCGCCGGATCGTCGGCGACAACGCCAAGGTGGGCGTGCCGGAGATCCTGCTCGGCGTGATCCCCGGTGGCGGCGGCACGCAGCGCCTCGCCCGCCTGGTGGGTCCGGCGAAGGCCAAGGACATGGTCTTCACGGGCCGGTTCGTGGGCGCCGACGAGGCTCTGCAGATCGGTCTCGTCGACGAGGTCGTCGCGCCCGACGAGGTCTACAACGCCGCCCTGACCTGGGCCAAGCAGTTCACGGGCGCGGCCTCGCAGGCGCTGCGCGCGGCCAAGCAGGCCATCGACCAGGGCCTGGACACCGACCTGAACACGGGCCTGGCGATCGAGCGGCACCTGTTCGCCGGCCTCTTCGCCACCGAGGACCGGACCATCGGCATGACCTCGTTCATCGAGAACGGTCCGGGCAAGGCGAAGTTCGTCGGCAAGTGACTCCCCGTCCGCGGCTGTGGTGGAACGCGTTCTCATCACGCGGGTTGGCGGTGAACTGACCGGGCGGTAACCTGACGGGAACAATCTTCTCGAAAGGCCTTCATGACCGACCAGCAGCCGGCCCCCAACCCGCACGCCACCGCGGACGAGGTTGCGGCCGCGTTCTCCGATACGAAGCTCGCCCAGGTGCTCTACCACGACTGGGAAGCCGAGACGTACGACGAGAAGTGGCACATCAGCTTCGACGAGCGGTGCATCGACTACGCCCGCGACCGCTTCGAGGCCGCCACCGGCGGGGACAACGAGAAGCCCTACGGCCGGGCCCTGGAGCTGGGCTGCGGCACCGGCTTCTTCCTGCTCAACCTCCTGTCGGCGGGCGTCGCCGAGACCGGCTCGGTCACGGACCTCTCGCCCGGCATGGTGAAGGTCGCGCTCCGCAACGGAGAGGCTCTCGGGCACACCGTCGACGGCCGGGTCGCCGACGCCGAGACCATCCCGTACGAGGACGACACCTTCGATCTGGTCGTGGGCCACGCGGTGCTGCACCACATCCCCGATGTGGAGCAGTCGCTGCGCGAGGTGCTGCGCGTGCTCAAGCCGGGCGGCCGCTTCGTCTTCGCGGGCGAGCCCACCACGATCGGCGATTTCTACGCCCGGTGGCTCGGTCGCATCACCTGGGGCATCACCACCAACGCGACGAAGCTGCCCTTCCTCGCGGACTGGCGCCGCCCGCAGGCCGAGCTCGACGAGTCCTCGCGCGCCGCGGCGCTCGAGGCCGTGGTCGACATCCACACCTTCGACCCGGACGAGATGGAGGCCATGGCGGCCCGCGCCGGCGCCGTCGAGGTCAAGGCCACCACCGACGAGTTCACCGCCGCCTTCCTGGGCTGGCCGGTGCGTACCTTCGAGGCGGCCGTGCCGCCGGAGAAGCTCGGCTTCGGCTGGGCCGGGTTCGCGTTCGGCGGCTGGAAGAAGCTGTCCGCGCTCGACGAGAACGTGCTGCGCCGCGTGGTGCCGCGCAAGTTCTTCTACAACCTGGCCATCACGGGCACCAAGCCCGAGTAGTCCGGGCGCGCCGGGTTGGACGGGGCCGATCTCGCCTATCTCCGCACGGCCGACGGTGCCGCGGCCGTGGCCGCGGCGGACCGTCTGGCCCTGACGGACGCGTCCCTGCTGTCGGATGTGGCGGCGGTGCGCGGCGTCGCGGGGCCGCACGCCCCGGCGGTCATCGAGCAGGTGCGGGCCCGCCGCCGCGCGGCCGGCAAATTCGGTGACGTCAGTGACATCGGGGCCTGGCTGCTCACCGACGAAGCGGTGCAGCAGGCCACCCCGTCGGCGGTCGCGGAGCACCGCGCCCGCCGCCTGGCCTGGCTGTCGGTGCACGACGTGACCTGCTCGATCGGTGCGGAACTGCGTGCCCTGGTCCAGGTGTGCCCGCGTGTGGTCGGCAGTGACCTGGACCCACTGCGTGCGCGGATGGCCGCGCACAACGTGCCGCGTGCGCTGGTGTACGTCGCCGACGCCCTGACCCCCACCTCGACCGCAGACGTCGTCATCGCCGACCCCGCGCGGCGGGCCGGCGGGCGGCGCATCGTCGACCCGGAGCAGATGTCTCCGGCGCTGTCGGCCCTGCGGGAGGCCTATTCCGGGAGGTCCCTGGCCGTGAAGACCGCGCCCGGCATCGACTACGCCGGACTGCGGTCGGCCGCGACGGACCCGTTCCGGGGCGAGGTCGAGATCGTCTCGCTCGACGGCGGCGTCCGCGAGGCCTGCCTCTGGTCCGGCCCCGTCGCCGTCCCCGGGCTGACCAGGGCGACGGTGCTCCGCGCCGGCGGGGGCGGCTACGAGGTGTTCTCGTCCGACGCGCACGACGTGGACGCGGAACCCGCGGGGAAGTACCTGATCGAGCCCGACGGTGCCGTCATCCGCGCCGGGCTGGTGCGGCATTACGCCGCGCGGCACGGGCTCTGGCAGCTGGACCCGCACATCGCCTATCTGACCGGCGATGCGGTGCCGGAGGGGGAGCGCGGCTTCGAGATTCTCGATGTCGCGAAGTTCTCCGAGAAAGCGCTGCGGGCGGAGCTGCGCCGCCGCGACGTGGGCTCGGTGGAGATCCTCACCCGCGGGGCGGGCGTGGACCCGGACGTGCTGCGCAAGCGACTGAAGCTCCAGGGAACCCAGCCGATGACGGTGGTGATCACGCGGATCGGCCGCGAGGTGACTGCGTTCCTGACGCGGCCGACGCGCTGATCAGGCGCTCTTCGCGTTCTCCTGCGCTTCCTCATCGAGGATTTGCTGTACTGCGGCACTCACCGGAATCCCGGTCTCCTTGCTCGAGGCCAGGACGATGTGGGCAGCCGCGCGGCGGGCCCGCTGCCGCCAGAATTCGTTGCGGACACGCTTCGGTGCTGAATCAGTCACAAGTACCCTCCTTCTGCCTGCTCGTCCTCATTGTCGTTGATGATCCAGTCGTCAGCAAGGAATCCGAATACCGCCCTGTCATCGCGAGTGGCCAACCGCGATTCTCTGAGGCGGATGAGGATGGTCCAGCCGAACGTCACGCGCTGGTCGTCTCCGCTGAGGACATGATCGAACGCCCAACTCACTCGCCGCCACCACTCCGCACGACGATCGGCTTCGACCTTCTGCCGCCACGTCGCGACAACGCCGATCGCGGCGACCAGTCCGACGATCAACGTGACCCAAGCCTGTGCCGGCATTGCTTCACCCCCTCATCCATTGGACGCATCGGCGGCACCGCCGGTTCCCGCGGCAGGCGAATCCGCGGATGACACCATGGAACGCATGCAGGAATCGCAGCGCTCCGATGTCGAGATGTTCCACGTCATGGACGTGCTCGCCGCGGCGGCGAGGCGCCGGGAGACGCACGGTGACGTGATCTCGCTGGCCGCCGGGCAGCCGAGCGCGGGCGCACCGAGGCCGGTGCTCGCCGCGGCGCACGCGGCGCTCGACGCCGGGCCGCTGGGCTACACCGAGTCGCTGGGGATCGCGCCGCTGCGGGAGACGATCGCGGCGCACTACGGCCGCGCCTACGGCCTGGACGTGCCGAGCGAGGCGGTCGCCGTCACCACCGGATCGTCCGGCGCGTTCACGCTGGTCTTCCTCGCGGCCTTCGACGCGGGGGACACCGTCGTCATGGCCCGGCCGGGCTACCCCGCCTACCGCAACACCCTTGCGGCACTGGGGTGCCGGGTCGTCGAGCTCGACTGCGGCGCAGCGACCCGCTACCAGCCGACGGTGGCGATGCTCGAATCGCTCCCCGAGCCGCCGAGGGGGCTCATCGTCGCGAGCCCCGCGAACCCGACCGGGACGATCCTGGCACCGTCGGATCTGGCGGACCTCGCGCGCTGGTGCGAGGCGCACGGCACACTGCTCATCTCCGACGAGATCTACCACGGCGTGAGTTACGGGCGGCCCACGTCGTGCGCGTGGGAGTTCTCGCGCGAGCAGGTGGTGATGGGCTCGGTGTCGAAGTACTTCGCGATGACGGGCTGGCGCTTGGGCTGGATGCTGCTGCCCGAGTACCTGCGGCGGCCCGTCGAACGGCTCACCGCGAACATGACGATCTGCCCGCCCGCGATCAGCCAGCACGCCGCGGTCGCGGCGTTCTCCGACGAGGCGCGCGAGGAACTCGACGGGCACGTCGCCGGGTACGCGCGCAACCGGGAGATCGTGCTCGCCGGGCTCCGCGGGCTCGGCGTCACGGAGGTCGCGCCGCCGGACGGTGCCTTCTACGCCTACGCCGACATCGGTCACCTCACCGACGACTCGTTGGCATGGTGCGCAAGGGTTCTCGACGAGACCGGGGTGGCGATCACCCCGGGCCTGGACTTCGACACGGCCCGGGGTGATCGGTTCATCCGCCTCAGCTTCGCCGGCGCGACCGCCGAGATCGAGGAGGCACTGGCTCGGCTGGAGCCGGTGTTCCGGCGCTGACTCGGGCGAGGCTCAAGCGATGAGAGCGCGGCGCAGCGCGCTGATGGCGATCTCGAAAGCCGCCTGGGCGCCGTGGGTCTCGCGCAGCGCGTTGAGCATCATGAAGTCGTGGATGACCCCGCCGATGCGCACGGCGGTCACCTGGTTGCCGGCCTCGCGCAGCTTGGCGGCGTAGGCCTCGCCACCGTCGCGCAGGACGTCCGCCTCGGCGGTGATGACGGTGGCGGGCGGCAGGTCGCGCAGCTGGTCGACGGTGGCGTTCAGGGGAGAGGCGAAGATCTCTGCGCGCTGCGCCTCGTCGGTCGTGTACTGGTCCCAGAACCACTGCATGGCGTCGCGGCGCAGGAAGTAGCCCTCGGCGAACTCGTGGTAGGAGGCGGTCTCGAAGTTCGCGTCCACGACCGGGTACAGCAGGACCTGGGCGGCCAGCTTCACGTCGCCGCGCGCCTTGGCCTGCAGGGCGAGGACTGCGGCCATGTCGCCGCCGACCGAGTCGCCGGACACGGCGATCCGGGTGCCGTCGAGGTTCTTCTCGGCGCCGGAGTTCACGACCCACTGGGCCACGGCGTAGTTCTGCTCGATGGCGATCGGGTAGCGCGCCTCGGGGGACAGATCGTACTCGGGGAAGACCGCAGCCGCGCCGGTGCCGACGACCAGCTCGCGGACCAGGCGATCGTGCGTGTGGGCGTTGCCGAACACCCAGCCCGCGCCGTGGATGAAGAAGATGACGGGCAGCACGCCGGTGGCGCCCTTGGGGCGGACGATGCGGGTGCGGACCTCGCCGGTCGGGCCGCCGGCGACGGTGATCCACTCCTCGTCGACCTCGGGGAGTGCGACGCCCTCGTCGGACTGCACCTCGTCGACGGTCTTGCGCCCCTCGACGGGGCCGAGGTCGAACAGGTAGGGCGGGTTCGCGGTGGCGTCGGAGAAGGCCCGGGCGGCGGATTCGAGGATGGTCCTACTCATGATCTGCTCCTTGTCGACTTTGCGGAGAACGTTCGTTCTCGTGCTGAGTGCTAGAGTACGGGAACGATCGTTCTCGCGTCAAGGGGGTGGCACAAGATGGATGCGGACCAGCAGCGGGCAGCAGTCCTCGAAGCAGCGGAGAAATTGTTCTACGGCAAGGGGATTCAAGCCGTGGGGATGGACGAGATCCGCACTGCCGCAGGGGTGTCGCTCAAGGCGATCTACAAGCTCTTCCCGTCGAAGGACGCGCTCGTCGCCGAGGTGCTGACCATCCGCGACCGGCGCTGGACCGACGGGCTGCACAAGTACGTGGACCGCGCGGCCGCGCCGGAGGATCGGGTCCTGGCCGTCTTCGACTGGCTGGACGAGATGTTCGCGGAGAACGACTTCCGTGGCTGCTCGTTCATCAACAGCTACGGCGAACTGGGCGCGACCTCGCCGACCGTCGCCGACGCCGCGGTGCACAACAAGGCCTGCTACCAGGACGAACTGTCGGCGCTGGTCGCCGATGCCGGGCTGCCCGAGCGCGTCGCGATCCAGATCGGCCTGCTCACCGAGGGAGCGCTCACCACCGCCGCGATCCTCGGTCCGGACGGCGTGGTCGACGGTGCGCGCGAGGCCGCCCGGGTGCTCATCGGCGCGCAGCGCTGACGTACTAACCTGATCGACGATGCCCGTCACAGTCCCGCACGACCTTCCCGCCCGAGCAATACTCGAGGCGGAGAAGATCTTCGTCATGTCCGACGAGCGCGCGGCGCACCAGGACATCCGCCCGATGCGGATCGCCATCCTCAATCTGATGCCCACCAAGATCACCACCGAGACCCAGTTGCTCCGGCTGCTCAGCAATTCTCCGCTGCAGATCGAGATCACGCTGCTCCACATGGCCAGTCATGTCTCGCGGACCACCTCCTCCGAGCATCTCGAGGCGTTCTACTCGACCTTCGACGACGTTGCCGGCCAGTACTTCGACGGCATGATCATCACCGGGGCGCCGATCGAGCGGCTCGACTTCGAGGATGTCGACTACTGGCCGGAGATGACGCGGATCCTGGACTGGACCGCGACGAACGTCCAGTCGACCCTGCACGTGTGCTGGAGCGCGCAGGCGGCGCTGTACCGGCACTACGGCGTCGGCAAGCACGAGGTGCCGCAGAAGATCTCCGGCGTCTTCGCGCACCGTCTGACGGGCGCGAGGTCACCGATCCTCACGGGCTTCGACGACGACTTCCTCGCGCCGCACTCGCGACACACCGACGTGAACGTCGGCGATGTCGAGGCCACGGATGAGGTCGAGGTGCTCGCAGTGAGCGACGACGCCGGTCTGTACCTGGCCGCCACCACTGACGGTCGCCGCGTCTTCGTCACCGGACATCCGGAGTACGACGCGGGCACCCTCGCCGCCGAGTTCCTCCGCGACAGCGCGCAGGATGCGTCGATCCCCGTCCCCGCGAACTACTTCCCCGGCGACGACAGGGGCGCCGCGCCCCGCAACCGCTGGCGCGGCCACGGCCACCTGCTGTACGCGAACTGGTTGAACCACTGCGTCTATCAGGAGACGCCGTTCGAGCCCGCCCGGCCTGAGGTGGACCAGGCCTGAGGTGGACCCGGTTCGAGGGGCCGTTACGCCCGCGCCGTGAGGACCACCCACCGAGGGGCGCGCACCACCGCCGCGATCCTCGGTCCGGACGGCGTGGTCGACGGTGCGCGCGAGGCCGCCCGGGTGTTCATCGGCGCGCAGCGCTGAGGCGTCCCGGTTTCACGGGTCGCGCTTGTGTCGATCTGCGCCGCGAGGGGGTGTCGAGCCGCGGCGGCGGTCGGCCTCCGGGGCGCTTCTCCGCGCACGGACGAGCATGACGATGGTTGCGAGCTGCACCACGTCGAGAATCGGAATCACCGGATGGAACGTGGGTGACGATCTCCAGGACACGAGGCTGAAGACGATGCCCGCGACCTGTGCGGCGATGGCCAGCCGGAATCCTCGGGGGAGTCTCGCCGCGAGGAAGGCGTAGACAACCGCGAGGATCAGGTGGAAGGCCACGCCCGACGTGGTTGCGATCGACGCCGCGTCGTCGAGTTCTGCGGGCGAGAATCGGGGATGTTGTTGCGCGATCTGCGTGCGGATATCCCCGCGGAGGAGCCACATGATCACGGTCAGGGCGAGGTGGCTCGCGGCGACCGCGTTCATCAGGATCCGTGCGCTTCTCACGACTGTGCCGGCCTCTCAGCTCCTCCGGTGCGTGTCGGCCAGTCTAGTAAGAGTTATCGGCGGCAACTAACAATTAGGCGAGTACGCGCCGGACCGGTCCCGGCTCGACGTGCTCAGGCGCGAGCCGTGAGAACCACGGGACCGTCCTCGGTGACGGCCACGGTGTGCTCGCTGTGCGCGGCGCGGGAACCGTCGGCGGAGCGCAGGGTCCAGCCGTCGGGATCGAAGGTGATCTCGTCGGTGGTCGCGCAGAACCACGGCTCGAGCGCCAGGGTCGTGCCGGTGCGGAGCAGCATGCCCTTGCGGGCCTTCCCGACGTTCGGAACATGCGGGTCCTCGTGCATGGTCCGGCCGATCCCGTGGCCGCCGAACTGCGTGTTCACCGGGTAGCCGTACTTCTTCGCGACGGCGCCGATCACGGACGAGACGGTGCCCAGCTTGTTGCCCGGCCGCATCTCCTCGATCGCGGCGTCGAGTGCCTCGCGGGTGCACTCGATGAGCCGCGTGTCCTCCGGGCGGGCCGTACCCACGCTGACGCTGCGGGCGGCATCGGCGGTCCAACCGTCGATGGTCACCGCGATGTCGACCGTGAGGAGGTCGCCGTCGGCGAAGACGTACTCGTGCGGGAGTCCGTGCAGGCAGGCGTCGTTCACGGACAGGCACGTGACATTGCGGAACGGGCCGCTGCCGAACGAGGGGGCGTAATCCCAGTAGCAGGACACGGCGCCCCGGTCCTCGATCATCTTCCGTGCGCGGTACTCGAGCTCCATGAGATTCATGCCGACCTCGGCCATGCCGGTCAGCTCATCGAGCAACTCGGCGATGAAGATGCCGGTGGTGCGCATCTTTGCGATCTCGGCGGGGGTCTTGAGCTCCATCATGGTATTAAAATACCACGCGCTACCCGGTGTGGCGCAGCCCCTCGGCGTCCAGGTACTCCGACGCCAGCGCGTCCAGAGGCTCGCCGAGCACGGCCGCCACCGCGACGACGGTGCCGAACGCGGGCGTCGCCATCCGGCCGGTCTCGATCTTGCGCAGCGTCTCGGGGGAGATCCCCGCCGCGCGTGCCACCTCGTCGGGCCTGCGGGCACCGCGCGCCGTGCGCAGCCGCGCCCCGAGACGCCGACCCGCGGCGATCTGTTCGGGGGTGAGGGGCTGCCGGACCATGGCAGAAGTCTATCCGGTCAGATGGCCACCATCCGCGTCGCGGCCGAGGCGGAGCGGCGTCCGCGGATCGCGATCAGCTCGCGGGCGTGCGCGTCGAGCGCGATGTCGCCGGGCAACCGCGGTGTCCACGGGCGCACGGCCGTCGCGTCGCCGCCGGTGTCGAGCGCAGCGAGCACGTGCAGCGCGTGGGCGGCGGGCTGGGGGGCGTACTCGTGCGGCCAGCAGGTGGAGAGGTGGACGGAGACGTGCATCGTCTGCCGGCCCGTGTGCAGCAGGCGAGCAGAGACCTCGATGACCTGCCCGATCTGGACAGGGCGGTAGAAGCGCACGCCACCGACGTAGACGCTGACCGCCTCGCCGCCGCTCCAGCCCGCGGCGCACAGGTAGGCGGCGTCGTCCATCCAGCCCATCACCCGGCCGCCGTGTGCCTTGCCGCCCCAGTTGATGTCGGTGGGTGCGGCGAGGAAGCGTGTGGTGCGGTGTTCCGTCTCGGTCGGCAGCGTGTAGTCCGCGCCGCTCATGGCCGCCGCGATCCGCTGCCGCACGTCGGCGCGGGCCTCGGCCTCCTCGGCCGCGCGCACGTCCTCGGCGAGGACCGGCTGCCACTGCCGCACGGGCGTCGGCTTCCCGTCCTCGTCGACGGCGACGAAGACGAGCAGGCACGTGCTGGCGACGGTGAAGGTGCCCACCCGCGGATCGGCGGAGGCGACCTCGCACCGGATGTGCATGCTGCTGCGACCGGTGAGGACCAGCGTGGCCCGCACCTCGACGACGTCGCCCGAGGCGATGTCACGGCCGAATCCGATGTTGCCGACGTAGGCGGTCACCGAGTAACCGCCCGACCACGCCGCGGCGCAGGCGTAGGCGGCCTTGTCGATCCACTCGAGGATGCGGCCTCCACGGACTCCGCCGCCCACCGTCGCGACGTCGGTGGGGGCGGCGAGGAACCGCAGGGTGATCCGGCGATCGGTGATGGGCATCAGGTGGGGCTCCTTCGCGAGCGGTG
Organism: Tsukamurella pseudospumae; assembly: GCF_001575195.1. Taxonomy (NCBI): domain Bacteria; kingdom Bacillati; phylum Actinomycetota; class Actinomycetes; order Mycobacteriales; family Tsukamurellaceae; genus Tsukamurella; species Tsukamurella pseudospumae. Next base: position 91,406 of record NZ_LSRF01000056.1, read on the forward strand.
AACGGATCGCACCATGGTGGGCCGAGCCGCGAACGCACCCGGTGCCGGGGGAACGCGGTGAGGAATCGGTGATCGCGCGGTAACCGCGCCGGTCGCCCGTCCGTAACACCGCGCGGGTCGCGCGGTCAGTGCGCGGACGGATCGAGGGAGAGGACGATGTCGAATCGGGTGCGCGACCACGGTCCGCCGCCGAGGTCGCGCGCGGTCGGCACCGGCGCGCCGGCGCCCTGCGCCTCGAAGCGCTTGATCAGGGAGTCCTTGACGCCGAAGACGCTGTCGCCGATGACGAGTTGCTCGTCGCCCTCGACGAAGATGTGCGTCACCAGGGTCCGGAATCCGGGAGCGGAGACCATGAAGTGCAGGTGCGCGGCGCGCAGGGGCGAGCGTCCGGTCGCCGCGAGCAGGCGGCCGACGGGGCCGTCGGCAGGGATGGGGTAGGGCACGGGCCGCAGTCCCCAGAATCCGTACGTGCCGTCCCCGCGGGTCTCGAGCCGGGCTCGTGCAGCGGTGCGCTCGTCGCCGTACTGGACGTCGTAGAGGCCGTCCTCGTCGCACTCCCAGACCTCGATCCGGGCGTCGGGAATCGGCGCACCGTCGGTCCCGGTGACGGTGCCCTCGACCCAGCAGGGCTCGCCGGTCGCGCCGCCGGCGATGTCGCCGCCGAAGGGGATCGACGGCGCGTCGTCGACGAAGAAGGGACCGAAGACGGTGGCCTCGGTGGCGTCGCCGTCGAGTTCGTTGTTGACGGTGACCGTCTGCATGGACGCGCCGAGAACGTCGGATAGCAGGATGAACTCCTGCCGGCGGTCGTCGGTGATGCGGCCGCACGCGGTGAGGAAGTCGATCGCCGCGGTCCATTCCGCCTCGGTGAGGCGGATCTCGCGGATGAACGAGTGCAGGTGCCGCACCAGGGATTCCAGCACGTCTTTGAGGCGCGGGTCCTCGGTGTCGGCGAAGGACCGCAGGACCCGCTCGACCAGGGCCTGCTCGACCCGGGTCTGCTCGGCGGCGGTCTGGTCGGTCGCCGTCCGATCGGTCGTGGATGTGTCGTGCACGGTGGCTCCTAGATGTGCTCGGGCGTGGCGCCGGACCACGCCGCGGAAAGGATGCGGTGGAGGTCGGCGGCGGTGACCGGGCGCGGGTTCCCGGCGGGGACCAGCGGCAGGACCGCCTCGACGGCGGGGGCGATGTCGGCTTCGGCCATGCCGAGGTCCCGCAGCGAGCGGGGCGCGCGCACCTCGTCGTAGAGGGCGGCGAGTCCCTCGACGGCGGTGGGAGCACCGAACGCCCCGGCGAGCCGGGCCTGCGCCTCCGGCGCAGCGGGCGCGTTGAAGGCGAGGACGTGGGGGAGCACCGCGGCGTGCGTCTGCGCGTGCGGGAGGTCGAAGGCGCCGCCCAGGACGTGGCAGATCTTGTGGTGCAGGCCCGATCCCGCCGACGAGAACGCCGTCGCCGCCAGGTAGGCGGCGTACAGCACCTGCTCCCGGCCGGTGAGGTCGGACGCGTCGGCGGCGATCGCCGGGAGGCCCTCGCGGACCGCGCGGGCGGATTCGGCCGCGAGGACCCGGTCGATCGGGTCGGCGCGCGGGCCCCACATCGCATCCACGCTGTGCGCGAGGGCGTTGAGGCCCGACGCCGTGCCGATCTCAGCGGGAAGCCCCAGCGTGAGCTCGGCGTCGTAGACGATCGCCCGCGGCGCGACGCGCGGGTCGACGCCCGTGGTCTTCACACCGTTGTCGGTCATGCCCCACATCGACGTCGCCTCGGAGCCGGAGTAGGTCGTCGGGACGGCGACGATCGGGATCGACGTGGTCAACGCGACGGCCTTGGCGAGACCGATCGCCGAGCCGCCGCCGAAGCACAGCAGCAGGTCAGCCCGCGCCTCTGCGGCGGCGCTGCGGCCGCGATCCGCGACCTCGACGGGGACGTGCATCGCGACATCGTGGTGGTGGAGCGCCACCGGGAGGTCCACGGTGATCTCGGCGGCCCGCTCCGCCTCGCGCGGCGAGCAGATCAACATGATCCGCGCGGCGCCGGCGGTGACCTCGCTGAGGGCGTCGCGGGCGGTCCCCGACCCGAATCGGATCTTCTGCGAGAGGCTCTCGTGGGTGAAGTTCATGCGCGGTTCCCGTCGAGTCGTTCGGCGAACCAGTCCGCGGCCAGCGCGTTCCGTTCGTCGGCGTGGTTGTAGATGGTGTGTTCTCCGTCGTCCCAGATCCGCAGTGTCGCATCGGTCGCGGCGTCGAGGAAGGGCTGCTGATCGGCGAGGTCCACCAGCGGATCGGCCCCGCCGTGCAGGACCAGCAGCGGACAGGGGATCGCCTCCGCGGCCGGATCGAACCGCAGGCGCGCGAAGTTCGCGATGACCGCATCGTCGTCGGCCCTGCCGAGCATCGCCTTCGCCTGTTCGGCGAAGGTCCGGAACTCGAGCAGGCGCGGCGCGGCGAACGACCCGTTGACGCAGCACGCGGTGACGCCGGGATGCCGAGCCGCGGTGAGCGCCGCGAACAGGCCCCCGACGCTGTTGCCCCACACCCCGACCGGCCCGTCCGACTTCGCGAGGTCGACGAACACACCGAACGCGGCGGCCACGTCCACATCGAGATGCACCCCGTGCACCAGTCGCGAATCCCCCTGCCCCGGGCCCTCCGCGAGGATCACGGCCAGCCCCCGGGCGACGAGGGCATCGGCGTAGCGCAGGTATGTGGCGCCCCAGCCGCTCTGGCCGCCGAAGACCACGACGGTGCCCCGAGGCGCGTCCGGCCGCAGGCGCCAGCCGGTCAGGGCGCCGGCGCCGAATTCGGCCTCCACGCGGCGCATCGGGACCGGGGAGTGCGCGGCCGCGGCCGCCACGGCGTCGTCGAACCGGGCGTACAGCCGGCGCTTGCGGTCGGTGTCGAAGTTGAACGCCATCTGGGCGAACAGGTAGCAGGCCGCGGCCGCGCGGTGACTCTCGTGGGCGGTGACCGCTCGGCCCGCCTCGGCGGCCGCGAGCGCCTGGGCGGTCCGTGCGTCGCCCAGCTCCTCGGCGACCTCGTCCCACATCCGGCCGGCGTCGGTACCCGCCCGGAGGCCGAGGACGTCGTCGTACCGCATCCCCGCGTCGAGGAGCCGGGTGACACCCATCGCACGCCAGTGCGCGTCGTTGGCGGCGATCACGCCGGCGTTCACCGGGCGACCGCCACGGCCGGAGCGGCGCTCAGCTTCACCCGGAGGCCGTCCACCAGTCGCGGCAGGTCGGCGAGGCCGGCCGCACCGTACAGGTGGAAGTCGGGGCGCACGAGGAAGGCGTCGGCGCCGGTGTCCGCGAAGTAGGCGGCGTAGGTGCCGTGCTCATCGACGATCGAGTGCGGATGCCCCGGCTCCAGGGTGACGACGGTGCCGCCGAGCTCGGCCAGGAAGGTCAGGCGATCCGGCCCCAGGATCTCGGTCGCGTCGCGCGTGGAGACCACTGCGAACCCCCACGGGTGCAGGTCGTCGAACCGCCCGGAGCGATCGTCGGCGAGGCGCACGACGCCCTGCGGCGCAAGAGTTCCGGCGACGTCGACCGGCAGCCCGTCGGCGTCGGCGTCGATCACGCCCGCGGCGATCGTCGGGAACGGTGGCAGGGGAGGGACCTCGCCGCGCTGGAAGGCGATGTCGCGCGCGGCGGCGGCCACGGGGTCCTTGAGGTTCGCCACGCGTCCCAGCTCGACGGCGCAGTTCTGGATGACCTCGACGTGCGGTCGGCGCTCGGCCTCGTAGGTGTCCAGCAACGCCTCTCCGGCCCTCCCCGACAGAACGAGGTCGAGTTTCCACGCGAGCGTGATCCCGTCCCGCATGCCGGAGCACGCGCCCTGGCCCATGTACGGGGGCATCGTGTGCGCGGCATCGCCGGCCAGGAACACCCGCCCTGCACGCCAGGCGTCGGCGGTGCACGCGGAGAACGTGTACACGATGTGGCGCAGGATCTTCACGTCGTCGGGCCCCAGGTCGTGCTGCGCCCGGAGCCACCGCCAGGCGAACTCCTCGGTGGCCATCTCGTCGGCGTCGTCCTCGGGCCGGACCGCGACCTCGAACCGCTGGCGGCTCCGCCCGATCGGCATGAACATGTGGGGCTGACGCGGGTCGCAGTACTGCCGGGCGGTGTCGAACCGGTCGCCCAGGGGGCGAACGCATTCGGTATCGATGTTGAGCCAGCGATCGTCGACGTGGAGATCGGAGCGGTCGATGCCGAGGAGGTGGCGGACCGTGCTGCCGGCGCCGTCCGCGCCGACCACGTACTGTGCGGTGAGCGTGCGCTCCGGCGCATCGGCCCATTGCGCGTCCCGGTCGCGCGACCAGGGGCGCACGACCAGCTCCACGTGATCGTCCGACTGCTCCATGCTCACCAGGATGGTGCCCTGGAGCACGTCGAGGTTCGGGCGCGTGCGGTTGCGCTCGTCGATCGAGCACTCGATGTGCGGCTGGTACATCGAGTAGTGCGCGGCGAAACCGCTGGACTCGCCCGACCAGTCGACGGCGATCAGCAACTCCTCCGCACCGTTGCGCCACTCGTACACCGCCGCGGGAGCGGCGTCGCGCAGGGCGCTGTCGACATCGCCCGCGGCCTGGATGATCCGGGCGGTCTCGCCGTCGATGTGCGTCAGCCGCGGCATGCCGTAGAGGCCCGGCCAGCGCTCGACGGCCACCACTCGGTGGCCCGCCCGCGCCAGCATCGACGAGAGGACGAGGCCGGTCGGGCCGTAGCCGATGACGGCGACGTCGTAGTCAGTGGTGGTTGTCGATTCGGTGTTCACGGTTCTCCTTCATCGCGGGACTGTGGCGATGTGATGCACGCTACGAACGGGTGACGGACGCCACTATCCGCGTGGCGACAGGGCTATCCGGATCGCGCCGGAATGTGGTGACGCAGATCGCAGTTCCGGCGCTGCCCGGGTGTAATCTGCAGGTGAGGGCCTCGTCGAGGTGATCCGTCGGGTGCGGAGGTGATGGCGATGTGGGGCGGTCCCGATGCCGGTGGCGGGGTGACCGCCGCGCCGCTGGGCCGGTTCGACAGCCTGCGGACCACGGATGTCGACGCCTTCCGCAGTGCCGCGGGCGGTCTGCTCAGCACCCACTCGATCGCGGTGCCGCGCGACCCCGCGACTCCCTTCCGTGGCGCGGTCCGGTCCGCAGCGGTCGCGGACCTCGGCGTGGTCTACCTGGAGCAGGGGACTCCGATCGACGTCGACATCCTCGACCGCATCGACTACTACGACCTCATGATCGCGGTGGCCGGGTCGAACCGGCTCGAACTCGTCGGGGCCGACGGCGGAGCGGTGATCGAGGGCGGAGTGGCCGCCGTGCTGTCGCCCGCGATGCGGGCACGGATGCGGATGGACGGCTCCTACCGCCAACTGCACCTGCGGCTCGAACGTGCTGCCGTCCAGGAGCGACTGGAAGCTCTCGCCGGCCGCCCCGTCGGCGGTCCGGTCGTCTTCGAGGTCGGGATGGACCTCGGCGCGCCCGGGCTCCGGAGCTGGTCGGGAGCACTGCGCTCGCTGCTGCGGGACCTCGACGACGAGGCGGGACTCGCCACGGATCCGGTGATGGCCCGGCACTGGCGGGACCTGCTCATCACCGGGCTCCTGGTCTCCCACCGGCACAATCAGTCCGAGCTCCTCCACGACCGCGACGCGGATCGGGTGCACCCGAGGACCTTCCAACGGGCGCTCGATCACATCGAGGCGGGGCTGAGCGGGCCGCTCTCGGTGCCCGACGTGGCTGCGCACGTCGGGGTCAGCGTGCGCTCGCTGCAGCGCGCCTTCCAGGACCGGCTCGCGCTTTCGCCCAGTGCATACATCCTGGGTGAGCGACTGGACCGCGTCCGCGCCGAGCTGGTGACTCCGGACTCCGGCCGCACCGTGACCGAGACCGCCTACGACTGGGGGTTCACCCACCCCTCGCGGTTCGCCGGGATGTACCGCCGCCGGTTCGGCGAGACTCCTTCGCAGACCCGGGCGCGGGTCGCCGGTCGGTGACCGAACTCAGACCGCGGTGAGGTCGACGATGAGGTCCGCGACGCGCGCCAGATGGCGGTCCTCCCGGTCCGCCAGGTGTGCGACGGCCAGGTCGACGCCGGTGCCCGCTCCGTCGAGCGGGCGGTAGGAGAGGCCGTCGAGACGCAGTGCCGTGATCGGCTCGGGGGCGACGGCGATACCCAGACCGGCGGCGACGAGCGTTGCGAGCGTGGAGGTCTCGCCCACCTCGTGCCGGATCGTCGGTGCGACACCGCCTTCGCGGAGGAGCGCGGCGACCCGGTCGTACATCGCGGATCGACGGTCCGCCGAATGGACGATGAACGCCGCGCCCGCCAGGTCCGACACCCGCAGCCGCTCCCTCCGTGTCAAAGGGTGGTCGGCGGGCAGCGCGACGACCCACGGCTCGCGACGCACGACGCGGATCCGCAGGGACTGATCCGCCACCGGCGGCCGCAGGAGCGCGATGTCGATCGCCCCGGAGCGCAGCGCCTCGACCTGGTCGGGCACCAGCATCTCGCCGCGGAACGCGAAGTCGATCCCCGGGAGTTCCTCCGCGAGCCGCCGCGCCAGCGGCGGGAGCAGGCTGTACGTCGCGGTGCCGACGCAGCCGATCGTCAGATGCCCCGTGGCGCCGGCCGCCACGCGACGCGCGTGCTGCGCCGCGTCGTCGACGGAGGACAGAATGGCCCGCGCCCGCTCGAGGTAGGCGCGCCCCGCGTCCGTGAGATCGACCCGGCGCGTGGTGCGGTGCAGGAGCTCTACGCCGAGATCGCTCTCCAGCTGCCGGATCTGGTGCGACAGGGGCGGCTGCGCCATGTGCAGGCGCTGCGCGGCGCGGCCGAAGTGCCGCTCCTCTGCGACCGCGACGAAGTAGCGGAGCTGCCGCAGATTCATATGGAGACGATATCAATTACCGTTGATTTCGGTACTTCAATATCTCGATCGATCGTCCTACCGTCGACCGTATGGATGCCTACGTCTACGCCGCCGCACGCACGCCGTTCGGCCGATTCAACGGCGCGCTCGCCGGCGCCCGCCCCGACGACCTCGCCGCGACTGCGATCCGGGCGGTTCTCGACCGTGCCTCCGGACTCGGCGCCGGAGCACGGATCGACGAGGTCGTCTGGGGCAACGCCAACGGCGCGGGGGAGGACAACCGCAACGTCGGGCGCATGGCGGCCCTGCTCGCGGGCGTCCCGGTCGAGGTGCCGGCCACCACCGTGAACCGGCTGTGCGGCTCGGGGCTCGACGCCGCCATGATGGGCAGCAGGTCCATCGAGACCGGCGACGCGGACATCGTCATGACGGGCGGCGTCGAGTCGATGACCCGCGCGCCCTGGGTACTGCCCAAGTCCGCGAAACCCTTCCCGGCGGGCGATGTCACTGCCGTCTCCACGACCCTGGGCTGGCGCCTCGTGAACCCCGCGATGCCCGCCGAGTGGACCGTGAGCCTGGGCGAGGCGAACGAGCAGCTGGCCGAGAAGTTCGCCGTCTCCCGCGCGCGCCAGGACGACTTCGCGGACCTGTCGCACCGTCGGGCGCACGCGGCCTGGGAGGAGGGCTTCTACGCAGACCTCGTGGTCCCCGTCGACGGCCTCGAGCGCGATGAGAACGTCCGGCCCGAGACCACCGTCGAGAAGCTGGGTGCGCTGCGCCCCGCGTTCCGGCCCGACGGCTCGATCACCGCGGGCAACGCCAGCCCGCTCAGCGACGGCGCCGCGGCGGTCCTCCTCGGATCCGCCGCGGCCTCGGGGACGATCGGACTCGATCCGCTCGCGCGCATCGCGGGCCGCGGTGCCGCGGCGGTGGAGCCGCAGATGTTCGGATACGCGCCGGTGGAGGCCGCGAACCGCGCGCTCGCGCGTGCCGGGATCTCGTGGAACGAGGTCGGCGTCGTCGAACTCAACGAGGCCTTCGCGGTGCAGTCGCTGGTCTGCATCGACGCGTGGGGGATCGACCCCGCGATCGTCAATCCGCACGGCGGGGCGATCGCGCTCGGGCACCCCCTCGGCGCGTCCGGCAGCCGGCTGCTCGGCACCGTCGCGACCTCGCTCCGGCGCCGCGGCGAACGCTACGGGGTCGCCGCCCTCTGCATCGGCGTCGGCCAGGGCCTCGCGATCGTCGTCGAGAACACGGAGGTCCGGGCATGAGCAGGGCAGTGGTCCATGACGGCGTCGACGACGCCGTCGCCGGCATCGAGGACGGCTCGACGGTCCTGATCGGCGGCTTCGGCCTGGCGGGCATGCCCTTCGACCTCATCGACGCCCTCATCCGGCAGGGCGCGAGCGACCTCACCGTGGTGTCCAACAACGCCGGCAACGGCGACGTCGGCGTCGCGGCGCTGCTCGCGGCCGGCCGTGTCCGCAAAGTGGTCTGCTCCTTCCCCCGGCAGAGCGACTCCTACGTCTTCGACGAGCTCTACCACGCGGGAAAGGTGGACCTCGAGGTCGTCCCGCAGGGCAACCTCGCCGAGCGGATGCGCGCGGCGGGTGCGGGTATCGGGGCGTTCTACTGCCCGACGGCCGTCGGCACGCCGTTGGCGGAGGGCAAGGAGACCCGCGAGATCGACGGGCGCACGTACCTGCTCGAGTACCCGATCCACGGCGACTACGCGCTGATCGCCGCTCACCGGTCCGATCCGTGGGGCAACCTCGTCTACCGCAAGACCGCCCGGAACTTCGGACCCGTCATGGCGACCGCCGCCGCGACCACGATCGTCCAGGTCGACGAGGTCGTCCCGCTCGGCGCTATCGACCCCGAGGCGGTCGTGACGCCGTCCATCTTCGTCGACCGGATCGTCGCCGTCGACGCCCGGCACTACACCGTGGAGGGAGCACGATGACCACGCATCGTCTGTCGATGGAGGATCTGGCGGCCCGCGTCGCCCACGACATCCCGCGCGGCGCCTATGTCAACCTCGGGATCGGTCAACCGACCAAGGTCGCCGACCATCTGCCCGCGAAGCGCGAGGTCGTGCTCCACACCGAGAACGGGATGCTGGGCATGGGCCCCACGGCCGTGGGCGACCTCGTCGACCCGGACCTCACGAACGCCGGCAAGGTCCCGGTGACGGAGCTCCCGGGCGCCGCGTACTTCCACCACGCCGACTCCTTCGCGATGATGCGCGGAGGTCACATCGACGTGTGCGTGCTCGGCGCGTACCAGGTCTCGGAGCGCGGCGACCTCGCCAATTGGCACACCGGGCGCGAGGGTGCCATCCCCGCGGTGGGCGGCGCGATGGACCTCGCGATCGGGGCGAAGCAGGTGTACGTGATGATGTCGCTGTTCGACAAGGCCGGCGCGTCCAAGCTCGTGCCGGCCTGCACGTACCCGCTCACCGGGCTGGGCTGCGTGAACCGGATCTACACCGACGTGGCCGTCTTCGAGACCGGGCCGGACGGTGCCCGCATTCTCGAGACCTTCGGCATGGATCCGGACGAGCTCCGCGAGCTCCTGCCCGTCGACCTGGTCTGATCGGGTCCGAACGTCCGGCGCCTACTCCTTGACGACGCTGTCGCCCGTGCGGCGACCCGACGTGAAGGCGTAGACGGTGCCGTCGTTGCCGACGGTGACCAGCTCACCGTCGGGCCCGATCGAGACGCCCGAGGCGGACTTGACCGAGTCCGGCAGGTCGAAGGTGCGCAGCGTCGTGCCGGTGTCCGTGCGGAACTCGATGAGCTGCGACTGCACGCCGGCCCAGGACCGGACGACCGCGTAGCCGATGCCGCCGCGGATCTGCGTCGCCGGGGAGATCATCGCCACATCGGTGCGCTTGAACACCTCACGGGCGCTCTTGCCCTCGTCCTGCAGCGCGACGAAGGAGCCGCGCTGCAGACCGGGCGCCGCGGGGACGATGATCCCGTCCGGCGATACCGAGGGCGGTACCGCGCTCTGGTACCCGAGGTCGTGGGTCCACTTCGTCTCGCCGGTCTTCGCGTCGAGCGCGGCCAGCTTCTTGCCCCGCAGGTTCACGTACAGGGTGGACCGGTCCGCCGAGAGCGACGGTGAGCCGACGGCACCGTCGGGCAGGTCCTTGCGCTCCCACGCGTACCGCAGGTCGTGCCTGTTTCCGGTCTTGCCGTAATCGACCGCCATCACCTTCGACGGTGCGCCGTTCGCCCCGACGACGACGTACGCGCGCTCCGCGCTCGTGTCGACCGCGGGCGGCCCGGACACGGGGCAGCCGGGCCCGTTCGTCGCGCAGTCCTCGATGCCGCCGCCGTTGTCGTTGGCGGAGACCTGCGGGAGCAGACCGATCGCGGCGCCGGCCGCGGTCCCGTCGTGCGTGTCGACGAGCACCATCTGCCCGAGGTGCGTGACCGCGAGAACCGTGTTGTCGCCCGCGAGCTTGATCCACAGGGGCGTGCCCGCCGTGGGATAGCGCCAGCGGACCTGGTTGTCGGGGTTGAAGCTGTAGAGCCAGCCGGGGACGCCGAGGTACGTGTACTCGAACTGGTCCACGACGGGCGCCTGCAGGTCGGCGCCCGCGGCGTCGCGCCGGCAGTAGGTCTTGCGGCCCACGGTGAGCTCGAGGCTGAAGGTGGTGCACCCGGCGTCGGTGCGGGCGGTCACGGACAGGACACCGCGATTGGAGATGGCCGGCTGCACCGTGTTGGGGCCGACGAGATCGCGGGTCCAGGCCGGGACGAGCGACGACGCGGCGTCCCGGTCGGCGTAGGAGTTGTTGCGGGAGTCGCCGTACATGCCGGGCCAGGCGGCGGAATCGTCCGCGTACACCCAGGTGGTGTCCGGCGTGCACGAGGCCAGGACCGCCGCGGCGGCCACCGTCGCGCCCAGCGTGCGCGCGCGCCTACCCAACCGCATGTGTCTCCTCTGCTCGACCTGTGGCTCGGACGTCCGACCGCCCCACAGACTAGCGCGGGAGGCGTACCGGACCGGCGGGGCGCACCCGCCGGATAGGCTCGCGGGCATGACGAGCATGTGGAACGCCCCGTATCGATCGCGGTGGCGTCACGCCCGGCAGGCCGATCAGCAGGCGCGGTTCCTGACGCCCGCGTCGCTGCGCTGGGTCCTCAAGAACAAGGCGTACACGCCCTGGTACCTGGTGCGGTACTTCCGCCTGCTGAAGTTCCGGCTGGCCAACCCGCACATCGTGCTCAAGGGCATGGTCTTCCTCGGCAAGAACGTCGAGATCCACGCGACGCCCGGCCTCGGCCGGATGGAGATCGGCCGGTGGGTGCACATCGGGGACTCGAACAAGATCCGCTGCCACGAGGGCTCGCTGCGCATCGGCGACAAGTCGGTGTTCGGCCGCGACAACGTGGTCAACTGCTACCTCGACATCGAGTTCGGCCCCGCGTCGCTGGTCGCGGACTGGTGCTACATCTGCGATTTCGACCACAAGATGGACGACATCGACATCCCCATCAAGGACCAGGGCATCGTCAAGGGCCCCGTCCGGATCGGCGGCGACACCTGGGTGGGCACCAAGGTCACCGTCACCCGCAACACCCTCATCGGGCACGGCACCGTCCTCGGCGCGCACGCCGTGGTCCGGGGCGAGATCCCGCCCTACTCGATCGCCGTCGGCTCGCCCGCCCGGGTGGTCAAGAACCGCAAGGACATGTGGGAGGCGTCGATCGCCGAGCGCGCCGAGCTCGAGCGCGCCCTCGCCGACATCGAGCGCAAGAAGGCCGAGGCCCGCGGGCTGCCCGGGAACTCCTGACGGCGGACCGTCGGGCTACAACAGGTAGAACGGGCTGGGGTAGCGGAACTCGCCGCGTAGTTCCGGCCGGTACGCCCCCAGCGTGCGCACCATGAACGAGTCGCCCGCCCACTCCGCGACGTCCGGCGTCACGCCGAGGTCGGCGGCCGGGACGAAGCCGAACCGCGGGTAGTAGTCCTTGTGCCCGAGCAGCGCGACGAGCGGTTCGCCGAGCGCATCCGCCGCCCCCAGGGAGGCCAGCATCAGGGCCGAGCCGGTGCCCCGGGCCTGGACGTCCGCCCGAACCCCGAGCGGTCCCAGGGCGAGCGCGGGCACGTCGCCGACGGTGGCCCGGGTCAGGCAGATGTGGCCGACCACCGCGCCGTCGTCGTCCTCGGCGACGAAGGACAGCTCGTCGATCCACGCGCCGCACAGACGAAGCGCCTCGACCAGGACCACCTCGACCGGCTCCGTCCGCCCCGGCGGGGTCATCGGCGCGAACGCGCTGCGGTGCACGTCCGCAACGGCCGCGCGGTCGTCGGCGGTCTCGTTCCGTACCAGCACGCTCAGCCCTCCACCGCGTCGATGATCGCGCGGACGCGGGGTGAGACGGGGGCGAAGACGTCCAGCACGCCGATCGCTCGCAGCTGCGGTACCGCGGCGGCCAGGGCCGCGGTCAGGTCACCGGCCTCGGGCGTGCCGTCGGCGGTGGCGTCCAGGAGTTTCGCGTTCTGCACGAACGCCGCGACGGTGCCCTTGCGCAGTGCGAGACCGCCGAAATCGGCGGAATCCTGATCGTCGGGCAGCACGTCTTCCGGTCGTACGGTCATGAATCGACCGTGCCACAAGGTTTGTGATCGTGCACCTTCTGCTGGTCAGTCTGTCTTCGCGAGCGGTGACACGACTACAGGGGGTTCGTCGGGTCCCGCTCCGGCAGGGGACGTTCGTCGATCACGCGCCGCCCCAGGGGGGTGCGGGGCCGGCGCTTGGCGGCGAGGTAGACCTGCGCGGTCTCGCGCGCCACGGCGTCCCAGGTCAACTCCTCGACCTCGGCGCGCGCCGCCGCGGCCCGACGGTGCGCCGCGGCCGGATCGTCGAGAACCTCGCGGATCGCCGCGGTCAGGCCCGGCACATCGGCGGGTTCGACGGACACGCCCGTCTCTCCGGTCCGGATGAAGTCCGCCAGGCCGCCCGCGGTGGTGGCGATGACGGGGATGCCGGTCGCGGCACCCTCGAGGGCGACGATGCCGAAGGGCTCGTAGCGCGACGGGATCACCAGTGCGTCGGCCGAGTGCAGCTGCGCGACGAGCTCCTCGTGGTCGAGGGCGCCGGTGAACTCGACGGCGCGCAGCACGCGATGTTCGCGCGTGACATCGCGCAGCCACGCGGCCTGCGTGCCGTCGCCGGCCACCGTCAGTGTGGTCCCGGGGTGCGTGCGGCGCACTCTGGCCACCGCGGCGACGAGGTCCTGCACGCCCTTCTCGTACTCGAGCCGGCCCACGTACAGCAGACGGGGCGCGCCCCGTCGGACAGCCTTCCGGGACCGGTCCCGGTACGGCCACAACGACGAATCGATGCCGTTCGCGATGGTGTGCAGCTGAGCGAGTCCGGGCCCGAACAGACGGCCGACCTCGTCGGACATCGACCGCGAGCAGGTGATCACCGCGTCGGCCTCGTTGGCGAGCCACCACTCGGTGGAGTGCACCTGCCGGTTCACCGGGCCGGACACCCAGCCGCTGTGCCGACCCGCCTCGGTGGCGTGGATCGTGGCGACGAGGGGTGTGTCGAAGGCTTCGGCGAGCCCGACGGCGGCGTGGGCGGCGAGCCAGTCGTGCGCGTGCACGACGTCGGGGACCCAGGGCCGCCCGACGGTGCTCGCGCCGTGCAGGGCGTCCTCGCCGGCGGTCGGGTTGTACCCGGCCAGGCGCAGCCCCGCTCGCAGCATCGAGTGCCCCATGGAGAGCACCCACGGCATCATGTCGGTGCCGAAGTCGAGGGCCAGGGGGTCCTCGGCGGCCATGATCACGCGGATGCCGTCGACGACGGTGTCCGAGGTGGGGTGGCTGCGCGGGTCGGTGCCGGTGGGTTGCCGGGAGACGACCACGACGTCATGGCCCTGGTCGCGCAGCTGGAGCGCGAGGTGGTGGACGTGCCGGCCGAGCCCGCCGACGACGACCGGCGGGTACTCCCAGGAGACGAGCAGGACGCGCATGTCAGTACTCCTCCTGCGCCGTCGCGGGGAGGCGGCGCGCGTCGAGCCCGGGGAACGGGTCGTCGGCGAGGCGCCAGGTGCGGGCCAGCGCGACGGCGCGCGCGTCGTCGCCACGCTCGGCCGCCTCGGCGATCTCCCGCAGCGCGTGCGCATGCTTGTAGGCGCGATCGCGGGCGTAGCCGGCGGCGGTGTCCTTGGAGACCATGAACGGCCAGTCGGACTGCAGGCACATCAGTGCCTCCTGCAGCACCTGGTCGCTCACGACGTCGCGGGCCCGCCCGGCCCGCTTGTCGAGGACGCGGAGCACCGTCGTGGTGATCTCCTCGTTGAGTTCGACGAACTCCTGCACCTGCGGGCCGTCCCAGACGTGCCAGTCCTTGCCCGAGCCCCACGAGCTGGCCGGGATCTCGCGCGGCGCGCCCACGTATCCGGCCTCCGCGGCGGAGCGCAGCGTCCCCACGCGGACACCGGCCTCGGGGAGGGCGCGCAGCACGCGCTCGAGCCAGATCGGGCCCTCGTACCACCAGTGCCCGAAGAGCTCCGTGTCGAACGCTGCCACCACCAGGGCGTCCCGGCCGATCCGCGCGCTCTCGGACCGCACGCGGGCGACGACGGTGTCGACGAAGTCGGCGACGTGCCGGTCGATCGCGGCGTCGGCCCGTTCCGGATCGTAGGGCGCCTTGTCGGCCTCCGCGACCTTCTTGCCCGTCACCCGGCTCGGCTTGAGGCCCGTGGCGTGGTCGTGGGCGTAGAAGTCGCGGTAGGCGGCGTGCCCCGGGTAGCCGGACTTGGGCGACCACACGCGGTAGCTCACGGGCAGGTCGCGCCCGAAGGCGAGGACGGACGAGTCGCCGACGGGGCGCGCGAGGGCCGTGTCGCCGCCGAGCGTGGGGCCGTCGACCATGAAGTGCGTGACGCCCGCGGCCTGGTATCCGATTTCCATGCCGGGCTTGTAGGCGCACTCGGGCGCCCAGATCCCGGTCCGGGCGGGGGAGCCGAGCCGGGCCCGCCCGTAGGCGAGGCCCTCCCGCAGCGACAGCTCGCGCACCCGCGGGTGCAACAGGGGCTGGAACGGGTGCGCCAGGGGCCCGCCCAGCAGTTCGACGGTGCCCGCGTCGGCCAGGCGCCGCAGGACCGGGGTGCCGCCGTGGCGCCAGCGGGTCTCGAAGAGATCGAGGGCGTGCGCGGAGTTCCGGTGCTCGCGGGCGCCGAGCTCGGCCGAGGAGGGGCGGCCCGAGAGCGCCGCCTCGTGCGCGCGGAGCTGCCAGTTGCCGAGGTAGTGGTGCATGGCCTCGAGGCAGTACGGATCGTCGAGCTGCGCGGCGAGCACCGGCGTCACGCCGAGCGTGAGCTGGTCGGTGCGCCCCTCGTCCGCGAGGCGGTCGAGCATCTCGGCCATCCGCAGGTACGACGCGGCCCAGGACTGGTACAGCCATTCCTCGCCCACGGGCCAGGCGCCGTGATGGGCGAGCCAGGGGAGGTGCGAGTGCAGGACGAACGCGATCATGCCGGGCTCGCGGCCGGTCACCGTCGGGCTGCCCGACGGTGCGCTCACGCTCCGGGCTTCCGGGCGTAGAAGAACAGGTCGAGACTGTCGGGCTCGTCGGCGCGCAGGTCGAAGTCCTGGGCCGCGACGGCGGCCACGTCGTTCGAGAGTTCCTCCGGCCAGGGCTCGCCGGCGAGCGACCGCTCGATCTGCGCGTCGATGAAGCTGCCGCCGTGGCGGCGGTCCAGCTCGGCCAGGCGGGCGCCGTGGTAGACGCCGAGCTTCTCGGTCACCTCGAAGCCGGCTTCCTCGAGCAGCTCGACCAGCTCCGCGGAGTTGAGCTCGCGGGTGTGGAAGGGGTTGAGGGGGGTGTCGCGGCCGGGGGAGAAGGTGACGCGGTTGGGGGTGGAGATGGCCAGCTCGCCGCCGGGGCGCAGGATCCGCGCGACCTCGCGGAGGAACTGGGGCTGATCCCAGAGGTGCTCGATCACCTGGAAGTTGACGACGGCGTCCACCGAGGCGTCGTCCAGCGGCAGCTCGGCGAGGTTGCCGTGCAGCATGGTGACCTTCGGGTAAGCGGCACGGACGTGCGCGACCGCCGACTCGTCGTAGTCCAGGGCGGTGACGCTCGCGCCGCCGTCGGCGAGCATCGCGGCGCCGTAGCCCTCGCCGCTGCCGGCCTCGAAGACCGACGTCCCGGCGTAACGGTCGACGATCGCGAGGTACGCGATCTCGTGCCGGCGGAACCAGTAGTTCTCCTCGGGGATCCCGGGGACGGTTCGCTCGCCGGTCAGGGGCAGCGGGTCACACATTCTTCCCAGCCTAGTCGTCGCAGTGCCGTGGGCCAGCCCACATGGACAGTTACCTCCGGGTAACTTACTCTGCAGTTAAACAATGTCGTGAGGCGGTGCTAAGTTCGAGTCGCTTCACTGTGGTGGGGCGGGATTTCCGTGCCCGCCCGGCAGTGTGAGAATGTGCCCTACGAGTATCCGATGATCCAGGAGG
Organism: Tsukamurella pseudospumae; assembly: GCF_001575195.1. Classification (NCBI taxonomy): domain Bacteria; kingdom Bacillati; phylum Actinomycetota; class Actinomycetes; order Mycobacteriales; family Tsukamurellaceae; genus Tsukamurella; species Tsukamurella pseudospumae. The sequence continues at coordinate 107,776 of NZ_LSRF01000056.1, forward strand.
TCGACGAAGACCAATGACGAACGTAGTCGTACTGATCAAGCAGGTCCCCGACACGGGTTCCGAGCGCAAGCTCGCCGATGATTTCGCCCTCGACCGGTCGATCGACCCGTACTTGGACGAGATCAACGAGCGCGCCGTCGAGGAGGCGCTCCAGATCAAGGAGGCCAACGGCGGCGAGGTCACCGTGCTGACCGTCGGCCCCGCGAGCGCCACCGATGCGATCCGCAAGGCCCTGTCCATGGGCGCCGACAAGGCCGTCCACGTGCAGGACGATGCCATGCACGGCTCGGACGCCATCCAGACCTCGTGGGTCATCGCCCGCGCGCTGGGCACCATCGAGGGTGTCGAGCTGGTCATCGCCGGTAACGAGGCCACCGACGGTCGCGTCGGCGCCGTGCCGGCCATCCTGGCGGAGTACCTGGGCCTGCCCCAGCTCACGCACATGCGCAAGCTCACCGTCGAGGGCGACTCGATCAAGGGCGAGCGCGAGACCGACGAGGGCATCTTCGAGCTCGAGGCGTCGCTGCCGGCCATCGTGTCGGTCAACGAGAAGATCAACGAGCCGCGCTTCCCCTCCTTCAAGGGCATCATGGCGGCGAAGAAGAAGGAGATCAACGTGCTCTCCCTCGCGGAGATCGGCGTGGAGCTCGACGAGGTCGGCGGCGCGAACGCCGGCACCACGGTCTCGGGCGTGACCCCGAAGCCGGCCAAGCAGGCGGGCGAGAAGGTCGTCGACGAGGGTGACGGCGGCGGCAAGGTCGCGCAGTTCCTCATCGGCCAGAAGATCATCTAAGACCCTCGTCCCCCACTCTTAAGGAGAGAAGCCGTTATGGCAGACGTACTCGTCCTCGTCGAGCAGGTCGACGGGAAGCTCAAGAAGGTCACGGCCGAGCTGCTGACCGCCGCCAAGGCCCTGGGTGAGCCGGCCGCCGTCGTCGTGGGCGCCCCCGGCACCACCGACGCGATCGCCGATCAGCTCAAGGCCGCCGGCGCCGCCAAGATCTACCGCGCGGAGTCGGCCGAGGCCGACGCCTACCTGGTGACCCCGAAGGTCGGCGTGCTCGCCGAGCTCGCCGAGAGCCAGGGCGCCGCAGCGGTTCTCACCGCCGCCACGTTCGAGGGCAAGGAGGTGGCCGGCCGCGTCGCCGCGCGCCTCGGCTCCGGCCTGGTCGCCGACGCGATCGCCTTCGGCCCCGGTGGCGCCGCCACCCACTCGATCTTCGGTGGCGCGTTCACCGTCGACGCCACCGCCGGTGGCGACACCCCGGTCGCCTCGCTGCGCCCGGGCGCCATCGAGGCCGACGGTGTCGCCGGCGCCGGTGAGATCGTCGACGTCGCGGTTCCGGCCGAGGCGGAGAACGCCGTGAAGATCACCGCGAAGCAGCCGATCCAGGGCGGAAACCGTCCGGAGCTCACCGAGGCGACGATCGTCGTCTCCGGTGGTCGTGGCGTGGGTTCGGCCGAGAAGTTCTCGGTCGTCGAGGAGCTCGCCGACTCGCTGGGTGCCGCCGTCGGCGCCTCGCGCGCCGCCGTCGACTCGGGCTACTACCCGGGCCAGTTCCAGGTCGGCCAGACCGGCAAGACCGTGTCGCCGCAGCTGTACATCGCCCTGGGCATCTCGGGCGCCATCCAGCACCGCGCCGGCATGCAGACCTCGAAGACCATCGTGGCCGTCAACAAGGACGAAGAGGCCCCGATCTTCGAGATCGCCGACTACGGCATCGTGGGCGACCTGTTCGACGTCGCCCCGCAGCTCACCGAGGCCGTCAAGGCGCACAAGGGCTGAGTCGCGTTACCCGCTCCAGCGCAGCGAGCCCCGTCCGGATCTCCGGGCGGGGCTCGTTCGTGTCTAGGATCGTGCCGTGAACAGCAGCGTCCTGATCGTCGACGACCAGAGGTTGATCCGCGACGGCCTCACGATGCTGCTCACCGCGGCGCCGGACTTCTATGTCGCGGGCGAGGCGACCAATGGCGACGAGGCGGCGCGCGCCTACCGCGAGCTCGCGCCCGACATCGTGCTCATGGACCTGCGGATGCCGGGGGTCGACGGTGTCCGGGGTATCGAGCAGATCATCGCCGCGGACCCGGCCGCTCGGATCGTGGTGCTGACGACCTTCGACGACGACGAGCACATGTACCCGGCCCTGGCCGCCGGCGCGGTCGGGTTCCTGGTCAAGGACATCGCGCCCGAGGCGCTGCTGGACGGCCTGCGGCGCGCGCTGGGCGGGGAGGTGCCCATGTCGCCCGGGCCCGCACGTCGGGTGCTCGACGATGCCCTCCGCGCCCGGACGGCGCCCCCGGCGGCGCCGGCGGAAGAACCCGCTGTGCCGTTCACCGATCGCGAGGCCGAGGTACTGGCGCTCGTCGCCGAGGGACTGGGCAACGCGGCGATCGCGGGCCGGTTGCACGTGGCCGAGTCGACCGTCAAGGCGCACATCGCGAACCTCCGGCAGAAGACCGGTGCCGGCTCGCGGGTCGAGCTGGCGCGCTTCGCCACTCGGGGCTGAGACTCACCTACGTCGCACGGGTCGGCAGGGTGAGCGCGACGACCCACTGATCGCCCTCGGGGCCCGCGGTGATGCTTCCGCCGGCGAGTTCCGCCCGCTCGGCCATCCCGGCCAAGCCGTAGCCGTGCCCGCGCTGCGCCTGTGCAGGAAGGGGACTGACCACCCGGGCCCGCCAGGCACCGTCGGACCTGCCCACGTCGACGGTGACCGCCGCACCGCGCGGCGCGTGCTTCATGATGTTCGTGAGAGATTCCTGGACCACCCGCACCAGCGTGAGCGCGTCGATCGCGGCGGGCTCGTCGTCGCCCAGGTCGATGGTCGTCCGCACGTCGAAACCGGCGTCGACGGTGCGTTCGACGGCGCGTCGGATCTCCGTCTTGGTGTCGTCGATCGTCCGGTCCTGGAGCGCATCCCGTTCGCGCAGTGCCGCGAGGAGCCGGCGGATGTCCGCGAGGGAGTCGGTCGCGGTCCCGTGAATGTCCGACAGGACCTCGTCGAGGCCCGGATCGATCCCGGCGTAGACGGTGCGCGCCACGCCCACCCGCAGCGAGATGGCCGACATGTGGTGGGCCATGAGGTCGTGCAGCTCCCGCGCGAGGGCGGCGCGCTCGTCCCGGCGGGCGTGCAGCGCTTCGAGTTCGAGCTCGCGTCGTTCGCGCTCGGCCTGGGTGAACCGTTCCCGCATGTACAGACCGCCGACGAGCGGTAGTCCGACGAAACTGATGGTTTCGGCGAGCACCCGGATCAGGGTGTGCTGCTGGTCGTCGAGGACCGAGCCGATGACATAGGAGGCGGCCCAGACCGCGGTCGCCGCAGCGACCTGCCACCGGGGACGTCGCGACGCCGCGAGTTCGGCGAGGGCCAGCGCGGCGAGGTACGGGACTAGTCCTGCCGGTCCCCACGCCTCCACGGACAGCAGCCATCCGCAGAGCACGGACAGCACGAGCGAGACGGCGAACGGGGCGCGGCCGCCGAGGACGAACAGCCCTGCGGCGAGCATCGATCCGGCGATGTACGCGGGGGAGGCGTGGAAGCGTCCGGGGTACACGCTGACCGCGAGTAGCACGGGCACGACCACGAGGGGAGCGACCCGCACACCGACGGTCCAACTGGTGCGTGACATGGCAGCACCGTACGGCACCGTCGGGCCCACCGGAAAGCCACGACCTGCGTCTATAACTGCCGCGTCCACCGATGTCAACCCCCTCCCGGCTAGTCCGCTGCCCGGAAAGCTTGTCCGAAGGGCGGAGTCGCGCGGCGTCGCCGCCGACGACGCTGGAAGGCATGACCAACGACATCGCCGAGCGGCCACGAGCCGTCGCCGGCAGTACCCGCCGGACCTTCCTGACCGCCCTGATCGCCGCGCCCCTCGCCGGCGCCGCACTCACGGCGTGCCGCACCTCAGCCGTGCCGGCGGCACCGTCGCTGCCGGGCGGGCGTCGTGCCCTGCCCGTCCCGCCGCTGGCGCGGTCGGTGGTGGGTGCCGACGGCGTGCGCCGGTTCGAATTGACTGCGCAGGCGGGTGGTTCGGAGATCGTCGCCGGGAAGCGGAGCGCCACCTGGGGTTTCAACGGCGACATCCTCGGCCCCACGCTGCGCGCCCGCGACGGCGAGAAGGTCGCGGTCACGGTGCGCAACCGCCTCGCGGAGGCGACGAGCGTGCACTGGCACGGCATGCACGTCCCGGCCCGCGCCGACGGCGGCCCGCACCAGATGGTCGAACCCGGAAGCACCTGGAACGCGGAATGGACGGTGCACCAGCGGGCCTCGACGCTCTGGTACCACCCCCATCCGCACGGCGTCACCGAGAAGCACGTGTACCGCGGGCTCTCCGGCTTCTTCCTCCTCGACGACGACGAGCAGGACCGCCTGGGCCTGCCGTCCGAGTACGGCGTCGACGACATCCCCGTCGTCGTGCAGGACCGGAAGTTCACGCCCGACGGCGAATTGGACGAGACGGAGCCGGGCGAGACCGGTCTCCTCGGGCCCACGGCGATCACGAACGGCGTCGCGGGCGCGAGCCTGCTCGCGCGTCGCGAGCGGATGCGGTTGCGACTGCTCAACGGTGCGTCGGCGCGCTGCTTCGAGTTCGGGTTCGCCGACGGTCGGCGGTTCGAGACGATCGCCTCCGACGGTGGGCTGCTCGCGGCCCCAGTACCGATGGACCGGCTCATGCTCAGCCCGGGCGAACGGGCGGAGATCGTCGTCACCGTGACCGCGGGGGAGCGCACGATGCTGCGCTCGTACCCGATCTCCCAGCGCGGCAGGATGTCCGGTGGGATCGCGCGCCAGTACGGTCAGGACGACACCCTGGACGTCCTGGAACTCGTGGGTGCCGACGTGTTCGAGGCGGGCGCGGGTCCGGTGCCTCGTGTGCTGAGCACCATCGCGCCGCTCGCGGCGGGTGCGGCGGCGCCGGTTCCCGCGTCGCGGTCCTTCGATCTGCAGTGGTACATGATCAACGGCGAGCGGATGGACATGAGCCGCATCGACCTGGCGCCCGTCGTCGACACCACCGAGGTCTGGACGGTGCGCAACAAGGACAACTGGCCGCACAACTTCCACGTCCACGACGTGCAGTTCCAGATCACCGCGTTCAACGGGAAGACCCCGCCGGCGCACCTGCGCGGGTGGAAGGACACCGTCTATCTCGCGCCGGGCGACACGTGTTCGCTCGCGATGCGGTTCACCGACTACACCGACCTGACGATGCCCTACATGTACCACTGCCACCTGCTCTTCCATGAGGACAAGGGAATGATGGGCCAATTCGTCGTCGCCGCGAAGGGGCAGTCCGCACCCACCCGGCTGGAGATGCCCGGCATGCCGGGGATGTCGATGCCGTCGTCGTCCGCGTCCGCGGCGCCCTCCGGGGCGTCCGCCGCGCCCCACGGCGGCCACTGACCGCCACCCGAGAACCCCGTACCGCCACCCGGAACGATCCGACGCGGGCTCATCCGTGCGCCCGCAGAAGGTGAAACATCATGACCACGAACACCATCCCGGTCGCCGGCCGCCCCACGCCCCCGGTTGCCGCGCCCCGTCTCAGCGCCGAGCCCCGACGGTCCGCCGCGCGGATGATCGGCCTCGACCTCGCCCGCGCGCTCGCCGTGATCGGCATGTTCTACGCCCACGTCGGCCGCAAGCAGGAGTTCGTACTCCTGGACGCGTCCACCTGGGACGGCATCGTCGTCGGGCGTTCCTCGGCGCTTTTCGTCATCCTGTCCGGGCTCGGCCTGGGCCTCATGACCCGCGGCCGGACCGGCGACGCCCTCGCGACCCGGCGGCGGGAGATCGTCTACCGCGGTGTCTTCCTGTTCTTCGTGGGCGGTGTGCTCGTCACGCTCGGCGTGCACATCTCGATCATCCTCGCCACGTACGCGGTGTTGTTCTGGCTCGCGCTGCCGCTGTTCTCCCTGAGCAGGAGGGCGCTCGTCGCCGTCGCGGTGGGTGCGGCTCTGGTGGGCCCGTTCGCGAACGCCGCTGCGGTGGCGCTGATCACGCGATTCGGCGATCCCGATGCGGAGTTCTCGAAGCTGCTCGCAACCGGGAACTATCCGGTTCTGATCTGGATCGCCTATCTCGCAGCGGGTATCGCGATCGGACGGCTCGCGCTCGACTCGCGGGACACGGCGCGCCGGATGCTGGCGGCCGGCGCGGCACTGATGCTCGCCTACCCGGTGGCGTGGGTGCTCGGCGCGATCACGGGCACGGTCTTCGACGGGTTCGGTGCGGTCGTCACCGCGGGCGGCGTGCCCGCAGCCGGCGACGCCGACCGCGACGCCTGGGGCTGGGCCTGGAGCGATGCCTACCGATACCTCGGGGCACAGCCGCACTCCGGCACCCAGCTGGAGATCATCGGCAACATCGGCTTCGCTCTCACGCTGATCGGCACGTGCCTCCTCGTGGGCGCCGCGGCGCCGAGGTTGTTCGCCCCGATCGCGCGGATGGGCCGGATGTCCCTGTCGCTGTACTGTCTCCACATCGCCGCGGTGTTCGTGCTGCTGCACACCGTGCAGGACTCCCGTCAGGAGGCGTGGCTCGAAACCGACTGGCGCGGTACCGCGATGTGGCTCGCGTTCACCGTCGGTGCCTTCGTCTTCGCGACGCTCTGGTTCCGCACCCGCAGCGCGGGTCCGCTCGAAGGGATCATGCGCCGGCTCCCGACGCTGCTGGAGAACCGGGGCCGCTGACGTCCCGAGCGATCGCGGCGAGCGCGAGGTCCAGCAGGACCTCGTGCTCGCCGGCGTCCGGTACCTCGCCGATCACGAGCCAGCGGTAGATCGCGGGTCCGACCAGTAGGTCGCGCACCTGCTCGTCGGTCACGCCCGCGCCGATCGCGCCGGAGGCCCGGGCTCGCTCGATCGCGGATACCAGGGCATCGTTCCGAGGCGCCAGGTAATGCTCGTGCAGCGCCGTGCGGAGGTCCGGACGGTTCGCCGCCGCGGCGTGGACGGCGAGAACTGCACGCGCCGCGGGAGATCGGGCGATGCCGCTGATGAACGTGGCCACCGATGTTCGCAGGTCGGCCACCGGGTCGTCGGTCGACGGCGCCGCCGGCTGCGGCACCGTCGCCGTCAGAGCGCCGACGATCAGTGCGTCCCGATCCGGCCAACGGCGGTAGATCGTGGGGCGCCCGACACCGGCGCGGCGTGCAACCGCTTCGATCGTGAGCGCCTGGTACCCGACCGCCTCCAGTTCCGCCAGAGTCGCATTGACGATGGCCCGCTTTGCGGCGGCACTGCGGGGTCTGCCCGGGCTGGACGTCGGCATGAGGACAGTATAGTTTCGTTACATGACGGAACGTAATGCCACGGTGCCGCTGGCGACCACCGCCGGACTGTTCGCCGCCTGGGCTGTTCACGACGCGGAGGAGTGGCTGACGACGGGATCGTGGGCCCGTGCGCGCGGGATCCCGATGTCGGACGCGATGGCACGGACCGCCATCGCGGTGATGGGGGTTCTGGTCGCCGGTGCTGCGATCGACGGTGCCCGCACGAACGGGCGGTCCACGCTGTACCAGTCGGTGCTGTTGGCGTACGGACTGCACGGTTTCACGCACGCGGCGAACTCCGTAGTGGTGCACGGCTATTCGCCCGGCGTGGCGACCGTCCCGGTGACGGTCCTGCCCTTCTGGCTCTGGGCGTCCTCGCGATTGGATCGGGCGGGTGTCCGCCGGTCCGCTCGAGACCTCGCGCCGCACGCAGTGGCTGCCCTCGTCGGCGGGCTCGGGTTCTCGTACGGCGTGACGGCGTTGCTCAGGAAGAGCCTTCGATAGGCGCGCGTGCCCAGGCGGCGGTGCTACGTGAGAGGGCGGTCCGACGGCACCACGAGGTAGCTGGGTCGCTGCGGGTCGATGAGCACGTGCTGCGGTCGGAGCTGCGTCTCCGCGGTGACCGGACCCAGCGTCATCGCCTTGATCAGGTTGAGCGCGAAGACGTCCACCCGCAGTCGATGGCCGGGCTTGAGCACCGCGCTGGTGGCGTGCGTCGCGATGTCCAGTTCGACGACTTGCCCGGGTGTGACCAGCTGCCGCTGTGTCATGTCGAGGTCGTAGTACGGAGCCGCGTAGTCCCCACTGTCCGTGCGGATGCTGCGAGACTCGTCGATCCGGCGTAGCGAGGTGGTGAGCTGCCCGGAACTGATCTTCTCCGATCGGCCGTCGGGTGAGACGTCCGTGACGATGACACTCCAGTAAGCGTCCCGAGCATCCTGGGTGGTGGTGAGTCGAAGATTGATCGGCCCGGAGATCACCGTCGATTTCGATACGGGTTTTGAGGTGAAAGTCAGCCCGTTCATCTCGGCTACCCGGGTGTCCTTCGTGCAGCCGGTGAGCACGAGGAGACCGAACATGGCCTGCCCGGTGTCGTTCGAGCACAGCGTCGACAGGCCGGGGCCGACGGTGCGGCGGGCCGTGATCCTGGGCGGTGATGTCTGCAAGCTGTTGTCCGACAGCGCGGTCGGTGCGGTTCCCGACGGCACGCTCGAGAGATACATGCGCTGATATCGCTGGCCCGACTCCGGAAAGCTGTCACCCTGTGCCCAGTCACCGCCGAGTCGATGCACCGTGACCGGCGCGTAGTTGTCGATCCCGTTGTCGATGCCCTTGAGCCACTTGTCGAACCACGCCTTCTGCAGCACGTCGACACGCGTCGGCTGGTTCACTCCGCCCATGTCATTGGTGACGGTGCCGTGCGCGGCGTCACTCATGATGAGCTTCTTCTTGCTGGTCGGAAGGGCGCTCAGATCGTTGGGGAGGCGCCACTCGGTGTTGGTGAAGATGTCGTTCCAGGCGCCGACGGCGAAGGTCGGCGTGGTGATCTTCCCCAGCGGTGTTCGGTAGGCCGCACGCAGCGGCGAGTTCTTGTCGACCAGTTGCTTGACGGGAGTGGTGAATCCGTCGACTGTCGGCGAGAAGGTACCGGTCAGCAGTTCGGGTACGAAGACAGCTGGATTCTCTACCCGGTCCGCCAGCCACTTCCAGTCGAAGGTCCCGTTGAGCAGCGACCGGATGTCGGGGATGAACTTGAGAATGTTCACTCCTGCGAGCCACGGGGTGAGAAATCCGATGCCGAACCCACCGCCGGGGGCGATGATGTCCGCCACCAGGTCTGCGCCCGGAACGACCGGGAAGATCGCGTCGAGACCTGCCGGCGCGGTTGCAGCCGCCTGCAGCTGGTTGATCGCGGAGTAGGACGTACCGAACATGCCGAGGCGACCGTTGGCCCAGGCCTGTTTGCGCGCCCACCCGAGCACCTCGACGGTGTCTTGTTGCTCGCGGGCGCCGAGGACGTCCCACACCCCTTGCGAGTTACCGGTGCCGCGCACGTCGACCACCACCACGGTGTATCCGCTCCTTACCAACTTCTCGTCCACCGCGAAGCTCGTGTACAGCAAGCCACTGTTGAGTACGTTCCGCAGCTGGTCGACACCGCCGATGGGGGTCCCGGAGAAATTCAGCATGTTCAGCGCACCGACGAGCGCAGGGAACAGAACCGGCAGGTTGGTGATCGCGGTTGCGAGCGTGCTGGCGAACTTCGTGTACGGGGTCGCGTTGACGATGGTCGGGGTCTTGTCGGCAGTGGCTCGGCCCGTTGCGTCCGCGGGGCGGAAGACATTGGCCCGCAGGACGGTGCCGTCCGACATGCGGATCGGCACGTCCCACTCCGTCGCCATCCGTGGATACCGGGTCGGTCCGTCGTGCGAGGCGGTCCACTCCGGATTGATGAGTCCCGCGACCCCCGGCCCCGGCTTCCACGGCTCGGCGGCGGCGCGGCCGCCGAGCCCGGGCGCACCGACCGATGCCGCCAGCAGAGCGATCGTGGCGAGCACGGCCGCCAGGGCGAGCCGCAGGTGCGGACGTGTCGGGCTCATCGAGATTCTCCTTCGTCGTGAGCGCTGCGCGCGAGTGCAGGATGCCGGCTCGCCGTGGCCGGTGCCGCGTGTGCCGGGGTCAGTGCGCTGTCAGTGCCGCGTAGGTCTTCGCCGCCATGAATTCGCGGCCGCGCTGGGTGGGGTGGAATGGAGTGCCGTTCTCGCCGGGCTCGAGGCCGGTGATCGACACATAGCGTTGTCCGGTCGGGGCGCAGATCGAATGATCGCCGCGCGCCGTGGGGTCGACGTAGATGAACCCGGCGCGCCGGGCGGCGGCGGCGACCTCATCGTTGATCATCTGCTCGGCGCGGTTGCCGAAGGCGACAGCGTCGCGCCCGGGGGTGGCTTCGAGCACGCAGCCCGTGGGGTCGTCGGGCAGGATCTTCACGTAGCCGAGCACGGCGATCCTGGCCTTCGGTGCCCGCCGCGCGATCGCGGCGAAGGCCGTGTCCAGGCGTCCGGGCAGTTGTGCGATCGTGGTCTCGGCCTCGTTGCGGAACGCCTGCGTGCAGGTGACGGCGACTATGCAGTTGGTGATCAGGCGGTTGAAGACCGTGCCGTCGTTGCCGCCGATCTGGACCGCGACGTACTTCGTGGACGTGCTCAAAGCGTCGACCTGCGGGCCCATCGGCGTGCGCTGGGTGATGTCGCGGGTGTCGGCACCGCCGCAGGCCCATTCGCCGAAGGTGACCTGCGGCATCTTCGCCGCGACGAGCCGCCCCACGCTGTCGGAAGCCTGAAGGCAGTCGCCCGGAATCGTCGCTGCGACCGAGCCGGTTCCGATGTAGGAGTCTCCGATCGTGACGAATTCTGCACCGGTGCGGTGCGAGGGGTTCTGTGCTCCCGAACCCGGGGCTGCGAAGGCAGGGGCGGGGAAGATCAGTAGCCCGGCCGAAGCAAGGAGCAGTGCACGGTAAGCGGCTGAGCGCATCGTTGATCACCTTCGTATTGAAAGTTGAAGCAGTGGAGTCGTTGTCATGACGGCCAGGGCGGGTGTCGGCCGAGGGGACAGGAGGTCACGTGTCGTCGATGAGTGGCCGACGCTGCGTGTTGCCCGTCACACTAATACGTATTAGGAATCCTGGCAACAGTCGCCGACAGGGGTGTCTGATGACGAGTTCTACGTCAGGGGGCCGTTGCCCAGTGATGCACCGACTCGGGGGATCGGACGCGTCAGGAGGACTCGCGGTGAATCACGGTCAACGACTCGGGCGTTCCGGTGGTCGGCTCGGGTGAACCATCCAGTGCCAGTGCGACGATGGAGGCCGCGAGGGCGCGGGCACTGACCGTCAGATCGATGGCGATCGTGGTCAGTGGGGGCACGGTCAATGCGGCGATCGGCTCGTCGTCGACACCGACGACCGCCAGCTCGCCGGGCACGGCGAGGTCGCCGAGACGGCATGCGCCCAGGATCGCCACTGCCGCCGTGTCGTTGTACGCGGCCACCGCGCTCACCGGGGAATCGCCCGCATGCCAGCGTGCCACCGCCGCCGACGCGCGAGGCAGCGAGTAGTCCATCACCTCCACCGCCGGCTCGGCCAGGCCCAGTTCCCGGCACTGTTCGCGAGCGCCCTCCAATCGGGGCAGGCAGAAGGGCTGATCCTGCGGTTCCTCCACCGCGGCGAAACCGATCTTCCGGTGTCCTCGTTCGGCGAGGTGCCGAACCTGCAGGCGCCCTACTGCGCGCTGATCAAGTCCCGCGATGGAGGCGTCCGCGGAACTCAGTGCACCGTCCATGATCTTCACTCCCAAGCTGGTCAGGGCTCGGTGATCCTGCTCGGGCAACGGCGCTGTGGAAATGACGACGGCCGGCTGCAGGTGTTGCCACACGGCGCTGGCCCCTCCGGTCAATCCGGTGAGCTCGATGAAGACGCACGTGAAGCCCCTGGCCTGCAGAGCGGCGGTCACCTCGCGTCTGAATCGAGCGAAGGGAACCGACATGGGTGCATCAGTCAGGAGGAACGCCACGACATGGCTACGGCCGGTGCGCAACGCGCGCGCAACCGCGGACGGTGCGTAGCCGAGTCGTTGCGCGGTCTCGAGGACCAACTGCCGGGTGACGCTCGAGATTCCGTGCTCGTTCTTGCCGTTGAGAACGAAACTCACCGTGGTCTGCGAGACGCCGGCCGCTCGAGCGACATCGATGCTGGTGACCCGAGCCAACACTCCTCCTGAGCACCTGGTCGCACCGACAGGTTCCGTCGATGCCGGTCCAAGTCCAACTTATCAGTCGCGATCGGAGGCGTGGTGTTGCGGATTCGCTGCTCAGGCTCGGGTGTAGGTGGCACCGTCGGACACGAACTCGGGATGCCCGTAGGTAGCGAGGCGCCGGCGGATCAGTCGGGTCAGGTATCGGTCCACGGCCGGGTGAACGCGCGGATTCCGCGCTCCGATCTCGGCGCCGATGGTCCTGCCGACGATGAACGGGGCGGTCATGGCGACCAGTGCCAGGTCGCCGGGCGTGAAGTCGACCCCCATTCGTGCGGCCTTGGCCGGGCGCCCGCCGCAGAAGGCGATCGCGAACGAGGTCTTGCTCCAGGCTTTCTCGACGCGACTCGCGGCGAGATCGAACGGGGTGCGGTGTGGCCGGAGGTACGCGTCCATGGACGATCGGACGAGCGCGCCGCAGGTGTCGCCGTCGAAGTCGTCGCGGAGGAGGGCGGCCCGCCCGTGGAAGATCCCGATGATGCCCTCGGCGGTGGTGGGCAACAGTTCCTCGGGTAGCCCCAGGAGGAAGCAGCGATAGCGGTTGAACTCGATGATCGCGCGCTCGGACGCGTCGAAGTCGCGACACCGCCGCCGGGCCTTGAGTGCGAGGAGGTAGCTGCCGACGGTGCCCGCGGGCATCTGATCGACCTGGGGGATCGGGATGCCGTAGACCTCGCGGTTCCACGCCCCGGGCCGCGTCAACGCGTGGAACCGCACCGTCGAGTGCATGAGGCGCACCATCGCCGCGGCCTCGAAGCCCTCGCCGCGACGCTCGAGTGCGCCCGGCAGCGTGGTGACGGCGAAGAAGTTCGCCGTCTCGTTGATCCGGCGCGCCGCGCGCTTGCCGGTGAGCGCCCCGGTGAGCGACATCGGCAGCGCGGCATAGGTGTTGAGGAAGGTCGCGAGGAACACACCGCGGGTGATGAAAGGAGAGGTCAGCGCCGCGCCGACGCGGGCGAGTCGGGCGCCCTCCTCGACGAGTTCCATGTTGAGCCATGTGGGCGGCGTCTCCATCGCGGCGAGGAACGCCCGGAGCTCGTCGGGGGCTTCGGGTACCGCGTCCACTCCCTTCGCGCAGGCGCGTCGCAACATGGCGACGAGCGTCTTCGTACCGTACCGCGGCTCGAGCGCGGCGTACGGGTCGGCGACGACATCGCCGAGGAGAGTGGTGATCCCGATCAACTCGACGATCCGCTCGTCGTCGAGCGTCGCGGCCCGTCGACCCATGCGGGGGTGCAGCGTCGACCGCGTTCCTGGATCGGCGGTGTGCCGGTACGGTGTGGTCGCGAAGTCGACGGCGCCGTACAGCGCGGGCTGCAGCACGGCCTGGCTGCGGACGCGCGCGGCGAGCGCGGGGTAGTGCACGACCATCGACGGCTCCTCGACGAACAAGCGGCTGATTCCACGATGGCAGAGGTGTCCGCGCAGGGCAACGACCCGCTGCGTGGCCGCGCCGGAGCCGGTCGGCCCGCCGCGCGCTACCGAGGAAGGACCGCCGCGGAGACACCCGCCCGTACCGCGGCCTCCTGGACCACCCGGTGGCGTTGATCGGGCCGGTGTCGGTCTCGAAGATGTTGGGCAGGCCCTTTCGGAACCGCGCGGCATCGTCGGCCTTGATGCCCTCGAGCTGCGGCGGACGGTAGTACTCGAAGACCTCGACCTCCTTGCCGCGTCGATCCGAGGCGCGGTGCAGGGCCCGGGCGGCCAACCGCCCGCATTCGCCGGCGGCGTCCATGAACCCGGAGGTGAGACTGTTCTGCAGGAAGTCGCCGCCCACGAAGAGGTTCGAGATCTTCGTCGACCCGTCGAGTCGCTTGTGCCAGGTGTTGACCTCGTTGGTGGACAAGGGATCGTCGTTGCGGAGCACCCGTCGCCCGTCCGCGGACCAGACGAGTCCGGGGTCGGTGTCCCAGTGCATCAGGTTCTCGTCCCGGAACGCCGGCTCGACATCGCCGAAGCGCTTCTTGATCGTGCCCCACACCTCGGCGAACACCTCCTGGCGAGAGCACTGCGAGGCGGGCTTGTTCACGACGGTCATGCCCGGGCCGCTGGAGAACCAGTCCGAGACGATGAGCGACATGATCTGGGTGACTCCGCCGTCGCCGTAGCGCCCGTCGATCGAATCCCGCCATTGGAAACCGAGATTCACGCCGGACATCTGCCAGGGGTGATCGGGCATGTACACGGCCGTGTGCGCGCGGAGCGGTGACCGCTTGAAGTAGAACTGCAGGTTGTTCTCCCAGCCGGCGTCGAGGTCCTTGAGCATGCCCAGCTTCGGGTCGACGGCGGCGAACCGCTCACCGCCCAGGATCGGCGTGAGCTGCTTGGGCCCCATCGCGGTGAGGTACCAGTCCGCATCCACCCGACTGCGGTTCCCGGCCTCGTCCGCGACGTACGCGGCGCCGATGGCGGTCCCGATCAGGTCGAAGGACTGCAGCGACTGCCCCGTGTGGAAGCGGACGCCGAGCGACTGGAGATGCCGCACCCACGGATCGATCCACACCTGTCCCGTCGGGCCGTCCAGCAGACGGATGATCCAGCCGTTGCGGTCGGTGATGCCCTGCCCCAGGCCGTTCCACAGGAAGGCGTCGCCGATGTTGCCCACGCACTTCACCGAGGTCTTCCTGCCCTTGCTCGCCTGCAGGAGCTGGGTCACCGTCTGGATGAAGATCGTGCGGAAGTACTCGGAGCGCCGGTCCGCCTCCATGTAGTCCCACCAGCTGATCTTGTCCCACTGCTCCTGCTTCCGGATCTCGCTGCTGGTGATGTACGCCAGCACCCGCTGCAGGAAGAACAGCATGTCGGGGACGAGCTTGAGCTCCAGGCCCTGCAGCACGCCGAAGGCGTTGCCGACGGTGGTCGCCAGGTAGGCCGGGTCGGCCAGGAAGGTCGGGTCGATCGGGCCGGGGGTGTTGATCGGCAGCCCCGCGACGAGTGAACTGCCGACGCCGTTGCTCGCCGCCAGACCGAGTCCGTGCCAGTTGAATCCGCGCTGGGTGTCGGCGAGGAATCTCAGCGAGTCGTAACAGGTGTCCTTGGTCTCGGGCCGCGGGATGCGCTGCATCGAGTCGGTGACGTTGTTGTAGAAACCGCCGAAGAACCGGAAGCCGTGTTCGCGCGGCAGATCCAGCCGGCCCCGCGTACCCGTCCCGGGGATCGACCAGCCGCGGGTCTTCCCGCCCAGGATCGGCCAGCGCTCGTAGACGTCCACCTCGAAACCGCGCTCGACGAGCTCGTGCGCGGCGGTCAGCCCCGAGATGCCGGCCCCGAAGACGGCGACCGAACGGCCCCGGGCCGCCCCGGGTTTCCGGACCGGCGCGGCGTACGCGCCCGTTCCCGCGACCGTCATCAGGGCGGTCGTGGCCGCTCCCGTCAGTAGGCTCCGTCGCGTGATGGCGGGCACCGGCCCGCTCGTCCTGCTCGCCCCGTGCGTCGTCGTGCCGTCGGTCATGCCACCCCGTCGCGATTGCGATTGCAAATATCGACGTGAACGTACACGGCTGTCCGGGGGCGGTGCAACGTGTTCTTATTACGCGCCGCTCGTGCGACCTACAGGGCGGCGAGCAGTCGGCGCAGCTCGGCGGCCTGTGTGGGGGAGAGGTTCTCCGCCAGGAGCGCGTCCTCCGCCGCGCGGATCTCCCGTTTCGCCTGCGCCTGCACGGCCCGGCCTGCGTCGGTCAGTCCGACGGTGCGCTGCCGCCCGTCCGGGGCGCGGTCGCGGGAGACGAGTCCGCGCGACTTGAGAGCGGTGAGATGCTTCCCGAGCCTCGTGGTGTCGCGCCCGGTGCGTCGGGACAGCTCGACCTGCGACAGCGCCGTGTCCGCGACCAGTTCGCCGAGGATCGCGTACTCCCACATCGTGACCCCCGTCGTGGCGAGGATCGGCTCCTCGAGCGCCATCAGGCGGGGGAACAGGCGGGCGAGCAGCGCGGCCAGGTCGGGTCCGCTCGGCGGTGCGTCCGGCACGTGAACCTCCTAATGATCTACCGCGGTAGAGCGATATCGTCTACCGTGGTGCATGAACCGCTTCACGCTCTCGACACGAACCTACGGGGGATCATGGACACCTCAGCACTGCGCCACGCGGCCCGCGACCTCGCCGCCTCCCTCTCCGAGATGACCGCCGGAGACCTCGAGCTGCCCGTTGCGGCCGGCGGCGATGTCGGCGACCTGTACCTGCGGATCCTCGAGGGCGTCGCGGCCCCGGCGCCGTCCCGTGACCGTCTCGCGGCCGCCGCGAACGACTACGGCGCGGGGTACGAGCGCGCCTACCTCCGCGCCGTCGACGCCGCGATCGACGCCCTGACCGGCCCGGACGCCGTCGACGCGCAGCTCCGGGAGACTCGCTGCCACACGACCGACCTCGACCGCGCGCTCGAACTCGGTTGAGACGGCCGGCGCCGTCGCGGCGTCCGCTACGGTGACCGAATGACCTCCCACGCCGAGAATCCCGCCCCGCCGGTCCCGAGGGACGCGGCCACCGTCGTCCTCGTCCGCGACGGCGCGGACGGGATCGAGGTCTTCCTGCAGCGCCGCGTGCAGCAGATGGCCTTCGCGGGCGGGATGACGGTGTTCCCGGGCGGCGGCGTCGACCCCCGCGACGGCGATGCCGACCTGGCCTGGGAGGGGCCCGCGGCGTCCTGGTGGGCGGAACGGTTCGGTGTGGCCGAGCGCGACGCCCGCCAGCTGGTCTGCGCGGCCGTCCGCGAGACCTTCGAGGAGTGCGGCGTCCTGCTGGTCACCGGTTCCGACGGTGCCGCTCCCGACGCTGCGGCGCTCGCGCCGGCCCGGGGACGGCTCGAGGCGAAGGAGATCTCCCTCGCGCAGTTCCTCCGCGACGAGGGCCTCGTGCTCCGCGCCGATCTGCTGCGGCCGCTCGCGCACTGGATCACCCCGAAGAACGAGAAGCGTCGCTACGACACCCGGTTCTTCCTCGCCGCCCTCCCGGAGGGCCAGCGGGCCGACGACCGCACGAGCGAGGTCGAGGAGGCCGGCTGGCGGACCGCCGCGCAGGCCCTCGCGGACTTCTCCGCGGGCCGCTGTTTCCTGCTCCCGCCCACCTGGTCCCAACTGCGCGCCGTGGCCGAGCACCGCACCGTCGCCGACCTCTTGGCGGCCGAGCGCGTGATCGAGCCCGTCGAGCCCGAGCTGCCGCTGGGCGGCGCGATCGACTCGCTGCGGTTCGCCGAGGCCGCCGACTACCTGGCGGCGATGTCCTCGAACACCACTCCGCCGGTGCTGTAGCACCGGGGCGTAGCCCGGAATTCACCCTCGTTCGGCAAGGGTTCACCGACCCGCTCGGTCGCGGTTCACCGCCCCGTCGTCTCGCGCGCCCACTGTGAGCGCATGGCAACACTGGTCATCGGCCGGAGCCCGGCCTCAGAGACATTGATCGACGGTGCCGAGTACGAGGTCGTACTCACCACCCGCGACGAGGACATCGAGACCGTGCAGCGACTGCGCTTCGAGGTCTTCGGCTCGGAGCCCGGCTTCGAGGCCTCGATGGCCGGCGTCACCGACGGCCGCGACGCCGACCGCTTCGACGAGTTCTGCGACCACCTGATCATCCGGCACAAGCCCAGCGAGACGATCGTCGGCTGCTACCGCATCCTCCCGCCCCCGGGCGCGATCGCCGCCGGCGGCCTGTACCTGGCGACGGAGTTCGACCTCGGCGCCCTCGACCACATCCGCCCGGAGACCCTCGAGATGGGCCGCGCCTGTGTGCACGCCGATCACCGCTCAGGCGGAGTGCTGTGCCTCATGTGGGCGGGCCTGCTCGCCTACAGCGACCTGCGCGGCATCCGCTACGCGATGGGCGCCGTCAGCGTCCCGATGCAGTACGAGGGGTACGACCGCGGCGCGACGGTCCGCGCGGTGCGCGAACTGGTCGACGCCAAGCACCGCGCCGAGTGGACGGTGACGCCCCGCAACCGCGTCGAGGAGATCACCGCCGCGCCGGCGTCGCGCCGGACCTTCCCGCCGCTCGTCACCGGCTACCTGCGGATGAACGCCGAGATCCTCGGCGCGCCGAGCTTCGATCCGGTCTTCGACGTCGCCGACTTCCCGATGATCATCGACCGCACCCGGTTCAACGTGCGCTACCTGGAACGGCTGCAGCAGGCGGCGGGGAGCCTCTAGATCATGATCCCCGTCGGAACCCTGCGCAAGCACGGTTGGCAGCAGCAGTCGGAGTGCGACGGCGGCTGCTCGGCAGCAGAACCCCAGGTGGCGGCGCGCTGGCTGCGGATCGTCCGGTGGGCCGCCTTCGGCATCGTCGTCCTGACGGGGCTGCTCGCCCTGGGCCTGACCTACCCGTTCGGCGGACCGACGCGCCGCACGATGATCCGCGGGTGCGCCCGGGCGATGCTGTGGTCGCTCGGCGTACGGGTCGAGCCGGTGGGCAACGTGCCGCTCCGGTCGCTGGTCGTCGCCAACCACCAGTCGCTGCTCGACATCGTGGCCATCGCCTCGATCGCGCCCGCCGCGTTCGTCGCGAAGGCCGACATCTTCGACGCGCGGCCGATCGCGGTCCTCATGCGCGCGTTCGGGGCGATCCCGCTGCGCCGCGAACGCCTGACGGAACTCCCCGGTACCGTCGAGCACGTGGCAGAGCTGCTCCGGGACGGCAGCACCGTGGCACTGTTCCCCGAGGGCACCACGTACTGCGGATTCCATCGTGGTGAGTTCCGGCCCGCGTTCTTCCAGGCGGCGATCGATGCGAGTGCCGACGTGGTGCCGGTCTCGCTGCGGTACTCGATGCGGCTGCCCGGCCCGGCGCGGGGCGCGCGGCAGAGCGCCGTCGCCGCGTACGTCGGATCCGACACCGAGGTCACGACGCTCGCCCGGGTGATCGGGGCGCGCGGCGTGGCGGTGCGCGTCCACGCGACCGAGGTGATCGCCGCGGGTGACTGGGCGATCGCCGGCCGCGGGGCCCTGGCCGCGCGGGCCGAGGCATCGGTGTTCGCCGACGCCGAGTTCAGTGAGCCCGAGGTGCGCCTGCCGCTCGCCGCGTAGGTGCGGGATCGGGGTGTGCGTGCGAATAACGCTGCCGCGCGTTATCCGCGTATTCTTGGGACGCGATGACTCCCGACCGCGAGAACCCCGTGTACCTCGACCACGCCGCGGACACCCCCATGGTGCCCGAGGCGCTGGCGGCGATGACGCAGGCCGCCGCGCGTCCGGGCAACGCCTCGTCGCAGCACGGCTCCGGCCGGCGCGCGCGTCGCATCCTCGAGGAGTCCCGCGAGTCGATCGCCCGCGACCTGGGCGCGCGCCCGTCCGAGGTGGTCTTCACCGGTGGCGGCACCGAGGCCGTGAACCTGGCCGTCAAGGGCCTGTACTGGGCCCGCCGCGCTGAGAACCCCGCCGCCGTCACGGTGATCGCCTCCGCGATCGAGCACCACGCCGTGCTGGACGCGGTCGAGTGGCTCGGCGAGCACGAGGGCGCACACGTCGTGCTGCTGCCCGTCGACCACCGCGGCCTGGTGGACCCCGCGGACCTGCGGGCCGCGCTCGACGAGGCCGCCGGCACCGTCGCACTGGTCAGCGTGATGTGGGCGAACAACGAGGTGGGCACGCTGCAGCCGATCGCCGAGCTCGCCGCCGAGTGCGCCCGCGACGGCGTGCCGATGCATTCCGACGCCACCCAGGCGGCGGGCCACGTGCCGATCGACTTCGATGCCAGTGGCCTGGCGGTGCTCACCAATGCGGCGCACAAGTTCGGCGGCCCGCAGGGCGTCGGCGCGATGCTCATCGGCCGCAATGTCTCCCTCGTGCCGCTGGCGCACGGCGGCGGCCACGAGCGCGACCTGCGCTCCGGCACCCCGAACGTGGCGGGCGTGGCGGGTATGGCCGCGGCGCTGCGGGTGGCCGTGGCCCGGATGGACGACGAATCGCCGCGCCGCGCCGCGCTCCGCGACCGACTGCTGGACGGTGTCCGCCGGTTCGAGGCCACGATCGCGAACGGCGGTGCCGCGCACGGCATTCCCGCCCTGCCGGGGATCGCGCACGTCTCCTTCGCCGGCTGCGAGGGCGACTCGCTGCTCATGCTGCTCGACGCCCGCGGCATCGAATGCGCCACGGGCTCGGCCTGCAGCGCCGGCGTCGCCCGCGTCAGCCACGTCCTCGAGGCGATGGGCTCCGGTCCGGCGACCGCCCGCGGATCGCTGCGCTTCTCCTTCGGCCCCGAGACCACCGAGGCCGACATCGACGCGGTGCTCGACGCGCTCGGCCAGGTCGTGGACCGCGCCCGTGCGGCGGGCCTGGCCTCCACCGGGACCCGCTGATGCGCGTTCTGGCCGCGATGAGTGGCGGAGTGGACTCGGCCGTCGCGGCGGCGCGGGCCGTCGAGGCGGGGCACGACGTGGTCGGCGTGCACCTCGCGCTGTCCGAGGCCCCCGGCACACTGCGCACCGGCTCCCGCGGCTGCTGCTCCAAGGAGGACGCGGGCGACGCCCGCCGCGCGGCCGACGTGCTCGGCATCCCGTTCTACGTGTGGGACTTCGCCGATCGCTTCCGCGAAGACGTGATCGACGACTTCGTCGCCGCGTACGCCGCGGGGGAGACCCCGAACCCGTGCCTGCGCTGCAACGAGAAGATCAAGTTCTCCGCGCTCGCCGAGCGGGCCTACGCCCTCGGCTTCGACGCCGTCGCCACGGGCCACTACGCGCGGCTGGACGGCGGCGAGCTCCGCCGCGCGGTCGACGCCGACAAGGACCAGTCCTACGTGCTCGCGGTACTCACCGCGGAGCAGCTCGCCCGCGCGATGTTCCCCGTCGGCGACACCCCCAAGCCGGCGATCCGCGAGGAGGCCGCGCGCCGCGGCCTGGCCGTCGCCGACAAGCCGGACAGCCACGACATCTGCTTCATCCCGTCCGGCGATACGCAGGCCTTCCTCGGCGCCCGGATCGGCGTCCGGCCCGGCGCCGTCGTCGACGCCGCGACCGGCGAGCGCCTCGGCGAGCACGCGGGCGTGCACGAGTTCACCATCGGCCAGCGCAAGGGCCTCGGCCTGCCCGGCCCGGGACCCGACGGTGCGCCCCGGTACGTGACCGCCATCGACGCCGAGTCCGGCGAGGTCCGAGTCGGGTCCGGTGAGCAGCTCGACGTCACGCGGATCGTCGCCGACGGTGCCGTCTGGACCTCCGGAGCGGCGCCCGAGGGCCCCGTCGACGCGATGGTGCAGGTCCGCGCGCACGGCGGGCTCGCGCCGGTCACCGCGCGCGCCGACGGCGATCGCCTGATCCTCGACCTGCGCGAGCCGCTGCGCGGCGTGGCCCCGGGGCAGGCCGCGGTGCTGTACGCCGTCGATGCGGAGAACGGTGACCTGGTGCTCGGCTCCGGCACGATCCGCTCGACAGCGCACGACGCGGCACATGTCTGATCCCCTCGCACCGCTGGTCGGCGGCGTGACGGGGATCGGCTCGGTGCCGGGCACGGACCCGCGGGAGGCGGCAGGCACCGTCGTCGGTGAGCTGGAGGTGCCCTTCCTGCCCGAGCTCCCGAACCGGGGGATCGGCGCCGACATGATCGGCCGCAGCGCCGCCCTGCTCGTCGACATCGGATTCGACGTCTCCACCACGGGCTATCGGATCGGTGTGCCCGACGGCCGCGTCGCGCGGCTCGCCGGCGACTATCTCGAGCGCGACCTCGACGCCTTCGAGGAGGCCTACGAGCTCGCCCGTCGGCGCGGCTCGGGGACCGTTAAGGCGCAGGTGGCGGGCCCGCTGACCCTGGCCGCCGGCCTCGAGCTGCCGAACGGCCACCGGGTGGCCCGCGACCGCGGCGCGATGCGCGACATCGTGGCCTCGCTCGCGGAGGGCGTGGTGCGGCACGTCGCGGACCTGCGCCGACGGTGCGGTGCGGACGTCGTGCTGCAGCTGGACGAGCCGTCGATGTGGTCGGTCGTGCACGGCACCGTCCCGGCGCTGACCAAGCTCGACCCGGTCCGGGCCGTCCCCGCGATCGAGGCTGCCGAGCTGCTCGCGGGGGTGGTCGACGCCGTCCACGACGCGGGTGCGCCGGTCCTGCTGCACCTGTGCGGCCGCGTGGTCTGGGACGTGGTGCGCCGGGTACCGGTCGACGGTGCGCTCGTCGACGTCACCCGCCTCGCCGCCGCGGACTACGAGGGATTCGGCGAGCTCGTCGAGTCGCGCCCGGTGATCGGCCTCGGACTGGCCCCGACGGTGCCCGGCCGGCGCTCGCCCGCCGACCTCGCGGCGCCCGCGCTGCGCGTGTACGACGAGATCGGCCTGCCGCGCCGCGATCTGACCCGCGCCACCGTCACTCCCGTGTGCGGTTCGCCCGGTTCGCCCGGGATTCGCCCGATTCTGGACGCCTGCAAGGAGATTCGATCGGTCTTGGCGGAGGCTTCGGTCGGGTAGCCCGCTACACTTCGGCGATGTTCCCGCACACCGGGCCAGTCGATGGTGCAGACACCGCCTGGCTGCTCGCCGCGTTCGCGCTCGTACTCCTGATGACGCCGGGGCTCGCCCTGTTCTACGGCGGGATGGTGCGCAGCAAGAGCGTGCTCAACATGATGATGATGTGCCTCACGGCGATACCCGTCGTGTGGCTGCTGTGGGTGGTCTTCGGTTACTCGATGACCTTCGGGCCGGACCGCGGCGGCGTGATCGGCGATCCGACCACCTTCGCGGGGCTGCGCGGGCTCCTCGGGGCGTTCGGCGCCGACGGCTCCGACTCCGGCGCGGTGCCGCTGGTCGGCCACGTCCCCGCGCTGCTGTTCGTCGCCTTCCAAGCGGGTTTCGCGATGGTCACCGTCGCCCTCATCGCGGGTGCGGTCGCCGACCGCATGCGCTTCGTCTCGTGGCTCGTGTTCGCGGGCCTGTGGGCGACGCTCGTGTACTTCCCCGTGGCGCACTGGGTGTTCTCCGTGCCGGGCCTGACGGCCGCGCACGGCGGGTGGATCGCCGAGCACCTGAAGGCGATCGACTTCGCCGGCGGCACCGCGGTGGAGATCAACTCGGGCGCGTCCGCGCTGGTCATGGCGCTGCTGCTGGGTCGCCGCTCAGGGTGGCCGCGCGACCCCATGCGCCCGCACAACCTGCCCTTCGTCATGCTCGGCGCGGGCCTGCTGTGGTTCGGCTGGTTCGGCTTCAACGCCGGATCCACTCTCGCCGCCAACGGGTCGGCGGCGTTGATCGTCGCGAACACGCTCGGCGCCGGCGCGGTGTCGATGGTGGCCTGGTTGATCGTGGAGAAGGTCCGGCACGGCAAGCCGACCTCGTTCGGCGCGGCCTCGGGAGTCGTAGCGGGTCTGGTGGCGATCACCCCGTCGTGCTCGGCGGTGACCCCGATCGGGGCGCTCGCCGTGGGCGCCGCGGCCGGCGCTATCAGCTCCTATGCGATCGAGCTCAAGTACCGCTGGCGGTACGACGATTGCCTCGACGTGGTGGGCGTGCACTTCGTGAGCGGGGTCGTGGGAATGCTCATGATCGGCCTGGTCGGCAGCGCCTCCGCCCCGGCGGGACGCGACGGCCTGCTCTACGGCGGGGGGCTGGATCAACTGTGGCGCCAGGCCGTGGCGGTCATCGTGGTGCTCGGTTACGCGATGGTGGTCACCCTGGTCATCGGCCTCGCGCTCAAGGCGACCATCGGGCTCCGGGCCGACCCGCAGCACGAGGCGGACGGCCTCGACGACGGCCTGCACGCCGAGTCGGCCTACGACTTCCACGTGGTCCGCGGCGGGCGGCTCGAACCCGGACGGTGATGCGTCCGCAAAGGTATCGTGCCGATATGACCGGATCCCGCAGTCTCGTCTCGCTCGCCGTCGCGTTGCTGGCCGCCGGTGCTTTCGCGGGCTGCGCCTCGGACTCGGACCCGGCTCCGTCCACCGCTGCAGCTCCGGTGCCCGTCTCCGCGTCCGCGCCGGCGAGCTCTGCCGCCGTAGTCCCGGCGCACGTGCCCGGTACCTATGCGAACGGGGAGTGGGTGGTACGGCTCGCCGCGGACGGTACGTGGGAGGAGGACCTGCGCGGGCAGGTCAACGCCTACGGCGGCACGTACACCGTCGACGGCGACCGCGTGCTGCTCCGCGATCGCGGTGGTTCCAGCGAGACCGCGACCCTGCAGGGCGACGAGCTCCGCCTGCCCTCGATCACACTGCGGCGTCAGTAGCGCCGTTCGCCCTCGGCGATCACCCCTCGACAGCCCCTTCGGTCCGGAGTAATCATGTAATCAAGTAATCAGGACCGATCGAGGAGGTCGCACATGATGGCAGGACGAGGTCCGCGCACCGAGGTGCCGGACGCGAAGGATGCGGGGGACTGGTTCGCCGGCCGGCTCCCGGAGGGCTGGTTCGACGGTGCGCCGCGGGTCACCGTCGACCGCGACGAGATCGTGGTGGTCGGACAGCTCCCCGCGGAGGGGGAGCAGTCCGCCGCGCAGCGCGAGGGTCGCGCCGCCCGGTTCCGCGAGGACACCCGGGAGCAGCGCATGCGGATCGCCGACGAGGCGCAGGAGCGCTACCGCCGGCGGGTGTCGTGGGGTGTGGCGGCGGGCGAGGAGACGCTCCTGTTCACGCACCAGGCGGTGCCGGTGATGTCGCGGCTGCGGCAGCCCGAGCGGCTCGTGCTCGACACGCTGGTCGACGCCGGCGTCGCCCGATCGCGGGCCGACGCGCTGGCCTGGTGCGTGCGCCTGGTCGGCGAGCACACGGAGGATTGGCTCGGCGAACTGCGTAAGGCCATGAAGGACGTGGACGACCTGCGCGAGCAGGGCCCGCAACTGTAGCGATCCCTAGTCCGACGGGCCGTCGCCCTGCTCATCGAGCAGGGCGAGGGCCCGTTTCGGTGCGATGGTTCGGTAGCTCGCGTCCACGAGCTCGCGCACCTCGTCCCAGTCGACGGTGCCGAGCGTGAGGTCGAGGCCCAGCCAGCCCGCCGAGGCCATGTAGGCGGGCAGGTAGAACCGCTCGTCCTGTTCCAGCGCGGCGCGCTCGGCGGGGTCGGCGATGAACAGGACGCTCGTGTTCCGCTGCTCGTGCGGGCGGTGCTCGGTCTTCTTCGTGCCGCCGCCGTACATCGCGAACATCTTGCCGCAGCGGAAGGTCGGACGGCCGTGCGCGACCTTCTCGGTCGCCTCCGGGAATCCGAGCGCGATCGCGCGGACCCGGGCGAGGACGGGGTCGTCGTCGGCGAACATGATCGGGTGGGGCATGTTCCCAACCTAGCCGGGATCAGGACCTGACCGCGATCAGATGCCGAAGCGGTCGGTGAGCCGGTCGACCGCCCATCCCGCCTCGAAGACCGGTGTGCTGAGAACGAAGGACGGCAGGCGCGGCGGCCGCGGGCGCCACAGCGTCTGCAGGTCGTCGTGCGGGTCGTCGCCGGCGAGCCGGTCGGCGAGGAGTGTGCCGAGGTACGGGGACTGGGCGAGGCCGTGTCCGTTGCAACTGACGCCGTAGAAGACGTTCTTCGCGACCTCGCCCGCGACGGGGAGGAACGAGGTCATCGCGATCCAGCCGCCCCACGCCCGCTGGGGCGCCAGGTAGTTCAGGGTGGGGAAGCGCTGGTGGAAGCCCCTGGTCAGGTCGTCGACGACCGCGGGGTCGGGCGCCTGTGCTCCCAGCGGACCGGACGGTGCGCCGCGCAGGCGGCGCGTGCCGTAGAGGAGCGTGCCGCGCGGGGTGCGCCGGTAGTTCTCCAGGATCTGGTGCGGGGTCACGATGCCGGCGCGGGTCGTCCACCCGATCGCTTCGAGCGCCTCGGGGTCGACGGGGTCGGTCTCGACGACGCTGGTGTACACCGGACCGACTCCCGAGGGGCCGATCGTGAGCTCGCGCGTGTTCGCGTTCGTGGCGAGGACGACCCGCTCGGCGTCGACGCGCCCGCTCGGTACCTCGACGGTGACGCGGGCACCGTTCGGCTCCACCGAGCGCACCGTCGTCCGTTCGAAGACCCGCGCGCCGGACGCCAGGAGGGCGCTGCGGATGCCGGCGGTGAACCTGCCCGGATTCATCAGACCTCCGCCGCGGACGAAGATGCCGCCGAGGAAGGTACTGGGCAGGCCGAGCTGCGCGCCGTCGCCGAACTCGATGTTCGAGCCCGCCTCCTGCAGGATCTCCGCGTTCCTGCGCAGCCGCCCCAGCTGCGCCTCGCTGATCGCCGCCTTGATGTTGCCGGTGGCCTCGTAGTCGCAGTCGATGTCGAACCGCTCGATGAGCCCTTCGGTGAACTGCGCGGAGTTCTCCGCGAACCGCGTCAGATTCTTCAGCTTGTTCTTGTAGAAGAACTGCAGGACCTCGGCTTCGCCCGCCAGCTCGTTCGACAGGTAGCCGGCGTTGCGCGAGCTCGCGCCCCAGCCGCAGTACCCGGACTCGAGGAGGACCACGTCGACCCCTCGCTCGGCCAGTCGCAGCGCGGTCGCCATGCCGGCGAGGCCACCGCCCACGACCGCCACGTCGCACCGGATGTCGCCTCGGAACGGGGTGGCGATGTCGGTCGGCTCGTCGCTCCACCCGGTGAACGCCGAGTAGGTCACGCCTGCAGATGTCTTCATGGACACGATGTCCTCCTCGGACGTTCGAAGCCGTGTCATCACGGCTACATGGTCATATGACCAACTGTACGGGAGAGTTTGCGGTCGCGCGACCAATTCGGGGTGAACGCCTGCGCGCATTGGTGGAACATGTTCTACTTTTAGGGTGATCACACAGGAAGTCCGGGTCGGCATCGTCCAGTTCACCTCCGACCGTGGGGTGCCGCCGCACCTGATCGCGCCGCTCATCGAGGCGGCGGGCTTCGCGTCGTACTTCGTTCCCGAGCACGGCCACATCCCCACCCGGCGCGACGCCGCGCACCCGGGTACCGGCACGGCGGAGCTGCCCGACGACCGCTACCTGCGCACGCTCGATCCGTGGACCTCGCTGGCCGCCGCGGCCGCGGTGACCGAGCGGATCGAGCTGTCGACCGCGGTGGCACTGCCCGTGCAGTCCGACCCGATCACGCTCGCCAAGACGATCGCCACCGTCGACCACCTCGCCGGCGGCCGGGTCTCCCTGGGCGTCGGATTCGGCTGGAATCTCGATGAACTCGCCGACCACGGCGTCCCCGCCGGTCGTCGCCGCACCATGCTCCGCGAATACCTCGAGGCGATGCGCGCCCTGTGGCGCGACGAGGAGGCCTCCTACGAGGGCGAATTCGTCTCCTTCGGCCCCAGCTGGACCTGGCCCAAGCCGCCCGGTGCGGTGCCCGTCCTGGTCGGTGCCGGCGCGACCGACAAGAACTTCACGTGGATCGCCAAGAACGCCGACGGCTGGATCACCACCCCGCGCGACCGCGGGATCACCACCGCGGCCGTACGCCTGCAGGAGATCTGGCGCGAGCACGGCCGTTCGGGCGCGCCCCGCATCGTCGCCCTCGATTCCGTGCCCGACGGTGACCGCCTCGCCCGGTGGGGCGCGGCGGGCATCACCGATGTGCTCTTCCCGGTGGATGATTCGAGTGTCGAGGCGGCCACCGCGTACCTCGAGCGGCTGGCTACCGCAGTGGGTCCAGGCCCGCGGTGAGCGCGGGCGTGCGGCCTGTGGTGATCTGTTCGGCCAGCAGCTCGCCGGTGAGCGGGCCGAGCGTCAGCCCCCACATGCCGTGCCCGCCGCCGACGTAGACGCCCGGTGTCGCGGTGCCGCCGATGAGCGGCAGGCCGTCGGCCGAGAGCGGGCGTGAGCCCACCCACTGCTCGTCGATGCCCGACCAGTCGATCCCGCGCAGCAGCGGCCGGACGGCGTCGTTGGTCACCCGGATCCGCTTGGGGTTCAGCGGCTTGTCGGGGTCGGCGAACTCCATGATCCCGGCCACTCGGATGCGGGGTCGGCCGTCGGCACCGTCGGGCCGGGGCGTGATCGCCGCACGCGCCGCGGGGAAGTAGGTCGCGCCCTGCAGCGGGGTGTCGATGGGGACCGAGCAGCTGTAGCCGCGGCCGGCGAACAGGGGGATCCGCACACCGTGCGCCGACGCGAGCCGGGGCAGCCATGCGCCGGAGCACAGGACCGCCGCGTCGGTCAGTTCGTCGATCCCCGTGCCGATCACGCGGGCGCGGGCGCCGTCGCGCCGGACCTCCGTGACGTCGATGCCGGTGCGCAGCTCTCCACCGCCCGCGATCACCGTGTCGGAGAGCGCCTGCACGTACGCGCCGGGGTTCAGGTACCGCTGTCCGCGCAGTCGCAGTGCGAGAGCGACGTTCTCGGTGAGGTGCGGCTCGTACTCGCGGGCCGATCGGGGGTCGAGGAGGGTGACGTCGATCTGCTGGCCGGCCGCGGAGACGCGGGCCAGCTCGTCGAGGATCCCGGTGGCGTCGTGCAGGCTCGCGAAGCCCACCGTCATGTCGTGCGCGTGCAGCTCGCCGCGGACGCCGGCGGCGATCTGCCGCTCGAAGGAGTCGTAGATGTGGGCGTTGAGGGTGGCGTAGGTCCGCATCGATGAGGCCCATTTGTGCGGCGTGCAGTTCAGGGCGAACGCAGCCATGAACCTGGCCACCGCCGGGTCCGCCGACGGTGCCAGCGCCACCGGCGACGACGGCGACAGCAGCGCGCGCGGTCCCTGCTTGAGGAGCGCCGGCTCGGGAAGTGGGATGGTGAACGCCGGGCTCAGCCAGCCCGCGTTGCCCCAGGACGCGCCCGCGGCGGGACCGATCCGGTCCACGACAGTCACCTGCACACCCCGCTGCTGCAGGCTGAAAGCGGTGGACAGGCCGACGATCCCGGCCCCGACGACGATGGCCTTGTGGGCCGTGCTCGAGTCACTCATGGCACGACTATGGGGCACCGGGCCCGGGTGCGGAGCCGAATCGGCACGAACGGGACATCGCGCTCGCGGAGTCGACGGCCCTCGGGGTGCGTAGTCTGGTCTCATGACCGAATTCGGCGGGCCCGCGGTGCCGGTGCTGCGCATGTTCGACCGCGACGCGACGATCGAGTTCTACACGGCCTATCTCGGTTTCACGCTGGAGTGGGAACACCGGTTCGCACCGGACCTCCCCGCGTACGTCGAGGTTCGCCGGGGCGGTGTGGTGCTGCACCTGTCGGAGCACTTCGGCGACGGCAGCCCGAACTCCGTCGTGTGGATCCCGGTGGCCGACGCCGCCGCCCTGCAGGCCGAACTGGCGGCGCACCGTCATCCCCGCTCCCGGCCCGGCCTCGACCCCGACGGTCCCGGCGGTCCGACGGTGACCGTCATCGACCCGTCCGGCAACGTACTGCGCTTCGCGCAGGCGGGCTGACGCCCGGGAGACAATCGGCCGAACGGCCGATGCGATCCCACAGTCAGCCTGCAATACTCCGTCGCATGTTCATTCGTGACACAAGCAGAGTTGTTCGTACAGCAGGGGCGGTGACGGCGGCCGCAGCGCTGCTGCTGGCTGCCGGATGCGGTGGATCGGACGCGAAGGAGACCTCGACGACGTCGTCGACCTCCGCGACCACCACCTCCTCCTCGACGGTCGCGCCCGCGCCCGGTCCCACGCGACAGGGCACCGTCACGGTGACCCCGAAGCCCACGACCCGGACGGTGGCGCCGAAGCCGAACCCGACCACCACCGAGCCCGGCTGCGTCGACGCCGACGGCCACGGGCCCGACGGCGGCAAGCCCTGCCCGACCACGGTGAAACCCACCACGCGGACGACCACCCCGATGCCCGGCCCGGCCCCGAACCCCAACGCGGACGACTGCTCCACCAACCCGCGGCCCGGCTGCGACGGCGGCGCCTCCAACCCGAACCCCGACGGCCCGTAGACGCGCGCCCCACCCGCGACGCGCGGCGGTCTCCTGTCGGTGCCCTCGACTAATCTGACTCCCATGTCGAAGGAGCTGACCGAGGACGACCGCCGCGCGTGGCAGGAACTCGCGGAGGAGGTGCGCGGGCACCAGTTCCGGTACTACGTGCAGGACGCGCCCGTGCTCTCCGACGGCGAGTTCGACGCACTGCTGCGCCGCCTGCAGGAGATGGAAACGGCGTTCCCCGAGCTGGCCGTCGCCGATTCGCCCACCAAACTGGTGGGCGGCGGTTTCTCCACCGAGTTCACGGCGGTGGACCACCTCGAGCGGATGATGTCGCTCGACAACGTCTTCGACGAGGGGGAGCTGCGCGACTGGGTCGCTCGCGTCCAGAAGGACGTCGGGGGCGAGGTCGTCTTCCTCACCGAGCTCAAGATCGACGGTGTCGCCCTCAACCTCGTCTACGAGAACGGCTCCCTGGTGCGCGGCGCCACCCGTGGCGACGGTCGGACCGGGGAGGACGTCACGCTCAACGCGCGCACCCTGCGGGACGTGCCGCACGTCCTCACCCCGTCGGACGAGTTCCCGATCCCCGAGGTCCTCGAGGTGCGCGGCGAGGTCTTCTTCCGGCTGGCAGATTTCGAGGAGCTCAACGCCGGGCTCGTCGCCGAGGGCAAACCCCCCTTCGCCAATCCGCGCAACTCCGCTGCGGGATCGCTGCGCCAGAAGAACCCGCAGATCACCTCGCGCCGCAGGCTGGGCATGATCTGCCACGGCCTGGGCCGGATCGAGGGGCAGTGGTCGCCGTCGAGCCTGCACGACGCGTACCGGGCCCTCGCGGCCTGGGGGCTGCCCGTCTCGGAGTACACGAAACAGGTGGTCGGTGCGGACGCGGTGGTCGAGCGCGTCTTCTACTGGGGCGAGCACCGGCACGACCCGGAGCACGAGATCGACGGCCTGGTGGTGAAGGTCGACGAGATCTCCCTGCAGCGCCGCCTGGGCGCCACCTCCCGCGCGCCGCGGTGGGCCATCGCCTACAAGTACCCGCCCGAGGAGGTCACCACCAAGCTCCTCGACATCCGGGTCAACGTGGGTCGTACCGGGCGCGTGACCCCGTACGCCTACATGGCGCCGGTCACCGTCGCCGGCTCCACCGTCGAATTCGCGACGCTGCACAACGCCTCCGAGGTGGAGCGCAAGGGCGTGCTGATCGGTGACACGGTCACCATCCGCAAGGCGGGCGACGTGATCCCGGAAGTGCTCGGTCCCGTCGTCGACCTGCGTGACGGCACGGAGCGCCCCTTCGTCATGCCGCTCACGTGCCCGGAATGCGGCCACACGCTGGCGCCGTCGAAGGAGGGCGATGCGGACATCCGCTGCCCCAACACCGAGACCTGCCCCGCCCAGCTGCGCGAGCGCCTGTTCTACCTCGCGGGGCGCACCTGCTTCGACATCGAGGGCCTCGGCTACGAGGCGGCCACCGCCCTGACCGCTTCGCCCGTGCTGCACAACGAGGGCGATGTCTTCTCGCTGACGCCCGAGGATCTGCTGCAGGTCCCGCTGTTCACCAACGACGGCGGCACGCTGTCGGCGAACGCGCAGCGGCTGCTCACCAATCTCGGTGTCGCCAAGAACAAGCCGCTCTGGCGCGTCCTCGTCGCCCTGTCCATCCGGCACGTCGGCCCGTCGGCCGCGCGGGCGCTCGCGCAGGAGTTCGGCAGTCTCGACGCCATCGCCGCGGCCGACGTGGACCGTCTGGCGGAGGTCGACGGTGTCGGCCGCACGATCGCGGAGGCCGTGATCGACTGGTTCACCGTCGCCTGGCACCGCGAGATCGTCGAGAAGTGGCGCGCCGCGGGCGTCCGCCTCGAGGACGAGCGCGACGAGTCCGTGCAGCGCACCCTCGAGGGCCTGTCGATCGTGGTCACCGGTTCGCTGCAGAACTTCTCGCGCGACGAGGCCAAGGAGGCGATCCTGGTGCGCGGCGGCAAGGCCGCGGGCAGCGTCTCGAAGAAGACGGCGTTCGTCGTCATCGGTGACGCGCCGGGGTCCAAGGCCGACAAGGCCGAGCAACTGGGCGTGCAGATCCTCGACGAGGAGGGCTTCGCGAAGCTGCTCGCCGAGGGGCCCGACGCGGTGCGGCCGGAGGTCGCAGAGCCGAACGTGGAGGAGCCGGACGCTACCTGACCAGCACCGTCGCCACGATGCCCGCGAGGTAGCCGAGCCGGGCGACCTCCGAGGGGCGGAAGTCGGGGCCACCGGGGCGGCCGACGAGCACCACCTTGCCGATGGCGCCCAGCGGCGCGGCGGCCAGCTTGGTGTCCATCTGCTGCCAGGCCTGCGGCACCCAGTCGGCCTCGCCGTCGATGGTGACGGGGCCGCTCAGCGGCAGGAAGCCGAAGTCCTCGGGTGGCGTCTCGGGCAGCCCCGACGAGCCGTACGCCG
The DNA here is from genome assembly GCF_001575195.1 of Tsukamurella pseudospumae. Classification (NCBI taxonomy): domain Bacteria; kingdom Bacillati; phylum Actinomycetota; class Actinomycetes; order Mycobacteriales; family Tsukamurellaceae; genus Tsukamurella; species Tsukamurella pseudospumae. The sequence goes on from NZ_LSRF01000056.1 coordinate 140,039, forward strand.
GCCAGGGGGTGTCCGGCCCGTTCGCGAGTACCGCGCACCAACCGACGCGCAGCACGCGGGGCACCTGGTCCACCAGCATCTGCAGCTGGTCGTGTTTCGCGGCCGCCACGTGGTCGATCAGCTCCAGCTCGCGGTGCGTGTCGAGGACGTCGACGTAGGGGCGGATGGAGTCGACGGTGATGCCGTCGAGCGCCTCCGCGGCGGTGATCAGCGTGTCCGGCAGTGACTGCGGTCCCAGGTCGACGACGATGTCGTCCACCGCGAACCCGTCGCCACGTTCGACGACGTCGAGCGAGAGGATGTCGGCGCCGACCGAACCGAGGGCCACGGCGAGGGAGCCGAGGCTGCCGGGGCGGTCGGTCAATCGGACGCGCAGGAGGTAGGACACCCTTCGATTGTGGCACCCGTTCATCGACCGCGCAGGTCGGCGGGACTGCGACCTTCGGCACGATGGCACCGCGAAGATCCGCCGTTCGGCCGATTCCTCATGCTCCGCCGCCCACCAGTATTGATCGGGTCACCGTGCCGTCGATCCCAGAAGGACCAACCATGACCCCGGTTCGCCTCGCCGTCGCAGCGGCCACCGTCGTCGCCTCCGCGACCCTCGTCCTGCCGGCCGTCGCAGCAGCGGCACCCACTCCGGCCAAGCCCTCCTCGCCGGTGATCCGCGACTGCCTCGGCAAGCCCACCGTCAAGCCGACCAGGATCGTCCTGGCCTGTGCCGACGCCGGCTCGGCGCTGACGCGCATCGTCTGGCACGAGTGGAATGCGAACGACGCGATCGGCTCGGCGACCCTCGAGGAGAACGACTGCACGCCGAACTGCGCGAGCGGCAGGACGGTCAAGCGAGCGGTGGGCATCAACGCCCACACCCCGGTCGGCACGGGCGCCGACCGCCGGTTCACCGTGATCACCTACGGCGCGTCCGGGTCGTGGGGCAACAGCTTCCAGGACGCGCAGCTGCCGTAGTCACGACGTCGCGAAGATCACACCCGCTCGGGTTGGTGCTCGGCGCGGCCCGCACCGAGACTGTAGGGCATGCCCACCGATACCCGTTCGGAGGCGCCCGAGGCCCACAAGGCCGCGCTCACCTCCGTCGCCCGACGCATCTCTCCCGGTCGCGAACACGACTTCCTGGCCTGGACCGATGCGGGAATCGCCCTGGCTCGAACCTATCCCGGGTTCCTGGGCGGCGGATGGGTGCGCTCCGCGCACCGGCCCGACGAGTACTTCGTCATCTACCGCTTCGCCTCGGACCCCGAGCTCGCCGAATGGAAACGCTCCCGCGTGCGCAAGCACTGGCTCGAGCGGGGCGAGGGCGTGGCGGTCGAGACCGCCACACACCGCCTGTCCGGGATCGAGGGCTGGTTCTCCCCGCAGGCCGACGGTGCCGTGCCCACCGCCTCGCCCGTGGTCGCCGTGCCGCCGCGGTGGAAGCAGGCCGCGGCGATCTGGCTCGGATTCTTCCCGCTGTCGCTGCTCATCAACTTCCTGGTCCTGCCCTACCTGCCGATCGGCTCCCACGGCTGGGACCTGGTGGCGCGCACCCTGATCGCGACGCTCATCAACACGCCGCTCATGGTGTTCCTGGTCCTGCCGTGGATCACCGCGCGGATCAAGCCCTGGCTGGAGCGGTAGCGCAGAGCTCCGTCAGCACCGCGAGTGCCGAGCGCTCGCCGGAGGCCGCGGCGTCGGCGAGCGACGGCAGGTCCAGCTGGTAATCGCCCGCGAAGTGGATGGGCCCCAGCGGATCCCGCAGCACCGGCAGCGAGGAGCGCCTGCCCGGCGCCCAGAACGGCACGACGCGGCGGTGCTTGCGCACGACCGGATCGGCGCCGAGCTTGCCGCGCAGCTCCGGGAAGATCGAGATCAGGTCCGCGGAGAACCGCGCGACGATCTCCTCGTCCGGCAGGTCGAACAGAGCGTCCGCGCGGGCGCCGCCGGCGAAGCACGCGAGCGCACCGCCCGGCGTGCGGGGGCCGTTGCGGCGCAGCGCCGCAGCGTGGTTGAACATCGCCTGGAAGGACAGCTGCGGCGCAGAGACGCCGAAATGGTCGTCCCACCGTTGCGGGCCGTCCTCCTCGGTGAAGAAGCCCACGATCACGTACCGGCCGTAGGTGATGTCGTTCAGGGCGTTCAGGTGCTGCTGCGGCAAGTCGCCGACGATCCGCTCCGTGATGTCGGCAGGGGTACTCACGATCGCCCGGCGAGCGCGCAGCCGGACCGGATGGCCACCGTCGAGGTAGTCGACGATCACGCCGTCGCCGTCCGGGCGCACCTGCTGCACCACCGCGCCCAGGCGGATGCGGTCGCCGAGGTCCTCGGCGAGAACGTCGGTGAGGGCCTGATTGCCGCCGCGCGGCAGCGCGAAGTTGGGGATCTTCTCCGGATCGGCGAGCGCGATGCCCACCGAGGTGACGAACTGCGTCGCCGCGGTCTCCTCGGGCTCGCAGCCCATCCACTGGGCCGACCACGAGCGGACGATCTGATCGGCCAGCTTCGAACTGACGCCCTTGAGCAGGTAGGAGGCCAGGCGCGTCTCCATGGTCGCGCGGACCTTCTGCGCCACCGCGCTCTGCGACTCGAGGAAGGGCATGGCCGCGATGATCCGGCTGCCGACCAGGGCCATGCCGATGCGGTCCTTCATCGTCATCTTCGTCTTGACCATGAGCGCCAGCGGGTTCGACGTGTCGACGAGGCCGCCGTTGAGGTACAGCGCGATGCTCGTGCCGGCCAGCGAACCCATCTCGATGCCGTGCCGGTGCAGCGCGTCGATCAGCGTGCCGTTGCCCTCGGTGAACTGCGTACCCACGTTGACCCAGTAGTCCCCGCGGCGCACCGTCTCCACCCGCCCGCCGGCGCGGTCGGACGATTCGAGGACGACGACGTCCGTGGTCGGGGCCAGGGTGGTGGCCGCCATCAGGCCGGACATCCCGGCACCGATGACCACCACGTCGTGGACGGTGCTCTCGGTCGTGGTCATGCGTGGACTCCGTTCGTGAGTCGGCCGGTCGCCGCGTCGGCGCGCTTGTTGTGGGCGTCGAAGGCGTCGTAGGCGCGGTAGTACGCGACCATCATCAGGCCCCAGGTGGCGAGGGCGAAGATGTAGAACAGAGTGTGGTCGGCGTCGTCGCCGGGGATGTGGGCGAAGTGGCCCAACGCCGCGCTGCCGGCGCCGGTGTCGTAGATCGCGGTGACCACGAGGCCGAGGAAGGTTGCGATCCCGGTCCACACCGCGTGCCGCCGCTCACCGATCTCCCACAGCCGCTTGGTGAAGTAGACCAGGTAGATGCCGGTCAGCAGGAAGGCCACGATGAAGAAGATCGCAGCCGCGACGGCGAAGGGCGAGGGAAAATCCTGGTAGCCGATCAGGAGGAAGCCGACCACGCCGGCCAACGCGAACGCGCCGATCTCCACGGCTCGGGTCGGCTTGTATCGATGGGTGACCTGCATCAGGCCGAGTACCAAGATCAGGGTCATGCCGATGGACCGCGAGAAGGCGTCGATGAACAGGGCGATGTGGTACTGCAGGCCGTCGTGGCCGCCTTTGATCGCGGCGAACACCAGGAAGTTCGTGCATGAGATACCCATGACGATCCACTCGAGCCCGAGCAGGTAGTTGTGGTGCTTGCGGAGGAATTTGACGCCGTAGACGAAGCTGGCGACGATCACCCAGACAGCGGCGATCATGAACAGGATTTCCCTCATGACTTCTTTCCTTCGGATCAGTGGGTGAGTGCTGCGAGATGGTGGGTGGCGTAGAGGGCCTTCATGACGCCACCTCCACGTCCTTGGGGAGCACGCCGGTGCCGCGGGCGCGGACGGCGATGATGGGCTCGTCCAGAACGCGGGAACGTCCGCTGTCGTCGGCCGCGCGGCAGGTGACCCGCAGCTCGAAATCGATGGTCCGGCTGCGGTTCCCCTTCTTCACCAGGGTCGCTTGCGCCTCGACGATGTCACCGCCGCGGATCGGTGCGAGGAACTCGACCGACGAGTAGCCGGCGAACAGGCCCTCGTGACCGTCGGTCTCGATGGCGAGGTTCGTGCCGACGTCGCCGAACAGCTTGAGTCCGAAGGCACCGTCGACGAGATTGCCGGCGTAGTGGGCGTCGGAGAAGGCGACGTAGCGCCGATGGATCACGGTCGGGGCGGCGGTGGTGCGGGTCATGGTGGTGTCCCTTCGGTGGGGTGTGGGCCTAGAGGGGCAGGTCGGGCGAGTCGACGCCGACCACGCGGTCGCCGCAGAAGACGCGCACGGATTCGGCGGGGCCGTGGCCGCCGATACCCGCTGTGCCCCAGAAGGTCTGCGCGGAACCGTCGGCGAGGTCCGCGACCTTCGCGCCGTTGATCCGCACCTCGCCGGACATCACCTTCGAGCCGATGTCGACGGCGCGGGTCAGGTCGGTGCCGAAGACGTACGCGTCCAGGCCCGACGGTGCCGCGTTCGCGGCCCGCAGCGCCTCCTCGTCGGAGTCGACGGCGTGCAGGCTGATGACCGGGCCGAACAGCTCCGCGTTCGCGTCGGCGGCGTCCAAACCGGAGGCGACGGTGGGGGAGAGGAAGAAGCCCCCGAGGTCGGGCAGGGCGCCCGGCTGGTGGATCGTGGCACCCTTACTGCGCAATTCCTCGATCCGCTGCACCAACGTCGCGTAGTGCGGCGCATTGGAGATGGGGCCGACGTCGGCGCCCTCGTCGAGCGAGTGGCCGATCGTCAGGGCCGCGATCCGGTCGGTGAGGGCGTCGAGGAGGGGCGCGACGAGCCGACGGTGCACGAGCACCTTGCCGGGTCCCTCGCACCACTGGCCGTTGAGCTTCGTCATGCCCTCGAGCAGGCCGTCCGCGGTGACGTCGATGTCCGCATCCTCGAGCACGAGGGCGGGGTTGTTGCCGCCGAGCTCCAGCTGGAGGGTCTTGAAGTCCTCGGCCCCGGCGCGGGCGATGGCCCGGCCGGCGTTCGGGCCGCCGGTGAAGGAGACGGCCTTGATGCGGCGGTCGCCGGTGAGAGCGGCGCCCACCTCACCGAAGCCGTGCACCAGCTGCAGCGCGCCTGTGGGCAGGCCGGCCTCGACGAAGGCCTCGACCACGATCTGAGCGCTGGCCGGGGCGTGCTCGGAGGGTTTGAGGATCACCGGGCAGCCCGCGGCCAGCGCGCTGACCGTCTTCGCGGCGGGGATGAAGCTCGGACCGTTCCAGGGCGTGAGGATCGCCGTCGGGCCCAGCGGCACCTTGTACAGGCGCACGTCCCGGCCGCCGGCCTCGAGCGCCGTGCGCCGGGGAAGGCTGCGGAGTTCGGCCGCGGCGCCGCGGATCCGGTAGGGGAGGAAGGCCGCGACCTTCCGGGTGTTGGCGACGGTCGTGCCGCTGGTGAGCGCATCCGTTCGGGCGAGGTCCTCGATCCGCTTCTCGATGATGTCGGCGGCGCGTTCGATGACCTGCGCGCGCTCTTCGGTGGCGGCGTCCTCCCACCGGTCGAAACCGTAGGAGTCGTGCGCGTGCTGGATGGCCCGCTCGACGTCCGCGGCGCTCGTGGTCACGGCGCGATGGATGGGCTCGCGGGTGTTGGGGTCGAGATTGAAGGCGTTGGGGACGACCTCGGCCGCGCCCCATTCGTCGGCGATGTAGTTGATCGGTTGGGGCAGTGTCGTGTTCGTCATGGCAGTGTCTCCTGGGGACGGGGAATCAGACGGTGAGGTCGGCGACGATGCGGGTCACGTCGCCCGACTTCATCGCTTCGAAGCCCTCGTTGATCTCGGCGAACGGGATGACCTTCGTGACCATCTCGTCGAGCAGCAAGCGTCCCTGCAGGTAGAGGCGGGCGAACTCGGCGATGTCCTCCTGCGCCTGGCCGGAACCCATGTAGGAGCCGATGAGCTTCTTCTCGCCGAAGAAGAAGTCCGACGCGGGGATCTGCAGGTCGGTGCCATCGGGGGCGATCCCGACGAGCACCGCGGTACCGGTGGCGCGGAGCGCGGCGAAGGCCGTCTGGGCGGTGCGGGCGGAGCCGACGGCCTCGAAGGCGTAGTCCACGCCGTCGCCGAGGATCTCGCGGATCGCCGCCGGGACGTCGGTGGCGCCGTTGACGACGTGGGTCGCGCCGTAGACCCGGGAGGCCTCGAGGCGGGCGTCGTCGAGGTCGACGGCGATGATCGCCGACGCGCCGGCCATGCGAGCACCCTGGATGATCGCGGAACCGACGCCGCCGCAGCCGATCACGGCCACCGCCCCGCCGGGACGGATCTGCGCGCCGCGGAAGACCGCACCGACGCCGGTGATGATGCAGCAGGAGAGCAGGCAGCCCACGTGCAGGCCGACCTCGTCCGGCATCTTCGTCAGTGTGTTCTCGCGCATGAGGATGTGCCGGGAGAAGGCGCCCACGCTGCCCAGACGGTCCACGACCGTCCCGTCGGGCAGCGTGAAGGCGGGGCGTTGCCGGACGCGGACCTCGGCCTGCCGCTGGCACTGCGTCGAGTGGCCGACGGCGCAGTTGCGGCACTTCCCGCACGACGGGGTCAGCGCGCCGACGACGCGGTCGCCGGGGGCGAAGTCCGTCACCGCCGAGCCGACGGACTCGACGACGCCGGCCACCTCGTGGCCCACGACCACGGGGAGGTCCGCGGCGACGGTGCCGGTCATGTAGTGGAGGTCGCTGTGGCACAGGCCCACATGAGTCACGGCGAGTCGGACCTCGTGGGGCTCGGGGTCGTCGACCAGGATGTCGGTGAGGACGAGCGGGGTGTTGATCGCCGAGAGGACGGCGGCCTGGGTGGTGATCATGGTGAGGTGTCCTTCGTCAGTGGGTGTCGTCAGCGCGAGGCCGTGGTGACGGTGTTCTTGTTCGCCCAGAAGCCCTCGACGCCGTCGGTGAAGGCGCCGGAGTCCCAGGCGTCCTGGGCGGCCTCGTCCTCGCGGGCGAAGGCGGCCTCGATGTCCTCGGGCCGGGGGCGCAGCAGGCGCAGGTGCAGCCCGGTGATCCGCGGATCGGAGTTCCACTCGCGGGCGAGCGCGGCGGCGCGGTCGGTGAGCGACTCGGCGGGGACGATCTCGTCGAGCAGGCCGATGCGCTGGGCGTCGTCGGCGTCGATCCGCTTCGAGCCCAGCACGATCCGCATCGCGTGGTTGCGCACGAGCCGGGTCATCAGGAAGCTCGAGGCGTTGGAGATGATGATGCCGCGGTGGTTCTCGGGCTGGAAGTACTGCGTGTTCGGGGTCCCGATCCGCCCGTCGCAGCAGAGCGTGATCTCGGACGCGCCGCCCACCGCGATGCCGTTGACCGCGGCGATCACGGGGACCCGCGTCTCGAGGATCGCGCGGGTGATGTCGTGGAAGGTCGCGAAGGCCTCGCGGATCTCGGCGTAGGTGGTGGGCACGGCGGCGAGATCCTCGCCGGCGGAGAAGGCGCGCCCGGTGCCCGTCAGCACGATGCCGCGGACGAGGTCGCCGGTGCCGAGACGCCGGATCTCCTGCGCGAGCAGCACCCGGGTCGGCACGTTCATCACGTTGAGCTTCTCGGGGCGGTTCAGCGCGAGGACGGCGATGTCGTCATCGATGCGGACGTCGAGGTGGGTGTCGGTCGTGGTCATCTCGTTCACTTTCCGGGCGCGGCGACGCGCGCCGGCCGCAGGTCGTAGGTGGTGCCGGGGTGCTCCGCGGCACGGGCCTTGAGGGCGGGCTTGGCGATCCGCTCCGACGGGGTGCGGGGGAGGTCCGCGACGAACTCGACGTAGCGGGGCACCTTGAACTTCGCCAGCTGGGCCCGGGCACCGTCGACGATGCGTTCCGCGGTGGCGCGGTCCGCCTCGACCCCGGGCGCGAGCTGGACGAAGGCCTTGACCTCTTCGCCGAACAACTCGTCGGGTTCGGCGACGACGGCCGAGGCGACGACGGTGGCGTCGCGCTCCAGTGCGCGCTCGACCTCGCTGCTCGCGATGTTCTCGCCGCCGCGGCGGACCATGTCCTTGATGCGCCCGACGATGCGGTACGAGCCGTCCTCCCGGACGGCGACGTCGCCGGTGTGCAACCAGCCGTCGCGGATCGTCTCCGCCGTGGCGTCGGGACGGTTCCAGTAGCCCAGCATCATCGGGCGGCCGGAGGTGATCAGCTCGCCGGGTTCGCCTTCGGGCGTGTCGGTGCCGTCCGGAGCGACGACGCGGACCGTCTTGCCCGGTACCGGGCGGCCCAGACGCCCGCTGCCCACGTCGGCGGTGTCAGCGGGAAGGCTCGCCAGGTCGGCGCCGGACTCGGTCATGCCGAAGATCTCGCGCCACGGTGCGCCCCAGCGCTCCTCGAGCTGCGCGTGCAGGCCGGCGGGGATGGCGGAGCACAGGACCACGCGGAGTCGGTTGTCGCGGTCCTGGTCCGTCGGGGCCTGCTTGAACAGCAGCGTGGGCATGGAGCCGAGGACGTAGCAGAAGGTGGCGCCCTGGCGGCGCACGTCGGCCATGAAGCCGGAGGCGGAGAAGCGGGGGAGGACCACGAGCGGGGCGCCGATGGTCAACGCCAGGGCGGTGTTCCACTGCGGGTCCATGTACGAATAGGGCTGCGAGGTGAGGATCACGTCGTCGGCGCCCAGGCCGGCCGTCTCCGCGCAGACGGCGCCCAGCCGGACCCAGTAGTCGTGGGTCAGCATGCAGGCCTTGGGGAATCCGGTGGTCCCTGAGGTGTACTGCAGGTTCGCGAGCGTCTCCGGCTCGACGGTGACCTCGGGTGCGGTCCCGGAGAATCGCCCGAGGCCGGCGGGCGTGCCGGCGTCGATCACGCGGACGTCGAGCGGATCCGTCCCGGCGGAGGCGACGTCGGCGACAAGGGGGGCGTGCTCGTCGTCGGTCACGATCAGCCGGGCGCCGGAGTCCCGCAGCACGAAATCGAGGTCGGCGTGCCGGTACGCCGAGTTGACGGGGACCACGACGCCGCCGGCCTTGAGGGTCGCGAGCCATGCGATCGGCCAGGCGGCGGTGTTGGGCAGCATGATCGCGACCCTGTCGCCGGGCCGCACGCCGTCCAGCTCGATCAGCCGGTGAGCGAGGCGGGAGGTCCAGTCGTCGACCTCGGCGAAAGTCCAGGAGCCCTCGGTGAATCGGAGGAACTCGCGGTCGCCGGCGTCCGCGGCGCGGAGCGCCAGCAAATCGACGAGGGTGGGGTGCGTCATGAGAGGTCCTCTCGAAGCGTTTGTGACTCTGGTCATAGACGGTAACGGAACATGATCAAACGATCAAGGCGTATGACCAAGAAAAGGGCGCGCATGCTCTGAACTGCGGCGAGTCGTGGTCGATGTCCGATTGCGCTGGTACTGTCGGCCGTGACTTGATCAACCGTCAGGATCGAACCCAGGAGGTGGCAGGTGGCCCGGATCCCCGCGGCGGAGCGCCGGCAGGAACTGATCGACGCGGCGGTGCTCGTGATCGCCGAGAGCGGCGTGGACGGCGCGACCACGCGCCGGATCGCGGACCGCGCGGGCGCCCCACTGGCGACGCTGCACTACTGCTTCGCCTCCAAGGAGCTCCTGTTCGGCGCGGTCTTCGAGCACATCGCCGGCCGGTACCGCGAGGTGCTCATCGCGTCCGACGTGCACGGCGACGTGGCGACCACCACGCGCGGTCTGATGCGCGGTCTGCTGCAGTGGTACGTCGACAACCCCGAGACCGCTTCGGCCATCGTCGAACTGATCAGCTGGGCCAGGCGGCAGGACGGCGCGAAGGCCACGGGCGTCTACGACGAGGCGCTCGATACTGTCCGGTCCATCCTCGTCGCGGACGCCGCAGCGGCCGGGCAGTCGATCGACGACGAGACTCTGGAGCGGCTGGCGTACGTCGTGACCGTGATCGCGGACGGCTTCGCCATCAACTGGTTGATGTACCGCCAGGCGGGGCTCGACCCCGAGATCGACCTGACCCTGGGGCTTCTGGACGCCTGGATGGCCGCCAACCTCTCCGGCGGAGGGAGCGTCGATCCAGTCGGCGTGCAGCCCGCCCGCCCGCGGCCGGGGGCGGCGGAGTCACCCGAGAAGCTCGCCGATCTCGTGTCCTGGGTGGACGTGGGCTGAGGCGGCTCGCACGATCCATTCCAGCGCACCGTCGGGCGTCTCCATCCACTCCGGATGCCACTGCACCCCGAGTACGCCGGCGCCCGGCAGCTCGACGGATTCGACGACACCGTCGGAGGTCCGGCCTGTGACCACCAGACCCCGTCCGGTGGTCGCGACGGCCTGGTGGTGCCAGGAGTTGGTGCGCAGCCGGTCGCCGAAGACGCTGTGCGCCAGCGAGCCCCGCTCGAAGGTCACCACGTGCTCCGGGTCGCCGTCGGACAGCGGCCCGGTCTCCATCAGATGACGGACGGGGCCGGGCGGCAGGTCCGGCACGAGCGTCCCGCCGAGAGTGACGTTGAGGACCTGCAATCCGCGGCACACGCCGAGGAGGGGCAGTCCCGCATCCAACGCTGCGCGGACCATCGCCGTTTCGAAATCGTCCCGGTTCGCGTCGTGGGCGTTCGGATCGGACTCGGGGGCGATGTCCCGCACGACCGACTCGTCGCCGCCCCAGTAGCGCGGGTGCACGTCCTGCCCACCGGTGATCACAACGCCGGAGAGCCACTGGCACAACGACTCCGGGTCGGCGTCGTAGGGCAGCATCACCGGCACTCCACCGGCCGCGGTGATGCGTCCGGCGAAGTCGGTGAAGAAGCTGTCGGTGAGGCGGTCCCCGTAGCCGGGGTGCGCGCCCTCGATGAGCCCCATTCGGAACCGTCGGCCCGTGAGGCCGATCAGGGGCTTGCGCTCCGCTCTCGCACGTCGGTCGACGACGTCCGTCATCATGAGTCCTTTCTCGGGCGGTGAGCATGCGATCACCTGACTGGTCAAGTGACCATGATGGTGCGTGAAGGTTCCTGGCCTGTCAATCTTTCGCGGGAAAATGCCATGTGAACTGGATGTTCTCGGCGAGATTGGCTCGCGGGGGCCGACTCCGAGTGTGACGTGGTGCACAGTGCACCGGTCGTGCCGGAGATCTGCGACACAGTGATGTGGATCAATTGACTAACTATTGGGCACTCTGGTGATCACATCGAACGCGACACCGAAAGGCCCCACGATGAACGCACCGACCAGCCAGATCCGGACCGAAGACTTCGACATCGTCATCATCGGTGCCGGAATCGCCGGCATCGGCGCCGCGAAGTACATCACCGAGGCCTTCCCCGGCAAGCGCGTGGTGATGCTCGAGGGACGCGCGAACATCGGCGGCACGTGGGATCTGTTCAAGTACCCCGGCATCCGCTCGGACAACGGTCTGCACACCTACGGCTACGAGTTCAAGCCGTGGACGGACCCCGACGCCATCGCGGAGGCCCCGAAGATCCTGAACTACCTGCAGGAGACCGTCGACGAGTACGACCTGGGCCGGCTCATCCGGTTCGAGCACGCCGTGCGGCACGCCTCGTGGTCGTCCACCGACGCGCGGTGGACCCTCGACCTGCAGACCCCCGACGGCGAGAAGAAGATCACCACGAGCTGGGTCTTCGCGGGCACCGGCTACTACCGCTACGACGAGGGCTACACCCCGCACTTCGAGGGACGCGAGGACTTCGCCGGCGACATCATCCACCCGCAGCACTGGCCCGAGAACTACGACTACTCCGGCAAGAAGGTCGTCGTGATCGGCAGCGGCGCCACGGCCGTCACGGTGATCCCGTCCATGCTGAACCACGAGGGCGCCGCCGCGCACGTCACCATGTTGCAGCGCACGCCGACCTACATCGTGCCGTGGCCGAAGATCGATTCCACCGCCCTGCTGTTCACCCGGCTGCTCGGCGAGAAGCGCGGCTACGCGCTGACCCGGTTCACCAGTATCTGGGCCGAACGCGGCCAGGTGAAGTTCATCCGCGCCTTCCCGAAGGCGGCGCGCGCGCTGATCAGGAAGGCCAACGCCTCCTCCCTCCCGCACGACTACCCTGTCGACACCCATTTCAACCCGCCCTACAAGCCCTGGGACCAGCGCCTGTGCCTGTGCCCGGACGGCGACTTCTTCGCCGCGCTCAGCGATGGCGGCGCGTCCGTGGTCACCGACACGATCGAGCGGTTCACGAAGACCGGCATTGCGCTCGAATCCGGTGAGTACCTCGACGCCGACGTCATCGTCACCGCGACCGGCCTGAACATGCGGCTCCTCGGCGGGATCGAGTTCGACGTCGACGGCGAGCCGGTCAACATCCCGGACACCACCGCCTACCGCGGCACACTGCTGACGGGCCTGCCCAACGTGTCCATCGCGGTCGGCTACACCACGTCGGCGTGGACGCTGAAGATCGGCATCGTCGCCCGCTACCTCTGCAACCTCATCGCGCACATGGACGCCTTCGGCTACGATAGCGTCCGCGTCGAGGCCGATCCCACCATGGAGCGCCGTCCGATCCTGGACCTGAGCTCGGGCTACGCCCAGCGCGCCAAGGACGTCATCCCGAAGCAGGGCACGGGCATGTTCCAGATGTCGATGTCGTACCAGCAGGACGCCAAGATCCTGCGCGGGCCACTGCTCGACGACGCTCTGCGGTTCGGTTCCGCCCGCGACGACGTACGCGCCACAGGGGCACGGATCGAGGAGCGGATCGATGCCTGAGGACGTGGACCGGTTCGCCGTGCTTCGCGGTGGCACGCGCGTCTGCTACCGGGTGGACGGCCCCGTCGACGGTGTCCCCGTGCTGCTCGTCGCCGGCCTCGCCGAGGACCTGACGACGTGGTCCGAGCGCTTCGTCTCGGCGCTCACGGCCACCGGGTACCGGGTGATCCGGATGGACAACCGCGACTGCGGCCGGTCCACCTACGTCACGAGCCCGCCCCCGAACACGCTGCGCCAGCTGCTGTCCCGGCCCCGCAGGGACGCCTACACGCTCGCCGACATGGCCAGCGACACCGCGCAGCTGATCCAGCACCTGGGCGTCGGGCCCGTGCACCTGGTCGGACGGTCCATGGGCGGCATGATCGCCCAGACTGTCGCCGCCCGGTACCCGCACCTCGTCACGACCCTCACCTCGCTGTACTCCACGACGGGGGACACGAAGGTGGGGCAGCCGGCACCGTCGACCTGGGCCCTGATCGCGGCGCCCCCGGCGAAGGGCCGAGTGGGCGCGGTGCGCGACCACCTGCGGATGACCGCGCACCTGTCCGGCACCGCGTACCCGATCGACGAGGTCGAGGAGACCGCGCACGCCGTCACGACCTACGAGCGCACCGCCGGCGATGCCGTCGCCGGCACCTCCCGGCAGCTGCAGGCCATCCAGGCCTCCGGGGACCGCACGGCCGAGATCGGCCGGATCACGGCGCCCACGCTGGTGATCAACGGCGACCGCGACCTCATCGTCGCCCCGTCCGGCGGCGACGCCACCGCGGCCGCGATCCCCGGCGCGAGGCACATCGTCATCCCCGGTATGGGACACCACCTTCCGGACGCCCTCGCGCTGCGGATCGCCGACCTCGTCGTCGGACATCTCGACCGGACGGTGGCGCGATGACGGCCACCGAGGCACCGTCGACCGGAGCGGGCCTGGAGCGGACCCTGGGGGTCCCGCAGATCGTCTTCATGGTCGTGGCCGTGGCGGCGCCGCTGACGGTGTTCGCCGGGCTGATCCCGCTCATGCTCGGGACCGGGAACGGCATCGGGACGCCCGTCGACTTCCTCATCGTGGGTGCGGTGCTCCTGCTCTTCACCGTCGGCTACTCGGCGATGACGCCCGAGGTCCGCAGCGCGGGTGCCTTCTACTCCTACGTCCAGCGCGGCCTCGGCACGACCTCGGGCCTGGGCGCGGCGGCGCTGGCCCTGGTCACGTACTCCGTCCTCATGATCGCCGTCACCGCGTACCTGGGGGCCGCCGCGGCCACCGTGGTCGAGAACTTCACCGGCCTCGCGGTCCCGTGGTGGGTGCTCTCCGCGGTCGGGCTGGTGCTGATCGGTGTCCTCGGCTACCGCAACGTCGAGGTCAGCGCTCGAGTGCTGGGCGTGCTGCTCATCGCCGAGATCGGCATCGTCGCCGTGATCGACGCCGCGATCGTGCTGCGCGGTGGCGCGGACGGCCTGTCGGCGCAGCCGCTCTCCTGGAGCGCCTTCACCAGCGGGGCGGTCGGCACCGGGATCATGTTCACCGTCTTCGGTTTCGTCGGATTCGAGGCGACGGCGGTGTTCCGGTCGGAGGCCAAGGATCCCGACCGCACCATCCCGCGGGCCACCTACATCGCAGTGCTCATCATCGCGGTCGTCTACGCCGTCTCGTCGTGGGCCATGATCATCGGCCTCGGAGTCGATCACGCCTCCGAGCTCGCCGCCGCGGACCCCGAGGGCCTCGCGCCCGGACTCGCGACGCGCTACCTCTCGCACGTCGCCCACGACGTGGTGCAGGTGCTGCTGGTGACCAGCTTCTTCGCCTGCATCCTCACCGCCCACAACGTGGTCTCGCGCTACCTGTTCGCCCTCGGTCGGCAGGAGGCGGTGCCGAGTCGGCTCGGTGCCGTGCACCCGGTGCACCGGTCGCCGCACGCCGCGTCGGTGCTGACCTCCGTGGTGATCGGGACGCTCGTCGCGCTCACCGCCGTCGCCGGGCTGCACCCCGTCACCGAGGTCTACGCCTGGTTCGGCGGCGCCGGGACCCTCGGCCTGGTCGCGCTGCTCACCCTGACCTCCGCCGCGGTGCTCGTGCACTTCCGCAGGCAGCGCACCGCGAGCCCGTGGCGCGGCACCGTGGCACCGGCTCTCGCGCTCCTGGCCCTCGTGGCGATCCTCGTGCTCGTCGTGAGCAACTTCGAGCTGCTCGTCGGCTCGCGGGCGCTGGCGAACCTCTTCCTCGGCGTGATCGCCGCCGCGTTCGTCACGGGCCTGCTCTGGGCCGTGGCGCTGCGCCGCCGCCGGCCCGGCGTGTACGCCGCCTTCGAATGACACTCCGTCCGTGAAGTCCCTTGAACAAGGAATCCCCATGAACACCAGCACCCTTCCCGCGCTCGGCACTACGGCGCAGGTCCGGATCGAGATCGACGACGATGCCACGCCCATCGTCCGGCTGATCGGCCGCACGCTCCGCGACGCGGATCGCCTCGGCCACGCCCCCGACGTCCTCAGGCGCGCCAGCGGCACCGTCGCCGTCCGCTCGCACGCCACGCCGCAGGCCGCGACCGTCACCTTTTCCGACAGTGCCGTGACCGTCACGGGCGGCGTGTTCGCCCCGACCGACGCGACGGTCGTCGTCGACCTGGACGACCGGCTCGCGCGGACGGCTTCTGACGGTGACCCCGAGCTCGCCGACGCGATGCACCGGGCCCTGCAGGTCCCGCTGCCCGAGTGGCGCGAGGCCGCGGCCCGGTTCTGGGAGATCACCCGCGGCGTCCCCGGAGTACCGGACGTGCTCGTCGCCGTGGCGACGGGGCCGGACGGCCGAGAGGAGGCCCGGTTCGGATCGGGCCCCTCGACCTACCGCATCGTCGGCACCCCCGACGCACTCGCCGGCCTGTTCACCGGCACCGATTTCCTCCTCACCGCCCTGGAGCGCGGCCTGTGCGTCCAGGGGAGCATGGCCCAGCTCTCGACCATGACCGCCGCATCCTGGAAGGCCCGTTACGATGTCTGATCTCCACAGCGCTGTCACCCCCACAGGCCGGCCGGTCAAGGCGTACCGCGTCGAGGCCACCAACCACGACGGCAGCTTCATGGGCAAGAACGTCACCCCCGCGAAGTTCGACTCCGGCGTCACGTCCGGCCTCGCCTTCGCCGACGTCCTGTTCGCCATCGACATGGGTACGGACATCGTCTTCGGCGACCCCTACCCGGAGTGGCGGGGCAACCTCTACGACATCTCGCTGCAGCCCGACATGAACACGCTCGTCGAGTGGAAGCCCGGCGTGCAGTCCGTGATCGGCGATTTCTGGCTCCGGGACGGCAGCCCCAACCCGATCTGCCCGCGCAACCTCATGCGTAAGCAGATCGACCGCCTCGCGGAGCTGGGCTACACCGCCACCGTCGCGGTGGAGATCGAGACCACCCTGTTCGAGGAGTCCATCCAGGAGGCCCGCGCCCGCGGGTACCGCGATCTCACGCCACTGGGCGGGGATACCGGCTCCAGCTACAACCTCGCCCGGTCGTCGGACTGGATCGACTACATGGAGGCCGTCACCGACCGGCTCGACGAGCTCGGCATCGTCTGGGAGGCGTGGACGGACGAGGCCGCGCCGGGCCAGACCGAGCTGAACCTCGCGCCCACCGACCCGCTCACCGTGGCCGACTCGTGGGTGCGCACCAAACAGGTCATGCGTGAGATCGCTTGCGAGAAAGGTCGATCGGTGACCTTCATGGCCAAGCCGACCGCCGGATTCGGGCAGGGCGCGCACCTGAACGTCTCGCTGCAGCGGGACGGCGTCAATCAGTTCTACGCGCCCGACGGGCCCTCCGAGCTCATGCTCAACGCCGTCGGCGGGCTCATGGCGACGATGGCCGGCAATACGCTCATCGCACTGCCGCAGATCACGTCCTACCGGCGCCTGGTCGACGTCTCCGGGCCGCCCACCACGATCAGCTGGGGCGTGAGCAACAAGACCGCCGCGCTGCGCGCCATCGTCGGGCATCCCACGTACTCCCGGCTCGAGTACCGGGTGCCCGGCTCGGACGCCAATCCCTACTACGCGCTCGCGGGCGTGCTCGCCGGCATCGTTGCGGGGATCGAGAAGAAGCTGCAGGCGCCGCCGCAGGTCGACGACATGGCGTGGTGCCTCCCCGACGACTGCGGCGTCGAGCGGATCCCCGACTCGATGACCAAGGCCATCGCGGCGCTCGACGCCGACCCGCTGCTGCGCGAGTATCTCGGCGACGAGTTCGTCGACTTCTGGACCGCGTCGCGCCGCTGGGAGTGGATGCAGTTCCACACCACGGGCGGGGACCCGTACGTGGATCTCTCGGAGTGGGAGTCCCGCCGGTACTTCGAGTTCTCCTGAACCGTCTATCACGCCGAAGGAGTCAGTCGCGCAACTGCACCAGCATGAGCGCGGCCACGATGGACGTGGCGTTGTCGGCCAGCGGCGCGGGGAGCAGCTGGCCGGCCCGGGAGAGGCGCCGCTCGACCGTGTTGCGGTGTGTGTACAGCCGCTCCGCCGCGGCCGAGGCGTTGAACCGCTCCTGGACGTAGGTGAGGACGGTCTCGCGGAGCACCGCGTCGGCGGCGGCGAAGTCGCCGAGGGTGTCGGTCACGAACTTGTCCGCCTGCGTCATGTCGGCGGTGAGCACGGCGACCAGCGCCACGTCCTCGTAGCGCACCACCGCCCGCGCGGAGCCGACCCGCGCGAGCACGCGTTGCGCGGCAGTGGCATCGAGGTGGGTCCGGCGGAATCCCTCGATATCGTCGCCCGGCCTGCCGAAGGTCACCCGGATCGCGGGCCGGTCGGCGAGCGCCGTCCGCACCGTGTCCGCCGCGGGAACCGTGTCCGTCGGTATCCAGACCCACAGGGCGGAGGAGCTGGCGTTCAGGGTGAGACGACGGCTCACTCCGCAGACACGCATCACCGTCTCCGCGGCGGCATCGAGTTCCGCGGCCGTCTCCGCCGGCTCGCTCCAGATGATGGCGGCCACATGACTTCCGGTCAGCGAGTACCCCAGTTGCGCCTCGGCCCGCGCGCGACCGATCGGGGCGCCCTCGAGGAGCAGCTGGACGGTCGCGTGGCGCTCGGCGCTGGCGCCCCGGGCGAGCTCCGCCCGCTCCTGTTCGACGTAGGCGTCGAGCGCCGCCATCGAATCGTCGATGAAGGTCGCCATCGACCGTTCGGACACCTTCATGAGCTCGCGCAGCTCACCGAGATCGTCGGTGGCTGCGAAACACTCGTCGACCCACGCCGCCCAGGCGCTGTGCTGCGCGCCGCGCCAGGAACCGAGATCGTGCATGTCCAGCCCGCGCCGCACCACGTCGCGCGCGAAGCGGAGGATCTCCGGGTCGTTGTTGGGCGGCACCCGCTCGCCCGGGGCCTGCAGGTTGGCCGACAGCCAGTACAACATGTTCGTCCGGTTCATCTGCCGGTCGGCTGCGGCCAGCTGCGGGTCCTCGACGAGGGTCCGGTAGTCCGCCGACCGCCACGCGGCCGTGGTCAGCTCGTCGACCGTGACGTCCACGGACTGCAGCAGCCGCCCCGCCACCGCACGGATCAGCTCGGCGGTGCGTCCGTCGGGACGTGGCCATGAGGAATCCACCGTCGAACTGTACTGCGACACCGCGACCGGATCGAGCAAGAACGGTCAAGCGCATCGGCGCCCGTGAGGCAGATACTGGTGCACATGTCCGAACCCGTTGATCCGCTGCGGCGGCTCCTCGACGCCGTGCTCGCCGAGCCGAACGTCGACCTCGACGCCATGGCCGCCGGCGCGCACAGCTCATCGTCCCACTTCGCGCGGCAGGTCTCCGCCGGAGTCGGCGAGCCGCCCGTCGCACTCCGCCGGCGCATCCTCCTCGAACGCTCCGCCTGGCAGCTGCAACGCGGTTCGACGGTGACCGACGCCGCGTTCGCGGCCGGCTACGAGTCCGTCGAGGGCTTCATCCGCGCGTTCGCGCGGGCGTACGGGCACAGCCCGAGCGGGCTGCCGCGCACCGTCGGGCATTGGCTACCGGCGCCCAACGGCCTACACTTCCACTCCCCGACGGTGCTGTACGTCGATATCGGTGAACGGGACAGCGGCCGTGAGGTTTCGGTGGGGAACGTGCTGGCGCTGCAGGTCCAGCACGACGCGGCCGACATCGGCGCGCTGCTCGACGCGGTCACCGCACTGGCGCCCGAGGAGTACCGGAGAGTGCGGCTGCCGGGGTCGCGGCCGCGGCACTGGGACGGCCCGGACGAGTCGTTGGCGCAGGTGATGTGGCACCTCGTGTTCAGCACTGCACCCTGGCGCGCGTCCATCGCCGGCGAGCCCGCTCCCGAGCTGCCGCCCGGCGACGATCCCGCCGCCCTCGCCCGGGCGCACGCGGAGAACTCGCCGCGCTGGCTCGGCCTGGTCCGCGACGTCGACCGGCGCGAAGCGTGGGGCGACCGCGTGATCGACGCCCTGTGCGACCCGCCGGAGTCCTTCCTGCTCTCCCAGATCGTCGCGCACGAACTGACCTTCTCCGCGCACCGTCGACTCCTGGCGCGATGGATGCTCGCGGACGCGGGCGTCGCCGTCGACACCCCCGAACTGGATCCCGACCCGATCATCTGGCACCGACGCATCACCGGAGGACAAGCATGACCGCGTACTCGTACTACACCGCCTCGACCCTCGACGGCTTCCTCGCCGACTCGAACGACAGCCTGGATTGGCTGCTGACCCAGCCGATCGACGACGGCGGGCCGATGAACATCGAGGAGTACATGAAGACGGTCGGCGCGATCGTCATGGGCTACACCACGTATCAGTGGGTGGTCGACCGGGTCGAGGCCGGCGACGAGCCCTGGTACTACGCCGACTACCCGGTGTTCGTGTTCACCCACCGGGAGCTGTCGCCCATCCACCCCGGCGTCCGCTTCGTCGATGGCGAGCCGGCGTCGCGCCGCGCCGAATTGGAGGGGGCGGCTGGGGACAAGGGCGTGTGGGTCGTGGGCGGCGGTGACCTCGCCGCGCAGTTCGCCGAGGCGGGCATGCTCGACGAGGTGGTGATCAGCTACGCGCCGGCCACCGTCGGCTCGGGGCGGCCCTTGTTCCCGCGCGCCTTCGACTTCGAGCTGGTGGAGTGGGCGCGGAACAAGGCCTTCCTCTGCGGCCGCTACCGGGTGGTGGGGGCGAGGACGGCCTCGTCGTAGGCCTCGCGGGCGCGGTGCACCGCGGGCATGTTGCTCTCGGCCCACCGCTTGAGGTGCTGGACCACGACGAACAGGGACTCGCCCAGATCGGTGATCGAGTAGGTCACGGTGACAGGGACCGTCGCCTCCACGCTGCGGGTGATGAGGCCGTCGCGCTCCAGGGTGCGCAGGGTCTGGGTGAGCATCTTCTGGCTGACGCCCGCGACCTCACGCGCGAGCTCCGAGTAGCGGTGCGGACGCTCGTGGAGCGCGCACAACAGCAACGTCACCCACTTCGACGAGAGCTGGTCGAGGAGTTGCCGGCTGGGGCACTGTGCGAGGAAGGCGTCGTACTCGAGGCGCTCGATCTCGCGGCGCTGGGCCGCCGTCAGCGTGGGCATCGTCGTCCTCCTCGTTCCTTACGCACTCCGAGGTGTGTACTTCCCAATGGAGAGTAACGCTGCGATGGTCAGGTGGCAACGCCTCGAGACGCGAGGCGGCACAGTGGAAGGTGGACCATCATGCAGGCCGTTCTCGTCGCTCCCGGAGGCACTCCCGCACTCGTCGACGTCCCCGTGCCCGAGCCGGGCCCGAACGAGGTGCTGGTCAAGATCGTCGCGGCGGCGGTGAACCCCGTCGACGCGTTCACGGCCGCGGGCGGACCGCGCGAGGCCGGCTGGGCGGCACCCGACGCGGTACTCGCCATGGGATGGGACCTTGCGGGAGAGGTGGTCGCAGCGGGCAGCGGCGCCGGACTACGACCGGGTGTCCGGGTGGCCGCGCTCGTCGCGGATCCGACGGTGGGAACCTTCGCGGAGTACGCAGTGCTGCCCGCCGCCGACCTCGCCGTCGTGCCGGACGGGATGTCCACCGTCGACGCGGCGACGCTCCCGCTGGCCGCGCTCACCGCGGCGCAGGCACTGGACCTGACCGGCGCCACGTCGGGCGATCTCCTGGTCACCGGCGCGGCGGGCGCGGTCGGCGGCTTCGCGGTGACGCTCGCCGCTCGTGCGGGGTGGACCGTGACCGGCCTGGCTCGTGCCGCGGATGCCGACGCCGTCCGGGCGCTCGGCGCGTGCGTCGCGATCGATGACCTCGGCGGACGGTTCGACGCAGCTCTCGACGGTGCGGTACTCGGAGACCCGGTGGCCGCACGCGTCGGCGACGGCGGCGTGTACGTCGGTGTGATCCCTGGCGGTGAGCCTCGGACCGATCGGATCCGGACGGTCGCCGTCTCCGCGGCGGCCGACGGGCCGCGTCTCGCGGGGCTGTTCGAGCTCGCCGCGCAGGGGGTGCTGACGACCCGAGTGCGGACCACCTTCCCGCTCGCCCGTTTCGACGATGCGCTGACGGAAGCGGCGCGGGGCGGGGCACGGGGCAAGGTGGTCATCACGGTGGCGTGACGCCGTGTGCGAGCGGTGAGGCGCGCCGCCTAGGATTGCAGGCATGTCTGCCATCTCCCGGGACGAGGTCGCGCACCTCGCGCGACTGTCGCGTCTCGCCGTCACCGACGAAGAGCTCGACGTGTTCGCCACGCAGCTCGATTCGATCCTCGAGCACGTCAAGGTGGTGACCGAGATCGGCTCCGACGGTGCCGACACGGACGTCGCGCCGCTGACGCTGCCGGTCGGCAACGTGAACGTGAACCGGGCCGACGTGCCGGTGCCCGGCCTCACGCCGGAGCAGGCGCTCTCCGGCGCGCCCGCCCGCGAGGGCGACCGCTTCGCCGTGCCGCGCATCCTGGGGGAGGAGTGACCATGACCGACCTTCGGGCATCGAACGAGATCACCGGCGCCACCGCTGCCGACCTGGCCGCGAAGATCGCCTCGGGCGAGCTGAGCTCCGTCGAGGTCACCCAGGCGCACCTGGACCGGATCGCCGAGGTCGACGGTGACCTGGGCGCCTTCCTGCACGTCTCCGGCGAGGAGGCCCTCGCGGCCGCGCGCACCGTCGACGAAGCGCGCGCCCGCGGCGAGCGGCCCGCGTCGGCGCTGGCCGGCGTGCCGCTGGCGCTCAAGGACGTGTTCACCACGACCGACGCGCCCACCACGTGCGGCTCGAAGATCCTCGAGGGGTGGACCGCGCCGTACGACGCGACGGTCACCGCGAAGCTGCGCGCCGCCGGCATCCCGATCCTCGGCAAGACGAACATGGACGAGTTCGCCATGGGCTCGTCGACGGAGAACTCGGCGTACGGCGTGACCCGCAACCCGTGGGCCGCCGACCGCACCCCGGGCGGCTCCGGCGGCGGCAGCGCCGCGGCGCTCGCCTCCTACGAAGCGCCGCTCGCCATCGGCACCGACACCGGCGGTTCGATCCGCCAGCCCGCCTCGCTGACGGCCACCGTCGGCGTCCGCCCGACCTACGGCGCCGTCTCGCGCTACGGGTTGGTCGCCTGCGCGTCGTCGCTGGACCAGGGCGGGCCGTGCGCGCGCACCGTCCTCGACACCGCGCTCCTGCACGAGGTCATCGCCGGGCACGACCCGCGCGACTCCACGTCGCTGGACGCCCCGGTTCCGGGCGTGGTCGCGGCCGCGCGTGTGGGGGCCTCGGGCGACCTGAAGGGCGTGCGCGTGGGCCTGGTCAAGGAGTTCGGCGCAGACGGCACCGAGCCGGGCGTGCAGGCGTCCTTCGAGAAGGCCGTGCAGCAGCTGCGCGACCTGGGCGCCGAGACGGTCGAGGTGTCGCTGCCCACGCTGCGGTACTCGCTGGCCGCGTACTACCTGATCCTCCCGTCGGAGGTCTCCTCGAACCTCGCCCGGTTCGACGCCATGCGCTACGGCCTGCGCACGGGCGACGACGGCACGCACTCCGCGGACGAGGTCATGGCGCTCACCCGCGAGGCCGGCTTCGGCCCGGAGGTCAAGCGGCGCATCATCATCGGCACGTACGCGCTGAGTTCGGGCTACTACGACGCCTACTACGGCAGCGCCCAGAAGGTCCGCACGCTGCTCGCGGACGACTTCGCGCGCGCCTACGAGAGCGTCGACGTCATCGTCTCGCCCACCACGCCCACCACGGCGTTCAAGCTGGGGGAGAAGGTCGGCGACCCGCTGGCGATGTACCTGTTCGACCTGTTCACGCTGCCGACGAACCTCGCCGGTCACTGCGGCATGTCGGTGCCCTCGGGACTCTCGACGGACGACGGCCTGCCCGTCGGCCTGCAGATCCTGGCGCCCGCGCAGGCGGACGACCGGCTCTACCGCGTCGGTGCGGCGTACGAGGCCGCCCGCGGCCCCGTCGCCTGACGGTCCGCAGTAGCCCGACGGTGCGCGACGCCACCGTCGGGCCCCTTCCCCCTAGCTAGCGGCGGGGCGGGCTGCGCTGCGGCGGTGGGAGAGTCAGGGCGCGGGGTGGAGGTGGGTGGTGATGCCCAGCATGTTCCAGGTGTTGATGGTGCCGATGGCGATGAGCAGGTCGGTGCGCTTCTGTTCGCCGAGGAGGGTCCCGGCCGTGTCCCACAGCGCGTCGTCGACGGCGTCGATGCCGCCGGTGAGTCGCTCGACGAACGCCAGCGCCACGCGCTGCGTCTCGTCGAAGAACGGGCTCTCCTCCCACGCGGCGATGCCGTAGATCGTGCGGGTGGGCATGCCGAGGCGCTCGAGGTCGCGGGCGTGCATGTCGACGCAGTACGCGCAGCCGTTGATCTGCGACGCGCGCAGCTTGACGACGTCGTAGAGGACCTTGCCGAGCGAGCTCGCGAGACGCGTGTCCAGTGCGATGAGCGTCTTGTAGGTCTCCGGCGACGATGTGGCTCCGGGGGTGCGGGTCATGATGATTCCTCTCATAAATGGATGTTCGATGTCCAGGTTTTGGGGCGCAGGTCCGACGGTGCGCCGGGGTGCCGTCAGGCGGTCGAGAAGTGGCGGCGGGCCGCGTCGGCCGTTCGGGTGGGCGTGGCCGCGGCCAGGTCGGCGATGGAGGTCGTGGCGAGCTCGCGCCGCCACGCGAGCTCCGCGCTCCGCATCGCGTGCGCGATGCCGCAGGGTTTCGTGTACTCGGTCCGCGGATTCCCCGCGTTCATACCCCGCTGCCGGATCTCCGTGCAGGCGAAGGCATCCGTGCCGCCCTCGATGGCTGCGACGACATCCATCAGGGTGATCCGCGACGCGGGCCGAGCGAGCCGGATGCCGCCACCCCGGCCGGGAAGGGACTCGGTGATGCCGGCGCGCGCCAGCGCCTGGACCTGCTTGCCGAGGTAGGCGGCGGGGAGGTCGTAGGACTCGGCCAGGCGCGACGCGGGGACGGGAGTGAGTCCGCCCTCGTCGAGCCAGTGCAGCAGCACGCACACGTGTGCCGCCCACTCGACGCCCTCGTTCATTCGCACGATCGACTCCCTAAACCAGGACAAAGGATATCCGGTTAAGACGATGCGGGCAACGTCGCCGGGCGGACGAGGCCGCTCACCAGCTCCGATCCCTGCCGCTCGTCGTAGCGGTGCCCCAGACCGGGCGGCGGGGCGGTGGCGCCCAGCAGGTCGACGGTCGCCTGGACGAAGCCGAGCAGCGGAACCCACGGCGGGCGCGGTGTCGCACGGCCGGGTGCGGTGGCGGCGCGGCCGGGCGGCGCGACGAGCAGCCGCGGCGACCAGATCCCTACCGGGTCGGAGGCGTTGAGTTGCGCGGGGCCGGCGATCGCGACTCCCGCCGGCGTGCCCACCTGCAGGGTCGCCGCGATCGGGGCGTGAAGCTCCGCGGCCCGCCGCTGCGCGGCGACCACGCCAACCGCCCCCAGGCTCTGACCGTACACGCGGAGCGCGATCGACGGTGCGCGCCTGTGCAGCTCGTCGATGAGTGCCGCGGTCGTCGCCGCGGCGGCGTCGCGGTGCAGCACGAACGACTGCCAACTCGGCATCTCCGTGTACTGCACGGACACGATCGCGCTGTCGCCGCGCATCGCCTCCTCGACGCCGCGGACGAAATGCGGGTCCACCCAGCCGGATCCCGTGGGGACCGCGATCACGACCGCCCTGCGCGCCAGTCCGCCTGCGGCGATGAGCCGGTCGACCGCGATCGCGGCCCGCCGCGTGGGCGAGGCGTCGTCGGAGAGGGACGCGTACGCGCGGACGCCGGGCGTCCGCGAGTCGATGTCCTCGAAACGGTGGGCGTACGAGGCGGATTCCTCGGGCGGCCGGGCCGTCGCCGGCCAGGCGATCCCCGCCGCGGCAGCGATCGCCGCCACAGCGGCCACCGCGGCTCGCAGGCGCACCGACCACAGGGTGACCACGACGAACGGTGCCGCCCCGACCACGCCCGAGAGCATCGCGAACCCGAGCGGCCCCACCGGCCCGACCTCTGCGGCCGCCCGCAGGTGGTTCTGCCACAGCAGCCATCCCACGACGGCGGAGGAGCCGAGGTATCCGGCCACGCGGTAGCCCGCCGGGGCGGGGCGGCGCCTCGCGACCGCCCAGCCGACGACCGCCCCGGCCGCGCCGAACACCAGGCACGCCACGACCTGCACGACGACCGCGCGCGGCAACTGGTTCGGGAACGCCGCGCAGGCGACCCCGACGGCGTACCCGGTGGGTACGCCCGCGCGCAGCCGCGGCGCCGCGATCACAGCCGGCTCCCGCCGGTGAGCCAGCTCGACGTGAGCTCGGCGACGGACTCGGCGCGGGGCGGACCGTCGTGTTGGCGCCAGGTGTTCACGCGGACCGCCAGCACCGTGATGCCGGCGACCTCCGCGCACCCGCGGCGCCGGTCCAGCGGACGATCGGCGCAGACGGCCGAGAGCCGGTGGGCGAGAGCGTCGTCGATCAGGCGCCGCGCCCAGCCGCCGAGGGGGCGACCCTGCGCGTCGGCGTGCCGCAGCAGGTCGTAGCCGAGGTCGTGCGCCTTGCACGGCGCGTCGAACTCGGCGGGGAGCGGCAACACCGAAGAGCACTCGCCGTGCGGGTTGACCGCGTAGCCGGGGCCGGCGGCGGCCGCATAGTCGAATCCGGCGGGGATCGAACGGATCTGGTCGGCGACGGCGACGGTCGGGTCCGCGATCGCGCGGACCGCGGCCGCGGTGGCGGCGTCCTCCACGGGAACGGTGCGTTCCGCGGCGGCGGGGATGGAGAGCCCGAAGGACAGGGGAACGGCGAGTACGGCTGCGGCGGCGAGCATGCGGCGGGTCATGTCGACGACGCTAGGAACGCCCGGCGGGACGGCGGATCGGCTGTGCGAGTGGTCCGATCTCACCCGAAAGTATGAGGACGGCGTGTGTGCGCTGCCCCTAGCGTTGCCTTCCATGAGGACGACCACGAAGAGGATCGAGCGGTTCGGGCGGGCGACGGTGCGCGCCGGCCGCTACCTGGACCGGCAGAGCGCGCTGCACATCAAGGCCCCCGACGGTGCGCTGCACGCGACGCCGCTCGGGATCTTCCTGTCCCGGAAGATCAACTGGCTGTTCCTCCTGGTCGCGCTCATCATGTGGGCGGTCGCCTGGCCCACCCTGAACGAGCAGTTCGCCGTGCCCGCGGCGCTGCTGCCGATCATCAGCGGCCTGTCCGTGCTGCCCATCGCGATCGCCTGGGCGCATCCGCGTGCCGCGTGGGGGATCGTCGCCGCCACGGCGGCGGCCTTCCCGCTCCTGTGGTTCGACGCGAAGCAGGACTGGGAGTTCGGCTGGCAGGTGTCGCTGATCATGGCGATGCTGATCACCAGCTGGATCGCCTTCCTCAAGTGCCGGCCGCTCGACGCCGTGGCCGTCGCGGCGGCCTCGTCGGTGCTGTTCTGGATCAACGCGCAGGACGGCACCGGCGGCGGATGGGTCGCGGGGATCATGGTCTCGCTGGTGATCATCCTGCTGCTGCGGCTGGCGCTGCAGTCCCGCAACCGGCTCGAGGAGCAGACCGAGGTCAGCGAACTCGAGCGCGGTCGGCGCGCCATCCTCGAGGAGCGCACGCGCATCGCCCGCGATCTGCACGACATCGTCGCGCACCGGATGTCGCTCGTCGTGGTCCAGGCACAGACCGCGCAGTACCGGGTGCCCGACGTCTCCGAGCGGGTCCGCGCCGAGTTCGACGGCATCGCCGTCTCCGCCCGCGAGGCCCTCAACGAGGTCCGGGCACTGCTCGGCGTGCTGCGGCTCGACGACGCCTCCGCTGAGCTCGCGCCCGCCCCCGGGCTCGGCGGCGTCGACGAGCTCATCGACGGCGCCCGCGCGGCCGGCGTCGTCGTCGAATACCTCCCCCTGCCCGATCCGTCCGCGATCGGCGAGACCACCGCACTCGTCGCCTACCGCATCGTCCAGGAGTCCATCGCGAACGCGACCCGGCACGCCCAGGGCGCCGCGATCACCGTCGCCCTGACCCTCGAGACCGGCACGCTGAACCTGCGCGTGGAGAACGGGCCCCGCACCTCCGACGCCGACCTCGGCGGCCCCGGTCTCGGGCAGGGGATCCCCGGCATGGCGGAACGGGCGCGCACCGTCGGCGGCTCGCTGTCCGCGGTCCCGACGGTGGGCGGGGGTTTCGCCGTGCGCGCCACGCTCCCCGCGCGGCCCGACGGGGCCTAGGCTCACCAGGGTGTCCATCACCGTCTTCATCGCCGACGATCAGGCCATGGTCCGCCAGGGCTTCGGTGCCCTGCTGGGCGCGCAGCCCGACATCTCCGTGATCGGGGACGCCCCCGACGGCAAAGCCGCGGTGGCCGAGGTCGCGCGGCTGCGGCCCGATGTCGTGCTCATGGACGTCCGCATGCCGGAGATGAACGGGCTCGAGGCCGCTGCCGAGATCCTGCGCCGGCACGACGGCGTCCGTGTGCTCATGCTCACCACCTTCGACATCGACGACTACGTCTACGAGGCGCTGCGGGTCGGCGCGTCCGGGTTCATGCTCAAGGACGCGCCCGCGGAGGAGCTGGTCCGCGCCGTCCGGGTGGTGCACGAGGGCCAGTCGCTGCTGGCACCGTCGGTCACCCGACGGATGATCGCCGAGGTCACCGCGGCCCGAGCGCATCGTCGGACCGCCCCGCCCGAGCTCGCCACCCTGACGCCCCGGGAGCGGGAGGTGCTCGAGGCGATCGCGGCCGGGCGGTCCAATGCCGAGATCGCCGAGGCGCTGTTCGTGTCGGACCAGACCGTGAAGACGCACGTCAGCAAGGTCCTGCAGAAGCTCGGGCTCCGCGATCGGGCACAGGCGGTGGTCTACGCGTACGAGACGGGCGTCGTCACGCCGGGATGATTGTCCTGACAGGTCACCGGTCGGCGCGGCAAGATCAGCCCCATGAGTCTGCGAATCGGTGTGCTGACCGGTGGTGGTGACTGTCCGGGGTTGAACGCGGTGATCCGGGCGGTGGTCCGCACCAGTGATTCGAGGTACGGGTCGGCGGTGGTCGGGTTCCAGGACGGGTGGCGCGGCCTGTTGGAGGACCGACGCATTCAGTTGTCCAACGACGACCGCAACGATCGGTTGTTGACCAAGGGCGGCACGATGCTCGGCACCGCCCGCACCCATCCGGACATCCTGCGGGCGGGTTTGGACCGGATCCGGCAGACCCTCGATGACAACGGCATCGATGTGCTGATCCCGATCGGTGGGGAGGGCACCCTGACCGCGGCGTCCTGGCTGGCTGACGAGGGGGTGCCGGTGGTGGGGGTGCCGAAGACCATCGACAACGACATCGACTGCACCGATGTCACCTTCGGGTTCGACACGGCCCTGACCATCGCCACGGACGCCATCGACCGGTTGCACTCGACCGCCGAATCACACCAGCGGGTGATGCTGGTGGAGGTGATGGGCCGGCACGCCGGCTGGATCGCCCTGAACTCCGGGCTGGCGTCCGGCGCGCACATGGTGCTCATCCCGGAGGTGCCCTTCGATGTGGAGGAGGTGTGCGCGCTGATCAAACGACGCTTCCAGCGGGGGCATTCGAGTTTCATCGTGGTGATCGCCGAGGGCGCCAAACCGGCGGAGGGCACGATGGAACTGCGGGTCGGCGGGACCGATGAGTTCGGGCACGAACGGTTCACCGGGGTGGCGCACCAACTCGGGGTGGAGATCGAGAAGCGGATCAGCAAGGAGGTCCGCACCACCGTCCTCGGTCATGTGCAGCGCGGTGGTACCCCGACGCCCGCGGACCGGGTGCTGGCCACCCGCTACGGCGTCAACGCCGCCGACGCGGCGCACGCGGGGAAGTTCGGGCAGATGGTGTCGTTGCGCGGCACGTCCATCGGGCTCGTACCACTCGCGGACGCCGTCAAGCAGCTCAAGCGCGTCCCGCGGGAACGCTACGACGACGCCGCGGAGTTCTTCGGCTGAACCTCCCGATCGAGACCACTGGCCTCCCTGAAGCGATCCTTAAGAGGCGGATCGCAGACTCGCCGGTATGAATCCGAATCCTCCCTCGAACCCGGGCGGCTACCCGGGCCAGGATCCGTCCGACCCCCACGAGCAGACGCAGCTGCGCCCGACCTGGCAGTCCGGCGAGAACGCGCAGTACGGCGCACCGTCGAACCCGCAGTACCCGGCCCAACCCGCCTTCGTGACCCCCGGCCCCCAGGGCTTGCAGGGTCCCGGAGCGCCCGGCTTCCCGCCGGGCCCGGGCGCCCCGAAGAAGCCGCGGCCCGGCTGGCTGATCCCCGCCCTGATCGGCGGCGGCGCCGTGCTGCTGGTGATCGTGCTCATCGCCGGCATCGCCATCGTCAAGAGCGTCGGAGGCGGGGGCGGCGACACCGGTTCGCCGGGCGCCACCGTCAAGTCCTACTTCGCCGCACTCCAGGCGGGTGACGCGAAGAAGGCCCTCAGCTACGGCAAGGAGGCGCCGGCCTCCACCGAGCTGCTCACCGACGAGATCCTCCGCAAGCAGCGCGATCTCGCGCCGATCAAGGACCTCAAGATCGTCAGCGAGTCCGGCGGCTACATGGGCACGGTGCACCTGACCGTCACGATCGGTGAGGTCGCCTACGACGAGGAACTGAGCCTGGAGAAGGTCGGCGACGACTGGAAGCTCGCGACCGCCGCGGTCCAGCTCAAGCCGTACTCCTCGTACGACTCGGACAAGAAGAACGTCACGATCCTCGGCAAGCCGTTGCCCGCGTCGGGCGTCGTGTACGCCTTCCCCGGCGCGCTCGACCTCGGCTCGGCCAACAAGAACCTGGTCCCGCAGGACTCGAAGATCAGCGTCGGCGACAACAAGGGCCAGGCGCCCGTCAAGGGGCTCTCCCGGTTCGGCTCGGGCAGCAGCTTCACCATCGCCTTCGGCCTCAGCGACGCGGCCAAGGCCTCGGTCCGGCAGCAGATCACCGCAAAGTACTCCGCATGCGCAGCGTCCAAGGACGGCTACCCGTCGGGCTGCCCGCAGTCGGACTTCAGCGGGGAGAAGGGCACCTACACCTGGACCGCACCGAACGCGAACGACATCGACCTCAGCGGCGACGTCCGGGACGGGCGGCTCTCGCTCAGCGGTTCGCAGGTCTGGACCTTCACCGCGACCGGGCGTGACGGCGCGCCGATCACCGGGTCGGACTCCGGGTACGTCTCGTCGACGGTCACGGTGACCTTGGACGCGGTGTCCGTCTCCGGGCGCTGAGTCGGGCAGATTAGGCTGATGGCATGAGTGCCGAGCTTGCCGAACTGGATCTCCCCGAGTACGCGGACGTCGTGGCCCGCTACGAGCCCGTGATGGGTATGGAGGTCCACGTCGAGCTCGGCACGGCCACCAAGATGTTCTGCGGCTGCCGCACCGAGTTCGGCGCCGAGCCCAACACCCAGGTGTGCCCCACGTGCCTGGGGATGCCGGGCGCACTACCGGTCGTCAACGACGAGGCGGTGCGCTCGGCCATTCGCATCGGCCTGGCGCTGAACTGCTCGATCCGGCCGAGCTCGGTGTTCGCGCGGAAGAACTACTTCTACCCGGACCAGCCGAAGAACTACCAGATCAGCCAGTACGAGGACCCGATCGCCTACGACGGCTACCTCGACGTCCCCCTCGAGGACGGCACCGTCTGGCGCGTGGAGATCGAACGCGCGCACATGGAGGAGGACACGGGCAAGTCCACGCACATCGGTTCGGCCACCGGCCGCATCCACGGCGCTTCGCACTCGCTCCTCGACTTCAACCGCGCCGGCGTCCCGCTGGTCGAGATCGTCTCGCGCCCCATCGAGGGTGCGGGGGAGCGCGCGCCCGAGGTCGCCCGCGCCTATGTCACCGCACTCCGCGACCTGCTCGCCTCGCTCGACGTGTCCGACGTCCGGATGGACCAGGGGTCGATGCGGTGCGACTCGAACGTCTCGCTCAAGCCCGTCGGGCGGACGGAGTTCGGCACGCGCACCGAGACCAAGAACGTCAACTCACTGCGGTCGGTCGAGGTCGCGGTGCGGTACGAGATGCGCCGTCAGGCAGCGGTCCTCGACGCCGGCGGCACCGTCGTCCTCGAGACCCGGCACTTCCAGGAGGGCGACGGCACCACCACGGCCGGGCGGCCCAAGGAGACGGCGGACGACTACCGCTACTTCCCGGACCCCGATCTGGGCCCGGTCGCCCCGGCGGCCGAGCTCGTCGAGCAGCTGCGCGGCACGATCCCGGAACTGCCGTGGCTGCGCCGCGCCCGCATCCAGGAGGACTGGAAGCTCTCCGACGAGGTCATGCGCGACCTGGTGAACCTGGGTGCCATCGACGCCATCATCGCGACCGTCGACGCCGGGGCCACCCCGGACGCCGCCCGCTCGTGGTGGGGGAGCTTCCTGCCGCAGCAGGCCAACACCCGCTCGGTGGAATTGGACGCGCTCGCGATCACCCCCGCCCAGGTGGCGCGCGTCATCGCGCTCGTCGACGAGGGCAAGCTCACGAGCAAGCTCGCGCAGCAGGTGATCGTCGGTGTGCTCGACGGCGAGGGCGAGCCCGACGAGGTCGTCGCCGCCCGTGGTCTCGAGGTGGTGCGCGACGACGGCGCCCTGCAGAAGGCCGTCGACGAGGCGCTCGCCGCCAACCCGGACATCGTCGAGAAGGTCCGCAGCGGCAAGGTGCAGGCTGCCGGCAAGATCGTCGGCGATGTCATGAAGGCCACCCGCGGGCAGGCCGACGCGGCGCGCGTGCGCGAGCTGGTGCTCGCCGCCTGCGAGTAGCGGCCCGCGGCTCGGGGCCCTCGGGGCTCGGGGCGCCCCGGGTGTCAGTCGTCTCCGCCGCCGGCCTCACCGCTGGGGATCGGGAGGAGGACGACCCGATCGTCCGTGGGGGCCTGCGGGTTCGGCTTGTTCGTCGTCAGGCCCTGCGGGAGGTCCTTCGGACCGATCGCAAGGCGCCCGAAGGTGCCGTAACGGGTGCGGTCGACCATCTGGATCGGCTCACCGTCGGCGGTGGCCGGATCCTTCGGCACCCGGACCATCTCGACCTTGCCCGCGCGTGACTCGCTGACGAACACCGCGCCCTTGACGACGGCGCAGCCCGCCAGGCCCGGACGGTCCGGCCAGCTCCACACCACCGAATCCGGCGAGCCCGGATTGGTGATCACGCGCAGCCGGTCCTGCGTGAGCCCCTGATCGGCGATGAAGATCGGCCCACCCTGGGCGAAGCCGCACACCGACTGCCGCACCCCGCCGTCGCTCGCGAGCACCCTCGGCCGGACGGGCGAGATCGTGTTCGGCGAGGGCAGCAGCAGCACCTTGCCGGCGAGCGACCCGGGGTCGCGTGCCGCATTCGCGTCGCCCGCGTTGCCGGTCGCGACGATCAGGTCGCGGCCGCGGAACATGATCGAGCCGGCATTGCCCGTGGCGCCCTTCGGGATCCCGGCCAGAATCACCTTCGGCTCGTCGCCCGGCGTCACGCGCACGATCCGGTTGTCGGTAGGGGTGCTCACGTAGGCGTAGAACAGCCGGTCCTCGTCGTACGACGGTGACAGGGCGATCGACAGCAGTCCGCCGTCGCCCGAGGTGTCCACCCCGATCCGTAGGATCTCGCGGTTCGGCAGGTCCGTGGTGGTGTAGGTGATCGTTCCGCCGCGCTCGGACACGTACGCGTGCTCCAGATCGCCGGTGGTGATCAGCGAGGTCGGTTCGGTGAGGCAGGTCGCGAGGACCATCGGATCCTGGTCGATGCACGGACCCGGCGGCTTGGGGACGGCACTGGGCAGACCGGGACCGGGTTTCTTCGTGGTGGTCGTGGCCTCGCCCGTCGGCGGCCCGGTGAACGGGGCGGCCTCACTGCCGGAGAAGTCGACACAGCCCGCCAGCAGCGCCGCGGCCGCCGCGAGTACGACGGCGTGTCGCGCGCGGACACGTGCGCGCCGGGACCCCTCACTCATGCCGCCACCCTACCGATTCGGTCTCCGGGCGCGGTTCGCTCCCGGCCCGCGGCGTGCGCGCCCCTTAGGGTGGGGCGTGTGAGCGACAAGGACGGAATCGAGAACGAGACCAGCGAGAGCGCGGCCGAGTCGCCGTACGACTTCTCGTCCACAGGGGATCTGCCCCGATTCGGGGAACGGCATCCGACGGGCGGATTCGTCCTGGATCCCCACGACGACTCGGACACCGGCATCGGACCGGTGCTCCCGCGCTACCGCGACGAGCCCGCCGGAGCGACCCCGGCTGCGGCCGCCTCGAGCGCGTCCGGCGCGCAGGACACCCCGCAGGCGGTGGCACCGTCGGGCGACGACGCCCCGACGACGGCCGTGCCGGACACGAGCGATCTCGCGGCGGCGATCGCTGCCGCGAGCGCCGCCACCGCGGCGATCTCCACCAGCGGTACGCCGGACGCCGCGCCGGCCGGTGCACTGTCCAGCGAGGTGCGGGACGAGTTCGGCAAGCGCTACAACCGCCGACGGGGCCGCGAGCGCGCCGCGCAGGCCCGCGCCGAGGCCGAGGGCATCCCGCTGGAGACCGCCGCGACCGAGGAGATCGCGCCGCCTCAGGGCCGCCGGTTCGGCAAGCCCGTCGGTGACGCCTCCGCGGAGCTCGACGAGGCCCGCAAGGCGGCGCGCCGCGGCACGACCGACCTCGGTCTGCTGGTGCTGCGGGTCGCCGTCGGCGTGATCCTCGCGGCGCACGGTGTGCAGAAGCTGTTCGGAATCTGGGGCGGGCCGGGCATCGACGGCTTCGCGCGGTACCTGCAGAACGGCAACGACCCGTCGGTGGGCTTCGAGCGGTTCACCAAGGTCCTCTCGATCGGCACCGGCGTCATCGAGTTGGGCGGCGGCGCGATGCTCGTCCTGGGCCTGCTGACCCCCATCGCCGCCGCGGGCGCCGTCGGCGTCATGCTCTCGGCGGGGCTGTTCAAGCTGACCACCGCCGGGCACGGTTTCGTCTTCTTCGCGCCGAACGGGGTCGAGTACGAGCTGATGCTCGTCCTGGCTGCGGTCGCGATCCTGCTCGCCGGCCCGGGCAGGCTGTCGCTGGACTTCGGCCGCGGGTGGGCCCGGCGCCCACACGCCGGTTCGGTGATCTGGCTGATCGTCGCCGTCGCCGGCGCGGTCGCCGTGTGGGTCCTGCTCAACGGGGCGAACCCGCTGGCCCGGCACTGACGGCGAGGCCCGCCCGGTGGTGATCCGCGTGACGCGGGCGCCGGAGCGCCGGCGGGATCAGGAGCCGCCGACGGACTGGACGTAGGTCTTGACCTCCTGGAACTCCAGGAGCGCCGCCGGCCCGTTGAGACGTCCCAGTCCGCTCTGGTTGAATCCGCCCTCCTCGAACTGATCCGCCACGATCGCCCAGCCGTTGATCCACACGGTCCCCGCGCGGACGCGCCGTGCCACCCGGGGCGGCCGGTCGACATCGCGCGACCACACCGAGGCCGAGAGTCCGTACTGCGTCGCGTTGGCGAGGGCGACGGCCTCGTCCTCGGTGTCGAAGGTCTCGAAGGTGGCCACCGGACCGAAGATCTCCTCCTGGACGATCCGATGCCCGACGTGGTGCGGGGCGAGCAGGGCGGGGGCCACGAACGCGCTGTCCGGACCCCCGCGCTGTCCTCCTCGGACGATCACGTCGACCGCCGGGTCCCGCTCGGCGTCCGTGAGGATCCGGTCGACCCGTCGCTTCCCGTTCTCCCGGGCGAGCGCTCGCGCGATCTCGTCGGCCCGTGCCTCGAGCCGATCCGCGATCCGGCAGAGGACCCGGTGCCGGAGGTGGCGGTCGTGCGACCATGCGGAACGGTCGAAGGCGCGGCGCGCCGCGTCGATGGCTGCGGTCGCCTCCGTCGCGCCTCCGTCGGCGTACGCGCCGAGCTCGGCGCCGTCGGCGGGGGATCGCGAAATCCGGTCGGGCTCGCCGACGAGCGCGCCGTCGATCACATGGTGGAACGCGGGCAGGGGCATGGTGGTCCTCCGGATCGGAGTCGCCGTCAGCGACTGACCCGATCAGTGTGATCCCGGGCGGATCGGCGAAGCCCGCCGATTCTGCTCACCAAGAAGCACAGCCGCGTCCCGCGTCGGACCCGCGCGCGAGGAAATCCGCTCTCGGAACGGCGTTCCCCGCGCTCGAGTCCGACGTCGGGCTTACGGCACCTGCCGGACGGCACCCTTGTCGGCGGAGGTCGCCAGAGCGGCGTAGGCCCGCAGTGCGGTGCTGACGGTGCGCTGCCGGTCCTGGGGCTGCCAGGGGCGCTCGGAGGCTTCCATCTTGGCGCGGCGCCGCGCGAGCTCCTCGTCGTCGACGAGGACCTTGAGGGTGCGCGAGTGGACGTCGATGAGGATCTCGTCGCCGTTCTCGACGAGGCCGATATTGCCGCCCGACGCCGCCTCGGGGGAGGCGTGGCCGATGACGAGGCCCGACGAGCCGCCGGAGAAGCGGCCGTCGGTGACGAGGCCGCACTTCTTGCCCATGCCCGTGCCCTTCATGAAGGAGGTGGGGTGCAGCATCTCCTGCATGCCGGGGCCGCCCGCGGGGCCCTCGTAGCGGATGACCAGGACCTCACCGGCCTGCAGCTCCTTCGACAGGATCGCGTGCACGGCATCCTCCTGGCTCTCGACGACGCGCGCGGGGCCCTGGAAGTGCCACAGCTCCTCCTCGACGCCCGCGGTCTTGAGCACGGCGCCGTTCTGCGCGATGTTGCCGTGCAGCACGCACAGGCCGCCCTCCACCGTGTAGGCGTGCTCCTTGTCGCGGATGCAGCCGTCGGCGGCGTCGGTGTCGAGCGACTCCCACCGGTTCGACGTGGAGAAGGGCTCGGTGGTGCGGACTCCGCCGGGTGCGGCGTGGAAGAGCTCGATCGCCGCATCGGTGGCGGTGCCGCTGCGGATGTCCCAGTCGGCGAGGTAGGTCTCCAGCGAGGGCGCGTGGACCGGTCGGACGTTCCGGTTCAGCAGGCCCGCCCGGTCGAGCTCGCCGAGGATCGCGGGGATGCCGCCGGCCCGGTGCACGTGCTCCATGTAGTACTTCGGCGAGTTCGGTGCGACCTTCGCGAGGCACGGGACTCTGCGCGAGATGCGGTCGATGTCGTGCAGGTCGAACGGCACCTCGCCCTCCTGCGCCGCGGCCAGGATGTGCAGGACGGTGTTCGTCGATCCGCCCATCGCGACGTCGAGCGCCATGGCGTTCTCGAAGGCCTCGCGGGTGGCGACGTTGCGGGGCAGGACCGACTCGTCGTCGTCCTTGTAGTACTTCGTGGCGATGTCGACGATCAGCTCGCCCGCGCGGGTGAACAGGTCGCGGCGCGCGGTCTGCGTCGCCAGCGTCGAACCGTTGCCGGGCAGAGACAGGCCGAGGGCCTCGGTGAGGCAGTTCATCGAGTTGGCGGTGAACATGCCCGAACACGAGCCGCACGTCGGGCACGCCGAGCGCTCGACCTCGAGGAGCTCCTGGTCGCTGACGTTGCCGTCGGCGGACGCGATCATCGCGTCGATGAGATCGGTGCCCGGGTGCACGACGCCGTTGATGACGACCGACGTCCCGGCCTCCATCGGGCCGCCGGAGACGAAGACGGTGGGGATGTTGAGGCGCATCGCGGCATTGAGCATGCCGGGAGTGATCTTGTCGCAGTTCGAGATGCAGACCAGCGCGTCGGCGGTGTGCGCGTTGACCATGTACTCCACCGAATCCGCGATGATCTCGCGGCTCGGCAGCGAGTACAGCATGCCGCCGTGGCCCATCGCGATGCCGTCGTCCACGGCGATGGTGTGGAACTCCTTCGCGACGCCGCCCGCCGCGACGATCGCCTCCGCGACGATCTCGCCGACGTTCTTCAAGTGCACGTGACCGGGCACGAACTGGGTGTAGGAGTTCGCGATCGCGATGATCGGCTTGCCGAAGTCGTCGTCGGTCATTCCGGTGGCGCGCCAGAGCGCGCGAGCGCCGGCCGCCTCTCGTCCGACGGTGGTGGTGCGTGAGCGGAGCGGTGGCATGAGCTTCTCGCCTCGGATCTTTTCTTTCGTGCGGGCTGGTGAGGAATGCGCTTCCCCGTGAACAGGTGAATCCCTGTTCGGCGGTATTTATTCCGCGGTGACGTCCGGGATCCGGCCGCCGGAGGCGGCCGCGACGCGGGGGAGCTGGCTGATGGTGACGGCGGGTAGTCGCACCTCGGAACCGTCGGCGCGGACTGCGTACACCGCACCGTTGTTCCCGATCCTAATCCCCGACATCTCGTCCCACGCGATGGTGGTGGCGCGCAGGACGCGGACGGACCGGACACCGTCGGGGCCGATGACGGTGCGTACTCGCAGGATCCACAGGGCGAGCAGGACGGGGATCACGAGCAGTGCCCAGCCGAGGACGGCGGCGCCGACGCCCGCTGTGCTGCCGTCGACCGAGCGGCCGACGGTCCACGGGCCGACGATGGGCGCGAGGCAGACGGCGAACAGCGCCACCCCGATCAGCGCGATCGCCGGGTGCTTGAACACCACCCGATCGCCCGCGGCGATCGGTACCACGGTGTCCGCGGTGTGGTCGGTGGTCACGGTGCGCGTGGCGCCGGGGGACGCCGGCGCGGCGGGACTCTCGCTCATAACACGCATTGTCTCACGCGGCAGTCGCTTCCCAACATATGGGACGGCGCCACTCACTGGTTTGACGCGAATGCACACGGACGCCTAGTTTCACTGGTGTGAAACACAGCTACCAGCTCCTCGTAATCGGTCGGCGCGTCGTCGCCTGAACCGGTTGCAGCCGTTTCACACCAGCATCGACGCGCTACCCTCGCTCAGCCACCGCTGACGGGGGTTTTTTGTTGCCCGGATAGCTTCGGGCGACGCATCGCACGCCGATAGTCCATGTTTGAGCAGAGCATCGCTAGAGCACGAGAAGGTCACATCGTGAGCGCACCTACAGCTCGGCCCCACCCAGGGCAGAAGCCCGGGGCCCGCAAGCCCGGCGCCGGGATCTCCGGCGCGCATCCCGCCGCCTCGAAGCAGCACCCGGCGTCCGACGTCGCGAGCAGCCACCTCGAGGGCGCCCGTACCGTAGCCCCCGAGCGGGTCACCGGTGCGCAGTCGGTCGTCCGGTCGCTCGAGGAGATCGGCGTCGACACGGTCTTCGGCATTCCCGGCGGGTGCATCCTCCCGGTGTACGACCCGCTGCTCGACTCGACGAAGGTGCGGCACGTCCTGGTCCGGCACGAGCAGGGTGCGGGCCATGCCGCCACCGGCTACGCGCAGGCGACCGGCAAGGTCGGCGTGTGCATGGCCACCTCCGGTCCGGGCGCCACGAACCTGGTGACCCCGCTCGCCGATGCCCAGATGGATTCGGTCCCGATCGTCGCGATCACCGGCCAGGTCGGTCGTCCGCTGATCGGTACCGATGCCTTCCAGGAGGCCGACATCTCGGGCATCACGATGCCCGTGACCAAGCACAACTTCCTGGTCTACGACGCCGCCGATATCCCCCGCGTGATCGCCGAGGCCTTCTACTTGGCCGAGAGCGGTCGCCCGGGTGCGGTGCTGGTGGACATCCCCAAGGACGTGCTGCAGGAGGACACCGTCTTCTCCTGGCCGCCGCAGATCGACCTGCCCGGCTACCGGCCCGTCACCAAGCCGCACGGCAAGCAGATCCGCGAGGCCGCCCGCATGATCGCGGCCGCGAAGTCGCCCGTTCTGTACGTCGGCGGCGGCGTGATCAAGGCCGAGGCGTCGGAGGAGCTGCTGGCGCTGGCCGAGCTGACCGGCATTCCCGTCGTGACCACGCTGATGGCGCGTGGCGCCTTCCCGGACAGCCACCCCCAGCACATGGGCATGCCCGGCATGCACGGCACCGTCGGCGCCGTGGCCGCGCTGCAGCGCTCGGACCTGCTGATCACCCTGGGCGCGCGGTTCGACGACCGGGTCACCGGCAAGCTCGACTCGTTCGCGCCCGACGCCCGCGTGATCCACGCCGACATCGATCCGGCCGAGATCGGCAAGAACCGGTTCGCCGACGTGCCGATCGTGGGCGACTGCAAGGAGGTCATCGTCGAGCTCATCGCCGCGATCTCCGAGGACCGCGCGACGATCCCCGCTCCGGACCTGACGACCTGGTGGGAGTACCTCGACGGCATCCGCAAGACCTACCCGCTCGCCTACAACCCGTCGTCCGACGGTGCGCTGAGCCCCGAGTACGTGATCGAGCGCCTCGGCATCGCCGCCGGCCCGGACGCGGTCTACTGCGCGGGCGTCGGTCAGCACCAGATGTGGGCCGCGCAGTTCGTCAAGTACGAGAAGCCGCGCACCTGGCTGAACTCGGGCGGTCTCGGCACCATGGGCTACGCGGTTCCCGCGGCGCTCGGCGCCAAGATGGGCGCGCCGGAGAAGGAGGTCTGGGCGATCGACGGTGACGGCTGCTTCCAGATGACCAATCAGGAGCTGGCCACCGCCGCGATCGAGGGCGCGCCGATCAAGGTCGCCATCATCAACAACGGCAACCTGGGCATGGTCCGCCAGTGGCAGACGCTGTTCTACGAGCAGCGCTACTCGAGCACCGACCTGTCGACGCACTCCATGCGGATCCCCGACTTCGTCAAGCTCGGTGAGGCGATGGGCTGCGTGTCCTTCCGCTGCGAGCGGGCCGAGGACGTGGACGCGGTGATCGCCCAGGCGCGGGAGATCAACGACCGCCCGGTGGTCATCGACTTCATCGTCGGCGCCGACGCCCAGGTGTGGCCGATGGTCGCGGCGGGCACGAGCAACGACGAGATCATGGCGGCGCGGGACATCCGTCCGCTGTTCGACGAGGACGACGCGGCCGACGAGCCGGCGGTCATCCACGCCGCGATGGAGCGTTCGGAGGAGCAGAAGTGAGCACCACGCACACGCTGAGTGTCCTGGTCGAGGACCGACCGGGCGTTCTGGCCCGCGTCTCCGGCCTGTTCTCGCGCCGCGGCTTCAACATCGAATCCCTGGCGGTCGGCGGCACCGAACTCAAGGGCGTCAGCCGGATGACGATCGTCGTCACGGTCGACGAGCTCCCCCTGGAGCAGGTCACCAAGCAGCTCAACAAGCTGGTCTCGGTCCTCAAGATCGTCGAGCAGGATTCGACGTCGTCGGTGGCGCGCAAGCTGATGCTCGTCAAGGTCCGTGCCGATTCGACGACGCGCGGCCAGGTCACGGACACCGTCGACCTGTTCCGTGCCAAGATCGTGGACGTCTCGCCCGACTCGGTGACCATCGAGGCCACCGGTACGCCGGACAAGCTCGACGCGCTGCTGGCGGTCCTGGATCCCTTCGGGATCCGCGAGATCGCCCAGTCCGGCGTCATCGCGCTGGGACGCGGCCCGAAGTCGATCACCGCGACTCGCTAACTTAACTACTGCAAAATTTCCAGAAGGGACAAGGAACCACCGTGGCAATCGAACTGTTCTACGACGAGGACGCCGACCTCTCCATCATTCAGGGCAAGAAGGTCGCCGTCATCGGCTACGGCTCGCAGGGTCACGCGCACTCGCTGAGCCTCCGCGACTCGGGCGTGGACGTGCGCATCGGCCTCAAGGAGGGCTCGAAGTCGCGCGCCAAGGCCGAGGAGCAGGGCCTGACCGTGGGCACGCCGGCCGAGGTGGCCGCCTGGGCCGACGTGATCATGCTGCTCGCGCCCGACACCGCGCAGGCCGAGATCTTCAAGGCCGACATCGAGCCGAACCTCAAGGACGGCGACGCGCTGTTCTTCGGCCACGGCCTGAACATCCACTTCAAGCTGATCGAGGCCCCGGCCAATGTCACCGTCGCGATGGTCGCCCCGAAGGGCCCCGGCCACCTCGTGCGCCGCCAGTTCGTCGACGGCAAGGGCGTCCCCGCCCTCATCGCGGTGGACCAGGATCCGACCGGAGGCGGCCAGGCGCTCGCGCTGAGCTACGCCGCCGCGATCGGTGGTGCCCGCGCCGGCGTCATCAAGACCACCTTCAAGGAGGAGACCGAGACGGATCTCTTCGGTGAGCAGGCCGTGCTGTGCGGCGGCACCGAGGAGCTCGTCAAGGTCGGCTTCGAGGTGCTGGTCGAGGCCGGCTACGCCCCTGAGATGGCCTACTTCGAGTGCCTCCACGAGCTCAAGCTCATCGTCGACCTGATGTACGAGGGCGGCATCGCGCGCATGAACTACTCGGTGTCCGACACCGCGGAGTTCGGCGGCTACCTCTCGGGCCCGCGCGTCATCGACGCCGACACCAAGAAGCGCATGCAGGACATCCTCACGGACATCCAGGACGGCACCTTCGTCAAGCGCCTGGTCGCGAACGTCGAGGGCGGCAACAAGGAGCTCGAGGGCCTCCGCAAGGAGAACGCCGAGCACCCCATCGAGGTCACCGGCAAGAAGCTGCGCGACCTGATGAGTTGGGTCGATCGTCCGATCACCGAGACCGCGTAGTCTCGCAGCGCATCGCTGAGAGCCCCGCCGGACCGCCCTGGTCCAGCGGGGCTCTTGCGTTGTCGGGGAACCGCGGATAATGTATTGAACATGTTCAGTGAACCTGTTCAGTCGCGGGCGGAGGCCAAGGTCGAGACGCGCGCGCGGGTGCTCGCCGCCGCCGACCGGTCCTTCCGCGCGCGCGGTTTCGCAGGAACGACGGTGCGCGGCATCGCCGCGGACGCGGGCGTCAGTGTCGGCACGGTGATGGGGGTGGGGGACAAGGACGCGCTCCTCATCGCCATCGTCGACGAGTGGATCGCCGCGGTGCACGCCGAGCGTGCGACGGGGGAATCGCTGCCCCCGTTGGGGCGCGACGAGGCGATCGTACGGCTGGTGGGCACCGTCGAGCCCTTCGTCACCTATTTCAACGCCGACGGTGACCTCTCCCGCGAGTATGCGGCCGTCCTCGCGCGCGGGAAGCACCGCTCGCGGACCTTCGGCGACCTCGGCGACGAGTTGCAGGCCGATTTCGAGCGGATCCTGCGGGCGGCCGGGCATGCCGATCCCGGTGCCGCCGGACGCACCCTCTACTTCGTCTACATCGGCCTGCTGTTCGCGACCTCCGGCGGCGCGCTCGCCCGGGAGGCCGCGGCCGAGCGTCTGGTCGAGGCGATCATTCAGATACTGGGAGAAGGAGTTCCGCGATGACCACTGGACTGATCGACACGCCGCACTGGCCCGCACTCACCGTCGTGCTCGCCGCGGTCCTGCTCGGCGACGCGCTGCTGTCGGTGCGGCCGCCCGCGTTCATCCGGGACTGTCTCGACGGTGTCCGCCTGCCGCGGGACTGGTGGTGGATCCTGATCGCCATCAAGCTGGTCGCCGTGGCCGGCCTGCTCGTCGGCCTGCACTACCCGGGTGTCGGCGTCGCGGCGAACGTGGGCGTCGTGGCGTACTTCGTGTGCGCGGCTGTCGCGCACGTGCGGGCCCGGTTCCTCGGCACCACTTTCTGGGTGAACTGCCTGGGCATGCTCGTCCTCTCCGGAGTGGTCCTGGTGGTCTCGTACGTGTGAGGGCAGATAAACCAGCGCTGTAGCTTGTTTATCTGATAGTGTTTCGGGAATCGGCTATCACAGGCTGAACCCGCGACCAAGGAGTGAATCGATGCGGCTGGCTCTGACGCACATGTCTCGCACGATGGGGGAGCCGTTTCCCGGGCAGGCGGAGTACGAGCAGACCCTCAGCGATCTCTCCGAGGCGTCGGTCAACCGCAACTTCGATCCGTACCTCGACATCGACTGGGACGACCCCGAGCTCGCGATCGTCCCCGACGACCCGCGTTGGGTGTGCGATCCCCGATTCGATCCGATCGGCCGGCACCCGTGGTACCAGGAGCAGCCGCTCGCGAAGCAGATCGAGATCGGGATGTGGCGTCAGGCGAACGTGGCCAAGGTGGGCCTGCAGTTCGAGTCGATGCTGATCCGCGGGATCATGCAGTACACGGCCGCGCTCCCGAACAACTCGCCGGAGTTCCGCTACGCCACGCACGAGGCGAAGGAGGAGTGTCAGCACACGCTGATGTTCCAGGAGTTCGTCAACCGCGTGGGCATGGACGTCCCGGGAGGCAGTTGGTTCCTGCGCCGCATCTCGCCGATCGTGCCGCTGTTCGCCACGATGACGCCGCTGTACTTCTACATGATGGTGCTCGGCGGCGAGGAGCCGATCGACCACCTGCAGAAGCAGTTCCTGCGCTCCGGCTCCGAGCAGCACCCCGCCATGAGCTCGATCATGCAGATCCACGTGGCGGAGGAGGCCCGGCACATCGGGTTCGCGCATCAGC
The DNA here is from genome assembly GCF_001575195.1 of Tsukamurella pseudospumae. NCBI lineage: Bacteria > Bacillati > Actinomycetota > Actinomycetes > Mycobacteriales > Tsukamurellaceae > Tsukamurella > Tsukamurella pseudospumae. The sequence continues at coordinate 183,290 of NZ_LSRF01000056.1, forward strand.
TGCTCGAGCACCGGATCCCCACGCGCGGCGCCTTCCCGCGGCTGGTCCTGTCGCTGATGCTGCCGCTCACCATGCGCGTCATGGTCACCATGATCATGATGCCGCCCAAGGAGTTCTGGGAGACCTTCGACATCCCGCGGTCGGTGAAGAAGGACATCTTCTGGCGCTCGGACGAGTCGCAGCAGATGAAGCGCGACGTGTTCGGCGATGTGCGCATGATGGCCGAGAAGTGCGGCCTGATCAACCCGCTCAGCAAGCTCATGTGGCGGATCTGCGGCATCGACGGGCGCGTCTCCCGCTTCCGCAGCGAGCCGGCGTACGCCGCGCAGTAACGCGACCGCCGAGGCCCCGATCTCCACTCGGAGATCGGGGCCTCGATCGTTCAGCGGCGCAGCTTCTTCAGTGCCCGCTCGGCGGCGTGGTGCCCGCACATGCCGTGCGCGGCGGGTCCGGGTGGGGTGGCGGCGGAGCAGATGTACATGCCGGGGACGCCGAGGTCGTAGGGCTGCAGGGTGATCCGGGGTCCGAAGACCAGCTGGAGCGGGTCCTTGGATCCGGTGTTGATGTCGCCGCCGACGAAGTTGGCGTTGTAGCGGGACATCTCGGTGGTGGAGCAGACGGCGGTGCCGACGATCCGGTCGCGGAAGCCGGGGGCGAAGCGCTCGATCTGGGCGATGACGGCCTCGGTGGCGTCGCCGGTGTAGCCGCCCGGGACGTGCGCGTACGACCAGACCGGGTGCACATCGCCCGCGCTGCGGGACGGGTCGGCGAGGTACTGCTGGCCGACGAGGACGAACGGATGCTCCGGCATCCTGCCGGCCGCGATGGTCCGTTCCGTCGCTGCGACTTCGGCGAACGCACCGCCCAGGTGGACGGTGCTGGACCGGTGGGCGTCGGGGTTGGTCCAGGGCACGCCGCCCTGCACGGCGAAGTCGACCTTGAACGCCCCCGGGCCGCGCCGGAAACGGCCGAAGGCGCGCCGCACCCGCGCCGGTAGCCGGTCGCCGAGAATGCTCGCGATCTGCGCTGGGTCGAGGTCGAACAGCGTGAGGTCGGTTGCGGGCAGGTTCCCGGCGGTCACCCGCGCACCCGTCTCGATCCGCCCACCCAGGTCGAGGAACTCCGCGGCCAGGGCGGCGGCGATGGCGCCCGAGCCGCCCTCCGCGACCTGCCAGCCGAAGGCATGGCCGGCGGTGAGCATTCCCTTTCCGATCGCCGAGCTCATCGGCTCGTGCAGCGGCCGGAAGGCGTGCGCCGCAACGCCGCCCCACAGGGCCCGCGCCTGCGGAGTCCGGAACGCCAGGGCCAGCGCCGTCGCCGGCAGTACGGTTGGAGCACCGAACTCCGCCAGCGCCAGGGGATGCCGCGGCACCCGCAGGAGTGACCCCAGCATCGACGGCCCGATCCTGTCGAAGTTCCGCACGGGTCGGTCGAACAGGGCGCGCCAGGCGGCACCGTCGGGCCCCATGCCGGCGGCCGTATCGCCGACGGTGCGCCGGAGTACCCCGGCCGTGCCGTCGTCGAGCGGATGCACGCACTCGACATCGGCGGAGCGCCAGCGCAGCCCGCGCTTCTCGAGGTCGATGGTGGCGAGGAAGGGCGAGCCCACGGCCATGGGGTGGATCGCGGCGCAGTGGTCGTGGATGAGGCCTTCGGCGATGCCCTCGAAGGACCGGATGCCGCCGCCGACGGTATCGGCCGCCTCCAACAGGGTGGTCTCGACGCCCGCGCGGGCGAGGGTGATCGCGGCGGCGAGCCCGTTGGGCCCGCCGCCGACGACGGTGGCAGTGGTCATCGCGCGGCGCCCACGCCGGTTCCCAGCGGGTAGCGGACGGGGTCGGAGGTCCAGGTGATCTCGCACGCCACCGGGCCGTCGGGGAGCCACGGTTGCGTGGTCACGCACTCGGTCACGCTCCAGTGCCCGCGGGCGACGACACCCAGTGCGGCGTCGATGATCTGGAAGTCCTGCGTCATCCGGGTGATCGGCTGCGACTCGGCCCACACCACGATGAGCTCGCCCGGCTCGAATCCGACCTGCTCCTGCACCGCGGCGATCAGCGTCGCGTCGTGCAGGTGCCCGTCGCCGAAGTTGAAGCCGATCAGGCTGCCGCACACCAGTTCACCCTCGCGCAGGGTGCGCTGCTCGATGTCCGGCACGTGGCTGAGAAGGGTGGAGAACAGGCCGCGGCCGTTGCTGTGCATCGCGCGCCATGCGAGGCCCTTCTGCAGCAGCACCTCGGCCCAGTCGCGGGGCGTGCCGAAGGCGACGAACTGATCGACGGTGTTGCCGACCGGCCGCTGGACGCGGTCGAGCTTCTCCTCGGCGCCGGGGGCGAGCGCCCACATGCCCGTCGCCCAATTGCCGGCGTACTGGCGCAGCGAGGGCAGGAACGAGACCTTGTCCGGGCGGATGTTGCCGAGCACGGGGAAGAACGCGAGTGCCGCGAAGACCACCAGGATGAGCCACGCCGGGCTCATGTCGAGGACCGAATAGCCGTCCTGTGCGGGGAATCCGACGAAGAGGAACAGCGAGGTGTACGCGAAGAGCAGGTTCCACTCCAGCGGCACGGCGAGCGGGAAGGTGGAGATGATGAAGAGGTGGTAGCAGACCATGAACACGGCGCAGACCACTGTGAGGGTCCGGTTCAGCGAGAACAGCAGGATCAGCGGAGCGGCGATCTCGACGACGGTGCCCAGGCCCTCCGCCATGAACCGCGCGAGGCGCGAGGGCAGGAGGTCGTTCGGCGCGTTGCGGTAGTGCGCGCGGCGCAGGCCGGTGAAGGGCATGCACGGGGAGTTGGACACCATCACGGGGATCACGTTGATGAAGTGCTTGCCGATCTTGGACAGGCCCGCACCGACCCACACGGTCACGATCAACAGCTTGAGGCCGACGATCAGCGTGGCGAAGGACAGGTACGGCAGGATCGCGAACATGACGAGCCCCGGCAGGTACTGCTCGGCGCGGGCGCCGAGGAAGATCGTTTTGTCCCGCAAGCCGATCAGTACCAGGAGCACGATCGGGGCGATCAGCGACCACGGGCGCACGAGGTCCAGCGGGGCGTCGCCGACCGTCACACCGGGAAGGGCGATCGCCAGCACGAGGGATGCCGGGAACACCAGGTACATGCCCACGTCCAGCGCGGTGCGCCGGGATCCCGCGGTGCCGGGTACCCACGTGAAGGGGCGCAGCCGGATCGTGCCGGTGCGGGCCCAGAACCGGATTCCGCCCGTCATCGGCTTGATCTTGAAGGTCAACGGCCCCCATGCCCCGGCGATGCCGATCGACTCGAGCAGCACCGTCCAGAGCACCAGCTTCTGGTAGACGATGGGCTGGTTCCACCACGTCCCGACCTCCCAGAGGTGCAGGCCGGAGGTGAGGGTGGCCGCGAGCACGCCGCCGAACGCGTAGAGCACCACCAGCTTGGCGATGTAGATGAAGTAGACGACGGTCTGCGTGCCGAAGCCGTGGTCCACCCAGTCCTGGGTGGCGAAGCGCAGGCGCTCGCGGATCGGACGCGAGAGGAACTCGTCCGGTTCGACCGGCGGCAGGTAGGGCTGGGTGAATCCCATGACGACTCCTTGGATTCGGTGAGGCGGATCAGGCGGGCAGGACGGTGGCCGCGTCGAGGCGGCGCAGGGCGGGCTTGTCGATCTTCCCGACGGGGTTCTTCGGCAGGGCGTCGACGACGGTCACGGCCACCGGCTGCTTGAACTTGGCGAGGTTGGCGGCGGTGTGCGCCAGCACGGAGCCCGGGTCGACGGTGGCGGGGGAGACGTAGAGCACCGGCACCTCGCCGTACTTCGCGTCGGGCCGGCCGATCACCGCGGCCTCGGCGACTCCGGCTGCGCCGTACACCACGGTCTCGATCTCCTTGGGGTAGATGTTCTCCCCGCCCCGGATGATCATGTCCTTCGCCCGGTCCACGAGGGTGAGGTAGCCGTCGGCGTCGAGGAATCCGACGTCGCCGGTGTGCAGCCAGCCGTCGACCAGCGTCTTCGCGGTCTCCTCGGGTCGGTTCAGGTAGCCCCGCATGATGTTCGGGCCGGCCAGGAGCACCTCGCCCGCCTCGCCGGTCGGGACCTCGCGGCCTCTGCCGTCGACGATGCGGACCCGCTGGCCCGGTAGAGCCGTGCCGACGGTGCCGGGCTTGCGCACCCCGTCGAGCGGATTGCAGGTCGCGGCGCACGTGCACTCGGATAGACCGTATCCCTCGATGAGCGGGAAGCCGTACCGGGACTCGAAGCGGTGCAGCAGCTCCCGGCTGGCCGGGGCGGCGCCGCACACGGCGAATCGGACCCGTGAGGTGTCCGGGCGGACCTCGGGCGGCAGGTCCGCGAGCATGGTGTAGATCGTGGGGACGGCCGAGAAGTAGGTGGCGCCAGTGCGTTCGACGAGGTCGAAGAAGGTCCGCGGGTCGAACCGCCCGGTGACGGTCACCCGCCCGCCGCCCGCGAGCGGGTTGAGCGTCGAGACCACGATCGCGTTGACGTGGAACAGCGGCAGGATCAGCAGGCTGTGGTCCGCCGCGCCGAACTCGAAGGCGGCGGAGGACATCTCGCTCATCACGGTGAGGTTGGCGTGATCCATCATGACGCCCTTGGGGCGGCCGGTGGTCCCGGAGGTGTAGATCAGCAATGCCAGGTCCTCGGGAACGGCCACGGGCGCAGCGGTATCGGGGGCGCGGGTGAGCAGCTCGCCGGGCGTGAGCGAGGGGACGCCGTCGAACACGGCGCCGTCGGCGGTGATGAGGACCTTCGAGCCGGCGTCGTGGATCTGGAAGCCCGCCTCGGCGGGCGTGAGGTACGGGTTGATGGGCGTGGTGGCCGCCCCGAGCCGCCATGCGGCGAACAGCCCCACCACGAGGTGGGCGGTGTTGGGGAGGCGGATGGCCACGACATCGCCGCGGCCGACGCCCGCCGCGCGCAGGCCGGCGGCGGTCCGCGTGACGGCGTCGAGGAAGGCGACGTTGTCGAGGTCGAGTTCGTCGTCGGCGAGGGCGGGGGCGTGCGGGTCCGCGGCGGCGCGGGTGTCGGGAAGCGAGGCGAAGGTGGTCACTGGGTCTCCTTGTGGTCCGTGCCGATCACGGTATGCGGATGTGAGCGGTGTCACTCCGTCCTGTGGTGATCAAGTTCTACCGGGCTTTCGTCTCCGGAAGACGAAGAATCGGCCCCGCCGGGCTTCGATGAGGGCATACCCTGACGCCGTGCGACAGACCTCGGAGCGATCGGGCTTCGGTTCCGACCCCATCGGCCGGACGGTGGCGGGGGTCCTGGGCGGTTTGGAGCAGCGCACCGTCGGCGAGCGGATGACGGCCCGGATGCTCGCGGACATCCCGGAGTTGCGCGGCGATGTCGAACTGGAGCGCGCCCTCGCCGCGAGTGTCGCCGGGAACGTCGAGACCGTCCTGCACGGCATGGTCTTCGGCGTCGACCCGGGCACGATCGAGGCACCGCTGGCGGCCCTCGCCTATCCGCGACTGCTCGCTCAACGGGGCCTGCCCGTGACCGCGCTGGTGCGTGCGTACCGGCTCGGTCAGGCCAGCATGGTGCAGCAGATGCACGCCGCGGTCCGCGCCACCGACCTCCCGCTCGAGCAGATGCTGGCGGCGCACGAGTGGATCACCGATTGGTCGTTCTCATACTCGGACACCGTGATCGAGACGGTCATCGCCGCCTACCAGCGCGAGCGCGACCGCTGGATGCAGGGCCGGTCCAGCGCCCGCGTCGCGCGGGTGCGCGAGCTGCTCGCCGGCGACGACGCCCCGGACGTCGACGCCGCGTCCACAGCCGTCGGCTACCCCCTGCGCCGGCACCACCTCGCGGTGATCGCGTGGTTCCCCGACGACGCCCCCGGGGCCGTGGACGGCGGAGATCACGTGGACCGGATGGAGTCCTTCGTCCGCGCGCTCGCGGCCGCCGTCGGCGTTGCGGAGGCCCCGCTGTTCATCACCGCGGACCACCGCACGGCCTGGGGCTGGCTCCCGCTCGCGGCCGCCGAGCCGGGGCTCGCCCGGGCGCACGCCTTCCTGACCACGCCGCCCGACGGTGCCCGACCGGGTGCCGGAGACCATGCGCCCCGGGTCGCCGTCGGGACGGTGCGTACCGGGGTCGACGGCTTCCGGCGCTCGCACCGCGAGGCCGAGGCGGTCCGGCGCACCGTCGGAGAGGGCTCCGCGGTGTTCGCCGGCGACCCGGGCGTCATGGTCGCGGCGCTGGTCGGGGCGGATCCCCTCGCCGCGCAGGCGTGGGCCCGGGACGTCCTGGGTGACCTGGCCGCCGATACCGAATCCGACGCGCGCCTGCGGGCCACGCTCGCCGTCTACCTACGGCACGGCGGCGGCTTCAAGGCGGCTGCGGAGGAGCTGAACATGCACGCCAACTCGGTGAAGTACCGGGTGCAGCGGGCGGTCGCCCGGCGGGGGCGCGAGATCGGCGCCGACCGGCTCGACATCGAGGTCGCGCTGCTCGTCCGAGACCCGGCCGGGGAGCGGGCACGCGCAGGTCATTAAGCTGGGCGGGCAACCGGCACCGTGAATGAGGAGCGCAAGTGACCCGTCCCGTGGTATTGATCGCCGACAAGCTGGCACCGTCGACAGTGGAGGCGCTCGGTGACGGCGTCGAGGTGAAGTGGGTCGACGGCCCCGATCGCCCGGCCCTGCTCGCCGCGGTCCCCGAGGCCGACGCGCTGCTGGTCCGCTCGGCGACCACCGTCGACGCGGAGGTCCTCGCGGCCGCCACCAAGCTGAAGATCGTCGCCCGCGCCGGTGTCGGCCTCGACAACGTGGACGTGCCCGCCGCCACCGAGCGCGGCGTCCTCGTGGTGAATGCCCCCACCTCGAACATCCACACCGCCGCCGAGCACGCTGTCGCGCTGATGCTCGCGACCGCGCGCCAGATCCCCGCCGCGGACAAGACCCTGCGCGAGCACACCTGGAAGCGCAGCTCGTTCAACGGCGTCGAGATCCTCGGCAAGACCGTGGGCGTCGTCGGCATGGGCCGCATCGGCCAGCTCGTGGCGCAGCGCCTCGCCGCGTTCGAGACCAAGATCATCGCGTACGACCCCTATGTCAGCCCGGCCCGCGCCGCGCAGCTCGGCATCGAGCTGGTCAGCATCGACGAGCTCGTCGAGCGCGCCGACTTCATCTCGGTGCACCTGCCCAAGACCCCGGAGACCAAGGGCCTCATCGGCCGCGAGCTCCTGGCCAAGGCCAAGCAGGGCGTCATCATCGTCAACGCCGCCCGCGGCGGCCTCGTCGACGAGCAGGCCCTCGCGGACGCGATCACCTCGGGTCGGGTCTTCGGCGCCGGCCTCGACGTCTTCGAGACCGAGCCCTGCACGGACAGCCCGCTGTTCGAGCTGCCCCAGGTCGTCGTGACGCCGCACCTCGGCGCCTCCACCTCGGAGGCCCAGGACCGCGCCGGCACCGACGTCGCCAAGAGCGTGCGTCTGGCCCTGGCCGGCGAGTTCGTCCCGGACGCCGTGAACGTCAAGGGCGGCGCCGTCGACGAGGAGGTCGCGCCCTGGCTCGAGCTCACCCGCAAGCTCGGCGTGCTGCTCGGCGGCCTGCCCGGCCAGCTGCCTGAGAAGATCGGCGTCACCGTCCGTGGTGAACTGGCCAGCGAGAACGTCGACATCCTGCAGCTCTCGGCGCTGCGCGGCCTGTTCTCCGCCGTCATCGAGGACGCGGTCACCTTCGTCAACGCCCCCGCCCTGGCGGAGGAGCGCGGGGTCACCGTCGAGCTCGAGAAGGTCTCCGAGAGCCCCAACCACCGCAGCCTCGTGGACGTGCGCGCCGTGTACGGCGATGGCACGGTCGCGAACGTCTCGGGCACCCTGTCGGGCCTGGGCCGGGTGGAGAAGGTCACCAACATCAACGGCCGCAACTTCGACCTGCGCGCCGAGGGCCTGAACCTGTTCATCGCCTACGGCGACAAGCCGGGCTCACTGGGCAAGATCGGCACCCTGCTCGGCGACGCCGGCATCGACATCCAGGCCGCCGCACTCAGCCAGGACGCGGAGGGTACGGGCGCGACGGTGCTGCTGCGCGTCAGCCAGGAGGTCCCGGCGGATCTGCAGCAGACGATCGGCGAGGCCGTCGCCGCCACCACGATCGCCGCGGTGGACCTGTCGTGAAGCTCGCGGTGATCGGCGGGGACGGCATCGGCCCCGAGGTGACGGACGAGGCGCTCAAGGTGCTGCGTGCGGTCGTCGGCGAGATCGAGACCACCGACTACGACCTGGGCGCGCGGCGCTACGAGCGCAACGGCGAGCTGCTCACCGACGAGGATCTGGCGTCGCTGCGCGAGCACGACGCGATCCTGCTCGGCGCGATCGGCGATCCGCGCAAGGTGCCGCCCGGCATCCTCGAGCGGGGCCTGCTGCTGACGATGCGCTTCGCGCTGGATCACCACGTCAACCTGCGCCCGTCGAAGCTCTTCCCCGGCGTCGAGTCGCCCCTGAAGAACCCCGGCGAGATCGACTTCGTCGTGGTCCGTGAGGGCACCGAGGGCGCGTACACCGGCAACGGCGGCGCGATCCGCGTGGGTACGCCGCAGGAGGTCGCCAACGAGACCTCGGTCAACACGCGCTTCGGCGCGGAGCGCGTCGTGCGCTTCGCCTTCCGGCTCGCGCAAACCCGCCGGAAGAAGCTGACGCTCGTGCACAAGACCAACGTGCTCGTGCACGGCGGCGGGCTGTGGCAGCGCACCGTCGACGAGGTCGCGACCGAGTTCCCCGATGTGGCCGTGGATTACAGCCACATCGACGCGGCCACGATCTACCTGGTGACCGACCCGTCGCGCTTCGACGTGATCGTGACGGACAACCTCTTCGGCGACATTCTCACCGACGAGGCCGGAGCGATCTCCGGCGGCATCGGCCTCGCCGCGTCGGGCAACATCGACGCGACGGGCACCAACCCGTCGATGTTCGAGCCCGTGCACGGCAGCGCCCCCGACATCGTCGGCCAGGGCGTCGCGGATCCCACCGCGGCCATCCTGTCCGCGGCGATGCTGCTGCGGCACTTGGGGAACGAGGACGGCGCCGCCCGGATCGAGGACGCGGTGACCGCCGACCTCGCCGCCCGCGGCGACGCCCCCATCCGCACCACCGAGGTCGGCGACCGCATCGCCGCCGCCCTCACCGCGTAACCGCACCCTCCTGACTCAACAGCGTTAGCCCATACCTCCACCTGCGGGTTCTGTACGGGCTGACGCTGTTGAGTCGTTTTCAGGGGGTCGACGGTGCCGCCTCCGGCAGGTCCGCGGGCTTCGCGTCGGAGGGGACCAGCGGGTAGGCGAGCAGCGGTGCCAGCGCGACGATCGCGAAGGCGGCGCCGAAACTCGTGGCGTGGATCAGCGCGCCGAGGATCGGCCCGGAGGCGGTCGTGGCGACGAACTGTCCCGTGTTCTGGATGCCCAGCGCGCGGCCGCTGTAGAACGGGCCGGCCTTCTCGGCGATCGCGGTGAAGGCCAGACCGTTGTCGGCGACGGTGACCACCGAGGCGATCAGGAACACCACGACGGCGGCGGGGGAGCCGATCGCGGCGAGCGCACCCAGCCCGCCCACCGCTGCGGCGGCAGCCAGCGCGATCCACCGGATCGGGGCGGTGCGCGATCCCAGCCGGTCCGACCACGCACCCGCGGCGATCCGCCCGAGAGCGCCGAAGAGCTGACTCGCGGACACCAGGAGTCCTGCGGTGGCCGGCGCCCAGTGCAGCCCGACGATCAGCCACGTGATGCCCCAGGTCCAGATGGCGCCCTGCGGCAGCACCAGCAGCAGCGAGACGGCGTGGATGCGGGCGAGGAAACCGTCCTCCCGGTAGGGGTTCGCCTGCGCCGCACTCGCCTCCGGCCCGGCTTCGGGGCGGGGCGGGTCGATGATGAACGCCCACACCAGGATCAGCGACACCACGGCCACAACCAGCGGGACCGTCATCGCCGCGGTGAGTCCGATGCGGTTCGCCAGCAACGGCATTGTCAGCGACAGGATCGCGATGCCCAGGGGTTGCGAGGTCTGCCTGATCCCCATGGCGGTGCCGCGGCTGGACGCGGGGAACCATCCGACCACGATCCGGCCGCTGGCACCGTTCCCGCTGGCGGCCATCGCGGAGGCGAAGAAGAGGCCGATCGCCGACAGGTACAGCGGGGCGTGCGCCGCGAACGACGCGACGGTGACCGCCAGCCCGATCACCGCGCCCGCCATGCTGATCAGCAGGATCCGCCGCTCTCCGTACCGGTCGATGAGTGCGCCCCACAGGATCGTCGTGAGCAACAGGCCCGCGGGTGCTGCGGCGGCGAACAGACCCGCGCTCTGCACCGGGAGGCCGTTGCGGATGAGCTGCGGGATGAGGAACGCGGTGCAGTTCACGGCGGCGGTCGTGGTGATCGCGGCGGTCATGGACACCACCAGGATCCACCAGCGGCGGGCGGCTGACATCTCCATATCAATCCCAATCAGTGGAACGCTCGGCTTACATTGTGAGATGAAGCCTAGCTGATCGAAGTATTGCCGTCGACCGGTAGGCTCGCCGTATGCGCCTTGCACGAATCGCCAGCAGTGACGGAGTCGCGTTCGCGGCCATCGAGGGTGACCCGGAGGACGGTGCTCGGGCCCGCGAGATCTCCGAGCATCCTTTCGGCACACCGGAGTTCACCGGTCGCAGCTGGGCGCTCGACGACGTGCGCCTGCTCGCCCCGATCCTCGCCAGCAAGGTGGTGTGCATCGGCAAGAACTACGCGGCGCACGCCGCGGAGATGGGCGGCGAGGCGCCGAAGGATCCGGTGATCTTCATCAAGCCGAACACCTCGATCATCGGACCGTTGGCGCCGATCAAGCTGCCCCGCAGCTCGCAGCAGGTGGACTACGAGGGTGAGCTCGCCGTCGTCATCGGCCAGCCGTGCCGCGACGTACCGGCCGCCCGCGCGAAGGACGTCATCCTCGGCTACACCGTCGCCAACGACGTGACCGCGCGCGATCAGCAGCGGCACGACGGTCAGTGGACGCGCGGCAAGGGCTACGACACCTTCTGCCCGCTCGGCCCGTGGATCGAGACGGAGTTCGACCCGTCGGACGCGCGGATCTACACCGAACTCGACGGCCAGATCAAGCAGGACTCCCGCACCTCGCTGATGATCCACTCCATCGGCGACATCGTCGAGTGGATCTCCTCGGTCATGACGCTGCTGCCCGGCGATGTCATCCTCACCGGCACGCCGGAGGGCGTCGGTCCCATCACCGCGGGCCAGCACGTGGCCGTCACCGTCGAGGGGATCGGTACGCTCACCAGCCTCGCCGAGGACCGCTGAACGGACTCAGTCGGCTTTGACGGCGAGCACGGGGATCGGCGAGTTCAGGATCAGCCGCTGGCTCACGCTGCCCAGCACGGCCTTGCTCACGCGGGACCGCCGCCGGACGGCGATGACGAGGCGCGTAGCGGCGCGCTCATCGATCTCGTCGAGGACGGCGTCGACGGGATCGCGGTCGCCGCGTCCGATGCGATCGACGACGGTGATCGGTACCTGTCCTTCGACGCCGGAGATGTCGAGTCTGGTCAGGCCCAGGTTGACGGCGACCAGATCGGTGCCGAGGGACCTCGCCTCCTCGACGCCGGCCCGTAATGCGACGGGGCCCTCGCTGGTACCGGGTACCGCGACGATGACGGTCATGTCTTCTCCTTCTGCAGGGTGGGTCGGTCAGCGGAAGTCACCGCGGGAGAAGGACTCCTCGAGGTCCTCCAGTGAGCGACCGCTGGTGTTGGGCAGGGTCTTGTAGATGAGGAAGCCGAACAGCGCGCAGACGACGAAGAAGGTGCCGTAGGTCCCGACGATGCCGCCGACCTTGATCAGGGTGGGGAACAGCTGCCCGACGAGCGCGTTGGTCAGCCACAGCACCAGGACGGACAGGCCCATGCCGAAACCGCGCAGCCGCAGCGGGAAGAGCTCGGACAGGCACACCCAGACCGGCACGTTCAACGCCGTCTGCATCGCGAGGACGAACAGGGCGACGAAGATCAACACCGCGTAGGCCTGGACCTTGCCGTCCGGCAGGACGAGGGCCGACAGCACCGTCAGGCCGTGGCAGACCGTCACGCCGATCATGCCCAGGATGATGAGCGTGCGGCGCGGGACCCGATCGATGAGGACGAACAGGCAGATGGCGCTGCCTACCACCGCGGAGACGCCCATGAAGATGTTCGCGATGGGGGCGGCGCTGTCGCTGAAGCCCGCGGTCTTGAGCATCTCGGTGCCGTAGTACATGACGGAGTTGATGCCGGTGAGCTGCTGGGCGATCGCGAGGATCACGGCGGCCAGCATGATGCGGCGCACCCACGGGATGGCCAGATCGGCCCAGCCGCCCGTCTGCGCGGCCTCCTCCTCGTGCGCGAGGTGCTCCACCTCGGCCATCTCGGCCCGCGCGCGGTCCTCCGTGCGGACCTGCATCAGGACGGCGAGCGCATCGTCGTGGCGGCCCTTCGAGATGTACCAACGGGGCGATTCGGGCATCCGCAGCATGCCGATGAACAGGCAGATGGCGGGAACCGCGCACACGGCGAGCATGATCCGCCAGACGCCCGCATGCCCGTCGGGGTTCGAATCCGAGAGCGGCGGCCAGACTGCGGCGATGATCGCGTTGATGACGAAGGCGAGGAGCTGGCCCACGACGATCGCGAGTTCGTTGCGGCCGCCGAGCGCGCCGCGGCGTTCCGTCGGCGCGAGCTCGGACAGGTAGACGGGGACGACCACGGACGCGCCGCCGACGGCGAGGCCCAGGATGAACCGGGCCGGCAGCATCACGCCGAGGCTGTTCGCGAACACGGCGCCCATGGTTCCGACGAAGAACACGACGGCCAGGATGATCATCGTCCGCCGGCGGCCGATGGCGTCGGCGAGCCGGCCGCATACCAGCGCCCCGACCGCCGCGCCGACCAGGAGGGTGCTCACCACGAGCCCCTCGGTGGTGGTCGTGAGCCCCAGGTCGTGCTTCATCGGCTCCAGGGCGCCGTTGAGCACGCCGGTGTCGTAGCCGAAGAGCAGGCCGCCGAAGGTCGCGACCACCGCGACGAGGTCCATCCGTCGCTGGTGGGGCCCCGGTCTCAGCGCAGGCAGTGCTGTTCCGCCCTCCGGTGTGCCGGTGCTTCCGTGAGTCATCATGGAGTCCTTCCCGCTGTCCGCGTGAGGTACATCACAGCAGACGCCGAATGAGTTTGACAAGCTCTTCCGAGACATTGAACGAATGTCAGGACATTTAAGTTGATCGTCTGGCATCCTCGAGGTGTTCGCACGGTGCGGGTGGATGACGGAGGTGGCGCAGGATGCTCGAAGAGGTACAGCAGGACCCGACCCCGGTGCGGGTCGCCGTGATCGGGATGGGCTGGATGGGAAGGGTGCACGCACAGGCTTACACCCGTGTGCCGCACCACTATCCGGAAGGTCCCGCCGTTCCGGTGCTAGCCGCGGTCGCCGACGACGTCCCGGGCCGCGCGCAGGTCTTCGCCTCGCGGTTCGGGGCGGGCACCGCGGTCACCGATTGGCGCGAGATCCTCGAGGATCCCTCCATCGACGCGGTCTCCGTGACGGTGCCCAACTTCCTGCATCGCGAGATCGGGGTCGCGGTGCTCGACGCCGGCAAGCACCTCTGGATCGAGAAGCCCGTGGGCCTCACCGAGGCCGACGCCGCCGCGGTCGCAGGAGCGGCGGCGCGCAACGACCGACGCACGGCGGTCGGCTTCAACTACCGCAATGCGCCCGCCGTGGAAGCGGCGCGCGCGATCATCGCCGACGGTGGCCTCGGCACCGTCACCCACGCCCGCTTCCGCCTGTTCAGCGACTACGCCGCACACCCCGACGGTGCCCTCACGTGGCGCTACCAGCGCGCCTGCGGCGGCAACGGCGTGCTCGGCGACCTCGGTTCGCACGGGGTCGACCTGGTCACGCACCTGCTCGGCGACATCGACGCACTCGTCGCCGATACCGCGGTCTTCATTCCGGAACGTGCGGAGCCCACCGGTGCCACGTCCGGGCATCAACTCGCCGCGTCCGGCGTGCGCGGACCCGTCGAGAACGAGGACTACCTCTCCGCGCAGCTGCGGCTCGCCTCGGGTGCGCGGTGCGTGCTGGAGGCCAGCCGGGTCGCGGTGGGGGAGCAGAACTCCTACGGGTTCGAGGTCCACGGCACGGCCGGTATGGTGCGCTGGGACTACCGGCGGATGGGCGAGCTCGAGACCGCGCTCGGGTCCGCGTACCAGGATCAGGCGGTCTCGACGGTGCACGTCGGGCCCGGCAGCGGTGACTACGCCGCGTTCCAGCCGGGCGCGGCGAATCCCATGGGGTACGACGACCTCAAGGTGATAGAGGCGCAGCGCTTCCTCCGGTCGATCGTCACCGGCGTGCCCGAGGGCGCCACCGTCGAGGACGCCGTGCGGAGCGCCCGGGCCCTCGACGCGATGACGCGATCGGTCGACGAGGCGCGCTGGGTCACCCTGGGATAGCAGGTCCCGCACGGGCGCCGACGGTCCACGGACCGCCGGCGCCCTCGTCGTCGGGCGCGCGGATCAGTCGAGCGAGGCGGTCAGTGCGGCGTCCGCCGCCCTGAGCACCTCGGCCGCAACGGCGACGCCCTCCTCGCGCCCGAGTTCGGTGTCCTCGTGCTCGATGTTGACGAGCATGTCCGGATCGACCTCGTGCAGGGCGCGGAGGAACTCGGTCCAGTACGCGGTGTCGTGCCCCTTGCCGAGCGCGACGAAGTCCCATGCCGACTGCTTCGGCCACTCGTTCGCCCATTCGTCGCCGCCGAGATTGGTGCGCGCCTCGTCGGGACGCAGGCGGCGGAAGGAATTGTCCAGCACCCCGTTCAGCGCCGCGTACTGCGGGTTGACGCGGACGTCCTTCGCAGCCGCGTGCACCACGAGGTCGCCCAGGTGCCGGACGACGGCGACCGGGTCCATCTGCTGCCAGAACAGGTGCGACGCATCGAGTTCGACGCCCAGGTGGGTCGACCCGGTGCGCTCCACCAACTCGAGCATCGTGGCGCTGTTGAAGACGACGTTCTGCGGGTGCAGCTCCAGGGCCACCTTGACGCCGTGTTCGGCTGCGAGACGATCGGTCTCGCGCCAGAAGTCCGTGGCGATCTCCCACTGGTGGTCGAGGACGTCGAGCGCGGCGGAGTTCCAGGCGTTGATCACCCAGTTCTGGTGCAGTGCACCGGGGTCGCCGCCGGGCAGGCCGGACATGGTCACGACGCGGCTCTGGCCGAGGCGGGCCGCGAGTCGGATCGAGCGGTGGATATCGTCCGCGTGCTTGCCGCCGATCGCGCGGTTCGGGTGCAGCGGGTTGCCGTTGCAGTTGAGCCCGGCGATGCTCACGCCGGTGCCCTCGAAGATCCCGAGGTAGTCGTCGCGGGCGGCGTCACTGCCGAGGATGTCGGCGATGTTCGGAACATGCACGGGCGGGAGGAAGCCGCCGGTGTTCAGCTCGATGCCGGTGAGGCCGACATCGGCGATCGCTCGGAGCGCGTCCGGCAGTGGGCGGTCGTGGAAGATGGCGTTGTACAGGCCGAGTTTCATGAATCTCTCCTCAGAGATGGTTCCGGTTCGGGGGTCAGGTGTTGTCGATCGCCGACGCCATGTCCACGGGCGTGCCGCCGGCGGCGGCGGATCGGGCCACCGCGTCGAGCAGTTCCATGTTGTGCAGGCCGTCGGTGAAATCGGCGTTCCGCGGCAGCGAGTCGCTCGCCGACAGTCCGGCGACCTCTTCGAGGAAGGCGCGCGCCTGGAAGACGAAGCCGTCGTTCTGGCCGATGCCGACGCCGGGGGCGTCCATCGCGAGCCCGCCGCGCCAGTAGGGATGTGCGGGTCCGAGGATCACCGTGCGCGGGCCGGCGAGGGCGTCCTCGTCCTCGGGCAGCCACACCTGCACCTGCCCCGGGAACCGGAAGTCGAAGGCGGCGGAACCACGCTCGCAGAACACCTCGAACTTCAGCGTGTTCGGGTGCCCGGCGGCGACGCGCGAGACCTGCAGGGCGCCGGTCCCGCCGCCCGCGAAGTCGACGAAGAAGCCTGCCACGTCGTCGTTGTCGACGGTGTCCCGCTCGTCGCCGACCGCTCCGTGCTCGTGACCGATCACCCGCCCCAGTGGTACCGGGCGGGTCGGGAACGCGGTGTGCAGGGTCGCGCCGCGGACGGTCGCAACGGGGCCGCCGAACAGCTCCGCGACATAGGTGAGGTGGCTGCCGACGTCGGCGAGTGCGCCGGAGCCGCTGGGGCCCTTGAACCGCCAGCTGATGGGCCCGTCGGGGTCGCACGCGTAGTCGGTCCAGTAGGCGCCGTCGAAGTTGATGAGCGCGCCCAGGCGGCCGCTGCGGACGAGACCGGCGAGGAACGCGATGCCGGGGGAGCGCAGGTAGGTCAGGCCGATCCTCCCGAGTACGCCGCGCTCGGCTGCCACGTCGGCGGCGGCGACCATGGCGCGGGCGTCGTCGAGCGTGTCCGACAGCGGCTTCTCGCACAGCACGTGCTTGCCCGCGGCGAGGAGGGCGTCGACGATCTCGCGGTGCAGCGCGTTCGCCACGACGACGCTGACGACGTCGATGTCGTCAGCGGCGGCGATCGCCTGCCAGGACGTGTCGTGCCGCTCGAAGCCGAACCGCCGCGCGGCGTCCTCGGCCAGGGGCTCGTAGGCGTCCGCGACGGACACCAGTCGTACGCCGGGGAGACCGGGGCCGTACACGGCCGTCGCGGCTCGGTAACCGGCGGCGTGCGCCTTGCCCGCCATGCCTGCGCCGATGACCGCGACGCCGATGCTGTTGCTGCTCATGTTCCTCCTTCACGGGGTTGCTGCGATCTCCGTCACGGCCTACTGTTGCGATGAGTTGGAGCGCTCCAATAATGATGAGCAATGTTCTTATGTCCTGTCAAGAGTGAGGTGTCATGGCGGAGAAGCGGCCGACCATCTACGACGTCGCGACGCGGGCCGGGGTCTCGAAATCCCTGGTGTCGCTGGTTCTGCAGGGCTCACCGCGCGTGGCCGCCCCGTCGCGCCGTGCGGTCGAGGAGGCGATCGCCGAGCTCGGGTACCGCCCGAGCCGTGCCGCCGCGAACCTCGCGGCCAACCGCACCCGCACCGTCGGCGTGCTCATCGACGACTACACGAACCTGTGGTTCGTCGACCTGGTGCGCGGGTTGCACGCCGCGCTCGGGCCGGCGGGGTACCGGTTGGCAGTGGTCGACGTCGCGACCGTCGACCAGGCGGAGGACCCGGTCGAATCGATGCTGTCCATGCGGGTGGACGGGCTGGTGCTCGGCATGGACCCGCCGGGGTCGCTGCTCGCCCGGGGCGATGCGGCACTCCCGCCGGTGGTGGTCGCCGGGACCCGGGCGGTGCGCGACGCGCGGTTCGACGCGGTCGCGAACGACGACGCCGCAGGGGCGCGTCTGGTCGCACGGCATCTCGTGGAGCTGGGGCACCGCACCGTCGGGCAGGTGTGCGCCGGCGGCGGCGCGGGCGAGGTGCGCCGCACCGCGTTCGCAGCCGAGGCCACCCGGCTGGGCGCGACCGTGGTCGAGACGGCCTGGCGCGGGGCGGCGTCCGATGAGGCGGGCTTCGCGGGCGCGATGGAGGTGCTGGGCGCGGCGGGCGTCACCGCGATCTTCGCCGCGAACGACGTGATGGCCGTCGGCGTGCTCGGTGCGGCGCAGGAGCGGGGGCTCCGCGTGCCGGACGACCTGTCCGTCGTCGGCTACGACGACACCTCCCTGGCGGCGGCCCGTCTCATCGGGCTGACCACGGTGGACGATCGCAGCTTCGATGTCGGTGTCCAGGCCGGAACGCTGCTCGTCGGCCGGATGGATCCCGACGCGGAACCGGCCTCCGGCGGCCGTGAGAACCGCGTTCTCGCACCGCGAACGGTGATCCGGCGGACCACTGCACCACCACGCTGAAGCAAACCTCACATCCAATGTGCATATGTCTGAACAAACTCTGGTCAAGCGGTGTGATCTGTACTACATTCAGCGTCAGCGGGTGGGTCGTCCCACTTGCTCGAGGTCGAAGGGACACAGCAATGAAGAAGACCACGCAGCGGGCGGGCAGGCTCCGGACGGCGCTCGCAGCCACCGCCGCCGGTACCGCGGTCCTCCTGACGGTGGTGGGATGCTCCAGCACGGGCGGTGCGCCCCGCGGCGACGGTGCCGGCGGGCCCGGCGTCGGCTCGGCGGGGACCAAGCACCTCACGATCGCCATGGTCACCCACCAGCAGCCCGGCGACACCTTCTGGGACCTCATCCGCAAGGGTGCCGAGATGGCGGCCAAGAAGGACAACGTCACCCTCCGCTACTCCAACGATCCGCAGGCGCCCAACCAGGCGAACCTGGTGCAGGCCGCGATCGACAGCAAGGTCGACGGGATCGCGCTCACGCTCTCCACCCCCAACGCCTTCCAGGCGGTGGTGCAGAGCGCGCAGAAGGCGGGAATCCCGATCTCCGCCTTCAACGCCGGTTACAACGACTACGCGCGGATGGGCATCCAGCAGTACTTCGGCCAGGACGAGACCACGGCGGGCACCGCGGTCGGCGAGCGACTCTCCAAGGAGGGTGCGAAGAAGGCCATCTGCATCATCCAGCAGCAGGGGCAGGTCCAGCTCGAATCCCGCTGTGCCGGGGTGCGAACGGGACTCGCGGGCGGCTCCGTCGAGAACCTCAACGTCAACGGCGAGGACATGACCGACGTGCAGTCGAAGATCAACGCCAAGCTCCAGCAGGACCCGAGCATCGACACCGTCGTCGCCCTGGGTGCCCCGTTCGCGCTGACCGCGACCAAGGCCATCGAGGGGTCCGGTAGCAAGGCCAGGATCGTCACCTTCGACACCAATGCCGCGCTCGTGACCGCGATCCAGAACGGCAAGGTGGCGTGGGCCGTCGATCAGCAGCCCTACCTCCAGGGCTACCTCGCGATCGACTCGCTCTGGCTGCAGATCATCAACGGCAACACCATCGGTGGTGGCCAGGCGGTCTTCACCGGTCCGGCGTTCATCGACAAGACGAACGTCGACAAGGTGGCCGAGCTCGCCAAGGGCGGGACGCGCTGATGACCACGGACGAGGCGCTCGACCTGAGCACGCACGCGCCGGTCACCGATGAGCGGGTCAAGAAGCAGAAGCCCCTCCAGCGCCTGATCCTGCGTCCCGAGGTCGGCGCGCTGATCGGTGCGATCGCGATCGTGATCTTCTTCCTGATCGTCGCTCCGCCCTTCCGTAGCCCGGAGGCCTTCGCGACGGTGCTCTACGCCAGCTCGACGATCGGCATCATGGCCTGCGGCGTCGCCCTGCTCATGATCGGCGGCGAATTCGACCTCTCCACCGGTGTTGCGGTCACCTCGTCGTCGCTCGCGGCGTCGATGCTCGCCTACAACCTGCACCTCAACACGTGGGTGGGTTCGTTGCTGGCGCTCGCACTGTCACTGGCCGTGGGCGCGTTCAACGGATACATGGTGATGCGCACCAGGATCCCCAGCTTCCTCATCACGCTGGCGACCTTCCTCATGCTCACCGGCATCAACCTGGCCGTGACGAAGATGGTGACCGGTCAGGTGGCCACCCCCACGATCGCCGACATGCAGGGCTTCCCGTCGGCGCAGGCCGTGTTCTCGTCGACGATCCACGTCTTCGGCGTCGGCCTCAAGGTCACGGTGCTGTGGTGGGTCCTGTTCACCGTCATCGCCACCTACGTGCTGATGCGCACGCGCGTCGGCAACTGGATCTTCGCCGTCGGCGGCAATCAGGATTCCGCACGGGCCGTGGGCGTTCCGGTGACCAAGGTCAAGATCGGGCTGTTCATGTTCGTCGGCTTCTGCGCCTGGTTCGTGGGGCAGCACCTGCTCTACGCCTACGACACTGTGCAGTCCGGCCAGGGCGTCGGCAACGAGTTCCTGTACATCATCGGCGCCGTGATCGGTGGGTGCCTGCTCACCGGTGGCTACGGCACGGCGGTGGGCGCGATGATCGGCGCCTTCATCTTCGGCATGGTCAACCAGTGCATCGTCTACGCCGGCTGGAACCCGGACTGGTTCAAGTTCTTCCTCGGCATCATGCTGCTGTTCGCCGTGATCGCCAACAACGCATTCCGCAACTTCGCCGCGAAGAGGTGACTCCATGACCACGGACGACATTTCGGTCGAGACCCCCGAGACCGGCGACGAGAAGGTCGCACTGATCGAGTTCAAGGACGTCGGCAAGCAGTACGGGAACATCATCGCGCTCAAGGGGATCAACCTGCGGGTCTTCCCCGGCGAGGTGACCTGCGTGCTCGGCGACAACGGGGCGGGCAAGTCGACGCTCATCAAGACGATGGCGGGCCTGCACAAGCCGAGTGAGGGCGAGGTGCTCGTGGACGGCGAGGTCACCTCTCTGGACTCGCCCAAGGACGCCCTCGCGAAGGGCGTGGCCACGGTGTACCAGGATCTGGCGGTCGTCGGCCTGATGCCGGTGTGGCGCAACTTCTTCCTCGGGCAGGAGCTGCGTTCCGGGTTCCTCAAGAGCCTCGACGTGCAGACCATGCGTGCGACGACGAAGGAGGAGCTGTTCAAGATGGGCATCGACCTGCCCGACGTGGACGCTCCGATCAGCTCGCTCTCGGGCGGGCAGCGGCAGTGCGTGGCGATCGCGCGGGCGATCTACTTCGGCGCCCGGGTACTCATCCTCGACGAGCCGACCGCCGCCCTGGGGGTCAAGCAGTCGGGCATGGTGCTGCGCTACATCACCGCGGCGCGGGATCAGGGCTTCGGGGTCGTGTTCATCACGCACAACCCGCACCACGCGTACATGGTGGGCGACCACTTCGTGCTGCTCAACCGCGGTCGGCAGAAGCTCGACTGCACCTACGACGAGATCACCCTCGAAGAGCTCACGTCGCAGATGGCGGGCGGTGACGAGCTCGAGACGCTCAGCCACGAACTGCGCAGGTGAGCCGATGACGGAGACACTTCTCGAGCGGTTCGGCCGGCGGCTGCGCGTCGGCATGATCGGCGGGGGCATCGGCAGCTACATCGGCGAGACCCACGCGATCGCGCTCCGCGCGGACGGCCTGTGGGACCTCGTCGCGGGCGCCTTCTCCCGCAACCCGGAGACGAACGCCGCCACCGGGCGGTCGTGGCTCGTGCCACCGGAGCGCACCTACGCCGATCACCGCGCCCTCATCGCGGGGGAGTCCACCCGCGAGGATCGTGTCGACGCGGTGATCGTCGCGACGAGGCCGTCCAGCCACGCCGAGATCGCCTGCGACCTCCTGGCTGCCGGCTTCCACGTGATATGCGAGAAGCCGCTCACCGACACCGCAGCCGACGCCCAGGTGGTTGAGGCCGCGGTGTCGGGATCGGGGCGCCGCCTCCTGCTCACGCACTGTTACAGCGGCTACCCGATGGTCCGGCAGGCGCGGGAGATGGTGGCGCGCGGCGACCTCGGCCGGATCACCCTGGTCGAGAGCAGGTTCGCGAGCGGCATGTACGCGACGACCACCCCGCCCGGCGCGTGGCGGGTCGACGGCACCGAAGGTGGCGTCACGGCCCTGATCGCCGACCTCGGCACGCATGCCCTGCACCTCGCCGAGCTCGTCACGGGCCGCCGGATCACCTCCGTCGACGCCGATCTCGCGAGGGTCGACCCGGCGCACGCGGCGTTCGACAACGCCTACCTGACACTCGGCTTCGAGGGCGGCGCGCGCGGACGCTGCTGGAGCACCTCGCAGGCAGCGGGCGCGACGCACGGGCTCGCGATCACCGTCTACGGCGACAAGGGCTCCCTGGCGTGGGACCACGAAGCCGCCGAAACGCTGTGGTGGCGGGCCGACGGTGCGCCGGACCGGCTCCTGACGAAGGCGGGACCCGGCGCCACCGGCGCGGCGCTGGCCGCCTCGCGGTTCACCGCGGGCCACCCGGACGGATACGCCCTCGCCTTCGCGAACCTCTACCGAGACTTCGCCTACGCCCTCCTCGCGGAGGCTCTCGGTGAGGACCCGGCCCCCTATCTGGCCGACCTCCCGGACGTCGCAGACGGCGTGCGCACCCTGACGGTCGTCGAGGCCGCCGTCGCGTCGGACGCGACCGGGCGCACCGTCACCGTCGACACCTGACCATCCCGACCCGAATCGAGCATTGATGACCGAGCCGATCCGCGTGGCCCTCGTGGGCTGCGGAAACATCGCCCTGGGCTTCCACATCCCCGCCTACCTCGCAGCCGACGAGCGCTTCCGCATCGTCGGCATCGCCGACCCCACGCCGGAGCGCCTCGAACTGGGCCGCGTCGCTGCCGGGCTCTCGCCCGAACAGGTGCACGCGGACGCCGCCGACCTGCTGGCCCGCGACGACGTGGACGCTCTCGACCTGTGCACTCCGCAGCACCTGCACCGCGACGTGGCGATCGCCGCGGCGCGCGCGGGCAAACACGTGCTCTGCGAGAAGCCGATCGCCGCCGTCCCCGCCGACGCCGAGGCCATGCGGGCCGCCGCCGACGAGGCGGGAACCGTGCTCGCCGTCGTCGCGAACTACCTGTTCTTCCCGGAGGTGGTGGCGCTCAAGGCGATCATCGACTCCGGCGAGCTGGGCGAGATCCGCACGGCCCGCGTCGACATGCTGGGCGTGCTCGACCTGCCGGGCGCGGCGGGCTACCGACCCACGTGGCGGCACGATCCCGCGCAAGCCGGCGGTGGCGTGCTGGTCGACATGCTGCACGGCGTGTACCTCGCCGAGGCGCTCCTCGGCGCGCGAGCGGAACGCGTCTCCGCCTTCGTGGACAGCGCCACCGACGGCGATGCCGTCGACGGCCTGGCGCTGTGTCGCCTCGAGGCGGGCCGGCGCGTCGCGCTGGTGAACATCGCCTGGGGCATGGGCCAGGGCGGCATCGCCGTCGAGGGCAGCCTGGGCCGGGCGGTGGCCCACTACCGTGCGGACGGGACGATGCCGTGGGCGCCGTTCGAATCCCTCACCGTCACCACGGAATCGGGGAGCCGCACCGTCGACCTCCCGTCCGGGGCCGAGCTGCAGCCGCTCATCGCGGCGTCGATGCGGGACACGGTGCTCGACTTCGCCGACGCGATCACGGCCGGACGGCCGCCCGCGGTCGACGCCGCGGTGGCCCGCCACATCCTCGAGATCACCGTGGCCGCCTACGCATCCGGCGCCCTCGGGGCGACGGTCCCGCTCCCGCTCGACGGTGCGCTGTTCGCCTCCGGCGTGGCAGGGCTCGCCGAGATCGGCGTACCCGAGGACTCGTTCGTGCGGCGGCGTGGGCTGTTCGGTCTGGCGGCACCATCGGCGTCCCGGATCGGGGGCTGACGTGCAGATCGGACTGCTCACCGACAGCCTCTCGGAGTCGACCTGGGCCGAGGCGCTCGACGCCGCGGCCGACCTCGGCGTCGAGACCGTGGAGATCGGCCTCGGCGGGGAGCACGGCGGATGGTCGCCGGCACCCCACGCCGACGTGCAGGAGCTGCTGCGCGACGCAGGCGCCCGCGCCGCACTCGCGCGTGACATCACCTCCCGCGGACTGCGACTCGAGGCCTTCAACGCCGCCGGCAATCCGCTGCACCCCCGGCACGGCGACCGCGATGCCGCGGTTCTGCGCGGTGCTCTGCAGTTGGCGCAGGACCTCGAGATCGACACGGTGGTCACGATGTCGGGCCTGCCCGGCTATCCGGGGGACGTCGTGCCGCCCTGGATCACCACCGTGTGGCCGCCCGAGAACCTGGAACTCCTCGACTACCAGTGGGAACGGGCCGTCGAGTGGTGGGGCCCCATCGCGGAGGACGCCCGGGCCCGGGGCGTACGGATCGCCGTCGAGATGCACGCCAACCAACTCGTCTACAGCGTTCCCGGACTGCTGCGCCTGCGTGCCGCGGTCGGCGACACGGTGGGCGCGAATTTCGATCCCAGCCACCTGATCTGGATGGGTGCGGACCCGCTCGCCGCGATCCGTGCACTGGAGGGCGCGATCCACCACGTGCATGCTAAGGACACCCGGATCGAGTCGCCCGCCGCGGTCTCGTCGCGGCCGGAGACGATCCCGAATCCGCGGACGGGAGAACGGGCGTGGAACTACGTCGCCGTGGGAACCGGACATCCCGATGGCGTCGACTTCTGGGTCCGGTTCGTCGCCGCGCTCCGGCAGGCCGGGTACGACGGTCCGCTGTCGATCGAGAACGAGGACTACACGTTGGGGCAGCGCGAATCGGTCGCGCTGGCCGTCGAGACCCTGCGCGCCGCGCGGGCATTGGAGGAGGTCCGATGAGCGTTCGTATCGCAGTCCTGGGGTGCGGCCGCATCGGCCGGGTGCACGCCGATTCGGTGGCGGCCAACGGCCGTTCGGAGCTGGCGTGGGTGTTCGACCCGATCGAGGCCGCCGCGAAGGAGGTGGGGGAGCGCTACGGTACTCGCTGGACCACCGACGTGGACGCCGTCTTCGCCGACGACGCCGTGGACGCGGTCGTCGTGGCGTCGCCGACGCCCACGCACGTGGAACTACTGACCCGCGCGGCCCGCGCCGGTCGAACCGTCCTGTGCGAGAAGCCGATCGACCTGGACATCGGCCGCGTCGAAGCCTGCCGGGCCGACCTGGGCGACCTGACCGCGAAGGTGATGCTGGGCTTCAACCGCCGGTTCGACCCGTCGTTCGGCGAGGTGCGGCGGCGCGTCGCGGCCGGGGAGATCGGGCAGCTGGAGCAGTTGACGATCATCAGCCGGGATCCCACCCCGCCGCCCGCGGAGTACGTAGCGGTGTCGGGTGGGCTGTTCCGCGACATGATGATCCACGACCTCGACATGGCCAGGTTCTTCCTCGGCGAGGTGGTGGCGGTGTCGGCGCAGGGTGCGAACCTGATCTCGACCGGCATCCTCGACGCCGGTGACATCGACGGCGCCGTCGTCACCCTCAAGAGCGCCGACGGCCGGCTCGCGACCATCACCAACTCGCGCCGCTGCGCGTACGGCTACGACCAGCGGCTGGAGGCCTTCGGTGAGCTGGGTGCCCTGAGCGCGGCCAACCAACACGGGACATCGGTCGCCTTCTCCGGCGCGGCGGTCACCGGGGCGGAGGGGCCCGTGCTCAACTTCTTCCTCGACCGCTACACCCCGGCGTACCGGGCCGAGCTGGACGCCTTCGTCACCATGACCGAGACGGGCTCCCCGGCCTCCCCGGGGTTCGACGACGGCCGCGCGGCACTGCTCCTCGCCGACGCCGCGGCGCAGTCGCTCCGGTCCGGCGCGGTCGTGGAGCTCCGGGCATGACGGTGCGCTGGGGCCTGCTGTCCACCTCGGGGATCGGCCGGGTGGCCGCCCGCGCGGTCGCCGCCGCCGACGGTGCCGATCTCGCCGCCGTCGCCGGGCGGGAGCCGGGCCGGGCCGCCGACTACGCGACGCACGTCGGAGCTCCGGTCTCCTACGGCTCCTACGAGGATCTCCTCGCGGACGCCGACATCGATGCCGTGTACGTGCCGCTCCCGATCACCCTGCACGCCGAGTGGGCCGTGCGGGCCCTCGAGGCGGGCAAGCACGTGCTGTGCGAGAAGCCGCTCACGCTCGACCCCGACGAGGCGACGGCCGTCTTCGACGCCGCGGAGCGTGCGGACCGGATCGCTGTCGAGGGCTTCATGTGGCGGCTGCACCCGCAGACCCTGCTCGTGCAGCGGCTCGTGCGGGAGGGCGCGATCGGCGACCTCGCTCACGTTCGCGCCGCGCTCACGGTCAGCGCCCCGGCCGGGGACATCCGGCGCACCACCGACCTCGGCGGCGGGGCGCTCGCCGACCTGGGCGGCTACTGCGTCAGCGCGGTCCGCCTGTTCGGCGGGGAACCGACGACGGTGCGCGCCGTGCGCACCGCCGACCCCGTGGGAACCGGTGCCGGACACGACCTCCGGGCGTCCGCGGTGTTCGAGCTGCCCGCGGGGCGCCTGGGGTTGATCGACGTCGGCCTCGACCTCGAGCGCCGGGATCAGCTCGAGTTGGTCGGCACCGAGGGGCGCATCGTGGTGGACGATCCGTGGCTGTGCCGTGCCGGCATCGTCGAACTGATCCGGGGCGAGCGATCGGAGCGGCTGCCCGTGGACCCGGACGGTGCGTACCGCCTGGCCCCGCCCGGGCCCGACAACGAGGACGCCTACCGTATCGAGTTCGAGGCGGCGAGTGCGGCGTTCGCCGGCGGCCCGGCTCCGGCGTTCGGCCGCGCGGACGCGATCGCGCAGGCGCGCGTCCTCGCCGCGACGCGCCGCTCGGCCGCTGAGGGCGTCACAGTCACCCTGTAGCGCTGCGTCGCCACTGCCCGACGGTGCCGGATCACCGTCGGGCAGTGGCGTGTCCGCCCGCGGCCGCGGGGAGGCGCAGCGCACCGACCAGGGGGATGACGAGCAGACCGGCGAGCGGGACGAACGCGAGGCGGTAACCGAGCTCGACCGCCTCCGGGCCGGCGATGCCGGTTCCCAGGCCGGCCGCGGCGGCGGCCGCCGCTACCCCGAGCGCCGTACCCACCTGCTGCAGTGTCGCGGACAGGCCGTTCGCGGCGGGAAGCAGATCGCGGGGCACGTCCGCGAACATGACGGTGTTGTAGGCGCTGAACCCGATCGAGCGGACCGCGCCGGAGAACACGAGGAGAACGGCGATCGCGGGCACCGGCGTGGACGCGTGCACCCCGGCGAAGGCGAGCAGACTCGCCCCGCCCGCGACGATCGACCACACCAGGGTGCGCCGGAATCCGAGCAGCCGGATGATCGGCGTGGTGAGCGGCTTGATGCCGAGGTTGCCCGCGAACACGGCGGTCACCATCGCACCGGCCGCGGCGGCACTCCACCCGAATCCCGCCTGGAACAACAGCACGAAGAGGAAGGGCGCGCCGGTGATCACGAGTCGGTACACCGAGCCGCTGAGGTTGCCCGCGCGGAAGGTCCGGATCCGCAGCACTTCCGGGACGAACAGTGGGTGCTCGCGGCGGGTCATGCCGTGCGCCGCCGCGGCGGCCAGGGTCACAGACAGGAGCAGGAGGGTGGCGACCAGCCACGGCCGGCCGTCGCGCAGCAGCTCGACGCCTCCCGTCAGGCACACCACTGTCCCCGCGGTGAGCAGGTAGCCCCAGCGGTCGAGCGGGGTCCGAATGCGGTGCTCGGCCCGCGGAACCAACAGCGCGCCGCCGACCGCGAGTGCCATCCCGATCGGCACGTTGAGCACGAAGATCCACCGCCAGCCCAGGACGTCG
Source organism: Tsukamurella pseudospumae (assembly GCF_001575195.1). Lineage (NCBI taxonomy): Bacteria > Bacillati > Actinomycetota > Actinomycetes > Mycobacteriales > Tsukamurellaceae > Tsukamurella > Tsukamurella pseudospumae. Next base: position 210,516 of record NZ_LSRF01000056.1, read on the forward strand.
GTGATGACGCCGCCGAGGAAGGGGGCGATCACCGGGGCGATGAGCGAGGGCCAGGTGAGATAGGCCATCGCGGCGAGCAGATCGGTGGGGCGCACCGAGCGCAGCACCGCGATCCGACCGACCGGAATCATCATCGCCCCGGCGACGCCTTGCACGATGCGGAAGGCGCACAGCCACAGCAGGTTCGGGGCGAGCGCGCAGGCGACCGATGCCGCGGTGAAGCCGGCCACCGAGACCAGGAAGGTGCGGCGGGTGCCGAACCGCTCGGCTACCCACCCGGCGACCGGGATGGCGACCGCGACGGCGAGCAGGTAGCCGACGATGGCCGGGCTCACGCCTTCCGGGGCGACCTCGAACTCCTGCGCCACCGCGGGTGCGGCGGTCTGCAGCACGGTGCCGTCCAGGTTCTCGAGGAACAGCGCACCCGCCACCAGGAGCGCCAGCGGTCGGCTGAAGCTCGGTGCCTCCCGCGGCCGGATGCGGTCCACGATCCACGACATGTCAATATGTTCGGTCAAATGCGGTTCTGGTGCAAGCCGGTCAGTCGTAGGCGCCGCAGACCTGCTGGTCCCAGTCGATGATCGAGCCCGTGACCACGCCGCTCCGGTCCGAGAGGAGGAACACCACCGCGCGCGCGGCGTCCTGCGTGGATGCCAGGCGGCCCGCGGGCAGCTCGCGCCCGGCACGCTCCGCCCAGTCGTCGGGTGCGTCGTGGAACCGCTTCTGGATCAGAGCCTCGCCCTCGGTCTCGGTCCAGCCGATGTTGAGGCCGTTGATCCGGATCCGGTCGAAGCGGTGCGCGTGCGCGGCGTTCTTGGTGAGCCCGATCAGCCCCGCCTTGGCTGCGACGTACGGCGCGAGGTAGGGCTGGCCGCCGTGCGCCGACATCGAGATGATGTTGACGACGGTGCCTGCCGCAGTGCGCGAGCGCATGTCCCGTACCGCGGCGGCCATGGTGAAGAAGGGCGCGCGCAGGTTGATCGCGATGTGCTCGTCGAAGAGCTCCGGCGTGGTTCCGGTCAGGGTGCCGCGCGAGGTGAGTCCTGCGGCGTTGCAGAGGCAATCGATGCGGCCGTACGCGGCGACCACCTCCTCGACCGATGCGGTGGCCTGCGCCGGATCGGCGACATCGGCGCGGATGAACAGTGCCTCGGCGCCGGCGCCCACCAATTCGTCGCGCAGTGCCTCGCCGGCCGCCGCGTCCCGGCCGGTGAACGCGACGATCGCGCCGCCTGCGACGGCCTCCCGGGCCACCGCGGCGCCGACGCCCCGGCTTCCGCCCGACACCAGCACCACCTTGCCCGCCAGCTCCGCGCCGGCCCCCGCCGTCACGGGCGGTGCCGCTCGTCGAGCGCGGCGAGCTCGCCCGTGAAGGACTCCGGGGACATCCCCGCATCCAGCGCGCGGCGGGTCAGCTCGGCCTGGGTCTCGCCGTGCATGCCGCCGAGCGGCTGATCGAGGTCCAGGTTGGACGGGAAGGCGTAGCCCTCCGCGGAGGCGGCGATCACGTTCCCCACCGCGTCCGCCGCACCCGTCGCGGCCAGCGCCTGCAGCTCCGGGTAGACGGACCGCAGGATCGCCGAACGGTCCACGGCATCCATCGCGCGCCCGAACGCCGAGCTGACCTGCAGCAGATTCGCCATACGGCGGATGGCGGCCGATCGGTTGGAGCCGGCGGCGTGGAACAACGCGGGATTGAAGAACACCGCGTCGCCGGCTCGCAGCGGCAGCTGCACGTGGTGCTCATCGAAGTACTCCCGGAACTCGGGCAGGTTGAAGGCGAGATACCCGGGCTCGTACCGCTGCGAGTAGGGCAGGTACAGCGTGGGGCCCGATTCCAACGGCATGTCCACCTGCGCCACCGCGCCCTGGAGTGTGAGCGCGGGGGAGAGCAGGTGCGTGTGCCGGCGGAAGCGCTGCGCCGTGGCCGGGTCCATGAACCCCAGGTGGTAGTCGCGGTGCGGCGACTGCGCTGTCCCACCGGGATTGACGGTGTTGATCGCGGAGGTCACCTGGTACATCGGGCCGAGCCAGGCCGTCGCCACGAGCGCGAGCACGTCGTTGGCGTAGTACCGCGCGAACGAGGCCGGGTCCCGGAGCGCGTGCTTCTGCAGGGCGTTCCAGATCCTGTCGTTCGCGCCCGGCGCGGCGAAGTGGTCGCCGCCGCCGGATCCTGCCGCGCGTTGTTCGGCGATCATCACGGTGAACAACTCCGTGGACGCGCGCAGGCCGTGCCGGTCGTCGAAGGCACCGTCGAAGACGACGATGCCGGGCTCGGTCAGCAACGCCCGCGCGAGCTCGTCCGAGAGGTTCTCGCGCGCATCGGGATCGGCCGCGGCCTCCGCGGCGGCGCCACCGTAGAACAGCACGCCCCGCTCGGTCCGATCGGCGTACGGGTACTGCGCGAGATCGGTCTCCGGCTCGAGCAGCGCGGTGAACTCCTCGAGGCGGCAGTCGGCCTCGGTGATCCGGCCCGCGCGGTGAGCGGCCCCGGTGCGGGTCGAGAAGGTGGTGGACATGGGTCTTTCCTGACGTCGATGTGCAGCGGGAGTGGGGAATCGGTGTGCGTCGCGCTGTCCATGGTGTCAAGCTGACGAGGTCGTGGACACCCTACGAATCCATCAAGAATCCCTCAACCCAGCTCCACAGCGCAGGAGGCCGGACGGTGCCGCACCCCCACCCGATCCGGGACATCGCGCAGCAGGCGGGCGTCAGTGAGGCCACCGTCGACCGGGTCCTGCACGGCAGGCCCGGCGTCCGTGCGGGGACCGCGGCGCAGGTGCGACAGGCGATCAGCGACCTGGACCGGCAGCGCTCCCAACTGCGGCTGTCCGGGCGCCGGTTCATGCTGGATCTGGTCATGGAGACGCCTCGGCGGTTCTCCGATCTGACGCGCGCGGCCCTCGAGGCGGAGCTGCCGACGCTGCGCCCCGCAGTGTTCCGGGCCCGCTACCAGACGCGCGAGTCGTGGGAGCCGGGTGAGGTGATCGCCGCGCTCGACGGCATCGCGCGCAGGGGGAGTCACGGCGTGATCCTCAAGGCTCCGGACACTCCCGACGTCGCGGCGGCCATCGGAAGGCTCTCGGCGCGGCGGATACCGGTGATCACCGTGGTCACCGACATCCCGCAGAGCACGCGGCTCGCGTACGTCGGGATGGACAATCGTGCTGCCGGTGCCACCGCGGCGCACCTCATGGAGCAGTGGGCGGGCGGAACCCCGGGCGTCCTCCTGGTGGTGACGAGCGGGCGCCTCTTCCGGGGCGAGGAGGAACGCGAGACCGGTTTCCGGGCCGCTGTGCGGCGCACCGATCCAGGACGCCGCATCGTCGGGATCGAGGACACGGGAGGTCTCGACGGGGCGTGCCGGCGGGAGGTCGGCGCCGTACTCGCGCGGGAGCCCGACATCGCGGGGGTCTACTCGCCGGGCGGCGGGAACCGCGGGATCGTCGCGGCGTTCGACGATGCCGGGCGCACGTACCGCGCGTACATCGGGCACGACCTCGCCGACTCGAACCGGGAGATGCTGCTGGCCGGGCGGATCTCGGCTCTGCTGCACCACGACCTGCGCGCCGACATGCGGGGAGCGGCGCACGCCGTCATGGCCTTCCACGACGCGATCGACGGACCGCACCGCCCGCGTCCCAGCCCGATCCAGATCGTGGTGCCGCCCAATCTCGCGGGCGTCGACGACAGGCTCTAGCGGCTGAACACCGAGACGTCGAAGAAGTACCGCGACGCGCGGTAGACGTGCCGGCCCAGCTCGATCGCGGTACCGGACTCGTTGAACGCCACCCGCTGCATCGTGAGCACGGCTCCGCCGACCTGCTCGTCGAGCAGGCGGGCCTCGTCGTCGTCCGAGATCCGGGCGCCGATCCGCTGCTGTGCGTGCGCGATCGTGATCCCGCGGCCGCGCAGGCACTGGTAGAGACCCTTGCTCAGGAGCTCGTCCGGGGCGGGGGCGAGCTCCGCCGGGATGTAGTTGGTGAGGATCGCGAGTGGCACACCGTCGGCGCTGCGCAGCCTGCGGATCGATACCACCTGGGCGTCGTGCTCGATCCCCAGCTCGTCCGCGATCTCCTCGTCGGGGCGGCCGAGCCGGTAGTCCAGGAGTTCGGTCGACGGGGTCTGGCCGGCCGCGATGAGGTCCTCGTAGAGGCTGGTGAGTTCGACCGCGCGGTGCACCTCGTTGCGCACGACCTGGGTGCCGACGCCCCGCTTGCGAACCAGCAGGCCCTTGTCGACGAGCGCCTGGATCGCCTGCCGCGCCGTGGGCCGGGACAGGTTGAGCCGCTTCGCCAGGTCGATCTCGTTCTCGATCCGGTCACCGGGGACGAGCTCGCCGTTGAGGATGGACCGCTCCAGCGCCTGGGCCAGCTGGTAGTAGAGCGGCACGGGGCTGGTGCGGTCCAGTTCGACCGAGACCGGGGCAGGGGACATGCGCTGCAGTCTAGTGCACCGATCGCCGAAAAGCGGTCGCTGATCGGTGTTTGTTCGTACAATCGTCCTGCGGGCTTCGGGGCGAGCTATGTCAGCACATATTCGACTCATGTCCGCTCGCTTGATCGGAGCAATTTTCGCTGATCGATCACCGATTCGCGGCAAACTCGCAGGTCGAGACCTCTTGATGAATGTCGGGCTCTTCTGTTAGATTGACAGGACAAATGAGCGAGAGTGATCCACGTCTCGTTCGGATCAGGGCTAAGGAGGGCCTCCCAGATGACTGACGCCGGTACCCACGGTGCCCCGTTCGACCTGATCACCATCGGGCGAGTGGGGGTCGACATCTACCCGCTCCAGGACGGGGTCGGGCTCGATCGTGTCGAGACCTTCGGCAAGTACCTCGGGGGCAGCGCCACCAATGTGGCCGTCGCCGCGGCACGGCACGGTCGACGGTCCGCCGTCATCACCGCCGCCGGGGCCGACCCGTTCGGGCGGTTCGTGCACCAGGAGCTGACCCGCCTGGGTGTCGACGACCGGTACGTCGGCGAGGTCGCCGGTCTCAACACCCCGGTGACCTTCTGCGAGATCTTCCCGCCGGACGACTTCCCGCTGTACTTCTACCGCGATCCGATCGCCCCCGACCTGATGCTCACCGCGGACGGCCTGGACCTCGAGGCGATCCGGGCGGCGCGGATCTACTGGTCGACGGTGACGGGACTCTCCCGCGAGCCGTCGCGTGCGGCGCACTTCGCGGCGTGGGCTGCGCGTGGCCGCGCCCCGCTCACGGTGCTCGACCTCGATTACCGGCCCATGTTCTGGGAATCGGCCGAGGCGGCGAGTATCGAGGTCGGCCGAGCACTCGAGCAGGTCACGGTCGCCATCGGCAACAAGGAGGAGTGCGAGGTCGCCGTCGGCGAGACCGTCCCCGACCGCGCCGCAGACGCACTGCTCGAGCGGGGCATCGAGCTCGCGATCGTCAAGCAGGGCCCCAAGGGCGTCCTGGCCAAGACCCGCGACGAGCGCGTCGAGGTCCCACCGTACTTCGTGGACGTGATCAACGGACTGGGGGCGGGCGACAGCTTCGGCGGTGCCATCTGCCACGGGCTGCTGGAGGGCTGGTCGCTCGCGCACATGCTCCGCTTCGCGAACATCGCCGGCGCCGTCGTGGCCTCCCGTCGCGAGTGCTCGACCGCCATGCCCACCACCGACGAGGTGGACGCCATCATCGAGGAAATGGACAACGCGAATGCCTGATCGGATTGTGAACGAACCGGTTCTGACCGGTGCGGACTTCGACCGGCTCCGCGAGCTGCGTCTGGAGAACCCGGACGCGATCGCGGAGGTCCTGGCGGCCCGCGCGCGACGCCCGCTGATCCGCGGCGACAAGCGGCTGATGATCGTGGCCGCCGATCACCCGGCGCGCGGGGCCCTGGGCGTGGGCGCGGACCCGATGGCGATGGCGGACCGCTACGACCTGTTGCAGCGCATGGCCGTCGCCGTGTCGAGGCCCGGCGTCGACGGTGTTCTCGGCACCCCGGACGTCATCGAGGACCTCGCCCTGCTGGGGCTGCTCGACGACAAGATCGTCGTGGGCTCCATGAACCGTGGTGGCCTGCGCGGAGCGTCGTTCGAGATCGATGACCGGTACACCGCCTACGACGTGCCGGCGATGGTGCGCGACGGGATCGACTTCGGCAAGCTCCTGATCCGCGTGGACCTGGAGGATCCGAGCACCGTCGCCACGATGGAGGCGACGGCGCGCGCGGTCGACGCCGCTGCGGCGGCGAGGCTCCCGATCATGCTGGAGCCGTTCATGAGCCGGCGCACGGACGGCAAGATCGTCAACGACCTCTCCACCGACGCGGTGATCAACTCCGTGGCCATCACGAACGGTCTCGGGAACTCGTCGGCCTACAGCTGGCTCAAGCTCCCGGTCGTCGACGACATGGAACGGGTGATGGCAGCCACCACCCTGCCCACCCTCCTTCTCGGCGGCGATCCGGGCGGTGACCCCGAGGCCGTCTACGCGTCGTGGGCGAAGGCCCTCTGCCTCCCCGGCGTGCACGGCCTCGTCGTCGGCCGCACGCTCCTGTACCCGGGCGACGGTGACGTCGCCGCCGCCGTCGACACCGCCGCAGCGCTGGTGCACGGCGCCTGACCACATCCCATCCACCTCAGAGACCTGCACGAGGAGATCCACTTCCATGACCACCACCGAGAACCTGACCGTCGTCCCGCACTGGATCGACGGCGCCGAGTTCGAGTCCACCTCCGGGCGCACTGCAGACGTCTACGACCCCGCGTTGGGGACGGTCACGAAGCGCGTCGCGCTGGCCGACAAGGAGGAGATCGACAGGGCGGTAGCCACCGCGAAGCAGGCACAGCAGACCTGGGGCGACCTGTCGCTGGCCAAGCGCCAGTCGGTGCTGTTCGCCTTCCGTGAGCTGCTCAACGCGCGCAAGGGCGAGCTGGCGGAGATCATCACCTCCGAGCACGGCAAGGTGCTGTCCGACGCGCTGGGAGAGATCAGCCGCGGCCAGGAGGTCGTGGAGTACGCCTGCGGGATGGCGGACGCGCTCAAGGGCGAGTTCAGCGAGCAGGTCTCCACCGGCATCGACGTGTACTCGACCCGCCAGCCGCTCGGTGTCGTGGGGATCATCAGCCCGTTCAACTTCCCGGCGATGGTGCCCGCGTGGTTCTACCCGATCGCCATCGCAACGGGCAACGCCGTCGTGGTCAAGCCCAGCGAGAAGGATCCCAGCGCCTCGATCTGGATCGGACGCCTGTGGAAGGAGGCGGGTCTGCCCGACGGCGTGTACACCGTGCTCAACGGTGACAAGGAAGCCGTCGACGGACTCCTCGAGCACCCGGATGTGGCAGCGGTGTCGTTCGTCGGTTCCACGCCGATCGCGCAGTACGTGTACGAGCAGGGCGCGAAGAACGGTAAGCGCGTGCAGGCACTCGGCGGCGCGAAGAACCACATGCTGGTGCTGCCGGACGCGGATCTGGACCTGACGGCGGACGCGGCGATCAACGCCGGATTCGGCTCCGCCGGCGAGCGGTGCATGGCGATCTCGGTCGTGGTCGCCGTCGACCCGGTGGCCGACGCTCTGATCGAGAAGGTGACCGACCGCATGGCCCAGCTGCGCATCGGCGACGGCCGGCGCGGTTGCGACATGGGACCGCTGGTGACGAAGGTGCACCGTGACAAGGTCGCGTCGTACATCGACGTCGCGATCGAGGACGGCGCCACCGTCGTCGTCGACGGTCGCACCGTCGAGCCCGACGGCGACGCGAACGGCTTCTGGCTCGGCCCCACCCTGATCGACGACGTCCCCAGCACCTCCCGCGTGTACACCGAGGAGATATTCGGTCCGGTCCTGGCGATCGTTCGCGTGCAGACCTACGAGGAGGGTGTCGAGTTGATCAACGCCGGCGCCTTCGGCAACGGCACTGCGATCTTCACCAACGACGGTGGCGCGGCGCGCCGGTTCCAGCGCGACATCAGGGTCGGCATGGTCGGTATCAACGTACCGATCCCGGTTCCGGTGGCCACCTTCAGTTTCGGCGGCTGGAAGGACTCCATGTTCGGTGACACCAAGGCGCACGGCGCGGAGGGCGTGAAGTTCTACACGCAGCTCAAGGCCATCACCAGCCGGTGGCTCGACCCGAGCCACGGCGGCATCAACCTGGGCTTCCCCCAGAACGACTGACACACCGAGCGACGAGCACGACGGAGGCGAGCGATGACGGCGACCCGCAACGAGTGGTTCCACGAGCGCGGGAACCTGGCCCGCGACGGCTGGGAGTCCGTGGTCGACGGTTCCCTGCCGGGCTGGGCCCACACCGGTATCCGGGTGGCGAAGCTGTCGGGGGAGGGGCTGACTCTCCCCGCGGGCGACATCGAACGCATCGTCGTGCCGCTCGCGGGGGGCGTCACCGTCGAGCTCGACGGTGCGGCCGCGGCCGCGTGGGACGGCGCGTCTTCGGTCGAGTTGACCGGTCGCGCATCCGTGTTCGACGGCCCGACGGACGTCCTGTACGTCGGTGCGGGCGGCGGCTTCACGGTGCGCGGCACCGCCCGGATCGCGATCGCCGAGGCGCCGACCGGCCAACCCCGGCCCACTCGGTACATACCGGCGGCCGACGTCCCCGTCGAGGTGCGCGGGGCGGGCCGGGACACCCGGCAGGTGCACAACTTCGGCACCCCCGGCGCCCTCGACGCGGCGGCGCTCATCGTGTGCGAGGTGATCACGCCCGGCGGGAACTGGAGCAGTCATCCCGCGCACAAGCACGACGAGCACATCGCCGGCCACGAGTCGCGACTCGAGGAGATCTACTACTTCGAGGCCGCCCCGAACCGCGAGTTCGTCGCCGCCGGTGTGGTTCCCGACGATGGCGTCGATGCGTTCGGCAGCTTCGTCACCTACTCCTCCCGCGCGGGGGAGATCGATACCCACGCCGTCGTCCGGACGGGTGACATCGCGCTCGTGCCCTACGGCTACCACGGGCCCGCGATGGCGGCGCCCGAGTACGACCTCTACTACCTCAACGTGATGGCCGGCCCCGACCCCGAGCGGGTCTGGCTGATCAGCGACGACCCGCGGCAGGCATGGCTGCGGGACACCTGGCCCGCGCAGGGCCCCGACCCCCGGCTGCCCTACGCAGCCGCACCGATCGAAGGAGACGAGCGATGAGCACCCGGCGGATGACCGTGGGCCAGGCCCTCATCGAGTTCCTGGCGCACCAGTGGACCGTGGACGAGGTTCCGGTACCGGGGGCCGACGACGGCGGCACCATGACGGTCCGCGAGCGCACCGTGCCTGCCACCTTCGGGATCTTCGGTCACGGCAACGTCGCAGGCGTGGGCCAGGCGCTGCTGCAGTACGCGGCGACGGACCCCGGCCTCATGCCCTACCACCAGGCCCGCAACGAGCAGGCGATGGTGCACCAGGCCGTCGGCTACGCCCGCATGCACCGGCGCCGCGCCACCTACGCCTGCACGGCGTCCGTGGGACCCGGCGCGGCCAACATGCTCACCGGCGCCGCGCTCGCCACCGCGAACCGGCTGCCCGCACTGCTGCTGGTGTCCGACACGTTCGCCACGCGCGTCGCGGACCCGGTGCTGCAGCAGCTCGAGCACCCGCACGACATCGGCATCCAGGTCTCCGACGCATTCCGCCCGCTCTCGCGGTTCTTCGATCGCGTCCAACGGCCCGAGCAGCTCTTCTCCATCGCGCTCGCCGCGATGCGGGTGCTGACCGACCCCGCCGAGACCGGTGCCGTGACCATCGCGCTGCCGGAGGACGTCCAGGCGGAGGCGCTCGACGTCCCCGAGGAGTTCCTCGCGGACCGCGAGTGGCACGTCCGCCGACCGCTGCCCGAGCGCGGCCCGCTGGCGCGCGCCGTCGAGGCGATCCGCGGCGCCGAGCGACCGTTCATCGTCGCCGGCGGCGGCGTCATCTACTCGGGTGCAGAAGACGAACTGCGCCGACTCGCGGAGGCGACCGGCATCCCCGTCGGGACCACCCAGGCCGGCGGCGGCGCCCTGCTGTGGGACCACCCGCTCAACCTGGGCGGCGTGGGCGCGACCGGTACGGCGGCCGCGAACGCGGTCGCCGCGCAGGCGGACGTGATCATCGGGATCGGCACCCGCTACAGCGATTTCACCACGGCCAGCCGCACGGCCTTCCAGGACGCCGCGGTGCGTTTCGTGAACCTCAACGTCACCTCCTTCGACGCCTACAAGCACGGCTCGCAGCTGCCGCTCGTCGCCGACGCGCGCGAGGGGATCGCGGCGCTGCGGGCCGGGCTCGCCGACTTCCGCGTCTCGGAGGGCTTCGCCGCCCGCGCCGCGTCGGTCAAGGCCGAGTGGGACGCCGTGGTCGACGCCGCGCTCGCACCCACCGGCGCTGACCTGCCCGGCCAGCCCGAGGTGATCGGCGCGGTGCACGCCGCGATGGATCCCGCGGACGTCATCATCCAGGCCGCGGGCTCGCTGCCGGGTGACCTGCAGAAGCTGTGGCGCGTACGGGATCCGCTCGGCTATCACGTCGAGTACGCCTTCTCCTGCATGGGCTACGAGATCGCCGGTGGGCTCGGTGCCAAGCGCGGCCTGCTCGCGCTCGGCGACGACCGCGATGTCGTCGTCATGGTCGGCGACGGCTCGTACTTGATGCTCAACAGCGAGCTGGTGACGGCGGTGGCCGAGGGGATCAAGCTGATCGTGGTCATCGTCGAGAACCAGGGCTACGCCTCGATCGGCCACCTGTCGGAGACCGTCGGCTCACAGCGCTTCGGCACGCGGTACCGCACCGCCGACGAGGCCGGCGGCGTCCCCGCACCGGACCTCGAGCGCGGTGGATTCCTGCCGGTCGATCTCGCTGCGAACGCCCGCAGCTACGGCGCCACCGTCGTCGACATCGCACCCGGGCCGGACTCGGTGGCGCAGCTCACCAACGCCGTCCGTGCGGCGAAGAAGGCGAACGGCCCCACCGTCATCCAGATCCACAACGACCCGTTCGTCTACGCCCCCGAGGGCAACGGTTGGTGGGACGTCCCCGTCGCCGAGGTGTCCACTCTGGACAGCACCGGCACCGCCCGCGCCGAGTACCTCGACCAGCAGAAGGCACAGCGGCCGCTGCTCGGCTGAGCCGCCCGCCACCCACCCCCGACGATCCGATGTAAGGACCACCCGCATGACCGACACCCTGGGCACGACCGCCCCCACCGCCGCGCACACCGAGGGCCTGCGTATCGGCACGGCCCCCGACTCCTGGGGCGTGTGGTTTCCCGATCACCCGCGCCAGACCCCGTGGGAGCGCTTCCTCGACGAGGTCGCCGAGGCCGGCTACCACTACATCGAGCTGGGCCCCTACGGCTACCTGCCCACCGACCCGGCGCGCCTGCGGGACGAACTCGACAAGCGCGATCTGGAACTGTCCGGCGGCACCATCTTCACCGGCTTCCACAAGGGCGCGGACCAGTGGGACCGCGCCTGGCAGCAGGTCAGCGATGTCGCGACCCTGGTGCACGCCATGGGTGCCGAGCACATCGTGGTGATCCCCGACCTGTGGCGCTCCGACCTCACCGGCGAGGCCCTCGAGTCCCGCACCCTGGACGACGAGCAGTGGAAGGCGCTCGCCGCCGGCCACGACCGGCTGGGCAAGGCGCTGGCGGAGGAGTACGGGATCAAGCAGCAGTTCCACTCCCACGCCGACAGCCACGTCGGCACCACCGGTGAGGTGGAGCGCCTTCTCGCCGAGACGGATCCGCGGTACCTCAACCTCTGCCTCGACACCGGGCACTTCGCGTACTACGGCGGCGACAACGTGGCACTCATGCAGCGTCACCCGGACCGCATCGGCTACCTGCACCTCAAGCAGATCGATCCCGCGCTGATCTGGGAGGTCCTCAAGAACGACGTCCCGTTCGCCGACGCCGCCTCCGCGATCATGGTCGAACCGCCGAACGGCATACCGGATTTCGCGCCCGTCATCGCCGCGGCGCTGGAGATCGATCCGGACCTGTTCGCCATCGTCGAACAGGACATGCCCGGCTGCGACATCGACCTGCCCGCGGGCATCGCGACCCGCACCCGGCAGCACATCTTCGGCTGCCACCCGCTGACCCGCACCCGCTGATCCGCCCCGGAATCCCCAGGCCTGTAAGGAGGAACCAACCCATGAGCAACGACTTCCGTGTGGCCGTCGTCGGCGCCGGCATGATGGGCGCCGACCACGTCAAGCGCATCGCCACGACCATCGCGGGCGCAACAGTGTCCGCCGTCGTCGAGCCCGACGAGGGCCGTCGTGCCGCGGCGCTCGACCTCGCACCCGGCGCAGCCGGATTCGCCGATCTCGACGCGGCGCTCGCGTCGGGCACCGTCGACGGTGTTCTGGTCGCGACCCCCGGACAGTTCCACGAGAGCGCGCTGCTGACGGTGCTCGACGCGGGTCTGCCCGTGCTGTGCGAGAAGCCGCTGACCCAGGATCCCGAGTCGTCCTGGCGCATCGTCGAGGCCGAGATGGCCGGCGGGAAGCAGCTGATCCAGGTCGGCTTCATGCGGCGCTTCGACCGCGAGTACGAGGAGTTGCGGAAGGTCGTGGCCGCGAAGCCCGCCGGCGAGCTGGTGATGCTGCACGCGCGCCACCGCAACGCGACCGTGCCCGCGAGTTACGTGCAGACGATGCTCATCAACGACTCCGTCGTGCACGAGTTCGACGTGGTGCCGTGGCTGGCCGGCGGCGTCGTCACCTCCGTCGAGGTGAAGTACCCGCGACGCAATTCGATGAGCCCCGAGCACCTGCGGGAGCCGATCCTCGTGCTCATGGAACTCGACAACGGTGTGCTCGTGGACGTCGAGATGAACGTCTCGATCCAGTTCGGCTACCAGGTGGAGACCGAGGCCGTGTTCGAGCAGGGCGTGGCCCGCATCGGCGAGCCGGCGGGCCTGCAGATGTGGCAGCAGGGTCGGTTCTCGGTGGCCGACCACGCGGACTTCACCACCCGCTTCCGGGACGCGTACGACCGCCAGGTGCAGGCCTGGGTCGACGCTGCGCGGCGGGGAACGATCGCCGGGCCGTCGGCGTTCGACGGTTACAAGGTTGCCGTGTGCTGCGCCGCGGGCGTCCGGGCCCTGGAGACGACCGGCCCGGTGCCGGTGGAACTCCCCGAGATGCCGGCGTTCTACGCCGAGCGCGCGTAGGGGGCTGCCATGGTCCGGATCGCCCTCGACCCCACGCCGTACCACTCCACGCATGAGCACGAGGACTTCTTCGACGCGGCCGCGAAGGCCGGCTACGAGTGGATCCAACTGACCCCGCACGCCGACTTCATCCCGTTCTTCGCGCACCCGCGGGTGGATCGGGCGCAACTGGCACGGGTGCGTAAGCGCGCCGCGGACGCGGGCGTCGGGATCACCTCGCTGCTTCCCGTGCAGCGCATCTCGTGGCCCGACGAGCCGCAGCGGCAGACGGCGGTGAGAAACTTCCGGCGCATCATCGCGGTCGCCGCCGAGCTCGAGGTCTCGGTGATCAACACCGAGTTCAGTGGCAGGCCGGAGCGGGCGGAGGAGTCCGAGGCCGCGTTCTACCGGTCGATGGAGGAGCTCGTTCCGGTCCTCGAGCGCGAGGGGATCGTGCTCAACATCGACCCGCACCCCGACGACTTCGTCGAGGACGGGCTGGAGGCGTGGCGCATCATCCGTGGGCTCGACAGCCCCGCGGTGGGCTTCGTCTACGTCGCGAGCCACACCTTCCACTACGGCGACCGCGCTGCATCGCTGATCCCGCAGCTGGGGGGCCGGCTCGGCGCCGTGTACGCCGCCGACACCTTCGACCACCACCGGTCGCACGGCCTCCGCTACATCACCAATCCGCCGGGCAACGCGGTGCGGGTGCACCAGCACCTCACGATCGGCGACGGTGACGTGGACTGGGACGAGCTCTTCGCGCAGCTCGGCGCCTCCGGCTTCCTCGCGCGCGAGGAATCGATCATCTGCTCCAACGTCTTCGCCGAGGACGAGCGCGCCGACGAGGTGTCGGCGTTCCAGCTCGCGCGGATCCGGGAGCTGATCGCGGCGCACTCGTGAGCGGGCGCGCCGGGCGCGGCGACTACCCTGGACGCCGTGACTGAGTCTTCCGCCGCACCGTCGAACACCCCCGCGCCCGGAGCGGTGCGCGTGCGCTTCTGCCCGTCGCCCACCGGCACACCGCACGTGGGCATGGTGCGCACCGCGTTGTTCAACTTCGCCCACGCGCGACACACGGGCGGCACGTTCGTCTTCCGCATCGAGGACACCGACGCCGCGCGCGACAGCGAGGAGAGCTACGCCGCGATCCTCGAGTCGTTGCGCTGGCTCGGCCTGGACTGGGACGAGGGTCCCGAGGTGGGCGGGCCGTACGGGCCGTACCGTCAGTCGGAGCGCAAGGACCTGCACCTCGACGTCGTGCGGCGCCTCGTCGAGGGCGGGTACGCCTACGAGGCCTTCTCGACCCCCGAGGAGGTGGAGGCGCGGCACGTCGCCGCCGGCCGGAACCCGAAGCTGGGCTACGACAACTTCGACCGCGATCTGACGGCGGAGCAGAAGGCGGCGTACGCGGCCGAGGGACGCAGCCCCGTCGTGCGCCTGCGCATGCCGGATCACGACTTCACCTGGAACGACATGGTGCGCGGTGAGACCACGTTCGCCGCCGGCAGCGTCCCCGACTTCGCGCTGACCCGTGCCAACGGCGACCCGCTCTACACCCTGGTCAATCCCGTCGACGACGCGATGATGAAGATCACGCACGTGCTGCGCGGGGAGGACCTGCTCAGCTCCACGCCGCGGCAGATCGCGCTGTACGAGGCGCTGGCGGCAATCGGCGTCGCGGAGCGCACCCCCGAGTTCGGGCACCTGCCCTTCGTGATGGGGGAGGGGAACAAGAAGCTCTCCAAGCGCGACCCCGAGTCCAACCTCTTCCACCACCGCGACCGCGGCTTCCTCCCCGAGGGCCTGCTCAACTACCTCGCGCTGCTCGGCTGGGGCATCTCGCCGGACAACGACGTCTTCAGCCTCGACGAGATGATCGCCGCGTTCGACGTGCACCGGGTGAACTCCAACCCGGCCCGGTTCGATCAGAAGAAGGCCGATGCGATCAACGCCGAGCACATCCGGCTGCTCACGCCGGACGACTTCGAGGCCCGCCTGCGGGCCTTCCTCGTCGAGCGGGGCCACGTCGACGGTGCGCGCCTCGGCTCGGAGTTCGCCACTGCCGCGGAGCTCGTCCAGACCCGCATCGTCGTGCTCTCGGACGCGTGGGACCTGCTGAAGTTCCTCTACGTCGACGAGGCGGGGTTCGTCGTGGATCCCGCCGCCGCGGCGAAGAACATCAAGGCCGACGCCGGGCAGGTGCTGGACGCCGCCTCGGAGGCGCTCGCCGGCGTCGGGGACTGGACCACCGAGTCGATCGAGAACGCCCTCAAGACCCGGCTGATCGACGAACTGGAGCTCAAGCCCCGCAAGGCCTACGCACCGATCCGCGTCGGCGTGACGGGCTCTCACATCAGCCCGCCGCTGTTCGAGTCGCTGGAGCTGCTCGGGCGGGAGCGGACCCTCGGTCGCCTGGCCTCGGCGCGCACCCTCGTGCCGGCCGACGGTGCCGCGCCCCAGTAGGGGATGACCTGGCGATTTGGCGTTCCCTGTGCGGCTGGGTAAGCTTGATCGCGGCTCAAAACGAGGTCGGAGTCGGCCTCGAGAAGAGTCAATGGCCTATGGTGTAATTGGCAACACGGCTGATTCTGGTTCAGTTGTTCTAGGTTCGAGTCCTGGTAGGCCAGCGTGACAACGCCCCCGCGCGAGTGGGGGCGTGTCCTAGCCCCCGTCGTCTAGCGGCCTAGGACGCCGCCCTCTCACGGCGGTAGCGTGGGTTCGAATCCCATCGGGGGTACGTTTCGGTGCAGGTGCTGTGTTACCTTCATCGAACTGCTGCGGCGCCTCGGCGCGGCAGCACCAGTTCTGGCCCCCGTCGTCTAGCGGCCTAGGACGCCGCCCTCTCACGGCGGTAGCGTGGGTTCGAATCCCATCGGGGGTACGTAGGACGAAGGCCCGGATCTCACGATCCGGGCCTTCGTCGTTTTCCGGGCCGTCCCCGTCGTCGGCGCGCGGTGCGCCCCGGCCCGGCGCCTGGTCCCGATCGCCCGGCGTCACGCGGTGCCGACGACGGTCAGCCGGGTCGGGGGCGCGACGACCGGCTCAGCGGCGGGCGGTGCGGCGGCCTCGGCGGTGAGGCCCGACGGCGTGAACGCAGCGGCCAGCCCGATGCCCAGCAGGGCGACGACGAGGCCCGAGACCGACGCCCAGACCGCATCGGTGCCGATCCCGTAGCCCTGCAGCAGGGCCTGTAGGGTCCCGGTCAGGACGTACACGGCGTTCCGCCAGCCGGCCTCTCCGTTGACGACGGCGATCACCAGCGTGACGATCGCGAGGACGAGGGAGGTCCACGCCGCGGCGTGGCTCGTGGAGATGATCCCGCCCGCGGCGAGAATCGTGATGAGCGGGCCGGCGACGGTGTACACGGCTCGCCGGGCCGACTCGGGGATCCGGCGCCGGAAGATCCGGCTTCTGATGTCGTTCATGTTGTCCACCTGGTGTTCTGGAGGGGTTCGGAGGACCGCGGGTCGGTGACCGGCGGTGTCAGGCGATCGCCGCGGCGTCCGCCGCGCCGACGACGGTGGTGCCGGTCGGGGACCAGTACATCCGCCCGTGCTGGAAGTCCTGGTGCACGCTCCCGTCGGCGGCCGCCGCCTGCGCGGAGACGGGCCAGCCGAGTGGTCCCTTCTCGTACCCGTCGCGGGCCCACCGGTCGCCGATCCGGCCGGTGACGAAGAAGCCCTCCGCGGCGTCGGTGCGGCGGTACAGCACGCCCCGTTCGAAGGCCTCGACCTGGCCGTCCGGGAGGTTCGTGTGGTCGACCACCGGGTAGCCGAGCGGCCCGGCCTCCCGCTCGTAGGCGGTGTAGGACTCGAGCAGTCGCGTGGGGATCGGGTGGGCACCGGTGGCCGCGGTCCAGTAGACGCGGCCGTGGTCGTACATCGCGAACCGGCCGCGGCCGTCGGGGCAGGCGATGATCGCGGGATCGGTCCGCTCGCCGATCCACCCGTCGGCCCGGGACGCGGCCCCCGCGATCGCCGACTCGGCCTGAGACTCGGCCGGATCGCCCTGGACGCGAGGCGCTCCCACGGGCGCGGTGCCGGTCGTGAACTCCGCCACGGCGGCTGCGAAGAAGTCCCACGGGAAGCCGTCGCCCACGTCGGTGTGCGAGCCGATGCCGAGCGCCCGCGTCACGTAGCAGTGATCGCTGATGCCGTCCGCGACGCGGTAGGGCGGTGTGATCACGTCGGTCGCGAAGCCGTACTTGCGTGCGTCGGCGACCGCGAGCCAGGCGGCGATGCGGATGTCGTCGCCGCGGTCGAGCCAGTCGGAACGGGTCCACCCGGCGCTGCTCCCGGCGAAGCACAGATTGATCGTGTACGGGTTCGCGCTGAGCACGCTCCACGAGGCGAAGTCGGTGTCCACCAGATCGCAGACGACGCCGTCGCGCACCGTGTAGTGGTAGCTGGCGCTGTGCGTCGCGTCGTTGCAGTAGGCGGCGAGTCGTTCCGCGGTGCTCGTGCCCTCCTCGGTGTGCAGGAGGAAGTTGCGGATGCGGGCGCCTTTGCGGCCGGACCGGGAGTCGCCCATGCGGTCGAGTTCGGTGTAGGTGGGTGCGGTGGTCATGGCGGATCCGTTCTGCGGGGAGGGGGACGGTGCGGAGGCGGCGGCCACGGAGATGGTAGGGGCGAGGCGGTCGTAGATCGCCTGCGCCTCGGTGATGCGCCGGTCGTAGCGGTCCGGGAAGGCCGACCGTTGCACCTGCTGGGCGTACCAGCCGGGGGAGTGCGCGGGCGAGTCGTAGGGCAGCGCGCGCAGGGCCCGGTAGAACAGCCTCGAGCTCAGCGTGGGGTTCATGCGCTCCCGCGCGCTGGATCCCCACCACGGCGCCCGCTGCTGCAGCGGGCCGACGCTGTTGGCGTCCGACCCCACGGCGTCGTGGGGTTCGGCGAGCGACTCCGGGTCCGCGGGGTTGGCGTAGACGGTGAGGTTCGATTCGACCAGTCCGGTCGCGAGGCAGATGACGATGCCGCGTTCCGAGACACCGGAGCGGAGACCCTCCACGATGAACGCGGCGGCGACCTGGTCGGGCGTGTAGGCGCTCATACCGGCATCACCGACTGCTTCCAACTGCACACGCGGGCCAGCAGATCGATCCCGGAGACGGGCCGGTTCGCGCTGTCGCGCCACATGGGCAGGCCGTACGCGGTGGTGTGCGCTCCGCTCGCGAAGCCGGCGAGGTCCGCCGGCCAGGACCACCAGCCCGGCTCGAACCAGTGCCCGACGTTCGCGAGATCGGAGACCACGTCCTCGATCCCGTCGTCCACCAGCTGTGCGATGAGCGCGTTCGGGTCGGTCAGCGTGAAGGCCATCACCGGCCCCGCGAAGGCGTGCAGGGGTGAGACCGCAGGGCAGGAGGTCATCACGTCGCCGGGACTGGCGATCTCGATGAGCGGCACCGGTGAACGCTGGTCATGGGGGACCGTGCCGGTGCCGCTCGTCGAGTAGATGCCGCTGCGGTCCGTTGCGATCGGCATGCCGTAGGACACGCCGCCGCGCCGACTGGGATCGGCGATGGTGCCGACCATGAGGCACCCTCGGGTGTCGGGGCTCGTCTTCAGCCACCGGATCACGCCGACGGCCCCGAGCGAGTAGCCCAGCACGATGTCCCGGTCCCCGGGGTGGAGGGCCGCGATCCGGGTGCGGAGCCAGTTCACGATCTGGGTCGCGCTGTTGTCGCCCGACGGTGCCAGCGGGTCCCGGGCGGCGTTGTCCAGGCTGATCGAGGCGCTGTGCACGACCTGCTCCACGGTCACGTCCCGCAGCCGGCCGACGACGTTGTCGAGCATGTTCCCCGCGTACGGTTCGCCGGTGCCGCGGGCGCAGAAGACGAAATCGGACATGGAACGCTCCTTCGAGGTGGGAGGTCGCCGAGCCGGTGGTGTTCGCCGGGCGGATACGGTGACTCGAGGAGAAGTCTCATCGTCGCCGTCCCCGGGATCACGAGTAGCGCGCTACCCGATTCCGCGCTGCGGGCGGCGTGCACGGCACGTGCCGGCACCGTGCGATGACGAAGATCGAGTTTCCGACCCTTAGTACGCGAATGAACTTCTCCGCCAGGAAATCCGGACGCCTCTCGACGGAGCCTTCGAGGCCCGTTCGGTACTAGAATGTGAGTTCATGCGGGAGCGGTTCCGGATCGTCGAGCGTGGGCGTGAGTTCGGGGACGTGCGCGCCGCGCTCGAAGCGGATTCGGCGGGCTGCGGAGTGATCCTGACGGGCGCCGCCGGGGTCGGGAAGACGACGCTGGCGCGGTCGGTCGCCGCCGAATCGCATCTGCGGGTGCGGTGGGTCGCCGGGACGGAGTCCGCGCGGAGCATCCCCCTCGGGGTGTTCGCCCACCTCGTCGGCCCGGCCACCGCGACCGATCCCGTCACCTACCTGTCCGCGGCCCGCGAATCGCTGCTGGCGGACGGGCACATGGTGGTCGGCATCGACGACGCGCATCTGCTGGACGAGCTGTCCGCGACCCTGCTGCACCAGCTCGCTATCGATCGCGCGGTCCACCTCATCGCGACCGTGCGCAGCGGGGAATCGGTGCCGGACGCCATCACGAGCCTGTGGAAGGACGGGCACGTCGTCCGGATCACGCTCGAGCCCTTCACCCTCGAGCAGAGCGTCGAGTTGGTCGAGGCCGCCGTCGGCGGCCGGTTGGAGGGTCTCTCCGCGCGCCTGATGTGGGAGGCGTCCGGCGGGAACGCCCTGTACCTCAAACACCTCGTGCAGGGCGCCCTCGAATCCGGCGCGCTGCGGGAGGTCGACGGGGTCTGGCAGATGCGCGGGCGGGCGGCGATCACCTCGGAGCTGGCGTCGCTGCTCGAGGGGCGGGTCGACCATCTCGACGACGACGTCCTCCACGTCCTCAAACTGCTGACGCTGTGCGAGCCGATCGACCTCGACGTGCTGGCCGACCTCGGCGGCGACGACGCCGTGGAGAAGGCGGAGGCGGAGGGGCTGATCCGGATCGGCCGGGAGGGCCGCACGCTGTCCGTGCACTACGCGCATCCGTTGTTCTCGGAGGTGATCCGCCGCCGCCTCGGGTTCGCCTCCTCCCGGCGTCTCCGCGGTCACCTGGTCAAGGCCCTCGGGGACCGTGCGATCACGTCGGCGTCGGACCGGATCCGCCTGGCGGAGCTGGCACTCGACAGCGACGAGGACCTCGACGCCGGCCTGTTGTGCGACGCCGCCCGCGACGCGTTGATGCTGGGAGACGTCCCGATGGGGGAGCGGTTCGCGCGAGCGGCGCTGGACGGCGGTGCCGGTCTGCCTGCGGCCTGCCTGCTCGCCCGCGCGCTGATGTGGCGGGGCGAGGCGGTCGAATCCGATCGCGTACTCCGGGCCTTCGACCCCGACAGGCTGGACCAGGTCCAACTCGTGCTCTGGGGAGCGCAGCGGATCGGGAACCTGTTCTGGGCCGTGGGCGACGTGCCCGCGGCGGATCGGGTCCTCGGCCTCCTTCGCGAGCGCATCGACACGCCGATGCTCGCGCTGATCGTGGACGGGATCGGAGCGGCGTGCGCGGCCTTCGCGGACGATCTGCCGCGCGCCCTCGAGTTGTCCGATCGGGTGATGGGGTCGCCCGACGCCACGCCATGGGCGGTCGAATGGGCCGTCTTCGCAGGAGGATTCGCGCGCGCCCTGTCCGGGCGCGGTGACGAGGTCGCCACCCTCGCGGCTCGCGGCCGCGAGGCCGAGAGGCACACCGACGGCGTGCTCCGCTTCCCCGCCGGGTACGGCGAGATCCTCGCGCTCACCCTCACGGGCGCCTTCGAGCGGGCGAACGAGGCCGCGCAGCGGTACGTCGAGTTCCGTTCCGCGGGCCAATTCCTGGCGTGGGCGCTCGCCGGCATCCACGTCAGCGCGGTCGAACTCGCCCGGGGTGGCTTCGCCGGGGTGGTGCAGCAGTCCGAGCAGACGCTCGCGACGGTACGTGACCGGCCGGACGTGTCCTGGGTGTTCCCGGCGCGTTTCCAGCTGGCGCAGGCCCGTGCCGCGCTCGGGGACGCCGCTGCGGCCGCGGCCGCGATGGCCGACGCCCGCAGTCACTTCGGCGACAACGTAGCGGTGTTCGACCACCAGCTCGCGATCGCCCGGGCGTGGCAGCAGGCCGCGGCGGGCACCGTCTCCCTCGCGATCGCGACGTGCCGCGAGGCCGCGACGCGGGCGGCCGCCCACGGTCAGTTCGCCATCGAGGCCGAGGCGCTGCACACCGTGACCCGGCTCGGGGACGCGGAGCCCGACATCGCCGAACGGCTCGAGCAGCTGGCCGATCGGATCGACGGTGTCCTCATCCCGGTGTACGCCCGCTGCGCCCGCGCGATGACGCAGCGGGACGGTGCCGAGCTCGATGCCTGCGCCGCCGAGTTCGAGCGGATCGGCGTCCTACCCTCCGCGGCGGACGCCGCGGCCGCGGCCGCGGGGGCGCACGACCGGGCGGGGGAGCGCGGCGCAGTGCACGCCTCGGCGGCGACGGCGGACCGTCTGGCCGCGGCCTGCGGCGGCCTACGGACCCCCGCACTCGCGGAGGCGTCGCACCCGCTGCCGCTGACCTCCCGGGAGCGGGAGATCGCCAACCTGATCGCCGCGGGCCTCTCGAACAAGCAGATCGCGGACCGCCTGTTCCTGTCCGTACGGACGGTGGAGGGCCACATCTACCGCGCGTGCGCGAAGGTCGATGCGACTGATCGCGCGGGCCTCGCCGACGCCCTCACCGGCGCCCGCCGCAGTCCGGGCCGACTCGAGTAGCGCGGTACTCGTGACCTCGCCGCGAGCCCTTCGTACGGTCGGACCATGAACACCGCCCGAGGCCCGAGGACGCTCGTGATCTGTTGCGACGGCACGTGGCAGCGGTCCGACAGCCGGTACGTGTCCAACGTGGAGAAGATCGCCCGCTCGGTCGCGCCCGTCGGGCACGACGGTGCACCGCAGATCGTCTTCTACCAACGCGGAGTCGGGTCCGCGGGGAGCCGGATGGAGCGGCTGCTGGCGGGGGCCGTCGGCATCGGACTCGATGACAACATCCTCGACTGCTACTACTTCCTGGCACTCAACTACGCGCCGGGCGACCGGATCTCGGTGTTCGGATTCAGCAGGGGCGCCTACACCGCTCGTAGCCTGGTCGGGATGATCGACTACGCCGGGCTCCTGCGCCCGGACGGCCTGGCGAAGGACCGCCTGCCCGCGGCGATGGCGCTCTACCGCAGCCGACCCGCGCCGAACACCGCCGCGCCGCCCGGACATCGGGCCGCCCTCGACGAGCAGCGCGGGTACTGCCACGATCCCGGCACCGTCGTGATCGACACGCTCGGCGTGTTCGACACGGTCGGCGCGCTCGGTGTCCCGGGTATCGGCCGGGCGAAGTACCGGTTCCACAACGTCGACCTCACCCCGAAGGTGTGCCGTGCGCGGCAGGCGCTGGCGCTCGCCGAGCGGCGGCGGATCTTCACGCCCTGTCTGTGGGGCGGGGAGCACAGGGACATCCGGCAGGTGTGGTTCGACGGGGTCCACCTCGACGTGGGCGGGGGCTACGAGAACAGCTACTACTCCGATCGTGCCCTGTTCTGGATGATCGGCGAGGCGGCGCAGCGGGGGCGGCTGCGCGAGTCGGTGCGGCCGGGGCTCCCGATCCGGCCGGAGGACTACGACGACTACCCCGGCCTCCGGTTCGACTGGTCCCGGCTCGAGCCGGGGATCTGCAGCACCGGCCCGGTCGAACACGACTCTCTGGGGCCCGGATACCGGATCATCAACGCGCTTGCGATCATCCGCGGCGTGT
Organism: Tsukamurella pseudospumae; assembly: GCF_001575195.1. Lineage (NCBI taxonomy): Bacteria > Bacillati > Actinomycetota > Actinomycetes > Mycobacteriales > Tsukamurellaceae > Tsukamurella > Tsukamurella pseudospumae. The sequence continues at coordinate 233,423 of NZ_LSRF01000056.1, forward strand.
GGTCGCGGCGGCGTCCCGGGACCGAGCCGGTCTTCGTGGGCGGATGGCGGACCATGGCCCCGACCGTCGATGCGAGATCGGGCCGCGCGTACGACGTGCGGATCGAGCGGGGAGCGGCGCAGCGGGCGATCAACCCGAACGAGCGGCGTTGGGTCGACCAGGTGCGCCGGATACTGCGACTCCCCGGTGATGCGCGGGGCACCGTCGACCCTCCCGTTCTGGAGAATCTCTACGCGACCGCACCGGACTTCGCGGAGCTCAGCACTGCCCGACGGAGCTGACGGGGTGCCGCGCTCGTCAGAGTTGATCGATCACGTCGAAGTCGCAGCCCTCGGCCTGCGCCAGGTACATGGTCTGCCGGGTGTGGCCGTTACGGAGCCCCATGGTGCCCCGGGCACCGTCGTAGCGCACGCGCTCGACACCGGCCATGATGTCGCGCACGTCGGTGCTGCGCGCGGTGGTGAGCAGCGACTCCAAGAGCAGCATGCCCTCGAAGCAGGACTCGCCCATCGACGTGGGCGTGATCGCGTCCGGTCCGAACCGCCCGAAGTAGTGCGCGCCGAACTCCATCGACTCGGAGGTCACCACCGAGTCGAAGTATCCGGCGGAGGCGAACAGGTCACCCGTGGCCTCGGCGCCCGAGGCCATGAGCATGTGTTCGTCCATCAGCGGCGAGTACCGGATGAAGGCGCCGTCGAGCCCGGCGGCGGCGAAGGCCCGATTGAACTCGACCGCGTCCTGGCCCAGCAGCAGCATCAGTACCCCGTCGGCCCCGGAACGCGCGATGTCCGAGATCACCGTGGAGAAGTCGTCGGTGCCGACCGGTACGAACGCGGCGCCGACGATGTCATGGCCCAGTCCGCGCGCGAACCGCGCGCACGCCTTCGCGCTGTCGCGCGCCCACAGGTAGTCGCTGCCCACGATCCACCATCGGCCGACCCCGCGCTCGCGCCGCAGCCACTCGAGCGCCGGCCGGATCTGCGCCTCCGGGGTCTCACCGGTGAGGAAGACGCCCGCCGTCGACTCCCCGCCCTCGTAGAGCGCCGTGTAGACGTACGGGACCCGCAGATCCAGGCGCGCCGAGAGGGCCCGCCGTACGTCGGAGGTGTGCCAGCCGACGATCGCGTCGATCTCGCCCGCGGCCAGAAGGGTTTCGACCTCACGCGTGACATTGTCGACGCCCGTCGCGGAATCGATCGGGCGCACCGTCAGCTCGCGGCCCAGAATCCCGCCCCGGGTGTTGATGTCGTCCGCGGCGAGAGTGGTGCAGCTCAGGCACGACGGGCCGAACAGACCCGCGGGGCCACGCCGAGGGTAGAGCAGCCCCACGGTGTATTCGCTCATCACTGACGTCCGCTCATCGCACGTGCCGGCACCATGGACCGGGCGGTCGAACGCCAGCGTACGCCGAGCCGCTCCCCGCATGCGTCGATTCGCGGTACAGTACTGCCGTATTGCAATGGCACTGTGGACGTTCCGGAGGTGGACATGAGCGGGCGGATGGAGCTCACCGAGGCGCCGGGCCGCACCGCCTTCGAGGCGGTGTGCGACGCCGACGATCTCGTCATGAACGTTCTCACGCCCGCACTCGCCGAGCACGATCTCACCGTCGAGCACTTCCGTGCCCTGCGCCTGCTCGCAGCGGTCGAGGGCGCCACCGTCGGGGAGCTGGCGGCCCGCACGGGCACCACCCCGTCGTCCACCACCCGGCTGGTCGACCGCCTCGTCGAACGCAACCTGGCGTACCGTCGCCCGGCCCCGGGTGACCGTCGCAGCGTTCTTCTGTCGATCTCGGACACCGGCCGTGACGTGTGGGAAGCCCTCGTCGCCCGCCTCTCCTGACTCTTCTCGACAAAGTTTTTCGCCGATTCCGCTGACACGCGCCGCACGGCGCGCGAATACTACCGATCAGAGATAGTGCCGAATCGGTAATAAATCGGGAGTCGCGATGACCACAATCGGATTGCTCTTCGTCGGAGCCGTGCTGTTCGTCAACGGGGCCTGGTTCCTCGGGGCGATCTCCGCCCGCGAGGCGGGCGTGTTCAACCTCTTCGTCGGCGCGATGCAGGTCGTCCTCCCGACGCTGGCCGTCGTCGCCGCCGACGGTGACCTCCACGGGATCTTCGGGGCGGGGTCGAGCTACCTGTTCGGCTTCACCTACCTGTTCGTCGGCATCAACAACCTCATGGGCAACGACGGCCGCGGCCTCGGGTGGTACTCGATCTTCGTGGCCGCCATGGCGATCGTGTTCGGCTGCTTCTCCTTCGCCGCGGACCCCGTGTTCGGGGTGATCTGGTTCGTGTGGGCGCTCATGTGGCTGATGTTCTTCCTCATCCTGGCGTGCGGCGTCGCCGCCCTGTCGCCGTTCACCGGGTGGCTGATCCTCATCGGCTCGCACCTGACGTGCACCGTGCCCGCGCTCCTGATGTGGCGCGGGAACTGGCCGACCAGCGGCACCGCAGCGATGTGGGCGACCGTCATCGCCGTGGCGCTCCTCGTGGTGAGTGCCGTGGGAGCGAAGGTTCTGCCGAAGCTGCCGATGCCGTCCCCCGAATCCGCGTAACCCCATCCACCGCACTGCAATCCCACCGCACAGGTAAGAAACGAAAGGCATTCTCATGCGTCACGGAGACATCTCCTCGAGCCCGGACACCGTCGGCGTCGCCGTCGTCAACTACAAGATGCCCCGCCTGCACACCCGGGAGGAGGTCCTCGAGAACTGCCACAAGATCGCCGAGATGGTCGTCGGCATGAAGTCCGGCCTGCCGGGCATGGATCTCGTGATCTTCCCCGAGTACTCGACGCAGGGGGTCATGTACGACCCCGACGAGATGTACGCCACCGCCGCGGCCGTTCCCGGTGAGGAGACGAAGATCTTCTCCGACGCCTGCCGCAAGGCCGGCACCTGGGGCGTCTTCTCGATCACCGGCGAGCAGCACGAGGACCACCCGAACAAGCCGCCCTACAACACCCTCATCCTCATCAACGATCAGGGCGAGATCGTGCAGAAGTACCGCAAGATCATCCCGTGGGCCCCGATCGAGGGCTGGTACCCCGGCAGCTCGACCTATGTCGTGGACGGCCCGAAGGGGCTCAAGGTGTCGCTCATCGTGTGCGACGACGGCAACTACCCCGAGATCTGGCGCGACTGCGCGATGAAGGGTGCCGAGCTCATCGTCCGCTGCCAGGGCTACATGTATCCCGCGAAGGAGCAGCAGGTGCTGATGGCCAAGGCCATGGCCTGGGCGAACAACTGCTATGTGGCGGTGGCGAACGCCGCCGGGTTCGACGGTGTCTACTCGTATTTCGGCCACTCGTCGATCATCGGGTTCGACGGCCGCACGCTCGGCGAGACGGGGGAGGAGGAGTACGGCATCCAGTACGCGCAGCTCTCGGTCTCGACGATCCGGGACGCGCGCAAGCACGACCAGTCGCAGAATCACCTGTTCAAGATCCTGCACCGCGGTTACACGGGCATCCACGCCGCCGGCGAGGGGGACAAGGGTGTCGCGGAGTGCCCCTTCGACTTCTACAAGCTGTGGGTCACCGACGCCGAGGCCGCCCGCGAGCAGGTCGAGTCCTTCACGCGCGACACGATCGGCGTGGCCGAGTGCCCCGTCGGCACCATCCCCACCGAGAAGACGCACGAGGCGTAACCGTGCCCTTCATCACCGATCGCCTGGCCGCCGAGGGAGTCGACATCGGCGGCCGGGCGTCCGGCTCCTCCGAGTCCCGTCCCACCGACGCCGAGTTCGCGAAGGCGGCGGTGGGGCGGGTCGATGCGGCGCGGATCCTGGCGCAGCTGCGCGCCAACGTCTTCGGACAGGACCACGCGATCGAGTCGATCTTCAAGACCCTCTCCGTCGTGCAGGCCGGCCTCACCGATAAGACGCGCCCCCTGGCGAGTCATCTGCTCGTCGGCCCGACGGGTACCGGCAAGACGGAGATCGTTCGGCAACTCGCCTCCGCGCTGCGGACCGGCCCGGACGACTTCTGTCAGGTGGACATGTCCGCGATGGCGCAGGAGCACTACGCGGCGTCCTTCGCCGGTGCGCCACCGGGCTATTCGGGCTCCAAGGAGGGCCTGAGCGTCTTCGACAGGGATCGCATCGAGGGCACCGTCTCCATGCCGGGGATCGTCCTGTTCGACGAGGTCGAGAAGGCGCACACGACGGTCCTGCGGGCACTGCTGCACGTTCTCGACCGCGGGCAGCTGACGCTCGCGAACGGCCAGCAGCGCTACGACTTCCGCAACTGCCTGGTGTTCATGACCTCCAACCTCGGCAGCCGCGAGCTGCGGGCCGAGCAGGAGCGCCCGTGGCACCGCGCCGGGCGCTCGGTGACGCGGGTCCTCCCCGCGGCGGCGTCCGAGCGTGTGGACCGGATCCTCGAGGGGCGCCTGGACCGCATCTCCGAGCAGTCGATCGCGCGCTTCTTCGACCCCGAGTTCCTCAACCGGATCGACGAGGTCACGCTCTTCGAGGAGCTCTCCGGTGACACCGCGCTGGCCGTCGCACGGCACGAACTGGACATGTTCGCCGAGCGGGCGCGCAAGCGCGGCGTGGACCTGAGCATCGACGCCGCGGTCGCGAAGCACCTGGTGGACACCGGTTTCGATCCGGTCTACGGCGCGCGGTCCGTGCGCCGCGCCATCCGGCACGACGCCTGGCCCGTGGTCGCCGAGGCCGTCATCGCCCACCGCGCCGCCCGGATGGCGGACACGTCGAGCAGGGTCGGCGCGGTCCTCGAGGTCGACGGTGCCGCCGTCCGCTGCCGGGTGATCGTGGCCGCATAGCGGCAATCGGATCCGGCCCGGTCGGGTCGGGCCCCGTCAGATCCGGCGCTGCAGCGCCTCGGCAGCCTGGAGCAGATCCGCCGCCCAGCGCGCGCCGGGGCGCCGCCCCATGCGATCGATCGGGCCGGACACCGAGATCGCCGCGACCACCTCGCCGCGGGGATTGCGCACGGGCGCGGAGACGCTGGCGACGCCGCTCTCGCGCTCGCCGGCGCTCTGTGCCCACCCCCGCTTGCGGATGTCCGCAAGCGTGCGCTCGCTGAAGGACGATTCGCTGCGCGGATCGCCCCAGGCGGCCAACACCTTCGCGCCGGACCCCGCCGTCATCGGCAGCCGCGAGCCCACGGGTACCGTGTCCCGCAGGCCGGAGGGCGGCTCGGCGGCCGCGATGCACACGCGGTGATCGCCTTCGCGGCGGTAGAGCTGCACCGATTCCCCAGTGATCTCCCGCAGGCGGGGCAGGACCATGGCGGCGGTGTCGATCAAGGCGTCGGCGGTGCTGGCCGCGAGCTCGCGCAGCGCGGATCCGGGGCGCCACAGGCCGTCGCCGTCCCGGGTGAGCAATCCGTGCAGCTCGAGCCCCACGGCCAGACGGTGCGCCGTGGCCCGCGGCAGGCCGGTGCGGCCGCACAGGTCGGCCAGCGTCGCGGGCTCCGCGGCGGCGGCGCGCAGCACGGCGACCGACTTGTCCAGCACGCCGATGCCGCTCACCGGGGTGAGACTTTCGGGGGCGTCGGTCGGTGCGGTATCGTGTCCCATAGTTCGATACTAGGCTCTCGCATGGTGGGATTCAACGCGCAGCCCGCGCTCACCGTCGGGGCCCGATCATGGAGCAGGTGGGAATCATGCAGCCGCGGACAATGGCAGAGAAGGTCTGGGACCAGCACGTCGTCGTCAAGGGGGAGGGTGAGGGCGCTTCGCGCGAGCCCGATCTCATCTACATCGACCTGCACCTCGTGCACGAGGTGACCAGCCCCCAGGCCTTCGACGGTCTGCGGCTGGCCGGTCGCCCGGTGCGCCGTCCCGACCTGACCATCGCGACCGAGGACCACAACGTGCCCACGGACACGCTGGTCCAGCCGATCGCCGACGAGGTCTCGCGCACGCAGGTCGAGACGCTGCGCCGCAACTGCGCCGAGTTCGGTGTGCGCCTGCACTCGATGGGCGACGGCGAGCAGGGCATCGTCCACGTCATGGGCCCGCAGCTGGGCCTGACCCAGCCCGGGATGACGGTGGTGTGCGGCGACAGCCACACCTCCACGCACGGTGCCTTCGGTGCGATCGCCATGGGTATCGGCACCTCCGAGGTCGAGCACGTGCTCGCCACGCAGACCCTGCCGCTCAAGCCCTTCAAGACGATGGCGATCAACGTCACCGGTGAGCTGCAGCCGGGCGTCACCTCGAAGGACCTGATCCTGGCCATCATCGCCAAGATCGGCACCGGCGGTGGTCAGGGCTACGTCCTGGAGTACCGCGGGAGCGCGATCGAGAAGCTGTCGATGGAAGCGCGGATGACCATCTGCAACATGTCGATCGAGGCGGGCGCCCGGGCCGGCCTGATCGCCCCCGACCGGATCACCTACGACTACCTCGAGGGCCGCCAGCACGCACCGAAGGGTGCCGACTGGGACGCCGCGATCGAGGCGTGGGACGCCCTGCGCACGGACGAGGGAGCGACCTTCGACGCCGAGGTCGACATCGACGGCAGCGCCCTGACCCCGTTCGTCACCTGGGGCACCAATCCGGGGCAGGGTGCGCCCCTGAGCGCCTCGGTCCCCGATCCGGAGTCCTTCGGCTCGGACGGTGAGAAGGAGACGGCGGCGAAGGCCCTGCAGTACATGGGTCTCGAGGCCGGCACGCCACTGCGCGACATCGCGGTCGACGCGGTCTTCGTCGGGTCGTGCACCAACGGCCGGATCGAGGACCTGCGCGCCGTCGCCGAGATCCTTCGCGGGCGCAAGGTCGCCGACGGTGTCCGAATGCTGGTGGTACCGGGCTCCATGCGGGTGCGCGCGCAGGCCGAGGAGGAGGGGCTGGGGCAGGTCTTCCTCGACGCCGGCGCGGAGTGGCGCCAGGCGGGCTGCTCGATGTGCCTCGGCATGAACCCCGATCAGCTCGCTGCCGGCGAGCGGTCGGCGTCCACGTCGAACCGGAACTTCGAGGGACGCCAGGGCAAGGGCAGCCGCACGCACCTGGTCTCTCCGGCCGTCGCGGCGGCGACCGCCGTCCGCGGCACCCTGTCCGCCCCGGCCGATCTGGCCCCCGTCGCCGGCGCCAACGCCCGCCCGTAGTCGAAGGAGAGTAGAAGATGGAAGCCATCGTCACCCATACCGGCATCGGTGTCCCGCTGCGCCGCACCAATGTCGACACCGACCAGATCATTCCCGCGGTCTACCTCAAGCGCGTGACCCGGACCGGATTCGAGGACGGCCTGTTCTCGGCGTGGCGCACCGATCCGAACTTCATCCTCAACACCCCGCCGTACGACCACGGCTCGGTCCTGGTGGCGGGCCCGGACTTCGGCACGGGCAGCTCGCGCGAGCACGCGGTCTGGGCGCTGATGGATTACGGCTTCCGGGTCGTCATCTCGTCGCGGTTCGCAGACATCTTCCGGGGGAATTCGGGCAAAGCCGGTCTCGTGGCCGCGCTCGTGGAGCAGGAGAACGTCGAGCTGCTCTGGAAGGCCCTCGAGAACGACCCGGGGCTCGAGATCACCGTCGACCTCGAGGACCGGACGGTCTCCGCCGGAGACTTGGTAGTTCCCTTCACGATCGATGACCCGGTCCGGCACCGCCTGATGGCCGGTCTGGACGACATCGGCATCACCTTGCAGCAGGCTGACGCGATCTCGGATTTCGAAAGCCGCAGGCCTGCATACAAACCCGTCACGATCTAGCTTCTCGAGAGGCCGGCGGCGGCACCGGATCGAACCGGTGCCGCCGCTTGTCTTTCCGACACACCCGCCATCAAATATGGCGTGGCTCTTGGATGAAATGCAATTGTGCGTTTACGGTGTCCCTAGTTGGCTCAGCGGTGAGCCACCGACCGCAGAGGGAAGTTGTTCATGAACAAGGCAGAACTGATCGAAGAGCTCACCGAGAAGCTGGGCACCGACCGCCGCGCCGCCGGCGCAGCCGTCGAGGCGATCGTCGACACGATCGTCCGTGCCGTGCACGCGGGTGAGTCCGTCACCATCACCGGGTTCGGCGTCTTCGAGCAGCGCAAGCGCGCCGCCCGTGTCGCCCGCAACCCGCGCACCGGCGAGACCGTCAAGGTCAAGCCCACCTCGGTCCCCGCCTTCCGCCCGGGCGCGCAGTTCAAGGCCGTGATCTCGGGTTCGGCCAAGCTGCCGTCCTCGGGCCCCGCCGTACGTCGCAGCTCCGCGACCGCGACGAAGGCCGCGCCCGCGAAGAAGGCCGCCGCGAAGAAGGCGGCCGCCAAGGCCACCGCGACCAAGGCCGCCGCGAAGAAGGCTCCTGCGAAGGTCGCCGCGACGAAGGCCGCCGCGAAGAAGGCTCCTGCCAAGGCCACCAAGGCGACCGCCGCGAAGAAGACGGCGGCGAAGGCCCCCGCCAAGAAGGCTCCGGCCAAGACCACCGCCGCGAAGAAGACCGCGGCGAAGGCCCCCGCCAAGAAGGCTCCGGCCAAGACCACCGCCGCGAAGAAGACCGCGGCGAAGGCCCCCGCCAAGAAGGCTCCGGCCAAGAAGGCCCCGGCCAAGAAGGCCGCGAAGAAGTAGCCCACGACTGCTCGACGGCGCCGGCCCGCAGTGTTCACCACTGCGGGCCGGCGCCGTAGATCTGTCGGTACGCCCGCGCGAAGTCCCTTCTGCCGACGAGGCGCCACACCACGCGCGCCGGCAGCGGCAACTGCGTCATGAGCAGGTCCCGCTGCTCAGGGGTCGCCGTGTGGAGCATGAATCCCAGGAACACGAGGCGCCGTTCCTTCGGGATCGATGCGTTACCCCGGTCGGCCAACGCCCGCCACTCGTCGACGCTCATCACCTCTCGCACGATCGGCAGGACGTGCCGCTCCTCGTCCGACAGGTGCTCGGCGAGGGAATCATTCAGGTCGCTCAGTGTGGCAGCCAGTGTCCCGCCGTCCGTGCGCCGACCGGACGCCGCGAACGCGGCCCCCTCCCGGTGGCAGCCCGCCACCAGGTCGGCGATGCGGCTGTGCTGTTCCTCCATCCTCAGGACGAGGGCCCGATCCTGCGGGGCCCTGCTCGCCAGCACCGGCCACATCAGTTCGTCCTCACCGACGTGGTGGTGATGCAGGCCGGTGAGGAGTTCGGAGAGCCAGCCGGCCAGGTCGGCGGCGCGCGATCGATCGCCGTCCGGCACAGCGGTTACGAGGTCGGGCAGGGCTGCGAGGTGGGTGCGGAAGAGGGTGTGGACGATGACCATCTCCTCGGTCTGCGGGCGGTTCGCCGTCGTCGTCATGGGAACTCCTTCTCGGTCGGTGCGGTTCCGTGCCGACGATCGCCCCCGTGGCTTGTAGAGCACTTGGAAGCCGCACCCGACCGCGGCCCGCGGCACCTACACTGAGCACCGTTATGGTGCAGATCCGGGTACTGGGGCCGCTGGAGGCCTGTGATGGGCGGGGTCGGGTCGAGCTCGGCGGCCCCAAGCAGCGCGCCGTGCTCGCCCTCCTGTTGATCGCCCGCGGCCGGGTGGTGTCGGTCGACAGGCTCATCGACGATCTGTGGCACGGGGAGCCCCCGCGCCGCGCGCTGGCAGCGCTGCAGGCCTACGTCTCCAACCTCCGGCGGCAGCTCGAGCCCGAGCGGGCGCCGCGGGCGCAAGCGCAGATCCTCGTGAGTCGAGCGCCCGGATACGCGGTCCGACTCGACACCGCACAGGTGGACGCGTGGCGGTTCGAATCCGTGCTGGAGGAATCCGGATCGACTGCGGAGCCGGCCGCGGTGCGCCGCCTCCTCGATGACGCTCTCGCGCTGTGGAGAGGTCCGGCGTACGCCGAATTCGCGGCTTCGTCCTGGGCCACCGTCGAGATCGGACGGCTCCAGGAACTGCACGCCGACGCCCGGGTACGGCAGGCCGAAGCCGTCCTGCGGTGCGGTGACGCGACCGGCGCCGTGCTGCTCGCCGACTCCCTCCGACGCGATCACCCGCTCCGGGAGGACGCGTGGCGGATCCTCGCCCACGCGCTGTACGTCGCCGGGAGACAGGGGGAGTCGCTCGGCGCGCTGCGCGAGGCGCGCGCCGTGCTCGCGGACGAGCTCGGCCTGGATCCGGGACCGGCGCTCGCGGCCCTGGAGGCGGACATCCTCGCCCAGCGGATCCCCGTCGACGTGATCCGGCGACCGCTCCCCACGTCGGCGAACCCGGCCGGCTCCGTCGCCGCGGCGACGGACGGAGCCCCCACCGTCGCGGTGGACGCCGCCGCACCCCCGCACGACGGATTGCTGGGGCGGACGGCGGAGGTCACCGCGATCGTCGACGCGGCCGAGACCGTCCGTACCGCACGCGAACCCGGGCTGTGTCTGGTCACCGGGGAGGCGGGCGACGGGAAGTCCGCCCTCCTGGGGCGTGTCGCGCGCGTCCTCCGGGCCGGGGGATGGGAGGTGGTCACCGGCCGTTGCCCCGAGGCCGAAGGCGCTCCTCCGGCGTGGGCGTGGAGTCAGGTGCTCGGAGCCCTGGGGGAACGCGGCGAGGAGGGACGGTGTCGTGCGCTCGTGGATCGGCTCGCGGGGGCGGTGTCGACGGAGCGGGCGGGCGCGGAACACTCCGCCGAGATGTCCCGGTTCCTCCTCCACCAGGACGTCGTCGAGACCCTGTCCGCAGCCGCGACGAGGGGACCCGTAGCGATCCTCCTCGACGACCTGCACCGCGCGGAGTCCGAGACGCTGAACCTCCTGATCGAGGTCGCGGAGGCGGTCCCCGTCCTGGTCGTCGGCGCGTACCGACCCGCCGAGGTCGGCCGGCACCTCGAGATCGCGCTCGGGGCCCTCGCCGTCCGGCACCCGCTCCGACTCCGGCTGCCCGGCCTCGCCCTCGAGGACGCCACCTCGCTCGTCGCCGAGTTCGCGCACCAGGCACCGTCGCCCGACACGATGCGACGGCTGCTCGAGCGGACGGGGGGAAATCCCTTCCATCTCAAGGAGAGCGCGCGCCTGCTGCGCAGCGAGGGCGAGCTCGTCGCGCTCTCGGCGGTGCCCGCCGGTGTGCGGGACGTGCTGCGCCGGCGCCTGTCGCGCCTGCCGGACGTCGCGGTGTCCGTTCTTCGCCTGGCGGCCCTCGTCGGTCGCACGGCGGATCTCGACGTGCTCGTCCTCGCGGCGGAGGTGGAGGAGGAGGTCGTCTTCGACGGTCTCGACGCCGGCCGGCTCGCGGGCCTCCTGGAGGTGGACGGGACCACGGTGAGCTTCACCCACGTTCTGGTGCGGGACACTCTCATCGGAGACCTACCGCGTCTGCGCAGGATGCGGTGGCACCGTCGGATCGCCCGGGCGTGGGAGGAGGTCGACCCCGCGGCGGTGGCGGCCATCGCCCATCACCACGGTGCCGCTCTCGGCGCCGACAACGCCGCCGAGGCACTGCGATACGCCCTCGTCGCCGCCGACCTCGCGGACGCGAGGTTCGCCTACGACGTCGCCGCGGAGAACCTGCGGGCCGCGGAGCGCGCGTGCATCCGGATCCCGGGGTACGCCGCCCGGGACCGGATCGCCCATCTGTGCCGGCTCAGCCGGACGCTGCTCGCGGACGGGCGACTCGAGGAGGCCCGCGAGACCAGGCTGCGGGCGGTGCGGCTCGCGCAGCGCTCCGACGCGGAGATGATCGACGCCGCGATCACCGCGTGGGACCTGCCGACGCCCTTGATCACCCGACGGTACGGCTCCGTCGACACGGAGATCGTCGATGCGGTGCGCGAGCGGCTCGAGCAGACCGATCCGCCCCCGGACGTTCGATGTCGCCTGCTCGTCGTCCTGATCGAGGAGGTGTACGGCGAGCGGGACGAGGTCGCGGCCGATGCGGCGAGGGAGGTGCTCGAACTGTCCGCGACGGTGGGCGATCCGCTCGTGCGCGGGCTGGCGCTCGTCGCCTACCTGACACTGCCGCGCCCCCTCACGCCGCCGGCGGAACGGGCGGAACTGGCGGACGAGCTGATCGGTCTCGGGGAGTCCGCGAATCGCGAGGTGTTCGGTCTCATCGGACATTTCACACACGTCCAATCCGCCGGCGCCGAAGGGGCATTGGACGAGGCGCGGGCTCACCTCGCGGAGATGGACCGGCTGGTGGGCATGTTCCGGTGGGGGCAGGCGATCGCTTCCAACCTGTTGATCCACGCGATGCTCGCGCACGCGGGTGGGCGCTTCGCCGAGGCGGCGGAACAGTACCGCGGGGCGGGCGACGTGTTCGCTCGTCAGCGGATCGCGGACGGAGCGGGGATGATCGCGCTCGCACAGTTCAGCGTCCGGCTCTCACTGGGGGACGTCGCGGAGTTCGCGGAGGTCCTCGGAGCGATCGATTCGTCCGCGGGGGACGTCCTGTGCGATCCGGTCGCGTTGGCGCTGCTGTCGGCGGGTCGGCGTTCCGACGCGGAGCGGGTGCGGCGCGCGGTCCGCCCGGTGCGGCGGGACTTCTTCCACTCCCTGCTGCTGACCACGCGGGGCATCGCGGTGGCGGCGATCGGAGGCCACGACGAGGTCGTCGACGTCTACGACGAACTCCTGCGCTACAGCGGCGAACTCGGCGGCGCCGACACGGGGTGCTACGTGGTCGGGCCCGTCGACACGGTCCTCGGCGATCTCGCTGCGCGACTCGGCGGACCGGCGCGTGCGGCCGACCACTACCGCGCGGCGGCGCGGCTGGCGGAGCGCTGCGGGAACGAGGTGTGGGCGCGGGCCGCGCGGGACAGGCTCCAAGAGTTCTCCTAGTGGGCCGGCGCACCGTCGGCACATGACCTCGACGAACCTCGTACACCGTCTCTCAGCCGTGCTCATCTCACTGGGGACGGCGTTCTCCGTGGCGGCGTGCAGCCTCAGTATCTCGGCCGACGACGCCACGCCCGCCCACCCTTCCGCGTCGCCGGCCTCCTCGGTCCCCGGTGCCGAAACGACGATCGCCGACTACCTCCGGGACGCCGGCATCACCGAGACGCCCGTGCACGTCGGCGATGCGTCGGCGCCGACGATCCAGTTGCCGACCCTGCCGGACTGGGTGGACGCGACGGAACAGGCCGGTGAGAACACCTATGCCGCTGTGAAGTACACGGGCGTGGCCGCCACGGATTACACGCCGAACGTGGTGGTCCTGCTCTCGCGGCTCACGGGACGCGCGATCGATCACGACGCGCTCCTCGCCGTCGCGCCCGGGGAGGTGCGCAACCTTGCGGGATACGCACCCCACGGTTCGCCGCGGACCGAGTCGTTGGCGGGACACCGCGCGTACAAGATCGCTGCGACCTACTACCTGGACGGCATGCCCGCCGTCGTCGGACAATCGACGGTCGTGATCGCCGGGCGCGACGCGACCTACATCGCGCAGATCAGTGTGACGGGGGCGCGGTCGCAGGAGCCGGTCGTCGAGGCCACTTCCCGGACGATCGACCGGGACCTACGTATTCGCGTGTAGCGGTAGCGGACTGTCGACGTGGTCCATGGTCAGCAGGCGGCCGCCCGACGTGGTGAGCACCCAGACGCTCGCCTTGCGGTTGCGGGCAGGCGGCAACCGGACGTCGTCGGCTCCCGCCCACCACGCAGTGAGCTCCGGGATCACCCCGCCCTGACTGCACACGACCGGCACGGTGCCCGATTCTTCACCGGTCCGCGCGATCTCGCGGATCCGACGGTGCGCGGCCGCTGGGTCGCGCGCGTAGGCGGTCTCCGACATCGTCGGCTCCAGGACGAGCGGGAGGCCGGTCTCGGCCGCCAGGGGCTCCAGGGTCTGCGTGCACCGCACCGGGGGAGCGGACAGCAGCCTGCCGGGCCCGAAGGCGCCCAGCAGGTCCACGAGCGCCTCGGCCTGGGCGCGGCCGTTCCGGTCGAGCGGGCGCGCGAGGTCGTCGCCCTGGTAACCCTGTTTCCGTCCCGCCTTGGCGTGCCGGACGATCAGCATCGTCGCCGTCGACTCGGGCTGCTTGCCGAAGGCGCGCAGGATCCGTTTGTCCATCGGGTACGTCAGCAGTGCGGTGCCGGCCTCCACCGGGAGCCAGCGCAATTCGTCGGTCTCCTCGTTCGGTGCGAACACGCCGGAACCGGCGAGCGCCGACCAGTAGGACACGCGCTTGCGCGCCGTCGCTCCGCCCGGGCCGTGCCGGCCGCGCCGCGGCACGTCGTAGGACACCTGGCCGATCCTGCGGACGAAACGCGCCGAGAAGCCCGTCTCCTCCACCACCTCGCGGAGTCCGCCCACGACGGCGTTCTCGTCGGGTTCGACGTGCCCCTTGGGGAGCGACCAGTCGTCGTAGCGGGGCCGGTGCACCACGGCGACCTCGGCACCGTCGGGACCGTGCCGCCACAGCACGCCCCCGGCGGCGCGGACGACGGCGCCGTCACCCTTCGCGGTCACCGCTGGCTCGCGCGGTGCGCGCGCATGAGTTCCCGTTGATGGTCGCGCACGGTCTCACCCGAGACGGGGGAGGCGTTCCAGTTGCCGTCCGCGTCGAGCACCCAGCACCGGGTGGCCGGGTCGAGCGCGGACTCGAACATCTCGGCCAGCTGCCGCGTGAGCCGGGGATCCTTGACCTGCGCCATCACCTCGACGCGCCGATCGAGGTTGCGGTGCATCATGTCCGCGCTGCCGATCCAATACTCGTCCGCACCGCGGAAGTGCAGGATCCGGGAGTGCTCGAGGAACTGGCCGAGGATCGACCGGACGGTGATGTTCTCGCTGACCCCCGGCATGCCCGGCCGCAGGGCGCAGATGCCGCGGACCACCACCTCGACGGGCACCCCGGCCTGCCCGGCCCGGTACAACGCGTCGATGATCTGCTCGTCGACGACCGCGTTCGCCTTGAGCTGCACGCCCGAGGGCTTCCCGGCACGGTGCAGCTCGATCTCCCGGTCGATCCGATCGACGATGCCCGACCGGATGCCGTGCGGCGCGACCATGAGATTGCGGTACTCCTCCTTGCGGGAGTAGCCGGTGAGCCGGTTGAACAGGTCCGTCAGATCCGCGCCCAGATCGGGATCGGCGGTGAACAGGCCGACGTCCTCGTACAGCCGCGCCGTCTTCGGGTTGTAGTTGCCGGTGCCGATGTGGCAGTAGCGGCGGATGGTCGAGCCCTCGCGCCGGACCACCAGGCAGGTCTTGCAGTGGGTCTTGAGACCGACGAGGCCGTACACCACGTGCACCCCGGCGCGCTCGAGCTTCCTGGCCCACTTGATGTTTGCCTGCTCGTCGAAGCGCGCCTTGATCTCGACCAGCGCCACGACCTGCTTTCCGGCCTCCGCCGCGTCGATCAGTGCCTCGACGATCGGCGAGTCGCCGGAGGTGCGGTAGAGCGTCTGCTTGATCGCCAGCACCTGGGGATCGGCCGCCGCCTGCTCGATGAACCGCTGCACGCTCGTGGAGAACGAGTCGTACGGGTGATGCACCAGGACATCGCCCTCACGCAGGGTGGAGAAGACGCTCTTAGGCGTCTCGCGCTCGCCGAAGGCCGGGTGCGTCACCGGGACGAAGGGCTTCTCCTTGAGGTCCGGCCGGTCCACGCCGTACAGCTCGAAGAGACAATTCAGGTCGAGGAGCCCGGGAACCGTGATCACGTCCGCGGGATCGACGTCCATCTCTCGCAGCAGCAGCTCGAGCATGTGCTCGGACATGTCCTCGGCCACCTCGAGTCGGACCGGCGAGCCGAACCGGCGCCGCGCCAGTTCCCGCTCGAGCGCCTGCAACAGGTCCTCGTCGCGGTCCTCCTCGACCTCGAAGTCGGCGTTACGGGTGATCCGGAAGACATGGTGCTCGGCCACCGTCATCCCCGGGAACAGGACATCGAGGTGGGCGGAAATGAGGTCCTCCATGGGGAGCACCGCGTAGTCCATCTGCTCCGACCGCACCGGGACCAGTCGATCCACGTTGTCGGGAACCTTGACCCGGGCGAAATGCTCGCCGCCGGTGGCGGTGTCGTGCACCGCGACCGCCAGGTTCAGGGACAGGCCCGAGATGTACGGGAACGGGTGCGCAGGGTCGACCGCCAGCGGGGTGAGCACGGGGAAGACCTGGTTGTGGAAGTACGCGGTGAGCCGCTCGCGTTCGTCCGCCGACAGCTCCGACCAGCTCAGCACCGAGATACCCCGCGCCGCCAGCTCGGGGCGCACGGCGTCACTGAACACCAGCGCGTGCTTGTGCGAGAGCTCCTGCGTGCGACGCGAGATCATCCGGAGCTGCTCGCGCGGCGAGAGCCCGTCCGCCGACCGGACGGACAGTCCCATTTGGTCGCGTCGCTTGAGCCCGGCTACGCGGACCATGAAGAACTCGTCCAGGTTCGACGCGAAGATCGCCAGGAACTTGGCGCGCTCGAGAAGGGGGAGTGACGAATCCTCCGCCATGGCCAGCACGCGGGCGTTGAAGTCGAGCCAGCTCAATTCACGGTTGAGGTACCGATCCTCGGGGAGGTCGCTGGTCACCTCCGCCGGAGCGGCGGGCGGCGCCGTCGGGATCGCCGTGATCCGGCCCGGGAGGGGCGTGGAGTTCTCGGCGGCGACGGCCCCCGGAGCGGCAGTCGATTCGGAGGCGGGTGCGGAGGGCTCGGTGGTCACCGCTCCATTCTGGCGCATGGACCGCACGAGTTCGACGCGATGTCCGGATCGGCCGCGGCGAGGGCCGCCGCGGTGTGCTCGCCCACCACGAGCGCACCGGCGAGATCCTCCGGGGTGTCCACGTCGGTGCGTAGACCGGGCCAGGGCCCGGCGTGCGCGACGGCGCCCCCGGCCCGGTGCGCCGCAGCCGAACCGACGCCGAACGCCGGGCGCAGCGGCGTGCCCGCCGGCGCGTACAGCGCGGCGGTGCCGGTTCCCGCACGGTCCGGCACGAACGCGCGACGGCCGTTCGCGGCGGCGAGGAAGGCGCCCAGCTCGCCGGCGGTGATGCCGGGAAGGTCCGCCTGCAGCGCGATAACGGCTACGGCACCGTCGTACTGCGCGACGGCGGCCTCCGCCCCCGCGGCGAGGGCCGCGTTGAGACCGCCGGGCCGCGGCTCGTCGACGGGGATCGCGCCGGCCTCCGCGGCGACCGCGCGGACCACGGGATCCGGCGACACGACGTGGACGGCGGCCACCGCGGGCACGGCGAGCGCCGCGGCCAGCGTGTCGCGGAGCATCGCCAGGACGAGCCCGGGGACCGCCTCCCGCAGTCCGGCGCCGGGCGCGGCGAACCGGGACTTCGCGGCGTCGAGTGACTTCACGGCGGTCACCACCACCACGGCGGGGGGCGCGTCGGCGCCGCGCAGTGCGGTCATGACGACCAATCTAGGCGTGCGGAACCGGCGGTGCCGCGCATGGTCGGGCGATACGCTCTCCTGCGATGCCCATGTCCGTCGGCGTGGGTGCGAGCGCGATGCGAGGAGTTGGGGTGCGATGGTCGACGTTGCGGTGATGGGGGCGGGCTCGTTCGGCACGGCGATGGCGAAGGTGTTCGCGGAGGCCACGCGGCCGGAACCGCACCGGGTCACGATGTGGTGCCGCCGGCAGGAGGTCGCCGACCAGATCAACAGCACGCGCATCAACGCGCAGTACCTGCCCGAGGGCGTCCTGCCCGAGAACCTCTCCGCCACGCACGATCCCGCGGAGGCGATGCGCGGCGCGGGGCTCGTGGTGCTGGCGGTGCCGTCGCAGACGCTGCGCGCGAACCTGCAGGACTGGGGCCACCTGATTCCGCCCGACGTCACCGTGGTCAACCTGGCGAAGGGCATCGAGATCGGCACGCTCGACCGGATGAGCGAGGTGGTCGTCGACGCCGCCGGCATCGACCGCGACCGCCTGGCCGTGCTGACGGGGCCGAACTTCGCCAAGGAGATCGCGAAGGGGCAGCCCACGCTCGCCGTCGTCGCCTCCGACAACGCCGAACGCGCCTCCCGCACGCAGTACCTGGCGCGGACGGACTACTTCCGGCCCTACACCAGCGACGACGTCGTGGGCTGCGAGATCGGCGGCGCCACGAAGAACGTGATCGCGCTGGTCTGTGGCATCGCCTCTGGCATCAACCTCGGCGAGAACTCCCGGGCTGCGATCATCACGCGCGGCCTCGCGGAGACGCTGCGCCTGGGCACGGCGCTCGGGGCGCAGCCGCTGACGCTGGCCGGCCTGGCGGGCGTCGGTGACCTGGTGGCCACCTGCAGCTCGCCGCAGTCCCGCAACTTCAGCTTCGGAGCGCGACTGGGCCAGGGCATGACCGTCGAGCAGGCGCAGGCCGCCGCGCACGGGCAGGTGGCCGAGGGGGCCAAGTCGTGCATCTCCATCGCCGACCTGGCTCGCCGCGTGGGTGTGGAGATGCCGCTCACCGAGGCCGTGCGCGCCGTCTGCTACGACGGGGTCCCCGTCTCCCGGGCGATGGACGACCTCCTCAACCGCGACGTCGGGGGCGAGTGGCGTCCCAAGGGCGACGAGTAGCCGCGACCTCCGGGGCGATCGAGCGGGCCGGTGACCGCGTGGCCCTCGGCGCGGCCGCCACGTAAGGTGGGCGACCGTGACGGAGCGAATCAGGGTGGCAGTGGTGTTCGGCGGGCGCAGCAGTGAGCACGCGGTCTCATGCGTGTCGGCGGGCAGCATCCTCGCGCACCTCGATCCCGAGCGCTACGAGGTGATCCCCGTCGGGATCACCCGGGGCGGCGCGTGGGTGCTCTCCGACGGCGACGCGCAGGCCCTGAAGTTCTCCGACCGGTCCCTGCCGAGCGTCCCCGAGGGGCCGACCGATCTCGCCTTCCTGCCCGGCGCCGAGCTGGCGTCCTTGAACGGTGCCGGGGCGGACTCGGTTGCTTCCGTGTTCGGCGCCGTCGACGTCGTCTTCCCCGTTCTGCACGGCCCGTACGGCGAGGACGGCACCCTGCAGGGGCTGTTGGAGATGGTCGGTGTGCCCTACGTGGGCGCCGGCGTCCTCGCCTCCGCGGCCGGCATGGACAAGGAGTTCGCGAAGAAGCTGCTCGCGGCGGACGGACTGCCGGTCGGCGACTTCCACGTGCTCCGCCAGCGCGAGACCGAGGTCCCCTCGGACGTGCTGCACCGCCTGGGGCTGCCGCTCTTCGTCAAGCCCGCACGGGGCGGGTCGTCGATCGGCATCACCCGGGTCACCGATCTCACCGAGCTGCCCGCCGCGATCGCCGAGGCCCGGAAGTGGGACCCGAAGGTGATCATCGAGGCCGCCGTGATCGGCCGCGAGGTGGAGATCGGCGTTCTCGAACGGCCGGACGGAGGCGTCGCCGCGTCCGCCATCGCGGAGATCGAGATGGCCGCCGACGCCGAGCACTCGTTCTACGACTTCGAGACCAAGTACCTCGACGACCGCGCGCAGTACACGGTGCCCGCGAACCTCACCGAAGAGCAGTCGGCGGTGATCCGCGACCTCGCAGTGCGCGCCTTCCACGCCTTCGACTGCCAGGGCCTGTCCCGCGTGGACTTCTTCCAGACCGCCGACGGCCCGGTCATCAACGAGGTCAACACCATGCCGGGCTTCACCTCGACGTCGATGTACCCGCGCATGTGGGCCGAGTCGGGAGTGGACTACGCCGAGCTGTTGACGCTGCTCATCGACACGGCGCTGGCGCGCGGCACCGGCCTGCGCTGAGGCTCACCGGCCGGTACGTCCCGAGGTCACTTCCCGAGATCCAGTGATGCCTGCTGCAGGTGCGCGCGGATCGCGTCCGAGGTGGCCTGCACGGCCGAGGTCCCGGCACCGTCGGGCACCCAGAGCGTGACGTACGGGCGGTGATCGACAGCGGTCCAGTAGGCGCCGCCATCGGGGGCGGGCGCGCCCGCGGGGACCGCCTGCAGCCACTGCACACCGTTGATGATCTGCAGTTTCGCCGTCGCGCTCAGCTCCGCGGGCCGGTCGGTGCCGCAGCGCAGCTCGACGGCACCGGCCTTGTCCTTGGTCCAGCGCGCGAATCCCGCGGGATCCGCGGTGTCGGTGCGCCGGAAGCCGTCGACATCGGCCGGGAGCGCGCCGAGCAGCGCCGCGCACCCCGCGTCGCCCGACGACGGTGCCGCGATCGACTTCAGGTGACCGGCCTCCGCCGCGTCGCGGGCGTCTCCCTGCTTCTGCTGCACCAGGATCAGGAACGCGATGAAGCAGGCCAGCACCGCCACCGGTAGGGCCACGGCGGTGGCGAGGAAGGCCGGGCTCCTGCGCGTGCGTGGGGCCTTGTCCCGCGGGGCCTCGGTGGTCGTGTCGTCTGCATCGCTCACGTCCGATACCGTAGCCGCGATGATGTTTCAGGAGCCGGCGAGCCCTGCGCAGTCCCCTGCGCGCACCGCCGCGGAACTGGGGGAGGACGGCGTGATCGCGCTGGCCGTGGCCGGTGTGCGGCCCGATCCCCGCGTGCTGGTCGGGCCGGGTGACGACGCCGCCGTCGTGGCCGCCGCCGACGGGCGCACCGTGATCTCGTCCGACGCGATCGTCGAGGGCCGGCACTTCCGGTTCGACCTGACGACTCCGGAGCACGTGGGGCGGCGCGCGATGGCGCAGAACGCTGCCGACATCGCGGCGATGGGCGCGGTGTGCACCGCGTTCACCGTCACGCTGGGGTGCCCGCCCGAGACCGGCGCGGACGTCATCGCGGGCATCGCGCGCGGCACCACCCGCGGCGCGGCGGACGCCGGTGGCGCCGTCGCCGGGGGAGACGTGGTGCGCACCGATCAGGTGCTGCTCGCCGTGACCGTGCTCGGCGATCTGCAGGGCCGTGCGCCGGTGTTGCTCTCGGGCGCCCGCTCGGGCGATGTGGTCGCGGTGTGCGGCACGCTCGGGCACTCCGCGGCGGGGCTGGCGGTGCTCCTCGCGGGCGTCGGCGGCCACGAGGGCCTCGTGGAGATCTACCGCTGCCCAGTGCCGCCGCTCGCCGCCGGGCCGCGGGCCGCCGCGGCCGGGGCGACCGCCCTCACCGACGTCTCCGACGGCCTGCTCCGCGACGCGCGCGCTCTCGCCAAGGCCTCGGGCGTCACCATCGCGCTCGACGGTGCGCGCCTCGACCCGGATGCCGAGCTGGTCGCCTGCGCGGCGGCACTCGGCGCCGACGCGCATCGGTGGGTGCGCACCGGTGGCGAGGACCACGCCCTACTCGCAACCTTCCCCCTGGGGACGGCCCTGCCGGACGGCTGGCGCGCGATCGGCACCGTGCTCGCACCCGGGCCGCTGCCCGCGGGCACCGTCACCGTCGACGGCGATGCGGGACCCGCCGCGGGCGGCTGGAACACCTTCACCGAGAGCGACGAGGAGGACGGACGATGACGGCGCGACCCCTGACGGACACCGTCGAGGCCGGATGGGCACAGGCCCTGGCCCCGGTCACGGACGAGATCACCGCGATGGGCGAGTTCCTGCGGGCCGAGAACGCGGAGGGGCGGGGCTACCTGCCCGCCGGCGCGAACGTGCTGCGCGCCTTCCGGCAGCCCTTCGACGACGTCCGGGTGCTCATCGTCGGCCAGGATCCGTACCCCACCCCGGGGCACGCGGTCGGGTTGTCCTTCTCGGTGGATCCGTCGGTGCGGCCGATCCCGCGGAGCCTGCAGAACATCTACAAGGAGTACTGCGAGGACCTCGATCTGCCGATACCCGCGAACGGCGACCTCTCGCCGTGGTCGCGGCAGGGCGTGCTGCTGCTGAACCGCGTGCTGACGGTGCGCCCGGGCGAGGCCGCCTCGCACCGCGGCAAGGGCTGGGAGAAGGTCACCGAGTGCGCGATCGACGCGCTGGTCGCGCGGGACGCGCCGCTGGTCGCGATCCTGTGGGGCCGCGACGCGGCGTCGCTCGGGCCGCGGCTCGGGGACGCACCACGGATCGAGTCCGTGCATCCGTCGCCGCTGTCCGCCTCGCGGGGTTTCTTCGGCTCGCGCCCCTTCTCGCGGGCGAACGAGGCGCTGGCCGGGCTGGGCGCGGAGCCGATCGACTGGCGGCTGCCGCACCTCGCCGCGGCGCTCTGATCCGGGGCACCGGGCACCGGGCCGCGGACGCCTGGATACGAGACGCGGCGGATACGCCGAAGGCCCGCCACCTCGGAGGTGACGGGCCTTGGCGGAAAGCGCTACTCGCGTACTACCCGCGAACGACCTTGCCGGCCTTGATGCACGAGGTGCACACGTTCAGGCGACGGGTCTGGCCGGGCGCGACCTGGGCGCGCACGGTCTGGATGTTCGGGTTCCACCGGCGGTTGGTACGCCGATGCGAGTGCGAGACCGACTTACCGAAGCCGGGGCCCTTGTCGCAGACGTCGCAGACGGCAGCCATAGTCGTGTACTCCTCGCAATAGTTGAAAACCTGTGCTTCGCCCCGCCGGCCCTGAACATGTGGAACACACGCCCGGACGCGAGGCAACCCTGCAAGCATAGCCGAGGGCGCCGACGGAGCCAAACCGCTCTGCGGGCCCGTACCTGTCGGGCCCGACCACTAGGCTTGCGGTCGTGACGGGACCGATGGTGGCGGACGGGCGCGTGGTGGTCGCCTGGCTCCAGCGCGCGGTCCTCGGCCTGGAACGCGCCGTGGACGAGATCAACGCGCTGAACGTGTTCCCCGTGGCGGACGCCGATACGGGGACGAACATGCTGGTCACGCTCCGTGCCGCGGCGCGCGCGGCGGAGGAGGCGGACCGCACGGAGGGGCCGCACGCCGTGGCCCGGGCAACCGTGGCCGGGGCGGTCGCCGGAGCCCGCGGCAACTCGGGCGTCATCGTTTCCCAGATCATGCGCGGCCTGGCGGGGGAGCTCGGTCCGGACGCGGACCTCACGGCGGAGGGGCTCGCGACCGGGCTGCGCAAGGGCACCGACCTCGTGACGACGGCCGTCGCCGACCCGATCGAGGGCACCATCCTCTCCGTCCTGCGGGCGGGGGCCGACGGTGCCGGGGCCGCGCTGGCGGGCGGGGCGGACCTGCCCGCGTGCGCGCGGGGCGCCGCGGACGCCGCGTTCGACGCGCTGCTGCGCACCCGCGACCAGCTGGCCGACAACGCCGCCGCGGGGGTCGTAGACGCCGGCGGCCGAGGACTGCTCGTGCTCCTCGACGCGCTCGTCCAGGTGACCGCCGGCACGGCGCCCGAGCGGCCGCGGTTCACCCGGCGGATCGCGCCGCACGTGCAGGTGCACGTCGGTGAGAGCGACGGGCACGCGCATCACCACGGCGAGGACCCGCCGCGCGGTCCCCACGCCGACTACGAGGTGATGTACCTGCTTCCCGACGCGACCGAGGCGGCAGCGGCGCGCCTGCGCGGCGAACTGCAGACCTTCGGCGACTCCGTCGTCGTGGTGGCCGCCGCCGATCCCGATCCGGTGGCCACCTGGTCGGTGCATACGCACACTACGGAGCCGGGGCGGGCGATCCAGGCCGGCCTGGCCCACGGCAAGCTCCGCAGCATCGCGGTGAACGTGCTGCAGGAGACGGGGCACACCGAGACCCCCCTGCAGGCGCTGCTCGACGCGCCCCGGGCCATCGTCGCCCTCGTCTCCGGCGACGGTGCCGCGGAGCTGTTCGCGGGCGCGGGTGCCGAGGTGATCCGCTGCGATCAGGGCATGACCCACGCCGAGTTGCTCGCCGCGCTGCACCGCTTCGAGGGCCGCGAGGTGCTGCTCATGCCCAACGGAGCCCTGCCGACCCCCGAGCTGCTGGCGGTCGCCGCCCGCTCCCGGGAGTCGGGCGTGCTCGTCACGCTGCTGCCCACCTCGTCGATGGTGCAGGCGATCGCGGCGCTCGCGGTGCACGAACCCTCGGGACACGCCGCCGACGACACCTACTCCATGGCGGAGGCGGCGGCCGGGGCGCGCTGCGGCTCCGTCGTCGCGGTCACCGAGGACGCCCTGACGATCCTCGGCCCCTGCGGCCCCGGCGACTACCTGGGAATGGTCGGCGGCGAGGTGGTGGTGCTCGAGGAGGATCAGTACTCCGCCGGAGAGGCGCTCGCGGAGCTGCTGCTCGCCACGGGCGGCGACATGGTCACGGTGCTCCTCGGCGACGCGGGCGACGGCGACTTCCCCGATCGGGTGAGCGCGGCGCTGCGCCCGGACCGGCCCGAGGTCGAGGTCGTGGGCTACCGCGGCGGGCAGACCGCCAGCGTGATGGAGATCGGTGTCGAATGACCGCTGCACGCGACCTCACGCTGCAGACGCCGCTGGCGCAGGCGCTCGATCCTGAGATCGCCGAGCTGGTCACCACGGAGCTCGGGTTGGACACCGTCGGGGACCTGCTGCGACACTTCCCGTTCCGGTACGAGGGCGGGGCCGTCGAGGACGACGGTACGCGCCGCTCCGAGCCCCGGATCGGCGACGACGTGGTGGTCATCGGGACCGTCACGGCCATCACGCCGCCGCGGGCGCACCACCGTGGCAAGAAGATGTTCAAGGTGCAGGTGGTCAACAAGGTCCGCGCCTACGACGTGACCTTCTTCAACTACCTGCCCAAGCCGATCCAGCCCGACCGCCAGCTGTTGCTGATCGGCAGGCTCGGCGAGTTCAACGGCAAGCTGCAGCTGACGCACCCCGAGTGGCTCGTGCTGCCGGACACGACGATCACCTCGGCGGAGGCCCTGGCCGCGAACGAGGCGGGCTCGACCAAGGCCGGTTCGAAGCGGCTCAAGTTCGCGGACCTCAGTCTGCTGATGCAGCCGACCGTCCCGATCTACCACGGCACCAAGAACATGCCCACCTGGCTGATCCTCTCGCTCGTCGACGCTGTGCTGAAAAGACTCGCACCCGTGCCGGAGTCGCTGCCCACCTCGTTCCTCGCCCTGCACGGCCTGATGAGCCTGGACGAAGCGGTGCGCGCGGCGCACAAGCCCGACGGTCGAGCACAGTCGGAGGAGGCCAAGCGCCGGCTCGCGTTCGACGAGGCCGTCGCCATCGAGACCGCCCTGGCGCGTCGGGCGCACGACGTGGGCACCGTCGCCGCCCCACCGCTGCACGCGCCCGACGGTTCGCTGCAGGCCGGTCTGCGCGAGCGACTCCCGTTCTCCCTCACCGCCGGCCAGGAGGAGGTGCTCGCCGAGATCCTCGCGGACCTGGCGCGCGATCACCCGATGACCCGGCTCCTCCAGGGTGAGGTGGGCTCGGGCAAGACGCTCGTGGCGCTGCTGGCGATGCTCGCCGCGGTCGACGCGGGGCACCAGGCGGTGCTGCTGGCCCCGACCGAGGTCCTCGCGACGCAGCACCTGCTCTCGATCTCGAAGATGCTGGGCGACCTCGCGGAGGCGGGGCAGCTGGGCGCGGCCGATGCCGCCACCACGGTGACGCTGCTGACGGGGTCCATGACGGTCAAGCAGCGGCGGGCGGCCTTGTTGCGCATCGTGACCGGCGAGGCGGGGATCGTCATCGGGACCCACGCGCTCCTGGAGGACACGGTCGAGTTCTTCCGGCTCGGCCTGGTCGTGGTCGACGAGCAGCACCGATTCGGCGTGGAGCAGCGGGACCGGCTGCGGCGCAAGGGCACCGGTACCTCCGATGAGGACACGCCCGACGAGACGATGCCGCACCTGCTGGTGATGACGGCCACGCCGATCCCGCGCACCGTCGCCCTGGCCCAGTTCGGCGACATGGCGACCTCCGTGCTGCGCGAGCTGCCGCGCGGGCGGCAGCCGATCCAGACCTCGGTGGTCCCGGCGGACCGGGAGGCATGGGTCGCCCGGGCGTGGGCACGCGTCGACGAGGAGGTCCGTGCGGGGCGTCAGGTCTACGTGGTGTGCCCCCGCATCGGCGACGACGCGACGGGGGAGCAGGCCAAAGCGTCGTTCACGGACGAGGACTACGACTTCGAGGGAACCACTGCCGCCCCGAAGGATTCGACGCGCGGGGCGGCCCGCGACGCGCAGCCCGACGACAGTGAGAAGCCGAAGACCGTCTCGGCGCTCGAGATGCACGACGAGTTGGCCGCCGGGCCGCTCGGCGAGCACCGGATCGCGCTGCTGCACGGCCGGTTGCCCGCGGAGGAGAAGGCCGAGATCATGGCCGCCTTCGCCGCCGGCGAGATCGACATCCTGGTGGCCACCACCGTGATCGAGGTGGGTGTCGACGTGGCGAACGCGACCACGATGGTGGTTCGCGATGCGGACCGGTTCGGCATCAGCCAGCTGCACCAGCTGCGCGGCCGCGTCGGACGAGGCGGCCTGCCCGGGCTGTGCCTGCTCATCACGGCGAGCGGATCCGAGCGCACGCTGGGGCGGCTGAACGCGGTGGCGGACACCGTCGACGGCTTCGCCCTCGCCCAGCTCGACCTGGAGTACCGCGGCTTCGGCGACATCCTCGGCGTGGACCAGTCCGGGCTCGCCCGGCGCCTGAGCTTCCTGGACCTCGCGACCGACGGGGACGTGCTCGCCGCGGCGCGGGACCTCGCCTACGAGATCGTGGGCGAGGACCCGGAACTGGAGAGCCACCCCGCGCTGCGGGCGATGAACGAGGTCGTCCTCGGCGGCGAGCGCGGCGACTACCTCGACAAGGCCTGAGGCGCACGAGCAACCGGCGACAGGTGTTCGGTGGTCACGGATGCGGCGCCGTGGGCATGGCACGCAGGTACCGGTCGGTCTGTTCGAACGCCGAACCGTAGCGCTGCGGGTCCGCGGTGTTGTCGATCGCAGCCCAGCGGGCGGCGATCCCGGCGGCGGTGCGCTCGTTCTCGGGGACGAACACCGGCGCCGACTCGACCATGCGGGAGACGGCGAAGACGCCGCCGCCCGCCCCGAGGATCACGCCGTTCGGCGCCTCCTCGGACACCAGGAAGAGGACACCGGGGGAGATGGACTCCGGGGTGACCAATGCCGCCTTGTCCGGTTCGATGAGCCCCTCGGTCATCTGCGTGGCCGCGGTGGGGGCGAGGGCGTTGACCCGGATCCCCTTGGGGGCGCCCTCGATCGCGAGCACGTTCATGAGCCCGACGAGCGCGGACTTGGCCGCGCCGTAGTTCGCCTGGCCGAAGTTGCCGTAGATGCCGGACACGGAGGTGGTCATCACGATGCGGCCGTAACCGGCATCCACCATGTGCGGCCAGACGGCGTGCGTGCAGTGGACGGAGCCCATGAGGTGCACGTCCAGCACTGTTCGGAAGTCGGCGAGGTCGGACTTGCCGAAGCTGCGGTCGCGCAGGATCCCGGCGTTGTTGACCAGGATGTCGATCCGGCCCCAGCGCTCGACGGTGGCGGCCGTCATCGCCCGGACGGCGGCCTCGTCGGTGATGTCGGTCGTGTCCGCGACGGCTGTGGCGCCCCTGGCGGTGATCGCCTCGGCGACGGCGCGGGCACCGTCACCGATGTCGTTGACCACCACCCGCGCTCCCGCGCGGGCAAGGGCCTCCGCGTGGGCGCGGCCGAGGCCGCCGCCGGCACCGGTGACGATCGCCACCCTGCCTTCGAAGTCGATCATGTGAGTCGTTCCTCTCGTCGAGTCGCCCGGGCGAGGCCCGCGGGCCGGGTGGTGAGGGCCGTCACGACCACCGCGCCGAGCAGGGCGGGGATCGCGAACGCGGTGACCTGCCAGGCGTACCCGGCTCCCAGCCCGATGATCCAGGCGCCGTAGGTGGGCCCGGCGATGGCTCCCAGTCGGCCGACGCCGAGGGCGAGGCCGACGCCCGCCGACCGGCAGGAGGCGGGGTAGTGCGCGGCGACGTAGGCGTTGAGCAGGATCTGCGTGCCGGTGGTTCCCGCGCCGGCCACCAGGACCAGCGCGTAGGCGATCGAGGTGGGCGGTTGGACGGCCAGGATCAGCAGTGCCGCACCGGCACCCACGAAGAACACCGAGGTCACCCGTCCGATGCCGAACCGGTCGGCGAGGGCGCCGCCGGCCAGCGTGCCCACGAGCGCGCCGACGTTGAGGATCAGCAGGAAGGACAGGGCCTTGGCCAGGCCGTAACCCGCGTTCTGCATGAGCTTCGGCAACCAGGCAGCGACCCCGAACACCAGCAGCAGGCACAGCGCCATCGCGACCCAGAAGCCGACCGTCGCGCGCACCCCGCCCAGTCGGAAGACCGCGGAGACGTTCGCCATGGGGCCGGTGCTGTGGCCGTTCGCGGACTCACCCGACTCGCGCGGGAAGGCGCGCCAGAGGAGCGGGAGGAGCACCAGCGCGGGGATCGCGCCGGCCCAGAACATGGCCCGGAAACCGAACGCGGGCACCAACCACAGCGAGAGGGCGCCCGCGAGGATCCCACCCACGCAGGTCCCCGCGAACCCGACGGTGACCATCCGGTTGCGGAGCGCGGGCGGTGTGAACTCCACGATCGCCGCGGCGGCGGTGGGCATGAGCATGCCCGCGCCGAGGCCGATGAGGAACCGGCCCGCCGCGAACAGCGCGTACTCCGGGGCGAGGGCGCAGACCACCATCGCCGCCGTGAACACGGTCACCGCTCCGAGCAGGGTGTTCCGGCGCCCGATACGGTCGCCGACGAACGCCGCGGCCAGGGCGCCGACGAGCATGCCGAGCGGTGCGATCGAGCCGAGCCAGCCGACCTGATCGACGGTCAGACCCCACGCCCGGTACTTCAGCAGCGACGGGACGACCAGCCCGAACATGAGAATGTCGTAGCCCTCGAGGACCAGCGCGAACAGGCACAGGGCCGTGACGATCCGGGTCCTCATGCGCCGAACCGTTCCGCCAGCCAGCCGCCGATCTCCGCCGCCGCGAGGCTCGCGCCGGTGGGTGCGCCCGCACGGATCGGTCCGCCGAAGTGGGTGCCCGCGACGCGGCGGTGCTCCTTGTCGGAGCTGCCGAGCGCGGCGACCATCGCCGTCGCGTCGGCCGGGAAGCAAGCGGCGTCGCCGGTCAGCTCGACGAACAGCGTCGGGGCGTGCACCCCCGGCGCGCAGCGCAGGAAGTCGGCGTTGGTGGTGTTCGCGGACCACGTGGACATCCACGCGTCCGGGGTCACCAGGCGCCCGAAGCCGACGAGCCCGTAGTTCGTGAGGTCGGGGCGGCGGCCGAACAACGATCCGTAGGGCCGCTCGTTCGAGTCGAGCGACAGGTCGACGAAGCGCAGGTCCGCGTCGGTGCGGTAGACGGTGAGCACCCGGGGCGCGAGCGATGCCCGACGGTCCGCGGGGTCCTGCGAGGCCTTGAACCGGGCGCGGGCATCGTCGGCGAGGACGACGCGCGTCCGCGCCTCGGCGTCGATCCGCGCGATGCGCTCGGCCTGCGCCGCTCGGTAGCTGCTGACGAACTCGGGCGAGTAGGAGGACGATTCGCCCGGCGTCGCGAAACCGTTGGCCGGGGAGTACGGATCGAGCTCCGGCACCACGGACAGCGGATCGGACTCGTCCGCGACGGACGGATCGATCAGGCGCTGCAGCAGCGCGCCCTGCCCCGGGTGGGGCGCCATGAAGACGGCGGCGTCGGGCACGGGCATGTCCGCCGCCGACAGGTCGACGGGCCGTCCCGACGGTGCCCGGCGCAGCCGCTGCTCGGGCGCGAGCCCCGCCTGCTGGTGGTAGAACGCGTACAGGGTGCCGCCGCCGGAGTGGCCGAGCGTCGCCAGGTTCTCGAAGCCCCGCTCGCGCAGGAAGACCTGGCCGGCGGCGGCGTCGAGAAGGGCCTGCTCGTGGATCAGGCTCAGGTCGTTGTTCGTCGACCGGGTGCCCTGGGTCCAGACCGCGAAGCCGCGGGCCAGCAGCTCGGGCACCAGCACGTGGTGGCTGAGGTCCTGCCGGGGGTGCATCAGGGAGACGACGGTGTTCGCCCCGGGGAGGGTGCGCAGGAGGCCGTGGACCTTGGCCCCGTCGGCCGTGGCGAGCTCGTGTGCCGTGGTGATGGTGCCGGCGGGGATCTCCGCCGATTCGATGTAGCGGCCGGCACCGAGCCGCGCGTCGGCGGCGGGCGTGCTCACCGCTGCTCCAGGCGCATGGCGTCCTTGTCCCACTGCGTGATCCGCGCGTCGAGCAGGCCCGCCACGCTGCTGTACCAGACGGCGTGACGGCAGCCGGTGGCCCGGCGATCGATGACGATCGGCCCGGGGGCACTGACCTTGAAGTAGGGACCGACCCGTTCGACCGTGACGGTATCGGCCGTGGCCGCGACCTCCACCACGGGGCGGTTCTCGGGGACGTCGAGGACGAGGACGGAGATCATCGCGCCGTCACCTCCTGCGTGGCCGCGGCGACGGGCTGCTCGGACTGCCACCTCTCGGCGCGCTCGACGATCAGCTCGGCCTTGCGGACGAGCAGGGCGTCCATGGACGGGTTCGGGCCGGAGACGACGTCCACGAGGGCGTCGATGGTGATGGTGGCGTCGAGATCCTCCTGCGGCGTCACGGGACGCATCGCGCGGGTGATCTCGATCATGTAGCCGTTGGGATCGTGGGTGTAGATCGACTCGATGGTCTCGTGCTGGATCTGCATCTCGACGGGCCAGTCGCTGGCGTCGAGGCGGCGGCGGTACTCCATCAGGTGCTCCTCGCTCTCCACGTGGATGGCGAGGTGGCGGCTGCGGATGAACCAGATCGGCACGTCCTCGGCGAACTTCGAGTACGCATCGCCCTGCGGCCCACCGTCGAACTCCTCGAGCCCGAAGTAGTAGAAGAAGGCGAGCCGGTCCTCGTTGCCGATGTCGAAGAAGAAGTGGATGAAGTCGGGGTGCTGGTCCGGGCCCCAGCCCGCGGCACAGATCGAGTGCACGACGGGGAAGCCGAGCGTGTCGCGGTAGAAGCGGACGGTGCCGGCGGGGTCGAAGGTCGGGTAGGCGACGTGATCGACGCCCTGGACCAGGTGCTGTGAATCGGACATGCTGTCCTCCTTGTCGATTTCGGGTGTTCGGATGGATCCGGCGGTCAGGCCGGGGTGGAGTCGACGTCGGCGCGCAGCAGACTGCCCGCGCCCTCGATGACGGCGGTCAGGCCGAGGCTGCGCAGCACGCTGTAGGCGCCCGCGGTGGCGGCGGACAGCACGGGGATGCCGAACTCGTCCTCGGCGGGCTGCACGAGGTCGAGCGAGGGCATCTGCACGCAGCAGCTGAGCACCAGGGCGTCGGCGCCGCTGAGATCCAGGGATCGCGCGGCCTTCATGACGCGATCGCCCGGGATGCAGCCGACCTCGTTGTTGTCGGCGACCTCGAGGGCCCGCCAGTCGACGACCTCGATGCCCTCGGCCTCGATGTACTCGACGACCTGCTGGGCGAGCGGCAACATGTACGGCATCACCAGCGCGACCCGCTTGGCGTCCAGGGCGCGCAGCCCCTCGACCAGGGCGCCGGCGCTCGAGCGGATGCGGGCCTGCGAACCGCCCGCCGCCAGCTGCTCGGCGACCGCGGATTCGACCCGCTGATGCTCGCCCGGCCCGCCGACCATGATCGCGACGAGGCAGGCGTACATGATGACCTCGGGCGAGGCGTCCGCGATCTCCATGACACAGCGTTCGCGCTGGGCGTTCATCGCGGCGAGGCCCTCGGGCGAGACCGTGTGCATCCGCATGCGGGTCGAGTGGAACGAGAAGTCCGAGATCGGGTGCCGGCCGAGGATCCTCGGCAGTTCGGTCTCGACGGTGACGTTGCTGCTCGGTACGACGAGTCCGATCCGATGGGTGCTCATGGAGGTCCTTCCAGGGTCGATAATTATCTTGCGACTACGACGAGTATTCGACGTTGACGTCGGAGAGTCAAGGCGCGGTGAGATTTTTCAGTGATTTCCGCCACCCTCTTGACTTTCTCTGCGTGAGCGTCAAATAATCGTCGTGACAGTCAATGAAGTGATCCCGGTCACTGCGGGAGCCCGGCCGAAGGAGAGTCAGTACTCATGGCATATGTAATCGGTGTGGACGTCGGTGGAACGTTCACGGACGCCGTCCTCGACGACGGCAACGGCATGGTCGTGGCGGGCAAGGCGCCGTCGACTCCTCCCGACTACTCGGGCGGCGTCATGGACGTGCTCGAGACGCTCGCGGAGCAGCTGGGTCAGTCGGTCGAGGAGATGCTCGCCAACACGCACCACATCGCGCACGGCACCACCTCGTCGCTCAACGCACTGGTGATGAACAAGGTGCCGGACATCGGCTTCATCACCACCAAGGGTCACCGCGACTCGATCTACATCATGAACGTCGAGGGCCGCTACCTCGGGCGTGCGCCCGAGGAGCTGCAGGACCCGATCGGGCAGAGCAAGTCCCACGGCCTCGTCCGCAAGCGCCACGCGATGGAGGTCACCGAACGCGTCGACCGCGACGGCCGGGTCGTCGTCCCGCTCAACGAGGACGAGGTCCGCGAGGCCGTCCGCACCCTCGTGGCCGACGGCATCACCGCGATCGCCGTCTCCCTGCTCTGGTCCTTCCGCAACGACGCGCACGAGAAGCGCATCCGCGAGATCGCCCACGAGGTCGACCCGACCCTGTTCGTCGCGATCTCCAGCGAGGTCTCGCCGCGCATCCGCGAGTTCGCCCGCAACGCGACCACCATCATGAGCACGCAGATCGGCCCCGGTCTGCGGGACTACCTGGGCGAGCTGGAGGGCAAGCTGCGCGAGAAGAAGCTCGCCGGCCCGCTCCTGGTCATGCAGAGCAACGGCGGCGCGGTCGCCGCCGCCGAGGCCCCGGGCAATGCGATCTCGACGGTCGGCTCGGTCCTCACCGGAGGTGTCGTCGGCGCGGTCTCGCTCGGCCAGCAGCTCGGCCACCGCAACATCATCGCGACGGACGCCGGCGGCACCACCTTCCTGGCCGGCCTCGTCGTCGACGGCGAGCCGGTCCGGTCGTCGAACACGATCATCAACCACCACCCGATCAACGTGCCCACCCTCGAGGTGCACGCGATCGGCTCGGGCGGCGGCGCGATCGCGTGGATCGACGCCGGCGGCAACCTGCAGATCGGCCCGCACAGCGCCCAGGCCGTGCCCGGCCCCGCGTGCTACGGCGCCGGTGGCACCGAACCCACCAACACCGACGCGAACCTCGTTCTCGGCATCATCCCCGAGCGCGGTCTGCTCGGCGGTCGCCGCGCACTGGACGTGAGCCTCGCCCGCGAGGCCATCCGCGTCCGCATCGCCGAGCCGCTGGGCCTGTCGATCGAGGACGCGGCCGCCGCGATCTACGAGGTGCAGAACGCCCAGACCGGCGACCTGCTGCGTAAGACCGTGGTCGAGGCCGGCCACGACCCCCGCGACTTCATCGTCTACGCCTTCGGCGGTTCCGGCCCCGCGCACTGCGGCCTCTACGCGCAGGAGATCGGTGCCACCGATGTGGTGGTCCCGCTCGGCCAGGTGGCCTCCGCGTTCTCGGCGTACGGCCTGGCCTCGTCGGACATCGTGCTCGCCAAGGAGATGTCGGACCCCGCGGCACTCCCGCTGGACCCGCAGCGCGTCCAGCAGAATTTCGAGCAGCTCGAGGAGCAGGTGCGGGCGATGCTCGACCGCCAGGGCCTGAACTTCTCCTCGATCGAGATCGAGCGCGAGATCGACATGCGCTACTCGATGCAGCTCGCCGAGGTCGCGACCCCGATCCCCGGCGGCGATCTCACCGCCCAGGACCTGGCCGAGGCCTCCGACAGATTCGAGGCCAAGTACGCCGACCTCTACGGCGCCGGTTCCGGCTTCCGCGAGGCGGGCATCCAGGCGATCACCTACCGCGTGCGCGGCACGGGCGTCCTGCCCTTCTCGCCCACCCTGCCGCCGATGGAGCGGGCCGCTTCGGCCGACGCGTCCGAGGCGCTGACCGGAACCCGCAAGGTCTGCCTCGGCGCGACCCGCGGTTACGTGGACACCGACATCTACGACTACACCAAGCTCCGCGCCGGCCACGTGCTCCGCGGTCCCGCGGTGATCGAGGTGCCGACCACCACCGTCGTCGTTCCGCACGACACCACCGGAACCATCGATGAGCTCGGCAACCTGCACATCGCCGTGGACCGGCCCGCCGCCATCGTCACCGACCCCGCCGACGCCCTCGTGCGCGCCTGATTCCCCAAGGAGAACCACCATGACCGCACCGATCCCCGGCTCGGAGATCTTCTCCAGCCGCCCCCTCGACCCCGAGGCCCTCGGCCGCGCCGTCGGCGCGCACGTCGAGCTGCACACCGTCACCCAGGAGCAGATCGACGCCGTCGACCCGCTCACCTACGAGGTCATCCGCCACCGCCTGTGGTCGGTCACCGACGAGATGGGTGAGGCGCTCAAGCGCATGTCGGGCTCGCCGATCGTCACCGACGCCAACGACTTCGACTTCGCCGTGAGCGACGAGGTCGGCCAGGAGGTCCAGGTGGGCCTCTACAACACCATGCTGGTCGGCGCCGTCGACCTCGCGATCTACTGGACCCTGCAGCACCGCGCCGACAACCCCGGCATCGCCGACGGCGACATGTTCCTCTGCAACGACCCGTGGGTCGGTGGCGGCCTGCACCAGAGCGACGTGATCGTCTACCAGCCGGTCTTCCACGAGGGCAAGCTCTTCGCGTGGACCAGCGCCATCTGCCACGAGCCCGACCTCGGTGGCTCGGGCCTCGGCTCGTTCGACCCGTCCGCCAAGGACGTCTTCTCCGAGTCGCTGCCGACGCCGCCCATCAAGGTCGTCCGCGATCATCAGCTGCAGCGCGACGTGGCCGACGCCTGGACCCGGCGCTCGCGCGTCCCGATGCTCGTGGGCCTGGACCTGCGCGCCAAGATCGGCGCGAACACCGTCGGCCGCAACCGCCTCCTCGCGGTGATCGAGCAGTACGGCGCCGACACCGTCAAGGCCGTCATGAAGCGCATGATGAACGACGCCGAGTCCCGCCTGCGCACCAAGCTCGAGGGGCTGCCCAACGGCACCTGGAAGGCCACCGGCTACCAGGACCAGGCGTCCGCGGGCGACCGTGGGCTGCACAAGATCACGGTCGCGATGACCAAGGCCGATGACAAGCTGGTCTTCGACTTCACCGGCACGGATCCGCAGACCGGCGTCATCAACTGCACCTACGCGGGCATGCGCGGTGGCGTGATGCTGGCCCTGCTGCCGATCCTCGCGGGCGACATCCCGTGGTCCGCCGGCGGTCTCATGCGCTGCTTCGACCTGGTCTCGGAGGCGGGCACGATCAACAACGCGACCTTCCCGGCCGCCGTCAGTCGCGGCCCGATCGGCCCCGCGTGGCTCACCGGCAACCTCATCGCCGAGTGCCTGGCCCAGATGCTGGACCAGAACATCGAGCTGGGTAAGAACGTGCAGGCCTCGTGCTGCGGGACGTGGGACACCGCGGTCGTGGCCGGCCTCGACGAGCGCGGCGAGCAGCCGGTGCCCTTCCTCAACATCATGATGGAGCCGATGGCCGGCGGCTACGGTGCGCGTCCGGTCGCCGACGGCATGGACACGGGTGGCCTGTTCTGCATCCCGATGGGCCGCATCCCCGATACGGAGATGACCGAGTTCCTGTACCCGCTGCTGACCCTGTGGCGCCGCGAGGAGCCCGACTCCGGCGGCCCCGGCCGCATGCGCGGCGGCGTCAGCGCCTCCCTCGCGGTCACTCCGTACGGCTCGAGCGTCCCGATGGGGCTCGTCTTCGCCTCCGCCGGAAAGGCCGTGGCGCAGAACGGCGGCCTCGCGGGCGGTCTGCCCGGCAACACCGGCCTGGAGATCCTGGCGCGCGACTCGCGCATCCAGGAGTTGCTCACCGCGGGCGAGCTGCCCGGCGGGCTGGCGGACCTGGGCGGTACCCAGGAGACCGGCGCCTGCTACGCCGAGAGCTACCTCGCCCCGGGCGAGGTGCTGTACATGCACTGGCAGGGCGGCGGCGGTTACGGCGACCCGCTGCGCCGCGAGCCGGCGTCGGTGGCGCGGGACGTGGTGAACGGCAAGGTCACTGACGACGGTGCCCGGGTCAACTACGGCGTCGTCGTCACCGACGGCGAGGTTGACGAGGCCGCCACCGCCACGCTGCGCGCCTCCATGCTCGACGAGCGGCGCGACCGCTCCGAGGTGCCGGAGTCGCAGGACGCCACCGTCGACCTGCGGGCCGCGCGCCGCATCGACGACAACCTGGCCGAGGTCGCCATCGGTGACGCCCGCGTCATCGCGTGCGCCCACTGCGGTCGCCTGCTCGGCGACACCAAGTCCGGCAAGCTGTCGCTGGCCCGCTACGAGGGACCGTCGAGCGCCGCCGGGCCGCAGGTGACCTCCGATCCGTCGGAGTACGTCGACACCGAGGTCGTCTTCCGCCAACAGTGCTGCCCCGGATGCTGGTCGGCCGTCTACTCGGGCATCGTCCCGGCGGACCACCCCGACCACGTGGGCGAGCTGACCGAGCTGCTGCTCGCCGCGCCGACCCGCTGATCACGACCCACGAGACGAGGTGAATCGATGACACCGCACGACTGGGACGGCCGGCTCGTCCGGTACCCCGCCGAGCGGGCCGCCCGCTACCGCGCGAGCGGAGCGTGGAGCGAACAGCCCACCACCGCCCGCCTGCACGAATCCGCACTCGCGCACGCGGACCGGATCGCACTCGTCACCGACGAG
The DNA here is from genome assembly GCF_001575195.1 of Tsukamurella pseudospumae. Lineage (NCBI taxonomy): Bacteria > Bacillati > Actinomycetota > Actinomycetes > Mycobacteriales > Tsukamurellaceae > Tsukamurella > Tsukamurella pseudospumae. The sequence continues at coordinate 269,745 of NZ_LSRF01000056.1, forward strand.
GCGACCTACACCTACCGCGAGCTCGACGAGCGGACCGATCGCATCGCGGCCGGCCTGGCCGCGCTGGGACTGCGACCGCGCGATCCGGTGATCTTCCAGGTGAACAACCGGGGCGCGACGATCCTGGCCTGGTACGGCGTGCTCAAGGCGGGGCTCATCCCCGTCGCGACCCTCTCGCAGCACCGACGGCACGAGATCGGTCACATCAGCGAGAAGGTCGGTGCGGTCGCACATCTCGTCGAGACGGGGCTGTCGTTCGATCTCGTGGGCTTCGCCCGCGAGATCGGCGACGGCCACCCCACGCTCCGCCACATCCTCACGATCGGAGCGCCGGAGGGGCAGCCCGGCACGGTGCGGATCGAGGACCTCGGTACTCGGATCGACGCCGTCGAGGCGCGCGCCCTGGTCGAGTCCATCGAGGCGGGGATCGCGCCGGAGGACGTCGCCGTCTTCCAGCTCTCGGGTGGGACCACCGGTGTGCCCAAGGTGATCCCGCGGATCCACGCCGAGTACTGGAACAACGGCCGGTACTACGCCGGGACCTTCGGGTGGACCGAGGAGAGCCGGATCGCGCACCTGATCCCGGTGATCCACAACGCGGGGATCTCGTGCGCCCTGCACGCCGCCCACTCGGTCGGCGCGACGCTCGTGCTCGGCACTCCCGACGCGGTCGCGTCGTTCCCTCTGCTCGAACGCAGCGGCGTCACCGACGTCCTCATCGGGCACGGGCACTACCAGCCCGCCGGTTCCACGGCCTTCGACCCGGTCCTGAAGACGGTGCGCCGCACCGTCCTCTCCGGGGCGAAGGTCCCGCCGGACCTGTTCGCCAAGCTCGACGACGGTGACCGGCACTGGGCGGGACAGATGTTCGGCATGTCGGAGGGAATGTTCATCGTGACGCCGCTCGACGCGCCGGAGGCGGCGCGCCGGGCCACCGTCGGCCTGCCCATCGCGCCGGACGACGAGATCGCGATCCTCGACCCCAACAGTGAGGAGCCCGTCGCCACCGGCGAGGTCGGCGAACTCTGCTGCCGTGGCCCGTACACCATCCCCGGCTACTTCGGCGCGCCCGAGCACAACGCCACCGCGTTCACCGCGGACGGCTTCTACCGGACCGGCGATCTCGCGGCGCTGCACGAGTTCGACGGCCGGCGGTACGTGGCCATCGAGGGCCGGATCAAGGACCTCATCAACCGCGGCGGCGAGAAGGTCAACGCCGAGGAGGTCGAACTCCTGCTGCTGCGGCACGAGGGGATCGCCGCCGCAGCGGTCGTCGCGATGCCCGACGAGCGACTGGGCGAGAAGGCCTGCGCCTTCGTCGTCGCCGCATCCGGCGCCGAGCTGACGATGGCCGAGGTCCAGGAGCACATGGACGGCCTCGGCGTCGCGAAGTACAAGTGGCCCGAACGGCTGGTCTGGGTGTCCGCGCTGCCGCAGACCAATGTCGGCAAGGTCAACAAGAAGGTCATGCGCGCGGACATCATCGAGCGGCTGGAATCCGAGGCGCGAGAAGGAGAACGGACATGAAACTCACCACCATCGCGGTCCTCGGGGGCGGCCCCGGCGGCCTCTACGCCGCCCGGCTGCTGAAACTGAGCCACCCGGATGCCGAGGTCACGGTCTACGAGCAAGGGGAGGCCGACAAGACCTTCGGCTTCGGCGTCGGACTCGCCTCGCGGACCCAGCGCAACCTGCGGGAGGCCGACGAGGCCTCGCTCACCGCGATCGTCGACGCCGCGCACCCGCACGAGATGTCGATGCGGGTGGGCGACGACGCGGTCCGGCTCGCGCACGGCGAGCTGCTGGGCATCGGGCGGGCCACCCTCCTGACGGTGCTGCAGCGATTCGCCCAGGAGGCGGGGGTCGTCATGAGGTTCGGCGAACGGCGATCCGCCGCGGACCTCGACGCCGACCTGATCGTCGCGGCGGACGGCATCTCCAGCGCCACGCGCTCGGAGCACGAGGCCGAGTTCGGCCCGTCCGTCGTCTTCGGTGACGGGCTGTACCTCTGGGCCGGCACCGACTACCAGCTGCCCGCCGCGGTGTTCACCCCCGTGACCACCGAGTACGGCACCTTCGTGGCGCACGCCTACCCGTACGCCGAGGATCGCAGCACCTTCCTCATCGAGACCGACGAGGAGACCTGGAAGCGTGCGGGATTCGACGTGACCACCGAGCAGACGCCGAACACCGAGAACGACGAGGTCTCCCTGACGTTCCTCGAGGAGGCCTTCCGCGAGTCGCTCGACGGGCACCACCTCATCGGCAACCGCACCAAGTGGACGCGGTTCCGGACGGTGCGCTGCGCGAACTGGCACGCCGGGAACATCGTCCTGCTCGGGGACTCCGCCCACACCGCGCACTACTCCATCGGCTCGGGTACCAAGCTGGCGATGGAGGACGCGATCGCCCTGGACAGGGCGCTGCTCGCCGCGGACGACCTCGAATCGGCCCTGACCGCCTACGAAGAGGAGCGCCGGCCCGCAGTGCACTACCTGCAGACGATCGCGGAGCGGTCGATGGCCTGGTGGGACGACTTCCCGGAGCGGACGTCGATTCCGGTGGCGCAGTTGCTCATCGCGTACGTGACGCGTGCGGGCAAGGTCTCGCTGGAGCGGTTCGCTGCGACCGCACCGCAGGTGGTCCCGGCGGGGCTCGCGGCGTACGCCGGGGTCACCGTCGACGAGGTCCCCGGGCCCGCGGAGGTGACGGAATGGGTCCTCGCTCAGCCCCTGTCGGCGCGGAGCCTGCCCACCCGCACGGCCCCGGCGGAGCTCCGCGACGCGCCCGGCACCGTCGAGATCAGCACGCAGGTCCGGCCCTGGAGCGCCGAGGCGACGGCCCTCGTCGAAGGGCTGAGCGCCGCCGAGACCTACTGGCTGGTGGGCGCGGACGACCGCGAGGCGGTCCTGGACCGGCTCGACCTGGCGGAGCGGATCCGGCGTTCGACCCCTGCGGTCGTGGTGGCGGAGGTCCCCGCCGCGCTGCGTGACGTCGCGGCGGCCGCGCTGGTCAGCGAGCGTGTCGACCTCGTTGCGATCGGCAGCTGAGGTCTAGGGTTGGGTCCCATGGCCACGGAGAAGGCAGCAGCGCCCGCGCCTGAGGTGAATGCGGAGCCCGCGCCGGCGAAGCGGCGCGGGCGGCCCAGCGTGCGGCGGGAGCTGGTCGAGCGGGAGATCAAGGAGAACGCCGCGCGGCTCTTCGCCGAGCGCGGCGTCGCCGGGACCACGCTGCAGGACATCGCCGACGCGACCGGGCTGACCCGGCAGGCGGTGTACCACTACGTCGCCAACAAGGACGAGCTGTTCGCCCAGCTCGTCAGCGAGGTGGCTGCGGAGCCCGCGCAGCTGCTCCGCGAGATCAACGCGATCGAGGAGCTCGACCCGGCGACGAAGCTGAACAGGATGGCGGAGTCGATCGCGCTCAACCAGATGGCCTCGCCCGATCGGTTCCGGCTTCTCATCCGTTCGGAGGCCGACCTGCCGGAGAGCCTCGCGGACGGCTACCGCACCAGCCGTCGCCAGGTTCTGCGGGAGTTGACCGCCGTGATCGACGCAGGCGTATCGGCGGGTGCGTTCCGGGACGTCGACGCCCGTACCGCCGCCCTCGGTGTCATCGGCATGCTCAACTGGATCGCCTGGTGGTACCGCGACGGCGACGACCGCGCCGCGATCGCCGCGCAGCTCGCCGAGATGGCGGTGCGGTCGCTGCGCAGCGCGGAGGCGCCCCGCGAGGGCGAGGCCGGTCCGCTCGGTGCGATCGAGGACCTGCGCCGGAACCTCGACCGGCTCGAGCGCATGGTGCGTTCCGCGGACGGATGACGCGAGTTCAGCGGTGCGCGACGATCGAGGTGAGCTGCCGGCCCCAGAAGTCGATGACGTGCTCGCGCCGCTCGGCATCGTCGGAGAGCAGGTCGGCGAGGCCGAGCCCGCGGGCCAGGTCGAGCGTCGCCTGTACCGCCCGGCGGGCCTCGTCGTCGTCGCGGTCGACCTCGAGCAGGCGCATCGCGAGGGAGAAGACCTCGCGGGAGTGCCGGTTCTCGAAGGGCAGCATGCGCTCTCGCAAGGCCTCGTCGCTGGCGGCCGCGGTCCACACGTGCAGCGCCGCCTTGAACAGGTCGTCGGTGTAGTACTCGACGATCAGGCGCGCCACGGCGTACGGCCGTTCGGGGCCCTCCGGCACCGCCGCGCCCGCCGCCGCGACGTGCGCGAGGCGCTGCTCGCCCATGTACTCGAGCGCGGCGCTGATCAGGTCCTCCCGGGTGGGGAAGTGGTGCTGCGCCGCGCCGCGCGACACGCCCGCCTGGCGGGCGACGCTGCCGACAGTGGTCGCGACCCAGCCGCGGGTGGCCAGGGACGCGATCGTGGTCTCCAACAACCGCTGCCGGGTCTCCCGGCTGCGGGACTGCTGGGGCGCCCGGATGGGCGGACGGAGGGGTGCCATTGCCGACCAGTCTATTCCGACGGTGCCGGTTCGGCCCAGCTCGGCGCGCGCTTCTGCAGGAACGCGGTGATCCCCTCGACCGACTCGGTCGATCCGAACAGCCGCGCGGACTGCTCGCCGAGCGCGTCGGCCCGCTCGTCGAACGAGCGGAGGACGTCGTGCCACAGGATCTGCTTCGTCTCCCGCAGGCCCTGCGGGCTGCACAGCTGCAGCTCGGCCAGCTGCTCCGCGACGGCCGCCGCGGGATCGTCGACGGCGGCGGTGATCAGGCCGTACCCGGCGGCGTGCGCACCGTCGAACTTCCGGCCCGTGAGCAGGAGGGTCGACGCGACGCGGGAGGGCAGGTGCGGCAGCAGTACCAGCGAGACCATCGCCGGCGCGACGCCGATCCGCGTCTCGGTCACCGCGAACGACGCCGCCGGGCCGGCGAAGACGAAGTCGCACGAGCCGATGAGGCCGAAACCGCCGGCGCGCACGTGGCCGTCGACCTGGGCGATCACCGGCTTCGGGCACTCGATGATGCCGCGCATGGCGCCGATCATCGCGAGGGTGCGCGACTTCGGGTCCGAGCCGGCCCCGTTCGCCGCGGCCTCCTTGAGATCCGCACCGGCGCAGAAGGTCGTGCCGGTGTGGGTGAGCACCACCGCGCGGGCGGCGTCGTCGGCTGCCGCGCGTTCCAGCCCCGCGCTGAGGTCGGCGAGCAGGCGCTGCGAGATCGCGTTGCGGTTGTGCGGGCTGTCGATCGTGAGATAGGCCGCGCCGCCGCGGGTCTCGTACCGCACCAGGGGATCGCCGGAGGGCTCCGTCATCGCCCGACTCCTAATAGCTCTTGGGCAGGCCGAGCGAATGCTCGGAGATGAAGTTGAGCACCATCTCCCGGCTCACCGGCGCGATGCGGAACAGCCGCGACGCCACCAGCATCTGCGCCAGCCCGTACTCGGTGGTCAGGCCGTTGCCGCCGAGCGAGTGGATCGCGCGGTCGACGGCCTTCGCGCCGGCCTCGCCGCCCGCGAACTTGGCCATGTTCGCGGCCTCCGCCGCGGCGAACTCCTCGCCGGCGTCGTAGAGCGTCGCGGCCTTCTGCAGCATGAGCTTCGCGAGCTCCGTCTCGACCTTGAGCTCCGCCAGCGGGTGGGCGATCGCCTGATGGGCGCCGATCGGGACCTTGAACACGGTGCGCTGCTTGGCGTAGTCCACCGCGCGGCCGATCGCGTAGCGGGCCGAGCCCACCGAGCCGGCGGCGGCCATGATCCGCTCCGGGTTCAGCCCCGCGAAGAGCTGGGCGATGGCCGCGTCGGGCTCGCCGACGAGCGCGTCGGCAGGCAGCCGCACGTCGTCGAAGAACAGCGTCCACTGCGACTCCGGCAGGCCCACCTCCATCGGGATCTTCGTCTTCTGCAGACCGGGGGAGTCGGTGGGCATGAGGAACAGCGCGGGGCGCAGCTTGCCGGTCTTGGCGTCCTCGCTGCGCGAGACCACGAGGATCACGTCGGCCAGCTCGATGCCGGAGATGAAGGTCTTCTGGCCCGAGATGATCCAGTCGTCGCCGTCCCGCCGGGCGGTGGTCGTGATCCGGTGACTGTTGCTGCCCGCGTCCGGCTCGGTGATCGCGAAGGCGGCGATCGTCTCGCCGGAGGCGATGCCCGGCAGCCAGCGCTGCTTCTGCTCCTCGGTGCCGAACCGGGAGATGATGGTGCCGTTGATCGCCGGGGACACGACGAGCATGAGTAGCGACGAGCCGACTGCGGCCAGCTCCTCGCCGACGATGCCCAGTTCGTACATGCCGGCACCGCCGCCGCCGTACTGCTCGGCGATGTTCACGCCGATCAGGCCGAGATCGCCCGCGGCCTTCCACAGTTCAGTGGGTCCCTCGCCAGCGGCGATCTTCTCGCGCATGTACTCGGGGCCGAACTGCTTGCCCAGGTCCGAGACCGTCTTGCGGAGCGCCTGGCGCTCCTCGGACTCGATGACGTCCATGGAAATGCTCATGTGGTGCTACTCCGAATCTTCCAGCACGGCGACGACGGCGCCGGCATCGATGTTCTGGCCCACCTCGACCGGGATCGAGGCGATGACTCCGTCGGTGGGGGCGGAGATCGCGTGCTCCATCTTCATGGCCTCCATCCACAGCACCGGCTGTCCGGCGGTGACGGAATCGCCCTCCTGCGCGCCGATCCGGGTGACGACTCCCGGCATCGGGGCGAGCAGGGAGCCCGCCGCGGCGGCGGCATCCGCGGAGGGCAGCCGATTCACGAGCGTCAGTGTCGCCGCCCCGCGGGCGGTCTCCACCTCGACGACGGTGCGGTCGCCGGGGTACGGCGTGACGGTGACGGTGCGCCGCAGTCCGTCCCGCTCGACGGCGACGCGCGCGCTCACACCGTCGTCGGTGACGGTCGCGACCTGCCCACTGTCCGCGGCGAATTCCTGTTCGTCGGCGGTGCGGAACTCGGGCGCCAGGGTGCGCGAGCCGATGTTGCGCCAGCCGGGCGCGACGTGCGGTAGCGGGCTCGCGGCCGCCTCCCGTCGGTCCAGGACAGCGCCCGCCGCGCTCGCGGCCTCTGCCAGCTCCGCCTCGTCCAGCAGGGGCGCCGCGAGGCGCTCGAGCCGGTCGCCGGTGAGGAAGTCGGTGGCGAAGTCACCGGCCTTGAAGTCCGCGTCCGCGAGGATCCGGACCAGCAGGTCGCGGTTGGTGGTCAGGCCGTGGATCGTCGCCTTCCGCAGCGCCGCCTCGGTGATGGCGAGCGCCTGCGCGCGGGTCGGGGCGTAGCCGATCACCTTGGCGAGCATCGGGTCGTAGAAGACCTCGACGACGCTCCCCGTGGGCGCGAGCGCGCTGTCCAGGCGGATGCCGGGCCGGTCCGGGCCGGCGAACTCGCTGATCGTGCCGGGCACCTCGAAGCGGTGCACGACGCCCGCGGCGGGGCGCCAGTCGTTCGCGGGGTCCTCGGCGTACAGGCGCGCCTCGATCGCCCACCCGCGGGGCGCGGGCGGCTCAGCGGACGGCAGCGGCAGGCCCGCTGCGACGTCGAACTGCAGGCCCACGAGGTCGAGGCCGGTGGTGGCCTCGGTGACCGGATGCTCCACCTGCAGGCGGGTGTTCACCTCGAGGAAGAAGAACTCGCCGGCGTCGGTGGCGAGGAACTCGACGGTGCCCGCGCCCGTGTAGCCGATGGCCTTCGCCGCGTTGGCGGCCGCGTCGTACAGGGCGGTCCGCATGGCCGGGTGCCGCTCCACGAGGGGCGACGGTGCCTCCTCGAGCACCTTCTGGTGGCGGCGCTGGATCGAGCACTCGCGCTCGCCCACGGCCCACACCGTGCCCTGGGAGTCGGCCATCACCTGGACCTCGATGTGGCGGCCGCGCTCGAGGTAGCGCTCGCAGAAGACGGTGCCGTCGCCGAAGGCGGACTTCGCCTCCCGCTCCGCGGCCGCGAGGTTCTCCTCGAGCTCGCTGCGGGTGCGGACGACGCGCATGCCGCGCCCGCCGCCGCCCGCGGACGCCTTGACGAGGACGGGGAAGTCGCTGTCGGTCACCTGGTCCGGGGTGAGGTTCGTGAGCATGGGCACGCCCGCCTCGGCGAGCCGGGCCTTCGCCGCGACCTTGGAGCCCATCGCGGTGATCGCCTCGGGCGACGGGCCGATCCAGACGATGCCCGCGGCCTGCACTGCAGCCGCGAAGTCGGCGTTCTCGGAGAGGAAGCCGTAGCCGGGGTGGATGGCCTGCGCGCCGGTGGCCTTCGCCGCGGCGATGATCTTCTCGCCCTGCAGGTAGGTATCGGCGGGGGACTCGCCGGGTAGGCGCACGGCCTCGTCGGCCTCGGCGACGTGCGGCGCGCTCGCATCCGGGTCGGAGTAGACCGCCACGGCGCGCAGTCCGCGGGCGTGGGCCGCGGCGATCACGCGGCGGGCGATCTCGCCGCGGTTGGCGACGAGGACGGAATCGAAAGTGCTGTCAGTCATCTCTTCACTCACATCCGGAAGACGCCGAAGGCGTCGGTGCCGTTGACGGGGCCGTTGTGGATGGCGGAGAGGGCCATCCCGAGCACGGTGCGGGTGTCGCGCGGGTCGATGATGCCGTCGTCGTAGAGCATCCCGGACATGAAGGCCGGCAGGGACTCCTTGTCGATCTGCGTCTCGATGGCGGTACGCATGCCGTCGACGAAGGCGGGGTCCATGGCCTGGCCGCGGGACGCGGCGGAGGCCGCGGCGACCTCGGTGACCACGTCCGCGAGCTGCTTGGCGCCCATGACCGCGGAACGCGCACTCGGCCAGGAGAACAGGAAGCGCGGGTTGAACGCGCGGCCGGCCATGCCGTAGTGCCCCGCGCCGTAGGAGGCGCCGGCGATCAGCGACAGGTGCGGCACCTCGGAGTTGGAGACCGCGTTGATCATCATCGAGCCGTGCTTGATCATGCCGCCGCGCTCGTACTCGGCGCCCACCATGTAGCCGGTGGTGTTGTGGATGAACAGCAGCGGCGTGTCGTACCGGTTCGCCAGCTGGATGAACTGCGTCGCCTTCTGCGCCTCCTCGGAGAACAGGACGCCGCGAGCATTGGCGAGGATGCCGATGGGGTAGCCGTGCAGGTTCGCCCAGCCCGTGGTGAGCGAGCCGCCGTAGAGCGGCTTGAACTCGTCGTAGTCGGAGTCGTCCACGATGTGGGCGATGATCTCGCGCGGGTCGAACGGGATCTTCAGGTCGTCCGGGACGATGTCGAGCAGGCCCTCGGCGTCGTAGCGCGGCGGCTTGACCAGACTCGACGGTGCCGTGCCCTGCTTGCGCCAGTTGAGCCGCTTGACGATGGAGCGGGCGATGCGGGCGGCGTCCAGTTCGTCGTTCGCCAGGTAGTCACCGAGGCCCGAGGTGCGCGAGTGCATTTCGGCGCCGCCGAGGGTCTCGTCGTCGGAGATCTCCCCGGTGGCCGCCTTCACCAGGGGAGGGCCGGCCAGGAAGACCTTGGAGCGCTCCTTGATCATCACGACGTGGTCGCTCATGCCGGGGATGTACGCGCCGCCCGCGGTGGAGTTGCCGTAGACCACGGAGATGGTGGGGATCCCCGCCTTGGACAGCTGCGTGAGATTGCGGAACATCGCGCCGCCGGGGACGAAGACCTCCTTCTGGGTGGGGAGGTCGGCGCCGCCGGACTCGACCAGCGAGACCACGGGAAGGCGGTTCTCGCGGGCGATGTCGTTGAGGCGCAGCGACTTGCGCAGGGTCCACGGGTTGGAGGTGCCGCCCTTGACGGTGGGGTCGTTGGCCACGACCATCACCTCGACGCCCTCGACCACGCCGATGCCCCCGACGAGGGAGGCGCCCACCTGGAAGTCGCTGCCCCACGCGGCGAGCGGCATGAGCTCGAGGAAGGGCGACGCGGGATCGAGCACGCTGTCGATCCGCTCGCGGGCGGTGAGCTTGCCCCGCTTGCGGTGTCGCTCGACGTACTTCTCGCCGCCGCCGGCGAGGGCCTTGTCGAACTCGGTCGTGAGGTCGGCGAGTTTGCCGAGCATCGTCTCGCGGTAGCCGGCCGCATCGGGCGACGGGGTGCTGCGGAGCACCGTCATGAGGGGAGTCCTTTGCCGTGGGAGGTGTCGGAGTGGGTGCCTGGGTGGTGGATCACTTGTAGCCGAGGCGGTTCGCGGCCAGCGTGGTGAGGATCTGCGTGGTGCCGCCGCCGATGCCGAGGATGCGGACGTCGCGGTAGTGCCGCGAGACCTCGTACTCGGCCATGTAGCCGTGGCCGCCGAACAGCTGCACGGCCTCGTTCGCGACCCACTCGGCCGTCTCGACGGCGGTGTTCTTCGCGAAACACGCCTGGGGAACCAGCTCGGCGGCAGCGGCGGCGCCGCGCATCGGATCAGTGGCGGACCCATCGATTCCCAGTGCGTCGGTGTAGAGATCGGCGACGTGCCGGCTGTAGACCCGGGCGACCTCGGTGCGCCTGCGCATTTCGGTGACGGTGTTCTGCACCGCCTGCCGCTTGATCAGCGGCTGCCCGAAGGTCTCGCGGGTGCGCACCCAGTCGAGGGTGAGGTCGAGGCAGCGCTGCGCGTGCGAATAGGCCTGCACCGCGAGGGCGAGCCGCTCGGTGACGAAGGCGGCGCCGATCATGAGGAAGCCGCTGTTCTCGGGGCCGATGAGGTTCTCGGCGGGCACGCGGACGTCGGTGAAGGACAGCTCAGCGGTGTCGGAGGCGAGCCAGCCCATCTTCTTCAGGGGCGAGCTGACCTCGAAGCCGTCCAGGCCCTTGGGGATCACCAGGAGGCTGATGCCGCTCGCGCCCTCGCCGCCGGTGCGGACCGCCGTGACGACCCAGTCGGCGCGCACGCCCGAGGTGATGAAGGTCTTGGCGCCGTTGACGATGTAGTAGTCGCCGTCCCTGCGCGCCGTGGTGGTCAGGTGGCCGAGGTCGGACCCGCCGCCGGGCTCGGTGAGCGCCAGCGAGCTGATCTTCTCGCCCGCCAGGACCGGCGCGACCCACTTCTGCTTCTGTTCCTCGGTGCCCGCGAGGATGATGTGCGGCACCGAGATCCCGCAGGTGAACAGCGAGGCGAACAGGCCGCCGGAGCCGCCGGCCTCGTGCATCGCCTCGCACACGATGAGCGCATCGCGGGGATCGCCCCCGCCGCCGCCCACCGACTCGGGGAACGAGACGCCGAGGAGGCCGAGATCGCCCGCCTTCTTGTGGAGCTCGCGGGGGAGCAGGCCGCCCGCCTCCCAGTCGTCGAGATGGGGCAGGATCTCGCGCTGCGTGAACGCGGTCACCGTGTCGCGGAGCGCGATTCGCTCCTCGGTCTCCCAGAGGCCGGTCATGCGTTGTTCTCCTCGGTGTGGGCGGTGTAGGGCAGCAGGGTGACGGGCAGGTCGACGTAGCGCCCGCGGAGCCACTCGCCGACGCCCTTGGCCTGCGGGTCGAAGCGGAAGCCGTGCGCGACGCCCTTGCCGAGCAGGTCCTCGATGACGAAGTTGAGCGCCCGGAGGTTCGGCAGCTCGTAGCGCCGGACGGGCAGGTCCGCCGCCTCCGGGAGCAGCTCGCGCAGTGCGGCTTCCGTCAGATGTGCGCGGAGCCAGTCGTAGGCCTCGTCGGACTCGGCCCAGACGCCCACGTTCGCGCTGCCGCCCTTGTCGCCGCTGCGGGCGCCGAAGACGGTGCCCAGGGGCACCCGGACGGTGGCGGCACCGTCGGGCGACGGTGCCGTGCCCGGCTGCGAGGGGTCCGCGGGGAGGGCCTGCGTCGCCGCGGGCGGCGCGATGTCGGCGACGGTGCCGTCGGGGCGGTGGGCGCGGTGCGGGACGTCGCCGTTCGGCACGTACACGGCCTGGTACACCCCGTACGGGCCGCCGCTCGACGGTGGGGCCATCGGGGAGGCGCCGGGGTAGGTGGCGAGCGCGAGCTCGACAGCGGCGGCGCTGAAGGCGCGGCCCACCCGATTCGGGTCGCCGTCCCAGGCGATCGCGGTGAGCGTCGCCGACGCGGCGGCCTCCGTCGAGGCGTCCGGATGGTCGGTGCGGGCGAGGCGGAACTGCAGCTCCGACGGTGCCGGCTGCAGCGCGGCGCGCAGCTGCGCCTCGAGCAGCGCGGCCTTGCGTTCGATGTCGATTCCGGTGAGCAGGAAGGCGATCTCGTTGCGGAAGCCGCCCAGGGTGGTGGTGGCGACTTTGGTCGTCGTCGACGGTGCCTCACCCCGGACGCCGGAGACGGTGACCCGGTCGGCGCCGTCCTGGGCCAGGGTCATCGAGTCCAGGCGCAGCGTCACATCGGGATTGGCGTACCGCTGGCCGGTGACCTCGTAGAGCAGCTGCGCGGTGACGGTGCCCACCTCGACCACGCCGCCGGTGCCGGGCTGCTTGGTGATGGCGAAGGAGCCGTCGGACTCGATCTCGGCGATGGGGAAGCCGGGGTGCAGCAGCTGCTCGATCGGGTGGCGGTCGAAGAAGGCGTAGTTGCCGCCGGTGGCCTGGGTGCCGCACTCGATGATGTGGCCCGCGGCCACGGCGCCGGCGAGGGCGTCGAAGTCGGTGCGCTGCCAGCCGAATTCGGCGATCGCGGGGCCGAGGATGACCGAGGCGTCGGTGACGCGGCCGGTGATCACGATGTCGGCGCCCGCGGCCAGGCAGTCGGCGATGCCGAAGGCGCCGAGGTAGGCGTTCGCGGTGACCGCGTTCGGCACCCCGAGCTCGGCGGACCGGGCGATGAGGTCGTCACCGTCGACCCAGCCGACCGTGAGATGGCGGACGGACTCCTCAGCGCTCTCCATCGCCTTCTCGACGGCGGCGGCAAGGCCACCCGGATTCAGGCCGCCCGCGTTGACGACCACCTTGGTGCCGCGCTCGGCGAGCGTGCCGAGGTGCGGGGTCAGGTGGCGCAGGAAGGTCTTGGCGTACCCGAGGTCGGCGTCCTTGAGGCGGTCGCGTCCGAGGATCAGCATGGTGAGCTCGGCGAGGTAGTCGCCGGTGATGTAGTCGACCCGGGGGCCGGCGAGCATCTCGCCGAGCGCGGCGGCGCGGTCGCCGTAGAACCCGGAGACGTTGGCGATGCGGATGGAGCGGGTCATGGAGATGCCTCCTAGTTCGAGGTAGGCGCGCGGCCGGTGCCCGGGGCTCCGGCGAAGCACTGCGCGATGGTGAGCCAGTGGGCGGCGTCCGCGCCGGTGGCGACGAGGTCGGTGTCGGCGACGTTGATGCGCTGGGTCGCGAGGCGGCAGAAGTCCTCCAGCGAGCCGGTCACGCGCTGCGGCGCGTCGCCGGGGCCGAAACAGACCTCCGAGCCGTCGGCCGCGACGAGGAAGACGTCGAAGGGCTCGGCGGGCGGGGTCTCACCGTTGACCGTGTACGCGAAATCGCGGGTCTTGTAGGCGATCTTGGCGACGTGCGGCAGGGCATCGGGCGCGTTCAGCGCGACGCCGGCGGCGTCGGCGATGTCGAGACCGTGCGCCCAGGTCTCCATGAGGCGGGCGTTCGCCATGGTGGCGGGCCGCATGGGCGGGCCGAACCAGGGGAGTTGCGTGCCCGGGTCGGCGGCGCGCAGGGCCGCGGCGAGGGCCGCACGCGAGCGGTCCCAGCGGGCTCGTAGCTCGGGATCGGCGGCGAGCTCGGCGGCGCCGGCGTCGACGAAGCCCATGGGGTCCTTCATGGCCTCCTGCAGGAGCGCGGTGAAGCCCTCCGGATCGGTGGCGGCGACGAGGGAGACCTCGTCGGTCCAGGCCAGGTGCGCGACCTGGTGGGCGACCGTCCAGCCCTCTGCGGGCGTGGGCAGCGTCCAGTCGGGGAGGGCGTCCGCGATCGCGGCGACGGCGGCCGAGGTGGATTCGAGCGCGTCGAACACGGGGGCTGAAGTGGGCACGCCCACACTCTGTCAGCCGCGGCCGAAAAAAACAAGCAGCAATGCTTGTTTACGTTCCGCAGGTCGCGACGGCCTGCTCGACGACCGCAGCCGACGCACGGTCGACCGACAGGCCGTACTCCCGGGCGACGGAGGAGAACTGGCGCGCGTACTGGCAGTGGAAGCGTTCGTTCGCCGGCATCCAACGGCCCGGGGGAGAGTCGCGCTTGTTCTCGTTCGCCGGGCCGTCGACGGCGACCAGGTTGCGGGGGTCGTTCGCGAACGCGGTGCGTTTCGCGTCGTCCCACGACCAGGCGCCCATGTCCCACGCGTAGGCCAGCGCCACGATGTGATCGATCTGCACCTTGGCCGAGGTCTTCGCGCCGCGCTCGAAGCGCATGGTCGTGCCGCTGTACGGATCGACCAGCGTGCCGGTGGCCACGGCGTTCGGGCAGGCCGACGTGCGCACGAAGGTCTTGTCGGTGAGGTCGCGGTCGAGCACGTCGTTGCGGGTGTCGCACCCGTTGTGTCCCAGCTGGGCGGACTGGTCGTCGGTCCACGCCTCGCCGAATGCCGCCCGACGGTACGCCTGCGGTGCCCGCTCCCGTGCGGCGACGATCCGGACCCCCGCCAGCGGCGCACCGTCGGACACCTGCGCCGATGGCGCCGCCGGGCCGGGCGCGGGCTCCGCCGCGGACCGGTCCCGGTACACCCCGACCGCGACGAACAGGGCTGTCGCCGTGACGAGGACGAGCCCGATCCAGGACTGCCTGGACAGGCGGCGGGTCGTTCTCCGGCGGGACACGAGCGCAACCTAGCACCGCGCACCGACAATCCGGCCCCACGTATTCTCGACCCATGAGCACGCCCACCGCCAACGATGCCGCCACCGACGCCGATCTGCAGGCCGCGACCGCTGCGGTGGAGGAGGTGGCGCGCGCCGCGCGCGCGGCGTCGAAGCAGCTGATCACGCTGACCACCGAGCAGAAGAACGCCGCGCTGCACGCCGCGGCCGACGCCCTGCTGGCGAACAAGGACCGGATCCTCGCGGCGAACGCCGAGGACGTGGCGCGGGCCCGCGCGGCCGGCACCGAGGAGTCGCTGATCGACCGGCTCGCCCTCAACGCCGCCCGCGTCGACGGCATCGCCTCCGGCCTGCGGCAGGTCGCCGGCCTGCCGGACCCGATAGGGAACGTGCTGCGCGGATCGACGCTGCCCAACGGCCTCGAACTGCGGCAGGTCGCCGTGCCTCTCGGCGTGGTCGGCATCGTCTACGAGGCGCGGCCGAACGTCACCGTCGACGCCTTCGGGCTCACGCTCAAGTCCGGGAACGCAGTGCTGCTGCGCGGCTCCAGCTCGGCGGCCTCGTCGAACGCGGCCCTCGTCGAGGTCCTGCGCGAGTCGCTGGCATCGTCGGGCATCGTCCCGGACGCCGTCGCGCTGCTCTCGGCCGACTCCCGCGCCAGCGTCACCGCGCTGATCCGCGCCCGCGGTCTCGTCGACGTGGTGATCCCGCGCGGTGGCGCCGGGCTGATCGCGGCGGTCGTGCGCGACGCGACTGTTCCCACCATCGAGACGGGCACGGGCAACTGCCACGTCTACGTGCACGCCTCCGCCGATCTCGACATGGCCGAGCGGATCGTGCTCAACGCCAAGACCCGCCGGCCCAGCGTCTGCAACACCGCCGAGACCGTGCTCGTGGACGCGGCGCTGAAGGACTCGTTCCTGCCCCGCCTGCTCGGCACCTTCCAGGCGGAGGGTGTGATCGTGCACGGCGACGAGGCCGGGATGATCCCCGCGACCGAGACCGACTGGGCGGACGAGTACCTCAGCCTCGACATCGCGGTGAAGATCGTGGACGGCCTGGACGAGGCCGTCGAGCACATCGACCGCTACGGCACCGGGCACACCGAGGCCATCGTCACGGACGACCTCGCCGCCGCCCGCGCGTTCACCACGCGCGTCGACGCCGCGGCGGTCATGGTCAACGCCTCGACGGCGTTCACCGACGGCGAGCAGTTCGGCTTCGGCGCCGAGATCGGCATCTCCACCCAGAAGCTGCACGCCCGCGGCCCGATGGGCCTTCCCGAACTCACCTCCACCAAGTGGATCGCCTGGGGCGACGGGCACGTGCGGCCCCGGTAACGGAAGACCCGCCTGACGGCGGCGGCCGCGAGGGTAGGTTGTCGCCATGGCAATCAACGAATCCCTCGAATTCGACATCGATGCACCGCTCACGCTGGTGCTCGACACCCTGGCGGACGTCGACGCGTTGCCGGACTGGTCCTCCGCGCACAGCAACGTCAAGGTCGTCGAGCGCGACGCGAACGGCCGCCCGAGCGTGGTGGACGCCTCCGTCGGCCTGCTGATGTTCAGCGACAACCTGACCTTCGACTACGTCTTCACCGACGTCAGCTGCAAGTGGGACACCCGCAACGAGGGCACCGCGGTGCGCAGCCAGGGCGGCATCTACGAGCTGTCCCCGAAGGGCGACGACGCGACCCACGTCAAGGTCACCATGTACCTCGATCCCAAGGTCAAGGCGCCCGGCTTCGTGGTCAAGAAGGGCATCAAGCTGGCCATGGACATCATCAAGAACGGCCTGACCAAGGAGGTCATGAAGCGCAAGGCCGCTGCCTGACCGTTCGACCGGGCCACGGCCTCGTACGGCGGAGCCGGACGGCTACATTGTTGCAATGGCAATCAATGAACAGGTCGAGTTCGAGATCGACGCGCCGGCGGCGCTCGCCTATGCGACGCTGCTGGACGTCGAGTCCCTGCCCGAGTGGTCGTCGTCGCACAAGAGCGTGACGATCGTCGAGCGGGCGGCGGACGGCACGCCGAGCGTCGTCGAGGTCGAGGCCGGTATGGTGGGCATCAGCGACCGCATGCGCTTCCGCTACACCTTCACGCCCGGGACCAAGGTCGCGTGGCAGTCCGAGGGCGAGGGCATGGCGGTCCGCTCCCAGGGCGGGTACTACCAGCTCACGCCCCTCGGCGAGGACAGGGTGCACGTGCTCTGCGACATGAACATCGACCTCAAGATCAAGCTGCCCGGCTTCGTCGTGCGCAAGGGTGTGAAGATGAGTGCAGAGATCGCGTCGAAGGGCTTCTCGAAGGAGGTCCTCAAACGGAAGGCTGCACGCTGAGCACCAACACCACGATCACGGCCCCGACGGCGCTGTTCACCAGCGTCGACGACGTTGCCGCGGCACTCCGCGAGACCGGCTACATCCCGTCCGTCGCCACCGCGACGGCGGTGTTCCTCGCCGACAAGCTCGGCAAGCCGCTCCTCGTCGAGGGCCCGGCGGGCGTCGGCAAGACCGAGCTGGCGCGCGCCTGCGCCCAGGCCCGCGAGGCGCGGTTCGTGCGTCTGCAGTGCTACGAGGGCATCGACGAGGCGCGCGCCCTCTACGAGTGGAACCACGCTAAGCAGATCCTGCGCATCCAGTCGGGCGGCGCCGACGGCGACTGGGACGACACCAAGCAGGACGTCTTCTCCGAGGAGTTCCTCCTCCCGCGCCCCCTCCTGCAGGCCGTGCGGGAGAGCGGACCGTCGGTCCTCCTCATCGACGAGGCCGACAAGGCCGACCTCGAGTTCGAGGGGCTGCTGCTGGAGGTCCTCTCCGACTACGCGGTGACGGTGCCCGAGCTCGGCACCATCACGGCGGTGCGCAAGCCGCTGGTGTTCCTCACCTCGAACGCCACCCGCGAATTGTCGGAGGCGCTCAAACGCCGCTGCCTCTACCTGCACATCGACTTCCCGGACGCCGAGCTGGAGCTCTCGATCATCCGCAGTCGCGTCCCGGACCTCTCGGTCGAGGTCGCGCAGCAGCTGCTCCGTGTGATCTCGACGCTGCGCGGGCTGGACCTGAAGAAGAAGCCGTCGGTCTCCGAGACGCTCGACTGGTGCCGCACTCTGCTGGCCCTCGGTGTCACCGGCACCGCGAACGGCTCGATCGACAAGGCGGCGCTCCGCTCGACGCTCGGCGTGGTGCTCAAGCACCAGGTGGACATCGAGACCGCCGCCGCGGCACTGGGCCTGTAGATGACCACCGCGCAGGCCGGCACCCCGCTCGACAAGCATCTGCACGCCTTCGTGCGGACGCTGCGCGAGCGCGGGATGTCCATCGGTCCGGGCGAGGCCATCACGGCCGCCGAGGTGCTGACGGTGCTCGACCTCACGGACCGCGGCCAGCTCCGCGAGGGCCTCGCCGCTGTCCTGCTGCGCGAGCAGATGCACCGCAAGACCTTCGACGTCATCTTCGACCTGTACTTCCCGGTGCGCGGCGGCTTCGGCGCCGCATCCGACGGTGCCCAGGGCGCGTCCGGCACGGGCGGCGAGGGCTGCTCCGGCGTGCCGGGTGAACCGGATCCGCTGAAGATGCCCGCCGCCGACACCCCGCCCGACCCCGACGCCGTGCGCGAGGCGCTGCGCCAGGAGGCGATCGCGGCGCTCGTCGCGGGCGGCGACCACGACGGCATCGCCAGCCAGATCGTCGAGCAGCTCGGTGAGTACAACTCCGCCACCGGCACGGCCTTCTCCTCGTACCAGGCGCTCAAGGCCCTCAACCCGCAGACGCTCATCGCCGCCATCGCGAACGGCCTGCTCGCCGCCGCCGGCGAGGACGGTGCCGCGCCCGGCAGCTTCGAGTACGAGTCCGCCCGGCGCGTGGCGCGGTCGCGGGTCGCGGGCCTGACGGAGCGGGTGCAGGAGCTCACGTCGGTCGCGATGGCCGCCCGACGGGGCCCCGAGGCCGTCGCGCAGTACGCCGCGCCGCAGCTGCCGGAGAACGTGGCCTTCTTCGCCGCGACCCGCACCGAGCTGCATCGCATGGAGCAGACCGTCAGACCGCTCGCCCGGCAGCTGTCCACGCGGCTGCTGGTGCGTCGGCGCCGGGTCCGCCGCGGTCCCATCGACCTGCGACGCACGCTGCGCAAGTCGATGTCGACGGGCGGCGTGCCGATCGATCTGGCGCACCGTCGACCCCGCCCGACCAAGCCCGAGCTCGTGCTCCTGTGCGACCTGTCCGGCTCCGTCGCGGGCTTCTCCAACTTCACGCTGCTGCTCACGCACGCGCTGCGCGCCGAGTTCTCCAAGATCCGGGTGTTCGGGTTCGTCGACTCGGTGGACGAGATCACGGACTACATCGACCCGTCGCGCACGCTGACGGTCGACACGGTCGTCGACATGTTCGACCGCGTGATCCGCGAGACCAAGGTCGCGCGGTTCGGCGGCTCGGACTACGGCAACGTGCTGCGCACCTTCGTTCGTGACTTCCCGGACGCGGTGACCCACCGTGGGACGCTGCTGATCCTCGGCGACGCCCGCTCCAACCACACCGATCCCGCGCTCGCGGAACTCGACGAGCTCGTCGAGAAGGCGCGGCACGCCTTCTGGCTCAACCCCGAGCGGAAGGCCGCGTGGGGCACGGGCGACTCGGTCGCGGACAGGTACGGGAGTCTGATCGACATGTACGAGTGCCGCACTGCGGGGCAGCTGGCCGAGGTCGTCGGGCGCCTGCTGCCCGTGTGAGTACGCGGTCACGAGCGGCCGCCGCATAGGATGGTCCGTTATGCGTGAGTCCAGCACCGCCGCACAACGCCGCGGCAGCGACAACGGACGCCGGCGCGTCGGCGTCATGGGCGGGACGTTCGACCCGATCCACCACGGCCACCTCGTGGCCGCCAGCGAGGTGGCCGACCGGTTCGATCTCGACGAGGTCGTGTTCGTGCCCACCGGCCGCCCGTGGCAGAAGAACGAGGTCACACCCGCCGAGGACCGCTACCTGATGACGGTCATCGCGACCGCGTCGAACCCGCGGTTCTCCGTGAGCCGCGTGGACATCGACCGCGGCGGCGACACCTACACCGTGGACACGCTGCGCGATCTGCAGGGCCAGAACCCGGACGCCGACCTGTACTTCATCACCGGCGCCGACGCCCTCGCCTCCATCCTCAGCTGGCAGGACTGGGAGGAGCTGTTCGGCCTCGCGACCTTCATCGGCGTCTCCCGTCCCGGCTACCAGCTGGCCGCGGATCACCTGTCGGACGTGCCGAAGGATAGATTGTTCCTCGTGGAGGTGCCCGCGCTGGCCATCTCGTCGACCGAGTGCCGCGCGCGGGCCGACGCCGGGCGCCCCGTCTGGTACCTCGTGCCCGACGGTGTGGTCCAGTACATCGCCAAGCGCGCCCTCTACCAGAGCCGCCCGGCGCAGGAGAAGACCGTGAACCCAGGAGGATCATGACCGCATCCGATCAGGCCCGCACCCTCGCCGCCATCGCGGCCCGTGCGGCCGACGACAAGCTCGCGAGCGACATCGTCGTCCTCGACGTCTCGGAGCAGCTCGTGCTGACCGAGGCCTTCGTCATCGCGTCCGCGAGCAACGAGCGTCAGGTGAGCGCGATCGTCGAGGAGATCGAGGATCAGCTGCGTGAGGCCGGCGTGAAGCCCGCCCGCCGCGAGGGCGCCCGCGAGGGCCGCTGGGCGCTGCTCGACTTCCTCGACATCGTGGTGCACGTCTTCCACCAGGAGGAGCGCGAGTACTACGCGCTCGAGAAGCTGTGGAAGGACTGCCCGCACATCGAGGTCGAGGGCCTCGGGCAGCACGCCGACGAGTCCCCGGCCCAGAGCGGCACCGGGGCCGACGGGGACGCCTGATGCACGTCGAGGACGGGCTCGACTCGTCCGTCGAGCGCCTCACCCCGACGGTGCGCCGCCTGATCCTGCTCCGCCACGGCCAGACCGCGTCCAACGCGGAGGGCCGCATGCAGGGGCAGCTGGACACCGACCTGACCGAGCTCGGGCGCCGGCAGGCGCGCGCGGCCGCCGCGGCCCTCGCTGACCGGGATCCCATCGCGATCATCAGCTCGGACCTGCGCCGCGCCCGCGACACCGCGGACGCCGTGGCGGCCGCGACGGGCGGCACCGTCGAATCCGATGTCCGGCTGCGGGAGACCATGCTGGGGGACTGGCAGGGCATGACCCACGTCGAGGTGGACGCCTACATGCCCGGAGCGCGCCGACGGTGGCGCGACGCCCCCGAGTGGGCGCCGCCCGGCGGCGAGGCCCGGGTGGACGTGGCGGCGCGGTCGTACCCGCTGGTGACCGAGCTGATGGAGCGGCTGCCGGAGTGGGGCACCAGCGAGCGGCCCGTGATGCTGGTCGCGCACGGCGGGCTGATCGCGGCGCTGACCGCCCGGTTGCTGGACCTGCCCGTCGACCACTGGCCGGTCCTCGGCGGCCTCGGCAACTGCAGCTGGGTGCAGCTCTCCGCGCACGGCGACGCGACGCGGTGGCGGCTCGACGTGTGGAACACCTCGTCGGACGTCGACACCGCGCCCCAGTCGGTGCCCGAGGTCCAGTGACCGATTCACCGACCGGCGCGCTCCTGGTGCTCAGCGACTCGCTGGGCTTCTACGGTCCCGAGGGCGCCCTGCCGACCTCCGACCCGCGGATCTGGCCCAATCTGGTCGCCGCGGAGCTGGGGCTGCGCTGCGAGCTGTTCGCGCGCGTCGGCTGGACCACGCGCGACGGCTGGTGGTGCGTGGCCCAGGATCCGCGCGTCTGGGCGACGGTGCCGACCGTCGAGGCCGCGGTCCTGGCGCTCGGCGGCATGGACTCCCTGCCCTCGCCGCTCCCGACGGCCGTGCGTGAGCAGATCCGCTACCTGCGGCCCGCGTCGCTGCGCGCCCGCGCGCGCGAGGGCTACGCGACGATCCAGAAGGTGTTCGCGCCGGTCGGCTGGCCGATGGCCCTGCCGCCCAAGGTCACCGTCGACTACCTGGACAAGACCTATCAGTCCCTGCACGCCCTGCGGCCCGACGCTCCGATGGCGGTGCTCGCGCCGCCCACGCACCGCGCGCTCGCGTACTCCTTCGCGCACCCGGGGTGGTCGCGCACGGAGGGCGCCATGCGGGCGTGGGCCGACGGTGCCGGGGTGCCGATGGTTCCCCTGCGTGACCTGTGCGAGTGGTCGTTCGACCTGGGGATCAATAACCTGGACGGGATCCACTGGTCGTTCGAGATGCACGAGCGGGTGGCGCAGCGCGTGCTGCGTTCGCTGCGCGGTGCGCAAGGGGGTGCGTAATGAGTGTCGTCGTGGTGACCGACGCGTCGGCCGCGATCTTCCCCGACCGCGCCGACGAGCTGGGGATCCGGATCCTGCCGCTGCACGTGCTGTCCGGCGAGAGCGAGTACCTCGACCGCGGCACCGGCTACCAGGCCGAGCGGTTCGTCAAGGAGGGCGTGACCACCTCCGGGCCGTCGGTGGGCGAGGTCCGTGAGGTGCTCGACGCGGCCGTCGCCGAGGCCGGCGGCGACGGCGTCGTGGTGATCACCATGAGCTCGCACCTGAGCTCCACGTACTCGACCTCGGTGGCGCAGGCCGCGCTGATGGACGATGTCATCGTCATCGACTCCCGCAGCATCGACATGGCGATGGGTTTCGGGGTGCTGGAGGCCGCGCGGCTGGCCCGCGCCGGGGCGTCCGCCGACGAGGTCGCCGAGGCCGCGCGGCAGGTGCTCGACGGAGCCGAGGGCTTCTTCTGCGTCGCGACCCTCGATCACCTGCGGGCCGGGGGCCGGGTGAGTGCACTCGCGAAGCTGCTGGGTGGGGCGTTGCAGATCGTTCCCGTGCTGCGGCTGCAGGACGGCCGGATCGTCTCCGAGCGCAAGACCCGCACCGTCTCCCGCGCCCGCGACCAGCTGGCCGCGTTGGCCTCCCAGCACCTCGGGAACCGGCCGGCGCGGGTCGCGGTGCACCACGTCGAGGCGCCGGAGGCCGCGGAGCACGTGGCCGAGCTCGTCCGCGGCGAGTTCCCGCAGCTCGTGGAGCTGGTGATCGGTCGATTCGGCGGCACCATCGCGGCGCACCTGGGGCCCGGCGCGGTGGGCGTCGCGGTGGCTCCGGCGCTGGTCGACGAGGCGGATCCCGCCTAGCACACCGGGCCGACCGTTCCGGCTCGCCGGGGCGGGTTATCCACAGGTTCGGGGTTATCCACAGGCGTCTCTGATTCGGGGCTCGGCCGGGCTTTCCGACGGTGGCCCGGGCCTACGGTTCGTCGCATGAACGGCGAACGAGAGGCGGCGCCCGAAGCCGGCGCGGCCGACGAGCAGATCTTCGCGCGACCGGCGTGGTTGGAGGAGTTCGGGAGCGGCGCTGAGCGGGCGCCCGCCGAACGCTCCGACTCGGCCGCACCGGGTCGGGGTGTTCGGCTGGAGGACGACGACTTCTGGGACCAGGAGCCGACGGGGTGGCGTGCCACGGTCGATCGGGTGCGGACCACGCCGCGCGCGGCGATCGCGCTGATCGTCGTCGGGGTGATCGCCGCTGTCGTGGCTGCGGTTGCGGTGTTCGGAACGTCCGACGGAAGCGGCTCAGGTCCCTATCCGGTGGTGAACTTCGCCGGGGCATCGTCGAGTCCCTCCGCAGGCGGAGCGGATGCCACTGCGTCCGTGGCGGTTCGCCCCTCCGGCGCCGCACCGTCGGAGTTGGTGGTCGCGGTCGTCGGGCTGGTCCGAGCCCCGGGGCTGCACCGGTTGCGGCCGGGCGCGCGCGTGGCGGACGCCCTCACCGCGGCCCGGGGTGCCCTCGGTGGTGCCGACACCGCGAGCCTGAACCTGGCGCAGCCGTTGCGCGACGGCGATCAGGTGGTCGTCGGCGTCGTGGACCCGAAGTCCGGTGTGAAGCTCCGCAGTTCGGTGGTGTCGGGCGCTGGGCCCGGTGCGCAGGGTGCGGCGCCGGCGGGGGCTGGATCGGGCGCGCCGGCCGGGGTGACCGGCACCGTGAACATCAATACGGCAGGTGCCGCCGAGCTCGACAAGCTACCCGGTGTGGGAGCCGCGACGGCCTCGGCGATCATCGCGTACCGGGACAAGAACGGGCCCTTCCGTTCTGTCGACGACCTGGCGAAGGTGAGTGGGATCGGGACCGCGAAGCTCGCGAAGATCAAGCCGATGGCCACGGTGTGAGCGATGCGCGAGCAGTGGACCTGCGGCTTCTCCCGGCGGCGATCGTCTGCTGGGTCGCGGCGATCATCGCGCTGGTGTCGGCGGTGGCCGCGTGGTGGGTCGCGGGCGTCCTGGTGGCGGCCGCCGGGCTGGCGGCGCTCGTGCGCGGGCGCGCCGGTCGGCCCGCGGTACGGTCCCTCGCCCTCGTGGTCGTCGCGGCGGCGGGCCTCGGCGCCGGGGTGGCCGCGTCGGTAGCCTTCCGGGTGCACGACCGGGAGCGGGCGTCGATCGTGGATTTCGACGGCGCGGGCTCCGTGCAGGTCGTGCTGGAGGTCGACGAGTGGCCGCGGCAGCGATCGGGCGATCCCGGCGGGCATCTCGACGCGTCGCGCGTGCTGGTGCCGGGCACCGTCGAGGCGGTGCGGACCTCCCATGACACGCGCGCCGCGCGGGGCGGGATCCTGCTGCTGGGAGCGGGATTCGACCTCGGCGCCCTGGTGCCGGGGGAGCGGATCGCGATCCGGGCTACGGTGCTGCGCAGTACCCGGCCGGGTCTCGTCGCGGCCGTGCTGGTCGGGTCGGGGCAGCCGACGGTGCTCGGCCGGGCCCCGCCCTACTTCCGCGCGGCCGCGGCGGTGCGGCGGGCGCTGTCGGCGGTCGCGGCGGAGGCGTTGCCGACGGATGCCGCGGGCCTGCTGCCGGCGTTGGTCCTCGGCGACGAGTCGGCGACCCTGCCGACGGTGCGCGGCGACTTCCAGGACTCCGGGCTCACCCACCTGACGGCCGTCAGCGGCGCCAACTTCGCGATTCTTGCGCTGTGCGTCCTGGGTGCGTGCGCCGCAGCCGGCCTTCCGTTGCCAGCGCGTGCCGCGCTGACCGCTGCCGCCATGGTCGCCTTCGTGGGACTGGTGGGCCCGACGGGGTCGGTGGTGCGGGCCGCGGTGATGGGGCTGGTCGGCGTCGCGGCACTGGCGCTGCGGCGCGGGCGGCAGCCGCTGGTCGCGCTGTTCGCCGCGGTCGTGGTGCTCATGCTGATCCGGCCGGTGCTGGCCCGCGACATCGGCTTCGCCCTGTCGGTGGCCGCGACCGCCGGTCTCGTGCTGTGGTCGCCGGTACTGCGCGATCGGCTGGTGGCGGCGCGCGTGCCGGACACGCTCGCGAGCCTGCTCGCGGTGACGGTCGTGGCCCAGGTGGTGACGCTGCCCTTGCTCATCGCGTTCTCAGGTCGGGTACCGCTCGGCGGGCTGGTCGCGAACCTGCTGGCCGGCCCCGCGATCCCGATCGTCACGGTGGTGGGCACGCTGGCCGCGGTGGCGGCCCCGGTGGTCCCACCGATCGCCGAGGTAGCGGTACGGGCGACGGGTCCCGAGCTGTGGTGGGTGATCACCGTGGCGCGGTGGTGCGCCCGGATCGGGGTGATCGAGGTGCCCGGCGGCGCCACCGCGGGTGTTCTGCTCGTCGCGGCGTGCGTGATCGTCGGTGGGGTCTGGAAGTATGGGAGCCGTGGTGGACAGCGCGCGCGTACACGTGGTGGTGGGGACCGAGGGCCTCCTGGTGGAGCGGGCGGTCGCCGCGATCGTCGACGCGGCGCGCGCGAGTGCGGGTGACGGCGGCATGGGGCTGCCGGGCGGCGCCGGTGACGCGGTCCCGGTCACGCGCATCCGGGCGGGCGATGTCGACCAGTCCGAGCTGGTGGAGCTGCTGAGCCCGTCGCTGTTCGCGGAGGAGCGCATCGTCGTCCTCGAGTCCGCGGCCGAGGCGGGCAAGGCCCCCGTCGATCTCATCGTGGAGGCGGCGCAGAACCCGCCGGACGGGATCACCCTGGTCATCGAGCACAGCGGCGGCGGCCGCGCGAAGTCGATGGTGGCGGCCCTGAAGAAGGCCGGAGCCGAGATCGTCGAGGTTCCCACGATCACCTCCGCCCGCGATCGCGCTGACTTCGCCAAGTCGGAGTTCCGCGCCCGCAAGGTCCGAGTGTCGGACGAACTGGTCGACCTGCTCGTGGATTCCGTGGGCAAGGACCTGCGCGAGCTCGCGGCGGCCATCGCTCAACTGGTGGCGGACACGGGCGGCCGGGTCGACCTCGCGGCCGTACACCGCTACTACGCGGGGCGCGCAGAGGTCACCGGCTTCGAGATCGCCGACAAGGCGGTCGCCGGACAGGTCGCGGCCGCGCTCGAGGCGTTGCGCTGGGCCCAGCACCGCGGAACCCCGCACGTGCTCATCGCCGACGCGCTGGCCGACGCGGTGCACTCGGTGGCGCGGATCCGCGGGCTCGGCCGCACTCCGGACCAGTACCGCGACGCGGGGGAGCTGGGGATGGCGCCGTGGAAGGTGAAGAAGATGACGCAGGTCGCCCGGCGCTGGCGTGCGGAGAACGTGGCGAGCGCGCTGCAGGCCGTCGCGGCGGCGAACGCCGACGTCAAGGGCCAGGCCGCCGATCCGGACTACGCGCTGGAGATCGCCGTCCGCAAGGTCGCAACGCTCGCGAGCTGAGCGGCCGCACGGCGCGGGGGAATCGCACGGCGCGGGGATCGAACCGTCGAACCGGCTCCGGCTCCGGTTCCTGATCCGGATACGCGAAAACCGCGCCGTACCGTTCCGGCCCGCGTGGTGCCGGTGGTGGTGCGGCGCGGTGATACGCGCGTCTAGCGGAAGATCAGAGCTTGTTGAGAGCCAGCGACAGGGCCGACTTCTTGTTGGCGGCCTGGTTGGCGTGGATGACGCCGGCGCTGGCGGCCTTGTCGAGCTGACGGCTGGTGCTGACGAGGAGCTCACCGGCCTTGGCCTTGTCCCCGGCCTCGACGGCCTCGCGGAAGTGGCGGATGGCGGTACGCAGCGACGACTTCGCCGACTGGTTGCGCAGGCGGTTGCGCTCGTTGGTCTTGATCCGCTTGATCTGGGACTTGATGTTGGCCACGCGTTCAAACTCTCTTGTCTCGAAAGGGCAGCCGGTGATGACTGCCGACGTACCAGGTTACCAGCGGCCCGGATACAACCCAAATCGCGGCACCGGCCTGCGGAACGGCGTCCGACGCCCAGCTTGCCACGCCGTGAACGAGACCGCTGCCGAAACGGCTCGGGTGCGGCACGATGGCCGAGTGACCCCGCAGAAACAGGCCAAGGCCGGCACCTCGGGACGCACGTCGGCGTCCGCGACCCGGAAGCCTGCCGCCGTCCCACGACTGTCCGATGACGCGCCGCTGTTCGCGGGCTACGACGAGGCACCGTCGTTCCAGCGGGCGTTCGACGAGATGTTCGCCGACGACGGCACCGTCCGGACGCCCTACAAACGGATCTTCGGCGCTCTCGCGTCGGCGGACGAGTCGGACCTGGCGGCCCGCGTGGACGCGCTCGGTGCGGCGTTCATCGACCAGGGCATCACCTTCTCCCTCGAGGGTCGCGAGCGGCCCTTCCCGCTGGACCTCGTGCCGCGCGTGATCGCCGCCGCCGAGTGGAACCGGTTGGAGAAGGGGATCAAGCAGCGGGTGCAGGCGCTGGAGATGTTCCTCGACGACATCTACTCCGAGCAGGAGATCCTGCGCGACGGTGTCGTCCCCAAACGGCTGGTCACCTCGTGTGCGCACTTCCACCGGCAGGCCGCCGGCATCCGCCCGCCCAACGGCGTGCGCATCCACGTCGCCGGCATCGATCTGATCCGCGATGCCGAAGGAACCTTCCGCGTGCTCGAGGACAACCTGCGGTCCCCGTCGGGCGTGAGCTACGTGATGGAGAACCGCCGGACGATGGCGCAGGTCTTCCCGGACCTGTTCCAGCGCCACCGCGTGCGCGCCGTCGCGGACTACAGCTCGCACCTGCTGCGCGCCCTCCGGCGGAGCGCCGCGTCGAACGAGGCCGACCCGACCGTGGTGGTCCTCACGCCCGGCATGGCGAACTCCGCGTACTTCGAGCACTCCCTGCTCGCCCGGCAGATGGGCGTCGAGCTGGTCGAGGGCCGCGACCTGTTCTGTCGCGACAACGTGGTCTACATGCGCACGACGAGCGGCGAGCAGCAGGTGGACGTGATCTACCGCCGCATCGACGACGAGTTCCTCGACCCGATGCAGTTCCTCCCCAACTCGGTGCTGGGTGTGGCCGGCCTGCTCAACGCGGCGCGCGCCGGCAACGTGGTGATCAGTTCCGCCGTGGGCAACGGCGTGGCCGATGACAAGCTGACCTACACCTACGTGCCCGACATCATCGACTACTACCTCGGCGAGAAGCCGATGCTGCTGAACGTGGACACGCTGCGCTGCTGGCTCGACGAGGAGCGCGAGGAGGTGCTGGACCGCATCGACGAGCTGGTGATCAAGCCCGTCGAGGGCTCGGGCGGTTACGGCATCGTCTTCGGGCCGGACGCGAGCGAGAAGGAGCTCGCGACGATCCGCCGCAAGGTCATGAGCGACCCTCGCGGCTGGATCGCGCAGCCGGTGGTGCAGCTCTCGACGGTGCCGACGAAGATCGGCGAGCAGGCCCGCCCACGGCACGTGGATCTGCGGCCGTTCGCCGTCAACGACGGTGACGACGTGTGGGTGCTGCCCGGCGGCCTGACGCGCGTCGCTCTTCCGGAGGGCTCCCTCGTGGTGAACTCGAGCCAGGGCGGCGGATCGAAGGACACCTGGGTGCTCGCGGCCAGGTCGTCGGCCGCGGAGGCGGAACTCGAAGGCGTGGAAGTGGTTCCGAGCCGCGACCTCGCCGAGCAGCAGCAGGTGGAGCTCGGTCCCGAGCTCAGCTCACAGGATCAGCAGCAACAGCAGGCACGCCAGACGATGCAGGCACGAGAGGAGGAGCGCCATGCTCGCCCGTAACGCGGAGGCGCTGTACTGGATCGGCCGGTACGCCGAACGCGCCGACGACACTGCCCGCATGCTGGACGTGACCGTGCACCAGTTCCTCGAGGACGCCACCATCGACGAGGACCGCGCCTCCCGGCAGCTGGTCCGCGTCCTCGGCATCCCGGAGCCGCCCGCGGACCAGCCGCTGGACCTGCGGTCGGTGACGGAGGTCGTGGCCTACAACCGGGATCCGGGCAGCGGCTCGATCGCGGCGAGCGTCGCTTCCGCGCGCGAGAACGCTCGTGGCGCACGGGAGGTCACCAGCTCCGAGATGTGGGAGTGCCTCAACGCCACCTACAACGGTCTGGCCGAGCGCGAGCGCGTAGCGCGCCGCCTCGGCCCGCACGAGTTCCTCAACTACATCAAGAACCGCGCGGCGATGTTCGCCGGGCTCACCGACTCGACGCTCTCGCGCGACGAGGGCTACCGGTTCATGTTGCTGGGCCGCTCGATCGAGCGGATGGACATGGCCGTGCGGCTGCTGCTCTCCCGCGCCGGCGATCGCGCGAACGCGCCGACCTGGGTCACGGTGCTCCGCGCGACCGGTGCGCACGACACCTACCTGCGGACGCACCGGGGCGTGCTCGACGCGACGCGGGTGGTCGAGTTCATCCTGGTCGACAGGCTCTTCCCGCGGTCCGTGATCCACGCGCTCACCACCGCGGAGGACTGCCTGAACGCCATCGAGGGCGGCCGTGAGGGCCGCCTCGGCACCCGCACCGAGGCGCAACGACTGTTGGGCCGCGCCCGCGGTGAGCTCGAATTCCTCGCCCCCGGTGAGCTTCTCGACGATCTGCAGCGTCGTCTGATCGCGCTGCAGGAGCTGGGGCAGGCCGCGGGCGAGGCGGTCACCGCTCGCTACTTCCACGTGACGCCCTACGTCGCCTGGACCGACGCCCGCGCCCGCGGCGAGATCGACACCATCCTGGAGGGGGAGCTGTGAGCTGGCGTCTTCGAGTCGTGCACTCCACCGGTTTCGGCTACAACGCACCGGTCACCTCGTCGTACAACGAGGCCCGGCTGACGCCGCGCAGCGACCAGCGGCAGAACGTGATCCTCAATCGCGTCGAGACGGTGCCCGCGACCCGCGCGTACCGCTACACCGACTATTGGGGCACCGCGGTCACCGCGTTCGACCTGCACGCCCCGCACACCGCGCTCGAGGTCACCGGCGCCTCCGTCGTGGAGACCGAGGCCGCCGACGACACCGGCGAGGTGGTCGGTTGGGACGAGCTCGCGACCGACCGCGTCCGGGACCGGTTCGACGAGCTGCTCAGCTACACCGACTACGTGCCCAAGCAACGCAAACTCGCGGCGCAGGCGAAGAAGCTGGTCAAGGACCTCGAGCCCGACGAGGCCGTGCTCGAGGTGTGTCGGTGGGTGCACGAGGAGCTGGACTACGTGCCCGGCACCACCGGCGTGCACTCGTCGGCGACCGACGCCTGGGAGGAGCGCAAGGGCGTCTGCCAGGACTACGCGCACCTCACGCTGCTACTGCTCCGCAGCGTCGGCATCCCGGGACGCTACGTCTCGGGGTACCTGCACCCGCAGCGCGACGCGGAGGTCGGGTCGACGGTGGCGGGGGAGTCGCACGCGTGGATCGAGGCGTGGACGGGGCAGTGGCGCGGCTACGACCCGACGAACGACGTCCCGATCGGCGAGCGGCACGTCTCCGTCGGCGTCGGCCGCGATTACGCGGACGTCCCGCCCCTGCGCGGCGTGATCGCGGGCGGCGGCGCGTCGGATCTCGATGTGGTCGTGGAGATCACGCGTCTCGCATGAGCGGCCGGCGCGCATGACCGACGACACGCCGCTGTGGATCGCCGTCCGCGGGGCGCGGGTGCACAACCTCCGCTCCCTGGACGTCGACGTGCCGCTGCGCCGGCTCGTGGCGATCGCGGGCGTGTCCGGCAGCGGTAAGTCCTCGCTGGCGATGGGCGTGCTCTACGCGGAGGGCTCGCGCCGGTACCTGGAGGCGCTCTCCACGTACACCCGTCGCCGGATGGCGCAGGCGCCGCGGGCCGCCGTCGATTCGGTGGAGCACGTCCCCGCCGCGCTCGCCCTGCGGCAGCGGCCCGGCGTCCCCGGCGTGCGCAGCACCTTCGGGACCAGCACCGAGCTGCTGAACGTGTTGCGGCTCATGTTCTCCCGGCTCGCCGCGCATCGCTGCCCGAACGGCCACTACGTCGATCCGACCATCGACGTCGCGATCGGACTCGACCTCACCTGCCCCGTCTGCGGGGCCGTCTTCACCCCGCCCGGCGCGGAGTCACTGGCCTTCAACTCCGACGGTGCCTGCCCCACCTGCTCGGGGACGGGAACCGTCCGCGAGATCGACGGTGCCGCACTGGTACCGGATCCCACGAGGACCATCGCCGACGGTGCCGTCGCGCCCTGGTCGATGATGGGTCTGACTGTGATGCCGCAGGTGGTCGCGGAGATGGGGGTCCGCACCGATGTGCCCTTCGGTGAGCTGACCGACGACGAGAAGCAGGTGGTGCTGCACGGTCCCGCGGAGAAGCGCCACATCACGGTGCCCTCGAAGAACGGCAAGCTGTTCGAGCTGAACTTCACGTACCGGAACGCGACGACCGCGGTGCAGGAGGCGCTGGACAAGGCGGCCACCGAATCCGGGCTCGGTCGCATCGAGCGCTTCCTCTACTCGGGTCCGTGTCCCGACTGCCGCGGTACCCGCCTGAGCCCCGCCGCGCGAGCGCCGCGCATCGGCGACCTCGGCCTCGCGGACGTCACCGCGATGACCCTCGACGAGGTGGTCGCGTGGGCGCCGGGCACCGTCGAACCGCTCCCGGCCGACATGCGCGAGATGGCCGGAATCCTCGTCGACACCCTGGAATCCATCGCGCGCCGCCTGTTGGAACTGGGCCTCGGGTACCTCGGCCTGGACCGTGCCGCGGCCACCCTCTCCACCGGTGAGCGGCAGCGGGTGCAGCTCGCGCGGGCGGTCCGCAACCGCACCACCGGGGTGCTGTACGTGCTGGACGAGCCGTCGGTCGGCCTGCACCCGGCCAACGTCGAGGGCCTGCTCGGCGTGGTGCGGGACCTGTTGCGGGACGGCAACTCCGTGGTCGTCGTCGATCACGATCTGGACGTCGTACGCGAGGCGGAGCACCTCGTCGAGATCGGCCCCGGTTCCGGCGCGGAGGGCGGCCGCCTGATCGCGCAGGGCACCGTCGCCGAGATCGAGCGCGACCCGGACTCCGTGCTGGGCGACTATCTCGCGGGCCGCGTGCCGGTTCGCACGCGGCCCCGTATCGCCGACGACGAGGTCTTCGCGCGGGGCCGGGTCCACCTCGAGACGGCCCCGATCCACACCGTGCACGCTCTGTCGGTCGACCTGCCCGTCGGTCGGATCACCACGGTGACGGGCGTTTCCGGCTCGGGCAAGTCGACGCTGGTACTCGAGGCGTTGGTGCCTGCGCTGGCCGCCGCGGCGGAGGGCGAACCCCTTCGTGCTCCGGTGACCGCCCTGGACGCGCCGGGCCTCGGCCGGGTGAACCTGGTGGACGCCACGCCGATCGGCGTCAACGTGCGCTCGACGGTCGCGACTTACAGCGGCGTCCTCGACGACCTGCGGCGCGAGTACGCCAAGACCGCCGCGGCCAAGGACCTGAGCCTGAAAGCCGGTGCCTTCTCCTACAACACGGGATCGCTGCGCTGTCCGCGGTGCGAGGGCACGGGGCAGGTCTCGCTCGACGTGCAGTTCCTCCCCGACGTCGACATCGAATGCCCGGTCTGCCTGGGCCGACGGTACGCCCCCGAGGCCTGGGCGGTGCGCTGGCCGGAAGGGCAGTCCGACGGTGCCGCCCTCGCCCTGCCGGACCTTTTGGCGCTCAGCGTCCGCGAGGCCGCCGACGCCGTTCCCGTGCCGCGGATCGCGAAGAAGCTGCGCACTCTCGACGATCTGGGACTCGGCTACCTGACGCTGGGCGAGGCGACGCCGGCGCTGTCCGGCGGCGAGGCGCAGCGGCTCAAGCTGGCGGGGGAGCTGGGGCGCGATCAGTCCGACGCCGTCTTCGTGCTCGACGAGCCCTCGGTGGGGCTGCACCCCAAGGACGTCCGCGTGTTGCTCGACGTCCTGCAGCGGCTCGTCGACCGCGGCGCGACGGTCATCGTCGTCGAGCACGACCTGGACATGATCGCCAACGCCGACCACGTCATCGACCTGGGCCCGGGTGGCGGGGCCGCGGGCGGCACCGTCGTGGCCCAGGGGACGCCCGAACAGGTCGCGGCCGCCCCCGACAGCGTGACGGGCCGGTTCCTGCGCACGCACCTGGAGCAGCTCAGTCGAGCGTGATGACGAGGACTGACTCGTCGGCCCGGCGCCGCGTGAGCGCCGTCTTGAGCGTGCTCCCGAGCCCGATGACGACGGCCTGTAGGCCGTACTTCGCGCGCAGCGCGCGGCGGACCGCGGCGATCTCCGGGCCGTCGGCCACGATCGTCGCCCGGCCCGTCACCGTCGGGGCCCCGGGCTCGATGCGGCCCCGCACATCGCACGGGGTGAGCTCCACGCGCGCGTCGTTCCGCAGGCGTTTGACCTTGCCCGCGTCAGGTGCGGTGGACACGCCGATCCGGCCGTCACCGAGCGGGACCGTCCAGACCGGGGTCGCGACGCGCTCCCCGGACCTGCGGAAGGTCGCGAGCGAGACGTAGCGGGCGTGACCCGGCTCGAATCCGGTCATGACGCGGCTCCGGCCGCTCCGGAGACCCGGGCGAGCCCGACCTCCGCGCACGCCGTCGGGAAGGCGTCGGCGCCCAGGCCGTCGATCGGCCCGACGACGCCGGCCGTACGGCCCAGTCCCCGGGCCAGACGGTCCGCCGCCATCGCCATCAGCTCGGCCGTCACGGTGTAGGGCGACGGGCCGTCGACCTCGACCTCCGCGAGCACCTCGCCCGAGGCCGACCGCGCGACGGCGACGGCGAGGCCGCGCGTCCGGGCGCGCTCGGCCTCGTCGGGACCGCCTGCGGGGCCGACGAACCGGGGCAGGACCGCGTCGAGCGCGCGCCGGCCGAGCGGGTTGCGGGAGAGCGTCGTCGCGACGAGCGACATCGCCTGCATGGCGCGGGCCAGCTCGGGGAACCAGCCGTTGAAGACGCGCACGCCCTGCAGCTGCGGGTAGGTGCGGGGCAGCTGAAGCACCTCCGTGCCGGTGGCGAGGATGCCCGCGCGCTCGCGTCCGCGCACGGGGAAGCGCACGACCTCCTGCGCCGCGCGCAGATCGGTGAGTGCGCCGCGGCGGAACACCGCCACCGGCAGGCTCATGCCGTCGATCACGGTCTTGCGCGTGCCCTGGCTCAGGCCGTTCCGCAGCGATCCGGTGGCGAAATAGCCGATGTCCACGGACCGCGCGCGCTCGCCGGCCTCCTCCAGTGCGAGCGACCCCGCGAGGACGCCGGGCACGTAGTCGTAGCCGAAGGCGGGCAACATGACCGAGCCCGTTTCGCGGGCCTGCGCGTCGTGTCGCCGGTGCAGCTCGCGGACGAAACCGACCTCGCCGGTCGAGTCCACGTAGTGCGCGCCGGCGCGGGCCGCGGCCTCGGCGGCGACCCACCCGACCCGCTCGAACGGGCCGACGCCGGTGACGAGCACGTCGCCCGCGCCGACGAGTGCGCGCACGCTGTCGGGGTCGGAGACGTCGGCCACCCGGTACTCCAGGCCGCCGTGCCGTGCGGCGAGTTCGGCCAGTTTGCCCTCGGATCGGGCGGACAGGACGGGCCGCAGTCCGCGCGCGACGAGCGCGTCGACGGCGAGGCCGCCCGCGTAGCCGGTGGCCCCGAAGACGACGATCCGGCCCGGGGTCTCGGGTGCTGTCATGGTGGTGCTCCTCGGTGGGGACGGGTCAGCGTGCGCCGACGGACTTCCAGATGCGCAGTGCTGTGGTGATGGTGGGTGCCCACATCTTCCACGGGACGCCGGCGGGCGGGTAGAAGTTCAGGCGGGCCTGATGCGCAACGGTCTGCGCCTCGGTGTACTTGAGCAGGCCCTCGACGCCGTGCCGGCGGCCGAGGCCCGAGTCGCCCATGCCGCCCATGGGGGAGTCGATGCTGCCCCAGGCCGCGGCGAAGGCGTCGTTGATGTTGACGGTGCCGGTGCGCAGCCGGGCCGCGACCGCCCCGGCGCGGCGTGCGTCGCGTCCCCACACGCTGCTGTTGAGGCCGTAGACGGTGTCGTTGGCCCGCGCGATCGCCTCCTCGTCGTCGGCCACGGTGTAGATCGAGACGACGGGGCCGAAGGTCTCGTGCGCGTACAGCGTCATCTCGGGGGTGACGCCGGTGAGGATCGTCGGCTCGAAGAACAGCGGGCCGAGGTCCGGGCGGGCGCGGCCGCCGGCCAGCAACGTCGCGCCCTTGGCGACGGCGTCGGCGACGTGCTCGGTCACGGTGGCCAGCTGCTTCTCCGTGGTGAGGCTGCCCACGGCCTTGCTGAAGTCGTAGGCGGCACCGATCTCGAGGGCGCGGGTGCGGTCCACGAACTTCGCGACGAACTCGTCCCGCACCGAGGCGGCGACGTACATCCGCTCCACGGACACGCAGAGCTGGCCCGCGGACGGGAAGGCCGCGGCGACCGCGCCCGCGGCGGCGCGGTCCAGGTCGGCATCGTCGAGGACGAGCATCGCGTTCTTGCCGCCCAACTCGAGTGAGGCGCCGATCAGGCGCTCCCCGGCGTCGCGGGCGATCTGCCGGCCGGTCGCGGTGGATCCGGTGAACATCATGTAGTCCGCGCCCGCCATGAGGGCGTCGCCGATCGAGCTGCCGCGCCCTACGACCATCTGCCAGACATCGGCCGGGAGACCGGCCTCGTACATCAGGTCGAGGGCCCACAGTGCGGTGAGCGCAGTCTGCGTGTCGGGCTTCTGGACCACGGCGTTGCCGGCCATGAGGGCGGCGATCGCGTCGGTGGCGGCCATCGACAGCGGGTAGTTCCACGGCGAGATGATCGCGACGACGCCCTTCGGATGGTGCAGCTCCGTGGTGCGGGTGAGCAGGGGGAGTGCGCCGTTCCGGCGGTGCGGAGCGAGCGCCTTCGGCCCGGTGCGCGCGTAGTAGCGCGCGGCGATCGCGGCATCGGCGATTTCGAGGTAGGCGTCGCGGCGGGTCTTGCCGTTCTCCGCCTGCATGAGGTCGAGGCCGGTGGCCTGGCGTTCCAGGACGAGGTCGTGGAAGCGGAGCAGGACCTTCGCGCGGTCGGCGGCGGGGGTCGCCGCCCAGTCCGCCTGGGCGCGGCGGGCGCGGGCGTAGGCGTCCTCGACGTCCGTCGGGGTCGAGACGGGGAGATCCGCGAGCGGCGCAGCGGTGTACGGCGCGGTGGTGACGGTGCGCGCGGCGTCGGGTCCGGCGCTCACGCGGGCCGCCAGACGGTGGAGCGCGGCGCTCGTCAGCGAGGCCGGCAGTACGGGAGTGGTGGTGGTCGTCGGGGTGACGACCGATGCTGTCGAGGTCATGGTCTCCGGGCTCCTCGCCGTTCGATGTATGCGTTGCTTACATGAGGCTAGACAGCTCATGTAAGCACTGTCAACACCTGAGTGGTATCTCACGCGGGGATTGACGGCCGCAGGGGCGCCGCCTAATGTAAGCGCTGCACACATCGCAGGTCGCGGCTCTCACGGCGATCGGAACGAACCACTCTCCAGGAGGCATCGCCCCATGTCGAAGCGCATTCTCAATGTCGTCACCAATGTCGGCCACTACGACGATCCGTCGCACAAGACCGGCCTGTGGCTCTCCGAGCTCACGCACGCCTGGCACGTCTTCGAGGAGGCCGGCTACGAGCAGGTGCTGGTGAGCCCCCAGGGCGGCGCGTCCCCGCTGGAGCCGCGGTCGCTGAAGTTTCCCAACTACGACAAGACCGCGAAGGCCTGGCACGCCGACCCCGCGAAGATGGCACTGCTGGAGAACACGTTGAGCCCCGACGACATCGATTCGGCGGACTTCGATGCGATCTTCTTCACCGGCGGCCACGCGGTGATGTACGACTTCCCGGGGAGCGAAGGGCTGCAGCGGATCTCACGCGAGCTCTACGAGCGCGGCGACATCGTCTCCTCGGTGTGCCACGGCTACTGCGGGCTGCTCGACACCACGCTGTCGAACGGCGAGTACCTCATCAAGGGCCGCAACATGACCGGGTTCGCCTGGCAGGAAGAGGTCCTCGCCCGCGTCGACAAGCTGGTGCCGTACAACGCCGAGGAGCGGTGCAAGGAGCGCGGCGCTTCCTACCAGAAGGCCAAGCTGCCCTTCGTTTCGTACACCGTCGTCGACGGGAACCTCATCACCGGCCAGAACCCGGGCTCCGCCAAGGCGACCGCGCAGAAGGTCGCCGCGGCCCTGCGCTGAGTGTGTGACAGGCTCGGGCCATGCCGAGCCAGGTCCGATTGATCCGTTCGTCCGCGCTGAGCGACGTGGCGCAGTACGCCTACGCCGCGACCGCGCCGGCGCAGGCGCGGCTGATCTTCCTCGCGGGCGCGTGCCCCCTGGCGCTCGACGGCGGCACCGTCGGGCCCGGTGACTACGCGGCGCAGGCGGCGCGGTGCGTCGAGAACCTGGTCCTCGCCCTGGACGCGGCGGGCGCGACCCTGCAGGACGTGATCCACACTCGCGTCCTGGTCGCGTCGATGCGTCAGCACGACCTCGTCACCGCGTGGGACGTGGTCCGGTCCGCGTTCGGTGACCATGACGTGCCCAGCACGCTCATGGGCGTCACGGTGCTGGGCTACGACGACCAGCTGGTCGAGATCGAGGCCGTGGCAGCGGTGACGGACTCCGCTCAGGACCAGCCGTAGTCGTCGCGCAGGCGCTGGGCGACGGACTCGAAGCGACGTCGGTCCAGAACCGCGCCCTCGCGGCGGATGCCGTCCTCGGGCACGTCCAGGACCCGGTCGAGCCGCACCCACGACGGGCGACGGTCCTCGTCCCACGGGCCGGAGCCGATGCCGACCCACTCCGGGTCGCCCATGTGCTTGTCCTGGCTGGAGAGCATCAGGCCCAGCAGTGCCACGCCGGAGCGGCCCACCACGAGCACGGGCCGGTCCTTGCCGTGGCCGGCGTTCGGCCCCGTCGTCTCCTCGAACTCGACCCAGGTCCACACGACCTCGCCCGGATCGGCCTGCCCGTCCAGTTGGGGCGCGTAGGCGATGGACCGGGCCATCAGCTCGGTCCGCGTCGAGGTGCGGGTCACGGGCCGCCCAGGGGTGAACTCCTTGGGCTCCGACGGTGCCTCCAGGCCGAGGGCTTGATTCACCGTCTGGGTGACCACCTGGGTGATCGCCTCCCGGCCGGCGCGGACGGGAGGGCTGTTCACGACCTGCGCCGCGAGCCGGGGGCCGTGCTCGCGCGCGAGCTTGGCCGCCACGGCCGCGAAGCGGGTGAAGTCGTTCGCCATGGTCCCAGGATAGGCCCGCGGGTTCGTGGGGCGCGCGCGACGAATTCCAGCGGCCCCGCTCGTACACACCTGTGACGATCCCTTCCCGAGCACAGGAGAGCACCATGACCACCCTTTCCGATACCGACCTGTACGACGCCACCGTCGCCGAGCGCACCCGGATGGCAGGGTTGCTCGACGGCCTCACGCCCGAGCAGTGGGCGGCGGACTCCCTCTGCGCGGGTTGGCGGATCCGCGAGGTGGTGGCGCACCTGAACATGACCGACACGCAGACCTTCGAGGAGTTCGGAGCGGCCGTCGCCGAGGCGGGCGGCGACGTGAACGTCGCGGTCGACCGCACCGCCCGCGCCGATGCCGCCCGCTTCACCGACGCCGAGCTGCTGGCGATCCAGCACGCCCGCGTCGCCAGCCGGTGGACGCCCGGGCCCGGCGCGACGCAGGGCGCGCTGGCCCACGAGGTGATCCACGGCCTGGACATCACGATCCCGCTCGGGCTGCCGGGTCCGGCACCGGAGGTGCTCGCCGCGACGGTGACCGGGTCGAGCGCGGAGGGGCTCGGGTTCTTCGGTGTCGACCTCGCGGGTCTGAGACTCGCGGCCGACGACTCGGATCTGGTTCTCGGCCACGGCCCACAGGACGTCGCGCTGCCGACGCTCGAGATCGTCCTGATCGCGACCGGCCGACGCCCGGTCCCGACACCCACCGTCGTGGGATGATCGCCGGTGTGGCGGGAGTCGACGAGCCAGTGATCGATGATGCGGCCCTCGGCGCCCTCCGCCCCGAGCTGGTCCGGTACTGCTACCGGATGATCGGCGACGGTGCGGGCGCCGAGGATGCGGCGCAGGAGGTGTTGCTGCGGGTGTGGAACGCGCGGGAGCGCTACGACCCGGCCCGCGCGAGCATCCGGACCTGGGCGTACGCGATCGCGTCCCGGTACTGCATCGACCTGCTGCGTGCCGCCCCGCGCCGGGCTCTGCCGACCGACCTGGCGGAGCGCAACGGCGCGGGGGATCAGGCGTTCGCGGAGCTGCGGCCGGGCAGCTGGGTCACGCCGCTGCCGGACGTCGTCGCGGATCCGGCGGCTGCGGCGGAGCGGCACGAGAGCATCCGGATGGCCTTCGTCGCGGCGTTGCAGCACCTCACGCCGGCGCAGCGGGCCGTGCTGGTGCTGCGCGACGTGTACCGGCACAGTGCCGCCGAGACCGCGTCGATCCTCGGGATCAGCGCCGCCGCAGCGCATTCCTCGCTGCAGCGCGCCCGCAAGGTGCTCGCCGGGGCGGCGCCGGCACCGTCGGACGTTCCTGCGGGCGAGGTGGATCCCCGGCTCCTGGACGGCTTCGTCAGCGCCTTCGAGCGGCACGACGTCGCGGGGCTCGCCGCGCTCCTGGCGGAGGACGTGGTCTTCTCCATGCCGCCGGTGGCGTTCTGGTTGCGGGGCGCAGCCGACTACGCGGCGTTGTTCGCCTCGGGCGACGCCTGCGTCGGGCACCGCCTCGTGGCGACGACGGCCAACGGATCGCCTGCGTTCGGGCAGTACGAGCCGGGTGACGGGAACGGCATGCGCCCGTTCGCCCTCGTCGTCCTCGAGTCCGACGGTGCCCGGGTCACCCGGGTGACGACGCATCTGGACCAGGCTGACCGGTTCGAGGCCTTCGGCCTGCCGACCCGCCTGCTCCCGTAGCCGTCGCGGTCAGTGACCTGCTGCGACCAGTTCCGCGCAGCGCTCGCCGACCAGCATCACGGTGATGTTCGGGTTC
Source organism: Tsukamurella pseudospumae (assembly GCF_001575195.1). Taxonomy (NCBI): domain Bacteria; kingdom Bacillati; phylum Actinomycetota; class Actinomycetes; order Mycobacteriales; family Tsukamurellaceae; genus Tsukamurella; species Tsukamurella pseudospumae. Next base: position 309,439 of record NZ_LSRF01000056.1, read on the forward strand.
ACCGTCGTGTGCTCGGGGAAGACCGAGGCGTCGGCGACGCGCAGGCCGGCGACGCCCTTGACCCGCAGTTCCGGATCGAGGGGTGACATCGGGTCGTCGACGGCGCCCATCCGTACCGTGCCCGCGGGGTGGTACACGGTGTTGTGCGTGCGCCGGATGTAGTCGGCCAGTTCGGCATCCGTCTGGGCGCCGGGGCCGGGGTAGAGCTCGCGCTCGACCCAGTCCTTGAGCGGTCCCGCCTCCGCGATCTCGCGCGCCTTGCGGATCCCGGCGATCATCACCTTCAGGTCGTGCCCCTCGGCGTCCGTGAAGTACCGCGGGTCGACCCTCGGCTTGTCGCGGAAGTCTCGGGTGCGTAGCCGGACGGTGCCGCGCGAGCGCGCGTGGGTGACGTTGGGCGTGAGGCAGAAGGTGTTCTCCGCCGTGGGGTAGCCCTGGCGGAGCGTGTGCATGTCGAAGGGGACGCTGCCGTAGTGCATCATCAGGTCCGGCCGGTCCAGGCCGTACTCGGTGGGCGTGAAGATCCCGATCTCCCACCACTGGGTGGACTCGCGGACCATCGGTCGCGAGGTCTCGAAGCCGATCACGCCCTCCGGGTGGTCCTGCAGGTGCGCGCCCACGCCGGGGGAGTCGACGAGCACGTCGACGCCGGTCTCCCGCAGGTGGTCCGCGGGCCCGATTCCGGAGAGCATCAACAGCTTCGGTGAGTCGATGGCACCCGCGCTGACGATCACCTCGCGCCGCGCCTCGACGGCCGTGGTGCGCCCGAACGCGTTGTCCGTGATGTCCACGCCGGTGGCACGCGGCTGATCGCCGGACGTGTCGAAGACGACTCGCTTGGCCCAGGCGCCGGTGCGGATCGTCAGGTTCTCCCGGTCCAGGACCGGGTGCAGGTAGCTCACGGACGAGGACGACCGCGTCCCGTCGGCGCGGCGGTTGATCTGGAAGAAGTTGGCGCCGTTGGTCACCGTGGTCCCGGAGTTGAACTCCGCACGCGGGATGCCCACCTCCTCGCACGCGTCGAGCAGCGCGACGCCGCACGGGTCGTTCGGGGGCACCGTCATGATGTGCACCGGTCCGGAGCGTCCGTGGTGCTCGCCCGGGGCGTCGTTGGTCTCGATCCGCGGATACAGCCGGTACACCGAATCCGCGCCCCAACCCGCCGCGCCGTGGTCGCGCTCCCACGAGTCCAGATCCTCGCGCGGTGCCCAGAAGGCGATGCAGCTGTTGTGGGAACTGCAGCCGCCCAACACCTTCGCGCGGGCGTGCCGCATGAACGAATTGCCGTTCTCCTGAGGCTCGATCGGGTAGTCCCAGTCGTAGCCCGATTCGAGAAGCTCCATCCAGCGGTCGAGTCGCAGGATCGCCTCGTCGCCCACGTCGGAGGGTCCGGCCTCCAGGAGGCAGACGGTCACCGTCGGGTCCTCGGACAGGCGGGCGGCGACGGCTGCACCCGCCGATCCCGCGCCCACCACCACGTAGTCGAAGGCCTCCTGGCCGGATTCGGGTGCAGTCACTGATCGTCCTTCCGCTCGGCGAACCATCCGGTGACGGACGGCCGCAGGTTCTCGTAGACGTGCTTGGCCTCGAGGTACTCGCCGAGGCCCGTGGGGCCCAGCTCGCGCCCGATGCCGGAGGCGCCGAAGCCGCCCCACTCGGCCTGGGGGAGGTAGGGCCCGAAGTCGTTGATCCAGACGGTGCCGTGCCGCAGGCGCCGCGCGACCCGCTTCGCGCGCCCTCCGTCGGCCGACCAGACCGCGCCCGCCAGACCGTATTCCGTGTCGTTGGCGATCGCCACGGCCTCGTCCTCGGTCTCGAAGGTCTCGACGGTGACCGTTGGCCCGAAGGCCTCGTCGTGCACGCACGCCATCGACGGATCGCACTGGTCGAGCACCGTCGGGAGGTAGAAGAAGCCGCCGTCCAGCGGCCCCGAGCCCTGGTCCCCGGTGGCGAACGCGCCGCCCGTGCGGACGACCGCGCCGTCGGCACGCGCCTTCTCGACGTACGTGTGCACCTTATCGCGATGCGCGGCCGAGATCAGCGGCCCGGTCTCGGTGCCCTCGGCGTGCGGCAGGCCCTGCCGGATGCCCTCCGCACGCCGGACCAACTCGTCGACGAAGGCGTCGTGCACGGACGCCTCGACGACGAGCCGGGCGCCCGCGGAGCAGACCTGGCCGGAGTGCAGGAAGGCGGCGTTGAGCGCGTTGTCGACCGCCGCGGCAAGGCCTTCCGGCGTCGCGCACGCATCGGCGAAGATCACGTTGGGGTTCTTGCCGCCGAGCTCCAGTGCCACCTTCTTGACGGTGCCGGCGGCGTTCGCGGCGATGATCCGGCCGGTCACCAGGCCGCCGGTGAAGGACACCAGGTCGACGTCCGGGTGGGTGGACAGGGGAGCGCCGGCTTGTGCCCCGGCGCCGAGCACCAGGTTGGCGACGCCCTCTGGCAGGCCGACCTCCTGCAGCACCTGCATCAGCAGGATCGACGTGTGCGGGGTGAGCTCGGAGGGCTTGAGCACGAAGGTGTCCCCGGCGGCCAGCGCGGGCGCGACCTTCCACGCAGCCTGCAGGAGCGGGTAGTTCCAGGGCGTGATCATCCCGCACACGCCCACGGGCTCGTACACGATCTGCGAGGCGACATCCGCGGATCCGGCGTCCACTATCCGCCCGGAGTCCTGGCCGGCGAGCTTGCCGAAGTAGCGGAAGCACGCCGCGATGTCGGCCATGTCGAGCTCGGACTCGTACAGGCGCTTGCCGGTGTCGAGGGTCTCGGCCCGCGCGAAATCGTCGCGCCGCCGATCGATCTCGTCGGCCACCCGCAGCAGCAGGTCGCCCCGTTCGGCGGCCGGGACGTGCGGCCAGGGGCCCGTGTCGAAGGCACGGCGGGCGGCGGTGATCGCGGCTCCGGTGTCGGAGGCGGTCGCCTCGTCGACCACGCCGACGTCGGTGCCGTCGGCGGGGCAGACGATGGTGCGGGTACCACCGTCGGCGCTGTGGCGCCACGTGCCGTCGATGAACAGGGTGGGTTCGGTCATGCGGGTGTCCCTTCGGGTTCTGTGGACGCTTCCGGGTCGGGATCGGTTAGGGTGCCGTCGGTCTCGTCGTCGCCGTCGTGATGGTCGGTCGCCGCGCGGCGCAGATGCAGGTAGCCGAGATGGCGCTCGTACTGGTCGAGGATGTCGCCGATGATCTGCTCGCGCGTGTAGCCGTTGAGCGTGTAGCCCTGCGAGCCCTCCGCGAGGTAGACCTCGCACCGGAAGTACCGGTCGGCCGAACGCTGGGCGAGCACCGCGTAGCTCGGCGCCGGGGCGGAGACGGGCCACACGCAGTACTCGAAGTGCGGCTCGCCGGCCAGGTCGACGGTGAGCGTGGGGGAGGGCAGCGATTCGCTGCGGCCCGATTCGTCGATCGTCGCCGAGATGCCCTCGGCGGCGAACTCGGCTGCCACGTCCCGCATGGCGGGTGCGACGGCGTTCTCCAGGAACTTCAGGGTCGCGGCGCGGCTCGGGTAATGGATCGTCGCGAGGAGGCGCCGGCGCCAGCTGCCGGACTCGCCGCCGCCCCGACCCGCAGCGAGGGACTTGGGCAGCGCCGTCCGATAACTGTCGTGCTTGTACGACTCCGTGTGCAGGGCCCGCAGCAGCGACAGGCCCACCAACGCCAGCACGAACGAGAAGGGCAGGCCCATGATGATGGTCGCCTTCTGCAGAGTGACGATCGAACCCTCGTTGCCGGCGAACAGCATCGCGAGGGTCAACAGGCCGATCGCGAACGACCAGAAGATCCGCGTGCTGCGGGCGCAGTCCGCCATCGGATCCGACAGCTTGCTGGTGAAGTTGCCCATCACCAGCGAGCCGGAGTCGGCGCTCGTGACGTAGAAGAGCAGTCCGGTGATGGTCGCGATCGCGAGCAACAGCGGTGCGCCGGGGTACTTCTCGAGCAGCGAGTAGAACCCGACCTCGGGCGTCGACGCGGTCGCCTCGGCGAAGGGCTTGTCGCCCCGGGCCACCTCGAGTGCGCTGTTGCCGAAGATCGAGATCCACACCAGGATGAAGCTGAAGGGCACGACGAGGACGCCGAAGACGAACTGGCGCAGCGTGCGGCCCCGCGAGATGCGGGCGAGGAAGAGTCCCACGAACGGGGCCCACGCCACCCACCACGCCCAGAAGAACAGCGTCCAGGAATCCAGCCAGCCGGACGGATCGTTGCCCGCGGACTCGGGACTGATCTGGCCCCACGCGAAGGTGTCCATCGTGCGGTCGAGGAAGGTCGACAGGTAGTCGCCCGTGTTCTGCACCAGGCCGTTGAGCAGGAAGTCGGACCGGCCGGCGACCAGGATGTAGACGAGCAGCAGGATCGCGAGGATCACGTTGAGCTCGCTGAGCCGGCGGATGCCCTTGTCGACGCCGGAGGTCGCGGAGATCGTCGCGACGATCACCGACAGCACGATGAGGCCGATCTGCGCGGCCTTGCCCTGCGGCAGGCCGAACAACTCGTGCAGGCCGTAGTTCAGCTGGACGATGCCGATGCCCAGCGAGGTGGCGATGCCGAAGATGGTGCCCAGAACCGCGGCCACGTCGACCGCGTCGCCGAGACGTCCGTGCACGCGCCTGCCGAGGATCGGGTAGAGCGCGGCGCGGATGGTGAGCGGGAGGTTGTGCCGGAAGGCGAAGTAGGCGAGGGCGCCGCCCATCAGCGCGTACATGGCCCAGCCGGTGACGCCGTAGTGGAACACGGTCCACGTGACGGCCTCCCGCGCGGCGTGGTTGTTCTCGCCCGTACCGACCGGGGGATTGAGGTAGTGGCTCACCGGCTCCGCGACGGAGAAGAACATCAGGTCGATGCCGATCCCCGCAGCGAAGAGCATGGAGGTCCAGGTGAACAGGCTGTACTCGGGGCGGGACTCCTCGGGCCCCAGGCGGTAGCGACCGTAGCGACTGAGGCCGATGAACACGACCACGCCGACGATGGCCGTCGCGAGGAGGAAGTACCACCAGCCGAACCAGGTGGTGATGAAGGAGACGACGCCGCTGATCACGCTCTCCGCGGTCTCGGGAGAGGCGAGTGCCCAGAGGGCGAAGGCCAGGACCGAGCCTGCGGCGGCGATGAAGACTCGGCGGTTGAGGGAGCTCGTCGGTGTCGATGTCGTGTCTACTGGTTTCGATGTTCGTGAGGATTCAGAATCACTCATGCCTTTCGACGTTACCGGGACCCGGGTGAAACCGGACGTAGTCGCCGGGACTCGCTCACCGCGGTGCGGCCGCGCGAGGCGGCATGAGAAACTGGACGGTGACGTGTGCCGGGGACCCGGCCAGCCGCCCGAGGAGTGAGACCGATTCCCAGCTTCGCCGACGAGACCTTCACCGAGCCCTCGCGTATCCGAAATTTCTCGATCATCGCGCACATCGACCACGGCAAGTCCACCCTGGCCGACCGGATGCTGCAGATCACAGGGGTCGTCGAGGCGCGCGCCATGCGTGCGCAGTACCTCGATCGGATGGACATCGAGCGCGAGCGCGGCATCACGATCAAGGCGCAGAACGTGCGCCTCCCGTGGTCCGTGGACGGCGAGGACTACGTCCTGCACATGATCGACACGCCGGGTCACGTCGACTTCACCTACGAGGTCTCCCGCGCACTCGAGGCGTGCGAGGGCGCGATTCTGCTGGTGGATGCCGCACAGGGCATCGAGGCCCAGACCCTCGCCAACCTGTACCTGGCGATGGACAAGAACCTCGAGATCATCCCGGTCCTCAACAAGATCGATCTTCCCGCTGCGGACCCGGACCGGTACGCCGAGGAGATCGCGCACATCATCGGCTGCGAGCCCGACGAGGTGCTGCGCGTGTCCGGCAAGACCGGCGCCGGCGTGGACGCGCTGCTCGATCGGGTGGTCCAGAAGGTGCCGGCCCCCGTCGGCGATGCCGACGCGCCCGCCCGCGCGATGATCTTCGACTCGGTCTACGACACCTACCGCGGCGTGGTCACGTACATCCGCGTGGTGGACGGCAAGATCGTCCCGCGCGAGAAGATCCAGATGATGTCGACGGGTGCCACCCACGAGCTGCTCGAGGTGGGCATCGTCTCGCCCGAGCCGAAGGCCTCGAAGGGGCTCGGCGTGGGCGAGGTCGGCTACCTCATCACCGGTGTGAAGGACGTGCGGCAGTCGAAGGTGGGCGACACCGTGACCACCGCGCGCAAGGGCGCCGAGACGCCGCTCACCGGCTACCAGGAGCCGCGGCCGATGGTCTACTCGGGCCTGTACCCCGTGGACGGCTCCGACTACCCTGCCCTGCGTGAGGCGCTCGACAAGCTGCAGCTCAACGATGCCGCGCTGACGTACGAGCCGGAGACCTCCGTGGCCCTCGGGTTCGGGTTCCGCTGCGGCTTCCTCGGGCTGCTGCACATGGAGATCACCCGCGAGCGGCTGCAGCGCGAGTTCGGCCTCGACCTGATCTCGACCGCACCGAACGTGGTCTACCGCGTGGTCGGCGAGGACGGCAAGGAGCTCATCGTCACCAACCCGTCGGACTGGCCCGACGGCCGGATGCGCGAGACCTACGAGCCGATCACCAAGACCACGATCATCGCGCCCAGCGAGTTCGTCGGCACGATCATGGAGCTGTGCCAGTCGCGCCGCGGTGAGCTCGGCGGCATGGACTACCTGTCGGAGAGCCGCGTGGAGCTGCGGTACACGCTGCCGATGGCGGAGATCATCTTCGACTTCTTCGACTCGCTGAAGTCGCGGACCCGCGGCTACGCCTCCCTCGACTACGAGGAGGCGGGCGAGCAGCAGTCCGACCTGGTGAAGGTCGACATCCTGCTGCAGGGCGAGGCGGTCGACGCGTTCAGCGCGATCGTGCACCGCGACGGTGCCCAGGCCTACGGCAACAAGATGACCGTCAAGCTCAAGGAGCTCATCCCGCGCCAGCAGTTCGAGGTGCCGGTGCAGGCCGCGATCGGCTCGAAGATCATCGCCCGCGAGAACATCCGCGCCATCCGCAAGGACGTGCTCGCCAAGTGCTACGGCGGCGACATCAGCCGTAAGCGCAAGCTGCTCGAGAAGCAGAAGGAGGGCAAGAAGCGGATGAAGACGATCGGCCGGGTCGACGTCCCGCAGGAGGCCTTCGTCGCCGCGCTCTCGTCGGACGCCTCGGCGGACAAGCCGAAGGGCAAGTAGTGTCCCGACGGTGACCGCACCGTCGAGCCCGGCAGCCCCGGGCGCGGGTCCTGGCGTCCGGCAGGACCTGTCGCGCTTCGCCCTGCTGTCGATCGCGACCTCGATCGTCGTGATCGCGCTGAAAATCCTCGCGTGGCGGCTGACGGGCTCCGTCGGCCTGCTCTCCGACGCGGCCGAGTCGTCCGTCAACATCGTCGCGGCCGTCGCAGCGTTCGTGGCGCTCAAGGTGGTGGCCAAGCCGGCGGACCACGACCACAACTTCGGGCACACCAAGGCCGAGTACTTCTCGGCGGTGCTCGAGGGCGTCATGATCGTGGTCGCCGCGGTGGTCATCATCGTCTCCGCGGTGGATCGGCTGCTCAACCCGCAGGCACTGGAGCAGGTGGGGCTGGGCCTCGCGATCTCCGTCGCGGCGACGGTGCTCAACGGGCTCGTCGGGCTCTACCTGATCCGGGTCGGCCGCCGGCACCGCTCGCTCGCGTTGCAGGCCGACGGGAAGCACCTGATCACGGACGTGTGGACCACGGCCGGTGTGATCGTGGGCGTCCTGCTGGTGGCCCTCACCGGGTGGCTACCGCTGGACCCGCTCATCGCCATCGCGGTGGCGGTGAACATCCTCGTCGTCGGTGCGCGCCTGGTGTGGCAGTCGGGCGCCGGCTTGATGGACGCCGCGCTGCCGGTCGAGGAGCGAGCGCAGATCGACGAGGTGCTCGACCGCCACCGGGTCGCGGGCATCGACTTCCACGACGTTCGGACCCGCGAGTCCGGGCACGAGCGCTTCCTGCAGATGCACATGCTCGTGCCCGGCGACTGGACCGTGCAGCGCGCCCACGACGTCACCGAGGAGGTCGAGGCGGACCTCGACGCGCTGTTCGACGACCTGCGGATCACTGTGCACATCGAGCCGATCGACGACCCGCGGGCCTACGAGGACTGGCGCCTGGACTGAGCCAGCTCGCTGAACGCTCAGCCGTTGAAGGATTCCGGGTGCGGTCCGGTGCGGCCGTCGGCCTCGAGAGCATCGATCGCGGCGGTCTCGTCCTCGTCGAGCGCGAAGCCGAACAGGTCCAGGTTCGCGGCGATCCGGCTGGGCGTCACCGACTTCGGGATGACGACGGTGCCGTTCTGGACGTGCCAGCGCAGCACCACCTGGGCGGGGCTGACACCGTGCCGCTCCGCGGCGGCGAGGACGGCCGGGGAGCCGAGTGCGGCGCCCTGGGCGAGCGGGCTCCAGGCCTCGGTCGCGATGCCGTGGCGCCGGTTCGCGGCCACGGTCTCCCGATTCTGCAGTGAGGGGTGCAGTTCGATCTGGTTCACGGCCGGGAGCGGCGCTCCGAGCGCGGCGACGCGGTCGAGGTGCTCGGGCGCGAAGTTCGAGACGCCGACCGATCGGGTACCCGTGCCGCGCAGGTCCTGCAGCTCGCGCCACGTGTCGAGGTAGTCGTCGGTCGCGGGCGCGGGCCAGTGGATGAGATACAGGTCCACGTGGTCGAGGCCGAGTCGCTCGAGGCTCGCGTCCAGGGCGGCGCGCGCCTTACCCGCGCCGAGGTCGGCGACCCACAGCTTGGTCGTGACGAAGAGCTCGTCGCGGGCGACGCCCGAGGCCGCGAGTGCCCGGCCGACGCCGGTCTCGTTGCCGTAGATCATCGCGGTGTCGATGCTGCGGTAGCCGGCCTCGAGTGCGGTCTCGACGGCGCGCTGCGCCTCGTCGTCCGGCACCTGGAAGACGCCGAAGCCGACCTGGGGCATGAGGATGCCGTCGTTGAGGGTGATGTTCGGGATGGTGGTCATGGGGTACTCCTGGGTTCTGGTGGAGGGAGGGGCAGTCAGGCGGCGACGGGGATCGGCGCCGAGTCGGTGGAGCGGTCGAACTCGCCTCCGCGGACACGGGCGGCGATGAGGTAGGCGACGAGACCGGCGAGGGTGATGCCAGCGCCCACCCAGAGCGGGGAGACGTAGCCGAGCCCGGCGGCGAGGGTGAGCCCGCCGGCCCAGGCGCCGAACGCGTTGCCCAGGTTGAAGGCGGCGATGTTCGCGCCGGACGCGAGAGTGGGGGCGTCGTCGGCGTAGTTCATGATGCGCATCTGCAGTCCGGGCACGGTGGCGAAGCCGAAGGCGCCCATGAGGATCAGCGCGACGACGGTGGCGATCTGCGAGGTGGCGGTCAGTGCGAACACGCCGAGGACCACCGTCAGCGCGGCGAGCAGCACGATGAGCGTGAGCGGCAGGTTCCGGTCCGCCGCCCGCCCGCCGAGCAGATTGCCGACGAACAGGCCCGCGCCGAACAGTACGAGCAGCCACGGCACGGACGAGGACGCGAAGCCGCCGACCTCCGTGAGGGTGAATGCGATGTAGGTGAAGGCGCCGAACATGCCGCCGTAGCCGAGCACGGTGACCAGCATCGACAGCCACACCTGGCGGCTGCGGAAGATGCGGAACTCGGCGAAGGGGTTGCTGCCGGCGGGGGCGGCGGGGGTGTTCTGGACGAGTGCGGCGATACCGATCAGGGCGAGGACGCCGATGATCGTGATTGCCCAGAAGGTGGACCGCCAGCCCGCGGCCTGTCCGAGGAACGTGCCGAGCGGCACGCCGAGCACGTTCGAGACGGTCAGTCCGGCGAACATGATGGAGATCGCTGCGGCGCGGCGGTTCTCGGCGACGAGGTCCGCTGCCACGACGGCGCCGATGCCGAAGAACGCGCCGTGGCACAGGGCGGCGACGATCCGGCCGGCCAGCATGAATTCGTAGGTACCGGCGAGTGCCGACATCAGGTTGCCCACGATGAACAGGACGAGGAGTCCGAGGAGGGCGTGCTTGCGATTGACCCGGCCGAGCGCCGCGGTGAGGATGATGCCGCCGATGGCCACGGACAGCGCGTAGCCGGAGATCAGGTAGCCGGCCACGGTCTCGCTGACGGCGAAGTCGCGCGCGACCTCGGGGAGCAGTCCCATGATGACGAACTCGGTCAGTCCGATGCCGAAGCCCCCGAGGGCGAGCGCGAACAGCGCGATGGGCATGAGGTTCCTTAGGAAGTCGGGATGGTTGGCGCGTCTGCAATCACCGGCGTCTGCAGTAGTTGCACACACAACGAATAGATAGTTGCACACGCCGATAATCTTCGCAAGGTGCTATGCTCGTAGTTACGACGAAAGGGGTCCTCACCATGGGTATCGCCGACGATGCGGTGGAGATCCGCGCACGGGGATGGCGCACGCTGGTCGCGCTGCATGCGCTGATCGAGAACGATCTCGAGCGCTCGCTGCAGGCGGGGCACGATCTCTCCGTCGTCGAGTTCACAGTGCTCGACGCGCTCAGTCGGCAGGATGGCTGGCACATGCGGATGCGCCAGCTGGCGCGTGCCGCCGCGCTGTCCAGCAGTGCCACGACGCGCCTCGTCACCCGGCTCGAGGATCGGGGTCTCTTGACCCGGATCCTGTGCGCGGACGACCGTCGCGGCATCTACACCGAGCTCACCCCGGCGGGGTGGGATCTCCTCACTGCGGCGCGTCCGACCCAGGAGCGGGTGCTGCGGGAGGCGCTGTCCGAGGCTGCGGGACAGCCCGAACTGCGCCCGCTGGTCGATGCGATCCAGGTGCAGGCGCCGGTGGTGGAAACGTCCGCGTGACGCGACTCGCCTGAATCACGGGAAACTTCAGCCGCTTTCGTCTCAGCCGTAGCGCCAAAGGTTGGTTTTCCGTCTCGGACGCGCGACAATGTGACCGGCGTCACACTGACGCTGGGTCGCTGCTGCGGCCGGTCGTCGTTCGACGGAGGATTGGGGAGATCAACCATGAAGATGAGGACAACGGGAGTGTTCGGGCTCGCGGTCGCGGGTGTGGCGACGATGCTCTCGGTCGGTACGGCCTCGGCGGATCCTGCGCCCCCGTACGTGGATCTACAGGCGTTCGGATACGTCAGCTGCGGTGGGCCGCTGCCCGGTCGGGCCGAGCCGAATTCGCTGATCGACCACGGCTGGGTCACCAACAACGGCCCGGGGGTGGCGCACGACGTCACCGTCTGGTTCAACGGCGGCGTCAGCAAGTCGGCCGGCGAACTCCGTGCGGGACGTTCGTTGCAGATCGAGCAGGTCGTGCCCAGCTGGGGCTGCCCCTTCCGGGCGATCCCGGTGACCGCTTCCACCAGTACCTACGACCTGAACGGCGGCAACAACAGCTGGATGGCGCGCAACTGACGCGTCCGCGCAACCGATTCGACGACCCCGGGACCCAGGGCCCGTGTCCCGGGTTCGTCGTCCGCGCTGTCCACTCTCGAACGGCGATGTCCCGCGCGGACACGGATACCGTTCGCGCTACGCGAGTTCCGCCCCGAGACCGAGGAACCGTCCGTAGTCGCGCACTGGCTCGGCGAGGCGTCGTTTCGTGGCAGCGGTGAGCGAGGTGAAGGGCTCCAGCGCGACGGTGACCTTCTTCGCTGTGGCCTTCCGGCTCCAGGTGCCCACGATCTCGCCGTCGACGACGATCATCGGCTTGAACACACCGTTGCGCCCGGGGATGATCCGCGCCAGGTACTGCTCGTCGAGCTGCGGTGCGCGGGAACCGTATCCGATGATGTACTCGTCGAATCCGGGGAGGAGGAGGGGGCGCGCGAGCGCCTCGTCGACCTCCGCGTCGGTGATGTCGACGGTGCCGGGCGCGACCAGGTAGGTCGTCCCCGCCAGCTCGACGGTCTCGACGGCGCGGCCCGCGGCGGTGATGCCCTCGTCGACGGCTCCCATCGGCAGGTACGCCCACTTGCCGATGTCCTGCCGGGTCACCGGGCCGCGGGCCGCGACGAACCGCGAGACCATTTCGCCCAGTGCGTGATCCGGCTCCCGACGATCTGCGATCCACTCGTCGGCCAGGGCGAAGACATCGGTCTTCGACGCGGGATCGGCGAACACGATCGCCATGAGCTCGGTGAGATGCCGCAGGACGTGCCCGGCCTGACCGTTGTCGAGGACGACCCCGTTCTCCGCGCACGCTTGCACGAGTTGTGGACGCGTGAGGACCTTTCCGCCCGCCAGTTCCGCGCGGATGGTCCGCTCGGCACCGTCGACCATGGCGTCCGAGAGTCCGAGTGCCGGACGTCGCTTGGCGGCCTCGGTCCGCGAACGGTCGGTGAGCGCGGCACTGAGCCAGTGCAGATCCTCGGCGGCCGTGATCTGGAGCGTGCCCCGCGCGGGCCGATTGCGGGTGATACGCCCCTCTGCCAGATCGGTGAGGACGGCGGCATCGTCGGGATGATCCGCGGCGCGCAGGGACAGTGCGAACCGGGCCGCCGCACCGTCCTGCGCCTGGATCGCGAGCATCCCGCGCGCGGCGTCCTCCGCTGTGCGCCAGTCCCGAACGCCGGGCACCAACCCCTGGGCTCGAAGCCTGAGTGCGCGGATACGGCGGATCTCAGGGTCCACGGATACGGCCATGAGTGATGATCCTGCCACGGGCGTAGCCTCGTCGGTGTGTGGAACACCTGGCTGACGCGCACCCTGAACATCGACCTGCCGATCATCGGTGCCCCCATGGGCGGCCGTGCCGGGGGCGAGCTCGCCGGGCAGGTGACAGCGGCGGGCGGGCTGGGCATGATCGGCGCTGCCCGCTACGCCACGCCCGAATGGATCGACGAGCAACTGCGCGTCATCCGCGCGGCCGCCGGCGGCGATGCGCCGCTGGCCTTCGGCCTGCAGACCTGGTCGCTGGCGGACAGCCCCGAGCTGTTGGACTCCGTGCTCGCCGCGCAGCCGAAGCTCGTCTCGCTGTCCTTCGGCGATCCCGCGCCCTTCGTGCAGCGCGTCAAGGACGCGGGGGCCGTGGTGATCTCGCAGATCAACTCCGTTGATGACCTGCGCGAGGTGGAGGCCGCCGGCGTGGACGCGGTCGTCGCCCAGGGCGGTGAGGCCGGCGGGCACACCGGCCGCATCGCCACCCTGCCACTGCTGCAGGAGGTGCTCCGCGCGACGGATCTTCCCGTGCTGGCGGCCGGTGGCATCGGCAGCGGCGCGGGCCTCGCGGCGGTGCTCGCGGCCGGGGCACAGGGCGCGCTGGTCGGCACGGCGCTGCTCGCCTCGCCCGAGACCATCGGCCCCGAGTACGCGATCCCCGCGCTGCTGAAGGCCCGCAGCGTCGACACCGTCTACACCGATGTCTTCGACAAGGCCCGGCATCAGCCCTGGCCCACGCGGTGGTTCGGGCGCGCGCTCACCAACGACTTCACCGAACGGTGGCACGACGGCGACGGGGTGGACGCCTCGTCCAGTACCGAGGAGGCCGTCAGCGCCGCGTACGACGGTGCCATGCCCGAGCTCGGTGTCGTCTACGCCGGACAGGCCGCGGGCCTCGTCGACGAGGTGCGCCCCGCCCGCGAGGTGGTGGCGTCGATCGCGGCGGATGCCGAGGCCCGTCTCCGTGCCGTCGCCGAGGTGCTGGGCTGATGGCCGGCCTCGTCGCACCCAAGATCACGCCGCTGCGGCTGCCGGACCTCGAGGACGGCGTCACCGACGATCTCATCCCCGGAGACACCCACGACCGGCAGCGGTTCGCCGAACCGACGGTCAAGGGCCGCGACCTCGGCGGGATCACCTTCAGCGAGTGCGAGCTCGTCGGGTGGGAGGTCCGCGACGCGGTGTTCACCGAGTCGGCGTTCCTCGAGACCCGCATCTCCTCGTTGTTCGCGACGGGCTTCCGGGCGTCCCGCTCGACCTTCCGGCAGGTCGAGGTCGACGATGCCCGCATCGGCGCCGTCGAGCTGATGGACTCCAAACTGCGCTCCGTCGTCTTCACCGGCGTCCGTCTCGGATTCGTGAACCTGCGGGGCGCCGCACTCACCGATGTCGTGTTCCGGGAGTGCGTGCTCGACGGCATCGACGCCGGTGACGCGACCCTGACCCGCGTGGCGTTCGAGGACTGCCGCGCGGGCGAGCTCGATGTGACGCGTGCGAAGCTGCAGCACGTGGACCTGCGCGGTCTGCAGGTGGAGCGGATCCGCGGGATCGAGGGCATCTCCGGGGCGACGATGTCGCACTTGCAGGTCGTCGGCCTGGCGGAGGTGTTCGCCGCGCACTTCGGGATCAGCGTCACCGACTGACGTCACCTGAGCGGGACTCGCGGAGATCCTCGCCACGCACGTGGGTGTCAGCGTCTCCGACTGAGGTCACCGGAGCCCGCCCGCGTCGATCACCAGGCGGAAGCCCCACCAAGTGCCCGCGGACGCGATGAGGATCCCGAGCAGGGGCCAGTACCAGACGGACCTCCGCACGACCGCGCAGGCGACGCTGCCGACTCCGGCGACCGCCCAGCCGCCCAGCACGCCCGCGGACAGCACGACGACCGCGAACTCGGCCTGCTCGCGCGCTGCGCACGGGCTTCCTGCGGCGCAACCCGGCGCGCTCGCGGAGAAGTACATCACCGCGAAGAACATCGCGAGCCCGCCCGCGAGGACGAGCAGCCCCCACAGCACCGTGGCGACGACCAGATCTGCGATCACCGGGCCGGTACGGCGACGATGGGGAACCACCGGATGTGTCATACGTCCACGGTCGCGGATGCCTGTGCTCGGTGGATCCGTGGAACTACTCAGATCGGGTGGGGGCTTGTCCCGGTAGGTTCGAGAGGTGACCGTCGACGCCGTTCTCGCCCCCAGCACCCTGCCCTTCGCCCTGCCTGACTTCGCCGCGTTCGCGGACGCGGACTTCGAGGCCGCGTTCGCCGAGGGGTTCGCGCGGCACCGTCGGGAGATCGCGGCGATCGCCGGCGATGCCGAGCCCGCCACGTTCGCCAATACCGTCGAGGCGATGGAGCGCGCGGGGCAGGACCTGGGGCGCGTCGCGGCGGTGTTCTTCTCGTTGACGTCCACCGATCGCACCGATGCGTTGGAGGCGGCGCAGGCCGCGATCTCGCCGCTGTGGTCGGCGCATTTCGACGCGATCCTCATGGACCAGGCGCTCTTCGGCCGCGTCGACGCGCTGCACTCGCGGCGCGGTGAACTCGGTCTCGATCCCGAACAGCTTCGGCTGCTCGAGCGCTACCACCTCCGGTTCACTCGCGCGGGGGCAGGGCTCGACGACGCCGCCCAGGAGCGGCTGCGGACCATCAACACCGAGCTCGCCGAGCTCACCACCGAGTTCTCCCGGCGCACTCTCGCCGAGACGAACGCCTCCGCAGTGCATTTCGCGAGCGAGGCCGAGCTCGACGGGCTGGACGCGGACGCCGTCGCCGGAGCTCGCGCCGCCGCCGAGGCGGCCGGGCGTGACGGGTACCTCCTCGCCCTCGGTTACCCGCTCAATCAGCCGAACCTCGCGCGCCTGACGAACCGCGATTCGCGGCGGGCGGTGTACGAGGCGTCGTCGCGCAGGAACACCCGGGGAGGCGAGAACGACACCCGGGAGCTGATCGCCCGCGTCGCGAGCCGGCGGGCGGAGCGCGCGGCGCTGTTCGGGTATTCGCACCACGCCGCCTATCAGATCGCCGACCAGACCGCCGGTACGGCGGAGGCGGCCCTCGGCATGCTCCGCGACCTGGCAGTACCCGCCGCGCGTAACGCCACCGCCGAGCGCGCCGAGCTGGAAGAGCTTGCGGGCCATGCGATCGAGGCCTGGGACTGGCCCTTCTACGCCCGCGTTGCCGAGCAGCGTGCGCAGGCCGGCGACGGCGGATCCGGACCCGCGCTGAACGAGTACCTCGCGCTCGACAACGTGATCGAGAAGGGCGTCTTCGAGGCGGCCTCGCGGATGTACGGGTTGGGTTTCGCCGAGCGCACGGACCTCGCCCTGCACCATCCGGACGCGCGCGCCTGGCAGGTCACGGGGCCCGACGGTGCGCCGCTCGGCCTGTTCGTCGGGGACTACTTCGCGCGGCCCAGCAAGCGGGGCGGGGCGTGGATGACGAGCTTCGTGGACCAGTCCCGCCTGCTCGACGCGCAGCCGGTGATCATCAACGTCTGCAACTTCGTTCGCCCGCCGGACGGGCGGCCCGCTCTGCTCAGCCGCGACGAGGTGACCACCGTCTTCCACGAGTTCGGGCACGCCCTGCACGGCCTGCTCTCGGAAGTGACCTACCCGTACTTCTCGGGCACCAGCGTGCCGCGCGATTTCGTCGAGTTCCCGTCGCAGTTCAACGAGATGTTCGCCGCCTGGCCCGCGATCCTCGACGGCTACGCCCGGCATCACGCGACGGGGGAGCCTCTGCCCGAGGGGCTTCGCCGGTCGGTTCTCGAGCCCGGCACGCGCGGTGAGGGATTCGGCACCGTCGAGTACCTGGCCGCGGCCGTCATCGATCTGGCATGGCACACGATCGAGCCCGGCACCGTCGTCGACGACGTGGAGGGCTTCGAGTCCGCCGCGCTCGCCGACGCGGGGTTGGACGTGCCGGGCGTCCCGCCGCGCTACCGCGGGCCGTTCTTCAACCACATCTTCTCGGGCGGCTACAGCGCCGGGTACTACAGTTACATCTGGTCCGAGGTGCTCGATGCCGACGCCTCCGCGTGGTTCACCGCGCACGACGGACCGACGCGCGAGAACGGCGAGAAGCTGCGTGTCGCAGTGCTCTCCCGCGGCGGCAGTGTCGACGCCTCGCAGGCCTACCGCGACTTCCGCGGCGGTGATCCCGATATCGCGCCCCTGCTCGAGCGGCGTGGCCTGACTCCATGAGCGACGATGCCACGCAGTACTTCCGGGTCCTCGACGAGCTGGTGCGGACATCGAAGGTGGTCATCGACCGCCCGCGGGGCACGGCGCATCCCCGGTATCCGCGGGCGATCTATCCGCTCGACTACGGGTTTCTCGCGGGAACGACCGGCGGTGACGGTGAGGGAGTCGACGTCTTCGTGGGCACCGATGCCGGAGTGGGGGTCGTCGCGGTGGTGTTGACGGCCGACGTGCGTAAGCGCGACGTGGAGACCAAGGTGCTTCTCGATTGTACGGCGGCCGAAATCAATGCCGTGCGTGGTTTCCTCGCCGACTCCTTGGGGCTCGCCGGACACTTTGTTCTTCGCGAGGGGCATGCACGGACGGTTGCGTCGATCGGTATGCCGTAGTGTTCTAAACAATGGCGTGATCGAACGGATAGGCGTATCATGGAGTCATGGCCCTACCGGACGCATTACGTGAACTCCCTGAGGATTTGGTTCCTCGGGAGCTCGCTGAGGCACGGGGTGAGGATCGTGCGGTAGCGGAGGTATTGTTCGAACAGCGGCGGGTCGAGGGTGTTGCGTACTGCCGCACGATGACCGCGGTCTACGCGCTGCACCGCGCCCTGTACGCCGATGATGAGGCGCAGTACCTCGCCCGGCCGGCGAACTACCGGGAGGCGGTCGAGGCGCGGCAGCGGTTGGCCGCGGCGGAGGTCGCCTTGAGTGCGCAGATCTCCACCCTGCTGCGCCTGGGTTCGGCCGCGGCGGTGCACGTGGTGGAGGTCGCGGTCGGGTTGATCGAACGGCTGCCGAAGGTGTTCGGGTTGATCGGGAGAACGTCATCACGCCGAAGGCGGCGGAGATCGCGTTGGGGCGCTCGCGGGTGCTCAGCGCCGCGCAGGTCGGTGATCTCGATGCGGCGTTGCATGAGCGGCTCACTCGCGACTACGAGGTGCTCTCGATCCCCGCGCTGCGTGAACAGGTGGATCTGCTGGTCGGTGCGATCGACCCGGACGCGGCGGAGCGGCGTCGCAAGCTCGCCGAACAGGACCGCAAGGTCACCTTCCGCCCCGCGGACGACGGGATGGCGATGGCCTTCGCGTTGTTGCCTTCGCCGGATATGCAAGACATCGCCGCCCGAGTGCAGTACATCGCGACCACGGTCTGTGATGATGACTCGCGGACCGTGCCGCAGCGGCAGGCCGACGGGTTGGCGCAGTTGATCCGCGGGTACAGCACCCTCGGCTGCGCGTGCGCGAACCCGGAGTGCAAGTACCGTACGGCGCGGTTCCACGGCGAGCCCGACGCGGACGGTGTGATCACCCGGTTCGTCACCCTCATCAACGTGGTCATCAACGAGACCGACCTCGCCGATCCGGACACGCCCGACCAGGGTGCGCCCGAGCAGAGCGTGCCGGAGGATAGCTCCGCTGCGGACTCACACGCGGATAAGGGCGCCGCGGGTGCCAGTGCCGCCGATGACGAAGGCGCGCAGGCAGATGCCGTTGCCCGCGCAGACGCTGACGCAGGAGTCGATGCAGATGCTGCCGCTGACTCTGCATCGAACCCGGCGCCCGGCCGTCGTGGCGGGCTCGCGTACCTCGAGGGGTACGGCCCGATCAGCCTGGCGCTGGCGCGGGCACTGGCGGCCCGCGAGGACGCGGTCATCCGGCCGTTCGGCCGCCGGATCACCGACCACGACGATGCTGCGGGACTATCGAGCCGGGCGGCGTGCGACGCCTCCAGCGAGACCGAGCCGCGTGGCGCGATCGACTTCCAGTGGGCCTGGCGCGATATCGTCGCGCGACTCGAAGGACACGACGACCCCGGTGGCACCGGATTCGACTTCGGACCCGACGACCACGGGCCGGACGGCGACGCACCGGATGGCAACACCAGCCCAGACGACGAAGGCCCGGATGACGGAGATCTGGACGGTGGAGTTCTGGACGACGGAGATCTGGACGACGGACGTGCAGGGGAGACCTGTGCGGACGACGGTGGTCCTCACCCGGGCGACTCGAGCCCGCCCGGAGCCCCGCCTGCACTCGTCCGGGCACGCGGAAGCTCCGGATACCGGCCATCGGCGGACCTACGCCGCTACCTGCGACTGATCCACCCCCGGTGCGTGTTCCCGCACTGCAACCGACCCGCGGCGAGGGCCCAGATCGACCACCGCCGCGAATACGACCACACCTCACCCGAACTCGGCGGGCAGACCACCGCCGAGCAGATCCAACCGCTCTGCATCAGCCACCGCCAGCTCAAGACCGCAGGAGAGTGGATCGACGCACGCCTGCCCGACGGCCGGATCCTCTGGACCTCACCCCACGGACGGCACTACATCGTCGACCCCACCGGCATCATCCTCACCCTCTTCCCCGACCTCGCCCGCGTCGAATGGGTCATCCCCGCGGCGTCGGGGTCGGGATCGGAGGATCACGTCAGCGCCGCCGAGGCGGAAAGCCCGGCGCGGCCGGGAGGCCGCACCCGCCTGCAACGCGAACACGCCCGCCGGGAGCGGCGTCGCCGCGACAACATCACCGCGTACGAAGCGGAACAGAATCGGAAATCCCTGCCTGTCAGCGAGATCGAGGCCGGCATGATGCGCGTCATCGGTGCTCCGACTCCGCGCTCGGCCCCGTCGTTCGACGGTCCGCCGCCCTTCTGATCCGCCCTCGCCCCACTCCGTCAGCGTCCCGGCGTCGCGAAGACGAAGAGCGCCATGAACGCCACGTTGATGAAGAACGCCGCCTCGACGAGCCCCACGGTGATGAGGAACGGCGCCATCATGCGCTGCTGCGCTTCGGGTTGTCGCGCGACGCCCGCGATCATCTGTGCACCCGCGTTGCCGTTGCCGATGCCGGCACCGATCGTGCCTCCCGCCAGGGCCACGCCTCCACCGCAGATCGCGCCTGCGGTGATGATCGCGTTGACCAGTTCCGGGTCCGCTGCCATGGGTTCCACCTTTCGTAGATCGATTGATCTAAGTATAGATCAATCGATCTAATTTCGGGAAGGCTCACCGACAGCCGGACGTTTCCGGTGAGCTCGGGCGGGAGCTCGACAGTGCCCGTGGGCGACGGGACTCGGCGCTTCAGCGGCGGTAGCGGAGAGTGACGATCTTGAAGGGGCGCAAAATCAGGCGCACGTCACCGGCGGACTCGGGATCGGCGACGGGGCGCTCCAGGAGGTCTGTGCGGACCACGGACTGGTACGGGAAGTCCGCGTGGATCGTCGCGTCCGCGCGGGTTCCGCGCGACTCGTAGAGGCGCACGACGACATCTCCGCTGCCGTCTTCGGCGAGCTTGACGGCCTCGACGATCACGGCGGGGTGATCGACGGTGACGAGCGGAGCCACCGAAGTGACCGACCCGGCGACGGTGCGGGGAGCGAGGTTGCGGCGGTATCCCTCCTCGACGGCGTCGCCGATCGTCGCACCGGGGCGCACGGAGATGGCGAGCCGGTGGAAGCCCTGATCGGTCTCCGGGTCGGGGTAGCGGGGAGCGCGCAGCAGCGACAGGCGCACGACGGTGCCGGTTGCGGGCATTCCAGGATCGACTGTCCGGCGGGTGATGTCGTGGCCGTAGGTGGAGTCGTTGGCCACGGCGACGCCGTAGTCGGGCTCGCCGACGTACACCCAGCGATGCGCGCAGATCTCGAACTTCGCAGCGTCCCAGGAAGTATTGGCGTGGGTGGGGCGGAAGACGTGGCCGAACTGGATCTCCGAGGCGCTGCGATCGGCCTGCACGTCGAACGGGAACGCCAGCTTGAGCAGCTTCTGCCGCTCGTGCCAATCGATCTCGCACACGATGTCCAGGGCCGGCGATCCGGCGCGCAGGCTGATCCGCTGGGTGATCGACGAGTCCCCGAACGTTCGGCGCACCACGACGGCGTCACCGTCGCTCGTCACGGACTCGACCGCGTCGAGGTCGGTGACATCGCGCCGGTAGAAGGAGTCGATGTCCCACGCCTCCCAGTGGTTCGGGATGTCGCGGTGCAGTTGGAGCAGGTTGCCGGGGCCGGCCATCGCCTCGCGGCCGGAGGCGGCGTCGACGACCGAGACGAGGAGCCCGCGCGCGTCGATCAGGGCGGAGACGACGCCGTTGTCCAGCCGGAACGCCGTGCCCTCGGCGGTCGGGCAGATCGCGGGGGCGGTCTGGATGGCGGTGGCACCCAGCGCCGGCACCCCGTCGCGGGCGTGCGGAGCGGCGTTGAACACCAGGCTGTGCGACGCGGCGGCGGAGGAGTCCTCGACCGGGGCTATGAGCCGATTCCGAGCCACGCCCCCACCGGCGGACGTCGACCCGTTCGCGAGAGCCGCGAGGGCACCGTCGATGATCCGCTCGAGGCGCTTCGCGACGGCGGCGTAGTTGTGCTCGGCGTCCTTGTGCACCCAGGCGATCGAGCTACCCGGCAGGATGTCGTGGAACTGCTGCAGCAGCACCAGGTGCCAGATCTCCTCGAGCTCCTCCAGGGGATAGGCGAATCCGGTCCGGACCGCGGCGGTCGCGGCCCAGAGTTCCGCCTCGCGCAGCAGGTGCTCGCTGCGCCGATTGCCCTGCTTGGTGTTCGCCTGCGAGGTGTACGTGCCGCGGTGGAACTCGAGGTACAGCTCGCCCGACCATCGGGCGGGGTGATCCAGTTCCGCTGCGGCGGCGTCGAAGAACTCCACCGGCGTGCCGACCGTCACCGTCGGCGAACCGTCGAGCGATGCGGTCCGCGCCGCGGCGGCGAGCATCTCCCGGGTCGGGCCACCGCCACCGTCGCCCCATCCGAACGGGACGAGGGAGCGCGTGCCCACGCCCTGCTCCTTGTAATTCTTCTGCGCCCGAGCGAGATCCGCGCCGGAGAGGTCCGAGTTGTACTTGTCGACGGGCGGGAAGTGCGTGAACAGCGCGGTGCCGTCGATGCCCTCCCAGAGGAACGACGAGTGCGGCATCCGGTTGGTCTGGTTCCACGACAGCTTCTGGGTGAGGAAGTACCGCGAGCCCGCCTCGGCCACGATCTGCGGCATCGCCGCCGAGTAGCCGAACGAATCGGGGAGCCACGCCTCCGGGGTGTCGATCCCGAACTCGTGCAGGAAGAACCGCTTTCCGGCCACGAACTGGCGGGCCATCGCCTCGCCGCCCGGCATGTTCGTGTCGGCCTCCACCCACATGCCGCCGACCGGGACGAACCGTCCCGCCGCCACGTGATCCTTGATGCGCGCGAACAGCTCCGGGTGCCGGTCCCGCACCCACGCGAACTGCTGCGCCGAGGAGCACGCGAAGCGGAACGACGGGTCGCGGTCCATGAGGTCCACGACATTGGCGAAGGTCCGTGCGCACTTGCGCGCCGTCTCGCGGACGGGCCACAGCCACGCCGAGTCGATGTGCGCGTGGCCGACCGCCGTGATCCGGTGCGCGGACGCGGCGGCCGGCGAGGCCAGCGCGGGGGCCAGGGCCGCCCGCCCCGCGGACGCGGTGGCGGCGATGTCGTGCGGGTCCACCACGTCGAGCATCCGCTCGAGGGCGCGAAGTACCTCGTGCCGGCGCGGTAGGTCGAAGGGCAGCTCGTGCATCAGCCCGTGCAGCGTCCACACGTCCTGCTGCAGCTCCCACACCGTCCGATCGCGCAGCGCGAGGTCGATCGTCCCGAGCCGGTACAGCGGACCGTCGCCCGCGGTCTCCCGGTCACCGAGGTGGGTGGGGGAGACGAAGTCACCGCCCAGGTCGGGGTTCGCGGCGCACTCGATGTACAGGTCCACCGGCTCGCCCGGGGACAGGGGAACGTAGGCGTTGAACGGAGAGATCCCCTTGACGACGGTGCCGTCCGCCCGGTACGCGAGCCCCTCGGCGTTGAACCCCGGGCCGCCGGTGAAGCCGAGCTCCACGCGGAGCTCCAGCGCACCGTCGGCGTCAGTCCAGTCCGACGGCGGCGCCCCGGTCACGTGCAACCACAGCGTGGACCAGGGCGCTCCCCACGGCGTGCCGGCGGAGACCGGCGTGAACGCCTGGGCCGCCGCCTCCGCGAAGGGCACGGGCTCGCCCGGGGCGGGCCACGCCGTCACCGTGACCGTGGCGGAGTGCGAGTACACCGCCCCGTTCAGGAACTCCCGGGTGAATCTGTCGAGACGCTCTTCGGTCAACCGCCGGTCGTCGTGCATGACAGTGAACCTACGGCCTCACGCTCGTCAGGGGGTCGGATGCGCCGGGAGGAAGGCCGACGCGTCGTGCCCGGAGGAGTCCTCCGCCCGGATCACGTGCACCACCGCGTTGATCAGCGCCAGGTGAGTGAACGCCTGCGGGAAGTTGCCGAGGTGCTTGCCCGACTTCGGGTCGAGCTCCTCCGCGTACAGCTTCAGCGGCGACGAGTACGCCAGCAGTCGCTCGCACAGTGCCCGGGCGCGGGCGACCTCGCCGATCTCGACCAGCGCGGAGACCAGCCAGAACGAACAGATCGTGAACGTTCCCTCCTCGCCCGCGAGCCCGTCGTCGGTCTCCTCGACGCGGTAGCGCAGGACCAGGCCGTCCTCGGTGAGCTCGTCCGCGATCGCCAGCACGGTGGCGCGCACCCGCGGGTCGTCGGAGGGGAGGAATCGCAGCAGCGGCACCAGGAGCAGCGACGCGTCCAGCGCGGGGGCGCCGTAGCGCTGCGTGAACACGCCGCGCTCGTCCACGCCGTGCTCGAGGATGTCGGCCTTGATCACCTCGGCCTGCTCCGACCACTCGCGGGCGTAGTCGGTCTCGCCGTGCATGACCGCGAGCTTGGCGCCGCGGTCCAGAGCGACCCAGCACATCACCTTCGAGCTCGTGAAGTGCTGCGGCTCCCCGCGCACCTCCCAGATTCCGCGGTCCGGCTCGCGCCAGTGCTTGAGCGCCTCCTCGACCTGCTCCTTGAGCACCGGCCACAGCGTCTCCGGGATCCGCTCGGACGACTTGGTGTTCAGGTACACCGAGTCCAGCATCGTGCCCCAGATATCGTGCTGGCGCTGGTCGTAGGCTCCGTTCCCGATCCGGACCGGCCGCGCACCGTCGTACCCCGAGAGGTGGGAGAGCTCCTCCTCGTGCAACGTGCGTTCCCCGCCGACGCCGTACATGACCTGCAGCGGATGTCGCTCACCGTTGTTGGCGCCCGAGACATCGGCGATGAAGGAGAAGAAGTCCTCGGCCTCCCGGTCGAGCCCCAGCGTGTACAGGCCCCAGAGGGCGAAGGTGGAGTCGCGGACCCAGGCGTACCGGTAGTCCCAGTTGCGGACGCCGCCCGGGGTCTCGGGCAGCGAGGTCGTGCACGCGGCCAGCAGCGCGCCGGTGGGCGAGTAGGTCAGGCCCTTGAGCGTGAGCGCCGAACGCTGCAGGTACGTGCGCCACGGGTGGTCGGGGAACTGGCCCACGTTGATCCACTGCCGCCACGACTCCGCCGTCGACCACATCTTCTGCGCCGCCTCGGCGAAGGTCTGCGGCACGGGGTGCTTGCTCCAGGACAGGGCGACGAAGACCTCGTCACCCTCCTTGAGCCGAGTGTGCGCGCGGGCCTCCCGGCCCTCCAGGCCGAGCCGCATGTTGGTGGTGAGCTTGAGCTCGGGGTGCGCCCCGAAATCGGTGCGGGCCCGCGCCACGGCCTCGCCGTAGCCGTCGCCGGAGTAGGCCCACTCCGCGCCGGCGCGGTTGTAGTCGAAGGCGGGCTCGCAGTTGAGCTGCAGCTCGACGGTGCCGGACACGCACCGGGCCGTGCGGAGCAGGATGTGCTCGGCGTCCCAGTCCGTCGGTGTCCGACGGTGCGTCCGGGACCGGGTCTGCGTGTCGTGCCACGGGCCCATCACGAGGGCGTCACGGACGATGAGCCAGCCCGTGGAGGTCTGCCAGGTGGTCTCGAGCATGAGGCTGCCCGGCAGGTAGCGCCGGTCGACGGGGACCCGCACGCCGTACGGCGCGAGCCGGAAGGAGCCGGCGCCGCGGTCGAGGATGGCGCCGAAGACGCTGGGGGAGTCGGGGCGGGGGATGCACATCCATTCGACGCTGCCGTCGCGGGCGATCAGGCAGGTGTTCTCGCAGTCCGAGAGGAAGGCGTAGTCGTGGATCGGCGGGAAGACCGCGTCACCGAGGGGCGGGGTGTCGGTGATGAGCGCCTCGGGGCCGGAGACCTCGTCGAGGGCGGTGTCGGGGCCGGGGGCATCGGAGGTCGGGGCGTCGTTCTTCGATGACATGCAGTCCATGATGAGGCACGGCGACCGGTTCGCGCAGCGCGGTCGCTACGCTGGGCGTGTGCATGCGATCGCGCAGTGGTGGGACTCGGTGGAGCTGTGGCTCACGGGTCTGCCCTTCGCGCTGCAGGTCAGCCTGGTCATGGTTGTACTCGCGGTGATCGCAATGCTGGTGGTGCGCGTGCTGAGCGCCCTCATCGACCTCGTCGCCGACACGCTGGACGCCCGCCTCGCGCGGGCCTCCCGCGCCGACGCCGCAGGTCATGAGGCCGGAGAAGGGGATGACGAGAGTGTCTGAGACAGGCGGCGGATGGCGGGCACTGGTGCCCAAGTCGAAGGTGACGCTCGCGCTGATCGCGCTGCTGGTGCTCCTCGTGGTCGCGTGGGCGCTGCTGCGCTGACCGCGCTTCGTAGGATTCTCGCCTGACCTGTCCACAAGCAGAACGGCGAGACGTGACCAGACCCACTCGCCGCGGCCGTGCCCTGAGCATCGTCGCGGTCGCCCTGACCGTGTTGCTCACGGCCTGCGGGGGCGGCTCGACCGACGACCCGCACGGCGTGGACATCTCCAGCGGCACTCAGCGGGTGAACCTCGTCGCGTTCGCGGCGCCCAAGCCCGCGTTCGACGTGGCCATCCCGCTGTTCCGTACGACCGACCCCGACGTCGGCTTCTCGCAGTCCTACGGCGCGTCGGGCGATCAGTCCCGCAAAGTCGCGCGGCACGTGCCCGCCGATGTCGTGAACCTCTCGGTCGCGCCGGACGTCACACGCATCGTCAAAGCCGGCCTGATCGACAAGGACTGGGAGAAGGCCTACCCGCGGCGCTCCGTGCCGTTCACGTCGCTGGTCGCCGTCGTCGTGCGCCCCGGTAACCCGAAGGGCATCCACGACTGGGCGGACCTGCTCAAGCCCGGCGTCGAGGTGGTGACGCCGAATCCGGCGAGCTCGGGCTCGGCGAAATGGAACCTGCTGGCCCCGTACGCCGCGCTGTCGAACGGCGGCCAGGACCCGTCGAAGGGCCTGGCCTTCGTGAAGGAACTCATCCGGGACCATACGACGGTGAGCCCGGGCTCGGGCCGCGACGCCACCTCGGCCTTCGAGTCCGGCCAGGGCGATGTGCTGCTCAGCTACGAGAGCGAGGCGGTCCTGCTGCAGCGGCAGAGCGTCAAGGACGGCAAGCCGAAGCCCGAGTACTTCATCCCGCCGCAGTCCTTCCGGATCGACCTGCCGGTCGCCGTGGTGAACACCGCGCAGTCGCCCGAGGCGGCCAAGCGGTTCGTGGCCTTCCTGTTCTCGCCCGAGGCGCAGCGCGCGATCCCGGCGTCCGGGTTCCGCGCCGGCGACCCCACGATCGCCGCCGAGACGGCGCACCTGTTCTCCGCCCAGCCGCAGCGCCTGTGGACCATCGACGAGCTGGGCGCCGTGCTCGGCAGGGGGACCGCCGCGAAGAACGGCGGCAAGGACCTCGTCGGGTGGCCCGCGGTGGACGCGGCATTGTTCGGCGACAAGGGCACCATCGCCACCGCCTACAAGACCGGGGGCAAGTGATGCGACGCTTGATCAACCCGCTGCGCATCGGCGTCGCGTGGATCTGGATCTCGGTCATCGTGTTGCTGCCCATCGCGGCCATCACGACGCGGGCCTTCGACAACGGCTGGTCCGGATTCTGGGACGCGCTGACGGCGAAGAACGCCGTGTCGACCCTGCTCATCACCGTGTGGGTCGCGCTGCTCGTCACGGTGATCAACGTGGTGATGGGCACCGTCATCGCGTGGGTGCTGGTGCGGGACGACTTCCCGGGCAAGGGCGTCGTCAACGCGCTCATCGACCTGCCCTTCGCGCTGCCGACCATCGTCGCGTCGATCGTGCTGCTCTCGCTGTACGGGCCGGACAGCCCGATCGGGTTGACGCTCAACGCGACCCAGCCGGCGATCGTCATCGCTCTGGCCTTCGTGACGCTGCCCTTCGTCGTGCGGCAGGTGCAGCCGGTGTTGATCGAGCTCGACCGCGAGGTCGAGGAGGCCGCCGCCTCGCTCGGGGCGCCGAACCGGGTGATCGTGGCGAAGATCGTGATCCCGACCCTGCTCCCCGCCATCCTCTCCGGCGCCGGTCTGGCGTTCACCCGGGCGATCGGCGAGTTCGGCTCGGTGGTGCTCGTGGGCGGCAACATCCCGGGCGAGACACAGGTCGCCTCGCAGTACATCCAGCAGCAGCTCGAGGTCGACAACCAGGTGGCCGCGTCCGCCGTGTCCGTCGCACTGCTCGCCATCGCCTTCGTGCTGCTGGCGGTGATGCGGTTCGTCGGGGGTAGGACCGCCAAGCGGGAGGAGAACGAGTGATGACCGGATGCCAGACGGTCCCGTGCGGTGGTCCCGAGGGACGCAGGGAGGAGCAGGAGTGAATCTCTCCAGGAAGACGGTGCTGAGCCTGCGGTCCGTCGCGCTGCTGTACCTGCTGGTGCTGCTCGTCCTGCCGATCGGCGTGATCCTGTACCGCTCGTTCGAGCGCGGTCTCGGCGAATTCTGGGCCTGGATCACCACCCCGGCCGCGATCTCGGCGCTGCAGCTGTCGCTGCTCATCGTCGCGATCGTGGTGCCGCTCAACGTGATCTTCGGCGTCCTCGTGGCGCTGGCCCTCGCGCGCGGGAGGTTCCGCGGCAAAGCGGCGCTGCAGGCCGCCGTCGATCTGCCCTTCGCCGTCTCGCCCGTGGTCGTGGGCGTCGCGCTGATCATGCTGTGGGGCGTGGGCGGCTGGTTCGGCGGCATCGAATCGCTGGGCTTCCGCGTCATCTTCGGCCTACCCGGCATGGTGCTGGCCACCACCTTCGTGACACTGCCCTTCGTGGTGCGTGAGGTGGAACCGGTGCTGCACGAGATCGGGCAGGACCAGGAGCAGGCGGCGGCGACGCTCGGCGCGAACGCCTGGCAGACTTTCTGGCGGATCACGCTGCCCGCGATCCGGTGGGGCCTGACCTACGGCGTGGTGCTCACGATCGCCCGCGCCCTCGGCGAGTACGGCGCGGTGCTCATGGTCTCGTCGAACTTCCCCGGCATCTCGCAGACGCTCACCCTGCTCGTGAGCTCGCGCAACCACGACGACTACAACACCTTCGGGGCGTACGCCGCCGCGACACTGCTCATGCTGCTGGCGCTCATCGCGCTGGTGGTGATGTCCCTGCTCGAAGCGACCCGCAGGAGGAACCGCGATGACGATTAACGTGGTGGGGGCCAACAAGCGCTACGGCGACTTCGCGGCCCTCGACGATGTGTCCCTGGAGATCCCCGACGGCTCGCTCACCGCGCTGCTCGGCCCCTCGGGCTCCGGCAAGTCGACGCTGCTGCGCTCGATCGCCGGCCTCGACCGGCTGGACTCCGGCCTCGTCGAGATCAACGGGATCGACGTCACGCACGCCTCGCCGCAGCAGCGGGACATCGGCTTCGTGTTCCAGCACTACGCGGCGTTCAAGCACATGACGGTGCGGGAGAACGTCGCCTTCGGGCTGAAGATCCGCAAACGCCCTGCGGCCGAGGTCAAGGCGAAGGTCGACGACCTCCTCGAGGTGGTGGGGCTCACCGGCTTCCAGACCCGCTACCCGGCGCAGCTGTCGGGCGGCCAGCGCCAGCGCATGGCGCTCGCCCGCGCCCTGGCGGTGGATCCGCAGGTGCTGCTGCTCGACGAGCCCTTCGGCGCGCTCGACGCGAAGGTCCGCGACGAGCTGCGGTCCTGGCTCCGTCGCCTGCACGACGAGGTGCACGTGACCACCGTGATCGTGACCCACGACCAGCAGGAGGCGCTCGACATCGCCGACCGCATCGCGGTGCTCAACAAGGGGCGGATCGAGCAGGTGGGCACTCCGGCGGACGTCTACGACCGTCCCGAGACCGAGTTCGTCATGTCCTTCCTCGGCTCGGTGGCCAAGCTCAACGGGGTGCTGGTGCGGCCGCACGACATCCGGGTCGGCCGTACGCCGGAGCTGGCCCGGGCGGGCGGACAGACCTCCGAGGAAGCGGGCGTCCTGCGGGCCGAGGTCGAGCGCGTGGTGTACCTGGGCTTCGAGGTGCGCGTCGAGTTGAAGAACGCCGCCACCGGCGAGCGCTTCCACGCCCAGATCACCCGCGGCGATGCGTCGGCGCTGGAGCTCTCGGAAGGCGACGCGGTGTACGTACGCGCCACCCACGTCCCCGAGATCGCGGTGCAGAAGGCGTAGCCGCGCAGATGTAATGCCGGCGCGGCGCCCGTGCGATGTACGGTCATGAAGATGACGCCACGGAATGGGGAACTCCGGGCGCGCGACATCGACCGAGTGTGGGTGATGGCGCGGCTCGATGAGGCGTTCACCGACGGTCAGTTGTCGCCGGACGAGCACGAGGCGCGGGTCGGCAGCGCCCGCACCGCGCTCACCGTGCCCGACTTGGACGCGCTGTTGCGCGATCTCCAACTGCCGGCGACGGTGCCGACCGCGCGCTACCGGGCGCCGTGGTACGCCCGGCTCACCCGACGTGGACGAGTGGGCATCGCACTGACGGCGCTCGCCGTGATCGTTGCGATCGGGGCGGGGATCATCGTGTGGTTCGTACCGCCCTCCGGCGATCGCTCCGCAGCTGCCGCGCCACCCGGGGCCGCCGCACCGCCGGCCGCAGCCGCGGACAACGGCGTGACGGAGCGACTCGTGGGCGGGGAGATGTTCACCGAGGCGGGGATGAACGAGGTGGTGAGCGCGCTGCGCAAGCGGTTCGGCACCACCGTGATCGAGGGCGTGCACTTCTACCGGGACAGCGCGGTGGTCCGGGTTCCCGAGGCGGAGTCGCCGGTCGGAGCGGCGTGGTACACCTACTCGCTGGGCGGCGATTTCCACAGCCGTGAGGTGTACGGCGGGCTGTCGGTGTCGTCGGGCGCGGGACTGCGCGTGGACCTCGCGCACCTCGACACCGCTGAGATCGCGGCGGTCATCCGGACGGCCCCGGAGAAGCTGGGACTGACGACCGCCACGATGTCGCCGAACGAGCGCTTCCGTGTCACCGTCGGCGGTGACGGTGGCGGCGAGGTGTGGATGGGGATCAACGACATCGGCATCGATTCGCACCTCGTCACCGGTCTGGACGGCGCGATCAAGGGTGTGCACCGGTGCGGCTGGGGCTGCTGAAATCCGGTTGTGCGCATCGGTAATGTTGCCGCTATGACCGATTCGAGCGGTATCGAGTTCCAGCGTGTGCGTACCCCGGAGCAGTACGCCGGATTCCAGGAGTGCGCCTCCATCGGCTTCCAACAGCGGATGGAGAACGCCGAGGCCTGGACCGAGGCGATCCTCGCCGACCTCGACGCGCTCGATCACCGCGTCGCCGTCGCGGACGGGCGGACCGTCGGGACCTTCCTGTCCTTCGACCAGCGGCTCACCGCGGTCGGCGGGGCGACGGTGCCCGCTCGGGCCGTCTCCGCCGTCACGGTGCTGCCCACGCATCGGCGCCGCGGGATCCTCGGCAGGCACATGCGCGAGTCTCTTACCGCCGCTCGCGTGGACGGTGCGGCCGCGGCAACCCTCATCGCCGCGGAGTACGCGATCTACGCCAGGTACGGGTTCGGGCAGAGCACCGAGGTCGTCGACTACCGCATCGCGGTCGACCGCGCCCAGCTCCCCGAGCGGAGCTCGGACCAGCTCCGCTACGTCGGCGGTGACGAGTACCTGGCGGCCGCGGACGGCATCCGTGAGCGGGTGAGCGTCCCGGGCCGCGTGTCCCGGCTCGGCATCAACGGCCGGCAGTCCGCGGGCCTGCTCGGCAAGGACGACGACAAGCAGCGCCTGGTGCTGCGTCGCGACGGCGACGTGGCGGGCGTGCTCATCTACACCGTCGAGAACAAGTGGACCGACTCCCGTCCCGACTCGACGGTCACCGTCTCCGAGCTGCTGGGCATCGATGTGGCCGCCGAGCGGGAGCTGTGGGCGTTCGTGATGAGCATCGATTGGGTGAGCACGGTCCTTGCGCCGCAGCGGGCTCCCGACGACATCGTGAGCACTGTCCCCGTCGACCCGCGGACGGTCCAGGTGTCCAATCGCTGCGACATGCTGTGGATCCGGCCCCTCGATGTGCCCGCGCTGTTCGCGGCGCGCACCTACGCCGCCCCGGGCCGCATCGTGCTCGACGTGACCGATCCCGGGTACGACGGTGCGGGGCCCGGCCCGGCGCACGGACGGTTCCTGATCGAGAGTGCCGGCGCCGCAGGGGGAGCCGGCACCTGTGCGCCCACCGACGAGCCCGCGGACCTCGCCCTCGATGTGACGGACCTCGGGCGGCTCTGGCTCTCCGACGAGCCGGTGGCCCGTCGCGTCGCCGTCGGGTCCGTGCGGGAGCTCACCGACGGTGCCGCCGCCCGCGCCGACCTGATGCTGTTCAGTCCGCGTCGACCCTGGTCGGTCGAGCACTTCTGATGCGCGATCCGAGCACCTCGCTCGCGTTCCTCCGGGTGGAGCGGGACATGAATGTCAGCGGGATCCGATACGAGTTCCTGCCCGCGTCAACGGATCCGCTGCCGCAGTGGGCTCGCCTCGACCGGTCGTCGTGGGACGGGCTGTGGTTGCGGCTCGCCGACGCACACGTGGTCGGAATCGCGTTCGACCATGTGGGCGATGAGGAGGAGCGGACGCATCGGGTCGCAGATCAGGTCCAGGTGGCCGTGCTCGATTCCGCGCAGGTGATTCGGCCGGCTCGGACCTGGCCTCGCGCGACGCGCGGTGGCAGTCCGTTGTGGGCACTGATGCGCGACGGAATCGCGGTGTGGGAGAGCGTGGACGGGACGGAGCGGTACCGAATCGGTGAGTTGCCCGAGGGACGGTGACGAGTGTCACTCGTGCGCAGCCGTGACGTCTCGGGACTGTCACCGATGCCCTGTGACGTAACAGCCGCTCGTGCGCAAGCCATCGCCCCGGAACGGCGCCGGCCGCACCCCGACGAACGGAGTGCGGCCGGCGGACCGTCGAACTGCTTAGACCAGGTGGGCGAGGGCGTCCCCGACCAGGCCCGCGGCGAGGGTGTTGCCGCCGGCGGGGTCGATGAGCAGGAAGCTGCCCATCTCCCGGTTCTTGTCGTAGTCGTCGGCGACGATCGGCTCGGCCGTCTGCACCGTGATCCGGCCGATCTGGTTGAGCTCCAACGTGTCTCCGGAGACGATCTGCAGTTTCTGCTCGTCGAACACCGCGTCCAGCGCGCCCACGATGGCCTGCGTGGTCTTCGTGCCGTGCTTGAGCAGCAGACGCGCGCCGATGCGCAGCGGCTTCTCGGCCAGCCAGCACACGGTGGCCTCGAACTGCTGGCGCGGCTCGGGGGCGTCGGCGGCGGAGACGATCACGTCGCCGCGGCTCACGTCCACGTCGTCGGCGAGGATCACCGTCACGGAGCGGCCCGTGTGCGCGGACGCGAGCTCGCCGTCCGCGGTGTCGATCCGCTCGACCCGGCTGCGCGTGCCCGCGGGGAGCACGAGGACCTCGTCACCCACGTCGACGGTGCCCGCGGCCACCTGACCGGCGTAGCCGCGGTAATCGGGGTACTCGGGGGTGCGCGGCCGGATCACGTACTGCACGGGGAAGCGGAAGCCGATCGGCTTCGTGTCCGGGTCCGTCGGGACGGCCTCGAGGTGCTCGATCAGCGACGGGCCGTCGTAGTACGGCGTCGTCTCCGAGCGCGAGGCCACGTTGTCGCCGTGCAGAGCCGAGACGGGGATGGCGTGGACGGCATCGTCGGACCACCCCAGCGAGGAGGTGAGCTCCCGGAACTCCGCCGAGATCTCCTGGAACACCGACGCGGGGTCCTCGACGAGGTCGATCTTGTTCACCGCGAGCACCAGGCGCGGAACGCCGAGCAGCGACAGCACGGCCGCGTGCCGGCGGGTCTGCTCGATGACGCCCTTGCGGGCGTCGGTCAGCAGGATCACGACCTGCGCCGTGGACGCGCCGGACACCGTGTTGCGGGTGTACTGGACGTGGCCCGGGGTGTCGGCGAGGATGAACGACCGGTCGGGCGTCGCGAAGTAGCGGTAGGCCACGTCGATCGTGATGCCCTGTTCGCGCTCGGCGCGCAGGCCGTCCACGAGGAGCGACAGGTCCGGGGTGTCGAGGCCCTTGTCGACCGATGCGCGCGTGACGGCGTCGATCTGGTCGGCGAGCACCGACTTCGTGTCGTAGAGCAGGCGCCCGACGAGGGTCGACTTGCCGTCGTCGACGGAGCCGGCGGTGGCCAGGCGGAGGAGTGCAGGAGCCTGCGACATCAGAAGTAGCCCTCTTTCTTACGGTCCTCCATGGCGGCCTCGGAGACGCGGTCGTCGCCGCGGGTGGCGCCGCGCTCGGTGAGCCGCGACGCGGCGACCTCGGCCATGATCTGCTCGTTGGTCGACGCGGTCGACTCGATGGCGCCGGTGGTGGAGCCGTCGCCCACGGTGCGGTAGCGCACCGAGAGGGTCCGGACCTGCTCGCCCTCGCGGGCGCCGCCCCACACGCCGGAGGTCATGAGCATGCCGTCGCGATCGAACACCTCACGCTCGTGCGCGTAGTAGATCGAGGCCAGCTCGATGTCCTCGCGGGCGATGTAGCGCCAGATGTCGAGCTCGGTGAAGTTGCTGATGGGGAACACGCGCACGTGCTCGCCCGGCGCGTGCCGGCCGTTGTAGAGGTTCCACAGCTCGGGGCGCTGGCGCTTCGGGTCCCACTGGCCGAAGGCGTTGCGCAGCGAGAAGATCCGCTCCTTGGCGCGGGCACGCTCCTCGTCGCGACGGCCGCCGCCGAAGACGGCGTCGAACCGGTTCCCCGAGATGGCGTCCAGGAGCGGCACCGTCTGCAGCGGGTTGCGGATACCGTCGGCACGCTCTTCGAGCCGGCCGTCGGCGAGGTAGTCCTCGACCTTGGCCACGTGCAGGCGCAGGTTGTACTTCTCGACCATCCGGTCGCGGAAGTCCAACACCTCGGGCAGGTTGTGGCCCGTGTCGACGTGCAGCAGCGCGAAGGGGAGCGGGGCCGGCCAGAAGGCCTTCACCGCGAGGTGCAGCAGCACCGTCGAATCCTTGCCGCCCGAGAAGAGGATCACGGGGCGCTCGAACTCGCCCGCGACCTCGCGGAAGATGTGGATGGCCTCGGACTCGAGGGCGTCGAGCGTGCTGAAATCGCTCGTTGCGGGGGCTGTGGGCTCTGTGATTGTCATGAGGCGTGCAATCCGCATTCTGTCTTGGTCGAACCGGCCCAGCGGCCGCTGCGAGGATCGGTACCGGGGGCGGGCTTGTTGGTGCAGGGCTGGCAGCCGATCGACGGGTAGCCCTCGTCCACCAGCGGGTTGACCAGGATGCCGTTCTCCTCGATGAACTGCTGCATCCGCTCGTCGGACCAGTCGACGATCGGGTTCACCTTGAGCAGCCCGAAGCCCTCGTCGAAGGAGATGAACGGCGCGTTCGCGCGGGTGGGCGATTCGACGCGGCGGATGCCGGTGACCCAGGCGCGGTAGCCCTTGAGCGACTCTCGCAGAGGCACCACCTTGCGCAGGTTGCAGCACTGCGCGGGATCGCTCGCGAACAGGTCCTTGCCGATGGTGGCGTCCTGCTCGCCGACGCTCTGCTCGGGCGTGACGTTGAGCAGCTCCACCTCGTAGATCGCCTCGACCGCGTCGCGCATGCCGATCGTCTCGGGGAAGTGGTAGCCGGTGTCGAGGAAGAGCACCTTGGGGCGGTCCTGCACCTGCTTCGCGAGGTGCACCAGCACCCCGTCCTGCATGTTGGACGCGACGATGAAGTCCTCGCCGAAGGTGTCCAGGGTCCACTGCAGGAGCGTGAGCGCATCGGCGCCCTCCAGCTCCTTCGACGCGCGCTCCGCGAGCGCGCGCAGCTCGTCCGCGTCGCGTCCGGTCAGGGGGTTCGACGGTGCCGTCATCGCAGGTCCTCCTCCGCGGCGCGGGCCACCCACTGCGCGAACCGCTCCTCGCCCTCGCGCTGCTCGGCGAACTTCCGCACCACTCGTTCCACGTAGTCCACGACCTCGGTCGCGAGCACCTTGTGAGCCCGGAGCTTGCGCCCGAACCCGGTGTCCTCGCCGAGGCTGCCACCAAGATGAACCTGGAATCCCTCGACGTGATTCCCGTTGTGGTCGTCCACCAGCTGCCCCTTGAAGCCGATGTCGGCGATCTGGACGCGCGCGCAGCTGTTGGGGCAGCCGTTGACGTTGATGCTGATGTTCGTCTCGTGCAGCTGGTTCAGATCGGCGAGCCGCTTCTCCAGCTCGGGTACCAGCGACTGGCTGCGGCTGCGGGTCTCCGTGAAGGAGAGCTTGCAGTACTCGAGGCCGGTGCAGGCGATGAGGTTGCGGCGCCACCGCGAGGGCCGGGCCGTGAGGCCGACCTTCTCCAGTGCCGCCTCGAGCCCGGCGACCTTGTCGTCGGGGACGTCGACGACCACGATCTTCTGGTACGGGGTGGCGCGGACCCGATCGGTGCCGGCCTCCTCCATCGCATCGGCGATCGCGTCGAGGGCGTCGGCGGAGAGCCGGCCCGAGACGGCCGAGAAGCCGACGGCGTTGAGGCCGTTGCTCTGCTTGGTGACGCCGACGTGGTCGATGGTGGTCTTCGGCGCGATCGGGGCCGGACCGTCGATCAGCTTGCGGCCGAGGTACTCGTCCTCGAGCACCTGGCGGAACTTCTCCGGGCCCCAGTCCTTCACCAGGAACTTCAGCCGCGCCTTGC
The DNA here is from genome assembly GCF_001575195.1 of Tsukamurella pseudospumae. Classification (NCBI taxonomy): domain Bacteria; kingdom Bacillati; phylum Actinomycetota; class Actinomycetes; order Mycobacteriales; family Tsukamurellaceae; genus Tsukamurella; species Tsukamurella pseudospumae. Next base: position 345,127 of record NZ_LSRF01000056.1, read on the forward strand.
TCCGCAGGCGGCGGTAGCCGTAGTCGCGGAAGATCGCGACCACGCCCTCCCAGACGTCCGCGACCTCGTCGAGCGGCACCCAGACGCCGAGCCGCTGCGCGAACATCGGGTTGGTCGACAGGCCGCCGCCGACCCAGAGGTCCAGGCCGGGGCCGTGCTCGGGGTGGTGCACGCCGACGAAGCTCACGTCGTTGATCTCGTGCGCCACGTCCTGCAGGCCGGAGACCGCGGTCTTGAACTTGCGGGGCAGATTCGAGTACTCGGGGTTGCCGATGTAGCGGCGCTTGATCTCCGCGAGCGCAGGGGAGGCGTCGAGCACCTCGTCGGGTGAGAGACCGGCCAGCGGCGAGCCGAGCATGCCGCGGGGGCAGTCGCCGCAGGCCTCGGTGGTCTCCAGACCGGCCTCCTCGAGGCGGCGCCAGATCTCCGGGATCGACTCGATCTCCACCCAGTGGTACTGGATGTTCTGCCGGTCGGTGATGTCGGCGGTGCCGCGTGCGAAGTCGCGCGAGATCGACGCGAGGGTGCGCACGCCCTTGGTGGTGAGGTTCCCTCCGTCGGTGCGGACCCGCATCATGAAGTACGGCGCCTCGATGAGGTCGACGTGGTTGTCACCGCTGTAGCTGCCGTCGAATCCCTCGGCTCGCTGCGTGTACAGCCCCATCCACCGGAATCGCCCGCGCAGGTCGGCCTTGTCGATCGAATCGAACCCCGACTTGGAGTAGATGTCCAGGATGCGGCGCCGCACGTTGAGCGGGTTGTCGTCGCGCTTGGACTGCTCGTTCGCGTTCAGCGGGGTGCGGTAGCCCAGCTTCCACTGGCCCTCCGATTTGCGCTGTGCGGGGCGCTTGCGAGCCGGTCGCGTGGGCGCGGCGTCGGCGGAGGGGGCAGGGGCGTCGGTGATCGACGTCATGAAGGCTCCTGGGATTCATGGGATGGCGCGCCAGGGCTGGTGGCGCTCAGGGGACTCGACGCGGAAGAGGGCGCCGGGAATCAGGCCCGACAGCCGCTGCTGCAGACCCGCAGGTAATCGATGTGCCGGCGCGACGCCAGCAGCTCACCCTGTCCATCCATCGAGATCATTGTGCCACCGGATGGGCGCAGAAGTGGAATCGGGTTTCGCTCAGCGATGCGTGAAATCATGCGAGCCGCGCACCTGCAAGACTGGGCGGATGTCCGCGCCCTCGATCCCCGAGCTCAGCAGGCTCAGCAGGCTCGACGGTGCCGCGACGCCGTTCGGGCTGTATCTACACGTCCCGTTCTGTGCGACGCGCTGCGGCTACTGCGACTTCAACACCTACACCGCCGGCGAGTTGGGCGCGTCCACGTCACCGCAGGCCTGGGCCGAGGCCGTCGACGGGGAGCTCGCGATGGCGCGGCGCACCGTCGGCGACGTACCGGTGTCGACGGTGTTCGTCGGGGGCGGGACACCGTCGCTCCTGGGCGGCGACGGGCTCGCCGCCCTGCTGGACACGGCAAGGCGACACTTCACCTTCGCCGACGACGCGGAGGTGACCACCGAGTCCAACCCCGAGTCGACCTCGCCGGAGTTCTTCACTCGGCTGCGTGAGGCGGGCTTCACCCGGGTCTCGCTGGGCATGCAGTCGGCGGCGCCGCACGTGCTGCGCGTGCTGGACCGCACGCACACCCCGGGCCGCGCCGTGGCCGCCGCGAAGGAGGCCCGCGCGGCGGGCTTCGACCACGTCAACCTGGACCTCATCTACGGCACACCGGGGGAGTCCGACGACGATCTGCGGGCGTCCCTGGACGCGGTGCTCGACGCGGGCGTCGACCACGTCTCCGCGTACGCGCTCATCGTCGAGGACGGGACGGCGCTGGCCCGCCGGATCCGTCGCGGCGAGCTCCCCGACACCGACGACGACGTGCTCGCCCACCGCTACGAGATGCTCGACGGTGCGCTCCGAGCTGCCGGGTTCGACTGGTACGAGGTCTCCAACTGGGCCCGGTCGGACGCCGGTCGGTGCCGGCATAACGAGCTGTACTGGGAGGGCGCGGACTGGTGGGGCGTCGGCCCCGGCGCGCACGGCCACGTCGGCGGCACCCGCGTCTGGAACGTCAAGCACCCCGCCCGGTACGCCGACGCCGTCGGCCGCGGCGAGCTGCCGATCGCGGGGCACGAGGTGCTCACCGACGAGGACCGGCACGTCGAGGAGGTCATGCTCCGGGTCCGCATGCGGTCCGGGATCCCCGTCGAGGTACTGAGGTCGGAGGAGGTCGGCCGCGCCGATGTCGAGGTCGCGACGGGCGCGCTGCGTCGTGAGGGCGACGCGTACGTGCTCACCGACGCCGGGCGGCTGCTGGCCGACGGAGTCGTGCGGCGCATCCTCGACTGAGCGTCGCGCCCGGCCGGATCACACGGCTCAGGACAGTTTCCACACCACCGTGACGGTCACCGTCAGTGACTGCTCGCCGCTCTCGATCGGGACCGGGGAGGCCGCGACGCCGGCGGTGTCGGGCGTGTACTGCCGGGTCGTGGTCGGGCGGGCGGATGCGCCCTCCGACACCGTGCGGACCTCGCCGAGCTCGCCCCCGGAGAGTTTGGCGTACTGCTCAGCGCGGCTCTTGGCCTCCGCGAAGGCCTTGTCGCGGGCGGTCGCCTTGAGCGCCGAGTCGTTCTCGATGTCGAAGCCGACGGAGCTGATCCGCGTGGCGTCGCCGCCGGCGGTCGCGAGATCGCCCAGGAGCTTCGAGGCGGTGTCCAGCTTGCGGACCTTGACGGTGAGTGACTGCGTGGCCTCGTAGGACGTGATCTGCCGGTCGGTGCCGTAGCGCGGATTCACCCGCACGTTCGCGGTCTGGACGTCCTTCTTGTCCACGCCGTTCGCGGCGGCCGCGTCGATCACCTTCTGCGCGCTCGCGGAGGCGTCGTTGAGCGCGGTCGTCACGTCCCCGGCCTGGTGCTGCACCGCCAACTGCACGGTGAGGACGTCGGGCTTCCCCGAGGCCTCGCCGGTGCCGACCGCGGTGATCTCCCGCGGGGAGTCGTTGGAGGTGCTGGACGAGCCGCAGGCGGACACCGAGCCCGCCGTCGCGACCGCCACCAGGAGCGCGATGCCGGTGACGCGCCAGTTCCGTGCCGTGCTGAATGTCCGATTCGTCATGGTGTCAGCGTGGCAGGGGCGGAGCGTCGCCGCAGCGGATCGGTCGTTACGGCAACGTTCCTGCCGGTTAGACCAACTCCCATTCGACGACGACCTGTGCGGTCACGACGCGCTCGCCGGCCTCCATCGCGGGACCCGACCCGGGCGCCGCGGCGGCCCTGGCCGCGAACATCACCTGCGGCCGCGGAGCGGACGACGGGTCGTCGGCGATGCTGAGCACGGCTCCCAGCGCGTCGCCGGACAGGCGGGCGTACTGCTCGGCCTTGGCCCGCGCGTCGGCGAACGCGGCGTCGCGGGCCGCGGCCGCCGGGGCGGCACCGTCGGACAGCGCGAAGGTGACGGAGTCGATCCGGGTGGCGTCGCGCGCCGCGGCTGCGGCCGCCTGCAGCACCCACGCGGCGTTGGCCACGTCCCGGACGGTCACCACGAGCGACTCGGACGCCGAGTAGCCCTCGAGCCTGCGGTCCTCCCAGGGCCCCGTCTCCACGGTCTGCAGGCCGACGTCGGAGGTGGCGACGTCACCGTCGGCGACCCCGGCGGCGCGGACGGCCGCGACGACGGCCCGTGCCGCATCGCCGGCGCCGGAGAACGCGGCGACGACGTCCTTCGCGCGGTGCTCGACCCCGATCCGGGCGATCACGACGTCGGGGATCGCGGCGGCGGATCCGGTGCCGGTCTGGCGGATGGTGCGGGTCATGGGCTTACCTCTCAGTCCTGGCGCGCGTGCTTGCCGTGCCTCCCCGAGGATGCCGGACGCGCGGGGGTGCCGGGCGGCAGCGAGTACACGCGGCAGTGCAGCACCTCGCGTCCGCGCAGCGCGGACCGTACGGCTCGGTGCAGGCCGTCCTCGAGATACAGGTCGCCGTTCCACGCCACCGCGTGCGGGAACAGGTCGCCGTAGAAGGTCGAGTCCTCGGAGAGCAGCCGATCGAGTGCGAGCACGGTGGTCGTGGTCACCAGGGCGCTCAGGCGGACCTGCTGCGGCGGGATCTGCGACCACTCGCGCGCGCTGAGGCCGTGCTCCGGGTACGGCTTCCCGTCGAGTACGCCCTTGAAGATCACGGGTCGACTCTAGCCCGCGTAAGCTGGACGTTCGAAGTTCACAGGCGAAAGGGCCACACGATGTCGAGCACGGAGGACCGGCGGTTCGAGGTGCTCCGGGCGATCGTGGCGGACTACGTCGAGACGCACGAGCCCGTCGGATCGAAGGCGCTCGTCGACCGACACCAGCTCGGCGTGTCCAGCGCGACGGTCCGCAACGACATGGCGGTCCTCGAGGCCGAGGGCTACATCACGCAGCAGCACACCAGCTCCGGGCGCATCCCGACTGAGAAGGGCTACCGGCAGTTCGTCGACCGGATCGCGCAGATCAAGCCGCTGTCGGCGGCGGAGCGCCGGGCGATCGTGCAGTTCCTCGAGACGGGGGTGGACCTCGACGACGTGCTGCAGCGCTCGGTCCGGTTGCTGGCGCAGCTCACCCGGCAGGTCGCGGTGATCCAGTACCCGGTGATCAGCTCGGCGCGGGTGCGGCACCTCGAGGTCGTGGCCCTGGCGCCCACGCGGCTGCTGCTCGTGGTGATCCTGGACTCGGGCCGCGTCGAGCAGCGGCTCGTGGAGCTGGGCGGCCCGGCGTCCGACGACGACCTCTCCCGCCTGCGGGAGCTGTTCGGTGCGGCGGTGCACGGCAAGCTCATCCCGGACGCGTCGATGGGCGTGGCAGACCTCGCGCCGCTCGCGCCCCGGGACCTGCGCGACGCGGTGATCCGGGTGTCGACGGTGCTCGTCGAGACCCTGGTCGAGCGCGCCGACGACCGGCTGGTGCTCGGCGGCACCGCCAACCTGACCCGCAACGCCGCCGATTTCGACGCGGTGTCCGGCTCGCTGCGCAGCGTGCTCGAGACGCTGGAGGAGCAGGTCGTGGTGCTCAAGCTGCTCACCGCGCGGCAGCAGCCCGGCACGGTGTCGGTCGCGATCGGGTCGGAGACGCAGGACGAGAACCTGCGCGGCGCGTCGGTGATCTCCACCGGTTACGGGGCGCCCGGCGCGGTGTTCGGCGGCGTCGGGGTGCTCGGTCCCACCCGGATGGACTATCCGGGCACGATCGCGTCCGTGGCAGCGGTCGCGCGCTACGTCGGCGAGGTGCTCGGTGAGCGCTGACGGCGCTCGGCCGCCGGGCTGACCTGTGCGAATGGTCCGAATCGGCCCCGTGGTGGAATCATGGGTTGAGCGCGGTCCGAGCAGGTCCGCTGATTGTCGTCCACGAGTTAGAGGGATTCGCCGCTGTGGCACGTGATTACTACCGCATCCTCGGAGTCGATTCGAAGGCTTCCGACCAGGAGATCAAGCGCGCGTACCGCAAGCTGGCCCGCGAGCTGCACCCGGACGTGAACCCGGACGACGCCGCGCAGGAGAAGTTCCGCGACGTCTCCGACGCCTACGAGGTGCTCAGCGACCCGGAGAAGCGCCGCGTCGTCGACATGGGCGGCGATCCGCTCGACAGCTCGCCGGGTGCCGGCGGTTTCGGCGGCGGCGGATTCAGCGGTTTCGGCGGTGGTGGTCTGGGCGATGTCTTCGAGGCCTTCTTCGGCGGCGGCATGGGCGGCGGCGGTCGCGGCCCCCGGGGCCGCGTGCGCGAGGGCAACGACGCGCTGATCCGCATGGAGCTGGACCTCGACGAGTGCGCGAACGGCGTGAGCCGGGAGCTCACCGTCGACACCGCGATCCTGTGCGACAAGTGCCAGGGCTCGGGCACCGAGGGCGACAGTAAGCCCTCGACCTGCCCCACCTGCCGTGGCGCGGGCGAGGTGCAGTCGGTGCAGCGCTCCTTCCTAGGCCAGGTCATGACCTCGCGGCCGTGCCCCACCTGCGCGGGCGTCGGCGAGATCATCGAGAACCCCTGCAGCAAGTGCAGCGGCGACGGCCGGGTCCGCACCCGCCGCAACCTCACCGTGAAGATCCCCGCCGGCGTCGGCGACGGCATGCGCGTGCGCCTGGCCGGCCAGGGCGAGGTCGGCCCCGGCGGCGGCCCCGCGGGCGACCTGTACGTCGAGGTCACCGAACGCGAGCACGAGTTCCTCACCCGCGACGGCAGCACGCTGCACGTCACCGCGCGGGTCCCGATGTTCGACGCGGCGCTGGGCGCCGAGGTGACGGTGCCCACCGTGATCGACGGCGAGCTCACCGTCGAGGTGCCGCCGGGCACCCAGACCGGCGACAGCAAGGTCCTGCGCGGCCACGGCATGCCGCAGGTCAACTCGCAGGTCCGCGGGAACCTCGTCGTCCACTTCGACGTGGCGGTCCCGTCGCGACTGGACAAGAAGCAGACCGACAAGCTGCGCGAGCTCAAGGCGCTGTTCCCGGGCGAGGGCCCGCACGCGGCGCGCCGCGGTGGCCAGGACCAGGGCGGCGGCATCTTCTCGCGCCTGCGCGACACCTTCGCCGGACGGTAGCCGCAGGTGGCGGCCACCGTCTTCCTCGCGGACCGGCTCCCGGCCGAGGGACAGGAGCACCTGCTCGACGGTGAGGAGGGCCGGCACGCCGCGGCGGTGCGGCGCGTCCGGGTGGGCGAGGAACTCGTCCTGTCCGACGGTGCCGGGGGGTTCGCCCGGTGCACCACGACCGCTGTCGGCAAGGCCGACGTGACGGTGCGCTGCTCGCAGTCGTGGACGGTGCCTCCCGCGTCCCCGCGGGTCGTGCTGGTGCAGGCGCTGCCCAAGTCCGAGCGCTCCGAGCTCGCGGTGGAGTTGGCGACCGAGGCCGGCATCGACGCGATCATCCCGTGGCAGGCCGCGCGTTGCGTCTCCCGCTGGGACGGCGGAGGGGCCGGTGGGAAGGGCTCCGGCAAGGGCTCGGCGAAGGCCGAGAAGGGGATCGCCCGGTGGCGCGCGGTGGCCCGGTCGGCCGCGAAACAGGCTCGGCGAGCGTACGTTCCGGAGATCCACGACCTCGTGACCACACGAGAACTCGTTCCACTACTCACCAGTATGGATGCGAATGTAGTTGTCCTACATGAGGGTTCGGCGGTCCCACTGGGCGAGGTTGACTTCTCAGTAACCGGAACCATCGTTATCGTGGTGGGGCCGGAGGGCGGAATCAGCCCCGAGGAACTGGATGCCCTGGTCGGGATGGGCGCGCAGCCCGCGCTCCTCGGCCCGACGGTGCTGCGGACTTCCACCGCGGCCGCCGTCGCCCTGGGTGCTCTGGGAGTAATGACCGACAGATGGTCCGGCACGCCGCCGGACTGACGGCCGGACCGGCGGGATGCCGGTGCGGCGGGGTGGCTCAGGAGGGCTCGGACACGATGGCGCGTCGCATCTTCTACGGCAGCGAGGACTCGCAGCACGGCCACTTCTACCCGGGCGATGCGGACAAGCCGCTGATCACCCTGGTGCACGGTGGATTCTGGCGCAGCCTCTACACCATGAAGATGGAGGCGAAGGTCGCCAAGGACCTCAACGACCGCGGCTACCCCGTGTGGAACGTCGAGTACCGGCGTGTCGGTGAGCCCGGCGTGACCTGGCCGATCCTCAGCCAGGACGTGCTCGCCGCCATCGACTACGGCACCGCGAAGCTCGCGAAGGGCGCCGGGCACATCGTCGCCGCGCACAGCGCCGGCGCCACGCTCGCGGTGTGGGCCGCCGCGCAGCGCCCCGACGACCTGCTCGGCGTCATCTCCCGCGGCGGGGTCCTCGACCTGATCGAGCGCGGCGACGGCGACCAGTCCATGCGGCTGCTCTTCGACCTCGGTCCGAACGCGAACCCGCGGCTGCTCAAGCGCACCTTCGCGGAGGCCAGCCCCGTCGGGCAGATGCCCTTCGCGACCCCCGTGCGCGTACTGCACGGGCGCCTCGACGAGCAGGTGCCCTACCAGCTCTCCGAGTGGTTCCTGCAGCGCGCGCAGGAGAACGGCATGGGCGATGTGACCCTGACCATGATCGAGCGCGAGGGGCACGACGACTTCCTCGAGCCGGGCTCGAAGGGGCACGCCGCCACTGTCGCCGCGATCGAGGAACTCTCCGCGAAGTAGCGGCTGTCCGAATCTCGGAGGCGGCGGCACCCGGTGGGGGACTAAACTGGAGGCATCCGCCCCGACGGGGTGGTGCCCCGCCTCACCGACGAAGGATCGACGCACCGCGTGCCAGAGAGCAACAGTTCCGATATCCGCGCCCGGGCAGTGACCCCGGCGCGGTCCACCATCGAGATCCCCATCGAGCTGACCTTCGGACTCCTCGGCCCCGCGGACGCGAATCTCCGCGCCCTGGAAGGTGTGCTCGCCGCTGACGTCCACGCCCGCGGCAATGTCATCACCCTGGCGGGCACCCCGGCCGATGTGGCGCTCGCCGAGCGCGTCGTCGCCGAGCTGCTCGCCGCCGTCCGCAGCGGCGTCGCGGTGAGCCCGGAGGAGGTGCGCCGCTCCGTCGCGATGATGACCGACGGTTCCGGTGAGTCGCCCGCCGAGGTGCTCACGCTCGACATCATCTCGCGCCGCGGCAAGACGGTGCGCCCGAAGACGGTCAACCAGAAGAACTACGTCGACGCGATCGACGAGCACACCATCGTCTTCGGCGTCGGCCCCGCCGGCACCGGCAAGACCTACCTCGCGATGGCGAAGGCGGTGCAGGCGCTGCAGACCAAGCAGGTCAGCCGCATCATCCTGACCCGTCCGGCCGTGGAGGCGGGGGAGCGGCTGGGCTTCCTGCCGGGGACCCTCAACGACAAGATCGATCCCTACCTGCGGCCGCTGTACGACGCGCTGCACGACATGATGGATCCCGAGGCGATCCCGAAGCTGATGGAGGCCGGGGTCATCGAGGTGGCGCCACTGGCCTTCATGCGCGGCCGGTCGCTCAACGACGCCTTCATCATCCTCGACGAGGCGCAGAACACCACCGCCGAGCAGATGAAGATGTTCCTCACCCGCCTCGGCTTCGGCTCCAAGATCGTGGTCACCGGCGACGCCTCCCAGGTGGACCTGCCGGGTGGCGCCACCAGCGGCATGCGGGCCGCCGTCGACATCCTGCGCGGTATCGACGACATCCACATCGCCGAGCTCACCAGCGCCGACGTGGTGCGACACCGCCTCGTCGCCGAGATCGTGGACGCCTACGCGCAGTTCGAGGCGCAGCTGGCGGAGACCAAGCGGCCGCAGATCGGCGGCGCACGACGGATCCCGGGGCGGCGCTAGATTCTCAGCACCGCGCCGGGTAGCTCGGCTCGACACCGTCGACCGACGTCGGGTATGCGACTGTCTTCTCGACGGTGAACGGTCCGGCGGTCTTGGCGAACGACATTGCCTCGAACGATCGAGGCTCGCCGTTTCGCACGCAGTCGACCACCACCGAGGAGACGACCGATCCCGCAGGCGTCGAGACGAACGACTGCACCATCACATTGGCCGGGCTCCCGCCTTGCAATGAGAGTCGTCCGACGACCGTCGGGCCGTAGGTCGACGTCGGGTCCTTGATCGAGGGGGATGTGACGGATACGCCCGGTGCGTTGATCGATCCCCAGTCGTGCCATTTGCCGAGGATCGTCAGCTCCACCGAGTCGACCTTCTTTCCGGCAGGGGCATCGGCGGTGATCCCGTAGTCGGCATTCGGTGGAAGCTGATAGACGGTGTTGAGAACGGTGCCGGCTACGCCTCCCTGCCCCTGTGTCGCGATGACGGATCCGGAGCTGTCGAGGAGAGTCAGCTCGTACCCACTGCGCACCAGGCCGACCGACGGATTCGGATTGTGGATCCGGACGCTTACGTCGGTTCCGACCTGCGTGAAACCGATCACCTCGACCTGCTTGACCCCTGCTGTTCCCGCGCTGCGTGAAGCTGTTGTCTTGGTCGGCGGCCTTGAGCCGGGTGACGCGACAGACTCCTGAGTCGTCGACGTCGGGGCCGCCACGGTTGTGCTGGTGCGATCCGATGCGGCGAATGAATAGACGCCGCCTGCGGTGATCACTGCGCCGGCAACACCGATCGCAACGGCCATGTTGCGCTTGGATGCCTTTTTCGGCTCGGGCCTTCGAGGATCTGAAGGTCGAGGGACTGATGTCGTGGTGACCGCGTAGTCGGACCTGAGCACGGTGGGTGCATCGCTCGCCGAAGACACATCGGTGGGATCGGCATCGATCGATGAGGAATTCGGCTCGCCGATGAGCGCAGCGCTTGCGGCGGCCGCCAATTCTCCGGCTGTCTCGAATCGATCCTCCGGTATCTTGGCCATGCCGCGCACAACGACTGCGTCGAACGGAGCAGGAAGACCTGGGACGAGTGCGGTCGGTTGCGGAGGCGGAAAGTGCAAGTGCCCGGCTATTTGCTGCTCGACGTTCTTTCCCGGGAACGGGGTAGTACCGGTCAGCAGCTCGTACAGAACGCATGCGAGTGAGTACACGTCAGCCCGATGGTCCGACTCGCCGCCACCGAATCGTTCAGGTGCCATGTACGCGAATGTGCCGATGGTCAAGCCGGTGCTCGTCAGACCGGTTTCGCCTGCAGCTCGCGCGATGCCGAAATCGATGAGGTAGACGAAGTCGCGATCGGCGACGAGGATGTTCGCCGGCTTGACGTCGCGGTGCTCGAGACCGACCGCATGCGCGGCGTCCAAAGCCGCCGCGACCTGGTCGATGATCGCGATGGCTCGGTGCGGTGACAGTGGACCCTCGGACAAGAGAATCGTACGTGCGTCGACGCCGTCGATGAGCCTCATGTCGAGGAAGAGCTGCCCGTTGATATCGCCGAAATCGTGAATCGGGATGATGTGAGGTTCGCGAAGTCCTGCAACCAGATTAGATTCGCGTTGAAACCGCTCGCGAAACTCCGGGCTGGTGGCGAAATCCGCGGGGAGGACCTTCAGGGCGACTTCCCGGTTCGTTTGCGTATCGAACGCCCGGAAGACCTGGCCCATTCCGCCTGCCCCGATCTTCGAGATGATCCGGTAGCGGCCGAAGTCGGAACCGTCAGTGATCGTCATGACGTGTGGCACCCGCGGCGAATGAGCATGGCGGAATCATAGTGAGTCATGGGTCCGAGGAATCTTCGGGCCGTGTCGCGAACGTGCGATCGATCCGAGGCGATCCGTCGGCGAACCGCGCGGTACACTGGGATAGCAACTGACCAGCAATTTCGTCCGCGCCTCGCTGGTGCGAAGGGATCAGGATTGAGCATCGAATTCGCCAACGAGTCCGGTTTCGACGTCGACGAGGCGGAGGTCGTGGCGGTGGCCGCGTTCGCCATCGCCGCGATGGACGTGCACCCGGGCGCCGAGCTGAACATGCTCGCCGTCGACCTGGACACCATGGCCGACCTGCACGTGAAGTGGATGGACCTGCCCGGCCCCACCGACGTGATGAGCTTCCCGATGGACGAGCTCACGCCGGGCGGCCGGCCGGACATGGTGGACGCGGGCCCCGCGACCCTCGGCGACATCGTGCTGTGCCCGCAGTTCGCGGCGGAGCAGGCCGAGGCCGCCGGACATTCGACGGGCCATGAGCTCAATGTGCTCACCGTGCACGGCGTGCTGCACCTGCTCGGCTTCGATCACGCCGAGCCGGAGGAGGAGCGGGAGATGTTCGCGCTCCAGGACGGCATCCTCGCCGACTACTACGCGCAGCAGCGCGAGCGCGACCGCCTGGCCCGGCAGTCGGCGCGCGACGACAAGCTGCTGGGCCGCACGGGCTTCCTGGGGCGGCGGGACTGACGCGTGTTCTCGTCGATCCTGCTGATCGTCGGCGTCGTCGGGCTCGTCCTCCTGGGCGGACTGTTCGCGGCGCTCGACTCGGCGCTGCTGACGGTGTCCCCGGCTCGGGTGGAGGACCTCGTCGAGGACGGCCGTCCGGGCGCGCGGCGCCTGCAGCGCGTGCTGATCAACCGCCCGATGTACGTCAACCTGGTGGTGCTGCTGCGCACGGCGTGCGAGGTGCTCGCCACCGTGCTGGTCTTCCTCGTCCTCGATCGCTACCTGACGGTGGTGTGGACCGCGGTGCTCACCGCAACGCTGATGACGGTGATCAGCTACGTCCTGATCGGCGTCGGGCCCCGCACCCTCGGCCGGCAACACGCGTACACGCTGGGCTGCACCGCGGCCGTGGTGCTGCAGGCGATCGCGATCCTCATGGGGCCGATCACCCGGCTGCTCATCCTCCTCGGTAACGCCATCACGCCGGGTCGCGGCTACCGCAACGGCCCGTTCGCGACGGAGGTCGAGCTGCGTGAGCTCGTGGACCTCGCGCAGCAGCGCGGCGTGGTCGCCGAGGACGAGGGCAAGATGATCCAGTCCGTCTTCGAGCTCGGGGACACCGCTGCCCGCGAGGTCATGGTCCCGCGCCCCGAGATCGTGTGGATCGAGGCGGACAAGTCCGTCTCGCAGGCCACGCGCCTCGCGGTGCGCTCGGGTCACTCGCGCATCCCCGTCATCGGGGAGAACGTCGACGACGTGCGGGGCGTGGTCTACCTCAAGGACCTCGTCGCCCTGCCCGACGGTGCCGACCGGCACGCGATCGAGGTGGGCCGGATGGCCCGGCCGGCGGTCTTCGTGCCCGACTCGAAGCCGGTCGACGCCCTGCTCCGCGAGATGCAGCACACGAACAATCACATGGCCGTGCTGGTCAACGAGTACGGCTCGATCGCCGGCCTCGTCACGATCGAGGACGTCCTCGAGGAGATCGTCGGCGAGATCACCGACGAGTACGACGCCGGCGAGATCGCGCCCGTCGAAGAGCTCGGCGACGGGCTCTTCCGGGTGTCCGCGCGCCTCGATCTCGAGACCCTCGGGGAGCTGTTCGGCGAGGACATCGAGGAGGACGAGGTCGACACCGTCGGCGGACTACTCGGCCTCGCTCTCGGTCGCGTGCCCCTGCCGGGTTCCGAGGCCCGCGCGCACGGGCTGATGCTCGAGGCGGAGGGCACCACGAACCGGCGTGGGAGGATGCGGATCACCACGGTGCTCGTGCACCGAGCAGTGACCGAGCCGGAGTCGTCCGACGACGGCTCCACCACCGACGAGAAGGAATCCGCGTGATCGACGTCTCCGACGAGGACCGCAAGCTGGTGACTCTGGCGCGCGGCGCGATGGGCCGGGCCGGGGCCGCGCACGGCGCGGCGGTCCGGGATCTCGACGGCCGCACGTACTCCGGGGCGCCCGTCGCCCTGCGGTCCCTGGCGCTGACGGGGCTGCAGGTCGCGGTTGCGACCGCGCTGGGGTCCGGGGCGGAGGGCTTCGAGGCCGCTGTGCTCGTGGGGGAGGCCGACGGTGCCGACGCCGGAGCCGTGGCAGTGCACGAGATGTCGCCGGCGGCGCCGATTCTGTTGTTCGACGAGCGCGGGGAGGCCCGACGGTGACCGAGGAGATCCAGGTGGACGGCGATGGAGGCGAGGACTTCCGATCCGGATTCGTGTGTTTCGTGGGACGGCCCAACACGGGCAAGTCCACGCTGACCAACGCCCTGGTCGGGACCAAGGTGGCCATCACGAGTTCGCGGCCGCAGACGACCCGCTCGACGATCCGCGGCATCGTCAACCGGCCCGACTGCCAGCTGGTGCTGGTGGACACGCCCGGCCTGCACCGCCCGCGGACCCTGCTGGGGCAGCGGCTCAACGACTTGGTCCGCGACACCTACTCCGAGGTCGACCTCATCTGCCTGACCATCCCGGTGGACGAGAAGATCGGCCCCGGCGACAAGTACATCCTCGATCAGGTGCGGCACATGGCGCCGCGCACGCAGCTGATGGGCGTGGTCACGAAGATCGACAAGGTGGGCCGGGACAGGGTCGCCGAACAGCTGCTGGCGGTGTCGAAGTTCCTGGGGGAGGACTGCGACGTGATCCCGGTGTCGGCGACGTCGGGCCAGCAGGTCGAGGAGCTGGTGCAGCTGGTCGCCTCGAAGATGAAGCCGGGTCCCGCGTTCTACCCGGACGGCGAGGTCACCGACACCGACGACGACACGATGATGGCCGAGCTGATCCGTGAGGCGGCGCTCGAGGGCGTGCGCGACGAGCTTCCGCACTCGCTGGCCGTGGTCATCGAGGAGGTGGTCGAGCGGGAGAAGACGGAGGCGCAGGAGAAGTCCGGCAAGCCCGCCCTGCTCGAGGTGCACGCGCTGCTGTACGTGGAGCGGTCGTCGCAGAAGGCGATCATCATCGGCAAGGGCGGCTCGCGCCTGAAGTCGGTGGGTACCGCGGCACGCGAGGAGATCGAGAAGCTCCTGGGCCGCAAGGTGTACCTCTCACTGCACGTGAAGATCGCGAAGGACTGGCAGCGCGACCCGAAGCAGCTGGGGCGGCTGGGCTTCTAGAGTTCTCTTCTAGAGTTCGCCGCTACCGACCCAGGAGCCGCTGCCACCAGCGGGGCTTGATGTCACGGAGCCGGAGGAGGCTCTCCGGCGACGGCAGCGGGCCGGGATCGTCGACTTTTCCGTCGACGAAGTCCTGCATCTGCTGCGACACCGGCCGGCCGTACTTGTGCAGCCCTGAGACGATCACGCGGATCATCGCGCGCCGTTCCTCCAGCGTCACGGGCTCCTTGATCGATGTCATCGCTCACCTCCTGTGGACCGAGAGCTACCACCATTATCGCCTCGGTATCGCGTCAGTGTCATGTACATCGCCACCCCGTTCTCCGTCGTGGTGATGAGCGGCGATACGACGAGATCGTCGAGGATCGCCCAGGCGTCGCGGCGCCGGTCGCCTTCTGCGGCGTACGTGGCGTCGAGTGCCCACTGGAACCGCGTCCACCACTCCTTACGATTGTCCGCGAGTCCGCTTCTGGCCGATCGTCACGATCGCCATCACGACGGCCGCCGTGCCGACGATGATCGTGGCCCATCCCGGTGTCATGTTTTCTCCCCCCGAAGAAATCCGATGCTGCTCGCCATCATGGACCCGGCCACCGACATGTTCCGGGCGCGCCGCGCGGCACGGGCGCATCTGTCGGCGCGGGGTGGGATGATGGAGGGTATGAGGTCGTACCGGGACAGCGCTGTGGTGCTGCGGCAGCACAAGCTGGGGGAGGCCGACTACATCCTCACGCTGCTGACCCGGGAGAACGGACTGGTCCGCGCGGTGGCGAAGGGGGTGCGCCGGCCGCGGTCGCGGTTCGGTGCCCGGCTGGAGCTGTTCGCCCACGTGGACCTGCAGCTGCATCCCGGTCGCAGCCTGGACGTGGTGACGCAGGTGCACTCCATCGCCGCCTACTCGGGCGATCTGGCGGGCGACTACGGCCGGTACACCACCGCCTGCACGGTGATCGAGACCGCGGAGCGGCTCGCGGGCGAGGAGCGGGCCCCCGCGCCGGAGCTGCACCGGCTCACCGTCGGGGCCCTGCGGGCGATCGCGGCGGGCGTGCGCGACCGCGACCTCGTGCTGATCTCGTTCCTGTTGCGCGCCATGGATTCCGCGGGCTGGGCGCCCGCGCTCACGCTGTGTGCCCGGTGCGGCGACGAGGGGCCGCACCGCGCCTTCCACGTGGCCGCGGGCGGCGCTGTCTGCGTGCACTGTCGCCCGTCGGGGTCGGCGGTGCCGGGGCAGGGCGTGCTGGACCTGATGGCCGCGCTGGCCCGGGCCGATTTCGACTTCGCCGAGACGATGGGCGACCGGGTGCGCAGGCAGGGCGCGGGCCTGGCAGCCGCGCACCTACAGTGGCACGTGGGACGGCAGCTGCGATCGCTGCCGATGATCGAGCGGCACGCGCCGCACAGTCCGGCCCTCGCGGCCGGTGAGAGGGAGGTCGACGGTGCCGGGACTGCGGCGGGGTAGGTCGAAGACACCACCGGCACCGGTCACCGTCAGGCCACCGGACCCGCACCCCTCCGGCGCGACGCCCCCGGAGATCCCCGCGGAGCTGGTCCCGAACCACGTCGCCCTCGTGATGGACGGCAACGGCCGGTGGGCCAAGGAACGCGGAATGGCCCGCACCGAGGGCCACAAGCGCGGCGAGGCCGTGCTCATGGACACCGTCTGCGGGTGCATCGAGATCGGCGTGAAACAGCTGTCGGCGTACGCCTTCTCGACCGAGAACTGGTCGCGCAGCCCCGAGGAGGTGCGCTTCCTCATGGGCTTCAACCGCGATGTGATCCGGCGCCGCCGCGACGAGATGCACGAGATGGGTGTGCGGGTGAAGTGGGCCGGTCGTCGGCCGCGCCTGTGGGCCAGCGTGATCAAGGAGCTCGAGGTCGCCGAAGAGCTCACGAAGAACAACACCGTCATGACCCTGACGATGTGCGTCAACTACGGCGGCCGCGCCGAGATCGTCGACGCCGCACGGGAGATCGCGCGGCGGGCGGCGGCGGGGGAGATCAACCCGGAGCGCATCACCGAGCAGTCCTTCCAGCAGTACCTGTACCAGCCGGACATGCCAGACGTGGACCTGTTCCTCCGCCCGTCCGGCGAGAAGCGGAGCTCGAACTTCCTGCTGTGGGAGAGTGCCTACGCCGAATACGTCTACCAGGACACGCTTTTCCCGGACTTCGACCGCCGCAACCTCTGGGCCGCGTGCCTCGAGTACGCCAAGCGCGACCGCCGGTTCGGGGGCGCGCAGTGACGGCACAGGACCCCCGCCTCGACGCGCTGCGGTCGCGCCTCGAGTCCGCGCTGGCCGACGGTGTCGCGCTGCGCCGCGACGAGAGTCAGGCGGTGCTCATCGATTTCGGGGATACGCCCGCCTCGGTCCAGGTGTTCGAGCTCGCCCGTGACGTGGACGTGTATTCGCTCACCCAGGTCGTGGCCTGGGACCTCCCGCTCAGCGAGGACCTGCGCGCCGACGTCCGGTCCGTCGCGGAGACGGTGCAGTTCGGCTCGCTGCGGCTCATGGAGCGGGAGGTGTCGGCCGATCTGGTGCTGCACTACTCGTTCCCCGCCGGCACGCTCGCGGGGCATGCGCTCCGCGAGTTCGTGCTGTTCGTGCTGGCCCAGGGCCTCGACGCGCGCCGGCGGCTGGTCGCCGAGTAGCGGCTGGGGCACCTCCGACCGCACGCCTCTCCGCAGACGGCCCCGTCGTCCGGATACGCCGAGGCCCGACGGTGCCGAGCACCGTCGGGCCTCGATCGGCAGCGGTCAGGGACGCAGCAGGACCTTGCCGACGCGGCCGGCGCGGCCGCTCGCGGCGGCAGCGGCGGAGATCTCGTCGATGCCGAAAACGCCGTCGACCGGGAGCGCGAGCGTGCCCGCGGCGACGCCCTGGACGACCTCGCCCATCAGCTCGGCCCGCTTCGCGGGATCCATCTCCTGGCTCACGGTGCGGCCCCAGAAGCCCTTGACGACGATCTCCTTGAAGATCGCGACGTTGACGGGGATCTCCAGCATCGCGCCCTCGCCGGGGTTGGTGGCACTCATCGCGCCGAACGAGACGAGAGTGCCGCGCTGGCCGAGGAGCAGGGCGAGCTGGGTGCTCGCCGCGCCGCCGATCGAGTCGACGGCGGCCGCGTAGCCGGCCTCGCCCGCAAGCTCTTTGGCGCGTGCGCGCCAGCCCTCGGTGTCGGTGGCGATCACGTTCGTCACGCCGAAGGTCGCGAGCTCGTCGATGGCGGCGGACCGTCGGACCAGGCCCGTGACGTTGATCCCGCGGGCGGTGGCGAGCTGCGCCAGCATGCGACCGACCATGCCGTTCGCGGTGTTCTGCACGATCCACTGGCCGGGCTGGACGTTCAGGTAGTCGAGCAGGCTGATCGCGCTGAAGGGCATCGAGAACAGCTGCGCGGCGGCCTCGTCCGGGATCGTGTCGGGGACGGGCATCAGGCCTGCGGCTCCGGCGACGAAGTACTCCGCCCAGGTGCCGAACGCCGAACCGGTGGCGACGCGCTGGCCGACGGTGAACCCCTCGACCCCCTCGCCGAGGGCGTCGATGACGCCGACGGCCTCGGAGCCGGCGGCGGCGGGCATCGTGGGCTTGTAGCCGTAGTCGCCCTTCACGGTCCAGAGATCGTGATTGTGGATGGGGGAGAGCAGGGTCCGGATCCGGACCTGGCCGGGGCGGGGCTCGGGGAGCGGGACCTCGCGGACGGACAGGACGCTCGCGGGGTCGCCGAACTGGTCCTGGATCAAAGCGCGCATGGGGGATGTCTCCTTCGTGGGGTGGTGAAGCGGATCAGTCGTCGGCCACGGTCACGGTGACGTCGACGTTACCGCGCACCGCGTTCGAGTAGGGGCAGACCTGGTGGGCCGCATCGGCGAGCGCCTGGGCGGCGTCGTGCTCGATCTCGGGGATGATGACCTCGAGGGCCACGGTGAGGCCGAAGCCACCGGATCCGTTGGGGCCGATGCCGACCCGGGCTCCGACGCTCGAGTCGCCCAGGTCGACCTTCTGCGACCGCGCGACCATTTGGAGGGCGGAGTGGAAGCACGCGGCGTAGCCCGCGGCGAAGAGCTGCTCGGGGTTCGATCCCTGGCCGGAGCCGCCCATCTCCTTCGGGATGGCCAGCTGCAGGTCGACCCGCCCGTCGTCGGTACGGGTGCGCCCGTCGCGGCCGGCTCCGGTGGCGATGGCCTCGGCTGTGTAGACGGCGTCCATGTCTGATCTCCTGTTCGTGAGGGGTCTGTGGGTTCTATCGGGTGTGCGCTTCGCTGAAGCGGATGGCGAGATCGCGGAGCCGGACGGCGTCCTCGACGGGGAAGTCGAAGCCCTCGTACACGCGCCGCCGGGCGGCCGCGACCGCGGGCTGGAGGGCGCGGCCGGCGTCGGTGACGTGGACCGTGACCAGGCGTTCGTCCGACCTGTCGCGGCGGCGCTCCACGTAGCCCATCCCCTCCAGACGCTTGAGGAGGGGCGAGAGTGTGCCGCTGTCGAGTTGGAGGCGTTCGCCGAGCGCGCGCACCGTGACGGCGTCCTGCTCCCAGAGGGCGAGCAGGGTCACGTACTGGGTGTACGTGAGCCCGAGTGCCGCGAGCTCCTCGCGGTACGCGTTGGAGGCCACCTTCGCCGCCGAGTACAGGGCGAAGCACAGCTGCGAGTCGAGTGTCTGGTCCGCATCCACCCGAGAATGATTGCACGCAATTCGATTGTGCGCAACTGAAAGGCGGCCCATCGACAAACCGGACTGCGCTGTCTACCTGCAGGTTTACAACAGATCGAAAACTGTCCAGAGAGCGCTTGACAAATGTGGCTCAGCTGTCAAATACTCGTCCCAGAGCGTATGACATCAGTCACAGCCCCGCCCGGGGCGCCAACGATAGGGAGGGCACCATGAAGGGCCTGGCTTATATCGACGCGGACGGCAACCCCGCAGTCTGGACGGACCACAAGAAGCGTCTGTGGCTGTGGGGCCTGTTCGTTCCCACCGCACTGTTCTTCGCCGTCGGGCTCATAGTTCTGCTGGGCATCGGCAGCACCCCGCTGATGTACCTCGCGCCGGTGCTCTGGTGGATCGGCCCGCTCCTGCTGTACGTGATCCTCCCGATCGTCGACATCAAGGCCGGCGACGACGGGGAGAACCCGCCGGAGGAGGTGATGGAGGCGCTGGAGAACTCCATGTACTACCGCTGGCTCACCTACATCTTCCTGCCCTTCCAGCTCCTGTCGCTGGTGGCGATGTGCTACTTCATCACCGCCGATGACCTCAGCTGGCTCGGCGGCGTCTACGCCGACGGCGGCGGGCTCAGCCTGATCAGCCAGATCGGCATCACCCTCAGCCTGGGCGTCGTCGCGGGGATCGCGATCAACACCGGCCACGAGCTCGGCCACAAGAAGCCCGAGAACGAGCGGTGGATCGCCAAGCTCACCCTCGCGCCGGCCATGTACGGCCACTTCTTCATCGAGCACAACCGCGGCCACCACGTCCGTGTCGCCACCCCGGAGGATCCGGCCAGCGGCCGCTTCGGCGAGACCTTCTGGGAGTTCCTGCCGCGCAGCGTGTGGGGCAGCCTGAAGTCCTCGTGGAACCTCGAGAAGACCCGCCTGGAGCGTCTCGGCAAGAGCCCGTGGACCCTGAAGAACGACGTGCTCAACGCCTGGCTCATGACCGTCGTCCTGTTCGGCGCCCTGGTCGCGGTCTTCGGCTGGTACGTGCTGCCCTTCCTGATCATCCAGGGCGTGTACGGATTCAGTCTGCTGGAGTCGGTGAACTACCTCGAGCACTACGGACTGCTGCGCCAGAAGCTGGCCTCCGGCCGGTACGAGCGCTGCGCCCCCAAGCACTCCTGGAACTCCGACCGCATCATCACCAATGTCTTCCTGTACCACCTGCAGCGGCACAGTGATCACCACGCGAACCCCACGCGCCGCTACCAGACCCTCCGGTCGTTCGAGGAGGCTCCGTCGCTGCCCCAGGGCTACGCCACGCTGATCGGCGTGACCTACTTCCCGCCCCTGTGGCGCCGGCTGATGGACCACCGCGTCCTCGACCACTACGACGGTGACATCACCAAGGTCAACATCCATCCCCGTGTCCGGGACAAGGTGTTGGCCCGGTACGGCGCCCCCGCGGGCGGAGAGCAGGCCGCGGCATGAGCGCCTTCAAGTGCCCCGTGTGCGGTTACGTCTACGACGAGGCCGCCGGTGCCCCCAGGGAGGGCTGGCCCGCCGGCACCGCCTGGGCCGCCATCCCCGACGACTGGAACTGCCCCGACTGCGGCGTCCGCGACAAGATCGACTTCGAGCCGGTCTGAACGAGCGCGACCGCACGAACGAATCAGGAAGAACGAGAAAGGAATCCATCATGAGTGACGCACCCTTCAAGCTGTTCCGCTGCCTCCAGTGCGGGTTCGAGTACGACGAGGCCGAGGGCTGGCCCGAGGACGGCATCGAGCCCGGCACCCGCTGGGACGACATCCCCGACGACTGGTCCTGCCCCGACTGCGGTGCCGCCAAGGCCGACTTCGAGATGGTCGAGGTTTCCCGAGCATGAGCACCGACGGTGTGGTGATCGTCGGTACGGGCGTCGCCGGCGCCACCGCGGCCCTGGCGCTGCGGACCGGCGGATACGACGGGGACGTGACCCTCATCGGGCGCGATCCGCACCTCCCGTACCGGCGCCCCACGCTGTCGAAAGACGTGCTGCTCGCGGGCATGCCGGTCGAGAAGGCCCTCATCAAGCCCGCAGCGCACTGGTCCGACATCGACGTCGAGGTCCGCACCGGGGTCACCGTGACCGGTGGTGAGACCGGCCCGCGCACGCTGGAACTGTCTGACGGTGCCGCCCTCACCTACGGCTCGCTCGTGCTGGCCACCGGCGGCGCGTCCCGGCGCCTGCCGGGCCTGCCGCCCGGGCCGCGCGTGCGGTACCTCCGCGACTTCGCCGACGCCGTCGGGCTGCGCGACGAGCTGGGCCGGGCCGGCAGCGTGATCGTGCTCGGCGCGGGTCTGATCGGCTCGGAGGTGGCCTCGGCCGCCGCGAAGCTGGGCGCCTCGGTCGCCGTCATCGAACCCGCGCCCCTGCCCCTGGTGCGCGTCGTGCCCCCGTCGATCGGGGAGCGACTGGCCGGCCTGCAGCGCGACGCCGGGATCGATCTGCTGCTCGGCGTCCGGCCGGGCGAGATCACCGTCGAGACCGACCAGGTCGCGGTCGCGCTGCCCGACGGTGCGGCCCTGGTCGCGGATCTGCTCGTCGTCGCGGTGGGCTCCGTCGCCGACACCGGGCTCGCCGAGCGGCTGGCACTGCGGGTGGACGACGGTATCCTGGTCGATGAGCGGTACCGCACATCCGCCGAGGGCGTGTACGCCATCGGCGACTGCGCCCGGGTGCCCCATCCGCTGGACGGCGGCAGCTACCGGGCCGAGAACTGGTCGGCGGCACAGGACCAGGGCACGGCCGTCGCGCAGGTGCTCCTCGGCGAGTCGTCGGCGCCCACGGTCCCGTGGGGCTGGTCGGCCCAGTTCGGTGCGGTGCTGCAGTTCGCGGGGTGGCCCGCGGCGGACGACGCGCTGGAGGTGGACGGTTCGATGGACACGAATTCGGGTGGTGCCTTCTTCGCCCGCTGCAACCGCGGCGGCGCACTCGTCGGTGCCATCGCGATGGGCCGCCCCAAGGAACTGCGCGCGGTGCGCGGCGAGCTGTCCGAGCAGATCGCGGCGGCGGTCGCGCGATGACGGTCCTCGCCGGGCGTGACGCCGACGCCGCCCCCAAGCAGTCCGTGCGCGATCAGGCGCTCGACGCCGTGAGCGGCTTCCTGCGGGGGCGCGAGTGGTCGGCCGTCACCATGGCGGCCGTCGCCCGTGAGGCCGGCGTCAGCAGGCAGACGCTCTACAACGAGTTCGGCTCCCGCAAGGGCATGGCCGTGGCCTACGTGACCCGATTCGTCGATGGACTGCTGGCCTTCGTGCAGGAGCGGATCGACGCGAACCCCGGCCGGATCGGCGAGGCCGTCGAGGACGCGATGCGCGGGGTGTTCCAGATCGGCATGGGTGACCCGGTGGTGCTCAACATCGTGGGCCCGAACCCGCACCGCGACCTCATGGGCATCGTGACGGTCGACGGTACGCCCATCATGCAGCGGGCCACCGAGGGGCTCGCGGAGATCCTCGCGATGAGCTGGGCGCAGGTCCGGCGGTCCGAGGCGCAGGTCGCCGCGGGGGTGCTGGTGCGCCTGGCCTTCAGTCACCTGACGATGCCGATCGAGGGGCCGGACGAGGCCGCGCGCGAGGTCTCCCAGGTGCTCTCGCCGTTCCTCACCCAGGCCGTCCGGGCCTGACGCCCGGGGCGCCCCGTCGGGCCGCCGGGGCCGCTACGCCGAGCAGTCGGCGCACCGCCCGAAGATCTCCAGCGTGTGGGTGACCTCCGTGAAGCCGTGGGCGGCGGCCGTCCGGGCGGACCACGCCTCCACGGACCGGTCCGTGACCTCGACGGTGCGCCCGCACTCCCGGCACACCAGGTGGTGATGGTGCTCGTCGGAGCACAGGCGGAACAGGGCCTCGCCGCTGTCGGTGCGCAGGGTGTCGACGGCGCCCGCGTCGGCCATCGCCTGCAGGTTCCGATACACCGTGGTCAGGCCGATCGACTCCCCGTCGGTGCGCAACTGCTCGTGCAGCTCCTGCGCCGACTTGAACTCCGACACCGACCGCAGCGCGTGGGTGATGGCGCCCCGCTGCTTGGTTGCGCGGACGCCCGTGCCGCGTGACGTCTCGCCGGTCATGCGCTCGCCCGTTCGGCGGCGTGGGCCACGGCGTCGACCACGATGTGCGCCAGGTGGTCGTCGACGAGGCGGTAGATGATCTCCCGGCCGTTGCGCTCGCCGCGCACCACGCCCGCGGACTTGAGGACGCGCAGGTGCTGGCTGACCAGCGGCTGGGTCACGCCGAGCGCGTCGACCAGTTGGTGCACGCACAGCTCGGAGTGCATCAGCTCGAGCACGATCGAGATCCGGACCGGCGCGGCCAGGGCGCGCAGCAGGTCGCCGGTGGCGGTGAGCACCTCGGGATCGGGCTGCGCGGTCCGCGCGAACTCGGGATCGACGGGACACTCGGCGACGATGTCGATGTCGGTGGGAATGGGAACACCTCCTGTTATCAACAATCATTTTCATATGCGGGATCGACTACGTCAAGCTCGTCGGCGCAGGCGTCCCATCGCGCCGCGGGTGGGGGAGCGAACGGTAGAGTCGATCCGTACGTTTTTCCTTTTCACAACCTTCTCGGAGATGAAGCGCGCCGTGGCCAAAGCAACCAAAGTCGATATCGTCGCCAACCTGTGCAAGCGCAGGGGGCTGGTCTTCCAGTCGGGTGAGATCTACGGCGGCACGAAGTCGGCCTGGGACTACGGGCCGCTGGGTGTGGAGCTCAAGGAGAACATCAAGAAGCAGTGGTGGCGCAACATGGTCACCTCGCGCGACGACGTGGTGGGCCTCGACAGCGCGATCATCCTGCCCCGCCAGGTCTGGGTCGCCTCGGGCCACGTCTCCGTCTTCAACGATCCGCTGGTGGAGTGCCTGAACTGCCACAAGCGGCACCGTCAGGACCACCTGCAGGAGGCGTACGCCGAGAAGCGCGCCGCCAAGGGCGAAGAGGTCAACCCGGACGACGTGCCGATGACGGAGATCGTCTGCCCGGACTGCGGCACCAAGGGCCAGTGGACCGAGCCCCGCGACTTCAACATGATGCTCAAGACCTACCTCGGCCCGATCGAGTCCGAGGAGGGCCTGCACTACCTCCGCCCGGAGACGGCGCAGGGCATCTTCGTGAACTTCAAGAACGTGATGACCACGGCGCGCAAGAAGCCCCCGTTCGGCATCGGCCAGATCGGCAAGAGCTTCCGCAACGAGATCACGCCCGGCAACTTCATCTTCCGGACCCGCGAGTTCGAGCAGATGGAGATGGAGTTCTTCGTCAAGCCCGGTGACGACGACCAGTGGCACCAGTACTGGATCGACTACCGGCTCAAGTGGTACACGGACCTGGGTATCAACCCGGAGAACCTGCGCCTGTTCACGCACCCGCAGGAGAAGCTGAGCCACTACAGCAAGGGCACCGTCGACATCGAGTACCGCTTCGAGTTCGCGGGCAGCGAGTTCGGCGAGCTCGAGGGCATCGCGAACCGCACCGATTTCGACCTGGGCACCCACTCGAAGCACTCGGGCGAGTCGCTGGAGTTCTTCGACCAGCAGAGCGGCGAGCGGTACACGCCGTACGTCATCGAGCCCGCAGCCGGCCTCACGCGCTCGTTGATGGCCTTCCTCGTGGACGCGTACACCGAGGAGGAGGTGCCGAAGGCGAACGGCGGCACCGACACCCGCGTCGTGCTCAAGCTGGACCGTCGCCTGGCGCCGGTGAAGGCCGCCGTGCTGCCGCTCTCGCGCGACGAGAAGCTGTCGCCGAAGGCGCGCGAGCTGGCCGCGCAGCTGCGCCAGTACTGGAACGTCGAGTTCGACGACGCTCAGGGCATCGGCAAGCGCTACCGCCGCCAGGACGAGATCGGCACGCCGTTCTGCATCACCGTCGACTTCGACACCCTCGAGGACGACGCCGTGACCGTGCGCGAGCGCGACACGATGGAGCAGGAGCGCGTGCCGCTCGCGGAGATCCAGCAGTACCTGGCCGCGCGTCTCGCCGGCTGCTGATCAGACGCTGACGCCGCCGCCCGTCCCGCAGCTCGCGGGGCGGGCGGCGGCGTTTCTAGCTGCAGGTGATCTCGACGCGGAACTTCTTGGTGCTCAGGTTCGCCGCGCGGGCCTCACCCGTGATGGTGTACCGGTTGCCGGCCTTCGACGCCTTCGCCGAACCGACCTGCCCCACGGGCGTGTTCAGCACCGTCATCACGTTGCCGCCGGTGGCGATGAACAGGCTCGACACGGTGGGCGGGTTGCCCTCGGTGAGCATGGCGCCGATGCCCCGCGCCGTCTGCACGCTGCCGGATCCGATGGTGATCGAATCGCCGGTGCGGGTGCAGCCCGCATTGACGAATTCGGCTGCGCTCTCGGCCTTGCCGTCGATCTCGACCACGGTGCTGGAGTCGGTGTTGGGGGAGGTGCAGGCCGCGAGGGCGACCAGGACGCCGCCCGCGAGGACGACTGGCGCGATTTTCATAGACACACCGTACCGGCCGGATCGCGGCAGGCCGTGGGATACTCGACGGCATGACGAACGGCAAGGTGGTCCACTTCGACACGCAGCGCGGCTTCGGCTTCCTCGCGCCCGATGCGGGCGGCGAGGACGTCTTCCTCCACGTGAACGACATCGACTTCGACGAGTCGGCCCTGCGGCCCGGCACGGCGGTGACCTTCGACGTCGAGAAGGGCGACAAGGGACTCAAGGCCGTGAACGTGGCGGTCGTGGGCGGCGCGCCTGCGGCATCGTCGGCGCCCCGGCGCGACAACCGCGACCAGCGCGACAACCGGGGCGATCGGCGTGAGCACGCGCCCCGTCGGGACTCCGCGCCGCGCGCGGCCGCCGTCGCCGGCGCGCTCGACATGCAGTCCTTCGTCGACGAGCTGACCGAGCTGCTGCTCGACTCCTCGGACGATCTCACCGCCGGTCAGATCATCGAGATCCGCCAGCGCATCGCGGACTTCGCCTTCGCGCGCGGTTGGGTCACCGAGTAGGTGCCGCTGCTGCCCGGGCCGGCGGCCTACCAGCCGGCCGATGTCGAGAGGCTCGTCGCCGAGCGACCCAAAACGGCGGGCCTCGAGGCGGATTCCGAACCGACGCTGTTCTCGGGGCCGCAGTGGGAGGCGCTGCGCTGGGAGGGGCACAGCTCTGCCTTCGCCCGCGACCGCGCGCGTGTGCTGCACAGCGCCGCCCTGCGCCGCCTCGCGGATAAGACGCAGGTCGTGGGCCCGCGCGAGGGTGATACGCCGCGCACCCGGCTGACCCACTCGCTCGAGGTGAGCCAGATCGGCCGAGGCATCGCGCTGGGCATCGGCTGCGATCCGGACCTCGTCGACCTCGCCGGGCTCGCGCACGACATCGGCCACCCGCCCTACGGCCACAACGGCGAGCGTGCGCTCGACGAGGTGGCCCGGCACATCGGCGGCTTCGAGGGCAACGCGCAGAACCTGCGCATCCTCACCCGGCTCGAACCCAAGGTGCTCGACGACCAGGGACGTTCCGTGGGCCTCAACCTCACGCGCGCCGCCCTCGATGCGGCGACGAAGTACCCGTGGTTGCGCCGCGAGCCCGGCGGCAAGTTCGGGGTGTACGACGACGACGCGCACGTCCTCGACTGGATGCGCGGCGGCGAGAACGGGCCGCACGGGACCCGTCAGAGCCTGGAGTCGCAGGTCATGGACTGGTCCGACGACGTCGCGTACTCCGTGCACGACGTGGAGGACGGCGTCCTGTCGGGCCGGCTGGACCTGCGCGCGCTCTCCTCGCGGGAGGAGGTGCGCAGCCTGTCCGGCTTCGGCGCCGACAGCTTCCGCGGCGCGGAGGCCGCCGAGCTCGAGGAGGCCGGCGCCCGCCTCGCCTCCTTCGAGGTCGTCGCCGCTGCTGCGCAGTACGACGGTGGCCTCGCCTCGTCCGTCGCCCTCAAGCGGATGACGAGTGAGCTGGTGGGCCGGTTCGCGTCCGCCGCGATCGACGCGACCCGCGCCGCCACGGGCAACGAGCCGGTGTGCCGGTACGAGGCCGATGTCGCGGTGCCGCCGTCGGTGCGCGCCGAAGTGATCCTGCTGAAAACCATGGCGCTGCAGTACATCTACTCGAATCAGCTGCACCTGGCCGTCCAGCAGGGGCAACGGGACCGGATCCACCGGGCGGCGGACTACCTGATGGGTGGGTCGCCGTCGCACATCGACCCGCTGTATTCGCCCGCCTACCTGGCCGCCGAGACCGACGCCGTCCGGCTGCGCGTGGTGATCGATCAGATCGCGTCGATGACGGAGACCCGGCTCGAGCGGCTGGACCAGAAGGTCCTCGAGGGCTGAGCGGCAGTACACTCGAACTCGTGGTCGGCAGAATCCCGGAGCGTGACATCGCGGCGATCCGCGACCGTGCGCGCATCGAGGACGTCGTCGGCGAGTACGTGGCACTGCGGCCCGCCGGCGTGGGGTCGATGAAGGGCCTGTGCCCGTTCCACGACGAGAAGACCCCCAGCTTCCACGTGCGGCCCACGCAGGGCTTCTTCCACTGCTTCGGCTGCGGCGAGGGCGGCGACGTCATCTCCTTCCTGCAGAAGATCGAGCACGTCCCGTTCGTGGAGGCGGTCGAACAGCTGGCCGACAAGGTCGGCATCCAGATCAGCTACGAGGGCGGCGGCCCCGGCCCGAAGCAGGACCGTGGGACCCGCATGCGCCTCGTGGCCGCCAACGCGGCCGCGCAGAAGTTCTACGCGGAGCAGCTCCGCACGCCGGAGGCCGAGACCGCGCGCACGTATCTCCGGGACCGGGAGTTCACCGAGGAGGACGCGCAGTTCTACGGTTGCGGGTACGCCCCGTCGGGCTGGGACACGATGACGAAGGCGCTGCTGCGCCAGGGCTTCGACGTCAAGGAGCTCGAGGCCGCGGGACTGTCCAAGCAGGGGCAGCGCGGCCCGATCGACCGGTTCCACCGCCGGCTGCTGTGGCCGATCAAGAACCTCGGCGGCGACGTGATCGGGTTCGGCGCGCGCAAGCTGTTCGACGACGACAATCTCGGCAAGTACATGAACACGCCGGAGACCATGCTCTACAAGAAGTCCCAGGTGCTGTTCGGGCTCGACCATGCGAAGAAGCACATCGCCAAGGGGCATCAGGTGGTGGTCGTCGAGGGCTACACCGATGTCATGGCGATGCACGCCTCGGGCGTGGAGACCGCCGTCGCCTCCTGCGGTACCGCGTTCGGCGAGGACCACGTCTCGCTCGTGCGTCGACTCATGATGGACGACAGCTACTTCCGTGGCGAGGTGATCTACACCTTCGACGGTGACGCCGCCGGCCGGGCCGCCGCGATGAAAGCCTTCGACGGCGACCAGAAGATCGCCGGGCAGACCTTCGTCGCCGTCGCCCCCGACGGGATGGACCCGTGCGAGCTGCGGCAGAAGCACGGCGACGAGGCCGTCCGCGACCTCATCGCGCAGCGCGTCCCGATGTTCGAGTTCGCCGTGAAGACGCTGATCACCGAGTTCGACCTCGACACCGCCGAGGGACGCGTACACGCACTGCGTCGCTCGGTGCCCGTCGTCGCCCGGATCAAGGACATGGCGTTGCGGGACGAGTACGCCCGCCAGCTGGCCGGGTGGGTCGGCTGGGACGACGTGACGCAGGTGCTGCGTCGCGTGCGCGAGGAGTCCGCGCGGATCCGTCGCGGCGAGGGGCGTCCCGGGCCGGGGGCGCCGGCACCGTCGAACACGAGGCTGCGCGAGCCCGTGGCGCCGTTCCCGGAGACTCCCGCCCCTCGCCCGACGGGGCCGCAGCGTCCGGACCCGAGCGACCCGGTGCTGTGGGTGCAGCGCGAGGTGCTCAAGGCCGCGCTGCAGGTTCCCGCGCTGGCGGGAATGGTGTTCGACGCGCTGTCCGACGACATGTTCACCGATCCCGCGTACCGCGCGGTGCGCCTGGCGATCGAGGCCGCGGGCGGGATCGCCGCGGGTCTCGGCGGCCCGGAGTGGGTCGACACCGTGGTGCGCAGCGTCGACGGCCCGGTGTTGGAACCGCTGGTCACGGAACTGGCGGTGGAGCCCCTGCAGGTGGCCGGCGATCCGTCGCCGCGGTACGTGGAGTCCGTGATGGCGCGGCTGCAGGAGGTGTGGGTCGGTGCCCAGGTGGCCGACCTCAAGTCCAAGCTGCGGCGCATGTCGCCCGGCGCCGACGGTGACTACAACCGCCTGTTCGGCGACCTCGTGGCGCTCGAGAGCTACCGGCAGAGCCTGCTCAAGATGGCCGTGGGCGACAGCGCCTTCTAGTCCAGGTCGGTCTTGGGGGAGTAGATCACCGTCTGCGCGTCGATCTCGCGCATCGTCCGCATCTTCGGGTCCGGGTTGAGCTGCTCGGCGAGCTTGCGGCGGCCGATCTCCACGGCCTTCTTCGTGGCGGGGCTGGTGGCGATGGCCTTCGCGGTGCGATTGATCTGCTCGTAGCGGCGGCGTCCGGCCTTGGTGCCCAGCACGTACCCCGCACCTGCGGCGATAACCAGTCGGATCATGAGGCCACTGTACCGGCCGCGGGCCGGGACCATGGCGGTCCGCCCGGCCGATAGGCTCGACCCATGAGCTCGTACCCGCCCCCGCAGACCGTCGAAGAGTTCGAGACGAACATCGCGGAGGTCCTGCGCCGCATCGACGCGGCCGCGGTCCGGGCGGGGCGGTCACCGTCGGACGTGCGACTGCTGCCCGTCAGCAAGACGGTGCCCCAGGAGCGGCTGCGCCTCGCTGTCGCGGCGGGCTGCCGGGAGCTCGGCGAGAACAAGCCGCAGGAGGCCAAGCGCAAGAGCGCCGAGATGGCGGACCTCGACGTGTCGTGGTCGGTGATCGGGCACCTGCAGACGAACAAGGCGAAGGACGTCGCGGCCGTCGCCGCGGAGTTCCAGGCCCTCGACAGCCTGCGGGTGGCGGAGGCGCTCGACCGTCGGCTGCAGGCCCTGGGCCGGGGACTCGACGTGTACGTGCAGGTGAACACGTCGGCGGAGGAGCAGAAGTACGGCTTGCCGCCCGCCGAGGTGCCGGCGTTCCTCGAGGCGCTGCCCACGTTCACATCGCTGCGCGTGCGGGGGTTCATGACCCTCGCGGAGTTCTCCTCCGACGAGGCCCGGGTGCGTGAGTGCTTCCGGGTGCTGCGCGGGGTGCGCGACCGGTCGCTGGACAAGTGGCCCGAGTTCACCGAGCTCTCGATGGGCATGTCCGGCGATTACGAGCTGGCCGTCGAGGAGGGCTCGACCTGCGTGCGGGTGGGCCAGGCGATCTTCGGCTCGCGCGCGCTGCCCGACAGCCACTACTGGCCCGCCGAGCGCTAACGCACCGAGAGCACCTGAACTCTGGCGCCGGCCGCGGGAACCATGGTGACATTGCGGTGCCGTGCGGGCTCGCCTGGGCGATCGTGGGTGCGGAGCTCGGTTCGGCGCAGAATCTCTCGCACGAGATAGGTGATCTCGGCGTTCGCGAGCGGGGCGCCGAGGCATCGTCGATGTCCTCCGCCGAACGGGAGCAAGGTGAACGGGGCTGGTCGAGCGTCGTGAAATCGCTCCGGGGTGAAGGCGAACGGCCTGGGGTAGAGGTCATCTCGGTGATGGAGCAGCAGCACGCTGATCTCGGCGACCGTGCCCGCCGGCACGATGTGGTCACCGAATCGCCACGGCACCATGAGTTCCCGCGTGATATAGGGGACAACCGGCCGGCTCCGGAGCGACTCGAGGACGGCGGATTGCACGACATCGTCCTCGCCGGCCAATGCGGCGTCGCGTACGGCGTGATATGCCCGGCGGTGTCGCGTCAGCCGCTCGAATGTCCAGGCCACCGCGTTGCCAGTGGTCTCGTGTCCGCCCAGGAGCAGCGTGAGCAATTCGTCGGAGATCTCGGCGTCGGTCAGGGCGGAACCGTCAGGGGCGTGCGCCCGCAAGAGGAGTCCGAGGACGTCGTCGCCTGGGTCCGGCGAGCGGCGGCGTTCGGAGATCACGTGTCGAAGGTTGCGGTGCCAGAGCCACATCGGTGGCCGGTTGAGTAGCTGGGCGTCGCGCCACGGAGAGTTGACCATCTGGGCGACCCTGGCGATGTGGCGGCCGGATGCCCACAGGAGGAACTCGGAGACACCGCGCAGGTGGGTCTCGGCGTCGGTCAGCTGCTCCCTGGGCCCCAGCAGCGACGTCAGGATCACGTCGAGGGCGACCGACTCGGCGATCCGTGCCAATCGGGCGGTGCCGATCGGAAGTGTGGACAGGGCTCTGTCGGTTGCGGTCTCCAGCGCCGCGCGATGTCCCGCGAGGGAGACGCCGTGGAAACGTGGTAGCAGCAGGTCGCGCTGGTGCGCATGCCACGGCCCGACCGAGGTGAGGACGGAGCTGCGACCCACCACGGGCCGAATCGGATACAACCGCGCCGCAGTGTCGGCGAACCTGGGGTTCGCAGTCAGGAGGGCCCGCACGTGCGCTGGATTGCTGATCACGACCGTCTGGCCCGGGTTTGCGGGGTAGCGGTACCGAACCACCTCGCCGAGCCGGGCGGCATCGTCGAACATGGCGTCCGCGTGGTGCCAGGTATGCCGGAAGAGTGTGCCGACGGTGCGGGGCGTGACCCGCCCGCCGGTCCCGACCGGGGCCGGGTCGCGGTCGGTGCCGTGTGACGCGGTGGGCTCGTTCAGCGGCTCCGCGGCGTCGGCGTCCGCGCCGAGACTACGGAGTCCGCTGGCCGCGCTCGCGGCCCTGCGGTGCCACCCGCCCATCGAGGTACCTCCATCGAACGGTTCGACGGTACGCCCGGGTGGCGCCCGGCGCCGCGGTTCCGGACGGTCAGTAGATCGTTTCGCGGCTGTGCGGCGCGGCGTTGGTGCAGTCCACGCCGATGATGTAGTGCTTGCCCGTCGGCCGCGCTCCGTACACGTAGACGTCGTACCGGCCGGCCGAGGGCAGACGGAACCCGATCCGCACGTCGTCGAAACTCGCCCCCTTGGGGCGGGAGTGGTACGTGCACCAGCCGGCGTCGCCGTAGCCCCAGTTGCGGACGAAGATCTTCGCGCCGACGGGGGTGGCGACGGGCTCGTCGAATCCGACGTTCGCCGGTTCGGCGGAACTGGCGCCGCTGCCGAGGAAGGTCAGCGGAATCGCGCCGAGAATGCCGAGTAGTGCGGCCGTGACCTTGTGATTGAGCGTCATGAGGGCTCCTTCAGTGGATGAGGGATTGTGCGCTTTGAACAATGGCGCGATAGTCCGTGGAGCACACGAGTGGTCCGCTACTCGAAAACGGTGGTGCGAGCGCTCGGAACCGGGGATTCGTACGAAGTACGGATATAGAATTCTGCCGTGGATGCGGGGGAGTCGGCGATCGTCGGGCGGGGTGTGGAAACGTCCGAGGCAATGCTCGCGGTATCCGGGGCCAACGGCGGCGCGCTGATCGTGGGCGAGCCGGGGACGGGCAAGACGGTGCTCGCGCGCACCGTCGCCCGGAGATTCGCGCCCTCGGTCGATGCACGATGGGTGGCCGGCACGGAGTCGACGCGAGCCATTCCGCTGGGCGCATTGGGGCACCTCGTCGCTGTTCGCGCGGAGATGGATCCCATCGGGCTGCTCGCCGCGGCTCACCGGTCGCTCGCCGACGAGGCGCACCGATTGCTCGTGGTCGACGATGCGCACCTGCTGGACGCGCTCACCGCTATCGTCGTCCAGCAGTACGTCCTCGCCCGTCGAGGGCCGGTCATCGTCACCGCCAGGGCGGGTGAACAGCTTCCCGACCCGATCGCGCGGCTGTGGAAGGACGGGCATCTCCGGCGGATCACGCTGCAGCGCTTCGATCGCGATCAGAGTGAGGAGCTCGTGTGCGCTCTCCTGGGCGGCCGTGTCGAGCCTGAAGCCGTCGAGGCACTGCACCGCTACGCGCAGGGCGTTCCCCTCATCGTGAGCAACCTGGTCCGGGTCTGCATGGATACGGGAGCGGTGGTGGCACACCACGGGACATGGCGTTTGGATGGCGCGCTCGAAATGGGATCCGATCTCGCGGAACTGTTCGCTCAGCGGCTGACGGGGCTGTCCGCCGAAGCGTCCGATACGCTCGCCATGATCGCGCTCGCAGAGGAACTGGCCCTCGATGCGGTCGTCGCCGCGGGAGGCACCGCCGCCATGGCGGAACTGGAATCCCGCAGGCTGGTGATCATCGATTCAGCGGGCTCCGGACACGTCGTTCGGGTCGAACATCCGCTCCTCGGCGACGTCGTCCGGGCACGGACCGGCGTGACTCGCGCGCGATCGTTGCGGGGCCGGCTCGCCGAGCAATTGGGACGACGAGGCCCCGGCGGTGCCGCGCCCGACGCCCGGACGCTCGTGCGCGCCGCGCGGCTGCGGATCCAGTCCGACCTTCCCGTCGACCTCGAACAGGTCTGCACCGCCGCCGGTCGGGCGACGGCGATGGCGGCACTCGAGGTTGGCGAGGAACTCGCGAGGTGGGCTGTGGCGAACGGAGGCGGTGTGTCCGCAGCGCTGGTCCTGGGTGATGCGCTGACCTGGCAGGGGCGCGGCGGCGACGTCGAGGCCCTGATGGCACCGTACGTCGAGCAGGACCTCGGGGAGTTGCTCGCGATCCGGGTCGCAGTCCTGCGGGTGGTGAGTCTGTACTGGAACGAGGCCCGCCCCGACTCGGCGCTCAAGGTGCTCGACGGCGCCCGGTCGATCGCCACCCTGCCGCCCGTTCTGGACGTGATCGAGGGGATCGAGGCGCAGATGCGTTTCTTCCTCGGCGACGGATCGTCGCTCGCCGAGGCCGCCCCCAGGCTGCTAGCGGCCCCGAACGGCCTCCCTGAGGCGGCCGTGAGCCTGGCGGGAACAGCGGCGATCTACTTCGGCCTGGCGGGGGAATCGGCGTCGCTCCGAGCAGTGGTCAAGCGCGGGGAGGGCTTCGCCGCGCAGTCGGCGACGGGTCTGGTGCAGTTCAACATCGCCGTGGGGCAGGTTTTCGGGGACGTGCTCGAGGGCTCCCTGGACGAGGCCGACACGGTCATCGCGAGGTGGCGGATCCGTGCGGGCGGCGAGCCGTCGGCCGAAGCCATCGTCGACATGCTGGAAGGACGAGTGTCATTGGCGCGCGGCGAGCTCGACGATGCGGTGCGGCTGCTGCGCATGTCGCTGGCGCAGCCCGTCCATTCGGGGTGGCACCTGCTCGCGGCTCACATCCTGGCGTCCGCCGAATTCGAGCGCGGAGACGCCGAGGCGGCGGGTGCCGCGTGCGAACTCGTCGAAGCAGCGGTACTGCCCAACCTTGTCTGTTATCAGCCCTCGCTCGAGCTCACCCGCGCGTTCGTCGCGGCGGCGCGCGGCAACATCACGGGAGCGCGCGATGTGGCGATGCGCGCCGCTGCCGTCTACCGGTCCCAGCAGTCGTACGCAGGTGAGGTGCTGGCGCTGCACCTCGCCGTGCGGTTGGGGGATCGAAATCTCGCGGACCGACTTGCGGCATTGGACCGGCGACTGCGCAGTCGCTACAGCGGGGCCGTCCTCCTGCACGCGCGCGGTCTGGCGGGACACGCATCGAGTCGGCTCCGGGATGCGGCGGACGCGTTCGAGACCTTGGGACTGCTCTGCGCGGCAGCGGACGCTGCGGCGCACGCCGTCATGGAGTCGGACGCGCCCGAGGCCGATTCGCATCGCGCTCGGCTCAACCGCCTCGTAGCCGCAACCGGGCAGAGTACGCCGGCGGTGCGCGCGGCCAGGCGCACCCTCACGCTCACAACGCGGGAGGAAGACGTGACCGCGCTGGTCGTGGCGGGCCTGAGCAACAAGGACATCGCGCGTGAGTTGGGCGTGTCCGTGCGCACCGTCGAGGGACATCTGTACCGGATCTTCGCGAAGGCCGGAGTCTCCGATCGATCCGCCTTGCGTACATTTCTGTGATGGATCGCGTCGCGTCGTCGAGTCGGTAGGCGCGCCGACGACGACCGGTGCCCCGACGCGGGGTGCCGGCCGGCGACGGGGAGGTCAGCCGCAGGTCTTCGCGACGGCCTGGGAGAAGCCGCCGGCGAACTCGATCGTTCCCGACCTCACGATCGGCTTAGGGGTGTTGGCCAGATTCAGGATCGGCGTGCTGGTCGCCGTGCACGAGAGTGCGATTCCTGCGAGGCCGGCACTCTCGACGGACACCTTCAGTGTGGGGTAGGTGCCGATCGGCGCCCGTGCCGTACGCGTCCAGCTGTACCCCGCGCCGACGAAGACCTTGTTCTCGTCGACGACTCGGCCGTCGTCGCCGATGTAGCTGATATTGATGATCGACGCGGGGAATCCCTTGGCGGTCAGCGTGTAGCGAAGGGTGCTCTTGAGTTCGGTCGTGATCGGACCGGGGAGAGCGGAGCTGACGCCCGATCCGGCCAGCAGTATCGCGGGGGTCAGGCATGCTGCCGCAATCGCGGAACGAGTCTGGTTGGTGGTCATGGTGACTCCTGTCGCGTGTTGTTCGGTGGTGATCCCACGATGACCCGTGAACGGTGAGAACTCGCGAGTACCGGGCTACTCGATTTCCGTCGGCTGTGTGCTCGCGGAGGTCAGGTACGGCACACGCGCCGACGGTATGGCCGCCGGGCGTCCGAGCGCAGCGGCTCGGTAGTGTTCGGGACGTGCTGACCGACGACGAGGATCGCCAGTTCACCCCCTGGGACATCGTGGAGTTCGTCGCCGTGATCGTGGCCCTCGGCGTGCTGTTCTGGCTGCTGGAGCCGCTGAACCCGTGGCTGCGCTATCCGGCGACCCTGGTCGGGGCCTTCGCCGTGCTGATGGCGTGGCGCGGCGTGCGCAAGCTCCTCGAGCTGCGCTCGGGCGGCGACGCCACCCGGATCGCTCCGCTCACGTTGGTCGAGACGCCGTCCGGCGCGCACTCGCTCCTGCTCGTTGTCGGCGGCACCCCGTCCGACGGTGCCGTGGTCGAGTCGGGGCACAAGCCGAATGGCTACTTCTGGCAGGGCGTCGCCGAGCGGGTGGCACCGCAACTCGTGGAGCGGGTGAGCCTGCACAGTGAGTCCGGCATGTTCTGCGCCCGGGCGGACGACCGCGATGTGCTCGTGCTGCTCGGGGCGAAGCTGGCCCCGGTGGTCAACAATCCCGCGCGGCTCCGAGAGGTGGTCGCCGCCGCCGAGGCCGACGGATTCGAGTTCGACGACTGACCATTGCAGCACAATGGGTGGTACTGACCCGGTTGTAGCCACTGATCGGAGACCGCCCGTGCTCGGACTCGTACGCCCGTGTGTCGCCCACCTCGAGCCGGAGCTGCGCGCCCGCTGGCGCGCTCACCTGTGCGGGCTGTGCCTGAAGCTGAGGGAAACCGGCGGGCAGCCCGCCCGCGTGGCGACCAATACGGATGCGGCGATGCTGTCCGCGCTGGTCGAGGCGCAGCAGGGCGTTCCCGCGTCCACCCGGTCGGCCGGACCGTGCGTACTGCGGGGCATGCGGGGCGCCGAGGTGATCGCGCCGTCGGAACTCGGTGTGCGGCTGGCGAGTACGGCCTCGTTGACGTTGGCCGCCGCCAAGCTGGGTGACCGGGTCGCGGAGCAGGAGTTCGGCCTCGCGGGGAGGACGTCGGTGGTGGGGCGGCGTACCGTCGAGCTCGTTCGGAGAGCCGAGCGGCGGCTGGCCGGAGGCGCGGTGGCGGACGCTGCGGTCGCAGAGGCCGCGCGTGTGTCGGATTCGCTGCGCGGCCTGGCGGACCAGGCGCGGATCGAGGCCCGGGCGACCTCCCTGGCCGACGTGACGGCGCCGACCGCGCAGGCCGTGGGGGAGATGTTCGCCGCGTCGGCGACGCTGGCCGGACGCCCGGAGAACGTCGTTCCCCTGTCCGAACTGGGACGCGCCTACGGGGAGTTCGCGCACCTCGCCGATGCCGTGGAGGACCTTCCAGGGGATCGAGCCCGGGGCGACTACAACCCGCTCGATGCGACGGGCACGACCGTCGAGCAGGCGGTCGATCGCCTGAAGGTGTTGCAGGGCATCGTGATCGACCGGTTGGGTCGGGTACGGATGCGCGACGATCGGCTGGTCCGGCCGCTGCTGCTGACCGCGATGGCGACAGTGCTCGCGGCCAACGGCGTGTCGCTGGACAAGAAGGCGAAGAAGAAGGAGGGCCGGCGGTCGGCGGGCGCGGGCGAGAACGCGGGGGACTGCTGCTGCGATGGCGACTGCTGCTGCGGCGACGGGTGCTGCTGCGACTGCTCCTGAGACGACTCCGCCCCGGTGGAAGCGGGAGCTTCCACCGGGGCGGTGACGGGTTCTACTGGGGGCCTTGGCCTATCGGGCCCGGTTGTCAGGCCTCGACGCGGACGTCGGCGCGGGCCGGGATGACCACCGGGTGCACGCCGGACATGCGCTCGAGCACGCGGACCACCTGGCAGGAGTAGCCGTACTCGTTGTCGTACCAGACGTAGAGCACGAGGTCCTTGCCGTCGGCGATGGTCGCGAGACCGTCGACGATGCCGGCGCGGTGCGAGCCGACGAAGTCGCTGGAGACGACCTCGGGCGACTCGATGTAGTCGATCTGCTGGCGCACCTTCGAGTGCAGCGACACCCGGCGGAGGTAGTCGTTGACCTCGTCCTTGGTGGTGGGCTTCTCGAGGGTGATGTTGAGGATCGCCAGCGAGACGTCGGGGGTGGGGACGCGGATGCTCGACCCCGTGAGCTTGCCTTCGAGCTGCGGCAGCGCCTTCGAGACGGCCTTGGCCGCACCGGTCTCGGTGATCACCATGTTCAGCACCGCCGAGCGGCCGCGGCGGTCGCCCTTGTGGAGGTTGTCGATCAGGTTCTGATCGTTGGTGAACGAGTGCACGGTCTCGA
This sequence comes from Tsukamurella pseudospumae, assembly GCF_001575195.1. Classification (NCBI taxonomy): domain Bacteria; kingdom Bacillati; phylum Actinomycetota; class Actinomycetes; order Mycobacteriales; family Tsukamurellaceae; genus Tsukamurella; species Tsukamurella pseudospumae. The sequence continues at coordinate 383,015 of NZ_LSRF01000056.1, forward strand.
CGTGGCCGCGCTGGATGCCGTACGCCTCGTCGAGGGCCGCGAGCACGGGGGTGATCGCGTTCGTGGTGCAGGAGGCGGCCGAGAGGATCGTGTCGGTGTCCTCGATCGTGCTGTCGTTGATGCCGTGCACGATGTTCTTCAGCGGCGCCTTGCCGGGCGCGGTGAGCAGCACGCGGGCGGCGCCGGTGCTCTTGAGGTGCTGGCCGAGGCCCTCCTCGTCGCGCCAGCGGCCGGTGTTGTCGACGATCAGCGCGTCCTTGATGCCGTACGCGGTGTAGTCGATGGTCGCCGGATCGTCCGAGTAGATGACCTGGATCCGGGTGCCGTTGGCGATGATCACGTCGTTCTCGGCGTCGATCGAGACCGAGCCGGCGAACGGGCCGTGCACCGAGTCGCGGGCCAGCAGGCTGGCGCGCTTCTCGAGGTCGTTCTTGACGCTGCGGCGCACGACGATGGCGCGCAGGCGCAGGCCGTGGCCGTTGCCGGCGTGGCTGATCAGGATGCGGGCCAGCAGGCGGCCGATGCGGCCGAAGCCGTACAGCACCACGTCGGCGCCGCCGTCCTCGCCGTGCACGGGGACGTTGCGCTTGGCGATCTCGGCGCGGAGCAGCTCCTGGATCGCCTCGTCGGTGTCGAGGTCGCCCGCCAGCTTCGCCAGCCGCGCGATGTCGATGGACGCCGGTTCGGGCTCGATCGCGAGCAGGCCGCGCAGCACCTTCTCCGTCTGCTCCAGGGTGAGGGCCTGGTGGCCCAGCTCCTCGGCGCGCTCGTGCGCCGAGATCACCGCGGAGGTGGAGAGGTTGATCAGACGGTGCCCGTGGATCGACGACACCACGCCGAACTGCCGGTACAGGCGACCGATGATCGGGATCAGGCGCTCGGCCTGCTCCTCGCGCGCCACCCAGGCGTCGCGGTGGCTGTCGTACGCGCCGCGGGCGTTGGCGTCGTACGAAGGGGAATCCGAATCCAGCTGTTGCGTCACGCTCCACATTATGCAACGGTGCGCCGGAGCACGGGCGAAGTGGGCCGTTCCTGGGCGGACGATGCGGGTGAGTAGTTCGTTCGGATGATCTTCGTCGCCAACGTGCGCAGTGCAGTGCCGAAGGAGGGAAACTCCGACGATGACCGAACGGTATCCCGGCCCTTTGCCTCCCAACCAGCCCGGTCGGATTCCTCAGTACGGTGGCCCGGCCCCTCAGTACGGTGGCCCGGCCCCTCAGTACGGTGGCCCGGCCCCTCAGTACGGTGGCCCGGTCCCTCAGCACGGTGGCCCCGATCATGTGGATCGCTGGTCTGCTCCGATTGGATTGAATCCGCTCCCGCCCGGTCCTCCGCGGAATCGGAAGGCGACGTACTGGGCGCTCGGCGCGGTCGGAGTCCTCGTAGCAGCGGTGTTGGTCGTCGCAGTGGTCTGGCGACCATGGAAGGACGTGACTGCAACGGCGGCGAACGGCAGTGACACGCATGTGGTGAAAGTCCCCGGCGGACTGATCGGGTATGCGCCGAACGGCGAGTTGCTGGTCCTCGCGTCCGGCGGGGTTGAGCGTTGGAGTGCCGACGGTCGTACGCGGACACACGGTGTGGTCCGCCCCGATTTCGCCCAGGGCACGATTACTGCGGCGCTGTCGCCGGACGGACGCACGCTTGCGACGATCGGCACCGTCAGTAGCGGAAGCGAAGCATTGGTGGTCCTCGATGCGGACTCGGGGGCGCAACTGTGCCGGACGGGTGACGCCGATGGTGCCGGTACTCCGCTGATCTTCTCTCCCGACGGGGCGGAGTTGGTTACCGAGCAGATGGGGGGCTACCTGTCGGTCTGGGAGCCCCGTAGCTGCGCGCGGCAGCGGCAGCTGAAGATCAATGACACGCTCGGTCCGACATCATCGATGTGGACAGCGGCGGCCTACTCGCCGGATGGCCGGCGTCTGCTCGGCGCGGAGGGCGGTAGCCCGCTGCGTGAGTTCACTCGCCCGTTCGGTAGTTCCAGGGATGTCGTGAGCGCGGACATCGCGAATCTGTGGTTCTCGTCGACCGGCTCGGTCGCGCTCATTACGTCGTCGCGCCCAGAAGGCACGATGGTGTCGGGGCTGGACGCAAGTACGTGGGACGGCGTCAGTTGGACCAGGCTCGGGGCCCAGGTCGGCCGCGTCGAAGGAGCGGCACTCGCTCCTGACGGGCGTAGCTTCGCCGTGTCTTTGCCCGACTCGGTCGAGATCCGTGACAGTCGGTCCGGGGCAGTGACGCGAACTCTCACCGTGGGAATCTCGTCACCCGGTGTGCTGGCGTACAGCCGCGATGGCGCACGGTTGGCGGTACAGCAGGATTCGAGAGGGGGCGTGGCGTCGGTGTCGGTGGTCACCTTGGGGGACGAGTGAGCTCCTGTGACCTGTCGTGCGCGCATGCCACGAAATCCTTCGGACACGGATTGTGACCCTTCGGTAGCCGCGCGGCGGCGCCTCGTCGTTTGTCGGGTCGCATAGCGGTCGGCTCGCGTCCTCGGGGCCGACGGTGCGCTCCGGCACACCGTGTCGGTTCATGAGGTTGCCCACCCAGGTCGTCGTTGCGCCGGAACTCGATGTGCAGGTCGCTCCGTTCTCACGCGAGGATGCAGACGAGTTGTTCGAGGCGCTCGACTGGGCGCAGGTGTGGGAGCGCATCCCACGTGCGCGCCCCGCCGTACCGTACCGTCCGACCTCGCGGCGCAGTTGGAAGCCGACGTGCCCAACCGGAGAGCATTCGTCGTGAGGTCTCATCGCACGGTCGTCGGCACGTCGTCTTACTGTCTGGATCCCGCGGCCCCACAGGACATCGAGATCTCCCTGGAGCACTCTGTGGCTCGGGATGTGGGGCGAGTGGGGCTCGAACCCACGACCTACGGATTATGAGTCCGCGGCTCTAACCGACTGAGCTATCGCCCCCGACGCGCGGGCGGGGCCCGCAGCGGCTCGATAGTACCCGCGCACCGTCGAACCCGATCCCGGCGGACGGGTGCCGGGGCGGGCAACGGCGCACCGTCGGGCTACGGCCCGGCGCGTCGTGGGCCGTTTCGATCCAGAACGGGGGAACTCGTTCTAACGTGTGATGCGGATCACCCGAAACGGACATGGGGGTACGAGTGCTCGACCACTACGACGTGCGCAGCGGTTACTTCAACCTGGGGATCCGGCCGCCGGCGGGCCGCCGGGAGAGCCTCGGGCTGTGGCGCGTGGTCAAGGCGGTGCTCAACTCGGCGGCCGAGCTCGACGTCTACGTGTGCGCGGCGCGCTACGGCGCGCGGCGTGAGGGCTGGGCATCGTCGTAGGTCGCGGACCGGACGGCTACGCTCGATCGCATGGTCGACGACGCTCTCGCGCTGCCCGACGATGCAGCCGGGCCCGAGCCCCGCAAGGGGCGGAAGATGCTGGCCAAGGGGGCAGCGGCGGCGCACGCCGCGAACCGCAGCAAGGCGATGACGGGGCTGGTCCGCGCGGCCCGGGAGAACATGCCCGGCGGCCCCAAGAAGGAACTGTTCCAGCCCGACGCGGAGTCGACGGAACGGCTGTCGAAGCTGGTGGACCGGATCGTGGGCGACGAGCCGACGGTCACCCGCGAGCTCGGCACCCTCGCGACGGCCACCTGGCAGGCGATGATCAGCCGTCGCGACCGCGACTACCTGCCGCCGAAGCCGATCACCATCCTGTTCACCGATCTGGTGGCCTTCTCGACGTGGGCGCTGGAGCGCTCTGACGACGACATCGTGCGACTGCTGCACGCGGTCAACAAGACCACCAAGGAGATCGTCGAGCGGCACGGCGGCGTCATCGTCAAGACCATGGGCGACGGTGCCCTGGCCGCCTTCGACGGCGACAGTGCGATCGAGGCCGCGTACGAGGTGATCGAGGCCGTCGGCATGATCGACCTCGCCGAGGACTACCGCCCGACATTGCGCGCGGGCCTGCACACGGGCACGCCGCGGCGGGTCAAGGGCGACCTGATCGGGGTCGACGTGAACATCGCCGCCCGGGTCGCGGAGGCAGCGAACGGGGGAGAGGTGCTCGCGTCCGAGACGGTCTTCTCCATCGCGGAAAGGGATCGCTACCAGGTGCGACCCCGCCGGTTCAAGGCCAAGGGCGCGCCGCAGAAGCTACAGGTCTTCTCTGTGCGCCCGCTGTACTGAACCTCCGGGACAACCCTGAACTTCTCGAAATACTTACCGCGGGCTGTAACGATCCGTGGCAAGGTCCGTATAGAGCGTGTGAATCGAGTCCGAGAGTCCAGCGGGGCGCGACAGCGCACCGTCGAATCACCCAAGGATGGGAACCACATGAATACGAAGAAGATCGGAGCCGCGTCGTTCGCCGTCGTGGCCGTGGCGGGCCTCCTCGCCGGGTGTGGCAAGTCGACCGGCGGAGACAGCCCCGTCGCTTTCCAGCCCGTGACCGGTGACCAGTTCACCGCGAACCCCGGCGCCTTCCAGACCGACGGTGTCGCCGTGCCGCCCAAGGGCGTCACGATGGTCGGCAACGCGGTCGCCGCGCAGGCCGTCGCGAACTCGGGTCTGCCGCAGGGCACGATCACCTCGACCAGCAACAACACCACGGTCTACTACCCGGCCGCGCCCAAGATCCCGGGCATCCGCGTCGCGCCCCAGCCCGCACCCCCGGCGCCGATGGTCCGCCCGGCGAACTACAAGCCGTGGAACTACACCCGCGACGAGATCGCGATCTACCAGCAGATCTGTGAGACCGGCTCGTGGAAGCAGACCTCCACCACTCCGGGTGGCAGCGTCAGCACCGAGGTCCAGACCCAGACCTGCTACACCCTGTACGGCCGTCAGCTCGGCGTGAAGCCGTGGCACCCGGGCCAGCCCCGTCCGTGGGAGAAGCCCAGCTACCCGAAGCCGTGGTTCGAGGCCGACTTCCACGTCGACGTGCCCGTGTTCTGGGTCTACCCCAAGAGCTGGACCCAGCCGAAGCCGCAGCCGCTGATCTCGGTGTCCATCGGCATCAACCTGGGCAACAACCCGTACCGCCACGCGAACCCGAAGTTCAACGACCCGTACTACCCCGTGTGGGCGGTCACCCCGGGTCGCGTCGTCGAGGTCCGTGACCAGGACCGGATCACCGCTCCGATCTACACCTCCACGACCACGACGTCGACCACCACGACCACCACCGTGACGGCGCCCGTCGCCCCCGGTGTCGTGCTGCAGCCGCTGCCGACCTCGGCGAAGGTGGAGCCCGTTCTCGCGCTCCCCGGCGCCAAGGTGACCGGCAACGTCAACCTCGACGCCAGCGTCGTCGCGCCGCTGCCCGTCGCCCTGCAGGGTGCGACGATCCAGGCCGGCACCACCGCGTCGCTGAACGAGGCGATCGGTACGTCGGTCCAGGCGACCGTCGCGAAGCCCAGCTCGGACAACGCCAACCGCGTCGAGGTCCAGGGCAACGCGGGTGCCACCGTCAACGGTGGCGCGGGTAACGGCACCGTCACCGGTGGTGCGGGCGCCAACGTGACCGGCGGCGCCGGTGCGGGCAACGGCACCGTCTCCGGTGGTGCGGGTGGCAACGTGACCGGCGGCGCCGGTGCGGGCAACGGCACCGTGACCGGTGGTGCGGGTGGCAGCGTGACCGGCGGTGCCGGTGCCACCACGACCACCACCAAGCCGGCGGAGCGTCCGGCTGCGCCGACGCAGGCGCAGACCACGACGCAGGCTCCGGAGACCACGGTGACGAAGCCTCAGGCGCCTGAGACCACGCAGGCTCAGGAGACCACCCAGGCTCCGGCCGCCACGACCACGACCACGGCCCCGGCCGTGACCCCGCAGGCCGCGACCCGCACGCAGGCGACCCAGAAGCCCGCTGTGAGCGCCGGTGTCACCGCTGGTGCCGACGCGACCGTGTGCACGCCGGCTCAGGTCAAGGCAGGCACCTGCTCGACCGGTTCCTAACAGTCGGATCGCATGACTCCCTCGGGGAGGCCCTCGGAGCGCCACAGGCGCCTCGGAGGCCTCCCCGAGGGCGTTCGTGTGTCCGGGGTCAGCGGATCCGGAACCGTTCGCGGTACTGCGCGGGGGTGATGCTCAGGGTCCGGCGGAACGCTCGGGCCAGGGTGTCGACGGTGCCGAACCCGCACGTCGCGGCGACACGGGCGACGGTGTCGTCGGTGGTCTCGAGCAGATTGCGGGCGGCCTCCACCCGCGCCGCCTCGACGTAGGCCGCGGGCGTCGTCCCGAGCTCGGTCCTGAACACCCGCGTGAGTTGGCGCTCGCTGAGGTGCAGGTGCGCCGCGAGCTCGCCCACTGACAGCGGGCGATCCAGGTGGGTGAGGATGTGGTGCCGCAGTTCGTCGACGCGTCGCGACGCCCCGCCCTGCTCGAGCGGCACACTGAATTGGCTCTGACCGCTGGGACGCTTGAGGTAGACCACCAATTGCCGGGCGACCCGCTGCGCCGCCTCGTCACCGAAGTCGTCGGCGACGAGCGCGAGCGCGAGATCCAGGCAGGCGCTGAGGCCGGCGCCCGTCCAGATGTCACCGTCGCGGATGAAGATCGGATCCGGGTCGACCGTGATCTCCGGATGCTCGTCGGCCAGTTGCTGCGCCGTCGACCAGTGCGTGGTGGCGCGCCGACCGTCGAGGAGGCCGGCGGCGGCCAGGATGTGGGCGCCCACGCACACCGACGCCACCCGCCGGCACCGCGGGGCCGTGCGCGCGACGAACGCGGCGGCGTCCGGGTCGACGAGGGCCGCGATCCGTCGGTCCTGCCCGACGGTGACCGCGCCCGGCACGATCAGCGTGTCCACCGTGCGCGGTACGTCGTCGAAGGTGACATCGGGGAGCACGCGCACGCCCGCGGAGGTGGTCACGGGGTCGATGGAGGCCGCAGCCAGGAGTACCCGGTAGCCGGTGGGCCGGTCGAGTTCGCGTTGCAGCAACGAGAACACCTCCGGGGGTCCCGTGACGTCGAGCAGGTCGACCTGGTCGAAGATCACGACGACGATCAGCCGGTTCATCCGCGCCCTCCTTCGATGTCTGGATCTGCAGCATACGTGTCATTGCGACATCGCCGTGCGCTTCGTAGCGTTGATCGGGTCATCGCGATTCCACGACATGTGAAGGAGAATTCATGGCGCGCAGTACATTGCGAGAGCTCAACGGTTTCGGGAACGATCCCGCCACGCTCGCCGAGGCGACGCTGATCCTCGTCGACTACCAGAACACCTACACGCGTGGCGTGATGGAGCTCGAGGGCTGGGAGGGCGCGCTGACGGCCGCGGAGGCGCTGCTGCGCCGTGCCCGGGCCGCGGGGGCCACCGTCATCCACGTCGTCAACGACGGTGGCCCTGGGACGCCCTACGACGTCCGCGAGGACATCGGCGCGATCCACCCGCGCGTCGCGCCGGTCGACGGTGAGCGGGTGGTCGTCAAGACCGCACCGAACGCCTTCGTCGGCACGGAGCTGGGCGACCTCGTGGACGCCGCGGGCAACGAGCAGGTGGTGATCGCCGGCTTCATGACCCACATGTGCGTGGCGTACACCGCCGAGGGTGCGTTCCTCCACGGGAGTCGGCCGACGGTCGTCGCCGATGCCTGCGCGACCCGGCCGCTCCTCTCGCCCGCCGGCGCCGTCTCGGCCCGTCAGCTGCACGACAGCGCCCTCGCCGGCATCGGGGACCTGTTCGCCGTCGTGGTGCCCTCTGCTGCTGCTCTCGGATGAGAGTGCGCGCCCGGGCCTTGTCGACGGTGCCGGCGGTGCTGATGATGTTGGCCCGGGCGCGGGTGAGGTAGGGCTCTGACCAGGCGATTGGCATCCTCGCGCGCACATGCGCTAGAGTCTCTTCTCGGTCAAAGTTCAATCCCCCATAGCTCAATTGGCAGAGCATTCGACTGTTAATCGAAGGGTTACTGGTTCGAGTCCAGTTGGGGGAGCAGGAAATAGCAGGTGAGGCGGGGTCTTCGGACCCCGCCTGATTTCGTTTCAGTCGCCTACGGCGCGAATACGGCGTGAAAACTCCGTCAGAGCCTCTGTGTGATCGGGCACAATCTGGTTCCTTTCCACGTAGTGACGGCGTGTGACCTCGGTGCCTGCGTGCCCTGCCTGACGTGCCGCCGCTTCGAGCCCCAGGTGCCGCTCTACGGCTGTTACGACGGTCTTGCGGACAGTGTGCGGGACCACCCATTCGAGGTCGTCTCCGCGCGCTGCGCGCCAGTTCCTGTGCACGTTGGACTCGCCCTGGGGTGTCCCCACCGCGCTCGGGAACACCAGGGACCACGGGAGTCCCCGCTCACGCTGCCTCCGCAGGGCGTTTACGCCCAGCAGATCGACGGTGACGGTGATCGGGTCTGCTCCGCCCTTGCGGAGCGGCACCCGCCGACCCTTGAAGTCGAGGTGCCACCCGAAGTACGCCGTCACGGGTGCGGGGGTGCCGTCCTCAGCGGGTTCTGCGTCGAGCCCGCGCACGTCGCTCCACTCCAACGCCAGAATCTCGCCGATGCGCACACCCGTCGCGAGCAGCATGTCGAACAGCTCCACGCGGTCGGCTCCGCGCCTCGGTCCGTAGTGTTTCGCCTGCTGCCAGGCGATGATCCGCTCGCGGAACTCAATCGCCTCGTCGGGGGTCAACGCCCTGGGCTTCTTCCGCGACTTCGGCGGCTTGTAGGCAGCGCTCACGGGGTTGAAATCCATCGCCCCGAGCTGCACGGCGATATCGCACGCCTGCTTGAGCACGGTGCGGCTCATCGCCACGTTGGTCTCTAAGTTCCGCAAGAACCTGTCGGCGCGCGGAGTGGTCAACTCGTACAGTTTCACCTTGCGCAGGGCAGGCTTGATCACCTCGTTGGTGCACCGCGCGTACTGGTACAGCGTCCCTTCACCCTTCGCAGGGTCTGCGCCGTCGATCCGCGTTGCGGCGACGCGCTCCTGCTCCCATCGCGCGAGCGCGAAGTCCAACAGCTCCTCAACCGTGTTCTCGCGGGTGAGGTCAGCATCGGTGCCATCAGTACCCCGCTTGCGTGTCCTCAGCTTTTCGAGCAGGCGTGACTTCGCCTTCGCCTTACCTGCTCCATACGCCTTCACGGGGCGGGTAATGCCGTCTAGGTCGCGGTATCGAGCCTCTGCGCGGAACTTACCTGGGCTCTCCTCCCAGCAGGAGATGTCGCCCCAGGTACCCATCTTAAGGGCAGGTCTACCCATCGCTCTCACCTCGCTCGATCTGCTCTTGGCGAATCTTGTCTTGTACCGCCCGCTCCATCGAGCCCTCGGGTGCAGGGTCGGGGAGCTGGACATACGCCGCACGCACGGTCTGTTCGAGCTGTTCGGCGGCGTCCTGGGCAGCGGGGGAGTCGGGGTCATAGCCGCCGGGGCGCTGCGGGAGGAGCACCTGTGCGTCGAAGCCTCCGAAGGCGACCCCGCCCTGGTGACTGGGCTTGAACACGTCGAGGGAGAAGTCGAGAGCCTCGGCTATCGCCGCCGCCTCCCACAGCTTCGGCGGGCGTCCGCCTTCGAGCTTCGTGATGGTCACACGGCTCACTGTTTCCCCAGCTAGGCGGCTTACTTCCTCGGCGAGCCGCGCCTGGTTCCACCGCTTGACCGCGCGCCCTGCACGTGTCACGTCTCCGAAATCCATGCAACGAATGTAACAGAAGACCTAGCTATTGTTCTAGAGCGGAACATGTGCTAGCTTCGTTTCAGAGGTTCCGGTTGGGAACATCTACCCTACCGAAAGGAACACCGTGGCATCCGCTCAGTCACACCAGTCCGCTGTCATGGCGGTACGCGCCCAGGGCGCTGTCTCGCTCACGCAGGCTGCGTCTGCGCTGGGCATCAGCGTCGCCACGGCGTCCCGTGCCGTCCGCGACGGCACCTTCCCCGTCCCGACGATCCGCATGGGCGCTCGGGTGATCGTGCCGACACCCAAGCTTCGCGAGCTGTTGCAGCTCACCGCGTCGGAGGTCGCCTGAGACCATGCTCAACTTTTTCGACGCTCCCATCAGCGACTTCATCGAAGTCAAGCTGCGCATCGACCGAGAACTGGGGCAGCGAACTCTGTCCGTTGCCCGCCCACGTGACCATCGTTTTTTCTGGCAGACCGTGAGCTGGGACGGTTCAGGACAGCTGGTGCTCCACCCGTCAGCCGCGCGCGACTTCGTGGAGAAGGTCGGCGACCTGTCCGAGGACATCAAGTTCGCCTACGTCACGAACGACGAGCGCTACACCTGGGATTCCGACGGCAAGGCGACTGAGCACCCCGCGACCGAGGTCAGCTTCACGAAGGTGGGGCGCAAGACGAAGCAGCACTATCTCGTCTTCACGCGCGCCGAGCTGGTCGCCGCCGCCGAGCAGATCGGCGAGTTGCTCTGCCCACGCTACGTGAGCACCGACTGACCCCAGAAAGTGCGAAAGCCGCCCCTGGACCGGGCGGCTTCGCAAACCAACTCCGAAAAGAGAACACACCACATGTTCAATAAATACGATAGCACATACCTATCAATCGCTGACGATGACTCGGGATACACCCGCGCGGAATGGGATGCCGAGCAGGCCGAAGCCGACGCCGACGCCCTCGCCGCTATCGAGTTCCCCCTATGCGCGTCTCCGCGCTCGCTGCGCTCCCGAGGTATCCGTGCCAAGGCCGAGACCGCACCTGCAATCAAGTTGCCGCCAGAGCGTGCACTCGTCGTCCACGAACACGGGGATATCCCGTGCCACGCGGTGCCTGACCACCGTCCCGCGCATGAAGTCCGCTGGCGAACTCCACGCGCCCTCGGTCTCCCGTGGGGCAGCACGGAGTTCGTGCTCGTCGGCCCCGAGGCGGCGATGGTCCCCGGCACGCACGTGACCGTCACGCACAAGAACGGGGCTACCTCGACGGCCTACGTCGGCAGCCTCGGCCCCCTGACCACGTGTGGTGGTCGGGTCGGATTCCCGCGATAGCAGATAGTGAAGGAAGCAGTAGGTATGACAAATGCGATGATCAGCTTCAACCTCACCGACGACTCGGACGGGATCGCGGCGCGGGTGGGTAGCACCACGGTCACGCTCGACCGTGCGACGGCGGATCGCCTGATCGTGGACCTGCTGATGCCCCGCGACGGGCAGCAGATGTACGCCGACGGCATCCCGTATGGACACCTGTCCCGTGCCGATGCCCTGGTAGCCGCGCAACGGCTGCGGGCACTGCTGGACCACCTGGAAGAGGCGGAACCACGCGACCCCGAGCCTGAACTACTGGTGGCGGTCACGTGGGCTAATGAGCGCACGCCCCAGGACATCTGGTGGGGCGTGTCGCACGACCGCATGGAACACCTTGACCTCGAAAGCGCACTCGCTGTGCGTCAGTACCTCGCACCGGCGGTGCAAGCGGCGGGCTTTCACTCGGTGCACATCTTCGGAGACGACATGGCGATGGTGTACCCGTCCAGCCTCGCCGCTCTGGATCACGCCATCGCGCTTGTCCTCCCCACCACCCCTATCGACCCCGCCGCACTACCCAAGGAGCACTGACATGGCACTCACACGCGCGGAAATCATGCGCCAGCAGGTCGCGGACGCGGTAGCAGACGCCGAGGTCGAGGACTTCGACCCGCTGGGTACGCCCGACGACGCACCCTCTCAGGAGCGCCCCCTCACGACGGATCAGGGTGCATCGGACCCGTCCGACCGCGAGGACGCGCTCACAGACGAGAACACGGGCGCGGACAAGGGCGACGACGACCTCGCCGACGACGGCGGGCGGATCAGTCCCGCGCACAAGAAATACCTGGTGGAGAGCGGTATCTCGCGGGCATACGTGGACTCCACGGAACTGATCTACACCACCCGCATCATGTCCGACCTCCCTGAATCTCTGCGGGGGCTGGCTGCGGACCCGCGCGGGCTCGTCTTCGCGTGGGACGTGCTGGGGCGACGAATCCCGCAGTTCCGCCCCGATCATCCCGCCGCTGACCGCGAGGGACGCGAGATGAAGTACGTGTTCGCGAAGGGCGACGGTGCCCCGTTCGGTGTCCTCCGTCGCGCGCGGATCGCGGGCGGGGTCATGCTGATCGTGGAGGGCACCAAGCAGGGGCACGCGGTAGCTGCGGCGCTCGACGCCGACGCGATGAACGAGAGTTCGTTCCGTAGCCGCCTGCGACCGCAGGGGACGCTCGACTCCACGGTGCGGACGTTGAAGGTCCACGGGGCCACCGTGGTCGGGATCGCAGGGTGCCGTTCCTGGTCGGTGAACGGAGGGGCGGACCCGCGATTGGTCCAGCTCGCCGAGGGTAAGCGCGTCGTGGTCATGCTGGATGCGGACGCCGCCGAGAACCGCTCCGTATACGACGCAGGCATCCTGCTACAGAAGGCGTTGTCGAACGCCGAGAGCGTGACCTTCGCGACCGTGCCCGGCGGCGGCAAGTCGGGGGCTGATGACTACCTCGCGGGCGTCGCCGAGGGGGATCGCCTCGCGGCGGTGGCGCGGCTCATCGACAGTGCCGCCAAGAAGCCTGCCCCAACCCGTCCCAGCGCGAAGAAGGCGCACCTGCACGCCGTCGGCGATGCCCCGATGCCCGAGCTGTTCGGCGACGGCGGAGGGCTGCTGGTGAAGGCGATCGCGGATCACTTGCTGGAAACGCACCCGATGGCCCTCGCCCCTGACGGGCGGCTCGCGGTGTACGACAACGGCGTCTACCGCATCTCCGACTACCACCTACAGGGGCTGCTCGGGGAGCTGCTCGGGGACTTCTTCACGGTCGCCCACCTGAACAACGTGAGGGCCTTCCTCGAAGGCCAGTGCCACCTGCGTGGACTCAAGTTGCGCCGCGAGCCTGACTCGCGCGACGCCCCGCTGATGAACGTGCTTAACGGCATGGTGGACCTCCGTACCGGCGCGGTCCTCCCGCATGACCCGAAGTACCTGTCCATGCGCCAGGTCGGGGTCGCTTGGAACCCTGACGCGGACACGGCCCCGTGGCGAGCGTGGCTCACCGACCGTATCGGCGAGGGCCAGGTGGACGCCTTCGAGGAGTGCCTGTCCCAGATTCTCGACCCCCGCCGTAGCCCGTCGAAGGCGCTGTTCATGTTCGGGCCTCCACGGTCGGGCAAGTCAACGGTCGGGCGCATCATCACGGTGCTCGCTGGTGGCGCGGAATCGACTGCTGCGGTGTCCCTGCAAGACCTCGCCGACTCGGATTACGCACGGGCGTCGCTGTTCGGGAAGGTCGCGAACGTGGCGATGGACATCCCCGCCGCGCACGTCACGAGCCTGGACGCCTTCAAGATGGCGACGGGCGGCGACCTCATGTGGGCGAACAAGAAGTACGGCAAGGACTTCGAGTTCCGCTCCGTAGCTCTGAACGTGTTTAGCGCCAACAAGATTCCGAGCGTAGCCGACGACTCGGGCGCGTACTTCGAGCGCATCATCCCCACGGGGTTCGTGCGCACCTACGCGGGCAAGGAAGACCCGCACGTCGAGGACGTGCTGATGGAGCACCTCGACGGGATGCTGGTCTGCCTGGTCCGCGCCTGGCAGGCGCGCGAGCAGCGCGGGAAGTGGCTCACGGGACACACCGCTGTAGTCGAGCGCTTCACCGGACAGTCCGACCGCGTGCACCGCTTCGTGACGAGCTGCTGCGCCGTCGGCGTGCGCGAGGTGCCCGCCACGGACCCGTCCATGCCCCAAGGCGTAACCGAGTTCCCGCAAGGCCCGCTCACGAAGAAGGAGCTGTACGGCATCTTCGCGGACTGGGTGACCGACGAGGGCGGCTCGCCGATGGGTCAGCGCGCGTTCGTAGAGCGCCTGCTGGCGATCAAGGGCGTGGAGCAGATTTACCACCCCATCACCCGTGCCCGTGTGCTGACCGTGGGGATGCGCCCACGAGACCAGTGGGATGAGATCGCAAGCCACTCAGACCTGATCCCCGCGCTGTTCCCGAACCTGGCCTCCGAAACTGCGCAGAACAAAACCCCAGGTGAGAGCATGTTTTCGGGCAGTTCTGCGCAAAATGCGCAGGTAGGTCCACAAACTTCCTCTAGCCCCTGCGGGGCTGAGGCGGGGGTAGTGGGAGGAGAGGTGGGTGTCCAGCCCACTTTCTCCGACCAAGTTGCTCAAACTGCGCAGATCGGCTCAGAAATCCCCTCTGAACAGGGGTTTTCTTCTGCGCAGTTTCAGAGCACCCCTTCCGACTCCACCCCTCCTGTGGCGGATGCGCCCCTCCTCCCGCGTCTGATTGCCCTCGTGGAGGCGGCGGCGGTGCAGCAGTTGCCCGACTCTGCCTCTTGGCTCTCCCGTATGGAGAGCGGCGAGGTTCAGGGCTGGGGGCGCGAGAAGGGCAAGCGTGCCTGGGATGAGGAAGCCGAACGCGGGGGCCTGTTCTCTCATCCTCCGCAGGTGACCACCAAGCAGATCGCAGGCCACCTCGACATCGCGCCTGACGCCGTAGTCCCGATGATGCGCCTGCTCGCGCTCAAGCTCGGGGACCAGTACTACATCCGCGAGCGGGCGGGCCAGGCCGACGACGGTGGGCGCATCACGGTGCCGAACCCCGCTGACTACCTCGACCCCGCTGCGAAGAAGGCGGCGAAGAAGTCCACAACCCCCGAGACGGGCGGCTGGATCATCGAGCGCCGCCCGAACATCAACCACCAGGCATAGGAGCCCTCACCATGATCACCCTCACTGACCCCTTCGGGCGCACCGTGTACGCGCCTGCTGCTACGGACGATCCGCGCGAAGTGCTTGTTCGCGTCCTCGACCAGCGCGCGACTCCTATGAGCTGCATCGGGCTCGATGTGGAGACCACAGGCATCGACTGGTCCGACTCCCTCCGCACCGTCCAGTTCGGTTGCGGCGAGCTGGCAGTGGTGCTCGACGCCGCGTCCCCGCTTCACCGTTACGCTGCCGCAGAGGTGCTGTCGCGCGCCGACGTGTGGTTCACCGCGCACAACGCGGCCTTCGATATCGGACACCTGCACCGTGCGGGGCTCATCGACTACCGCGAGCTGTGGTCGCGGACCGTGGACACGATCATCCTCCTGCGGCTGCTGCACCCGGGAGATGCGTGGTCCCGCCCTGCCCACGGACTGAAAGCCGCTACCGAGCAGTGGTGCGGTCAGGGCGCATCGTCGGCGGACGCGAAGGACGCGCTCAAGGCTCTGTGGCGCGAGAACAAGTGGCGCAAGGAATCCGACGGGTGGAAGAACACGCCTGTGGATGCGGAGCCGTACATCCTCTACGGTGCCGCCGACGTTTTCGACGGCTCGCTCCTCTGCGCGACACTGCTTCCGCTCGCTGCTGAGCTGATCGGCGGCGCGGTCATCGCCCGCGAGCACCGCGTGCAGATGCTGTGTCACGGCATGACCCTGCGCGGCCTGCGGGTAGACGTGGAGGCCGCAGCCCAGGATGCCGAGGCGACCGCCGAGCTGGTCGAGGTGCTGCGTGCGGATATCGCCGACCAGTTCGGATTGGAGAACCCCAACTCGGGGAAGCAGCTCACGGCGTGGTTCGCCGCGCGTGGAGTCGAGCTGCCGGATACGAAGGCGGACACGATCAAGGCACTCGACCTCGACGGGGAAGCGGCGGAGCTGCGCGACATGCTGCTCAAGCTCCGTGCCACCTCGAAGGAGGGCGCGACCTACCTCCGCAAGCTCAGCAGCGCCTCGACCGACTCCGACGGGATCACACGGCTCCATCCGAGCATCGGCGCACTAAACGCCCGTACGGGCCGATTCTCGATCACGGGGCCGAGCATGCAGAACTTCCCGCCGAGCCTGCGGAAGTACGTGCTCGCCGAGCCGGGACACGTTCTCGTGGACGCCGACTTCTCCGCTGTGGAGGTGCGCCTCGCCGCCGCCCTGGCGGGTGACGAGGCACTCGCCGGGGTCTTCCGCCGTGGTGAAGACCCGTACCTCGTGGTCGCTGGCGCGATCTGGGGCGTGAACGAGAGCACCCCGCCCGATTTGCGGAAGATGCGCCGCAGCGCCAGCAAGCCGGTACTGCTCGGGCACATCTACGGGCGTGGTCCGAACAGCCTCGCGAAGTCCCTGGGGATCGAGAAGAACGAGGCCAAGGCATTGCAGTCCAAGATGAACGAGCTGTTCCCGACCTTGCCCGCTTACGTCGCCCGTGCGCGGCACAGCACCGCTGCGGGACTCACCGCGACGCGCCTGCCGTCAGGCCGCGTCGTACAGGTTCACCCGCGCGAGCAGTACACCGCATCGGTGAACTCCACTGTCCAGGGCGCTGGCCGCGACCTTCTCGTGGACGCGTTGCTGGCGCTCGATGACCTCGGATACGGAGAGCGCGTCTGGCTCCCGATCCACGACGAGTGGATCGTCCAGGTGCCCGAGGAAGAGGCGGAGAAGGCGTGCGCAGACCTGTCTCGTGTGATGACTACCGAGCTTCGAGGAGTCCCGATTACCGCCGACGCCGAGGTCATCGGCTCGCACTGGCGGAAGGCGTGATCATGACCCTCGCGCACTCCCGACCAGCCCGCGCTCGTCGCCACCTGACTCTGGTCCCGCCCCTGTCCGAGACCGAGACCGAGACCGAGACCGAGACCGAGCCTGAGCCCGCGCCGTACGGGCAGCCCTACGGCGGTCGCCCCAAGTACGTGCACTCGATCCCTGAGCAAGCGCCGCCTGACGACCACCACGACCACCCTCCGCGCAGGCGGGTCGTGTGGCAGCGCCCGAACACCGACCAGGAGGGCCACTGACATGACCACCCCCTTCGACCCTCCCGCCAACGAACCGCTCACCCTGGCGGAGCTGGACGAGACCAGCTCGGCGACCGCGCCCGCTGATCCCGAGCGTCTTCCGAGCATCCCCGACGATCACCCGGGCTGGGGGAATCCCCGTGGAGAACTGTGGGGGCAAGTCGGCATCGCCCATGCGTGCCTCGCCGTGCTTTGGCCCGCCGTCGCCGCCGCCGACGAGGCGGAGGACGGCCCCGAGGTTCGGGCGGACCTCGCCCGCACCTACGAGGCTGACTACGGCATGAGCCTGCCCACCGCGTTCGCACGAGCTGCCGAGTATCGCGGTCCGCGCACGGAGCTGCTCCACGCTCGGGCCGTCGCCCTGACCAACGCGGCGGACGCGGGCACCGCTGCCCTCAACGGCTCCGACGACCAGGCCGTGATCACGGCCCTGTCCGAGCTGCACCGCTGCATCGACGGAGCGGCGGGCAATGCCCCCGACGAGGAGAACTGACGTGGATGCGTACACCCCCGATCCCATGATCCAGCGTGTGCTCGCCGAATCCGCCGCGCAGGCCGAGGCACAGGTGCAGGCCCGTGACGAGGCTGCACGGGCGACTGCTCCCGTGAGGGCCGAGCGGGAGGAGCAGCGGCTCGCAGCGGCGGAGTATCGGCTCGCGCTGGCCCGTCGCGCGCACGAGCGCACACGACGCGAGCTGGACGATGCATTGGCTGCCGCAATCCCGCTGCGCCGTGCGCACGGGATTGCGCAGCGGGCCGCGTACCGCGCGACGCACTTGCTGTTGACCCCCGAAGAGAAGGCCGCAAAGGCCGAGGAGAACCCGTGAAGATGCCCCGCCCAACAGCCCCCGTGGATGTGGTCGTGCTGCGCCTGGCGCTGGCGATCCCGACGATGATCGCGATGTGCTTGAACGGTGCCCATGCTGTGCACACGTGGTCGGGTGCCTACCCGCTCGTGGTCACCGTGAGCCTGTGGGTGCTGATCCCTCCGCTGTTGCCCGCTGCTGTCCACTTGGTCGCGGTCATCGGGCGATCCGCGAAGTCCGCGACGCGACCCGCGAGGTGGGCCGCGATGGCTGGCGCGTTCGCCGTCGGCGCGGGAGCGTTCACCGTCAGCTTCGTCATGCAGCAGGACATGATCCTCGCGATGGGAGTACCGCACCCTGTGGTCGCGGTGGTCGCGCCGCTGTTGTTCGACGCCCTCGCGGCAATGGCGACGGTCGGCCTGTTCATGGTCAACCACCACGGAGAGCAGCAGGCCGTGGTCGGGGCAACGGGCTCGACCACCGACCTGTCGCCTGTCGATGAACAGGACCACAGCGGGCAGCAACAGCATGTTGCCGCGACCACCGCCGAGCCACAGGGTGTTGCTCCCGCCGTTGTTCCCGCAGGTGGCGGGCCTGTTGCTGACCACGGCGCAGCAACCGAGCCTGCTGCCGACATGACCACGGACATCGACATGCGCCCCGAGCCGGCCTCGGACGTGGACGCGAGCAACAGCACCGTTGTTGCTCGCCCCGAGGAGGGCAACAACGCGGCCCCCGCTGCGGTTGCCGATGCCGCTGCCGACGCTGCGGAGCAACGCCGCGCTGTTGCTCAGGCGGTGGTCGAGGCCCGCTCGCTCAAGGCGTCCGTGGACTCCGTGGTTGCTGTGCTCGCCGCGCTTGACGCGGGCATGAGCCAGTCCGCTGCCGCCCGTGAAGCGGGCGTGGATCGGAGCACTGTGCGGAAGGTCATCGACACCGTGGAGGTGTCCCAGGTCTCCGACGGCACGCCCGCGCTGAGCCTGGTCGGGTAGCTGCGCGATCCGCAACGGCGTCGGGCGTAGAAGCTATACAATGTCAAGGGATATGCACGGCTGTGGTGGTGTTTGGCACTCACTGACGCCTATTGGCATCTATTGACACACCGCAAGGGTTTGGGGGACTATGGACAAGGACATCGCGGACATCATCGCGTGGGCGGAGGCGAACCAGTGGACCGTCAAGACCACAGGCGATGGGTACAAGCGGTTCTACGACCCTGATGACAACTACATCGTTGAGTATCCGAACACCCCAAGTAACGCGAGGCGGAGGATGGCGGCGTTGAAGGTCAAGCTCAAGAACGCGGGGTTGCAGGTACCGCCTCCCAGCAAGAAAGAACAACGCGCGATGCGCAACAAGCTCAAGAAGACCGAGACGGAAGGAGAGTGACGAAGCATGTGGGCTGTGACGATCACCTATGACGCTGACCCTGCCGTGGAGGCGATGCGCCATCTTGAGCAGGAGCTGATGACGCACGACGGCTCGGTGTCTCGGCGTCCTCGCGTGCTCTACGCCGACGACACGATGGTCACCGACGTGACCGTGTTCGTAGACGAGGTGGACCCCGTGCTCGCATTGCAGCACGCGAAGAAGCTCGTCTCCGAGGTTGTGGGCGACACCGCCCCGATCATCGCGAGTGAGGTCGTGGACGAGGAGCTGTACTTCGAGCGAGCCGACGCGCCGACCCTCCCCGCGTTGGTCTCCGCCCCGGAGGTCGGCGACATCCTCGATGTGAGCCGCCAGCGTGTGCACCAGTTGAAGGACACGGCAGGGTTCCCCGCGCCCCTGTACGTCCTGCGCAGTGGCGCGGTGTGGGCAGAGGATGCGATCAGGTCGTTCGCGCGGACGTGGGAGCGGAAGCCTGGGCCTCGGCAGCAACCCATCATCGCAGCGTTCCGTACGACCTAGCGGACACGCCTAAGAGCCGCCCTCGGGATATCCGAGGGCGGCTCTGTTCGCATCGTGCGTTCCTCAGTCCCTTTCGTCGTCGCCGCCGCGTCGAAGGTCTGGGGGAGGCTTGAGGTGAGCTTCTACCTCACCCGCGTGCAGGACTACCTTCCCTGCTGCGACCCCGCCTGCGGGGCTGAACCTTTGGCCTACGCGGTACATCCCTCCGTGGACATACTCCACCAGCCCCTGATGGCACCGTGTGAGTTCTCCTGCGTCAAGGACAATCTCCAAGAAGATGCCCAGCATACGGTTGCCGGTATCGAGCGCGATCTGCTCGATCTGCGCGCACGCGCTCTCGATGTCTTCGCGTGCGTCGTTCGTAACCAAGTAGACGGTGGGCCGCAGCCTCGCGACGCCGGGGAAATGGTCTCTCAGCTCCCGCTCGTGACAGTCCATCCCCTCATCCTGCCAGGGACGTGACACGTTGTGGGGCGGCACTTGTCGGTGCCCACGGGCATGGTCGATCACATGGACACACGAGCCCTGATCCGCTTGGCGCGCGACCACGGATGGACCCTGGATCAACGCCGTCGGCACCTTCGCCTGATACCGCCACAGGGCAGTCCGCACACGGTGGTGTGGCTGCCGCGCACGCCGAGCGACTGGCGCGCGACCAGGAACGCGGCCAGTCTCTTGCGCAGGTGCGGCGTTCCTGTACCTCACCGAGGCGGGCGGTGATCGAGCACGTCCAAGCGCGGGCTTGGGCTGTCACAAGGGTGTCCCTGCATGATGGTCGGTATGACTGAGAAACTCACCGCGAACATCATCACGGACGCGTCCAAGAGCGAACTGGACTGGAACCTCGACCGAGGTGCCACCGCCCTCGCGATGGGTGTCAGCGAGGACATGGTGGGAACCACGGTCGCCCTGGACGCGGCACGAGAACTCCGTCAGCGGTACTCGCGGAAGCTTGGCCCCGAGGTCGGCCTGTACGACGTGATCCTCGCGGAAGCGGTTCGTCGGAAGGCCACTGTCATCCTCGACGGCGTGACCGTGGTGGACGCGGGCACGCCAGCGGAGCTGACCGATGACTGCTCCGTGCCCGACGACATCTCCGCGCTCGACAGCTAGACCACTGACCGCGAAGGACGTGACACCGCGCGGTCCCGTTCTGTCACATCACAATGGCACTGTCGAGGCCATGACCACTTCGACGCCCCACCTCGTCGGCTACGCCCGCGTCTCGACCACGCACCAGGATTTGACCGCTCAGCTCGACGCGCTCACCGCCGCTGGGGTGCCTGAATCGCAGGTGTACTCGGACAAGCTCAGCGGCAGCGCGGGCACGAGCCGCCCTGGTCTCGACGCCCTCCTCGCGTATGTACGTGCCGGTGACGTGATCGTCGTGCACGGCGTGGATCGCCTGGGCCGCAGCGTCGCGGAAGTGTCCACCACGATTGCTCATCTCACCGAGCGCGGGGTGCTCATCCGCTCGATCCGTGAAGGCATCGACACCTCGACCGCGACGGGTCGCATGGTCGCGTCGATCTTGGCGTCCGTAGCTGAGATGGAGTTGGAGCTTGGACGCGAACGACGGTCGGCAGCCCGCGATGCCCGTCGAGCGCGCGGACTTCCGACGGGGCGACCGCCCGCCCTCGCACCCGAGCGCGCAGAGCAGCTCCGCCGCCTCGCCGCGACGGGCGAACCTGTGTCGGAGTTGGCGGCGGCGTTCGGCGTATCGAGGCGCACAGCCTTCCGCATCGTGTCGGGCAAGTAGGCGAAACCCCGCCGTCGCGGGTTTCGGCACGATCAGTTTTGGCGCTTGTTATGGCACTGCGCCACCTGGCGCGATGCCTCCGCACGGCTCCGACCGAAAAGGATGGGCGATACCGAAGTATTGGCACGCGGGCGATGCGCGCTCTACGAGCGCCCTCGATATCGTCCATCCGACACCGCCGCGACCACACCCCAGACCACGCTCACGGTCATCGCTCGGATCACGCCCACGGATCGGTCCCACGGATAGCGGGTCGGATCAACCTGTCGGACACCGCCTGTGCGGTGCCGACAAGGCCGTTCTCCCATCCGTGATGCGGGCAGAACCGCTCAATCGGCCCTCTGCGACCCATCCGCGATTCCCGATTCCTGATCTACACAGCCATCCGTGGGGCCGATCTGGCGCGTGGACGCAGGCAGCGCGAAAACATGCTCGTGTTTTCGTCCAGTAGGCACTCTCACCTGCTGCGTTTATGAACACGCGCACCTTCTCGTCGCACCCCGATTCCATGATCCGAACCGCTATCCGAACGGGCACCGCCTTCACTCCTGCAATGATCCGACCCCTCATCCGTGGGATGATCCTGGCGCTGGGGGCTGATCGGGCGCGAAAGTGGGCAGATCGGGCGGAATCAGGCCCGATTGGGCTTCGCCAAGCGCGGCCCAAGGGGTCTGACGGATACTGCGACCGCAAAGCACCGCACAGACGGGACTGTCCCACGCGATGATCCGAGGGTGTATCGGGCGGGACAGGATCGGGGTCGGGATGGGGATGCGCACGTGTTTGTGCCGTGGACTGATCGCGAGGGGACGTGACATGAAAACGGGCTTCGCACAGGGTTGTTCGCGCGTTGAGGGTGGACCTGAACAAATGTTCGGGTTATCGTTTAGGCAGACAAAGGAGTGATGGACATGCGCAGGACAGTGACAGCAATCGCAGCGGTAGCCGTGATGGGCGCTGCTCTGTCGTCGTGCTCGGACAAGATCGACGGCACTCCTGCCACCGACGCGGGCGCGGCGGGGGCTGTCTCCACGGCTGCGGGTTCGTCCGAAGCGGCTGAGCGGGTCTCCCCGCTGAGTGTCGTCACCTGTCAGTCGTCCGCGTCCGCTGGTGGCACGGAATGCCGTCTGGCTTCGCTTCCCGCCCCCTCCGCAACAACTACAGCGCTTGATCTTCGCCCTGGCGATCCCGTCGTATACCCGCGCGGTGCGGGCGGTTCCGCAGTCAGCGTGGGCGCATTCGTCACGGACGGCTCCGCCACCTATGCCCTCGTCGGCAGCACCTTCGTTCCTCCGCGTGTAGGAGCGAAGGTGACCACCACCGACGGGAAGGGTGTGGGCACTGTGGCGGTGATCGTGCGCGACACGAGCCCTACGTCGGCGCAGCCCAACAGTATGTGGCAACTCGCAGCGGTGAAGCTCGACAAGGCAGTGCGCCCCAGCGGGGGCGTGACGACCACAGGCGTCACCAACAACATGCCGCTGACGGTGACGGGCGCGCGGAGCAATTCTGCCCGCGTGACCGCTATCGCCGATGCGCAGGCGACGGGCAGCGGTAGTGATGCGTTCGGGTTGGGTGACCTCGGTGCGCCCGCCGTCAGCTCCGACGGGAAGCTGGTCGCCTTCGTCGGAACCTCAGACGCGACGCTGATCCCATTCACGACCCGCGTGCTGCCCGCATTGCCACAGCTCGGCTCGGGCGTGCACCTCCTCACCTCATAGCCCCGCCGTAGTCGCGTGTCGTAAGTGGCGCGAACAATCCCATGCGCGTGAAGGTGGATGTACATATCCACCGAGCAGAGGATCACGCATGGGAATCCCCGTGGCGGGTAGCGACCCCGCCGAGACACAGGCAACCGTCGGCGACAGCGGCGCAGCGGACTTCGCCAACGACTGGGAGCAGCGCGGACAGAAGATCACGGCTATCGGCCACCGCACCGTGAACTTCGATATCTCAGCGACAGGTCCGTTCCCCGACAGCATCAAGCAGAGCATCTTCAAGATCGCTCAAGCGTGCACGACGACAGGCGCGGGCCTGACCGCCGCCGCCGAAGCTGCACGTGCTCAGGCGGAGAACGACGAGACGTTCCAGAAGGACTACAAGGACACGACCGAAGTCTTGACCAAGGCGGTCGCGGCGAAGCAACAGGCACTGGTCATCACCGCGCTGGGCGGCAGCCCTGCGTACATGACATCGGCGCAGGCGAGCGAGACCGCAGCCCGCGCGGCTCGCCAGGCTGTGCTCGACGGCGGCGTGACCAAAACCCAAGCTGCTCTTGACTGCCTCCCCGAACATGGGCGGCAGGCGGCGGCTGCGCAGCAGACGGCGTATGACGGTCTCACTCTTCGCACCGGGTACGAGACGCCGACGCAGAACTCCACGCCGACGCAGATCGCCCCGCGAGTCGAGACGCCGAACACCAGCGGTGGCGCGAACCCGAAGCCGAGCGGCGGAACTCCGAGCAAGCCCACCGACACGAAGCCGTCGGGCAAGCCGACCGAGAACAAGAACGAGGTCGCCGACACCAAGGGCGGCGGCGACCCTTCCGCGAACAAGCCGACGGGACAGCAGAGCCCGCAGGGACAGCAGCCGCAGAACCAGCAGGGTGCGCCGCAGGGAGGCGGACAGTCCGCGCCCGCTGGCGGCGCGGCTCCCGCTGGCGGTCAGCCGCAGGGCACCAAGCCTGGCGGCGCGGTGCCCATCTCTGCGCCGACTCCCGTTCGCGCGACCGACCCGAGCAAGGGCGGCGGCGTGCGCCCCTCCACTCCGCCTTCCCAGCCGAGCAGCAACTCGCCCGTCGGCAAGGGCGGCGTGATCGGCAGCGGATCGGGAGGCGGAACCACCGCTTCGCCCGCTGGCAGCGGAAACCAGGCCAACAAGGCGGGCGGCGGCATCGGCAGCGGCGCTGGCGGCGGATCGACCGCGAACAACAGCGCGGGTGCACGCGGCGGCATGGGCGGCATGATGAGCGGCGCTGGCGCAGGCGGCGGACACGGGGCGGGGGGAACAGCCCGACCGAAGGGTGAGGTCAAGGCCGACCCTGCCGACAAGAAGATGCGCGGGGAAGACGTGGCAGAACAGGCACTCGGCGGGATCGTCCGCGACGGAGATACGGGCGCTCCTGTTCCTCCTCCCGCACCCGGCTCGAACGGCGGTGCGCCGACACCCCCGCCGATTCCCCCGAAGCCGTAACCCCACATCACCACTGACTTAGGAGGCCAACATGGCACCGAAACAACCCACTACCGCCGACCTCGACGCCATCGACAAGCTGGCGACCGACCTGGAAACCGAAGCTGCCTCCCTCGCTGCGCTCGCAGCAGGGAGCGAAGCGGGCGGTGCCGCCGATGCCCGCGCGACCGCGACGGGTAAGACCGCGATGACCGCATACCGCGCCGACGTGGCGAAGGCGCTGGGCTCGACGGTCCCGTTGTTCTACGCACAGGCCAAGGTGCTGCGCGACTGGACGGCGGGCACCCGCGCGATCCAGTCGAAGGCGGCAAAGGACATCAAGGCGAACGGCGACGCCCTCGGAGAAGTCCAGTTGCCGAAGGACAAGCCGCAGGGGCCGTCGAAGATCGCAGGCGGCGCGGTGCGTGCCGACGGGACGGTGGAGCTGTGACCGAGCGCCCTGTCGTATACGTGCAGCGAGCCATGCCCGCCGAGCCGAGCTACCTCGGCGAGGATGCTCCGCTGACGACGCTGGAAGAAGTGTGGGATGTCCTGGCGGGCTTGCGCTCGGACATCCTCCCGCTGCTCCGCACCGAGGCGGACCGCTTGGATGCCGAAACGCACCGATGCTGGAAGGAGTGGTCGGAGGTCGCGATGCCGTACGTCGCGGAGACCTCGAAGACCCACGACGAGGCGATCATCAACAGCGCG
Organism: Tsukamurella pseudospumae; assembly: GCF_001575195.1. Lineage (NCBI taxonomy): Bacteria > Bacillati > Actinomycetota > Actinomycetes > Mycobacteriales > Tsukamurellaceae > Tsukamurella > Tsukamurella pseudospumae. The sequence continues at coordinate 408,038 of NZ_LSRF01000056.1, forward strand.
GCGATCTTCTACTTCGGGCCGCACCCTTACCGCCCCGAGCGGGTGACTGTGCTGCGCGCGCTCGCACGGGAAATCGAGGTCTTCCTCGACACGTACGAGGGCGGCTACCCCAGCAAGGAGTTGCTCTTCCACGCCTCGTGGTTGTTCTACCGCGCGATGGTCGAGCACACGGGGCAGTTGTCCCTCGACGGCAGCGGCGTGCCTCCCACGTTCATCGAGGGCGGCGTGGAGATTGATCCTCCCGTGCAGACGACACCGCTCGCGTGGCACCCCGACATCGAGCGCTTCGTCAGCCCCGACGCGAAGTGATCGACGTGTCGCGGCGTGCGTGGGGACACCTCGCTGCGGCACTCTCGAACTTGGCGGCTCCCCATCAGCCTCTGCTCGGGCGGGGAGCCGCCAGTCCAAGATCGTGTCGGCGCTCGCGCATCACCCGCTGACGCGCTGACATAGAGATGACGGGGACGCCCGTCCGTTGCCCACCGCCCCGTAGCGCGCCGTTATCTGTCCTGATCCTCGGCGCTACGGGGCGGTGGTGTATCCGCACCCGCCCTGCACCCGACCGTGCGTGTCGTAAGTGGCACGAACAATCCCCGCAGCGCAACGCTGAATACCAGGACAGATAGGAGGCTCACCATGAGCGATTCCCCTGTCGGGACCACCCCGACACCCCCGAACAAGAAGTCGTCCGTGATCGACCACGAGCGCATCGCGAGCGCGGTCAAGGCCATCCGCGCGCACGCCGCCGATTTCGACATCAGCAGCGAGTGCGACGCGATCCTCGCGAGCTTCGACCGCGAGGTCACCGAGGGCGTAGCCGGGTGCCCGCTGCCCGACGTGTGGAAGGGGCCGCGCGCCGCGCTGGTCGAGTGCCTGGACGCGATCAAGGCGAAGGTCAGCGAAATCCCCGCCGCCATGCAGTCCGACGCGACTGCCTTGGAGAACTTCTCCGCCCGCACACGCGGGACGCAGGACGACGCGAAGACGCAGGTGCAGCAGACCGCGCAGACGCTCGACAGCCTGACGGTGAAGTAGGAGGGATCGACATGGGTAAATCAGTAGTGGACAAGGTGTACGCCGACGTTTGCGGTCAATGCCGTGAAGGTGACCGCGCGATTCCGCAGGGCGACAACCGCGTGTTGCCCACCATCCCGCGCGATCCCGCCGACGTGCTGCGGCGGGTGGAGGCGGCGGGCTCGGGCATGAGCATGTTGAATCCGCTGTACCCCATCGCCGCTGTCAAGGACACGGTGACGGACCCGTTCGGCAAGCGGGACAAGGAAGTCGCGACGCGCGTGCTCAAGAAGATCGACGAGGCGACCAACGCCTTCAATGCGGTGGACGCCAACCTCCGCCCCATCTCGAAGCTGTTCGCGTTCCCCGATCCTGACGGGAACAACCCGAACGCGGCGAAGGCCGTGTGGCGGAAGGGCTCGGGTCGTCCAGATGACATCACCGCGTTGCCGGAGACGACGCAGTTGATCCACGCGCTCAAGACCAAGCTCGATGAGCTGTCCGACAACTCGCTCACGCAGGTGTACAACAGCGGGAAGGCGAAGGAGGACACCTACGTCCAGCAGATTTGGACGGGTGGGCGGCAGAACACGGCGAAGGCGTTGCGTAGCAGCCCCGTGGACGCGCTCTGCTCCGCGCTGACGGGGTGCAAGAGCGCGGGCGGCGGATCGCCCATCAACATCCTCGGCGGTGGGAAGGACAAGCCCGCCGAGACCACCTCGGGCACGTCCGCGCGCGATGCGATCAACGTGCTGTGGAAGGCACTCACCGACAAGGCGGACAAGGCGCGCGACGTTCTCGTGAAAGGCGAAGACCCCCTGCGCGGCGGGAAGGTGATGACCGAGGAAGTGACGAACGCCGCCACGAGCGTTCTCGCGAGCGCAGCAGCATCGCTGGGCACGGCGGTGTCCAAGGCGAAGTCGTGGAATCTCGCGCTTGAATCAGGCGAGGTAACGGAGGTAGTGAGCGATCCGAAGCCAACAACCCCCACTCCGACAACCCCCAAGCCGAACGTCACCACCCCTGCTCCGACGACGCCGAAGCCCGAGGACAACAAGAACAAGGACAACGAGAACAAGGGCACCAAGCCGCTCACCACCGATGACATCAAGAAGATGATGGAGCAGCAGACCCCGAAGACCACCACGCCTGCGGCTACCACGCCGAGCGCGAACATCCCAGGTCTCGGCGGTGGAGGTAACAGCGGTGGTGGCAGTGGTCCGCAGTCCGCCAAGCCCGCGTCCACGAACCCGAGCGGTGACGAGCCGAAGAAGGTCGAGCCGAGCAAGACGGACGACAAGAAGGACGAGGACGCGATCAAGAAGGCGGAGGAAGAGCGCAAGAAGAAGGCGGAGGAGGAAGCCGCCAAGAAGAAGGAAGAGGAGGAGAAGAAGCGCAAGGAGGAAGAGGCAGCCAAGAAGAAGGCTGAGGAGGAGAAGAAGGGCGAGGACAAGAAGGACGGTCCCAAGCCGACACCGCCTCCTGGCTCCGAGACCAAGCCCGGGGATGAGAAGGACAAGCCCGCTCCTGGCGCGGCGCAGCCTCCGCAGCAGGGTCAGCCTGGCGTGCCGAACGCGCCGCAGGACACCAAGCCCGACAACACCGTCAAGATCGGGAACAAGGACGTGACCTACCCCAGCGGTAAGTCCGCCGCCCTGGGTGAACTGCTCTCGCGTGGCACGCCTGAGCATCCCGCGTCGTTCTCCAACGCCGCCGCGCAGGCGGGGATCAACCTGCCGCCTGCGGGTGAGCCGGTCGGCCAGCCCGTGTCCCCGCAGCAGGCGCAGGTCGGTGACGCCGCCGTGGACAAGGACGGGAAGATGTACCAGGTCATCGGTGACGGAAAGGTCGTCGGTGAGGACGGTAAGACGCACAACTTCGCCGACCTCAAGTTCAGTGAGACGGGCAACGGGTTCTTCAAGCTGGACGGCACAGCGGGGGATGCGCCCGAGGGAGCGGTTCCCCCGCAGGGTGACGCGGGGCAAACCCCGAAGCAGGGTGATCAGCCTGGCGGTCAGCCTGGCGGTCAGCCTGGCGGTGCTCCCGCTCCTGGCGCTCCTGGTGTCCCGAACGCGCCCGCTGACGGCGCGGGCGGTCAGGGCGGCGCAAGTGCACAGCCTGGCGCACCCGCTGGCGCAAGCCCGCAGCCTGGCGCGGCCATTGGGGCGAATGCAGGCATTCCGCAGCCGTCGGCCTCGCCCACGCCTGATGACGGGTCCAAGCCCGCGCCTGGCGGTAAGCCTGACGGGGCAGGGGCGACCCCCGCTCCTGGCGCACCGCCCGCAGGCGGTGGGGCGTCCACGTCGGGCGACCCGACGCTGCCGCAGACGGGCAAGCCCGACGACAGCACCCGTCCGCCGACCGCGCTCGGCTCGGGTGTGCAGCACGACCAGACCGTACTCAACCCGAAGGCGGTCCCGAGCGGGAACTGATCGGTTGGCGGAGGTCGATAGCTCCGCCCCTGTCCGAGTTCACGGACAGGGGCGGAGCTGTTTTGTGGGGTGGGCTGAGTTACTCAGGGGATTGTCAATGTGGGTTGACAGCGGGCGCGTCGGGAGCGGGCAGCAGCTCGATCAAGAGCTGCGCGCCGTCGAGCAGGATGCTCACCTGCGGGGAGTCCACTAGCCGCTCAGTCACTTCTTCCATGATCAGGTGCGCGAACATCTGCGGGATGCCGAGCTGGGACAGGGCGGCAGGGAAATCGCAGGGCGTCCACGCCGACCACCAGCCCTCCTGCGGGTCGTAGTCGCACATGATGTGCGGACCCGTGATCGAGTGGACTCCGCTGCGGGTGCTGAGCGAGATGCGGGCCATGCAGACGGGCTCGCAGTCGAGCCAGACGATGTACGGGACCAAGCAGTACGGCTGATCGGTGCACACGCGCTAGTCCTCGCTGAACCAGCAGTTGGTGTTGCACTCGTCGTACATGTCGGGGTCGTAGTCCCAGCGAGGGGACACCTCGACCCCGCCCGCCTTCTCGATGGCGGCACGGATCTGAGCGGGTGGGAAGTTCTCCGGAGAGTGCCTGGGCGTGAGCGACGCCTCGCCGCCGAACCACAGCCACAGGCTGCCCGCCCACCTCGAATCCCTCGGCGTGGTCCCGCCAGGCAGCGTGATCGCGGCCTTGGCGTGGTCGGCGCGCTGAGGCATCAGCAGGTGGGCAGGGCTCGTGCCCAAGCAGATGCAGAGCACGAGGAACTGGTCGATGGAGAGGGCGTCCCCATCGCCTTCCTCGAACCGCTCAAGCTCCCACGTCTCGATCCCCGTCGCGGCTGCGACCGTGGACACGGACAGCCCCAGTGCGCGCCGACGGCGCGCGGCGTTCTTCCCCGCGACCGCGCCATACTTCGGAGCGGGGATGGTCGGTTCGGTGATCCATCGTCGGTTGCCAGGGAGCGGTGGGCGCTCTCCCTTCGCGAGAGCGTCGGCGTTCTCGGTGACGAAGCGGGCGATGTCATCGGTCATGTCGCTCACCTTTCCTCGGGTCGGTTGCCAGGGGCTTGGCTCGGACTGAGGATCGCGAGCGCATGGAGGAGGTCAGCCCGCAGTGCCGCGCGCAGGTCCGAGTTGATCGGCTCGCCCTGCTCGACCATTGCGGGGCTCACGACCACGGCGACGGGCTTCCCGTTGCGCGTGATCGTCACCGGACACGTCGCGCTCCGCTCGACGATCCAGCTCAGCGCCGCTCTGGCGCGATGCAACGGGATCGAGGTCATGCTCCGATCATGTCCGTGACCACCGACATCGGGCGGGCGCGCGGTGTCACGTCCCGTGCTCAGGTTCCCCCGACCTACGGTGTGATGTCAGGCGGGAAAGCGGCACGATATGCAGTCACCACATCGTCCGCGTGCTTCGTGACGGCATCGCGCGCCCTGACGAACTCACTGAGGAATGAGTCATCACTCTCCGGTGAGGTCTCCGCCGCTTTGGAGAGTCGCTCGCCAGCCGCCGTGACCTGTTCGACGGCGGTTGCCAGCTCGGTCGGAGGAGCCAGCATCCGTATCTGATAGTCGAGCGACTTCGCCTTGTCGAGCTGCGCACGGAGGGCGTCGCGGTATCCGTCCAGTTCACGACTGCGTTCCAGGTTCTGATCAATGGTGGTCGCAGTCGTGATCTTGAGCCGACGGAGGAATCCACGGAGCTTCGTAGCCAGAGGTAGCGCCCCCGTGACGGTCGCGACCAGATCGCCGACGTGCTGAGCCATCAGCTCGCGACGGTGGCGCTCGCGTTCGCGCGCCTCAGCAGCAGCAACGTCACGCTGTCTACGCTCTTCCGCCGCTGCGATGTCCCCCTGCTGGCGCTTCCGCGCCGCGTCGAGGTCCGCACGTTGGCGCTTACCCGCAGCTTCAAGGTCCGACCGCTGCCGAGCGAGCGCCGAGCGGTTGTTCCACCACACGCCCGCGAGCGCGAGCAGGGCTGCGACGAAGGCAGCAATCCCTGTCACGAGCGGGGCGTACTGCGCGATCCACGACGGAGGGTCGGTGGTCACGTGCACCGTCAGCTCGGGCGGAACTGTCGCCGACGGTGAAGGGCTTGGCGACGGTACGGGAGTCGGCGTCATACGTGGGACGCTACTGCGTGCGAAGGTAGCGCGCCCGTAGACGAGGGACTCGACAACGGCAGGTCAGCAGGAAGAACGTCAGCGGAGTGCAGGCGGCAACGATGCTCGGACGTGATAGCACGTTCGCGCGGTAGGTTGGCTGCAAAGCCCAAGGGAATGAGGGAGATATGGCATCCGAGGTCTACTACAAGTCCATCCTCGACGAGGTGTCCAAGACAATGCTCAAGACACATGGCGAGAATGGGAAGTACGGCACACCTGTTCCATCGTCCGAAGCGCTCCGCAGCGACCCCGATTCTCTGTCCGGGTACGTCAGGCAGCTTGGTCAGCGCACGTGGGATGCTGCTAACGGAGCGGTCTACGCCACCGACACGACCGATGTTCCGATTGAGGACCAGATCAAGGCGTGGCAGGAACTGCGGACCCTGCTGGACTCGTTCACGCGGCACGCGATCACTGAGTTGGAGATGTACCGCTGACGATTCGCCCCACGGCGATGGCAGCAGGTGATACCTCACTGCTCCCGCAGACGACGTAGCTCAGCTTCCAGCTCGGCTATCCGCTGCTCCTTCTCATCCACCGACTCTGCTGCGGGCGTTGCTACCTCCGTCCCGCGTGTGGGGGACCGTTTCGGAGCGACGTACTCGCTCATCCTCTCCGCCAGGCGATCCGCACTGCCCCCTGCGGTGTGCATGTACCGCAGGGCGGCGCGGACGGTGCGGTGCCTCATTCGCTCCATGAGTTCGGCGAGGGTCGCGCCACTCTCGGCGGCGTACAGGTTGCCTGTGTGCCGCAGGTCGTGGAATCGAAGGTCCGCGCGCCCAACAGCCTCTCGTGCGCGGTAGTACCAGGGGTCGTAGAGGGTGCCCTTCGGAAGCGCCTCACGGGAGTCTCGGGACGAGGTGAACAGCCAGTCGGTCGGCTCGGGTCCGACATGTTGTGTGAGGTGCAGGAACACGGCTGGGACAACGTGGGGCGGGATCGAGACCGTACCCTCAGACCCCGCCTTCGCGCCGTCGTCTACCTTGCGCCCACCCTTCTCGCGATCCTGGTACACACGGCGATCCACGACGAGGCGGGTGACAGGCATTCGCGGAGGGTTCGTCGGCGATGACGGGTCCACGCGGACATCACGGCGTTGGAGGGCGAGTAGTTCGCCGACGCGCAGGGTGCACCAGGTGGCGAGCGTGATCGTGAGCTGCCACTGCTCGGGGATCGCGGCTGTGATGTCAGCGACCTGATCAACGGTCGCGGGGACCGTCTTGCTTTCGCGGCTGGTGGTTGATGCACCACGAATCCTCACCGGGTTCACATCGAGCAGCTCATCGTCCACGGCGCTGTTCATGATCGCGCGCAACAGGTCATAGGTACGGCTGCGCTGGGTCGGGTGTTTCGGGAGCAGTTTCGAGTGCCAAGTGTTCACGTCGGCGCGGGTGATCTGGGAGAGAGCCGTGTCCCCGAAGGTCGGGTAGATGTGATCACGGAGAATCTGGGCGTAGCCCCAGCGTGTCAGGTCTGCGAGGGGCTTGCCCTTCACCATGCGGGTCTTCACCCACAAGTCGGCGTACTGGCGGAGCGTGGTCTCCTCGGCTTCCTCGACCCTCGCCGCCTCGGTGTCGAGCCGCGCCTGTTCAGCGGGATCGACCCAGGTTCCTTCGTCGATGTCTCGCTGGGTCCGTGAGAGCGCACTCTCGGCTTGCTTCTTGGTGCCGAACGTCCCGAGGGAGTAGTCGATGGAGCGGTGCGTATAGCGAGCCTGATACCGACCCGAGCGCATCCGCTTGATGTTCCCGAAGCCGCGCCGACCCGCCATGTCGAGCCCTCCCACCCGTAGTGGTGCGTACCGTTTTGCACCACTCATGCACCACTAGCCAGGGTAAAACATGTCCATCCGTGTACATCAGTCGACTACCAAGACGCAGTGTTCATGCAGGTAGAGCGACCATCTATGCAGGTGGGCGGGTCAGCGGAGAATGCGGCAGCCACGTTTCGATCCCAGCTAGGACCACCGAGAAACCGCCTGGTGACAGGCGGTTTTTTCGTTTTCGCCCCAGCTCGCCACACGGATCGCGACATGGGGACCGCCGAAGACCACCTACTCGTTCGGCACAGAGCGCTCCGGAAGGCCGTGGCACGAGCATCGCGCGCGGCGCCCATCGGCGCTGTCCGCACGAGCAGAATCGGTCTGGAGATCGATGCCGAGAGATCCACCGAAGGCGTCGACGGCGACCCCGACCGGCTCCGGCTCGGTCCGCGGGACCGCCTCCGCCTCCACGACCGCGTCCGTCAGCACGACCACGTCCGTCGGCACAGCCACACCCGCCGGCACGGGCGTCTCACCCGCCACCGTGGAGCGCTCCGCCCCGTCGACCCCAGGACCGCGACCCGAACGCCACCCGCCGAGCACCTGGGCGATGTAGAGCGGGATACCGACGAGACCTGAGGCCACCCCGAGTACGCACAGCGCGATAGACAGGTTCGTGGGGAGCGCATCGATGAACACGGTCGCGATCGCCAGAGCGATCAACGCGACGCAGAGGCCGTTCCAGAACAGAGCACGATCACTGACACCGTTCGCGCGTGAGAAGAGTCGGGTCGACACGGGTACCTCTGCCAGGTGCACGATGCGCGATGGGCCGAGTGGCTCCAGCCCCAGGACGGAGATCGATCTGACCCGCGCCGTCAGCGCCGGCGCGGCACGTCATGCATCGTAACCGGTCAGGCCCCTTCTCGCTCGGCAGCGCCGACCACCGATTCTCGAAACGTCAAGCGTTGCAACCACATATGCCAACTCGGCCTGCGCCTCCTTACTCGAATCCGGCGCCGCTGACACCAGAAACGGCGATCCGCACCGACGGACCGCCCCGCAACCCCGCGCAACCCTTGCCGCAGGTCTCGCGGCGGACGTCTGATGAGCCGCCACGATCGGTCCCGAAACCTGCTGAGGGAGAATGCAAATGCCCCAAAGAGAGCAAAGCGGCCACGACGGAGCCCGACCCCGCGACACCGATCGGACCCAACGTCACGTCGTGGCGGCGCCCCGCTGGGATTCCTGGGCACGCCCCGCCGGCTTTCCCAGCATGCAGGCGGCACTGATCTGGGCGGCGCGCCACGCCCCCGATGCGAGCGATCCGATCCGCCTCCTCGCTCGCCGCCTCGGGGTGCCCTACGAGGTCCTGCACTCGACGGAGGTCGTGCAGCGGTTCCTCCATGCCGGCGGCGTCCTGGACGCACGGCGCAACCTCGGACGCTTCCGCTAGACACTCGACTCCACCTGGGTGTTGACACTGCTTACATGCCGCTCTACCCTCATGTAAGCAACGCATACATCACCGAGGCGAGGAGCCACGAAGACATGACCACCACAGCAACGGGCACCGTCGAGGTCGATCTGGGCGGGCGCACCGTCACCGTCCCCAAGGACGGCCTGTACGACCGCTTCCGGATGGACACCCCGCTGGACGAGGTCGCACGGGACCCGCGGGTGCCGGGCGTCGACTTCTTCCGCACGCTCCCCAAGACGCAGGTGGACTCCCCCATCGGGCCCACGCGCACACCGAACTTCTACTACGCGATGTCCTCCGCGCGGCTGACGATGCTGGCCCCGACCAGAGCCATCCGCAAGCGCCTGCCGGCCGAGCTCGCGCCCCTCGAGGTCGCGCCGGGTCTCGGTCTTGCCTCGGTCATGCTCTTCCGCTACGACGTGTGCGACATCGACTTCTACACCGAGGCAGCCGTCGGCGTGGCGGTCCGGCCGGCCCGGCACGGCGGCCTCGGCCTGGCCGACCTCGCGTCCGCGCTCGGCGACGACCACCTGCACTCCTACGTGTTCTCGCTGCCCGTGAACACGCGGATCGCCCAGGTCCGCGGGCACGACGGCTACGGCTTCCCCAAGTGGGTCACCGAGCTCGACGTCGACATCGACGAGACCCGCACGACCGCGCGGATCGCCAACGCCGACGGTGGCGTCGACCTCGCCTTCTCCGCCCCTACCCCCAAGCAGAAGCGGCACGCGAGCGGCGCGAAGGTCTCGACCCTCACCTCGTACACACAGCGCGACGGCTCCTGGTTCTCCACGCTCAACCAGACCAACGTGCTCGCCAGCGGGACCTCGCTGCTCCCCCGCGGTATCGACCTCACCCTCGGCGAGGGCCGCGTGTCCGACGACCTGCGTTCGCTCAAGCCGATCCGCGCGATCCAGTTCGACGTGAACACTGGAGCCCAGGCCGCGTTGCACATGCCGGTTCCGTTCTCCGTCCGCTGACCCCGCCCCCTCCGAAAGGCGCACCATGAGCACCACCGCCCCGACATCCATGCGCGCGATCGTCGTCGACGACGAGAAGAACCTCGTCGTCGACGAGGTGCCCACGCCCGCGCCGGCCCCCGGCGAGGTGCTGGTCCGGATCGCGGCCGCGGGGATCAACCGCGCCGACCTGATGCAGCGCCAGGGCCTCTATCCGCCCCCGCCCGGGATCACGGACATCATGGGCATGGAGATCTCCGGAACCGTCGTGGCGCTCGGCCCGGACGTCGACGGTGCCGCCGTCGGCGACGAGGTGTGCGCCCTGTTGGCGGGTGGCGGCTACGCCGAGTACGCGGTCGTCCCGGCCGCCCAGTTGCTCCCCGTCCCCGCGGGCGTCTCCCTCGTCGATGCGGCTGCACTCCCCGAGGTGGCGAGCACCGTCTGGTCCACGATCGTCATGGACGCCGGCCTGAGGGCCGGCGAACTGATCCTCGTCCACGGCGGCGGAAGCGGCATCGGCACCCACGCGATCCAGGTCGCGAAGGCGCTGGGCGCACGGGTCGCGGTCACCGTGGGGTCCGAGGGTAAGGCCCAGCGGGCCCGCGAGCTCGGCGCCGACATCGTCATCAACTACCGCGAGCAGGACTTCGCGGCCGAGCTCGCGGGCCAGGTCGACGTGATCCTCGACATCATGGGCGGCAGCTACGTTCCCCGGAACGTCGACGCACTCGGCATCGGCGGCCGCCTGGTGGTCATCGGTATGCAGGGCGGGTACACCGGCGAGGTCAACGTCGGGGCGCTCATCGGCAAACGGGCGCGCATCATCGGCCTCAACGTGCGCAACCGCCCGCTGACCGGGCCCGGGTCCAAAGCCGAGATCGTCGCCGCGGTCGCCGCGGACGAGTGGCCACTGGTCGCGGAGGGACTCATCGCGCCGGTGATCTCGGCGCGACTCCCGCTCGCGGAGGCGGAACAGGGCCAGGCGCTGCTGGAGTCGAAGGATTCCGTCGGGAAGGTCCTGCTCCTGCCCCGGGAACCGTGACGCCACCAGGCGATTCGCCTCTCGCCGCAACAGTCGTGTAATTTGTTGTTCGCCCGAGAGGCACGCGGATGTAGCGCAGTTGGTAGCGCATCACCTTGCCAAGGTGAGGGTCGCGGGTTCGAATCCCGTCATCCGCTCCAGGAGCCCCGATCGCGTACGCGGTCGGGGCTTCAGCCATTCACGGCCGGGTATCGCCAGGGGGCGAAGGGAATTCGGCCTGCGGGAACTGCGGGGGAACGGGTCCTCCCTGCTGCACCGGCGGGTACCCGGGGTACGGCGGGTACGGCGGCTGGGGGCGCGGTTTCGACGCCCGGACGATGAGGATCACCACACCGGCGACGGCCGCGATGACGATCGCCAGCACGACCAGCACGATGAGCGCCCCGAGAACGATGACCATGGCCTTACCCTACTGCGCCGGGCACCGTCGGGCATCCGACCTGCGGACATGGACGGAACCGGCCCGGCTGTCCAGTCGGGCGTGATCGCCTGCTAACTTCCGACTGTGAGTGATTCCACACCGGAGCAGGTGCTCAACGATCGCGTCCGGGTCGCCTACAACGCCGTGTCCGACGAGGCACGGGCCGAGAAGGTGGCCAAGCAGCACGGGCGCGGCAAGATGACCGCGCGCGAGCGAGTGGCGGTGTTGGCCAACGGAGGCTTCCACGAGTTCGGTGCGCTCGCCGGTCCGGGACCGGCGCAGCAGGGTGCCGCTCCCCTGGTCGCGCCCGGCGACGGCGTGGTCACCGGAATCGGCTACATCGACGGCCGGCCCGCCGCGATCGCCGCCTTCGACTTCACCGTGCTCGGCGGCAGCAACGGCGCCACCGGCATGGCCAAACTCGATCGCTGCGCCGAACGCGCACTCCTCGACGAGATCCCGCTGATCATGCTCATGGACGGCGGCGGGCACCGCATGCAGGAGGCGCTCGACTCCCGCCTCGCGGCACCGGGATCCCAGCTCCTACTGCGCCTCGCCGACCTCTCCGGGCACGTGCCGCTCGTCGCGGCGATGATGGGCCCCGGCTTCGGCGCCCCCGCGAACATCTCCGCGTGCTGCGACTTCGTGACGATCGTCCGCGACATGGGCACCATCGGCATCTCCTCCGCGCCGCTCGTCCAAGCGGCCACCGGCGAGAACCTCACCAACGACGAGATCGGCGGCGCGGACCTGCAGGCGCAGCGCGGCGTCGTCGACATGGTGACCTCCGACGAGCAGGAGGCGCTCGATTCGATCCGCGCGTTCCTGAGCTACCTCCCGCCGTCCGCAGCTGGACAGCCGCTGATCAACGCGGGCCCGCACGAAGCCGGCGACGGTGCGGAGACGATCGACACGATGATCCCCGCATCGATGCGGCAGGCCTACGACGTCGTCGAGGTCATCGAGGCGATCGCGGATATCGACAGCGTCTTCGAGCTCAAGCGCACGCACGCACCGAATCTCGTGACGACGCTGGTGCGCGTGGACGGCCGCCCGATGGGCGTCGTGGCCAACCAGCCGCGGGTGCACGCCGGCGCGCTCGACGCGCACGCGTGCGAGAAGGCGGCGCACTTCATCGCCGTGTGCGACGCCTTCGGCCTGCCGTTGCTGATCCTCATCGACCTGCCCGGCTTCCTCGTCGGCGCGGGGGCCGAGGAGACGAACCTGGTGCGGCGCAGCGCCCGCCTCGGCTACGAGCTCGGCGCGGCCACGGTGCCGCGCTTCGTGATCGTGACCCGCAAGGCCTACGGCGCCGCGTACATCGCGATGGGCGGCGGGCGCAGCATCCACGCCGACCTGTCCCTCGCGTGGCCCACCGCGGAGATCTGCGCGATCCCCATCGAGAGCGCCGTCGACCTGGCGTTCCGGTCGCAGTACGAGTCGGCGCCGGATCCCGCGCAGGCGCGGACCGATCTGATCACCCTGTTCAAGGCCAATGTCGACCCGCTGCTCGCCGCCGACGGCTTCGGCATCGACGACGTCGTGCTGCCCTCGGCCACCCGCCCGATGCTCGCCGAGGCCTTGAGACGGGTGAAGCGTCGCCCGCCGCGCGTTCCGCAGAAGCGACGCTCGATCTCCCCCATCTGACCGGCGCTCGGACCGCGGTCGATCAGGCCCGACGGTGCCGCCGCACCGCGTCGGTGTTCGCGCAGCGCGGCGAGCAGTAGGACTGACGCCCGCCGCGGCTGGTATCGGCGAACACCCGATCGCAGCCCGCGCGGGCGCACGTCCCGAGCCGAGCCCCCTCTGCCTCGGTGGTGAACACGGCGAGCCCGCCGGCGGTGACGGCCCGCACCCGCCCCAGCAGTGACTCCGTCTCCGGGGTGAAGTGCAGGTGCGGGCGCCAGTCGTCGTGCGCGGTCAGGTAGATGCCTGCTGTTCCCTCGGCCAGCAGTGTGTTCACGGCGTCGCACCGCGCGGCAACGGTGTCCGCCTCGAAGGGCCCACGCAGCAGCGCGGTCCAGTCGTGCACGCCGGCGATCGTGTCGGCGTCCACGTCGATCCGACGGATCTCGTGGTCGCGCAACGCCCCCACCACCCGCTCGGGCGTCCAGGCCCCGTCGACCCGGAGATTGACCAGGTCGACCGAGAGCCGAACACCGGTCATGTTGTCGTGATCGAACTGCACGTGTCGATCATCCCGCCTGCGCCGCGATCTCGGGCCAGACGGCGGGGTACTCGGGCGCGACGAGCTTGATCCGCCGCACGCCGCAGGAGCAGAGCTGGTACATCACCACCCCCTCGCTGGTCGGGTGGTGCGACTCGGTCTCCCAGGAATGGGCCAGGTGCGTGATCTCGTTCATGCCGACCAGCGTGGAACGAGGTCATCAAGCGTTTCAACCATTACATCCGGCGTTCGGGTCACCCGCGCGTCCCGCAACGCCTGCGCGTACCCTAGGGGGGTATAGTTCGGTGGATGTCGACGGAAGGAGCCGCGATGGCCACCCATGCCCCTGCCGTCGTGGACCTCGAGATCGACGGCATGACCTGCGCATCGTGCGCGAACCGCATCGAACGCAAGCTGGGCAAGCTCGACGGGGTCACCGCCACCGTCAACTTCGCCACCGAGCGGGCGCACGTCACCGCCCCGGCCGACCTGCCGGTCGAGCGCCTCGTCGAGGCGGTCGAGGGCGCCGGGTACGGCGCGCGCGTGCCGGCACCGTCGGCCCCGGACGGCGAGGCCGCCGCCGGGCGCGACCGGGACCCGGTCGACGAGCTGCGCCGGCGACTCCTGGTGAGCCTGGCGCTCGGCGTCCCCGTGATCGCCCTGGCGATGATCCCGGCGCTGCAGTTCCCGTACTGGCAGTGGGTCTCGCTCGCGCTCGCGACGCCCGTCGTGCTGTGGGGCGGCCTGCCCTTCCACCGCGCCACCTGGACCAACCTGCGGCACGGCGCGGCCACCATGGACACGCTGATCACGCTCGGCACCCTGGCCGCGTACGGCTGGTCGGTGTACGCCCTGATCTGGGGCACCGCGGGGATGCCCGGGATGACGCACCCCTTCCGGCTCACGATCGAGCGGACCGACGGTGCCGGCAACATCTACCTCGAAGCGGCCGCCGGCATCACCGTCTTCCTCCTCGCCGGCCGGTACTTCGAGGCCACGAGCAAGCGCCGGGCCGGCGCGGCGCTGCGTACCCTGCTCGAGCTGGGCGCGAAGGACGCGACGCTGCTCCGCGACGGCATCGAGACCTCGATCCCCGCGGATCGACTGGTCATCGGCGACGAATTCGTCGTGCGGCCGGGCGAGAAGATCGCCACCGACGGGATCGTCGTCTCCGGCCAGTCCGCGATCGACGCCTCGCTGCTCACCGGCGAGTCCGTGCCCGTCGAGGTGCATCCCGGCGACGCAGTGACCGGCGCGACGGTCAACGCCGGAGGCCGGCTCGTGGTCCGCGCGACGCGGGTCGGATCCGACACCCAGCTCGCCCGGATGGGCCGGCTCGTCGAGGAGGCGCAGGCCGGCAAGGCCCAGGTGCAGCGCCTGGCGGACCGCGTCTCCGCGGTCTTCGTGCCGATCGTGATCGTGCTCGCCGTCGCAACGCTCGGATTCTGGCTCGGCACCGGGGCGTCGGCGTCGACGGCGCTCACCGCCGCCGTGTCCGTGCTCATCATCGCCTGCCCGTGTGCGCTCGGCCTCGCGACGCCGACGGCCCTGCTCGTCGGCACCGGGCGCGGCGCGCAGCTCGGGATCCTCATCAAGGGGCCCGAGGCCCTGGAGTCCACGCGCCGGATCGACACGGTGCTGCTCGACAAGACGGGCACCGTGACCACCGGGGTCATGCGGCTGCAGGCCGTGCACGTCGCCCTCGGCGAGGACGAGGACGAGGTGCTCACGGTCGCAGCCGCGATCGAGTCCGCGTCGGAACACCCCGTCGGCCGTGCGATCGCCGCCGCGGTGGCCGCGCCGGGCACCGTCGAGCGGTTCGCGAACGTTCCCGGCCTGGGCGTGCGCGGCACCGTCGGGGGCCGGACGGTGACCGCCGGACGTCCCGCGCTCCTCGGCGAGGAGGGCATGCCGCTGCCCGCCGAGCTGCGCGCACGGTTCGACGAGGCACAGGCCCTCGGTGGGACGGCGGTGCTCGTCGGCTGGGACGGCGCCGCCCGCGGCGTGCTGGTCGTCGCCGACGAGGTCAAGCCCACCTCCGCGGACGCCGTGGCACGCCTCGTCGGCCTCGGCCTGCGTCCGATCATGCTGACCGGCGACAACGAGCGCGCCGCGCGGGCCATCGCCGCACGGGTCGGCGTCGACGAGGTGATCGCCGACGTGCTCCCCACCGAGAAGGTCGACGCCGTGCGGCGCCTCCAGGCGGAGGGCCGGGCGATCGCGATGGTCGGCGACGGCGTCAACGACGCGGCGGCGCTGGCACAGGCGGACCTCGGCATCGCCATGGGAACCGGGACGGACGCGGCGATCGAGGCCGCGGACCTGACCCTGGTGAGCGGCGACCTGCGCACCGTCGTCGACGCGATCCGGCTCTCGCGTCGCACCCTGGGCACCATCCGGACGAACCTGTTCTGGGCCTTCGCCTACAACGCGGCCGCACTCCCCCTCGCCGCGGCCGGACTGCTCAACCCGATGCTCGCCGGCGCCGCGATGGCGCTGTCCTCGGTGTTCGTGGTGAGCAACAGCCTGCGACTACGGGGTTTTCGACCCCAGAAGGAATACTGATCGTCATGACCACTGAGACCGGCCACGAACACCATCATGGCTACATGTCCGACAAGGACGAGTACCTCAAGCGCCTGCGGCGCATCGAGGGCCAGGCCCGCGGGCTGCAGCGCATGGTCGAGGAGGAGAAGTACTGCATCGACATCCTGACGCAGGTCTCCGCGATGACCAAGGCGCTGCAGGCGGTCGGGCTCGGGCTCCTCGAGGACCACATGAGCCACTGTGTCGTGGATGCGGCACGGTCCGGCGACGAGGCCGAGACCGCCGCCAAGCTCAAGGAGGCGACGGACGCGATCGCCCGGTTCACGCGCTGAACCACTGTTGCAGAAGGGCAGGTACGGGCGTCCGATCATGCCCCGCACGGATTTTGCGCAATCCGCTCGCGAAGGGGCGGCCGATTACCGTACTATCAGTGTTGTCAGCGAAGTGAGACCTCTCTCACACTCCGGCACCCTCACCCTTGCACCCGCCCGGCCCACACCTCGCCGGGCGGGTGCTGGTGTGTTCCGGGCCTACTTCGCGTCGGCCGAGGCGAAGCGCGACAGCGCGAGCAACCGCGAGGTGGCCCGCAGGTACTTCTTGCGGTAGCCGCCGGCGACCATCTCGGGGGTGAAGATCTCGTCCAGCTTCGCACCCGACACGAGCACGGGGATGCCCGCGTCGTACAGCCGGTCCGCGAGCACGACGATGCGCAGCGCGACGGTCTGGTTGTCCGCGGGGTGCACACCACTGATGCACACCTTGGAGATCCCCTCGACCAGCTGCTTGTACCGCGACGGGTGCAGCTTCGACAGGTGCTCGGACAGCGCGTCGAAGCTGTCGAGAGTCGCCGTGGGGTCCGCCTCCGCGATCGCGACCAGCTCCTCGTCGGTGAGCGGATCGGGTGCCGGCGGCAGGTCGCGGTGCCGGTAGTCGGGGCCGTCGACCCGCACCGACTCGAAGACCGAGCTGAGCTTGTTGATCTCGCGCAGGAAGTCCTGGGCCGCGAACCGTCCCTCGCCCAGCTGCCCGGGCAGGGTGTTCGACGTGGCCACGATGGACACTCCGCGCGCCGCGAGCTCGGTGAGCAGCCGCGACATCACCATCGTGTCGCCCGGATCGTCGAGCTCGAACTCGTCGATGCAGAGCACCGTGTGGTCGGAGAGGTACTCGACGCACCGGTTGAAGCCCAGCGCGCCCACGAGATGGGTGTACTCGACGAAGGTGCCGAAGGACTTCGGCGACGGGACGCTGTGGAAGATCGACGCGAGGAGGTGGGTCTTGCCGACGCCGAACCCGCCGTCGAGGTAGAGGCCCACGCCGTGCGGGGGCGTGCTCTTGCGGCCGAACAGCCCCTTCTTGTTCCGCTGCTTGGTCAGCTTGATCACGTCGTCGACGAACCGCCGGCCGATCTTCACCGCCGCGGCCTGCGTGGGCTGGTTCGGGTCCGGGATGTAGCTGTCGAAACTGACCTCGCTGAACATCTCGGGCGGGACCAGTTGCTCCACCATCTGCTCCGGCGTCACCGTCGGGTTGCGATCCACGAGATGCAGCGTCATGGGTGGTGATCATATCCGCTGGTCCGCCGCGTGATGAAATCTCGCGCTACCGTCGTGACGTGATCGACCACCTTCCTCCGGACGATGCCGCCCTCGCCCACCGCTACGCCCACCCCTTCGCCGACGGACGGGCCTTCGTGCGGGCCAACATGATCAGCTCGCTCGACGGTTCCGCGACCGCCGCGGGCCGGTCCGGCGGGCTCGGCGGCGACGGCGACCGACGGGTGTTCCGGGTGCTGCGCGAGCAGGCCGACGTCGTGCTGGTCGGGGCGGCGACGGTACGCGATGAGGACTACGGCACGCCGGAGCACCCCGCGCTGGCGATCGTCACGCGGGGCGAGGTCGCGCACACTCCTCGCCTCTACCCGGCCGACGGGGCCGAACCCCTCGTCTACTCGGGTGGGGGCTCCTCCGTGGACCTGCGGGAGGTCCTCGCCGACCTGTACCGGCGCGGCTTCCGGCGCGTGCTCGCCGAGGGCGGCCCCGGCGTCCTCGGCGCCCTCCTCGCCGACGGCCTCGTCGACGAACTGTGCCTGACCGTCGCCCCGATGCTCGTCGGCGGCGACGGCCGACGCATCGTCACGGGCCCTGATCTGCCGACCGAGCACTGGCGCCGCCTGCAGATCCTCGGGGACGACGAGGGCTACCTCTACACGCGCTGGGCGCGGTGACACCGCACGGTGTGTCGACGCAGCGCGCGCGACACGGTGCCGCGCCGTCGACGCCGATCTGGCTAGGGTGAACGACATGTCCCACCCGCGCACCCGTGCACTCGCCGTCGGCGCGTTCGCCGTGGCTCTGGCCGCGTCCGCGTGCGCCCCGATCCCCGCGTCCGCCCCCGAGTACGTGAGCGACCTCGGCAAGGGTGGCCGCACACCGTCGTCGGCGGGACCGCAGGCGCCGAAGGGACCGGAGTGGAAAGCACCCGGCAAGGACGCGCTGACCTGGCAGGACTGCACGGAGCGACTCGCGACTCGCTACGCCGCCCCGGCGGCCGGGAACGCGACACTGCAGTGCGCATCGCTCACCGTCGAGGTCGGTGCGTCGCAGTCGCCGCTGCAGCTCGCGCTGACGCGTGCCGAGGTCCCCGGCACACCCGACACGGCCGCCCCGCTCGTCCTGGTCGGCGGCACCGAGTTCACGGGGCAGCGGGCGATCGCGACCCTCGCGTCGGCCGACTCGCCGATCCTGAAGAACCGGCCCGTGGTCGCCGTGGAACGGCGCGGTATCGGCGCCTCCGCTGCGCTGACCTGCCGGGGCGCCGCCGACCGAGCCGTGCTGCGCAGCGGATTCACTGCGGGAGCGGACCTGGACACCCGGATCCGCAAGATCGGAGAGGCGGCCCAGGGCGCGGCCACCGCCTGTGGCGACGCCTACCCCGCGACCCTCACCGAGTACACCGCCACCGCCGCCGCCGACGACCTCGAAGCCCTCCGGACCACGTGGAACGTGCCCGCGCTGGGGCTCCTCGCCGTCGGTGACGGCTCCACGACGGCGCTCGCGTACGCCTCGAAGCATCCGAAGCAGGTCGCGCGCCTCGTGCTCGACTCCCCCGTCCGCTACGGCGGCACCGAGCTCCAGCGTGCCGAGGACGCCGCGCGGGGCCTGTCGGCGACCGTCGACGCCTTCGCCGCGCAGTGCGGCCCGGCCTGCGCACTCGGCGCCGACCCCGCCGCCGCGATGCGCGGCATCATCGACGACGCCGTCGCGGGTCGCCTGGGCACGTTCACCGATACCGATGTCCGACGGGCCGTCCTCGTCACGCTCGGCATCGGGCCCGGGGACCGCGATGCGCGGATCACGCGCCTGGCGACCGCCCTGCAGGGCGCCCGCACGGGCGACGCGGCCCCTCTCCGCGCCCTCCTCCGCACCGCCGACGACGCGCTCGGCAGTGACGGTCAGTTCGTGGCCCGCTGCTCCGACGCCACCACCAAGGCGTCCCCGGACCAGATCAAGGCGTCAGCGCTGACGTGGGGCCCGCAGTACCGGCTCGGCGCGGCGACGGCGCTGGACCTCACCGTCTGCTCGGCCTGGCCCGCGATGCCCGCCCCTCCGAAGCTGACCGACCTGGAGGTGAAGTCGGTGGTCGCCACCGCGGCGGCGGACCCGCTCAGCGCGCGTACCGCGCTCGACACGCTCACCGGCCAGCTCACGGTCGTCGGGGCGCAGCCCTCGGCGGTCACCTGGGCCGGCATCGGCGACGGTGCCGTCATCCGGTCGTCGTGCGTGCAGAAGTCCCTGATCGCCTACCTGGACCGCCAGGACGCGCCGACGGTGCGGGGTTGCCCGGCCTGATGCGGCCGGGCCCGGCCGGACCCGCGCGCACCGTCGGATACGGTTTAGCGGTGTCGTCCCATGCCCTGTCTCGGATGAAGTCCGATCCCGCGCTCGTCGCCAAGGCCGTCCTGTGGCCGCTCGCGATCCTCACGCTGCTGCAACGGTTGATCATCCTGGTCCCGAACGGCAACAAGACCGACGATTTCACCACCGTCTACGCGGCCGCCGTCCGCTTCCTGCGGCACGAGGCGGTGTACACCGAGAATTACGACACCGTCGACCCGCACTACCTGTACCCGCCGTCGGGCACGCTGGTCATGGCCCCGTTCGGGTACTTCGACCCGGAGACCGCGCGGTACATCTTCGTGGCGTTCAGCGCGATCGCACTGCTCGCGGCGCTGTACATCATGCTGCGGATGTTCGGCTACGGACTGAACTCCGTGGTCGCACCGGTGGTGCTGTTCTTCGCGGTCGCCACGGAGGCGGTCACGAGCACTCTCGTGTACACGAACTTCAACTGCTTCGTGCTGCTGGCCGAAGTGGCGGCGATGGCGCTGCTGCTCAAGCGGAAGGATCTGTGGGCGGGCGTCCCGCTGGGCCTGTCCTTCGCGGTCAAGCCGCTGCTGTTCGTGATGCTCATCCTGATCGTCGTGAACCGGCAGTGGAAGGCGCTGATCGCTGCGGTCGGCATCCCCGTCGTGTTGATGGCCGGGGGCATGCTGCTGTCCGCGGACCGCACCGAGTTCTTCCACAAGACGCTCCCCTACCTCAGCGAGGCGCGGGACTACTACAACAGCTCGATCGCCGGGAACGCGCAGTATTTCGGCCTGCCCACCTGGCTGGACCTGTTCCTCCGCGCGGCCGTCGTGGTCATGGCCGCGGTCACGCTGTGGCTGCTGTGGCGCTACTACCGCACGAGCAACGAGCTGCTGTGGCTCGCCACCTCCACCGGCACCCTGCTCACCACGTCGTGGCTCGTGCTGTCGCTGGGCCAGGGCTACTACTCGATGCTGCTGTTCCCGATGCTGATGACCGTGGTCTACCGCAGCTCCGTGCTCGGCAACTGGGCGTCCTGGGTCGCGGTGTACGGCTTCCTCAGTTACGACAACTGGCTGTCCGGGAAGTGGCCCGCGTTCGGGCGATCCCTCGCCTACCTCAAGTGCACGCTCGGCTGGTCGCTACTGATCATCGTGCCCTTCTGCGTGCTGCTGTTCCGCTACCTCGACGCCCGGGCCGAGAACCGGCTCGGCGAGGGCATCGACCGCCCGCTGCACCCCGATGAGGAGCCCGGTCGGCACGAGCTGGCACAGTCCACCGCGCGCGGTTAGTTTGGAACCATGACTGAGCCCAAGCCCAAACTGCAACTGAGCGATTCGGAGTGGCGCCAGCGCCTCTCGGCGCCGGAGTTCCGCGTGCTGCGGCAGGCCGGCACCGAGGCGCCGTTCACCGGCGAGTACACCGACACCAAGACCTCCGGCGTGTACCGCTGCCGCGCGTGCGGTGAGGAGCTCTTCCGATCGGACAGCAAGTTCGAGTCGCACTGCGGCTGGCCGTCGTTCTTCTCCCCGCTCGCGGGCGAGAAGATCATAGAGCGGGAGGACACCTCGCTCGGCATGCGGCGCGTCGAGGTGCTGTGCGCCAACTGCGGCAGCCACCTCGGCCACGTCTTCGAGGGCGAGGGCTACGACACCCCCACCGACCTGCGTTACTGCATCAACAGCATCTCGATGCGCCTGGAGCCGGACGAGGCCTGAGCCCCGTCCGGCCGGGCATCACGGTAGGGCGTTGACGAGGTCGCGGACCTCGACGCGCGGGCCCGAGAAGAACGGCGTCTCCTCGCGGGTGTGGCGCCGCGCGTCCGTGGCCCGCAGGTCACGCATGAGGTCGACGATGCGATGCATCTCGGGCGCCTCGAAGGCCAGCAGCCACTCGTAGTCGCCGAGCGCGAACGCCGGCACGGTGTTGGCCCGGACATCGGGGTAGCCGCGCGCGGCGCGGCCGTGGTCGGCCAGCATCTTGCGGCGCTCGTCATCGGGCAGCAGGTACCACTCGAGGCTGCGCACGAACGGGTACACGCAGATGTACGCGCCCGGGTCCTCCCCCGCGAGGAAGGCGGGGATGTGGCTCTTGTTGAACTCCGCGGGGCGATGCAGCGCGGTGTTGGACCACACCGGGTCGCTCGCTCGGCCCAGCGCAGTACCCCGCCGGAACTCGTTGTAGGCGGCCTGCAGATCCTCGAGCCGCTCCGCGTGCCACCAGATCATGAAGTCCGCGTCGGCCCGCATCCCGGCGATGTTGTAGACGCCGCGGACCACCAGATCGCCCTCCTGGATCTTCGCCAGGAAGGCCTCCGCCCCGGTCGCCGCCGCCGCGCGCTGCTCGTCGTCCCCGAGCTCCCCCGGGGAGATCGAGAACACCGAGAACATCAGGTAGCGAACAGTCGAATTGAGCTCCGCGTAATCCAGTTTGGCCATATCCCCGATCGTAGTCCCGTGACCGGGACCGGCTCAGGACAGGTCGGCCAGGACGCGCTCGACCGCGCGCTCCGCGCGCGCGATGCAGGCCGGCACCCCGACACCGTCGAAGTAGGCGCCCGCCAGCGCCAGGCCGCTCGGCGTGGCGGCATCGATCGCCGCGAGCGTCTCGCGGTGCCCGGGCAGGTAGACCGGGATCCCCTCGTACCACCGCTGCACGTGCGCATGGGTCGGTTCGACGGTGACCCCCAGGATGTTCGCCAGATCGTCCCGCGCCGCGGCGATGAGGCCGGAGTCGAGATCGTCGACGATCCGGCTCACGCCGAGACGCCCGAAGGACAGCCGGACCGTGCCGTCCGGCAGGTGGTCCCACTTGCGGCCGGACAGCGTCAGGGCCTTGGCGCTGACCTGCTCACGGCTCGCCACGAGCACGCCGGAGAGGTCGGGCAACTCGACATCGTCCGGAAGGCGCAGCGTCACCAGGGCCGAGCTCGCCGCGGGGATCTTCGACACCGCGGCACCGAGCTCCGGCAGGTTCATGCCCACGAGCCGAGCCACCTGCGGCGCGGGCACGGCGAGCACGACCGCGTCGAACATCGAGCCGCGCAGGCTCCACCCCGGCCGCACCTCCGGCACGGGCGCGCCGAGCATGATCCGGTCGCCGAGCCGCTCGGTGAGCGCGTCGAGGAGCTGCTGGTACCCGCCGCGGAACGCACCGAAGACCGGACTGTCGTCGGGCTCGCCGAGCGCAACGCGCACCGCCTCCCCCAGCGACGGCGCACCGTCGTCGAGGCGGGCGGCGAGGGCGGGCAGGGCGGCGCGGACGGAGACGTCGTCGGCGTGCGCCGCGAACACCCCCGAGACCATCGGATCGACGCTGCGCTCGACCACCTCGTCGCCGAGCCGCGAGCGGACCAACGCACCGATCGACGCGTCGGCACCGGCGTTCCAGCGCAACGGGATCCGCACCTCGTCCGCGTCACCCGGGACGCCCATCAGGGTGCGGCCGAAGCCGCCCCGGAGGCCACCGTCGGCGAACAGCGCCGGGCGGCGCCCCGCGGGCTCGACCACCTCGTCGGCGAGGCCCAGCTCGGCCGCGAGGTCGAGGACCTCGGGACGACGCCGAAGGAAGGCCTCCGCGCCCACGTCCAGGCGCTGGTCGCCGAGCATCTCCGAGCGCAGCTTCCCGCCGACCCGGTTGCCCGACTCGAACACCGTGACCCGGGCGCCCGCCTGCTGCAGACGGAGCGCGGCCACCAGACCCGAGATTCCCGCCCCGACGACGGCGACATTGCTCACAGTTCGTGCACCAGGTCGACGACGCGGGTGAGCACGTCGGGATCCGTCGCGGGCAGGACGCCGTGCCCGAGGTTGAACACGTGCCCCGTCGCGCCGGCGGCGACCGCCGCGTCGCCCTCGGCGACCACGCGCCGGACCTGCGCCTCGACGGTGCCCCGATCGGCCATGAGGACGGCGGGGTCGAGGTTGCCCTGCAGCGCCCTGCCCGGCCCGACCCGACCCGCCGCGACGTCGAGCGGCGTGCGCCAGTCGACACCCACGACATCGGCGCCGGCCTCGCCCATCGCGCCCAGCAGCTCACCCGTGCCCACGCCGAAGTGGAACGCGGGCAACGCGGGAGCGGACTCCCTCAGTGCGGCGAAGACGCGCTCCGAGTGCGGCTGCACGTACGTGCGGTAGTCGGCGAGCGAGAGCGCGCCCGCCCACGAGTCGAACAGTTGGAAGGCCTGCGCGCCGGCCTCGGCCTGCGCCCGCAGGAAGGTGATCGCGATGTCGCCGAGCTTGCCCAGCAACGCGTTCCACGTGTCCGGATCCGAGTACATCAGCGCCTTGGTGCGCTCGTGGTTGCGGCTGGGACCGCCCTCCACCAGGTACGAGGCCAACGTGAAGGGCGCACCCGAGAAGCCGATGAGCGCGACGCCCGCGGGCAGCTCACCGCGCAGCATCCGCACAGCCTCCGCCACCGGCGCGACCTGCTCGGGATCGAGCTCCGGCATGGCCGCGACGGCGGCGGCGTCCCGGACGGGCTGCTCGATGACGGGGCCGATCCCGCTCACGATGTCGAGGTCGATGCCCGCTGCCTTGAGCGGCACGACGATGTCGGAGAACAGGATGGCGGCGTCCGTCCGGTGCCGGCGCACCGGCTGGAGGGTGATCTCGCACACCAGATCGGGGCGGAAACACGACTGCAGCATGCCGATTCCCTCGCGCACCTTGCGGTACTCGGGCAGCGAACGGCCCGCCTGGCGCATGAACCACACCGGCCGGCGCGAGGGCGTGGCGCCCGTCGCGGCGGCGAGCAGCGGGTAGGCGACCGCGTCGTCCCTCGTCGACTCGTCCTTGGTACTCATCGCCGTCGATCATGTCATGAGTGCGGCGCCGTGGGCTTCAGGCCTGCGGCGCGCCTCCGCCGAGAGCGCCGGCTTTGCGGCTACGGTCACGGTTTGTGAGCCAACCAGGAACGGGTGCCGATGGGGCGACCGACGGAGCGGGGCAGCGCGGCACCGAGCCGGAGCCCTTCCGCGTCGCCGTCGAATCCCTGCACACGGCGACGGTCCGCCCGGAGATCGAGATCGGGAGCATCCGGCCACCGCAACGGCTCGCGCCCTACAGCTACGCGCTCGGTGCCGAGGTCCGCTCACCGGAGACCGACGTCGTCCCCGAGTACTCCGACGGGGAGACATTCGGCCGCCTGATCCTGCTGTACGACCCGCACGGGCACGAGGCGTGGAACGGCCTGATGCGGCTCGTCGCGTACGTGCAGTCCGAGGTCGACGAGTCGCTCGCCTCCGATCCGCTGCTTCCCGAGGTCGCGTGGAGCTGGCTGACCGACGCGCTCGCCGAGCGTGGCCAGGAGGTCACCGCACTGGGCGGCACCGTCACCGCCACGGCGTCGGTGCGCTACGGCGACATCGCCGGACCGCCCCGCGCCCACCAGCTCGAACTGCGCGCGTCATGGACCCCGCTGGGAGAGAACCTGTCCGGGCACGTCGAGGCGTTCTGCTCGGTGCTGGAGATGGCTGCCGGGCTGCCCCCGGCCGGCATCACCCGACTCGGGTCGTAGGCCGGCCGTGGCGAAGGGCCCCGCGGAACCCGTTCCCGGCATTCCCCTGACCGAGCCCGACGAGGGCGTCCCCGAGCCCCTCACGACCGTCGAGGAGTTCGCCGACTGCGCGGCCGCGCTACTGCGCGGGACCGGCCCCGTCGCCCTCGACACCGAACGCGCCTCCGGATTCACCTACTCCTCCCGCGCGTACCTGATCCAGATCAAGCGGACCGGTTCCGGACTGTTCCTGCTGGACCCGATCCACGAGCCCGAGGGGCTCGCACCCGTCATCGGCGCGCTGCGGGGCGTCGAGTGGGTGCTGCACGCCGCCGACCAGGACCTGCCCTGCCTGCGCGACGACGGTTTCGTCTGCGACGAGCTGTTCGACACCGAGCTCGCCGGGCGGCTGTTGGGTGCGCCGCGGGTGAACCTGGCCGCGATGACCTCCGAGTACACGGGATACGCGCTGGCGAAGGGGCACGGCGCCGCCGACTGGAGCACTCGCCCGCTGCCGCACGATTGGCTCAACTACGCCGCCCTCGACGTCGAGGTCCTCGTGGACCTGCGCGACGAGGCCTACGAGCGCCTCGAGGACGCAGGGAAGCTCGAGTGGGCCCTCGAGGAGTTCGAGTACGAGCGCACCCGGCCGGACCCGCCGCCGAAGCAGGATCCGTGGCGTCGACTGTCGGGCCTGAGCACCCTGCGCAACCGCCGCCAGTTGGCCCGCGCCCGCGAGCTGTGGCTCGCGCGCGACGAGATGGCCGAGCAGCGCAATGTCGCGCCGGGACGCACCCTGCCCGATGCGGCGATCGTCAACGCCGCCGCGAAGAACCCCACCTCGGAGGCGGAGCTGACCGCGCTGCCGGTGTTCGGCGGGCCCAGGATGCGCCGATCGGCGAAGCGCTGGATGTCGGCGATCGACCGTGCCAACGCACTGTCGGACGCGAAGCTCCCCCCGCTGCACGGCCCGCGCAACGGCATGCCCGCCAACAACCGGTGGGCCAAGTCGAATCCCGAGGCCGCCGAGCGGCTCGCGAAGGTCCGGGCAGCGCTGGCCGGGATCTCCGACGAGGTCGCGGTGCCCGTCGAGAACCTTCTGCCCACCGACGCCGTCCGGCAGTTGTGCTGGGAGGGCACGGCCGCGGGCGTCACGCAGGTCGACGATGCCCTGGCAGCGTCGGGTGCGCGGGACTGGCAGCGTCGCCTGACGGTGCCCGCCGTCGCCGCCGCCCTGGCGACGGCGTAGGTGCGAGCGGCTCAGCGCACCTGCTCCCCCGCCACCTCCGCGGCGGGAAGGCTCACGTGGGCGCACGCTGTGACCCAACCGGTGATGCGGAACGCGATCTCCGACGGGGTCAGGCCCAGGTCACTGAGGATCTCGCCACGGGAGGCGTGGTCGAGGAAGGCCTGCTCGATGCCGAGCACCCGGGTGGGGACGTCCACCTCGGCGGTCTGCAGCGCCGCGGTCACCGCAGAACCGATGCCGCCCGCCACGCCGTTGTCCTCCAGGGTGACCACGAGCTGATGCGTGCGGGCCAGGTCCACGACGGACGCCGGCACCGGGAGCACCCAGCGCGGATCGACGACGGTCACCGAGATGCCCTGGTCCCGCAGGCGGGCGGCCACGTCGACGGCGGTGTGCGCGAACGCACCGACCGCGACGAGGAGCACGTCCGCGCCGCGACTGTCGTCCTCGACCAGCACGTCGACACCGTCGGGCAGGCGGCGGAGGGCCTCGAGGTCCGCGGGCACCGCGCCCTTGCCGTAGCGGACGAGCGTGGGCGCATCGTCGACCTCGAGGGCCTCGGCGAACTCCTCGCGCAGACGGGCGGCGTCGCGCGGCACCGCGGCACGCAGGCCGGGCACGATCGCGGCGAGCGAGAGGTCCCACATGCCGTGGTGGCTCGCACCGTCGGGACCCGTCACGCCGGAGCGGTCGAGCACGACCGTGACGCCCTGCTTCAGCAGCGCGACGTCCATGAGGAGCTGATCGAAGGCCCGGTTGAGGAAGGTGGCGTACAGCGCGACCACCGGGTGCATGCCGCCCAGCGCGAGGCCGGCGGCGGAGGTCAGCGCGTGCTGCTCGGCGATGCCCACGTCGTACATCCGGTCCGGGAACTTGCGCCCGAAGTCGGCGACGCCCGTCGGTTCGGCCATCGCACCGGTGATGGCGACGATGTCCGAGCGCTTCTCGCCGTGCGCGACCAGTTCCTCGGCGAACACCGACGTCCAGTCGGCCCCGCTGCCCCCGCCCACCGGCAGGCCGGTGGCGGGATCGATGACGCCGATGCCGTGCATCTGGTCGGCCTCGTGGTTCTCCGCGTGCTCGTAGCCGTTGCCCTTGCGGGTGATCGCGTGCACCACGACGGGGCCGCCGAAGTCCTTGGCGCGCCGCAGCGCGGCCTCCACGGCCGCCTCGTCGTGCCCGTCGATCGGACCTAGGTACTTCAGGCCGAGGTCCGCGAACAGCGCCTGCGGGCTGACCATGTCCTTGATGCCGGTCTTCATGCCGTGCAGCACGGAGTACGCGGGCTCGCCGAGCACGGGGACGTTGCGCAGCCGACGCCGTGCCTCCCCCAGCAGCCGCTCGTACTCGGGCTGGGTGCGCAGGCCGGAGAGGTGGGTGGCAAGGCCGCCGATCGTGGGCGCGTAGGACCGGCCGTTGTCGTTGACGACGACGACCACCGGCCGGTCGGACGCGGCGATGTTGTTGAGGGCCTCCCAGCACATCCCGCCGGTCAGGGCACCGTCACCGACGACCGCGACGACCGTGCGCTTCTCCCCCTTCAGCGCGAAGGCCTTCGCCAGGCCGTCGGCGTAGCTCAACGCCGCCGAGGCGTGCGAGGACTCGACCCAGTCGTGCTCGGACTCGGCCCGGCACGGGTAGCCGGAGAGCCCCCCGGCCTGTCGCAGCGTGTCGAAACCGTCGCGCCGGCCGGTGAGGATCTTGTGCACGTACGCCTGATGACCGGTGTCGAAGAGCACCGGGTCCACCGGCGAGTCGAAGACCCGGTGGATCGCCATCGTGAGCTCGACCACGCCGAGGTTCGGGCCGAGGTGCCCACCGGTGGCCGAGACCTTCTCCACGAGGAAGTCACGGATCTCCCCGGCCAGCGCAGTGAGCTGGTCCTGGTCCAGCCGACGCAGGTCGCGTGGGGACTCGATGGTGCTCAGCAGGTTCATATCCCTCGTGTCTACTCCCGTGAGAGGTGCTCCGCCCACCTTACCGGCCACGACGGTCCTCGTGCCCCGGCACCAGCACGGCGAAGGCCTCCAGGTGATGGGTTCCGGGGAAGGCGTCGTAGGCCGAGAGTTCGGCCACGCGGTAGCCGTTCTCGCACGCCGCGCCCAGGTCGCGGGCGAACGCCGCGGGATCGCAGCCGACGTGCACGATCGCCCGCGGGGCGGACGCGGTGATCGCGGTCATGACCGCCGCCCCGGCACCGGTGCGCGGTGGGTCCAGCACCACGGTCGACGGTGCGCGCAATCCCTTGAGCCGCGAGGCGACGTCGCCACGATGGAACACGACCGGCTCCTGTGCCAGGGTCTGTTTCCCGGCGGCGATGGCGCCGCCCGAGGTCTCCACGACGTCCACGGTCATGCCCTCGTCGACCAGCGCGCCGGCGAGCACGCCCGCGCCGCCGTACAGGTCCCAGGCATGGCCGGCGCCGCCGCCGTACTGCCCCGCGTATCCGCCGACGAGCGCGGCATAGCGGGTGGCTGCGTCGCGATGGGCCTGCCAGAAGCCGCCCACCGGGACCTTCCACGAGCGGGTGCCGACACGGTACTCGGCGAGCCCGTCCCCGGACAGCGCCTTCGCCGGCCGCCCGCGCCGGGCGGGCACCGCGGCGTGCGCGGCGCCGGCGTCGTCGAGCACGAGCGCGACCTCGGTGCCGGGCTCGGCGCGCACGGCTCCCGCGAGGTCCGTGAGCGCGGCGGGCAGCTGCACACAGGGCGCGGCGACGACCGCGGCGCTGCGGAACGCGTGTTGCCCGAGCGCGCCGGCACCGTCGGCCACCAGACGCGCGCGGTGCCGCCATCCGGTGACCGGGGCGCCGGACAGGGGCTCGACGGTCGGCTCGAACGCGCCCGGATCGAAGCCCCCGAACCGCGCGAGGAGGTCGTGGAGGACGTCGGCCTTGAGTTCTCGCTGGTAGGCGGGGGTGGTGAAGGTCAGGTCGCAGCAGCCCGCTCCGGCCGCCGCGGCGGCACAGGCCTCGGCGACGCGGTGCGGCGACGCCTCGAGGACCTCGACGGTGCCCGCGCGGGCGTAGGACTTCTTGACCTCGGTGACCCGGGCGCGCACCGTCTCCCCCGGCAGCGCGCCGCGCACGAAGACCGCGCGGCCCTCGTGCCGGGCGATGACGAAGCCGCCGTGCCCGGGCGCGCCGCAGGTCAGCTCGAGCAGGTCATTCGGCGCGAGCATGCGTGAACCTCCGGGCGACGAGGAAGACGATGAGCAGGCCGGCCGCGAACATCGGCCAGCCCATGAGGATCCGCGCGATGCCGAGCCCGCCGACGTTGTCGGTGACGTACAGGTAGAACTGGACTCCGAAGCGGAACGCGAACATGGCCGTCCACATCAGCGTGAGCCAGGTGAACGCCCGGAACTGCCGGAGGTCCGCACGCCAGTCCTGCGGTGCCGTCGGCGCATCGTCGTCGGTCTCGCCCGCGTCCTGCCGCTCGGAGAACAGGTGCCACAGCACCCCGACGAGGGGTCGCCGGACCAGGATCGACACCAGGCACGCGACCGCGAGCACGGCCTGCATCACGATGCCGTAGAGGAAGTAGCCCTTGCCGTTGCCGCCCACGAGCAGGGCGATCACGACGCACACCGCCACCCCGAAGAACCCCGAGATCGCGGGCTGGATCGAGCTGCGGGTCGCGAGCCGGACCACGGCCACCAGTGCGGCCACGACGAGCGCGGCGATGACGCCGCCCCACAGTCCCCACAGGGCGTTGGCGGGCACGAACGCCACGACCGGCAGGGCCGAGTACACCATGCCCTGCCAGCCACCCATCTGCTCGAGCACCTGGTCCTTGATCGAGGGTTCGGCGGTCTCCGCCGTCGTGTCCCGTTCCTCGCCGTCCGTCACCCGTCCACCCTACGTGGCGGCCCTGGCATGCTCGTCCCATGCAGTTCCTCGAGCGCACCACCGCCGTGCTCCTGCCCGGTTCGGGCTCGGACGCCGACTTCGTGCTCCGCGCCTTCGCCCCACTCACCCGGCTGTGCGCGCGGACCGTCGCCGTGGACGCGACGCCACCGTCGGTGGTGGCCGGGTACCGCGCCGCCCTCACCGCCGCAGCGTCCGACGGTCCGCTGTTGGCCTGCGGCGTGTCCCTGGGCTCGGCGGTCGCGGCGGGCTGGGCCCTGGAGAACCCCGACGCGGACATCACGCTGGTCCTCACCCTGCCGCCGTGGACGGGCGCCGCGGGCCCGGAGATCCCGGCGGCGATGTCGGCGCGGGTGACCGCGGACGTCGTCGATGAGGTCGGTGCGACCGAGGCCATCGCGCGGATGCGGGCGGGCAGTCCGCCATGGCTCGCGCGCGAGCTGAGCCGGTCGTGGGCCGCCCACGGGGACTTCCTCGCGCCCGCGCTCCGGGAGGCGGCCGTGTACGTGGCCCCGACGGAGGCCGAGTTCGGGCGGCTCTGCGCGCGCACCGTCGTCGTCGGCGCCGAGGGCGACCTGATCCACCCGGTCGCCGTCGCGCGGCAGTGGGGCGCGGCGATCCCGGGGGCGGCGGCGACGGCCGTCGACCTGGCCGACCTCGGCCCGGACCCGGAGGTCCTGGGCCGGGCCGGGCTCGCGGCGCTTACTGCTGGTTGTTGAGCCGGCTCAGGGCCGAGCCCTGGGTGAGCCGGTCCTGGTTGTTCTGCCGTAGGGCCGCGGGGCCGTCCGCGGCGGCGCGCTGCGCGACCTGCGCCGCGATCGACGCGGCGGCCTCCTCCTGTTGCGCCTGCTGCTGGGCCATGGCCTGCTGCAGCTGCTGCACCAGCTCGGCCGGCAGCTCGATCTCGAGGTGGTCGCGAGCGGGGCGCGGGTCGGTGCCGCGCCGGATCACGGTCTCCGCGAGCATCGCCCGCGCCAACTGCGCGGCCTGATCGGCGCTCTCGAGCGGCGAGGCCACGACGAACCGGACCATCCACCGCGGACCGTCGACGCCGATGAACCGGAGCACTCCGTCGGGCTGGACACCGACGACCTCGCGGCCCCAGTGACCGTCCTCGATCGTGACCTGCGCACCGTTCTCGCGGAGCGAGTCCGCCAGCTCGGTGACCACCTCACGCCACTGGCCGCCCGACTTCGGGGCAGCGAAGACGCCGGGCGTCACGCGGCCGGCGGGCGTGTCGAGGTGCACACCGATGGGCACACCCTCGGGGCTCATCTCCACCTGCAGCTGCGACTCCGGCGGCATCGCCAGAATGATCGAACCCAGGTCGAGGCGGCCCTCGTCGAGGCCCTCCTCGCTGCTCAGCGACGAGAGGTCGTACGGGCCGGCGCCGCTGCCCAGCTCCTGCGCCTCGTCGTCCTCGGCGGGCGCGGGGACGGTGTGGTGCTCCGGCTGGCCGATCGTGGCGTACGGGTCGACGCTCGAGGTGCTGCGCGGCTTGGACTTACGGCGGCCGAGGGCCATGGGGACTCGCTCCTGAGGTGTGTGGATCGGGTGGGACGGGGTGTGACCGGGCGCGGTCTACGACGAGGATTCGAGGCTGGCGTGGCCACCGGACGAGCCGTAGCCGCCGGCGCCGCGCACCGAGTCGTCGAGGAAGGTGACCTCGAGGAAATCGGGCAGTTCCACCCGCTGGACGAGCAGTTGGGCGATCCGGTCGCCCCGCTTGATCTCGACGGCGCTCTCGCGATCGGTGTTGAGCAGGCACACCTTGATCTCGCCGCGGTACCCGGCGTCGATCGTCCCGGGCGTGTTCACCACGGTGAGACCGTGTTTCGCGGCGAGGCCGGAGCGAGGGTGGATCAACCCGACGGTGCCGTAGGGCAGGGCCATCGCGATGCCGGTGGGGACCAGCGTGCGGGCACCGGGCTCGAGCCGGACGTCCATCGTCGAGTAGAGGTCCACGCCCGCGTCGCCGGGATGTGCGCGCTTGGGAAGTGGGAGGCCTTCGTCCAGCCGCAGTAGGGGTATCTGGCTCACCATGGGATGCAGACTACGCTGAGGGTGTGTCGGAAGATCGTGCAGTGAAGACCTCGAAGCCGGGAACCGGGTACTTCGAGAGGCTCACGGTGCCGTGGTACTGGTGGCTCGCAGGCGCGATCGTGGCCGGTCTGCTCTGTTTCGAGGTCACCCTGGCCACGCGCTGGGGCGATTGGATGATCGGCGTGTTCGTGGTGATCGTGGCCGTCATCGCCGTCCTGCTCTGGTCGATGGGGCGGGGCTCGGTCGCCGTGCGCGACGGTGAGCTGTGGGCGGGTAACGCCCATCTCCCGCTGGAGCTCGTCTCGCGGGCCGCGGCCGTGCCCGCGGCCGCGAAGAGTGCGGCGCTCGGTCGGCAGCTCGATCCCGCCGCCTTCCTGTACCACAAGGGGTGGATCAAGACGATGATCGTCGTGGTGCTGGACGATCCCGAGGATCCGACGCCCTACTGGATGGTGTCCACGCGGCACCCGGAGAAGATGCTGGAGCACATCCCGGCCGCGACGACGCTGGGCTGACCGAGGGCCCGAGCCGACGGTGGGCCGCCGCGCACGGCGAGGCTGATGCCGCCGCGGTGGCCCTGGTCGTCAGGCGCAGTCGACGCAGATCAGCTCGCTGCCGTTCGGGTCTGCGAGCCGGCTGCGGTGGTACACCAGGAAACAGCTGGTGCACGTGAATTCGTCAGCCTGCTTGGGCACCACTCGGACGCTCAGTTCCTCGCCCGAGAGGTCGGCGCCGGGCAGCTCGAAGGACTCGGCGGTCTCGCCCTCGTCCACGTCCACCGTGCCGGACTGGCCCTCGTTGCGGCGGGCCTTGAGCTCCTCCAGCGAGTCCTCCGAGACCTCGTCGGCCTCGGACCGCCGTGGCGCGTCGTAATCAGTTGCCATACCGTGTCATCCCCATCCTTGCTCGTGCCCCCGGTCTCGGGGTTTCCGAGACCGCCGGGCGCGTTGTCCCGCGCGAGCGGCCCAGAGTGTAGCTCACTCACGGATCGTTGTCACGGGGTTTGATCCCGGGCGCCGAATCCGCCGCTTGCAGCCGGTCTAACGCACGACGGGTCGGGATGATTCCCGCGCCGCGTCCGCGCCGCCTCCCCTGCTCCGGCGGCGTGCTCCCGTACAGTCGGGGCCGTGGTTTCCCAGCTCACCGGCGCAGGCCGGCGATTCGACCGGAACGGTGAACCGTTCCGTCGGCGCAGCATGCTGCCGATCCTCATCGTGATCGCGGTTCTCGCCGTCATCGCCATCGCCACCTGGGCGCGGGCCATGTCCTCCCAGGAGGAGGTCGCCGCGCCGGTGTCCTGTCCTCCCCCGGCCGCACCGTCGGCATCGGCCACCGCGACCGCCGGGACCACCGCTCCGGCCGGCGCCACGCCGCCGCCCGCGGCGCCCGCCCGGTTCGAGGTGGTCGCGCCCGACGACCTGATCTCCGTGCGGCCGGCGCCCCTGGCCTCGTCGACGGTGCGCGTCCTCAACGCCTCGGGTCAGTCGGGGCGCGCCGAGACCACTCTGAACAAGCTGGCCGACTACGGTTTCCAGGCTCCCAAGACCGGCGGCTACGGCAACGACCCGCTGTATCCCCAGATGGAGTGCCAGGCGCAGCTGCGGTTCGGCGACGCGGGCCGGGCCGCCGCCGCCGCGGCGTGGATCATCGCCCCGTGCGCGGAGCTCATCAACGACGGCCGGCGCGACAACACCGTCGACCTGGTGCTGGGTACCTTCTTCACCGATCTCGAACCCAGCACCGACGCGCAGGAGATCCTGCGGATCCTGCGTGCCGCGCCGGCGGGAGCGGCCGACGGCGGCGCGAACCCGGCCCTGGTGTCGGCGGTGCACACGCAGTCCTGCAACCGCTGATCGTCGGCGCTCCGGGCCGGCCCGCGGCTACAGGTTCTGCAACCCGCCGGCGGCGTCGAGTGCCGCGATCAGCCGATCGGCGATCCCGGGCGCTGCTGCGAGGGTGAGCGCACCGTCGGCGCTGGACGAGTCGGGACGCGGCACGATGACCCGGGCACCGGCCTCCTGAGCGATGAGCGCCCCTGCGGCCCAGTCCCACGGGCTCAGGCCGTGCTCGTAGTGGGCGTCCGCGCGGCCCGCCGCCACCATGCAGAGGTCGAGCGCGGCGGAGCCGATCCGGCGCACGTCACGCACCTGCGGCAGCAACTCCGCGAGCACGCGTCCCTGCTTCTCCCGGCGCTCGCGGGCGTAGCCGAATCCGGTCGCGACGAGCGCGAGCGCCGGGTCGGTGATCGGGTTCGCGCGCAGCTCCCGGAGGGCGCCGTCGGGCGCGATCTCCCGCGCGCCCGCACCGAGCGCCGCGGCGTAGACGGTGCCGTGCACCACGTCGGCGACGGCACCCGCGACGGACACCCCGTCGACCTGAGCACCGATGGAGACCGCGTAGGCGGGCACGCCGTAGAGGAAGTTGACGGTGCCGTCGATCGGGTCGACGATCCACCGCACCGCTCCCGGCTGCTCGTCCTCGCCGCCGAACTCCTCACCGAGGACCGTGTCGTCGGGGCGGAGCTCGGCGAGGCGATCCCGGACGAACCGCTCCGTCTCGGTGTCGACGACGGTGACCGGGTCGGTCGGGGTCGACTTGGTGGTCACCGCTTCCGGGGCCGCGCCCTCCGGTTGATCGAATGCGTTGGCGCCGAACACCTCCGCCCGTCGGGAGGCCACCCTGTGCGCGGCCTCCCGCGCGACGGTCACGGCGATCTCGGACAACTCCCACCGGTTGTGTTGCACGCCCTCCACAGAACCACAATCCGCGGTACTTTGACAGCGCCGGGTCACCCCGGCCGGAGGACGAGACGTCCGGAACTTCGAGGAATGCGGAGCAGGCAATGGCGGAGAATCTGGGGTTCGGCGTCGACATCGGCGGCAGCGGGATCAAGGGCGGGATCGTGGACCTGGACACCGGCGAACTGGTCGGCGAGCGGTTCAAGGTGCTCACGCCCCAGCCGTCCACGCCGGGCGCCTGCGCCGGCGCGGTCCGCGAGGTCATCACCCACTTCGGCTGGGAGGGTCCGGTGGGCATCACGGTGCCGGCGGTCGTGACCAGCGGCACGGTGCGCAGCGCCGCGAACATCGACCCGGGCTGGGTCGGTACCGACGCGAACGAGCTGTTCACGTCGACCCTCGGCCGACCGGTCACCGTGCTCAACGACGCCGACGCGGCCGGCCTCGCCGAGGACCGCTACGGCGCGGGCCGCGACTTCGACGGCGTGATCCTGCTGCTCACCCTGGGCACCGGGATCGGCTCCGCCCTGCTGTACCGCGGCACGCTGGTGCCGAACACGGAGTTCGGCCACATCGAGGTCGAGGGCAAGGAGGCCGAGCACCGCGCCGCGAGTTCGATCAAGGAACGCCGCGGGTGGAGCTACGAGAAGTGGGCCGGACAGGTCAGCCGGGTGTTCCGCGAGTACGAGAAACTGCTGTGGCCCGACCTGATCATCGTGGGCGGCGGCATCAGCCGCAAGGCCGACAAGTGGGTGCCGTTGCTCGAGGTGAAGACGCCCGTGATCCCCGCGAAGCTGCTGAACACCGCGGGCATCGTCGGAGCGGCGATGGCATCGCGGCAGGTGTGATTCGGCACGCTTCCGGCGCTTTGACCGCAGGTGAATGCGGGCGGAGCTACCGAATCGTTACAATGGGGGCCCGGCGTCGATGCGCCGGACCAGACGCCGGACCTCCTCGCCCCCGGACGCCGCAGCCACCACCGACGCCCCGTAGGCACGGGACCGGTGCTGTTGTCGCGCCCGGGAAGCGGTTCCGGCGCACGCAGGCACAGTAGGAAAGGGCGTACGTGGCAGCGACGCAGACCAGCTCCAGCGCACCGTCGGCGGACGGCGTGGACGGTTCGGCCACCTCGGCGGAGACCCCCGCCAAGAAGACCACCGCCAAGAAGGCACCCGCGAAGAAGGTCCCGGCCAAGAAGGCTACGGCCAAGAAGGCCCCCGCCAAGAAGGCCCCGGCGAAGAAGGCTGCGGCCAAGAAGGCCGCCGGTCCCGTCAAGCGCACGGCCAAGAAGGCCGCGGGCAAGAAGGACGCCTCCGCGGCCGGTGCCGAGGGCGGCGCCGAGGACGAGGAGGACGTCGAGCTCGACGGCGATCCCGATCCCACCGAGCTGTCGGACGAGGACGTCGCGATCGATGCCGATGACGCCGACGACGCGGGCGAGTCCGCCGACGCGGCCAAGGGCAAGAGCGCCGTCACCAAGCCCGCCCCGGCGGACGCGGAGGACGAGGAGCCCTCCGAGGCCGACAAGGCGTCCGGCGACTTCGTCTGGGACGAGGAGGAGTCGGAGGCACTGCGCCAGGCACGCAAGGACGCCGAGCTCACCGCCTCGGCGGACTCGGTGCGCGCCTACCTCAAGCAGATCGGCAAGGTCGCGCTCCTCAACGCCGAGGAGGAGGTCGAGCTCGCGAAGCGGATCGAGGCCGGCCTCTACGCCGAGCAGATGATCGGCCGCTGGCTCGAGCGCGGCGAGAAGCCGGCGATCGGCATCCGGCGCGACATGAACTGGATCTCCCGCGACGGCAATCGCGCGAAGAACCACCTGCTGGAGGCCAACCTGCGCCTCGTGGTCTCGCTCGCCAAGCGCTACACCGGCCGTGGCATGGCGTTCCTGGACCTGATCCAGGAGGGCAACCTGGGCCTGATCCGTGCGGTCGAGAAGTTCGACTACACCAAGGGCTACAAGTTCTCCACGTACGCCACCTGGTGGATCCGGCAGGCCATCACCCGCGCCATGGCCGACCAGGCCCGCACCATCCGCATCCCGGTGCACATGGTCGAGGTCATCAACAAGCTCGGCCGCATCCAGCGCGAGCTGCTCCAGGACCTGGGCCGCGAGCCCACGCCGGAGGAGCTGGCCAAGGAGATGGACATCACGCCGGAGAAGGTGCTGGAGATCCAGCAGTACGCGCGTGAGCCCATCTCGCTCGACCAGACCATCGGCGACGAGGGCGATTCCCAGCTCGGCGACTTCATCGAGGACTCCGAGGCCGTGGTGGCCGTGGACGCGGTGTCGTTCACCCTGCTGCAGGACCAGCTCCAGTCCGTGCTCGACACGCTCTCCGAGCGCGAGGCCGGCGTCGTCCGCCTGCGGTTCGGCCTCACCGACGGCCAGCCGCGGACTTTAGACGAGATCGGTCAGGTCTACGGCGTCACGCGTGAGCGCATCCGCCAGATCGAGTCGAAGACGATGAGCAAGCTGCGGCACCCGTCGCGCTCGCAGGTCCTCCGCGACTACCTGGACTAGGTCCCGTTTCCGAACGCCCGACGGTACGCCGTCGGGCGTTCGGCGTCTCGCGGACCGAACCGTTCCTCGTGGAGCGGGTGATACCTCCCGCGCAGCGCGATTCCTCCGAGGAGGGAGCCGGTCAGCGGGTGATTCGGGTGCGGATGGCCACTCGCACCCGTTTCGCCCGGTCGCACCCTGCATGCCGGGTGCGCTGGCGCATTTCGGGTGCGGATGGCTTCCCGCACCCGTTCTGCCCGGCGCAGCGGCTATGGCCGGCACGGTGATCCTCACGAAGGCCGATCGCAGGAGGACTTCAGCCACGGTCACTGGCCGCCCGCGGTCCGCTCCCCTCGTCCCGCCACCCACAGCGGACCGGTGAGGAGCCAGATCACGGTGATCACGCCGAGCGTGCCGAACACGCCCATGAGCGCCTCGCGCTGGGTGTCGTCGGCCACGGTGTAGCCCAGCCCCAGCGACACGGCGCCCGCGATCGCCACCGCGCCGAGCCAGCGGTAGAAGTCCGACCACTCCTTGCGGGTACGTTCCGGGCCGAGTTTCGGCACCCTGTGCGGCGTGGGGCCGCCCGCGAACCGGTGGGCGAACCGCTCGTCGGCCCAGGTGATCATGCGGTGCCCGAACATCAGGGTGCAGCCGAGGTAGATGCCCGCGAGCCGGTGCGCGAAGCCGACCTCGCCGCCCCGGTAGAGGTCGATCGCGACGGCGGCGATGAGGACCACGTCGAGGGCCGGCACGAGGGCCAGCGCGACCATCCCCGCCCGGCGCGCCCGCACGATGTAGCGGAGCGTCAGGCCGCCCAGCACCAGGACCCAGAACCCGATCTCGCACCCGGCGATCGTCCACAGCACCGGACTGTTCAACTCGTTCATACGCCCCACTCTGCCGGGCCGGCGCACAGTCGTCGTCCCCCCGACGATGCGCCGGCCTCCCCCGATCGGCGGACCCCGCCGGGGGCGTCGTGTGTTGGAATGAAGTCATGACGGGGGACGGACGCGACGCGTCGAAGGTGTTCGCCGCCGTGCCCGCGTTGGGTGCCGCCATGGTGGGCGCGCTGTTGTGGGCGGCGGGCGGGTGGTCCGCACGGGCGGTGAACGAGGACCTGTACCCGTGGCCGGTGAAGGCCGCACTCCTGTGCGCCGCACTCGCCTTCCAGATCCTGGCCCGCCGGCGTCCCGCGCTGGGGTTCGGCCTCACGCTGGCGCTCGTGCTCGCGGATCTTCCGTTCGGGCCGTCGGTGCCTCTGTGGATCGCACTGTCCGACCTCATCTACCTCGCCACGGCGCTCGGCTCCGAGCGGCTCGTCCGAGTGGTCGCGGGGGTGTCCTTGGCCCTCACGATCGGCGCGGCGGTCACCGCCACCGCGTTCGAGGGGGTCAAGGCCGGCGTGTACGCCGCGCTGATCCTCGTGGCCCTGACGTGGTCGCCGATCGGCTACGCGAGAGCCCTGCGCGCCTACCGGAAGCTCGCCGAGATGGAGCGGCAGGAGAGCGAGGCACGG
This sequence comes from Tsukamurella pseudospumae, assembly GCF_001575195.1. Classification (NCBI taxonomy): domain Bacteria; kingdom Bacillati; phylum Actinomycetota; class Actinomycetes; order Mycobacteriales; family Tsukamurellaceae; genus Tsukamurella; species Tsukamurella pseudospumae. The sequence continues at coordinate 447,321 of NZ_LSRF01000056.1, forward strand.
CGCACGAACACGATCGCGGAGGAGCGCCGCCGGCTCGCACGGGAGCTGCACGACACGGTCGCCGGGCATCTCTCCGCGGTCGCCATCCTGGCCGATGCCGCCCAGCGAACGCCGCGGAATCCAGCCGTGCTGCAGTCGATCCGGTCCGGTAGCCTGGCCGCGCTCGAGGAGATGCGATCCACGATCAACCTGCTCACCTCTCCGGACGATGCGGCGGTCCGCACCACCCTCACGTCCCTCGAACCGCTCATCGAGACCGCCGGGGCGGCGGGCGTGAACGTTCGGTTGCGCGTGCCCGACGGTCCGCTGCCCACCGCCGCCGAGGCCGTGCTCACCCGCATCCTCGGCGAGGTCATCACGAACGCCACCAAACATGCGCCGGGCTCTCCGTTGGAGGTCGTCGTGGACACCGACCGGGAGGAGCTCACCATGACTGCGACCAATCCCCTGCCCGCCGCTGCGTGGTCGGAAGGCGCCGGCGACGGCCTGCGCAACATCGCCTTCCGCGCCGAGTCGGTCGGTGGCACCGCGACCGCCGGCCGGCAGGGCGACACCTGGGTCGTCCGGGCGAGCGTACCGATGGAGGTCGTGCGGTGACGGTCACCGTCGTCCTGGCGGACGACCACGCGGCAATCCGGGCCGGCCTGCGTCTGCTCCTCGAGTCCACCGGCGAGGTCCGGGTCGTCGGTGAGGCGGCCGACGGTGCCGCCGCGCTCCGGCAGGCCCGAGCCCTGAAACCGGATGTGGTTGTCATGGACGTCCGGATGCCGCGGGTGGACGGCCTCGCCGCGACCGCCTCGGTCGTGGCGGAGACCGACAGTGCGGTGCTCGTTCTCACGACCTTCGACCTCGACGAGTACGTGCTCGGCGCCCTGAGCGCCGGAGCGAGCGGTTTCCTGCTCAAGTCCGCCGGCGGCGACGAGCTCATCCGCGCCGTACAGGCGGTCGCGGACGGCGATGCTGTGCTGGACCCGAAGGTGACCCGCGCCGTGATCGGCGCGCTGCCTCGCGCGGCCGTCGAGCCCGCACCGGTGGACCTGTCCGCGCTCACCGACCGCGAGCGCGACGTGCTCGCCGGGCTGGGCGACGGGCTGTCGAACCAGCAGATCGCTCGTCGCCTGGACATCGGGGAGGCGACGGTCAAGACCCACGTGTCCCGGGTGCTGATGAAGCTCGGCGTGCAGTCGCGCGTGCAGGCCGCGGTGATCGCCGCGCAGTCCGGTTCCGGCGACGCCGGAACGAAGCCTTGACCTCAACATTGCTTCGGGTTGTCTGATGGAGTCGTTCCAGAGAAACGACACGAGGAGACACCATGACCGCCATCGACACCGCAACCTCATCGACGCTCCACATCACCCGCACGACAGCCGTGCTCGGCAGCGTCGGCCTCGCGCTGCTCGGCAACCTGATCCTGTGGCTCGTCGGCCTCGCCGCCGGCGGCGACTTCACCATGACCGACGAGGCCGGTGCCCGCGCGTCGGTGGCGCCCGGTGGCGTCGTACTCATGACGGTGGCGCCGCTCGCCGTCGGCATGACCGCGGCGGTGCTGCTCTCGAAGCTCTGGGCCCCGATCCTGCGCGTCGCGGCCGTCGTCGGCGCGGCCGCGTCGTTGGGCACCGTCGCGGGAACGCTCGCCGCGGACTTCGACGGTGCCTCCACGACGACGCTCGCGCTCATGCACGTGGTGATCGCCGCCGTGCTGGTGATCGCCCTCGAGGCCCTCTACCGTCGGGTGCGCTGACCGCGGACCGCGGACGATCCCACCGTCACCCGGTGGGACCGCCCACGGCGGATCCGTACCCTCATCCCCTCACCGGGTGAGGGTACGGATCCAGTTCCGGGTGGCGGCGGGGTCGATCACGTCGTCCAGCTCGAAGGTGGTGGCGGCGTGCAGGGCCCGGCCCCGCTGGTATGCCAGCGCCAGCAGCTGGTCGAAGAGCTCGGCGCGGGCGGCCTCGTCCGGCGCCGCGGCGAGTTCCTTGCTGAACCCCAGCCGCACGGCCCCCTCCGGGCCCATGCCGCCGATCTCGCCGGTCGGCCAGGCGACGGTGAACTGCGGGGCGTGGAAGCTGCCGCCGGTCATCGCCATGGCGCCGAGACCGTATCCCTTGCGCAGCACGAACACTCCGAGCGGGACCGTCAACCGGGCCCCGAGCACGAAGAGCCGGGAGAAGCGGCGTACCGTCGCCTGTTCCTCGGCGTCGGGGCCCACCATGAACCCCGGGGTGTCGCAGAGCGAGACCACCGGAAGCCCGTGCGCCTGCGCCAGTTCCAGGAAGTCCGCGAGCTTGTCGGCGCCCTCGGCATCGATGGCACCGCCCAGGTACCGGGTGCTGTTGGCGATGAGGGCGTAGGGCACGCCCTCCACCCGTACCAGCGCCGTGATGACGCCGACCCCGTAGTCGCGGCGCAGCTCCAGGACGGAGTCCTTGTCGACGATCGCGGCGATCGCGGCGCGGACGTCGTAGGCGCGCAAGCGGTTCTCGGGCACCACATGCCGAGCCCTGCGCGGATCGGGGGCGGTCCAGTCGTCGACCGGGCCCGCGAAGTAGCCGAGGTACCTCCGCGCCTGCCGAACCGCCTGCACCTCGTCGTCCGCGACGACGTGCACGACGCCGTTGCGGCGCTGCACGTCGAGCGGACCGATCGCCTCCGGGCGGAACTCGCCGAGCCCGCCCCCGGAGATCATGGCCGGGCCGCCCATGCCGATGTTCGCGTCGGGCGTCGCGATGATCACGTCGCAGATGCCCGCGAGCGCGGCGTTCCCCGCGAAGCAGCGTCCTGAGACCACCGCGATCAGCGGAACCCGCCCGCGCAACGCGCCGAGCGAGCGGAAGGTCGGGACGTCCAGGCCCGCAACGATGTCCAGGTCGGTGTCGCCGGGCCTGCCTCCGCCGCCCTCGGCGAAGAGCACGATCGGGACGCCGCGACGCTCCGCCACATCGATGAGCCGGTCGGTCTTGGCGTGGTTGCGCCAGCCCTGCGTGCCGGCCAGCACCGTGTAGTCGTAGGAGATCACCATCGCCTCGGTGCCGTCGATCGTGGCGAGGCCGCCGATCAGGCCGTCCGCGGCGCCGGTGGCGATCAGGTCCTCCTCGGACCGGCGGGCGCGCTGCGCCGGCAGGAGCAGCGCCCCGTACTCGGTGAAGCTGCCCTCGTCCACGAGGTCGTCGATGTTCTCGCGCGCGGTGCGCCGCCCGATCTTCCGCCGCTTGGCCACGGCGTCCGGGCGGCCCTCGTCGCGGGTCACGCGGTGTCGCTCACGCACCTCGTCGAGGTCCGCGCGGGACCGGTCGAGGTCCTGCTCGTCCCCGCCGGCGCCGCTGCCGCTCGAGCCGTCCGCCGGCATGTACGCCACGAGCGGCGTCCCCGCGCTCACGGTCTGCCCGGGTCGCACGAGCACCTCGCCGACGGTGACCGGCACCGCCAGCACCTGCTCGTGCTCCATTTTCATCGCCTCGAGGACGACCAGTGCGGTGCCCGGTTCGGCGGTCGCGCCCTCCTCCGCCACGGCGACGACGGTGCCCGTCATCGTCGCGACCAGGACGTCACCGTCGAGATCGACCGACGGTGCCGGGCCCGCGTCCACCACGGACGCGAGTTCCGCGATCCGGCGGCCGAGGTAGCCCGTATCGACGGGGCCCGAACGGAATTCGGCGTCCGCGAGCACGGCGCGCAGCAGCGCGATGGTGGTTCCGGGGCCGTCGATGACGAACTCCCCCAGCGCCGCGTCGAGCTTGGCGAAGGCGCGCTCCGCGGTCGCCGCGCGCACGATCACCTTCGCGAGCAGGGAGTCGTACCGGGCCGAAGTGGTCAGGCCGGGCCTGCCGTAGCCGTCCACGCGCACACCGGGCCCCGTCGGGGGCGTGTACCCGGTGAGCTCCCCCGCCGACGGGAGGACGGTCCCGTCGGGCTGCGGCACCTCGAGGTTGACGCGCGCCTGCACCGCGGTCCCGAGCGCGGCGGCCGGTGCGCCGGTGACGATCCCGTCGCGGCAGGTGATGCCGTCGGGCAGGCCCACCGAGGCGAGCGCGGCGCCGTCGGCGAGGGCGAGCTGCGCGGCCACCAGGTCGACGCCGGTGACCTCCTCGGTCACGGTGTGCTCCACCTGGATCCGCGGATTGACCTCCAGGAACACTGCCGCAGCGTCCCGCACGAGGAATTCGACGGTCGCGAGGCCGCGGTACCCGGCCGCGGCGCACAGGCGGGCGGCGTGGCCGTGCAGGGAATTCCGCAGCTCGTCGGTCAGTGCGGGCGCCGGCGCGATCTCGATCAGTTTCTGGTTGCGGCGCTGCACGCTGCAGTCCCGGTCGCCGAGCGCGAGGGCGCTCTGCCCGTCGCCGACGATCTGCACCTCGATGTGCCGGGCCCCGGTCTGCAGTTCCTCCGCGAAGACCCGGCCGTCGCCGAAGCCCAACTCGGCCTCGGAAACGCAGGCGCGGTATGCGGATTCGAGGTCGTCCTCGAACCGCGGCCCGGGCAGGACGGCCCGCATGCCGCGCCCGCCGCCACCGGCGACGGCCTTGATCATGACGCCGCTCGGGCGGCCGGCGGCGAACGCTCGCACCGTCGCGAGGTCGGCGCCGCCGTCGGTGGCGGCGGGCACGGGAACGCCCGCCGCGACGGCGGCCGCTCGGGCGGCGGCCTTGTCACCGAAGGCGCGCAGCACCTCCGGGGCCGGGCCGACGAAGACGAGCCCGGCGTCGGCACACGCCGCGGCGAAGCCCGCGTTCTCGGCGAGGAATCCGTAGCCCGGGTGCACGGCGTCGGCCCCGGTCCGCGCGGCGGCCGCGAGCACGGCGTCGACGTCCAGGTACGCCGCAGGGCCGGATCCGTCCAGCGCCACGGCGTCATCGGCCGCGGCGACGTGCGGGGTGTCGGCGTCGTCCGCGGCGTACACCGCCACGGTGGGGACGCCCAGATCCCGTGCCGTGCGGATGATCCGCAGCGCGATCTCGCCCCGGTTCGCGATGAGCAGTTTCACTTCGACTCCCCCTCGGCGGCCAGTGCCGCCGCGCGCTCGAACAGATCACCCTTGCGGATCTTCCCGGTTGCCGTCATCGGCAGCGAATCCACCACGACGAAATCGGGAACCTTGTAGGCCGCCATGTTCTCCCGGGACCACGCCCGCAGCTCGGCGACGTCGACCCGTCCCTCCGCCACGACGAATGCCAGGGGCACCTGCCCCTTCCGGGCGTCGGGGCGCGGGACCACGGACACCGCGCCGATGGCCGGGTGATCCTTGAGCAACGCCTCCACCTCCGACGGGAAGACCGACATGCCGTTCACCTTGATCATCTCCTTCGTGCGAGCGAGATAGTGCACCGCGCCCCACTCGTCGAGCCTGCCGACGTCACCGGTGTGCAGCCAGCCGTCGCGGATCGCCTCGGCGGTGGCCTCGGGGCGGCGGTGGTATGCAGTGAGGATGGACTGGCTCCGCACGACGATCTCCCCGGTCCCGCCGACGGGGACGGGCGCACCGTCGGCGTCCACGATCAGGATGTCCGTGCCGGGCACGGGAAGTCCGCAGAACACGGGGTCGGCCGTGAGGTCCCGGTCGTCGTCCTGGAAGCCCAGGGTGAAGGTGTCGGCGGTGTGCGTCTCGGTCATGCCGTAGGAGGCCTCGCGGAGCGTCCCGCCGGTCAGCCCGCGCCACCGGGCGCGCAGCTCCGGGGTCAGCTTGAGCACGAAGGAGACCGCGAGGGGGTTGACGACGGTGCCGAACGCGGCGCCGTCGAAACCCGGGAGTTCCATCAGCTCGACGTAGTTGTCGACGGTGCCCACGAGGTCGGTGACCGCGTAGCGGGCGACGAGCGCCGCGACGGCGACCGGGTCCCAACGGGTCAGGAGTACCACCGTCTGGCCGTTGATCAGCGGCTTGAGGATGCCGAAATCCTCTCCGGCGATCCAGAACACGGGCAGGAAGTTCAGGCCGACCGCGACGGGGTCCCCCACCGGCGCGCCGCCCGCGAGCGTCGCGGTGGCGGCGGTGTAGGCCATGTGCCGCTGCGTGTGCTCGCACCCCTTCGGCAGGCCCGTGGTGCCCCCGGTGTAGTTCAGCGCGGCGAGCGCGTCGGGGTCCGATCCACGGATCGGCGCGGGCGCGACTGCGGCCACGCGGTGCCAGTCGCTGCGCGGGTCCGGCGCGGTGTCGAAGGGCGGCAGCGCATCGGCGAACGGCGCTGTGCCGTCGAGGAGATCGCCCAGGGCCGTGGCTATCACGGTGTGCACGGGCGTCTGCGCGCGCACGGACTGCACCAGGTCCAGCAGGTCCGTCTGGGCCAGGAGCACGCCCACACCGGCGTCCTCCAGCTCGTGCTGCAGCTCACGCCCCTTCAGCAACGGATTGACGGGGACGTGGACGGCACCGAGCTTGAGGATCCCGAGCATGGCGATGGCGAACTGCGGGCAGTTGCCCAGGTACACACCCACCGCGTCACCCGGCCGCACCCCGTACTCGGCCAGCAGTCCGGCGAACCGGTCGGACAGGTCGTCGTACTCCGCGTAGGTCACCTCCCGCCCGTAGAAGGCGATCGCGACGGTGTCCGGGCGCTGCTGCGCCCAGTGCCGCAGGTGCTCGACCATCGCCGGCGCGCCGGCGGGGTATTCGACGGTGCGCGGCACCTGCGCCGGCCAGTTCCGCAGGCGCAGCGCGCGGATCTCCTCAGCGGCGGCGTCGAGCGCGGCGGCACCGTCGGTGATCGTGTCGGACATGCTTCTCCTTAGCCGACCGGCACCTCTCGGATGCCGATCAATCGCTCTGCGACGCGGATCTGGTCCGCGATGAAGCGCTCGCGCTCGGCCGCACTGCCGCGGGCCACGCGCTTCGCGCCGTGGTGGATGATGTCGTTGAGGATGCGGACCAGGGCCGCGGGCTCGAGGCACAGGTCGACGGTGCCGGGATCGAGCGCCGCGAGGTAGGCGGTGTAGCGGCGGTGAGTGCGCCGGATCATCCGCTCCCAGATCACGGCCACGTCGTCGCGGACCGGTGCCATCGCGTCGAACAGAGCGACCAGGCCGCCGTTCGCGAACACCCCGTCGGCGTAGGCCCGCATCGTCGCGGCGATGACCTCGCGCGGGTCCGTGGTATCGATCCCCGCGAGCGACTGCGTCGCCTCGAGCTCGGCCGCGACCCGGTCCACGAGGGCCAACAGGATCTCGTCCTTGGACCGGAAGTAGGCGTAGAACGTGGGCCGCGAGGTCTGTGCGCGGGCCGCGATGAGCTCGACGGTGGTGGCCGCGTAGCCGAGGTCGTCGAAGCACTCGGCCGCCGCCCGGAGGAGTTCCTCCCGGCGGGCTCCCCCGGCGTCCTTGCGGTTGGCGCGGGCCCGCTCCTGCGATTCGCTGATCGTCACGCTCACGAGTCTGCTCGGCTCCGCTCGGACCTTCAAGGACGCCGGGGACGCGTCACGCCGATGCCGGGACGCCGGGCACGGCCTCCGGATCCTCGCGGACGGCCTTGCCGTTCGTCTCCGTGAGGAAGTACGCGCTGGCCAGCGTGACCAGGCCCATCGCCGCGAGGTACACCGAGACGAAGGTGGTCGACCGGGTCTCGGCGATGATCGCGGTCATGATGAGCGGCGCCACGCCCGAGACGCCGACGGCCGCGAGCTGGTAGGCCAGCGAGGCTCCCGAGTAGCGGATCCGCGGTTCGAACAGCTCCGCCATGAACGCGGCGAGCGGGCCGTAGGTGAGCGCCTGTCCGAAGCTCGAGACGAACATCGCGACCAGCAGCAGACCGATGTTGGTGGTCTCCGCGAGCCAGAAGAACGGGAACGCCCAGACCATGAGGACGGCGGCGCCGACGAGGATCAGCGGACGGCGCCCCACCCGGTCGGAGACCGCGCCCGCGGCCATGATCACCAGCGGCATCACGACGGAGGTCACGAGGACGCACATCAGGATGGAGTTGCTGCTCATGCCGAGGCCGCCCGCGGAGGGCTTCTTGCTGCCGTAGCTGACGAAGCCCGCGATGGAGACGTAGAAGGCGGAGTTGGTGCCGGCCAGCAGGCCCGCGCCGAGCAGGATCTTGCCCCAGTGGAAGCGGACGGCCTCGGACAGCGGCGCCGCCGCGACCGCCTCCTTGCCGGCGTTCTTCGCCGCGACCTCCTGCTGCAGGGCGAGGAACTCGGGCGAGTCCTCGATCTTGTTGTGGATGTACATCACGACGGGCACGAGCACCGCGCTGGCCCAGAACGGCACGCGCCAGCCCCAGCTGAGGAACGCGGCATCGTCGAGGATGCTGTTCATCAGGATCATCATCAGGTTGCCCATGAGCAGGCCCAGCGGGACGCCCATCTGGCCGAAGGTGCCGGCGAAGCCGCGCTTCTTCGGACCGGCGGACTCGGTCAGCAGCAGTACCACGCCGCCCCACTGGCCACCGCAGGCGAGGCCCTGTACGAATCGCAGCGTCACCAGCAGGATCGGCGCGAGCGAGCCGATCGCCGAGGCGGTCGGCAGGCAGCCGATGAGGAAGGTGGCCGCGCCCATCGCGGTGAGGCACCAGATGAGCATCGGCTTGCGGCCGATCTTGTCGCCGAAGTGGCCGGCGAGGATGCCGCCGAGCGGCCGGGCGATGAAGCCGACCGAGAACGTGGCGAAGGCCATCAGGGTGCCCATCAGCGGCGACAGGTCCGGGAAGAAGACCTTGTCGAACACGAGGGCGGCGGCGGTGCCGTAGACGAAGAAGTCGTACCACTCGATCGAGCTGCTGATCAGCCCGGCGGTGAGGAGTTTGCCGTGCGACTTCTTCACCGGCACGACCGCACCGGACTCGCTGGTCTGTGTCATGGATAACCCTTCGTGAACGTTGTGATCCCCACCACAGAGAATGCTTGACGTTGACGTTCGTGTCAACCGCTTTCGAGAAATCGCTAAGCGTTTGCTTATGCAGATGGCGTGGTGTTTCCGCGACCTGGCACCGTTCCGCCGCGATGTCCGCACCGATCACGTAGAACTGGTCCATGGCGCTCCTCGAACCCGATTTCCCCTCCGCGAACGGCCGCGACACGATCCGCGCGTGGATCTACACCCCCGTGCGCGAGCCCCGCGCGATCGTCCAGCTGATCCACGGTCTCGGCGAGCACTCCCGCCGCTACCTGCGGCTGATCACCGCGCTCCTCGACGAGGGCTTCGTGGTGGCCGCCGAGGACCACGCCGGGCACGGCGCCACCGCGATGACCTCGGGCGTGTGGGGCGACGCGGGCGTCGACGCCGGGCACGTCATGGTGGCCGACGCCCGTTCACTCGGTGCGACGGTGCGCGCACGTCACCCGGGCCTGCCGTACGTGGCCTTCGGCCACTCGATGGGCTCGATGATCGCCCGCGGTGCGGCGATCGAGTCTCCGTCGGAGATCGACGGTCTCGTCCTGTGCGGCATCGCGGCGCAGATCCCCGGTGCCGACACGGGCATCGACCGGGCGGCGCTGGCCGCGGAGCCCGACCAGGCCGGGGCCGCCCCGCTCGAGTACGTCGGAACCCTGTTCGACGGCTTCGTCTCCCGGTTCGGCGCGGGCGCGGGCCCGACGGACTGGGTGGCCCGCGACCCCGACGTGGTCCGCGACCACGCGGCGGACCCGTTCAACAACTTCGGAGCGCCGCTGTCGGTCCGCTTCCTGCGCGGCTTCATCGACCTCTACGACGCCGCGAACGGCGACGGCTTCTACGCGGCCCTGCCGTCCACGACGCCCGTCCTGATCCTCGCCGGCGACCAGGATCCGGTCGCCAACTACGGCGAGGGCGCCTACCACGTGGCGAACCGCCTCGTCGCCACGGGACATCCCGATGTGCGGACCCGCGTCTACCCCGGCGTCCGGCACGAGGTGCACAACGAGCCCGAGACGCGCGACGACGTGGCGGCCGAACTGATCGCCTTCATCGAGCGCGTCATCGCCTGAGACGCCGCGGAGCCCCGTCGTGATCGACGGGGCTCCGGGGCATGGGGCTCGGGGGTCGGGTTCTAGCGCGTGCGCAGCTCCCGCTTGAGGATCTTGCCGGTACCGCCCTTGGGCAGCTCGGCGAGGAGATGGATCTCGCGCGGGTACTTGTACGCCGCCAGGCGCTCGCGGCTGAAGTCCGTCAGCGCCTCGGCGTCGGCGCTCGCGCCCGGCCGGAGCACGACGAAGGCGACGACCTCCTCCCCCAGCCGGTCGTCGGGACGCCCCACGACGGCGGCCTCGACGACATCGGGGGGGCTGTAGAGCACCTCCTCGACCTCGCGCGGGTAGACGTTGTAGCCGCCGCGGATCACCAGGTCCTTGAGCCGGTCGACGATGAAGAAGTAGCCGTCCTCGTCGCGATAGCCCAGGTCTCCGGTGTGCAGCCAGCCGTTCCGCAACGCCTCGGCGGTCGCCTCGGGCCGCTTGTAGTAGCCCTTCATCACGTTGTGCCCGCGGACCACGATCTCGCCGACGTTGTCGGCACCGGGCGGGAGTTCCGCACCGTCGGCATCGACGGCCCGCAGCTCGACTCCCCAGATGGGCTTGCCGATGGAGAGCACCTTGCGCTGCTCCGCGCTGATGTTGAAGGTCGCCGTGGACGCGGTCTCGGAGAGCCCGTAGCCCTCCAGGATCGCCAGGCCCGGGAACTTCTCCTCGAAGGCCCGGATCACGCCGCCGGGGATCGACGCGCCGCCGGAGACGGCCGCGCGCAGACTGCTCAGATCGCGGCCCGCGGTGTCCTCGCCGAGGAGCGCGACGTACATCGTCGGGACGCCGGACAGCACTGTGACGCGACGCCGTTCGATCACGTCGACCACCGCGCCCGCCTCGAACCGCGGCACCAGCGCGACCGAACCACCCCACCGCACAGCGGCGTTGAGCACGCTGGACAGCCCGAACACGTGGAACAGCGGCAGCGCGCCGAGGGCGACGTCGTCGTCACGCATACCGAACAGTTGCGGCGCGACGGTGCAGTTCATGTAGAGCTCGAAGTGGGTCAGCTCGGCGCCCTTGGGGCGCCCCGTGGTCCCCGAGGTGTAGAGCAGGACCGCGGTGTCGTCCGAGCTCGTGGGATGGATCTCCCCGGTGTCCGGCTCCGCCAGGAGCTCGGCGAAGGGCACGGCGCCCGACGGTGTCGGTGCGCCCAGCGAGACGACCACCACGTCGCCGACCGAGGCCTCCGCGGCGCCCGCCAGCGCGGCCTCGGCGGAGAAGTCGGACGCGATGAGCAGCTTCGCGTCGCTGTCGCCCACGTGGTACGCCACCTCGCGGGCGGTGAACAAGGGGTTCAGCGGCACCATCGTCAGCCCGGCCTTGAGGAGGCCGAAGTAGACCAGCACGAACTCCGGGAGGTTCGGTAGCTGCACGGCCACCTTGTCCCCCGGCGCGAGCCCGCGCTCCAGCAGCGAGGCGGCGACCCGCCCCGACTGCTCGTCGACCTCGCGGTAGGTGATCTCGCGGTCGCCGAAGTACAGGGCCGGAGCGTCGGGCGTCGCGGAGGCCGACTCCCGCAGCATGACCGCCAGGTTGAACGACATGCGCCTACTCCCCCGCCAGCACGCGACGCGGGACGTCGACCAGCATGGTGTCGATCTGCGCCTGCGTCACGCCGCGCTCGAGCACGTACGGGAAGACGTCCTCGAAGACGTGCGTGTAGTGCCACTGGAGCATGCCCGCCTTGACGTTCGGGTCGATCCAGTCGATGTAGCAGGACGCGTCCTGCGAGAGCACGATCTTCTCGGTGTAGCCGCGGCGCACCATCTCGATGAGGGTGTCGTTGCGCGCCTCGAAGGTCGTCTCCAGGTTGATGCCGAACCGGTCGAAGCCGAGCGTGAAGCCGGCGTCGGCGAGCGCCGAGAGGTGGTCGACGTCGGTGGAATCGCCGCTGTGCCCCAGGACGATCCGCGCCGGATCCACGCCCTCCTCGTCGCACATCACCCGCTTGACGAGCAGACCGGTCTCCGAGCCGGGGTGGGTGTGCACGGTGATGGGGACGCCGGTGGCGGTGTGCGCCTTCGCCACCGCGCGCATCACCCGTTCCACCCCCTCGGTGAGGCCGTGATGGTCGATGGCGCACTTGAGCATGCCCGCCTTCACGCCCGTCTCGCCGATACCCTGCTCGATGTCGCGGACGAACATGTCCGCCATGGGATCCGGGAAGTCGACGCCCGTCATCGCCGTCAGGGCCGGGCCGCGGTACATGAAGTACCGCGGCACGTCCCGGTAGGTGTAGACGCCGGTGGCCGCGACGATCTTGACCGGCGTCCGCTCCGCGATCCGCTGGATGCGCGGGATGTAGCGGCCGAGGCCCACCACCGTCGGATCGACGATGGTGCGCACCCCGGCGTCGTACGCCTTCTGCAGCTGCGCCACCGCGTCGTCCGCGCGGGCGTCCTCGTCACCGAAGTCCTCCGGATAGTTCTGCTGGATATCCGGGGTGAGCACGAAGACGTGCTCGTGCATCAGCGTGACGCCGAGGTCGGCTGCGTCGATGTCTCCGGTGACGGTGTGGACGGCTCCCATGGTTCCTACTTTCCGACGGTGACTCGTGATGGGGCTGGGCGGGTTTCGGTCAGGCGGGCAGGTCGATCAGGCCCGCGAGCGCGGCGCGATGCCGGCCGGCGGTGCCCAGCCCGATCTGATCGGCCTTGGCGCGCTTGAGATACAGGTGCACCGGCGCCTCCCAGGTCATGCCGATGCCGCCGTGCAGTTGCACCGCCTCCTCCGCCGCACGCACGGCGAGGTCCGAGCAGTACGCGGCGGCCACGGCGACCGCGATGACGCTCTCGGGATCCTCGGGCCCCAGTTCCGCGAGCGTGACGACGGCCGAACGGGCCGCCGCGGACGCGGACTCCGCATCGGCGTACAGCTCGGCGAGCCGGTGCTTGAGCGCCTGGAAGCCGCCGACGATCCGGCCGAACTGCCTGCGTTCCTTGAGATACGCGACGGTGGTGCTCACGCACCAGCGCGCGACACCGGCCTGCTCGGCGGCGAGCAGTGCCGCACCGGTGAGCAGGCCCGCGCGGATCGCGGCGGCACCGTCGGACGTGAGGACGTCGCCCCGCGCGCCGTCGAGGACGACGTCGGCGACCTGCCGCGTCATGTCCAGGGAGGAGACGGGCTCGATGCGGGTGTCGGACGCCGGAACGGCGTACAGCGCACCGTCGGAGCCCGGGACGAGGAGGACATCGGTACCGATCACCCCGGCGACGGATCGCACGGTGCCCGACAGCGCACCGTCGACGACGGGGACCGTCGGAACCGGCCCGTGCGGGTCCACGGAGAAGGGCACGACGAGTGCTGCGGACCGCTTCCCCGACGCGAGCGTCTCGGCGAGAACGCCGGCGCCGGCGGCCAGCGCCGTCGCGGTGGCGATGCCCGCGCAGGTGAGGAAGTCCGTTGCCGCGCAGGCGGCCCCGAGCTCCTCCGCGACGACGCCGGCGACGGCCGCACCGGCCCCGGCGCCGCCCAGGTCCTCGGGCACCAGCAGGCCCGCGACGCCCATCTCGGCGAGCTCGCCGTCGATCCCGGGGGCCGGGGTCCCGTCGTAGGCCGCGATGAGATCCGACGGTGCCGTGCGCCGCCCGAGGAGGTCGCGCACCGCCGCCCGCAGGTCGTCCTCGACGTCGGTGTTCAACAACTGCGGTGTGAAGCTCACTTGGGCACGTCCTTCCACGGCAGGTCCTTGTCGACCCGGTGCTCCGGCGGCAGGCCCAGCACGCGCTCCGCCACGATGTTCTTGAGGATCTCGGAGGTCCCGCCCTCGATCGAGTTGCCCTTGGCACGCAGATAGCGGTACCCCGCGTCGCGGCCGTAGAAGTCGACCCGGTCGGGGCGGACCATCGTCCAATCCGCGTACCGCAGGCCGTCCTCGGCGAGCAGCTCCAGTTCGAGCCCCGACAGCTTCTGGTTGAGCCGCGCGAAGGACAGCTTCATCGCCGCGCCCTCCGGCCCGGGTTGCCCGGACGCGAGCTTCTGCCCCAGCCGCTGCGCCGTGACGCGAGCGACCTCGCTGTCCACCCACAGGCGGAGCAGGTCGTCGTGCAGGTCGGGCGTGCGCAGCTCAGGACGCTCGCGCCAGGTCCTCGCGACGACGCCGATCATGCCGTCCTCGCGCTGCGCGGCGCGGCCGCCGATCGCGACCCGCTCGTTGTTGAGCGTGGCGTTCGCGACCTGCCAGCCCTGACCCACCGCACCGAGGCGATGGACGTCCGGGATCCGCACGCCCTCGAGGAAGACCTCGTTGAACTCGGCCTCGCCGGTGATCTGCCGCAGCGGCCGCACGTCGATGCCCGGGTCGGACATGTCGCACAGGAAGTACGTCAGGCCCTTGTGCTTCGGCAGGTCGGGATCGGTGCGGGCGACCAGGATCGCCCACTGCGCGTTGTGCGCGCCCGAGGTCCAGACCTTCTGGCCCGTGACCACCCAATCGTCGCCGTCGCGGACCGCGCGGGTCGCGAGGCCCGCGAGGTCGGAACCGGCGCCGGGCTCGCTGAAGAGCTGGCACCAGATCTCCTCGCCCGTCCAGAGCGGGCGCAGGAAGCGGTCGATCTGCTCTGACGTGCCGAAGGACAGGATCGTGGGCGCGGCCATGCCGAGACCGATCCCGTTGACGTGACTGCGGTTGTCGGGCGCGCCGGCGGCGGCGAACCGCGCGTCGACCGCCTGCTGCAGGGCCCGCGAGAGCCCCAGTCCGCCACGGCCTTCCGGGTACGCGACCCACGCGAGACCGGCGTCGTACCGGGCCCGCAGGAACTCCAGCGGGTCGGTCTCGGCCGGCGGATGCGCGGCGAGGAACTCGTCGACCCGCCCGGCGAGCTCCTCCGGACCCGGCACCGTCACCGCTGTGCCCGGGCCGCCGCGCGCTTCTTCAGCTCCGCGCGCGCGAGGGAGTTCTTGTGCACCTCGTCCGGCCCGTCGGCGAACCGGAGGGTGCGGATGCCGGCGTAGTACTCGGCGAGCGGGAAGTCCTGCGACAGGCCGCCGGCGCCGTGCGCCTGGATGGCCTTGTCCAGGATCCACTGCACGGTCTGCGGCGTCGCGATCTTGATCGCCTGGATCTCCGTGTGGGCGCCGCGGTTGCCCACGGTGTCCATCAGCCACGCGGTCTTGAGGACGAGCAGGCGCAGCTGCTCGATCCGCACGCGGGACTCGGCGATCCAATCGCGGATCACGCCCTGCTCCGAGAGCGGCTTGCCGAAGGCGGTGCGCTCCGAGACCCGGTCGCACATCGCCTCGACCGCGCGCTCCGCCACGCCGATCGAGCGCATGCAGTGGTGGATGCGGCCGGGCCCGAGGCGGGCCTGCGCGATGGCGAAGCCGTCACCCTCCTCGCCGATCAGGTTGCTCGCGGGCACGCGCACGTCGGTGAACCGCAGCTCGGCGTGGCCCCCGTGGCTGTGGTCGTCGTAGCCGAAGACGTGCATGCCGCGCAGCACCTCGAGGCCAGGGGTGTCCCGCGGCACGAGGATCTGCGACTGCTGACGGTGGCGCTCGGCGTCGGGGGCGGTCTTGCCCATGACGATGAAGATCTTGCAGTTCGGGTTCATCGCGCCCGTGATCCACCACTTGCGGCCGTTGATGACGTAGTCGTCGCCGTCGCGGACGATGGACAGGCCGATGTTGGTGGCGTCGGAGCTCGCGACGTCGGGCTCGGTCATCGCGAAGGCGGAGCGGATGTCCCCGTTCAGGAGCGGCTTCAGCCATTGCTCCTTCTGCTCCGCGGTGCCGAACTCGTTGAGCACCTCCATGTTCCCCGTATCCGGCGCGGCGCAGTTGAACACGGCGGGCGCGAGGTGCAGGCTGCGGCCGGTGATCTCGGCGAGCGGCGCGTACTGCAGGTTGGTCAGGCCCGCTCCGTTCTCGCCGGGCAGGAAGAAGTTCCAGAAACCCCGGCTGCGGGCCTCGGCGCGCAGCTCGGCGAGCACCGGGGCGCTGTCCCACGCCCAGCGGTCGTCCAGCTCTTCCAGCTCGCGGTGGAAGGTCTCCTCCGCCGGGTAGACGTGGCTGTCCATGAAGTCGTCGACCCGCCCGATCAGCTCGGTGGTCTTGGCGTCGTACGCGAATTCCATTGTCAGTTCTCCTTGAGTGCGGCGAGTCCGGCGTCGAGCAGCGGGTCCACTGCCTGCCCGGCCTCGGCGAAGCCTGCGCCCACGGTCTGGCCGTTGACGTAGCGGTAGTGGATGCCCTCGACGATGCCCGCGAGCTTGAAGCTCGCGAGGGCGATGTAGAAGCCGAGGTCGCCGAGGTCGCGGCTGGACCCGGCGGCGTAGCGGTCGATGATCTGCTGCTCGCTGAGGAAGCCCGGGGCCTCCGAGACATCGCTGACGGTGCCCGCCGAGATCTTCGCGAGCCGGCCGTAGACCAGCATCAGGGCGAGGTCGGTGAGCGAGTCGCCGATGGTCGCGAGCTCCCAGTCGACCACGGCGCCGGGCTCGTCCTGCGGGGTCACCAACACGTTGTCGAGCCGGTAGTCGCCGTGCACGATGCCGGGGGCGGCGTCCGCGGGGACCCGCGCCTCCAGCGCAGCGAACAGCTCGTCGACCTTGGGCAGGTCGCGGGTGTGCGCTGCGGCGAACTGCTTGCGCCACCGCTGGACCTGCCGGCCGAGGAAGCCCTCAGGGCGGCCGTAGTCGGCGAGGCCGACGCTCGCGGGGTCGACGTGGTGCAGCTCGATCAAGGTGTCGACGAGCCGCTCGGAGATCGCGCGGGTGCGGTCGGCGCCCAGCGCCTCGAGCTCGGACGCTCGCCGGTAGGGCACGCCGTCGATCTCGCTCATGAGGTAGAACGGAGCCCCGAGCACCTCGGGATCGTCGCAGAAGGCATACATCACGGGCACGGGCACGGCGGTACCGCCGAGCGCCGACATCATGCGGTACTCGCGACCCATGTCGTGTGCCGTGGCCAGTAGCTTGCCGACCGGCGGGCGGCGCAGGATCCAGGAGGAGGCACCGTCGGAAACGCGGTAGGTGAGATTGGACTTGCCACCCGCGATGAGGACCGCCGTCAGATCCGAGCCCGCGCCCTGCACGTGCTGCGGAAGCCAGGTGCCGAGGACGTCGAGGTCGAGGCCCGGGTGCTGCTCGGTCATCAGAACACCACCACGGAGACGATCTCGCCGACGCACGCCGGTCGCTCGCCTCCCTCGATCTCGATGGTCACCTTCGCGATCACCTGCTGGCCGCCGCCGCCCGGCGTGACGGACAGCAGCTCGACGCCGGCGCGCACGCGCGAGCCCACGGGGACCGGGGCGGGGAAGCGAACCTTGTTGCTGCCGTAGTTCACCCCCATCTTCGTGCCCTCGACGGTGTAGATCTGCCACGTCAGCATGGGGATCAGCGAGAGGGTGAGGTAGCCGTGGGCGATGGTCGTGCCGAACGGTCCGGCCTTCGCCTTCTCCGGGTCGACGTGGATCCACTGGTGATCGCCGGTCGCCTCGGCGAACATGTCGATGCGTTTCTGGTCGATCTCGACCCAGTCGCTGTAGCCGAGGTGCTCGCCGACGGCCGCCTGCAGCTCCTCGAGTCCGTTGAGTACCCGCATGATGGTGTGCCCCTAGTCCTTCGGTCCGCCGGCGACGTAGACCACCTGGCCGGAGACGAAGCCGGCACCCTCGCTCGCGAAGAAGCTGGCGGTGTGGGCGATGTCGGCGGGCAGGCCGACGCGCTGCACCGGGATCTCCTTGGCCGCAGCGGTCTTGAAGTCCTCGAACGAGACGCCCATGCGCTCCGCGGTGGCGGCGGTCATGTCCGTGGCGATGAAGCCCGGGGCGATCGCGTTGGCGGTGACGCCGAACCGGCCCAGCTCGAGGGCGAGGGTCTTCGTCAGGCCCTGCATGCCGGCCTTCGCGGCCGAGTAGTTGGCCTGGCCGCGGTTGCCGAGCGCCGAGGTCGACGACAGGTTGACGATGCGGCCCCAGCCCTCCTTGGTCTGGTACTTCTGCACCTCGCGCGACATCAGGAAGGCGCCGCGCAGGTGCACGCCCATCACCGAATCCCAGTCGGAGACGGTCATCTTGAAGATCAGGTTGTCGCGGATGATGCCGGCGTTGTTGATCAGGATCGTGGGCGGCCCCAGCTCCTCGGCGACGCGGGTGACCGCGGTGGTCACCTTCTCCTCGTCGGAGACGTCGACGCCCACGCCGATCGCCCGGCCGCCGGCGGCGGTGATCCGGTCAGCGACCTCCTGGCAGGCGGCCTCGTCGAGGTCGAGGACGGCGACGGCGTGGCCGTCGGAGGCGAGGCGGGCGGCGACCTCGGCGCCGATGCCGCGAGCGGCTCCGGTCACGATGGCGATGCGCTGGGTCATGAGAACTCCTTCTGTGGGGACGTGCGGCGGGCGAGCGCGGGGACGAGGTCGGCCAGCGCGGCCCGGGTGGTGTCGGGATCGGTGTGGTGCACGGCGCGGATGCCGAGGGCGGCGGCACCGTCGACGTTGGGCGTCGCGTCGTCGATGAACGCCGCGCGCTCCGGCTGGACGCCGAGGCGCTCCAGCGCGAGGGTGAAGATCGCGGGGTCGGGCTTGCGCAGCCCCACCTCCTCCGAGATGATCACCGGCGCGAACAGCGCGGCGAGACGCTCACGGGGATAGAGGTTCCCGCCGCCCCAGCTGTTGGAGACGATGGCGACGGGCACGCCCGCGGCGCGCAGGTCCTCCGCGAGCTCCCACATCGCCGGGTCCTCCTGGATCCGCGCGAACATCCGCCGCAGCACGCCCTCGGGGTGCACCGGCGCGCCGGAGGTCGTGCGCAGCGCGGCGGCGAACTCCGCGTCGAACGCGGCCTCGGGGAGTTCCCCGGTCTCAAGCCGGTGGATCGGGCTGCCCGCGGCGGCGTCGCGGCCGAGCCACGACTTGAGCGTGGCGGTGAAGCTCGCGGGGTCGATGCCCTCGTCCGCGATCCACGCCTCGATGCTGTGGCGCATCGGCTCGGTGAGGACGCCGCCGTAGTCGAACAGCACGGCATCGACCTCGCGGCCCGCGGCGGCGTCGACCTCGCGGCCCGCCGCGCCCGACGGTGCCGTCACCGGTCCGCCTGGTAGACGACGCGGCCCACGGTGGTGCCGTCGGCGAGGCGTTGGAGGCCGTCCGGGACCGCGTCGAACGAAAGCCGCTCGCTCACCAACGGATTGACGAGGCCCTTGTCCGCGAGCGCGGTCAGCTCCGCGTGGCACTGCTGGATGGCGGCGGGGTCGTACGCGTTGTACAGGCCCCAGTGCAGGCCCACGATCGAGTAGTTCTTGATGAGGGCGTGGTTGAGCGCGGCCTCCTGGATGGTGCCGCCGGCGAAACCGATGATGAGGATCCGGCCCTCGAAGGCGACGCACTTGGTGGAGCGCTGGTAGGTGTCGCCGCCGACCGGGTCGTAGATCACGTCGGCGCCGCGGCCGCCGGTCTCGGCCTTGACCACCTCGACGAAGTCCTGGGTGTGCCGGTCGATCACGACGTCGGCGCCCAGCGTGCGGGCCACCTCCGCCTTCGCCTCACCGCCGACGACGCCGATGACCTTCGCGCCGGCCGCCTTGCCGAGTTGGATCGCGGCGCTGCCGACGCCACCGGCCGCCGCGTGCACCAGCAGCGTCTCACCGGACTGCAGGTGCGCCCGGCGGTGCAGGCCGAACCAGCCGGTCTGGTAGCCGATGAACAGCGAGGACGCCTGCGCGTCGTCGAGCGACGCCGGGGCCGCGAAGGTCTGCGCGGCGTTCAACACCGCGTACTCCGCGAATCCGCCGGCGGGGAGCGCCGCGCCGCCGAGCACGCGGTCACCCACGGCGAAGCCGTCGACGCCCTCGCCGAGCGCCGTGATCTCACCGCACAGCTCGACGCCCGGTGTGAACGGGAGGTCCGGCTTGACCTGGTAGAGGCCGCGGCACATGAGCACGTCGGGGAAGTTCGCCGCGGTCGCGAGGGTGCGCACCACGACCTGGCCCGCGGCGGGCTCGGGCGTCGGGATATCGACCTCGCGCAGCACCGCGAGCGGCTCGCCCAGTTCGGGGACCTGCCATGCCCTCATCGCGTGCTCTCCTTCTCTTCCAGCCGCTGCTGGAGCTTGTTCATTCCGTGCAGCCACTTGTCGGTGGCACCCGCACGGGTCGCGTAATAGCCCGCCACCTCGGGGTGCGGGAGGATCAGGAACTCGTCGCCGGCGAGCGCGTCGACGGCCTGCGTCGCGACCTGCTCGGGGGTGAGTGCCGTGTCACGGCTCAGGAGTTCCTCGAGGTCGCCGGACTGTTCGAGCATCCGGGTCTGCACGCCCTGCGGGCAGATCGCCTGGACCACGACGCCCCGATGCCGGTAGGTCACCGACAGCCACTCTGCGAACGCGACCGCGGCGTGCTTGGTCACCGAGTAGGCGGGCGCACCGATCATCGTGAGCAGGCCCGCCGCCGAGGCGGTGACGACGAACCGACCACCGCCGTTGGCAGCCCACTCGGGGACCAGCAGCCGCGCGGCTCGCACGTGCGCCATGACATTGACCTGCAGCGAGATGTCCCAGTCGGATTCGGGGGCCTCGAGGCCACGGCCCCGGTCGACACCGGCGTTGGCGTACCAGGCGTCGATCGTGCCGAGCTCGCGGCGAGCGACCTCGACGAGCGCGGTCACGCCCTCCTCGGAGGCCGCGTCGCCCGGCGCGGCGACCGCGGTGCCGCCCGCAGCGGTGATCTCGGCGACGACGCGAGCGGCACCGTCGGCGTCGAGATCGGAGACGACGACGCGGGCCCCACGGGCACCCAGTTCCCGGGCCAGCGCCGCGCCGATGCCGTTACCGGCCCCGGTGACGACGACGCCGCGGCCGTTCGGATCGAAGGCGGGCACGGCTAGACCCCGCCGGTGAGCAGGACGCCGCCGTCGACGGTGAGCGTCTGGCCGGTCATCCAGGCCGCATCGTCGGACAGCAGGAACGCGACGACCGAGCCGATGTCGTCCGGAACGCCGAGCCGCTTGAGCGGGTAGGCCGCGGAGACCTGCTCCTCGCGACCCTCGTAGAGCGCGGTGGCGAAGCGGGTCTTCACGACGGCCGGCGCGACCGCGTTGACGCGGATGTTCGGGCCGAGCTCGACGGCGAGCTCCTCGGTGAGGTGGATGACGGCGGCCTTGGTGACGCCGTAGAAGGCGATGCCGGGCGCGGGGCGCAGTCCGGCGACCGAGCCGACGTTGACGATCGCACCGCCGTGCTCCTTCTGCCAGGCGGCGTGGACCTTCTTGGTCCAGGACAGGGTGGAGAGCACATTGACCTCGAAGATCTTGCGCGCCGCGTCGGTGTCCAGGTCCATCAGCGGGCCGTACACCGGGTTGATGCCGGTGTTGTTGACGAAGAAGTCGGCGCTGCCGAAGGTCTCGATCGCGGTGGCGATCGCCTGGTCCTGGTGCTCCGCGTCGTCGCCCGAGCCCGCCACGGCCACCGCGACCTCGGGTCCGCCCAGTTCCGCGACGGCGGCGTCGAGCGCCTCCTGCTTGCGGGCCGTGATGACGACCTTCGCACCGTCGGCCACCAGCCGCTGGGCGATGGCCAGGCCGATGCCCCGGCTGGCTCCCGTGACGATCGCGGTCTTCCCGGCGAATCGGGTCATGCTGCACACCTTCCGTTCAAACTGACTAAGCGCTCGCTTATTTTGTAGCTTAGGACACACCTCGCGCGGAGACGACCCCTCCGGAGCACGCAGCCCTGTGACTCTTCTCACACAGTACTGAACACGCTCGCCGCAGGCCCCCGGAAACGACGGAGCGGCCCGCGCGAAGGCGCGGGCCGCTCCGGGGCGATTCAGCAGTGGATCAGCTGAGCCGTTCGATGATCATCGCCATGCCCTGGCCGCCGCCGACGCACATCGTCTCGAGGCCGAACTGCTTGTCGTGCCACTGCAGCGAGTTGATGAGCGTGCTGGTGATCCGCGCGCCCGTCATACCGAAGGGGTGGCCGATCGCGATGGCGCCGCCGTTGACGTTCACCTTGTCGGCGTCGATGCCGAGGTCGCGGACCGACGGGATCACCTGTGCCGCGAAGGCCTCGTTGACCTCCATGAGGTCGATGTCGCCGATGGACAGACCCGCGCGCTGCAGCGCCTGCTTCGATGCCTCGACGGGGCCCAGCCCCATGATCTCGGGCGAGAGGCCCGTGACGCCGGTGGAGACGATGCGCGCGAGCGGCGTGAGGCCGAGCGCCTTGGCCTTGGTGTCCGACATGATCACGACCGCGGCGGCCCCGTCGTTGAGCGGGCAGCAGTTGCCGGCCGTGACGGTGCCGTCCGGGCGGAAGACCGGCTTGAGCCCCGCGATGCCCTCGTAGGTGACGCCCGCACGCGGACCGTCGTCCTTGCTGACGACGGTGCCGTCGGCGAGGGTGACCGGGGTGATGTCCTTGGCCCAGAAGCCCGAGGCGATGGCGGCCTCAGCGCGGTTCTGGCTGCGCACGCCCCACTCGTCCTGATCCTGCCGGCTGACGTTCTTGAACTGCGCGACGTTCTCCGCGGTCTGGCCCATGGCGATGTAGACATCGGGCAGGAGGCCGTTCTCACGCGGGTCGACCCAGGTCTGGCCACCCGCCGCGAAGGTCGCGGTACGCGCCTCGGCGTCCGCGAACAGGGCGTTCTTGGTGTCCGGCAGGCCGTCGGCGTTGCCCTTGATGTAGCGGCTCACGGTCTCGACGCCGCCCGAGAGGAACACGTCACCCTCGCCGGCCTTGATGGCGTGGAAGGCCATCCGGGTGGTCTGCAGGCTCGAGCTGCAGTACCGGTTGACGGTGACGCCGGGCAGGTGATCGAGCCCGGCCTCGACGGCGACCACGCGGGCGATGTTGAAGCCCGACTCACCCGCCGGCTGGCCGCAGCCGAACATCAGGTCGTCGATGTCGCGCGGGTCCAGCTCCGGAACCTTGGCCAGCGCGGCACGCACCATCTGGACGGACAGGTCGTCCGGTCGAACGTCCTTCAGGGAGCCCTTCGCGGCGCGGCCGATGGGCGACCGCGCGGTGGAGACGATGACGGCTTCGGGCATGTGAGACCTCCGAGTTCGAACCATAAGTAACTAAGCGCTCGCTTAGCGGTGTACCATCCACTCTGCACCACTGCGTCGCGAGCGTCAATCCGCCCGTCGCTGTGGTCCCGTTCACAATAGGCAGACCGCCGCGCGGTGGCACACCCGGAAGGGAAGACGATGACCGAACCCGACGCACCGTCCCGCGCGGACGCCACCCGCGCCCGCCTCCTGGCAGCCGCCGCAGCCGCCTTCGCCGAACGTGGATTCCACGGCACCACCACCCGCGACATCGCCGCCGCGGCCGGCATGAGCCCCGCCGCGGTGTACGTGCACTACAAGTCCAAAGAGCAGCTGCTGCACCAACTCTCGAAGGTGGGCCACCAGCGGATCATCGACGCGATCGACGCCGTCGACGACGCCGCGGACGCCCCCGCCGACCGGCTGGCCCGCGCCGTCCGCGCGTTCGCCAGCCACCACGCGACGGCGCACACCAGCGTGCGGGTGGTCAACTACGAGCTCGACGCCCTCACCGAGGAGCACCGCGCCGAGATCGGCGCTCTGCGCCGCGAGATCACCCGGCGCATGCGCGCGATCGTCGACGCCGGCGTGGCCGACGGCTCGTTCGACACCCCCGATCCGCGAATGGCGACGATCGCCGTCCTGTCCAGCGGCATCGACATCGGCCGCTGGTACCACGACGGCGGCGAGATCACCCCGGAGCGGATCGGCGACTTCTACGCCGACCTGGCCCTGCGCACCGTCGGTGCGACCACACTGGACACACAGCAGTAGAACCGAAGGAGAACACCATGCTGCGCACCATCTACACCGAGGACCACGAGGCGTTCCGCGACACGCTGCGCTCGTTCATCGAGGCGGAGGTCGTTCCCCACTACGACGAGTGGTACGCGAACGGGATCGTGCCGAAGGAGTTCTACCGCAAGCTCGGCGAACTGGGCGTGTTCGGCATCGAGGTGCCCGAGGAGTTCGGCGGCGCCGGCGAGCACACCTTCAAGTACGAGGCGATCATCGCCGAGGAGTGCGCCCGGGCGGGCGTCTCCTTCGGCGGCAGCGGCGTGCACGTGAACCTGTGCCTGCCCTACCTGATGAAGTACTGCACCCAGGAACAGAAGGAGCGTTGGCTGCCCGGCTTCGTCGAGGGCACCAACATGTTCGCCATCGCCATGACGGAGCCGGGCACCGGCTCGGACCTGGCCGGCATGAAGAGCACCGCCAAGCTCTCCGAGGACGGCACGCACTACGTGCTCAACGGTTCCAAGACCTTCATCACCGGCGGCGTCAACGCCGACCGCGTGATCGTGTGCGCGCGCACCTCCCCCGCCACCGCGGAGGACCGCCGCTACGGCATCTCCCTGTTCGTGGTCGACACCACGCTCCCCGGCTACGAGGTCGGCCGCAAGCTCGACAAGCTGGGCCTGAAGGTCTCGGACACGGCGGAGCTGTCGTTCACCGACGTCGAGGTGCCCGTGGAGGACCTGCTCGGCGAGGAGAACAAGGGCTTCGGCTACCTCGGACAGAACCTGCCCCAGGAGCGCCTGTCGATCGCCAACGGCGCGTACGCCCAGGCCAAGGCCGCGATCGCCTTCGCCCAGGACTACACGCAGCAGCGCAACATCTTCGGTAAGCCGGTGGCCTCGTTCCAGAACACCAAGTTCGAGCTCGCGGCGTGCAAGGCGAAGCTCGACGCGATGGAGTCCAGCGTGGACCGCGGCATCGAGCTGCACGACGCCGGCAAGCTCACCGCCGCCGACGCCGCCTCGCTCAAGCTGTTCTGCACGGAGGCCGCGTCCGACATCATCGACCGCTGCCTGCAGCTGCACGGCGGCTACGGCTACATGAACGAGTACCCGATCGCCCGCCTCTACGCCGACAACCGCGTCAACCGCATCTACGGCGGCACCTCCGAGGTGATGAAGACGATCATCGCCAAGGACATGGGGCTGTAACGACCGCCCTGCACGGCGGTGCTTGACTGAGCGCATGGACCTGCTGATCGGCCTGGTCGCGGTCGTGCTCTTCGGGGCCGCGGTGTGGAACGTGCGGCGTGCCGGGCCGGGCTCCGAGCGCATGCTCGGTACCGCCCGGTACGCGCGCGCGTGGGTGCGGGCGAGCCCCGTCGCCGCCCTGATGTGGCTGGTCGTGATGGCCAACACCGTGATGCTGCTCGGGCTGCCGCGGAGCCTCGGCGAGCAGGTCCTCGCGGCCCACAGCACCAATCTCGACCAGTTCGGCTCCCACCCGCTGCAGTCCCTGGTCACGTCCGCGCTGTGGATCGACCCCGTCGACATCCCGTTCGTCACGCTGATGACCGTGCTGGTGCTCGGCCCCGCCGAGCGGTGGCTGGGCCACGTGGGGATGCCCGCCGTCTACTTCGCCGGCAGCGCGACCGCCTCGCTGATCTCGGTGCTGTCCGCGAACCGGCTTCTCGCGCACGGGATCATCACCGACGACCTCGACGTGCAGGGCATGATCGACGTGGGTGTGAGCTACGGCAGCCTGTGCCTCGCCGGGCTGATGGTCTACCGGATCACCTCGTGGCGCCGGCGGATCGGCGCGATGATCACTCTACCGATCCTGGTCGCTCTGAGCATGCCGATGTTCGGCCTGTACTCCACCCTCGGGCACCAGCGCGCCGTCCTTCTGGGCTACCTCCTCTACCCCGTCACCCGGGTCCCGTCGATCCGCCGCCGCGCCGCGAACTGGACCTGGCGGTTCCGGGTCACCACACCCTGACGCGGTCCTTCGGGTCGAGCCATTCGCCGTCGCCGGCCTTCACGCCGAAGGTGTCGGCGAAGGATCCGACATTCTTGACCACCTGGTTCGCCCGGAACTCGTTGGGCGCGTGTGGATCCGTGGCCAGCGACTGAATCGCCGCGGCCTGCCGGGCCTTGTTGCGCCAGATCCGTCCCCAGCTCAGGAACAGGGGCGTCAGGTCCGGGCCGGACGCCGGTGTCGCGCCGCCCGACGGTGCCGCGCTCGCCCCCGCACTCGCCGACGGTGCGATGCTCGCCCGGCCCGCCCCCTCGGTCCCGGCGTCGCGGTTGGCGACGGCGATCCGGTAGGCGGCCACGGCGATCGACAGGCCGCCGAGGTCGGCGAGGTTCTCCCCCACCGTGAGTCCGCCGTTGACCTTGTTCTCCGGCGGGAGGCCCGCCGGCACGAGCGCGTCGTACTGGGCGATGAGTGCCTTCGTCCGCTTCTCGAACTCGGTCCGGTCGGCCGGCTCCCACCAGTCCTTGAGGTTGCCGTCACCGTCGTACTTGGCTCCCTGATCGTCGAAGGCATGACCGATCTCGTGCCCGATCACCGCGCCGATACCGCCGTAGTTGACCGCGGACTGCGCATCCGGGGAGAAGAACGGCGACTGCAGGATCGCCGCCGGGAAGACGATCTCGTTCATGCCGGGGTTGTAATAGGCGTTGACCGTCTGCGGTGTCATCAGCCACTCGCCCTTGTCCACCGGCTTGGCCAGCTTCGCGAGCTGGTAGGCGTTGTCGAACTCGCCGGACGCGCGGACGTTGTCGACGATCGACCTCGAATCCGTCTTCAAATCCGAATAGTCGCGCCACTGGTCCGGGTAGCCGATCTTGGTGCGGATCTTCTCGAGCTTCGCCGCCGCCGCCCGGCGAGTGGCCGGCGTCATCCAGTCGAGGTCCTCGAAGCTCGCGCGGTAGGCGCTGCGCAGGTTGTTCACCAGCTGCTCGGCCTGCTTCTTCGCGTCGGCGGGGAAGTGCTTCTTGACGTACAGCTCCCCCAGCGCCTCACCGAGGGCGCCCTCGACCACCGCCACGCCGCGCTTCCACCGATCGCGCTGCTGCTCCACCCCGCTCAGTGCCTTCGAGTAGAACTCGAAGTTGGCGGTCACGATCGGCGCCGCGAGGTACGCGGCGTAGGCCCGCACCACCTGAATCCGGGCGTGGTCCTTGAGGGTGTTCAGGTCGGTGTCCGCCCACAGCTTGGCCGCCGAGGTGAGGAAGCTCGGCTGCGCCACGACGATGTTCTTCACGTCGTCGGCCTTGATCCCCACGGCCTTCTGCCAGCGGTTCCAGTCGTAGCCGGGCGCCAACTTGCCCAGTTCCGACCACGGGTACGGGTTGTAGGTGTTGGTGGCGTCGCGCGAGCGCACCCGGTCCCAGTGGCCCTTCGCGACGGAGGTCTCGAACGCGAGCACCCGCGCGGCGACGGCGGGCGGGTCCGACAGGCCCGCGAGCGAGGCGACCTTCTCGAGGTAGGCGCGGTACTTGTCGCGCACCTCCGCGTACTTGGCGTCGCGGTAGTACGCCTCGTCGGGCAGCCCGATGCCGGACTGCACCAGGTTGAGCACGTACTTCGAGGAGTCCTTCTGATCGGTGTCGACGTAGTAGCCGACGAGCCCGCTCACGCCCTGCTTCTGGTGCGCGCCGGTCACGTCCAGCAGCGCGTCCTTGTCGGCCGCCTTGTCGATCGCCTCGAGGTCCGGTTTGATCGGGTCGGCGCCCGCGGCATCGATCCGTGCGGTGTCCATGAACGAGTCGTAGACGTCGCGGATCTTCGCCTCGGAGCTGCGCGTGCGCGGATCCTTGATGCTCTCGATGATGGTCTTGAGCTGGTCGAGGGCCCGGTCGGACAGGTCGGTGAAGGTGTTGAACGAGGCCTTGTCCGCCGGGATCGTGAAGCCCTCGTACCACGCGCCGTTGACGTGCCGGAACAGGTCGTCCTGCGGCCGCACGCCCGGGGCGACGCCCGAGAGGTCCGGGCCGCTCAGGGGGCGCGGCGGGGCCGCGGAGGTCGACGGTCCGCCGCCCGGCGCGGTGACGCCGCAGGCGGCGAGCACGCCGGCGCCCGCCAGCACTCCGAACCCGGCGAGGAAGCGCCGGCGGTCGAAGCCGGGCCGGCCGAACGGATCCCGGTCCGTGCGATGCGGGTGGGCGTGATCGGTGGCATCGTCGCTACGCATACCCGAATCTAACCCGATCCCCCGCCAGGATGTGCGACGGACTAACTACCCGATCCGGTTTCGGCCGCCTGCGGACGTGCGTCCCGCGAGGTCACGACGATGGCGATCACGACGAGCGCGATCCCGATCGCCTCGATCCAGCCCGGGCGCTGGCCCAGCATCACCGCGCCGACGCCGGTCGCGGTGACCGGCAGGAGCGCGAGCAGCAGCGCGAACCGCGCTCGGCCGACCCGTCCCAGCACCACCTGGTCCAGCACGTACGGGACCACCGAGCTGAGCAGGCCGAGGCCCAGCCCCAGGACCCACACCTCCCAGTGCAGGAAGGATCCGGCGCGACTCACCAGGTCGGGGGCCAGGCCGGGCACGGCCAGCACGACCGCACCGGCCGCCAGCCCCACGCCGAGCCCCTCGATGCCGCCGCCGGCGTCGGCGACGCGCTTGCCGATCACGATGTACCCGGCCCACAGGGCCGCCGCGAGCAGCGCGAATCCGACGCCGACGGCACCGTCGGCCCCGGACACCGCACCGATGTTCACTCCCGCCACGCACACCACCCCGACCAGCGCCGCCGCGGCGGCGAGCAGGTCGACGGCGCGCCGCGACCCCGCGACCGCGACGGTGATCGGCCCGAGGAACTCGATCGCGACCGCGGTGCCGAGGTCGATGTGCGCGATCGCCTCGTAGAAGGCCATGTTCATGAGCACCGTCACGGTGCCGAACAGGGCGGCGACGCGCAGCCGCGCGGCGGACCAGTCCCAGCGGCGGGGTCGCAGCGCCACCAGCAGGATCAGGCCCGCCCCCGCGCCGCGCAACCACGCCACCGCGACGGGTGAGAGCGTCTCGAACAGGCCGACGCCGAGCGATGCGCCCACGTACTGGCTGATCGCCCCGATCACGAACATCGCGGGGATCATCAGCGGCGTCACGTCGCCCAGCCTAAGGGCCCGCTCAATCGGTTTTGTTCACCCTCCGAGAACATGCCGCCCACCTCCCGGATGCGGTGGAACAAATCGGTACCCTCGAACGTATAAAGAGATGTAAGAACGGTTCACCTAGGAACGGAGGAATCATGACGAACACTGTCACTTCAGAGGCCCCCGCGGGCGACGCCTTCGCTCCCCTCACCGCGTCCGATCGCTGCGATCGCTGCGCGGCGGCCGCCCAGGTCCGAGCGGTTCTCCCCTCGGGCTTCGAGCTGCTCTTCTGCGGCCACCACTTCACCGAGCACAGGGCGAAGCTCGACGCGCAGGGCGCGACCGTCGTGGGCGAGCCGCTCACCGTGTAGTCACCGACCCCGGCCGACGGCGCCGCGCATCCGCCCTACTTCCGGATGCGCGGCGCCGTCGTCGTTCCGGGGTCACTTCCAGGTGCGCAGTGCCGCGATGCGCTCACGGAGCTGATCGGCCGAGGCCATCGCGGTCACCGGGCCGCCCAGCCTGCTGCGCAGCTCGTTGTGCACCACGCCGTGCGGCTTGCCGGTGCGGTGGTGGTGCATCGCGACCAGCGAATTGAGCTCACGGCGCAGCGCCGAGAGCTGCGCGCCGGCGGTGGCGCGCTCCTCGACCTCGGGCGGCGGCGCGGGCCTGTCCTCGACCGCCGACCGACCGCCGACCTGTTCCTTCTGCCGCTGCTGCAGCAGTGCGCGCATCTGCTCCGCGTCGAGCAGGCCCGGGAGGCCCAGGTAGTCGGCCTCCTCCTCGCTGCCGGCGAAGGTCGCGGTGCCGTAGGAGGATCCGTCGTAGATGAGCTGGTCCAGCTCGGCGTCGGCGTGCAGCGAGATGAACGCCTTCTCCTCCTCGCCCGGCTCGTCCTTCTGCTTGTTGGCGTCGATGAGCAGCGCGTCCTCGAGACCGTCGGACTCCCGGTGCGGCTTGCCGAGCACGTGGTCGCGCTGTTCCTCCAGCTTCGCGGCGAGGTCGAGCAGGACGGGCACCGAGGGCAGGAAGACGCTCGCCGTCTCGCCGGGTACGCGCAGTCGCACGAAGCGCCCGATGGCCTGCGCGAAGAACAGCGGTGTCGACGCGCTCGTCGCGTACACGCCGACGGCGAGCCGCGGGACGTCGACGCCCTCGGACACCATGCGCACGGCGACCATCCACTTGTCGGTGCCCTCGGAGAAGGCCGAGATCCGCTTCGACGCCGTCGGATCGTCCGAGAGCACCACGGTGACCTTCTCGCCGCTGATCTCCTCGAGGAGTTCCGCGTAGTCGCGCGCGGTGGACTGGTCGGTGGCGATCACGAGGCCGCCCGCGTCGGGCATCGCCCGACGGAGCTGATCGAGCCGGGTGTTCGCGGCCTGCAGCACCGCGGGGATCCAGTCGCCGTGCGGGTCGAGCGCCGTCCGCCAGGCGCGCCCGGTCTGTTCCTTGCTGAGCGGCTCGCCGAGGCGGGCCGTGAACTCCTCGCCGGCGCTGGTGCGCCAGCTGGCCTGGCCCGAGTAGGCCAGGAAGACGACGGGGCGCACGACACCGTCGGCGAGCGCGTCCGAGTAGCCGTAGACGTGGTCGGCCTTGGAGCGCTGGCCGCCGCCGAACTCCGGCTCGTAGGTCACGAACGGGATCGGGTTGTCGTCGCTGCGGAACGGGGTACCCGTCAGCGCGAGCCGCCGCGTGGCGCCCTCGAAGGCCTCGCGCACACCCTCGCCCCAGCTCTTGGCGTCGCCCGCGTGGTGGATCTCGTCGAGGATGACCAGGGTTTTGTAGGCCGTGGTGCGCGCATGGTGCTTGTACGGGTGCATGCCGACCTGGGCGTAGGTGATCACGACCCCGTCGAAATCCGACGACGTGCTGCCGCCCGAGTTGGTGAAGTTCGGGTCGAGGTTGATGCCGCTGCGCGCCGCGGCCTCGGCCCACTGGTACTTCAGGTGCTCCGTGGGCGCGACCACCGTGACGCGCTCGACGGTGCGGTCGGCGAGCAGCTCGGAGGCCACCCGCAGCGCGAAGGTCGTCTTACCGGCACCCGGCGTCGCCACGGCGAGGAAGTCCTGCGGCCTCGCGGTCAGGTACTTCGTGAGCGCTCGGCGCTGCCAGACACGAAGTGAAACCGCCATCGAGAAACGCACCCCTAAACCGCGAAGAGAAGGCCCGCCCGGCAGGTGTTGCGAGCGCGGGCGGGTCGATCGTGAACCCTGAAGGAGTCTACTCGCAACACGCGCCGATCCCGGTTCCGGCGTGATCGGCCCCGGTGCGGAAGACTGGACCTCGATGGACGACGCAGAGGGACCGGCTCCGGGCCGGCAGCAGGGTCCCGCGAAGGACGCGGGGCCGGTCGATCCGGGTCCGCACACGCGTGACCTGGACCGGCCCCGGCGCGCCCCGCTGCACCTGCGCGCATGGGCCGTGGTGCGGGACATGCCCGCCGTGCTGTGGCGCACCGTCGTCAAGTCCTGGGACGATTCGATCGTCGGACACAGCGCCCAGGCCGCCTTCTGGACCACCCTCTCACTGGCGCCGCTGCTGCTGGCGCTGATGGGCCTCATCGGCTATGTCGCGAACTGGTTCGGCCCGGACACCATCGGCGTGATCCACGACCGGATCATCTCCTTCGGCCTGCGGGTGTTCACCCCCAACGTGGTCGACGAGATCATCCGCCCCATGGTCGACGGGGTGCTCCAACAGGGCCGCGGCGATGTCGCGTCCGTCGGCTTCATCCTGGCCCTGTGGGCCGGGTCGTCCGCGCTGTCCTCGTACGTCGACTCGATCAACATGGCCCACGACCAGCACACCGTCCGCAATCCCGTCTTCCAGCGGCTGTTCGCCCTGCTGCTCTACGTCGAGTTCCTGGTGATCGCGGTGTTCACGCTGCCGCTGGTGGCGCTGGGGCCGACCTTCATCGTCAAGTACATCCCCGCGTCGTGGCACCCGGCCGTCGGGCAGCTCATCGACTTCGGATACCTGCCCTTCGTCGTGCTGATGCTGGTCGGCGGGCTGGCCCTGCTCTATCGGCAGGCCCTGCCGCGGCCGTTGCCCTGGTACCGGCACCTGCCGGGCGCCGCCCTCGCCGCGCTGATCTTCCTCGTCGCGTCGACCGGGCTGCGGGTGTACCTGTCGTTCATCGCGTCCGGACGGGGCATCTCCTACGGAGCGCTCGCGACGCCGATCGCGTTCTTGCTGTTCACGTTCTTCCTCGGCTTCGCCGTGATGGTGGGCGCCGAGTTCAACGCCGCCCTCCAGACCCGCTGGCCCGCCCGCGAGATCCGCACCGACCAACTGCGCGACTGGGTGGTCGAGCAGATCAAGGAGGTCGGCATCCCCGACCCCGGGAAGGCGGCGTCCGAGGGACTGCGCCGCGCCACCGACCCGATCCGTCGACGGCAGCGCCCCGAACCCGCACCCGAGCAGCCCGCACCGCCGCCTCGGCCCGCTGCGCCGGCGCCCGCACCCCGGGTCGGGCCCCGCTGACCTACTTCTTCATGCGGTCGTAGATCTTCTTGCATTCAGGGCACACGGGCGAGCCTGGCTTCGCCGACTTCGTGACCGGAAAGGTCTCGCCGCACAGGGCCACGACGTAATTGCCCATCACCGCCGACTCCGCGATCTTGTTCTTCCGCACGTAGTGGAAGAACTTGGGTGCGTCGTCGTCGTTGCCGGTGTCGGCGTCGACATCGACGTCCGGCTTCTCCAGGGTCTTCGTGCTCATGACTTTCATTCTGCCAGGCGCAGTGGGACGATCGAAGGGTGGGAAATCAGGAGGACGGCACGTACGTCATCACCGACGCGGAGGAGTCGTACG
Source organism: Tsukamurella pseudospumae (assembly GCF_001575195.1). Taxonomy (NCBI): domain Bacteria; kingdom Bacillati; phylum Actinomycetota; class Actinomycetes; order Mycobacteriales; family Tsukamurellaceae; genus Tsukamurella; species Tsukamurella pseudospumae. The sequence continues at coordinate 479,916 of NZ_LSRF01000056.1, forward strand.
AGGATCAGTACCGGCGCCGCGTGCGGCGCTACCTCATGATCATGGCCATCCGCATCCCCGCGCTCGTCATCTCCGCCTGGATCTACTCGGCGACCGGTAACTGGGTCATCGCGCTCGCGGTGCTGGCCGGATCGATCCCGATCCCGTGGATCGCGGTGATCCGCGCGAACGATCGGCCCCGCAAGCGCAAGGGCGCACCGGACCGGTTCACCCGGCGCAAGCTGGACCGCCTCGCGCTGCAGGGACACCCGATCACGACGCTCCCCGGACACGGCGAGTAGGTGCACCTCTCCCCCGCCCTGGTACCACTGTGCCGGCGGCTCGGCCCCGTGCTGGCCGCCGCCGACTTCGCGGAATCCACTGTCGCCCATCGGCTGGGTGCGGCGTACGGCTGCCTCTCGCGGGGCGAGCCCGGCCCCGTCGAGGCCGCGGCGCCCGGCGACGCGCCGCTCGACGTCCTGATCAGGTTGTTCCTCGCCGCAGCGCCCGTGTCCCGCCCGCAGGTCGACGATGCGATCGCCCCGGTCACCGTCGACGAGGCCCTTGAGGCCGGTCTGCTCGAGCCCGACCCCGGCGATCCGTCCCGCGTGCGCGCGGCGCTGAGCCTGCGCCCCCTGGACCTGCCCGACGGTCCGCAATGGTTCGTCTCCGACCTCGACGGTCTGATGCGTCCGCACCTCCAGCACCGCGAGCACGTGCTCGGCGTGGGCCACGCCTCCCAGTCCCTGCTGCGGGCAACGCCCCGCGGGCCCGTGGGCACCGTCCTCGACCTCGGAACGGGCTGCGGGGTGCACGCGTGCGCCGCCGCGCGGTTCGCGGACACCGTGACGGCCACCGATGTCAGCGAACGGGCCGCAGGATTCGCCGCCGCGTCGGCGGCGCTGAACGGCGTCGGCGTCGAGGTGCTGACCGGCGACTGGTTCGCGCCGGTCGCGGGGCGCACCTTCGACCTGGTGCTCGCGAATCCGCCCTTCGTCGTGGGCGAGGGCCGCGTCGACCACACCTACCGAGACTCGGGACTCGACCTCGACGGCGCCTCGGAGTTGGTGGTGCGCGGCGCACCGTCGCACCTGGCGGACGGAGGGACGGCCGCGCTGCTCGCCTCCTGGGTGCACCGCGACGACGAGGCCTGGCAGGCGCGCGTGGCGTCCTGGCTCCCGTCCGAGGGCGTCGCCGCGTGGGTGCTCCAGCGCGACGTGGCGGCCCCCGCGCTGTACGTCGGCACGTGGCTGCGGGACGAGGGGCTCGACCCGCGCGTCGGCGAGGGCCGCGCCAAATCCGATCGATGGCTCGCGCACCTCGCCGACGCGGCCGTCACCGGCATCGGCTTCGGGTTCGTGTTCCTGCGGTCGATCGACGGCCCGTCCGAGGTGGTGTGCGAGGAGCTCGCACATCCCTTCGACGACCCGCTGGGCGCCGAGGTGCCCGAGCACTTCGCCCGGATGTCCCGGCTCCGGGACCTCGACCTGGACGCCGCGCGGCCGCTCCTCGGCGACGACGTGGCCCTCGAGCGCGTGTCCGTCAGCGGTGAGGAGGGCTGGGACGAGGTGGCGGTCCGGGTCACCCGGATGTCGGGGCCCCGCTGGACCCACGAGACCGACGACGCCGGCGCCCGGCTGCTCGCGGGATGCCGCGGGGAGCTCACGACCGAGGACCTGGTGATCCTGCTCGAGGCCGCGACCGGCGCGGACGATCTCGCCGAACCGGCCCGTCGCCTGCTCGCGGATCTCCACCGGCACGGATTCGTAACCCTCCTCTAAGCAACTTCTCAGAACACCTCTGTGTTTTCGCAGGTCAGAGGATCCGGGCTCGGGAACTCTGCGCGCCCGCCGTCCGTTGAACCTCATGTACCGGCGAACAGGAGGCAGCCACATGGCACACCGCGTCAACACCGCTAGCACCGCCCGCCCCGCTGATCGGGTGCGGCCCCCGCTGACCGAGGCCGATCTCGATGCCCAGAGCCCCGCGGCGGATCTGGTGCGGGTGTACCTGAACGGCATCGGCCGCACCGCTCTGCTGACCGCGGAGGACGAGGTCGAGCTGGCCAAGCGGATCGAGGCGGGGCTCTACGCCCAGCATCTGCTGGCCACCAAGAAGCGGATGGCCGCGTCGAAGAAGCGCGACCTGGCGTTCATCGTCCGTGACGGGCAGGCAGCCCGCCAGCACCTGCTGGAGGCGAACCTGCGCCTGGTGGTGTCGCTGGCCAAGCGCTACACGGGCCGCGGCATGCCACTGCTGGACCTGATCCAGGAGGGCAACCTCGGGCTCATCCGCGCGATGGAGAAGTTCGACTACGCCAAGGGCTTCAAGTTCTCGACCTACGCCACCTGGTGGATCCGCCAGGCGATCACGCGCGGCATGGCAGACCAGTCCCGCACCATCCGCCTGCCCGTCCACCTCGTGGAGCAGGTGAACAAGCTGGCCCGCATCCGGCGTGAGCTGCACCAGCAGCTGGGCCGCGAGGCCACCGACGCCGAGTTGGCCGCCGAGTCGGGCATCCCGGCCGAGAAGATCGCCGACCTGATGGACCACTCGCGGGACCCGGTGAGCCTCGACATGCCCGTCGGCTCCGACGAGGAGGCGCCGCTGGGCGACTTCATCGAGGACGCCGAGGCCGCCTCCGCCGAGTCGGCCGTCATCTCGCGGCTCATGCACAGCGACGTGCGCTCCGTGCTGGCCACCCTCGACGAGCGAGAGCAGCAGGTCATCCGCCTGCGCTACGGCCTCGACGACGGTCAGCCGCGCACCCTCGACCAGATCGGCAAGCTGTTCGGCCTCTCCCGCGAGCGGGTGCGCCAGATCGAGCGCGAGGTCATGAGCAAGCTCCGCAACGGCGAGCGGGCGGACCGCCTGCGCGCGTACGCGAGCTAGGGACCAACCCTTCGAAGGAACCGCGTCGGCTGCTACAGCCGGCGCGGTTCCGCTTGTTGGGCGAGAACGTCGTCGGCGTGTCCGATCCGGATCACCGTCGACAGCACCGACGCCCCGTCCGTGGTCGCGAGGATCGGCTGGCAGTCGATCGACGCGATCTCCGGAACCTCGTAGGCCAGCGCGGCGATCCGCGTCACGACCTCGGTGAGCGCGGCACGGTCCACGCCCGCCTCGCCCGCGAAGCCGTCGAGCAGCGGTGCCGACCGGGTGGCGGTGATCAGGTCCTGCGCCGCGGCGTCCGTCAGGGGGAGCAGACGGTACGCCCTGTCCCCCAGGAGCTCCGGGACCGCTCCGCTGAGCCCGAAGGACAGCAGCGGGCCGATGCGCCGGTCGTTCTCGTACCCGACGGCACAGCCGATCCCCTTGTGCGCCATGCGCTGCACGTGCAGCGTGGTCTCGCCGGTGGCATCCGTCAGTTCCCGGAACGCGTCGGCGACGGCCTGCGGCCCGGCGAGGTCCAATCGAACTGCGGCGAGGTCGGCCCGCAGGCGCCAGCGCTCCCCCATCGCCTTGACCGCGACCGGATAGCCGAGGCGTTCCGCAGCGGCGACCGCATCGTCCACGGACGACGCGACCTCGAAGGGCACCACGTCGATCCCGTAGAGCCGCAGCAGTTCCGCGCTCCGCTCGAAGGTCAGAGTGACGGGTCCGCCCGCTGCCCTCCCTGCGGCGTCGGGCGCACCGTCGGACTCCAGGGGCGGGAGCCACTCGCGGACGCGGGTCCGGGCGGTCTCCACGTCGGTGCCCTCGGGTCGCGCGGTGTCCGAGACGGGGCGCGCGCGCCACTGCGCGTACCGCCATCCGTGGGCCAGGACCCGCGCCGCCCGCTCCGGCTCCGGGTACGACGGGACCGAGCCCCGCACCCGCACCCCGTCCTCGTCGGTGGCGGCGAGCAACTCCGTGACGCCGTCGAAGGCCAGGAAGGTCGAGACGATCGGCTTGATCAGCTTCCGCGACGCCTCGAGCAGCACGGCGGCGTGGGCCTCCGGCGGCGCTTCGACCGGGGGCACGAAGACGGCGATGATCGCGTCCACCGCATCGTCGGCCAGCGCCGCATCGATGGCGGCCCCGAACTCCTCCGGGGTGGCGGCGGCGCCGAGGTCGACGGGCTGCGCGACGTCGAGCCCCTCCCGGATCCCGGTGTGCGTGGCGAGGATCCCCAGCGCCGTCGAATTGCCGATGACGGCGACCCGCGGTCCCGCCGGCAGCGGCTGATAGCTGAAGAAGGTCGCGCAGTCGAACAGCTCCGGGATCGAATCGACCTGCACCACACCGGAGTTCTCGAACAGCGCCTCCGATCCGCGCCGGCGCCGGTCGACGTCGATCCCACCCCGGTGCACCGCGACGATCGGCTTCTGCCGCGCCAGGCGGCGCGCGATACGGCCGAATTTGCGCGGGTTGCCGAAGCTCTCCAGGTAGAGCAGCACGACCTCGGTGGAGTCGTCGGTGTCCCAGTACTGGAGCACGTCGTTGCCGGACACGTCGGCGCGGTTGCCGGCCGAGACGAAGGTCGTCAGGCCCACGCCGCGCTTCGCCGCGGTGTCGAGGATGGCGATCCCCAGAGCGCCGGACTGGCAGAAGAATCCGACGTTGCCACGGCCGGGTACGACGGGGGCCAGCGTCGCGTTGAGCCGCACCTCCCGGTCGGTGTTGACGACGCCGAGCGCGTTCGGTCCGATCAGCCGCATGCCGTGCGAGCGCACCGCCGAGAGCAACCGCTGCTCGGACTCCTTGCCGCGCCCGCCCGCGTCCGAGAAGCCCGACGAGACGACGAGCAGGGTCCGGACGTCCTTGGCGAGGCAGTCGTCGAGCACCTGGTCCATATTGTCGGCCGGCACCGCGACCACTGCGAGGTCGACCTGGTCGGGGATGTCGCGCACGGACTCGTAGGCCCGGATCCCGGCGACCGAGCGCCGCTCGGGGTGCACGGGATAGACGGGACCCGCGAAATCACCGGCGATGATGTTGCGCAGCACCGCGTGTCCGACCTTGCCGGGCGTCGCCGAGGCGCCGATGACGGCGATCGAGGTGGGCCGCAACGCGTTGCTCACACTGCGCGCCTCGGACGCGAGCTCGCGCGCGTTGCGCACGGCGACCAGCGCCTCCGTCGGGTCGATGCCGAACTCGACGTGCACGACGCTGCCGTCGAAACTGCGCCGCAGCTCGTATCCGGCGGCCTTGAACACGCCCACCATGTAGCGGTTCTCGGCGAGCACCTCCGCCTCGAAGCGGTGGAAGCCGTTCTCCGCGGCGGCGCCCGCGAGATGCTCGAGCAGGATCGGGCCGAGGCCCCGCCCCTGATGCTCGTCCGCGACGACGAACGCGACCTCCGCCGAGGTCGGCTTGCCCGCGTCCGCGAGGCCCTCGTAGAGCCCCACGGCGATCACCTTGCCTCCGAGGATCGCGAGCAGGCACACGCGCTGCTCGTGGTCGACGGTGGTCATCCGCGCGACATCGCGCGGCGGCATCACCGGGTAGGGACCGAAGTAGCGCAGGTACCGGGTGCGTTCGGACAGGCCGGCGTGGAACTCCACCATCGCGTCGGCGTCGTCGGGAACCACGGGCCGCAGGTGCACGACGCCTCCGTCGGAGGCGAGGACGTCGGCCACCCAGTGCACCGGGAACTCGTAGGGACCGGCGTTGGAGTGCAGGCCCGGCGCGGGGAACGGATCGGTCGCGGGGCCGGACGGGTACAGCGGGGTCTCGTCAGTCACGGGGATCCTCCGGGTCGGGTCCTGGAGTGCGAAGTGCGGCAGGGAACACGTCAGTCACGGGGGTCCTCCGGATCGAGGCCCGGAGTGCGAACTGCGGGAGGGAACAGGTCAGTCACGGGGGTCCTCCGGATCCAAACCGTGGAGGGGGAAAACAGCGGAACGGGCGCGGGCGATGAAGCGGTCGGCGGTGGCGTCCAGCGTGGGCGCCGCCGGGTCGAACGACGACGGCTCCCAGGGGGTGAAGGAGGTGTCGCCGCCCTCGCCCATCGTCTCGGGCAGCGTCCCGACCGCGCCCACCTGATCGGTCGGTAGGGCGCCCGCGAGGTCGCGCCACTCGTCGGGGATGGGCGTCTCCGGCGCGATGTCGACGCCGACGACCGCCCCGATCAGGTGCGTCCACGCGCGGGGCACCACCTGCACGAGCTGGTAGCCGCCGCCTCCGACCGCGAGCCAGCGCCCGTCGCACAGCTCGTCGGCCAGGTCACGCATCGCGAGGATCGCTGCGCGCTGGCCGTCGACGGTGAGCGAGAGATCGGTGAGCGGATCGCTCGCGTGGGAGTCGCAGCCGCACTGGCTCACGATCAGCTGCGGCCGGAACTCGCGGACCACCGAGGGGACGACCGCGTGGAAGGCCCGCAGCCACAGGCCGTCCGGGCAGAAGGCGGGCACCGGGACGTTGATCGCGGTGCCGCGCGCTTCGGGTCCGCCGAGCTCCGTGGGGTAGCCGGTGTTCGGCCACAGGTGCTGTGGGTCCTCGTGCAGGGACACCGTGAGCACGCGCGGGTCGTTCCAGAACTGCGCCTGCACCCCGTCGCCGTGGTGGGCGTCGATGTCGATGTAGGCGATCCGGTCGAAGCCGTTGTCCAGCAGCCACGAGATCGCGATGGCCGCATCGTTGTAGATGCAGAACCCGGAGGCGTGCGTGCGCATCGCGTGGTGCATGCCGCCGGCGATGTTGACGGCCCGTGTGGCGGCGCCGCCGGCGATCGCCCTGGCCCCCGTGAGGGTGGAGCCCACGAGGCTCGCCGCCGCCTCGTGCATGTGCAGGAACACGGGGTTGTCGTCGTTCCCGAGGCCGTATCCGGTGAGGTCGATCCGCGAGCGACCGGACCCCGCGACCCGGACCGCCGCCTGGTAGTCGTCGGTGTGGGCACGCCCGAGCTCGATGGCGTCGAACCCGCGCGGCGCCACCACCTCCACCCCGTCGAGCACCCCGAGCATCCGCGCGAGCTCCATCGTCAGGTGCAGCCGGACCGGATCCATCGGGTGGGAGTGGGAGAAGCGGTAGTCGAGGACCGAGGGATCCCAGACCACCTGGGAGTCGGGGAACCGTGCCATGGCTGACGACCCTAGTCGTTGCGTCCGTGGGACGCGCCGAAGTTAGGTAACCTTTAGTCAGGATGGCGGGGCGCCGCCTCGGTTAAGCTTGCGGCGACGATAAGGAGCTGGATACGTGAACGATCTGGTGGACACCACCGAGATGTACCTGCGGACCATCTACGAGCTCGAGGAGGAGGGCGTCGTTCCCCTGCGGGCGCGGATCGCGGAGCGCCTCGAGCAGAGTGGCCCCACGGTGTCGCAGACGGTGCAGCGCATGGAGCGCGACGGGCTCGTCCGGGTGGCGGGCGACCGCCATCTCGAGCTCAGCGAGAAGGGTCGTCAGCTCGCGATCGCGGTGATGCGCAAGCACCGGCTCGCCGAGCGGCTGCTGGTGGACGTGATCGGCCTGCAGTGGGAGAACGTGCACGCCGAGGCGTGCCGCTGGGAGCACGTGATGAGCGAGGACGTGGAGCGCCGCCTGCTCGAGGTGTTGGGCAACCCCACCACCTCGCCCTACGGCAACCCGATCCCGGGGCTCGGCGAGCTCGGCGTGGCGATCGGCAACGAACCCGCGCGCCCCGCCCGCCTCACCGACCTGCCGCAGGGCGGGCCCTCCGCCGTGGTGATCAAACGCCTCGCCGAACACGTGCAGGCGGACACCGATCTGATCGCGCGTTTCCGCGAGGCGGGCGTAGTGCCGGACGCACGCGTCTCGGTCACCGTGCAGCGCGGTGCGGTGGTCATCTCGGTGGCCGGGCACGAGGACTTCGAGCTGCCCGACGAGATGGCCCACGCCGTCTTCGTCGAGGCGGTCTAGGTCGCCGTGCAGCTCCTGGTGACCGGCGGCGCCGGCTACGTGGGCAGCGTGTGCACGCAGGTGCTGCTCGAGCGGGGCCACGAGGTCACGGTGATCGACGACCTCAGCACCGGCAACCGCGACGCCGTGCCTGCGGGCGCGACCTTCGTCGAAGGCGATGTGGCGCAGGCCGCGCGCCCCCTGCTCGCCGACGGCGAGTTCGACGGTGTGCTGCACTTCGCCGCCAAGTCGCTGGTGGGCGAGTCCGTGTCGCATCCGCACATGTACTGGCAGGGCAACGTGGTGACCACCCTGTCGCTGCTCGACGCGATGCTGGCCGCCGGCGTGCCCCGGTTGGTGTTCTCGTCGACCGCCGCCACCTACGGCGAGCCGGAGTCGGTGCCGATCACGGAGGACACCCGCACCGCCCCCACCAACACCTACGGTGCGACGAAGCTCGCGATCGACGCGGCGATCACGTCCTACGCCACCGCGTACGGCCTGGCGGCCGTGTCGCTGCGGTACTTCAACGTGGCCGGCAGCTACGGCGGTTTCGGCGAGAACCGCGAGGTCGAGACGCACCTGATCCCGCTGGTGCTGCAGACCGCGCTGGGCCAGCGCAAGGACATCGCGGTGTTCGGCGCGGACTACCCGACCACCGACGGCACGGCGGTCCGCGACTACGTGCACGTCAAGGACCTGGCCGAGGCGCACGTGCTGGCGCTGGACCACGCCCGCCAGGGCGAGCACGAGGTGTTCAACCTCGGCTCGGGCGAGGGCTTCTCGGTGCGCCAGGTGATCGACACGTGCCGCGAGGTCACGGGCCGGGACATCCCCGAGATCGCGGCGGACCGGCGCGCCGGTGATCCCGCGGTGCTCGTGGCGTCCTCACAGCGCGCGATCGATGCGCTGGGCTGGCGGCCCGAGCACACCGACCTGCGCGGCATCGTCGCCGATGCGTGGGCGTACACGCAGGCGCTGGGCGACCGGGCCCACGCCGCCCGCCGCGCCTGACTGGTCAACCCGCCAGCGTGAACTCCGCGTCCCGCGGAGGCAGCTCGACGCCGAGCCTGCGGGCCATCGCGACCCCCAGCTCCGCCGCCTCGGACATCTCGGACGGGTGCAGTCCGGCACCGAACGCGGTAGCCAGGAGCCGGGCGGCCCGGTAACCGCGGTCCGCGGCCAGCGCTGCGTCGAGGGCGATACCCGTGAGCGGACCGTCACCGCGGAGATAGCCCGACGCCGCGACGAGAGTGGCCGCGGCCGCACGCGGTGTGCCCCGCAGCCGCCGGGCGAGTTCCGCGAACAGGAGCCGCGCCTCGTCGGCGATCACCGTGAGCGCCAACGCCATCGCGGCATCGCGCACCTGCAGGTCGAGCAGCGCGCCGCCGAGCAGCGCGACATCGGCGTCCGTGAGCTCGGCCGATCGTTGGCCCGTCGCTGCGGCGACGATCGCCGCGAGCAGCTCCCCGGGATCATCGTCCGCCTCGAACGCCGCGGCGTCCCGGCAGCGGTCGGCGACGACGCCCGGCCCCTCCTCCGCCAGCAGATCGGTGAGCGCCGCCCGCGAGCGGTGAACCGTGCGGCCCTCGACCAGCGCGGCCAGCATCACCGGTGAGGTCTCCGGGTCCGGGACGGCGCCGCTCTCCCCGTGCCGGCACACCCAGCGCTCCCCTGCGGCCACCCGCGGCAGCAGCATCACGTCCTCGATCTCGAGGTCGGGGTCCGCGAGGCTCCGGGACCGGGCGTGCTGCTGCAGCACCTGGAGAAGCGCAGGGGTGGCCCGGACCAGCGGCCGATCGTCGACCACCACGCAGAACACGCGGTCGGCGCCCTGGATCCGGAGCAGGCGCACCGCCTCACCGAGGTGCCGGCGGCAGTCCTTGCGCAGATCGCCCGCCTTGGTGAGTCCCAGGTCGATGCGCGCCGTGGCACCGATCCGCCCCGTCACCTCGTCGTGCGCGAGCAGCACGACCGAGTGGTCCGGGTAGAATCCCAGCAGGGCGGGAACGGCGGCGAGCAGGTCGCCGACGGAGTCGATCTTCATGGCCGTGGTCGTGCGTCGATTCGTCATGCGGGGAATGCTCGCGGAGACCGGCGACGGGTTCCGGCGCCCGCGCGGCACTGCTCCCCACTGTGGTTATGAAACGTTCTGTGCGCTGCGGTTCCTCCACAGGACCGCCCGTACCGGACACCACCCGCCGGGCGGCCGACGCCCCGCATCCGCGCGGGCTACTGTGAACCGCGTGATCGGCTTACCGCGGTTCTCGGACCGCACCCGGGACTGGTTCCTCAGCGGCATGTCCGAACGGGCGGGAACGCACGTCGGCCCCCACGCGAGCGACGCGGAGCATCCGCAGCCGTGGTGGAAGGTCATGTGCTTGACCGGCGTCGACTACTTCTCGACCCTCGGCTACCAACCGGCCATCGCGTTCATCGCGGCCGGCGTGGTCTCGCCGATCGCGACGCTCGTGCTGATCGCCCTGACCCTGTTCGGCGCGCTCCCGGTCTACAAGCGGGTGTCGCGGGAGAGTTTCAACGGTTCGGGCTCGCTGGCGATGTTCGAGCGCCTCCTGCCGTGGTGGGGCGGCAAGCTGTTCGTGCTGGTCCTCCTGGGCTTCGCGGCCACCGACTTCATCATCACCATCACGCTCTCGTCCTCGGACGCGGCCGAGCACATCGTCGAGAATCCGCTCGTCCCCTCGTTCTTCCACGGCGCGAACATCCCGATCACGCTGGGCTTGGTGTTGCTTCTGGGGCTGGTCTTCCTCAAGGGGTTCCGAGAGGCGATCGGCACCGCGGTCGTGCTGGTGACCATCTACCTGGCGCTCAACGTCGTGACGATCATCGTCGCCCTGTGGCACGTCGCCGAGCGGCCGCAGCGGATCGTCGACTGGCAGGACCTGCTGTGGGCCCAGCACTCGAACCCGCTCATGGTGATCGCCGTCGCCCTGGTGGTGTTCCCGAAGCTCGCGCTCGGCCTGTCCGGCTTCGAGACCGGCGTCGCCGTGATGCCGCAGATCAAGGGCGACCCGAACGACGCACCCGAGTACCCGGCGAAGCGGATCCGCGACACCGGCCGCCTGCTCACCACCGCGGCCGTCATCATGAGCGTGCTGCTCGCGACCTCCAGTTTCGCGACCACGATCCTCATCCCGGCGAAGGAGTTCGAGCCCGACGGCAAGGCCAACGGCCGCGCCCTCGCCTGGCTCGCGCACGAGTACCTCGGCAACGGCTTCGGCACCGTCTACGACGTCTCGACGGTGGCCATCCTGTGGTTCGCGGGCGCGTCCGCGATGGCCGGCCTGCTCAACCTGGTGCCCCGCTACCTGCCGCGCTACGGCATGGCGCCGCGGTGGGCCTCCGCCGTCCGGCCGCTGGTCGTGGTGCTCACGGTGATCGCCCTCGTCATCGTCCTGATCTTCGAGGCCGACGTGAACGCCCAGGGCGGCGCCTACGCGACCGGCGTCCTGGTGCTGATGACCTCCGCCGCGATCGCGGTGACCATCTCCGCCCGGCGCAAGCGGCAGACCGTCGCGACGTGGGCCTTCGGGCTCATCTCCGCGGTCTTCGTCTACACGACGATCGACAACATCATCGAGCGGCCCGACGGTGTGCGGATCGCGGCGCTGTTCATCCTCGCCATCGCGGTGGTCTCCATCGGCTCGCGCGTCCGCCGCTCGTTCGAGCTCCGCGCCTCGTCGATCACCTTCGACGAGAAGGCCCTGGAGTTCATCCGCGACGACGCCGCCGCCCAGCACGCCATCCGGATCGTCTCCCACGAGCCCGACGTGGACACCAAGAAGGAGTACCGCGACAAGGTGCGGGCCGAGCGCAAGTTCGGGCACATCCCGGGTCGGTCGCGGGTGATCCTGCTCGAGGTGTGGCCGCGCGACTCCTCTGACTTCGAGGAGGATCTGGAGGTCCGGGGCATCGAGAAGTTCGGGTACCGCCTGCTCAAGGTCCGTTCGGGCAGCATCGCCAACACCATCGCCGCGGTGTTGCTCTACATCCGCGACGAGACCGGCGTGGTGCCCGAGGTCTACTTCCAGTGGTCGGAGATGAATCCCGTGCTCAACATGGGCAAGTACCTCGTGGAGGGCTCGGGCGAGGTCGCCGCGGTCTGCCACGAGGTGCTCCGGCAGGCCGAGCACGACGCCAAGCGCCGCCCGACGGTGCACGTCTCCTGACCCGTGCCCGGCGCGGGTGCCGCGGGGCGCGTCAGGGCCGGTAGGCGAAGGGCAGTTGGTGGTGCGACACGGGCAGCGTCTCGACCCGCATCCACGGGTACCGCTGCCCGACGGTGCGCGCCAGGGCCGCGCCGTCGTGGTACCGACTGCGCAGCCCGACGACGACCGTGACCCCGCCCGGCAGGTCCGCGAGCACGTCCAGGTCGACGGGGCGCGGCCGCTTCGGCACGAGCAGCTGCGGGCGTGGCCCGCCGGCTGCGAGTTCGGCCAGTTCCCCGAACGCGGGGCACGGCGGCCAGTGCCCCCTCGTCTCCCATCGCCGGTACGCCCGGAGTCGTCCGCCCGACGGTGCCGCGAGCAGTGGGAGCGCTCGGAGCACCGTGGTGGGCTTGAGCGGGACGAACACGCCGGTCGGATCGAGCAGGGTGAGCCCGACGACCCGTTCCGGATGCGCCGCGGCATGGGCGACGGCGATCTGCGCGCCGTACGAGTGCGCGAGCACCCGGACTTTCCCGGCACCGACGCCGTCGAGCACCTCGTCGACCCAGCCCGGCAGGTCATCGTGTGTCCGCATGCCCGTCCGCGCACTGCCGCCGACGTCCCCGGGGAGATCCGGGGCGATGACGCGGTGCGAGCGCACGAGTCCAGCGGCCTGCGCGCACCAGGAGGCGGCGGTGTCCCCGCCACCCGGCAGACACAGCAGGGGCGAGGCGGCGTCGTCGCCCGCGATCAGGACCCGGGTCCGGGCCAGCGCACCGTCGACGACGACCCGCCGCACGGGGACTCCCCAGTCCCGGACCACCGCGTCGTACGCGCTCTCGACGTCCTCACCCATGCCATTCCTCTCGATCATCGAGATATTCGACTATCAAGCTACCTGATAGGTTCGAGCCGTGAGCGACAACGAGCACCTCGTGCACGCCCTGCGCGCCGCGGCAGTGCGCTGGGACGACGAGATCGCGGCCTTCGGCGCGCGGCACGCGCTGGGCGGCACGGACGTCCGCGCCCTCATCGCGCTGCTCGACCTCGAGCGGGCCGGCGAATCCGCCACCCCGGGCGTCCTCGCCGGCGAACTGGGCCTGAGCTCGGCGGCCTGCACGGCGCTGGTCGACCGGCTCGCCGCGGCGGGCCTCGTCGGACGCGCCCCGGACCCGGCGGACCGACGGCGCGTGCGGCTCACCGTCACCGATCGGGCGCGCACGCTCGGGGAGGGCTTCTTCCGGGCCTTCCTCGGCCCGATCCGGGCCGCGGCCGCCGCCCTCTCCCCCGCGGAGGCGCAGGTGGTGGCGCGTTTCCTCGGATCGACGAATCCGCCGTGAGCAGAAACACGCGTGACCGGGGAATCGGGACAACCGCCGGGAAGTTGTTCCTCTGTGAAAAACTGATGGTTCCTCCTCGCGGAGGAGCACGGTGACGGAGGTAGTGGCATGGACGAGCAGTCCCACATGTACGAGCTGGAGTTCCCGGGCCCCACGGTGTCGGACACCGACGGCAACGGGCCCGTGCTGGTGCACGCGCTGGACGGCTACGCCGACGCGGGGCACGCCCTGGGTCTGCTGCGCAAGCACCTCAAGCAGAACCTCTCCGCGGAGCTGGTCGCGTCCTTCGACGTCGACGAGCTGATCGACTACCGCTCCCGCCGCCCCTCCATGACCTTCGAGGACGGATTCACCGGCGTCGAGGAGCCCGAGCTCAACCTCTACGCGATCCGCGACACCGCGGGCACGCCCTTCCTGCTGCTCGCCGGCGCCGAGCCGGATCTTCGCTGGAACGGCTTCGTCAGCGCCGTCGCGGGCCTCGCCGAGCGGTTCGGCGTGCGCACCGTGGTCGGGTTGCACGCGATCCCGATGGCAGTGCCGCACACCCGTCCGGTGCCGGTCACCGCGCACGGCAACAATCCCGACCTGCGCGAGGGCATCCGGTCGTGGGAGGGCACGATGCGGCTGCCCGGCAGCGCGGCGGGGATGCTCGAGCTGCGGATGGCCGACAAGGGCTACGACACCGTCGGCCTGTCGGTCCACGTGCCGCACTACCTGGCGCAGAACGACTACCCCGAGGCCGTGCTCGGCATGCTGGGCGCGCTGCGCAGCACCGTCGGGCTCGACCTGCCCGACGGTGAGCTCCCCGTCGAGGCCGCCGAGCTGCGCGAGCAGATCGACGCGCAGGTCTCGTCCAGCGCCGAGATCTCCTCGGTCGTGGAGACCCTCGAGCAGCAGTACGACGAGGCCGCTGCGCAGCCGCGCGAGCTGCTCATCGCCGACGGCGAGGCGATCCCGACCGGTGACGACCTGGCGAGCGAGTTCGAGGCCTTCCTCGCGGAGCAGGCCGGCGACGAGGGCGAGAACGGCGAGAATCCGTGACCACGGTGCGCCGGCGGACGGCGCTGATCCACGGTCACCGTCGGGCGTACCGGATGGGCGGCAGCGGGCCCGCGCTCCTGCTGATCCACGGCATGGCCGACAACTCCTCGACCTTCGAGCCGCTGTTCGAGCGGCTCGCCGAGGACTACACGGTGATCGCGCCAGACCTCCTCGGCCACGGGGACTCCGACCGGCCGCGCGCCGACTACTCGCTGCCCGCGTTCGCCAACGCCATGCGTGATCTGCTGCTCTACCTCGGCGTCGAGCGGGCCACTCTGGTCGGCCACTCCCTCGGCGGCGGCATCGCCGGCCAGTTCACTTACCAGTTCCCGGAGATGGTCGAGCGGCTCGTCTTCGTGAACACGGGCGGCGTGACCCGATCGGTCTCGCCGGTGCTGCGCGCGGTCTCGCTGCCGCTCTCGGAGGTCGCGATCCGCTCGCTGGCGCTGCCGGGCGTGCTGCCGGTCACCAATGCGGCCCTGGGACTCCTCGGCCGGGTCCCGCTGAAACTGTTCGTCGACAACGCCGAGTGCGCCCGGGTCCTCACGGGCCTGCCGCACGCGGGAACGCCCCGCGCCTTCGCGCGCACGCTGCGGGCCGTCGTCGACCCGTCGGGCCAGGTGGTGACGATGCTGGACCGGACCTACATCGCCGATTCCGTGCCGGTACTGGTGGTGTGGGGTTCCGACGATCCGATCATCCCCGTCGAGCACGCGCACCTGCTGCACGCCGCACTGCCCGCCTCCCGCCTGGAGGTGTTCGACGGTACCGGCCACTTCCCGTTCCGGACGGATCCGGAGCGCTTCCTGCGCGTCCTGACCGAGTTCGTCGATTCGACGGTGCCCGCACGCCTCACGCAGGACGACCTGCAAAACGCACTGCGCCGCGATGTCGCCCTCGACGTCGAGGTCGAGGTCGAAACGCCCGCGTAACCGACGGCGCCGCCGCACGTAACGCGGCCCGCGCACACTTCACAGCGCAGAGCAGACGCTGTGAGGAGGCCGTGATGAGTCCCGAGATCCTGCCGTTCCGGGCGCGCCCGTACGCGCCCGACCTGTGTTTCGCCACGATCCACGGGCACCGTCGCGCCTACCGGATCGGCGGCAGCGGCCCCGCGCTGCTGCTCCTGCACGGCATCGGGGACAACTCCCTGGTCTGGGAACCGGTGATGGAGCGACTGACCGACCGGTACACCGTGATCGCGCCGGACCTGTTGGGGCACGGCCTCTCCGATCGACCGCGTGCGGACTACTCGGTGTCCGCGTTCGCCAACGGGATGCGGGATCTGCTGTGCTACCTCGGCATCGACCGGGTGACGATCGTGGGCCACTCCCTGGGCGGCGGTGTGGCGGGCCAGTTCTCGTACCAGTACCCGGAGATGGTCGAGCGGATCGCGTTCGTGGCCCCCGGCGGTGTGGATCACGACGTCTCGCCGCTCCTGCGCCTACTGTCGCTGCCGTTCGCCGAGCAGATCGTCGCACTCACCGCCCTTCCGGGCGCGAAGCAGGTCCTGGCAGGCGCGCTGCTCGCGAGCGCCGCACTGCCGGGCCCCCTGCGCGCCGACGCGGTGCAACTGCGTCGCGCCCTCGACCGGATGCCGAACACCGCCTCACCGCACGCCTTCTCGCGCACGCTGCGATCGGTGGTCGACCTCCGCGGTCAGGTCGTCACGATGCGCGATCGCTGCTATCTGACCGCACGGGTGCCGACTCTGATCGCCTGGGGTGCGGACGATTCCATCATCCCCTCGGCCCATGCCGAGGTGCTGCGCGCGGCGCTGCCCGAGGCGCGCGTGGAGGTGTTCGACGGCGTCGGGCACTTCCCGATGACAGAGGCACCGGATCGGTTCCTGGACGTGCTCACCGACTTCCTCGCGTCGACCGAACCCGCCCGCCTGGCGCGCACGCACCTCCGCGACGGCCTGCGCGCGGCGGCGGGCGTCACCGTCGTCCCTCCCGCGCGGGAGCTGGGCTGAACAGCCGCGATGCCGGTCCGTAGAATCAGATGAGTGAACCTCACCGACCTGCTCCCGTCCGACCCGACGGCGGATGCGGTCTTCGAGGCCTTCCTCGACTGGACCACCGGCCGTGGCATCGAGCTCTACCCCGCACAGGAGGAGGCGTTGATCGCGGCGTGCTCCGGCGCGAACGTCATCGTCGCCACTCCCACCGGTTCCGGGAAGTCCCTGGTGGCGATGGGCGCCCAGTTCGCGGCGCTCGCGCAGGGCCGGCGCACGTACTACACCGCGCCGATCAAGGCGCTGGTCAGCGAGAAGTTCTTCGCCCTCTGTGAGGTCTTCGGCACCGAGAAGGTGGGCATGGTGACCGGCGATGCTGCGGTCAACGCCGACGCGCCGATCGTGTGCGCGACCGCCGAGATCGTGGCGAACCTCGCGCTGCGCGAGGGAAAGGACTCGGACATCGCGCAGGTGGTCATGGACGAGTTCCACTACTACTCGGAGCCGGACCGCGGCTGGGCGTGGCAGGTGCCGTTGATCGAGCTGCCGCACGCGCAGTTCATCCTCATGTCGGCCACGCTCGGTGACACGTCGTTCTTCGAGGAGGACCTCACGCGGCGCACCGGCCGGGAGACCGTGCTCGTGGCAGGTGCGGAACGCCCCGTGCCGCTGCACTTCTCGTACTCGACCATGGCCGTCCAGGACCAGATCGTGGAGCTGGTCACGACGCACCAGGCGCCGGTGTACGTGGTGCACTTCACGCAGCAGGCCGCGGCCGAACGCGCGCAGGCACTGATGTCGTTGCCGCTCACCTCCAAGGAGCAGAAGGCGGAGATCGCGGAAGCGATCGGCGACTTCCAGTTCACCACGGGTTTCGGCAAGACCCTCTCGCGGCTGATCCGGTCCGGTATCGGCGTGCACCACGCGGGCATGCTCCCCCGCTACCGACGCCTCGTCGAGAAGCTCGCCCAGGAGGGCCTGCTCAAGGTCATCTGCGGCACCGACACGCTCGGCGTCGGCATCAACGTGCCCATCCGCACCGTCTACCTGACGGGCCTGACCAAGTTCGACGGAACGCGGACCCGCCACCTGCGCGCGCGCGAGTTCCACCAGATCGCCGGCCGCGCGGGCCGCGCCGGATTCGACACGATGGGCACCGTCGTCGTGGCGGCGCCGGACCACGAGATCGAGAACGCGCGCCGCGAGGCGAAGGCGGGCGGCGACCCGGCGAAGCTCAAGCGCGTCCAGCGCCGCAAGCCGCCGGAGGGCTTCGTCTCCTGGGGGAAGGCCACCTTCGAGAAGCTGGTCGCCGCGGCCCCGGAGCCACTCACTTCCCGCTTCTCCGTGACCAATTCGATGTTGCTCAACGTGATCGCCCGGCCGGAGAACTGCTTCTCCTCGATGCGGCACCTACTGGAGGACAACCACGAGTCTCGGCGGAATCAGCTGCGCCACATCCGCACCGCGATCACCCTGTTCCGCGGCCTCCAGTCCGGCGGCGTCGTGGAGAAGCTCGCCGAGCCCGACGGGTTCGGCCGGCACGTGCGGCTCACCGTCGACCTGCAGCCCGATTTCGCTCTGAATCAGCCCCTCGCACCCTTCGCGCTGGCCGCGCTCGAGCTGCTCGATCCCGAGGAGCCCGATTACGCACTCGACGTCATCTCGGTGATCGAGTCGGTGCTCGACGATCCGCGGCCCGTGCTGCGGGCACAGCAGAACGCCGCCCGCGGCGCGGCCGTCGCGGAGATGAAGGCGGACGGCATCGACTACGACGAGCGGATGGCGCTGCTCGAGGACGTGACCTACCCGAAGCCCCTCGAGGACGTCCTCGTGCCCGCGTTCGCGACCTACGCGGCGGGCCACGCGTGGGTGACGCAGTTCGAGCTGTCGCCGAAATCCGTGGTGCGCGAGATGATCGAGCGCGCGATGACCTTCAACGACCTGGTCTCGAAGTACCAGCTCGGCCGCTCCGAAGGGGCCGTGCTGCGGTACCTCTCGAACGCCTTCAAGACGCTGCGGCACACCGTCCCGGAGGCGGCGCGCACGCCGGAACTCGAGGATTACATCGCCTGGTTGGGCGCCCTCGTGCGGTACGTGGACAGCTCGCTCGTGGACGAGTGGGAGGAGATGACCTCGCCGGATCCGGTGAAGGCGCACGCCTCCGCGCCGGAGATCGGGCGGTCCACCTCGCTGACCTCCGACGAGCGCGCCTTCGCGGTGATGGTGCGGAACGCCATGTTCCGCCGGGTGCAGCTCGTCGCCGAGGAGGAGTACGACCTGCTCGACGCGATGGACCCCGGTGTCGACTGGTACGCCGCCTTCGACGACTACTACGAGGACTACGACGGCATCGAGACGGGCGCCGACGCCCGTGGGCCGCAGCTGTTCTCGCTCGACACCTCCATGCCCCGCGCGTGGAAGGTGCGGCAGACGATCGCCGATCCCGACGGCGACCACGGCTGGGCGATCACCGCCGTGGTCGACCTGCCGGCGTCCGACGACCGCGGCGATGTCGTGCTCGTGGACGTCGAGGTCGTCTCGGGCTGAGTCAGAGCGCACCCAGGTACTGCAGCACGGCGAGCACCCGCCGATGGTCGCTGTCCGCGGGCGGCAGGTCCAGTTTCGCGAGGATGCTGTTGATGTGCTTGGCGACGGCGCGCTCCGTGATCACGAGGGATGCCGCGATCCCGGCGTTCGAGCGCCCACTCGCCATCTGCTCCAACACCTCCCGCTCACGCGGTGTGAGGCGGGCCAGCGGATCGCGGTCGCGCCGCACCAGCAGCTGCGCCACGACCTCGGGGTCGAGGGCGGTGCCCCCGGCGGCGACGCGGCGCAGCGTCTCGGCGAACTCGTCGACGTCCGCCACGCGCTGTTTGAGCAGGTACCCCACACCCGCGGTCTCGGTCGCCAGGAGCTCGCCCGCGTAGCGCTCCTCGACGTACTGGGACAGCAGCACGACCGCGGTACCGGGCGACTCGCGCCGGATCTCCAAGGCTGCGCGGACCCCCTCGTCGCGGAAGCCCGGAGGCATTCGCACGTCGACGACGGCGATGTCGGGCCGGTGCCGCTCCACGGCTGTGATCAGCGCCGCCCCGTCGCCGACCTCGGCGACGACGTCGAATCCCGCGTACCCGAGCACCTGCGCCAGGCCCACGCGCAACAGGACCGAGTCCTCGGCGATCACCGCACGCACGGCAGCTCCGCCCGCACCGTGGTCGGGCCACCCGGCGGGCTCGTGACCCGCAGGTCACCGTCGACCGACGCCACCCGACGGGCCAGCCCGGCCAGGCCGGTCCCGCCGGACGGATCCGCACCGCCGGCACCGTCGTCCTCGACGGTCACGACGATCGTCTCCGGGCCGCCGTCGACGACCACACCCGCGCGGGTGGCGTGCGCGTGCTTGATCACGTTGGTCAGAGTCTCGGAGACCACGAAGTACGCCACGGCCTCGACCGCGGGGTCGGGCCGGTACGGCAGCCGCACCGTCAGGTCGACCGGGATCGCCGCGGTCCCGGCGAGTCCGGACAGGGCGGCGTCGAGGCCCCTGTCCTCGAGCACCGGCGGGTGCAGGCCCCGCACGAGGTGCCCGAGTTCGGCGATCGCGAGCTTCGCCTGGTCGTGCGCGTCGTCGAGGACCGCTCGGGCGGGCTCGGGCAGGTCGGCGAGCGTGGCACGCGCGACCCCGAGGTTCACGGCGAGAGAGACGAGACGCTGCTGCACGCCGTCGTGCAGGTCCCGTTCGAGTCGCCGGCGTTCGGCGTCGGCGGCCTCGACCACGCCCGCGCGGCTCTCGGTGAGGTCGTCCACCCTCCGGCTGAGCCGCTCGCCGTCGCCGGGGCCGAGAAGAACTGCCGCACAACGTGCGTCGACGACCGGCAGGAGCGGCGTCGCCCACCACAGCAGTGCGCCGCCGACGGCCGCGGCGACCGTCCACGCGCACGCCTCCCAGACGGTGTGCGGGAGCCCGCCGCCGGGACGGGCCCACATCCAGAGCAGGCTGGTGCCGCAGCCGACCACGAGCAGCCACCCCGCGATCACGGTGAGGAAGGCCAGCAGGAGCAGCGGACCGACCAGGACGTGATAGACCAGCTGCCGCACCCGCGCCACGGATCGCCACACCCGCTCATCGCGCGACGGCGGGATCACGACGCCGACGCGGGCGAGCCGGGAGCGGTGCGCGGCGGTGAGGACGGGCGAGGCCACCACCGGCGCGATGACCGGGACGGCCAGAAGAGCGATGGTGGCGACGGGCAGCTTCGCGGGCAGCGACACCCAGGGGGCGACGATCACGGCCACAACGGCGGCGTGCAGGGGCATCACGGCGACGGTGTTGGGCCAGGTGGGACGGGACATGCTCTCACCGTGTGTCCCGCGCGGCGACCACGACCAGCATGCTGGCATCCCTGTTCCGGGGGATGCGGGGGTCACCGTCGAGAGGCGTACTGGCACCGGCGAGATCCGGCGCTCCCACGAGGAGGCTGGGGAGACAGTCGTTTCCGTCGAAGGAGCCACATCGTGATCACCCCGTCCGCCGTCCGGCCCCCCGCCGCCACCAGCACACCCGTCGACGTCACGCCCGTCGACGGCCGGCCCCGTGGGCGCGGGGTCGCCGCCGTCCTGCTCGCCGCGGGTGCGGCGCTGACGCCGTGGCTGGTGGTTCTCGGCACGACCCTGCCGGCCACCACCACCGTGCGGCACTGGCCACTCGCGTGGGTCGGTCTCGACGCGCTGGAGGCCCTGGGACTGCTGACGACGGGCGCCCTCCTCCTCCTCGACGATCCGCGTGCGCGACAGGCCGCCGCGGCGACGGGCACGCTCCTCCTCGCCGACGCCTGGTTCGACGTGACGACCGCCGCCGCCGGGAGTGAGTTCGCCGTCGCGCTCGCGATGGCGGTGTGTGCGGAGCTACCACTCGCCGTTGCGTGCGCCCGGATCGCGATGCGGTGCGACGACGCCTACCCGGAGATGTGCCGGTCCAGGGCCTCGAGCGACTGATCGAGGTACTCCGGCGGGAACGGCGGCATGGCGCCGACGAAGTCCCGGAAGGACTGCGGGGTGTCGGTCCAGTCGTAGGTCAGGGTCACCTCGGTGCCGTTCCCCGACGGGGCGAGGTCGTACCGCCACCACCATCCGCCCGCCTGCCACTGACCCTCCCGACTCGTCCCCGGCAGCCAGCCGATGACGCGGTCGCGTTCGAAGTCGGTGACCTTGTTCTCCATCACGTAATCGCCGCCCGCCTGCTCCAGGTACATGTTCACCGAGAACATCTGCCCGACGTGATCGAGCGGGGCGGTGTCGACGGCGTCCCGGACCCAATCGGTGGGCTCGATGTCCTCGTGGCGCGCGGGATCGGCGAGGACGGCGAAGACCCGATCGGGGCTCGCGGCGATGACGCGGGTGGTGGACATTCGCTCGGACATGGTGACTCACTCTCTCCGGTGTCTCCACGGCGCGCGTCGGCTCCGCACGCCATGTTCACAGCGTACACATGGACGCCCGTGCCCGTGGCACTTCGCACGGGCCCCCGTGCTCAGACCTCGCCGGTCGGCAGGACCGCCTTGCGGATCTTCCCCGCCGGTGTCAGCGGCAGCGCGTCCACGACGAGTACCTCGTCCGGCACCTTGTACGCGGCGAACGCTGCGCGGCAGGCCTCCCGGATCACATCGGGCTCGATCTCGGCGCCGCGCGCCGGAACCACGAAGGCCCGGCCGGTCTCGCCGTACACCGCGTTCGGAACGCCGATCACGGCCACCATCGCGACGCCCGCGAGTCCGCCCACGAAGTTCTCGACCTCGGCGGGGTAGACGTTGTACCCGCCGCGCACGTACATCTCCTTGAGGCGGCCGCGCAGGGCGACATGGCCGTCCTCGGAGAGCACGGCGACATCTCCCGTCGCGAGCCAGCCGTCCGCGCCGAACGCGGCAGCGGTCGCCTCGGGCATGCCCCAGTAGCCCGCCGCCACCGACGGTCCGCGCACCTGCAGTTCCCCGTCCGCGCCGGGCGGGACCGGCGCACCGTCGGGCCCGACGACGCGCACCCGCACACCGGCCAGAGGCGTCCCGATCGATGTGGCGATCAGTTCCGGCCCGTCGTCGGCGGCCGAGACGATGCACGCCCCGGAGGCCTCCGACGCGCCGTACAGGTTCGCGATCCGCACGCCCGGGAATGCCTGCCGCATCCGCTGGGCCAGAGCGGGTTCCAGGTTCGCCCCGCCGACCACACACAGCCGGACGGCGCTCAGGTCCCGATCGCCGATGCCGCCGAGCATGAGCGTGTACATGGTGGGCACGCCGACCAGCACCGTCACGCGACGCGAGGCCGCGGCGTCGAGGCTCTGCTCCGGGTGGAATCCCGGGACCAGGGCAACGGCTGCGCCGGCGACCGCGGCGGCCGCGATCGTGCAGGTCAGCCCTCCCACGTGGTTGAGCGGCATGTGCCCGAGGATCACGTCCGTGCCGATGAGATCGAACCGCTCCGCCTCGCCAGCCGCGGATGCCAGGATTCCGCCCTGGGTGAGGACGGCCCCCTTGGGCGCCCCGGTGGTGCCGGACGTGTAGAGGATCACCGCCGGCGCCGCGCCGACGGCGGATGCGGGCGGCGCTCCTGCTCGGCCACCGCGACCGCCGGCGACGAATTCGGGCCAGGAGAGGGCGCCGGACACCGCCGCGAGGTCGCCGGCACCGTCACCGTCTGCGAGGAAGACGATGCCCTCGACGCCGGGGATCCGGTCGCGCATCGCGGCGAGCATCGCGACGAAGTCGTACCCGCGCGCCTCCGCCGCGCACACCAGCAGGCGAGCGACCGACTGCCCGAGCATGTATTCGAACTCCTGCTCGCGGTAGACCACGTTGAGCGTCACCAGGACCGCACCGATCTTCGCGGTCGCGAGCCACAACAGTATCCACTCGGTGCAGTTGGGCGCGGCGACCGCGACCCGGTCCCCCTCGTCGATCCCCACCGCGAGCAGCGCCTCCGCCACCTCACGGGCACCCTCGTCCACCGCGCGGTAACCGAGGACACCGGCATCGGTGAGGAGGAAGGCGCGATCCGGAGCGTCACGCGCCCACCGCGCGACGACCTCCGCGACCCCCGATTCCGCTGCTGCGAGCACCTGTTCATCCGCCACGGATCGAGCGTGTCACGCGCCGCGGCCGTACGCGGTCAGTCCGCGGGATCCGCCTCGACCGGCGGGCCGATGACCACCGGATCAGTCGCGGCGGGCGCGATCCTGGTGCAGCGACTTCACGCGCCGCTCCTCGCGCAGGACCACCTGGTAGCTCGCGCGCTCCGTGGCGAGCCACTCCGGATTCTCCGCGATGATCGCGTCGATCTGCTCGGTGGTCAGCGCGTCCTCGACCCCGCCCCTTGCCAAGCCGGAGATCGACACCCCCAGCTTGGACGCGACCAGATTCTTGGGATGCGGGCCGTGCTTGCGGAGATCGGTGAGCCACTGCGGCGGATCCGCCTGCAGCGCAGCGAGCTCCGCGCGGGTGACGGAGGACTCCTGGAACGCCGGCGGCGTCGCGGGCAGGTACACGTCCAACTTCTTCGCCGCGGTGGCCGGTTTCATGGACTGCGTGTTCTGCCTGCTCATGACCATCAGCCTATCGGTAACCTCCAGGAGTGACCTCCTCGCTCCCGCCGGTCCTGCGGCTCGGCTACGTTCCCGGCGCCACACCCGCCAAGTGGGCCCGCATCTGGGGCGAGCGCCGCCCGGACGTCCGGCTCGAGCTCGTACCCGTCGAGGCGGGGAGAGCGGCGGACGCGGTGCGGAAGGGCGTCGTCGACGTGGCGCTGCTGCGCCTGCCCGCCGAGACCACCGGCCTCGCCGTCATCGCCCTGTACGAGGAGCAAGTGGTCGCCGTCGTCCCGCAGGAGCACCACACCGCAGCGGCCGACGAACTCACGACCGCCGATCTCGACGGTGAGCCGACCCTCCTGCCGCTCGACGACGCGCTGCACTGGGACGGAACCCCCGGCGCGCCGATCGAGCACCGGCCCGAGACCACCGCGGCCGCCGTCGAACTCGTCGCCGCCGGGCTCGGGGTCCTGATCGCGCCGCAGTCACTGGCGCGCCTGCATCACCGCAAGGACCTGACCTACCGGCCCATCACGGACGCGCCGCCCTCCCCCGTCGTGCTGACCTTCCCCGCCGGCGAGCAGTCCGACGCCGTCGCGGAGTTCATCGGGGTCGTCCGCGGCCGGAAGACGGGTTCCTCACGGGGACAGGCGGAACCCGCCCCCAAGCGGACGGCGCGGGAGAAGACGCTGGCCAAGCAGGCGGCGCGCGCAGCCGCCGGGAAGAAGTCGACGGGGTCGAAGGGCAAGCCCGGCAAGCGGACCCGCCGCTGAGCTCAGCCCAGGGCCTCGATCCACTCGTCGACGGTGACCACCTCGGCCTGCCGCGGGAACACCTTGCGCATGAGCACGCGGTGCACCTCCGGATCGTGATCGGCACAGGCGTCGAACAGTACCGTCAGGCCGTAGTCCAGATCCCCGGCGTAGCGGACCGTCGAGAGGACGACGCCGCTGGTCGAGATGCCCGCCAGCACCAGGTGATCGGCCTGCAGGCCGCGCAGCACCACGTCGAGGTCGCTGCCGCTGAAGGCGCCGAACCGCCGCTTGATCACCACCGGCTCCCCCGGCAGTGGCGCCACCTCGGGGACGATCGCCGTGAGCGGCGACACCTCCGTCATCGAGTCGCCACCCTCGCGGATCATCGCGAAAGCCCGGTTGGACGGCGGGATCTCGGGATAGTCGGGCCGGAAGGCGACCCGCACGTGGACCACCGGGACGCCCCGGTCCCGCGCCGCGGACAGGGCCCGTGCGGCGGCCGCGACCGCCCCCTGCCCCGCCCGCTCGGCACCGTCGACGATGCCCTTCTGGAAGTCCATGAGGATGAGGACGGAGCGCTGGTTCACCATGTCCCCAGGCTAGCGCTCAGCAGTGTCACAGGGTGGATTCCGCGGCGGAGCGGGCGATCTCGGCGAGCCGCGTGAAGCCCTCGGTCTTCGCGCTGGAGGCCCGGTAGGCGAGGCCGATGCGCCGACCCGGGGCGGGCGCGGCGAACCGCGCGACGGCCAGGTCCGTGCCCCGCAGCTCGACGGCGACCGCGGGCTCGGGCAGCAGGGTGATGCCCAGGCCGCCGGACACGCACTGCACGATCGTGGCCAGCGACGCAGCCCGGGTGTCTCCCATGACGCCGACGCCGGACTCGGCCTGCCGGCACAGGTCGAGCGCCTGGTCGCGCAGGCAGTGTCCCTCGTCGAGCAGCAGCAGCGGCAGTCCGGAGAGGTCATCGGCAGTGAGATCGTCGCGGCCGGCGAGCGGATGCCCGGGCGGCACGACGAGGACGAACTCCTCGTCGTAGAGCGGGATCTCGGCGATCGACGCGCTGTGCACGGGCAGCGCCACCACGGCAACGTCGATGCGGCCGGACCGCAGCGCGTCGAGCAGCCGGGCCGTCTGGTCCTCGACGACGGTGACCGCCAACTCGTCCGCCTCCGCGCGCAACTGCGGCAACAGGCGCGGCAGGCGGTAGGGCGCCACCGTCGGGATCATGCCGATGCGCAGGGTGCCGCGCAGTTCCCCGGTGAGCCCCGCCGCTGAGCTCACCAACTCCGCCGCGGAGGCGACGATCCCGGAGGCCTGCTCCAGCAGTGCCATGCCGGCCTCGGTGATGAGCACCTTGCGGGTACTGCGTTCGACCAGCTGCACCCCGAGTCCGGCCTCCAGCGAGGCCAGCGCCTGCGACAGCGAGGGCTGGCTCACGCCCAGCGAGGTGGCGGCCGTACCGAAGTGACGCGAGCGCGCCACCGCGACGAAGGCGCGCAGCTGCGCGAGGGTCGGCTGATACGGCTGATCGGACATACCTATCAGTCTACGTCCATCCATCGTCTTTGCTTTGCAGCAGCGAGATCCGACGGGGTCGTTCACCGCGCCGACCTCGTCCGATCCGAGGTCATTCCGGCACGTAACGAAGTACCGTCGCAGGAGGTCGACCGGGGAGGGCGGATGGGACGCGTCATTGCGCCGATCGCACGGTGGGTGGCGCTCATCGTCCTCGTCGTGGGCTTCGTCGCCTTTTCGGCCGAGGCGCACCCGCGGGACGCGACGTACGCGGATTTCCGGCACGACCTCGAGCGGGGCGCCGTCACTCAGCTGATCATCCCCTCCGATCAGTGGACCCAGGACAACGTCCGATCGGGCACGTGGTCCACCGGCCCGTTCCGCTGGCGGACCGGCCGGGTGCGCGACAGGCCGGAGGGCGCTGGGCCGAGTCCGTCCGGAACGTCCGACGGCACCGCACGGTCGCCGTGGTCCGACTTCGCGAACGACATGGAGGGACGGGACGTCACGCTCCGCACGACCTCCGACGACGACAGCGGCTCCCTCTCCCTGCCGTTCCCCTCGTCGCCGCAGCCGGACTGGACGGGTCTCCTCATCAGCATCGCCTGGCTCGCGACCTTCGCCGCCGTGTTCGTGTTCCAGCCGCGCCGGGGCAACCGCTGGGCATGGTTCTGGATGTTCACCATCGGGCAGATCGGGGCCCTGCTCTATCTGATTCTCGAACCCGAGCCGCTGATCCGACGCGCGCCGGCGCTCGACCGACAGCAGGCCGCCGCCGAACCGAACGCCGACGGTCCCGATACCGCGACTCCTCCGACGAGCCGGCCACTGAGCGGCGCTCAGGGATTCGGACTCGCAATCGTGAGCGCGATCGCCACCGCAATGGCTTCCGTCGCGATCGGCTGGCTCGCGGGACGCATGCTCCCCTGACGTCAGGGACGCCAGGCGCCGGCCTGCTGGCGCGTCGCATGGTTGAGCCGGTTCCAGAGGTTGATCTGTCCGATCGCGAGCACGAGACCCGCGAGCTGGGCGGCGTCGAACTCGTCGGCGGCGGCCTCCCAGAGCTCGTCCGAGACAGCGTCGGGCGCCCCGGCGAGCGCCGTGAGCTCCTCGGTCATCTCCAGGGCGATCCGCTCGGCGTCCGAGAAGTACGGCGTGTGCCGCCACGCGCCGACGGCGAACAGCTTGTCGTCCGACGCGCCGTGCTTGCGCGCCGTGCGCCAATGCCCGTCGAGGCAGGTGCTGCACCCGTTGAGCTGGCTGGCGCGCATGTTGACCAGCTCCAGCAGCTCCGGCGACAGCCCCGTCTCGGCCACCACCGCGCCCAGCTTCATCAGCGCGTCCATCGCTCCGGGCAGCGCCATCGCGGGGTTCGTCATCCGTGCGGTCATGATGTTCTCCTTCGGTCCGTCACAATCGGGGCGATCGCCCCGTCACCCTCATGACGAACCGACTACGAAGGATGTGACAGATGGACGCCGACGACTTCGAAACCGCACGACCGAGGCTCCTGGCGGTGGCCACCCGGATGCTCGGCTCGGCCGCCGACGCCGAGGACGCCGTGCAGGAGGCGTGGCTGAGGACAGACCGCGCCGAAGGCACCGTCGACAACCCGACAGCGTGGCTGACCACCGTGGTCTCCCGGATCTGCCTCGACCGCCTACGGGCCCGTCGCGACACGGCACCGCTCGACGACGTCGAGCCGGCGGATCCCGCGCTCGGGCCGGACGCGCAGGCGGAACTCGCGGAGTCCGTCGGCGCCGCTCTGGGCGCCGTCCTCGACGACCTCGCTCCCGCCGAGCGGGTCGCCTTCGTCCTGCACGACGTGTTCGCCGTGCCCTTCGACGATGTCGCGGCGGTCCTCGGCAAGAGCCCGGCGGGAACCCGCCAGCTGGCCAGCCGGGCGCGCCGCCGGGTGGCCGGCGCTCCCCGGCCCGACGCCGCCCGCGCCGACGCCGTCCGCGCCTTCCTCGCGGCGTCGCGCGACGGGGACTTCACCGCGCTCGTCGACCTGTTGGACCCGGACGCCGTGTTCCGGACCCACGCCGACGACGCCCCCTCGACGGTGCTGTCGGGCGCGCCCGCGATCGCGGAGGCCTTCCTGTTCAAGGCGAAGACGGCGCTCGTCGCGCTGGTGGACGGCCTCCTCGGGTACACCGTGCGGCTGCCCGGTGCGCCCGGCTACCTGCTGCTCGGGGACGTGACCTTCACCGCCGACGGCCGCATCGCCGCCCTCGACGTCACGCTGCGCGCCGACGAGGTGGCGGGCAGCGAGGTCGTCCCCCTCTGACCCCGATACGACGGTGCCCGCCCCCGGAAGCCGGGGACGGGCACCGTCGAACGCGTGGGATTAGTGGTCGATGGCCTTCTCGACACCGACACCGGTGAGCGAGCGCACCTCCATCTCGACCGCCTTGTCCGTCAGGTCGGCGTCGGGCTTGCCGAGGAAGGTGCCGATGATCGCGAGGCCGAAGCCGATCGGAATGGAGATCAGGCCCGGGTTCTCCAGCGGGAACCAGTGGAAGTCCAGCGATTTGAACATCGACGTGGGCTTACCCGAGACGGCCGGGGAGAAGATGATGAGGACGATCGCCGAGATCAGGCCGCCGTACATCGAGAGCACGGCACCGGTCGTGTTGAACTTCCGCCAGAACAGCGAGAAGAGGATCGTCGGCAGGTTGGCCGACGCCGCGACGGCGAAGGCGAGCGCCACGAGGAACGCGATGTTCTGCCCCATCGCGCCGATGCCCAGGATGATCGACGCGATGCCGATGACGACCACCGTGATGCGCGAGACCCGCACCTGCGACTCCTCGGAGGCCTTGCCGCGCTTGATGACCCCGTTGTAGATGTCGTGCGCGAGGCTCGCCGACGCCGTGATCGCGAGACCCGCGACCACCGCGAGGATGGTTGCGAACGCGACCGCCGAGATGACCGCCATCAGGATCGTGCCGCCGAGCGAGAACGCCAGCAGCGGAGCCGCGGAGTTCACGCCGCCCGGCGCCTTCGCGATGACATCGGCGCCGACATAGGCCGCAGCACCGAAGCCCAGGACCAGGGTGAAGATGTAGAACGCGCCGATCAGGCCGATCGCCCAGGTGACCGAACGACGCGCCTCCTTCGCGGTGGGGACGGTGTAGAAGCGCATGAGCACGTGCGGCAGGCCGGCGGTACCGAGGACCAGCGCGAGCGCCAGCGAGAGGAAGTCCAGCTTGGTGGTCTCGGTCTTGCCGTACTTGAGGCCGGGCTCGATGATCTTCTCGCCGACGGCCTCCTTCGCCCCGGTCTTGGCGTTGGTGACGGTGCCGTCCATCGCCTTCTGCAGCAGATCGGAGAAGTTGCCCTTCACCGCGGCGAGCACCATGAGCGTCATGAGCAGCGCGCCGCCGACGAGCAGGACGGCCTTGACCATCTGCACGTAGGTGGTGCCCTTCATGCCGCCCACCAGGACGTAGACGATCATCAGCACGCCGACCACGGCGACCACGATCGACTGGCCGGTGTGCCCCTTGATGTTGAGCAGCAGGGCGACGAGGCCGCCCGCGCCCGCCATCTGCGCGATCAGGTAGAACAGCGACACCGTGAGCGTCGCGAGGGCCGCGGCCATCCGGACGGGCCGCTGCTTGAGCCGGAAGCTGAGGACGTCGGCCATGGTGAACTTGCCGACGTTGCGCAGCCGCTCGGCGACCAGCAGCAGTGCCACGAGCCACGCCACGAGGAAGCCGATCGAGTAGAGGAAACCGTCGTAGCCCTGCACGGCGATGGCGCCGCAGATGCCGAGGAAGCTGGCGGCGGAGAGGTAGTCGCCCGCGATGGCGAAACCGTTCTGCGGGCCGGTGAACGTGGCGCCGCCGGTGTAGAAGTCGGTGGCCTTCTTGGTGGTCCGGCTGGCGCGGATCACCAGACCCATCGTGAGGCCGATGAACAGGAGGAAGATCACGATGTTGAGCGTGGTCGAGCCGACCTGCTCGCCCACCTGAATCTTCCTGGGATCGAACGAGAACGCGAGGATGTCGGTCACTTCGGCTCTCCCTTGCCCAGCGCGACGTCGCCGCCGTCGCCCTTGAGGTCCGCCTCGATGCTCTGGCGGAGGTCCGTCGCCATGGGGTCGATGGTCCTGTTCGCGAACCGCACGTACGCCCAGGTGATGGCGAAGGTGGTGACGAACTGACCGAGACCCAGCACGAGCGCGACATTGATGTTGCCGAACAGCTTGTGGCTCATGAAGTCGTGCGCGTAGGTGGCCAGCAGCACGTACAGGACGTACCAGAGCAGGAAGGCCGCGGAGATCGGGAGCACGAACGACGCCAGCCTACGGCGGAGTTCGTGGAATTCCTTGCTGTCGTAGGCGCGTTGATAGACCGCAGCCGTATCATCTTCGTTCACGAGCGGAAGTGTGTCACGGACCACACTTATCAGGGGTTTGAATGGTCAACAAACCGCAATGCAACCCCCTGCAACCCGCCATCGGCGGACCACCGCTCCGTCAGGCGTCGAGGGCCCTCCGCGTCGCGGCCGCGATCTCGGCGACCTGCTCGTCGGTGGTGACGAAGGACGGCGAGTACTGGAGCGTGCCGAGCCCGGCCGCGCGACCCGACACACCTTGTGCGCGAAGCTTCTTCACCATGGCCATCGCCTCCGCGGGTTCGTGCAACTGCACGCCCGCCACGGCGCCGACGCCGCCGCGGACCTGCTTGACCTTCGGATGATCGGCCAGCGCCGAGAGCTCGCGGAGCAACGTGTCCTGCAAGCGCAGAGCCTCGGCCACGAGGTTCTCCCGCTCCATGATGTCGAGGACCGCCATCGCGGCGGCAGCGGCGGCCGCGTGCCCGCCGTAGGTGTACCCGTGGCGCCACCACACCCCGCCGGCGTAGAAGGGCTCCGCCACGTGCGGCGCGACGAACAGCGCGCCCATCGGGACGTAGCCGCTGGTGAGTCCTTTCGCCGTGGTCATGAGGTCCGGCTGCAGGTCGAACCGGCTCGACGCGAACCACGCACCGCCGATCCGACCGAAGCCCGTGATCACCTCGTCCGCGATGAACAGCACGTCGTGCTCGCGGCAGATGTCGCGGACCTCGCGCAGGTAGCCCTCCGGCGGCGGGAGCAGGCCACCCGCGCCGATCACCGGCTCCGCGACGAAGGCCGCGATCGAGTCGGCACCCACCCGCTCGATGAGCCCGAGCAGTTCCTTCGCGTCGTCCCACGCGATCGTCGCGGTGTCGTCGAACAGCACGCCGCCGTAACCCTCGGCGTTCACCGGAATGCCGCCGAGCGAGGTGCCACCGACGTGCATGCCGTGGTAGGCGTTCGACCGTCCGACGATCAGCTTCTTGTCGGGCCGGCCCTTCTCCTGCCAGTACCGGCGGGCGAGCTTGATCGCCGAGTCCACCGAATCGGAACCGCCGGAGGTGAAGAAGACCTTGCTGTCCGGCACCGGCGCGATGCCCTGCAGGCGGTCGGCCAGGGCCACCGTCGTGTCGGTGGCGGCGTCGCCGAACCCGGTCACGTGTGCGACTTTGAGCAGCTGGTCGCGCACCGCGTCGGCCACCTCGGCGCGGCCGTGCCCGACGTTGGCGAACCACAGACCCGCGGTCGCATCGAGGTAGCGATTGCCGTCGGTATCGAAGACGTACGAGCCCTCGCCGCGGGCGAAGACGAACGCGCCGTCGCGCTGCACGGCGCCCATGTCGGCGAAGCCGTGCCAGAGTGCCGATGAGGTCGTGGGTCCCTGTCCGCTCATAGGCATAAACTAGAGCAAATGAGTGAACAGGAGACGCGTACGGCACCATGCGGCGCAGACGAGGCGCAGCTCCGCCCCTCCACGAAGCGCGACCTGTACGCCGCCCTCGGCACCGACGCCGCGCCCGTCGTCACCCTCCGGGACGAGACGCGGTTGCGGGGCAAGCTGAAGCGCGCCAAGGATTCCGACCTCCCCCGGCTGGCCCGCGACGTCGACGCCGCACGGGAGCGCTTCGCGGTCCGCGCCGCGGCCGTCCCCGCGATCGTCTACCCGGAGAACCTGCCGGTCAGCGCCCGCCGCGACGAGATCGCGAGGGCCATCGCCGAGAACCAGGTGATCATCCTCGCCGGCGAGACCGGCTCGGGGAAGACCACCCAGCTGCCGAAGATCTGCCTCGAACTCGGACGCGGCGTGCGCGGCATGATCGGCCACACCCAGCCCCGGCGCCTCGCCGCCCGCTCCGTGGCCGAGCGCATCGCGGAGGAGACGGGTACCGAGCTGGGCGACACCGTCGGGTACGCCGTCCGGTTCACCGACAAGGTCTCACCGAAGACCTCCGTCAAACTCATGACCGACGGCATCCTGCTGCGCGAGCTCACCCGCGACCGGCTACTGCGCGATTACGACACGATCATCATCGACGAGGCGCACGAGCGCAGCCTCAACATCGACTTCCTGCTCGGCTACCTGCGGCAGATCCTCCCCCGCCGGCCCGATCTCAAGGTGATCGTCACGTCCGCGACCATCGAGCCGGAGCGGTTCGCGGCGCACTTCGCGCGGCCCGACGGTGCGCCGGCCCCCGTCATCGAGGTCTCCGGGCGTACCTACCCGGTGGAGATCCGCTACCGCCCGCTCGACGAGATGACCGACGACACCGAACCGCTCGACCAGGTGACGGGCATCGTCCACGCCGTGGACGAACTCTCCCGCGAGGCCCCGGGCGACGTCCTCGTCTTCCTCTCCGGCGAGCGGGAGATCCGCGACGCCGCGGAGGCACTGCAGGCCCACGTCCGGCCCGGCACGGAGATCCTGCCGCTCTACGCCCGCCTGTCCTCCGCCGAGCAGCACCGCGTCTTCGCGCCGCACTCCGGGCGCAGGATCGTGCTGTCCACCAACGTGGCCGAGACCTCGCTCACGGTGCCGGGCATCAAGTACGTGGTGGACACGGGCACCGCCCGCATCTCCCGCTACTCGACGCGCACCAAGGTCCAGCGGCTGCCGATCGAGCCGATCTCCCAGGCGTCGGCGCAGCAGCGCTCGGGCCGCTGCGGCCGAACCTCCGACGGCATCGCGATCCGCCTGTACTCCGAGGACGACTTCGACGCACGACCCGTCTACACGGATCCCGAGATCCTCCGCACCAACCTCGCCTCGGTCATCCTGTCGATGACGGCGCTCGAGCTCGGCGAGGTCTCCGCCTTCCCGTTCGTCCAGCCGCCCGACGAGCGCGCGGTGCGCGACGGGACGGCGCTGCTCGAGGAGCTGGGCGCGCTCACGGTCGCCGGGAGCGGAGCGAGCGGGACCGACGCGGGACCCGCCGCCCCGGGCCACAAGAAGCTCACGACGGTGGGCCGGCAACTGGCCGACCTCCCCGTCGATCCGCGGATGGCCCGGATGCTGGTGGCCGCCCGCGAGTTCGGCGTGCTGGCCGAGGTGCTGGTCATCGTTGCGGGCCTGTCGATCCAGGACGTGCGGGAGCGGCCGGCCGAGCACCGTCAGGCCGCGGACACGCAGCACGCCCGCTTCGCCGATCCCACCTCCGATTTCCTGTCCTACCTGAACCTGTGGCGCCATCTCCGCGAGCGCCGCGCGGAGCTCAGCTCGAGCGCCTTCCGCCGCGAATGCCAGCGCGAGTTCCTGCACTACGTGCGGATCCGGGAATGGCAGGACCTGCAGGGCCAACTCCGGCAGATCTGCCGGGACCTGGGATGGAAGGCCGAATCGCTCGGCCGGGAACCGGCACCGTCCGCGGACCTGATCCACCAGGCCATGCTGGCCGGACTGCTGTCCCAGATCGGCCTGCGCGAACCCGACGGGCGGGAATTCCTCGGTGCGCGCGGCGCGAAGTTCATGGTCTTCCCGGGATCCGCCCTGTACAAGAAACCGCCGCGACTCGTCATGGCCGGGGAACTGGTGGAGACCTCGCGGCTGTTCGCACGGACCGTCGCGAAGATCGAGCCGGAATGGGCTGAGAAGCTGGCGGGGCCACTCGCCAAACACCACTACTCCGAGCCGCACTGGTCCACCAAGCGCGAGGCCGTCCTCGCCAAGGAGCGGGTCACGCTGTTCGGGGTGCCCCTCGTGGCGGAACGCACCGTGAACTACGGCCGGATCGACCCGGTGGTCGCCCGCGACCTGTTCCTGCGGCACGCACTGGTCCAGGGCGAATGGCGCACCCGGCACCCGTTCTTCGCGCGCAACCGCGCGCTGCTCGACGACGCCGAGTACCTCGAGGACAAAGCCCGCCGCCGCGACCTCGTCATCGACGAGGACGGACTCTTCAACTTCTACGACCGCAGGGTCCCGGAGGGCATCGTCTCCGCCCGGCACTTCGACGCGTGGTGGAAGAAGGCCTCCCGCGGGGAGCCGACACTGTTGGACTTCACCGCGGACGACCTCCTCGCCGACGGTGCCGCCGAGGTGACGGCGGACGCGTACCCCACCACGTGGCTGCAGGGCCGCGTCGAGGTACCGCTGAAGTACCGCTTCGAGCCGGGTGCCACCGACGACGGGGTGACCGCACGGATCCCCGTCAAGGACCTGGCGACGGTGCGCGCGGACGGCTTCGAATGGCTCGTGCCCGCGATGCGCGAGGAGCTCGCGACGGCGCTGATCAAGTCGCTGCCGAAACAGCTGCGCCGCGAGGTCGTGCCCGCGCCCGACTTCGCCGCGGCCGCCCTCGCGCGGCTCACCCCGCGCGCCGAGCCGCTCGCCGACGGGCTCGCGCGGGAGCTGACCCAGTTGTCCGGCACGGTGATCCGTGCCGAGGACTTCTCCCCCGCCGCGCTGGCGGATCACCTACGGGTGACCTTCGTGGTGATCGGCGACGACGGCCGCGAGCTCGGTTCCGGCAAGGACCTCGACGCGCTCAAGCGACGGCTCGGGGCGGCCGTGCAGGAGGATCTGTCGAGCCGCGCGGGCGACTACGAGCGTGCACCCGCCCGGGAGTGGACCGCGGCCACACTCGGCGACGTGCCGCGCACCATCGACACGGAGGTCCGGGGCAGCCGGGTGACCGGGTTCGGGACCCTCTATCCCGACGGTGACCGGGCCGGCGTCCGGGTGGTCGCGAACGAGCCCGATCAGCTGGCACTGATGGGGGCCGGCCTCGACGTGCTGCTGTCGAACGTGCTGCCCGCAGCGCACAAGTCGGTGTTGCAGTCGGTCGGGCAGCGGGACCGGCTGGCGCTGTCGCAGAGCCCGTACCCGACGCCGATGGACCTGGTCGCCGACTGCCGCCGGCGCGCCATCACCGATCTCCGCACGCGCGTGGGCCTCGCTTGGACACCCGATGAGTTCACGGCCCTGACGGCGTCCGTGCGCGCGGGCCTGGGCGCCACGGTGCAGGAGTACTTCGCGGACGTCGCAGCGGCCGTGGCGACCGCGACGGAGGTGCGCGGCGCGATCGCCTCCGCGCCGCCCGCGCTCCGCGACGCCGCGGACGACATCGCCGAGCAGCTGGACGGCCTGCTGTTCCCCGGATTCGTGGCCGCCACGCCCGGCGTGCACGTGCGGCACCTACCGCGGTACACGGCCGGGGCAGCCGCGCGATGGGCGGCTCTGCCCGCGGCGATCGACCGGGACGACCGTGGGATGGCGACGCTCGACCGCGTGTACGGCGCGCTGACGGCGAAGCTCGACACGCTGCCCCAGCACCGTCGTGATGCGGCGCTGGACCAGGCGAACTGGTTGATCGAGGAGCTCCGCGTGAGCCTGTTCGCACAGTCGCTCGGCACCGCCGGCTCGATCTCCGAGAAGAAGGTGCTGGCCGCGATCGCGGCCCTGACCTGACCGCGCTACGCGGCGTCGGTCGGGCCCGCGGCGGCTGCGCGGGTGCGGAGGTCGCGGATCGCGGCCTCGAAGTCCTCGATGGACGAGAACCCCTGGTAGACGGATGCGAATCGCAGGTAGGCGACCTCGTCCAGGTCGCGCAGCGGGCCGAGGATGGCCAGGCCCACCTCGTTGGCGGGGACCTCGGCGACGCCGGTGGCCCGGACGGCCTCCTCGACCTGCTGGGCGAGCTTGTGCAGATCGTCCTCGGCCACGTCCCGGCCCTGGCAGGCCCGGCGCACGCCCTTCATGACCTTCTCGCGGCTGAAGGGCTCGGTGACGCCGTTGCGCTTGACCACGGCCATGACCGCGCTCTCGACCGTGGTGAACCGGCGCCCGCACTCGTTGCACGAGCGGCGCCGACGGATGCCCTGCCCGTCGTCGAACACCCGCGAATCGACCACACGGGTGTCCTCGTTCTTGCAGAACGGGCAATGCATGGGTTCACCTCCCGCGCGGGTGCGCTCGGATGTACGGCGGGGCAACTGCAGCACCGTGGCCCCTGCCACGGCCGTGCCCCGCGATCTCGACATCGAGAATACTCGGCGCGGCAACGGCACCACATTGTCGAGGTGCGCCACGCGCCCGCCCTGCCGGGAATCCACTATCGCCATCCGAGTGGTCATCCGCTTCTCCTTCGCTCGTGCTGTGCCGTCAGTACCGCGGGGTGACCAGCGTCTGCCCTGCGTGGACCCGCCCGTCGCGGAGCCCGTTGATCTCCTCGATCTCCGCGATCACCGAGGCCGGCGCATGATCGGGCGCGATCTCACGGGCGATCTGCTCGAGGCTCTGGCCCGTACGCACCGTGACGATCGACGTGAGCGCGGGCTGCGCGGCGCCGGCCGGGGCGGGATCCGCCTGCTGCGCGCCGCCGAACAGGACCAGCAGGCCCACGAACGTGCCGACCGCGAACAGCAGGCACACGGCCAGGGACGGGCCCGGGGTGCGCCGGGCGCAGCCGTCCACCCGCGAGACACCGCGACGCGTCCGACCGACCGAACGCACGCGCGGGCGTTCGACGGTGCGCCGCGCCGCGCCGCGCGCTCCGGTCACGCGGACCGCGCCGGGCACCGTTCGAACAGCGCCCTCGGACACCTCGTTCGACGAGGTGATCGATCGGTCCGCCACCTCCTGCGAACGACTCCGGGCGAGCCGCGGCGACACGCCGCGGGCCCGGGTGGCGCCGCGCCGATCCGCGGCCGCCGAGCCGTGCCGCGCCAGTGCCTGCGCCTCGGCAGCGGGCTCCTGTGCTGCGGTGATGACATCCCGATCGATGATCGCGGTCATGATCTCTCCCTACGTCGGTAGCGGGTCCTTCTCGCTCACCTACAGGTCTATCGGAGGGGACTGACAAGTTTTTCCATCCAGCCCCACCAGTCACACCGGAGTGCGTGCAGGTGTTCGAAAGAACTTCTGTTCGATTTCTACCACACCCTCGAGCGGAGCGGAAGACACGCGGGCAAATTTCTCGAACAGATGTTTGTCATGACCCAGCGGCTCGACTACAGTGGGTTGCAGAACCGAACGGGCGTGAGGAGCGGCACATGGCAGAGGAACGACAGGTCCAGCATCGGGACAAGCGCTTCCGCGACGCGCAGGGCAATGTCTCGGAGGATCACCTCACGCGCCGGCAGAAGCAGGTGCTCGAGGTCATTCGGCGCTCCGTGCGCGATCGCGGCTACCCGCCCAGCATCCGCGAGATCGGAGACGAGGTGGGTCTGACCTCCACCTCGTCGGTCGCGCATCAGCTGCGCACTCTCGAGCGCCTGGGCTTCCTGCACCGCGATCCCAACCGCCCGCGCGCAGTGAACGTGCAGGGCGCCGAGGAGCGCACGGCGCAGGTCATCCAGAAGGTCATGGAGGACGAGGACAGGATGCCGGAGCCGGCGTTCGTGCCGGTGCTCGGCCGGATCGCCGCGGGCGGCCCCATCCTCGCGGAGGAGGCGGTGGAGGAGATCTTCCCGCTGCCGCGTGAGTTGGTGGGCGAGGGCTCGCTGTTCCTTCTCAAAGTGGTCGGCGAGTCGATGACCGACGCGGCGATCTGCGATGGGGACTGGGTGGTCGTCCGGCAGCAGTCCGTCGCCGAGAACGGCGACATCGTGGCCGCGATGCTCGACGGCGAGGCCACGGTGAAGACCTTCCGCCGCACGGGTCGCGACGTATGGCTGATGCCGCACAACCCGGCGTTCGACCCGATCCACGGGAACGACGCGGTGATCCTCGGCAAGGTCGTCACGGTCATGCGGCGGATCTGAGCGTTCCCGTTTCCGGCAGCGCCGGCTCGTCGACCTCCCGGTCGAGAGCCGGCGTTCGTCGTCCTCCGAGGGAGGCGATCGCGCACGCCGCGCCGCCCAGTGCCAGCCCCACGACCACGCCGGGATGCACCGGCTCGCCCAGCATCACGAAGGCGAAAAACGCGGAGACCGAGGGGATCACGGCGAACAGCATCGCGGCGCCGCTCGCGCCCGCGATGCCGATCACCCGCAGGTACAACGTGGTGGCAGTCATGGAGCTGAGCAGCACCATCAGCACGAGCACCACCGCGCCCTGCACCGGGTGGAGCACCGACGCGTCGAAGAGCAGCGTCAATGCGCCCGCCGGCACCGCCGCGACGAGCATGCCGACCGCGTTCCCCGCGACCGGATCGACGTCCCCGCAGAACCGCTGCTGGTAGACGCCGCCGAGCGCGATGCCAGCCAGTCCGAGCAGGGTGAAGCCGATGCCCGCCCCGGCATGGGCCAGCGCGGGCACCGTCGACCAGCACGCCGTCACGACCGCCGCCAGTCCGAGCACTGCGGCCAGTGCCCTGCGCACCGTCAGGTGCTCCCCGAGGACGAGACGGGCCACCACGGCCGTCACCGCGGGATTGACGCCGATGATCAGCGCCGCGACCCCGGCGGGCACGCCCGCACGCAGTCCGAGGTAGCACCCGAGGAACTGCGCCGCCTGCGTCAGCAGCCCCACCACGACGGCGTGCCCCAGTGCAGCACCCGTCGGATTCCGGCGGCCGGTCACACGCACGACACCGAGCATCAGAACACCGGAGATCGCGAACCGGAGGAACAACAGCAGGAACGGGCTCATCGCCGCGACGCCGAGCGCGCCGAGCGGATAGCCGAACGCGTACAGGACGATGACGGAGACGGCGAGCATCGGAGGGATTCTCATGGCTCCCATCGTCGAACGCGCAGGCAGCGCTCGTCCAACAATGATTGACGATCATGATCGATCGAGGATATCGTTCGGTCATGTCCACACCGATCCTCGACATCGTCCCGCTGCGCAGCATCGTGGCGATCGCGCGGTGCGGCGGGGTCCACCGCGCCGCGGAAGCACTGCACCTGACGCAGTCGACGGTGAGCGCGCACCTACGGCGGCTGGAGAAGTCGACCGGCGGGACGATCGTGGAGAAGGCCGGTCGGGGCGTCCGGTTCACCGACCACGGCTCTCGCCTCCTGGCACACGCCCAGACGATCCTCGACGCGCACGACGCCGCCGTCCACGAGCTGTCGTCGCCGACCACCAGGACGCTGTCCGTCGCGGCGACGGAACACGGCGCCGACCGTCTCATCCCCGCGCTGAGCAAGGCCTTCGGCACCCTGCCGGGCGGCTGGGCGGCGCACTTCCGCTTCGATCGCAGCGCGCAGGTCGCGAACGCCGTGGAGCACGGGCTCGCCGACGTATCGGTGTTCCTCGCCGCGGCGGACCACCCCGACGCCGTCGGGCCGATCCCCCTCCACTGGTACGCGGCGCGCGAATGGGCCGTCCCCGAGGGCACGGTCCCGGTCCTGCTCTTCGACGAACCGTGCGTCCTCCGCTCCCCCGCGACGGCAGCGCTGCGGCGGTCGGGGATCGACTACACGATCGCCGTCGAGGCCGCGAACCTCGCCGGACTCTACTCCGCCGCCCGCAGCGGCATCGGCGCGACCCTGCTGCCCGCGATCGACGCGACCGACGGACTCGTCCCCGTCGACGCGCTTCCCGCCATCCCCGCGATCACGCTCGCGGTCACCGTCGGGCCGCGCGTGCCGCCGGCCGTCCGCGCTGCCGTGCGACGCGGCGCCGCGACGCTGACGGCCGCCGGCTAGCCGCCGACCGCCTCGGCGTACCGGCGCAGATGGTCGGTGGCGGAACCGAACTCGGTCTCGATCACGGTGAGCCGCTTGAAGCAGTGACCGATCGCGAGTTCCTCGGTGAGCCCCATGCCGCCGTGCAGCTGCACCGCGTTCTGGCCGACGAACCGCGCCGCCCGGGCGATCGTAATCTTCGCCGCGGACACTGCCCGCCGGCGCACCCGCGGCTCGGCGTCCAGGTTGAGCACGGCCAGGTAGGCCGCGGCCACGGACTGCTCCACCTCCAGCGCCATGTCGACCATCCGGTGCTGCAGCGCCTGGAAGGAGCCGATCGGCACGCCGAACTGGCGACGGTTGCGGGTGTACTCGACGGTGTCCTCGAGCACCCGGCGCATGATGCCGACCGCCTCGCTGCAGACGGCTGCGGCACCGTCGTCCAGGGCGCGTTCGACGAGCTCCCAGGCCCGCCCCTCGGCACCGAGCAGCGCCGCTGCGGGCACGCGGACGTCCGTGAGCACCAGGTCGCCCGTGTGATGGTCGTCGATCGTGCGGAAGTACCGGGCGTCGGCCCCGCCGGGCGGCGCCTGCGGGTCGAACTCGACCAGGAACAGCGAGAGCCCCTCCCGGTCGAGCCGGTCCCCCGTGGTCCGCGCGACCACGATCAGGTGGGTCGCGAGCGGGAGGTCGGCGACCACGATCTTGGCGCCGGACAGCACGTAGTCGTCGCCGTCGCGGACCGCGGTGGCCTGCACGTCCCAGGGCTCGCGCCCCGACTCGGGTTCGGTGAGGGCGACCGCGATCCGGGCGTCACCCGCGGCGACGGCCGACAGCACGGCGTCGGCGGCCGGACCACCGGAGCCACGGAGCAGGGCGGCGCCCACCACGACCGTGCCGGTGTACGGCTCCACTACCAGGGCGCGGCCGAGTTCCTCGGCGATCACCATCATCTCCTCGGGCCCTCCGCCGAGGCCGCCCACGGACTCGGGCAGCGTCGCGGCGAGAATCCCCAGGTCGGAAGCGAATGCCTCCCAGACCGCGGGTTGCCAGCCGGCCTCGGACCGTGCGGCGCTCCGCGATTCGACCAGCGGGTACCGACCCGCGAGGTAGGACCGCACGGCGTCGCGCAGCATGCTCTGTTCGTCGGTGAGTGTGAAGTCCATCTACAGCCCCAATGCCGCTTTCGCCAGGATGTTCCGTTGAATCTCGTTGGAGCCCGCGTAGATCGAGCCCGCACGATCGTTGAAGTAGCGCAGCGGCGCCACGGCCTGCCAGAGGTCGCCACTGTGCGCCCCGTCCGCCGGCGGCAGGTACTCGACCACCGGACCGCCCGGCCGGGTGACGTGCGGCTGGTAGACGCGGCCCCGCGGCCCCGCGCTCTTGTGCACGAACTCGGTGACCGCCTGGCTCAGTTCGGTGCCCAGGATCTTGAGCATCGACGATGCCGGGCCCGGGTTGCCGCCCTCGGCCAGCACGGCGAGCGAGCGGTGCTCGAGGATCTCGAGCACGTCGACGCGGGCGCGCAGCTCGGCGAGGCCGAGCCGGAAGTCGTCGTCCTCCGAGAGCGGGCGGCCGCCCCGCCCGGGCACCGTCGTCGCTCGTTCGGCGAGCCGGTCCAGCGAGACCTGCAGCCACGGTGCGGACGCGCCGCCCCCGCGTTCGAACTCGAGGAGGTACTTGGCGACGGTCCAGCCCTCGTCGATCGTCCCGAGCACGTTGGCCTTCGGCACGCGCACCTTGTCGAAGAAGACGACGTTCTGCACCTCCTCGCCCGAGGCCATGACGAGGGGCTGGATCTCGATGCCGGGCACCGTCATGTCGAGCAGCAGGAAGGTGATGCCCTGCTGCTTGCGCTCCTGCTTCGAGGTGCGCACCAGCGCGAACATCCAGTTCGCCTCCCGGGCGTGAGTGGTCCAGATCTTCGAACCGGTGAGGACGAGATCGTCGCCGTCGGACTCCGCGCGCATCGCCAGTGACGCGAGGTCAGAGCCCGACTCGGGCTCGGAGTAGCCCTGGCAGAAGAACACCGACGCGTCGAGGATCCCCGGCAGGAAGAAGCGCTTCTGCTCCTCGGTGCCGAATTTCACGATCGCGTGCGCCACCATCCGGATCCCCATCGGCGACAGGAAGGGCGCACCGGCGAGCACGGACTCGCGGGCGAAGATGTAGTGCTGCGCCACCGTCCAGTCGCAACCGCCCCACTCGACGGGCCACGCCGGCGCGGCCCAGCCCCGCCCGTGCAGGATCGCCTGCCACTGCAGGCTCGCCTCGTGGTCCGAGTACACGCTGG
The DNA here is from genome assembly GCF_001575195.1 of Tsukamurella pseudospumae. Classification (NCBI taxonomy): domain Bacteria; kingdom Bacillati; phylum Actinomycetota; class Actinomycetes; order Mycobacteriales; family Tsukamurellaceae; genus Tsukamurella; species Tsukamurella pseudospumae. Next base: position 522,183 of record NZ_LSRF01000056.1, read on the forward strand.
TGGCGAGGTCGCCCGCGGCGCGCAGATCGTCGGTGAGGTGCTCGTCCAGGAACGCCCGCACCTCGTCGCGGAACGCCTCTTCGGCCGCCGTGAACGTCACATCCATCCGGGATTCCCCTCGTTGACACCCTCGCTCTAGCGAGACAAAATAGGAGTATGTCTCATCCATCGCGTCCTGACAACCAGTCCGCCGTGATCCGTCGCGCGGCCGAGTGGTTCCGCGAAGGCCGCCGGGTGGACCTGGGGCAGCTGGCGAAGGCCAGCGGCATCGGCCGGGCCACGCTGTACCGCTGGTTCGAGGGGCGGGAACAGGTGGTCGGCGAGGCGGTCTGGCTCGGTATCGCCCAGGCGATCGAGCGCGTCGAATCCACGGAGCCCGTGCGCGACCGCGCGGCCTTCCTCCGGTCCTTCGGGCGCCTGGCGCACGAGGTCCGTGCCTATCCCCCGCTCACCGGATTCGCCGCGGAGGAACCGGAATTCGCGATGCGGGTCCTGCAGGCTCCCGGCAGCGTGGTGCAGGAGCGGCTCATCGCATGGGTGGCGGCCTGGCTGACGGACCTCGCGATCCCGCAGCCCGACGGTGCGCGGGACGTCACCCGCGCCGACCTGGCCTACGCGATCGTGCGGCTCGCCGAGTCCTTCCTATGGTCGGACATGATCATCGGCACCCCGCCGCAGCCCGACACCGCGACGGCCCTCGTCGCACTGCTCCTCGACGGCGCCTCCGGCCGCGGGCCGTCCGGCCGCGAGGCCGCGGATTAGCCGGAGACGATGCCCACGACCAGGTTGATCGCGGTGGCCAGGATCAGCGTGCCGAAGGCGTACGACAGCAGGCACTGGCGCAGCACCAGGCTGCGGATCGTCGGCGACGAGACGGACGTGTCGGAGACCTGATAGGTCATGCCGAGGTTGTAGCTGAAGTAGAAGAAGTCGCGGTACGCGGGCGCGATGTCGGCGTTCCAGTCGATCCCACCGGCTTGGTCACCGGGATCGCCGTAGTACTCCGCCGCGTACTGCGTCGCGTAGGTCAGGTGCAGCGCGGCTTCTCTAGGCTATCTATTGTTGTCGAGGACGGGCCGTTTAGGGAGGGCAGTATGTCCGGGTGGTCGGGTTGGAGTGTGACGTTCTATGACTTCACGTCGCCGGTCGTGCCTCCGAGTGGCGTGCCCGACTTCGGGGATGTGCATGAGCGGGCTGTGGTTAACGGCGCGCGACATGGGACTCCGGTGTTGGTCGGCCCGGGTGGTCGGCCGGATTCGCGGGTGAATCTGTTCTTCCGCACGGGAGCGATGGCCGGGGCGCGGCCGTCGACGTGGCGGCGGTATGCGTATGCGCTGGTTGTGTGGTTGAACTATCTTGATTCAGTCGGGCGGGGGTGGTGGGAGGCGACAGCGCGTGATGTGGAGGCGTTCAAGGAGTGGCGGCTGTCAGCGGTCGCTAACGCGGGGAGGGTTCAGCCGACGAGCTTCGATACCGATCGCGCGGCGTTGAACAGCTTCTACTGCTGGGCGGATCAACGTTTCGGGGTGGCTAATCCGGTCGCGTCAGTTACTGCCGGCGGTCAGCGCGGCCGCGGTCCGTCCGGTGGTGCCGCGGGCGGCTCGTGGTCGGTGCGGGATCCGTTGCGCCCGGCGGGAGCTACGCGGCGTCAGGTCAAGTGGATGCTGCGGCAGGCGTTTGAGCAGTGGCGCGATATCGGATTGTGTGGGTACGACTTCGACGGCCTGCGCCGTCGCGGGTGGCGCGGCGGGAATGAGGACCGCGATGCTGCGTTCGTCGACGGCCTCTACGGGACGGGGCTGCGGCTGACGGAGTGGGCGAGCGTCCTCGACGTCGAGGTCCCGGAACCGAGCGCACAACGGTTCGTTCCAGCTCATTTGGCGGCGGCGTGCATCAAGGGCGGCCGCGCGGGGCGCACCTATCGGATCCCGCGCACTGTGCTGCGGTCGGTCGCCGGGTATACCGATTCGGTGGCGGGGTCCCGGATACACGCGATCCGGCGGGCGCAAAAGGCTGGCCGCTACGAGCGGCTGACTGGGATTCGGATCGTTGTTGGGTATCGGCCGCAGAGTCGGCATCTATTGATCGAGGACGATCGCGGCGGAGTGGATCCGGTTTCGCTGGATGTGCTGGGACCTGATGAGCGGCGGCAGTTGTTCCGGCGCACCAAGGGTGGGCTTGAGCCGCTGTGGCTGTGGCTCGCCCCGAGCGGGGTGCCGAAGAAGCCGCATGGCTGGGAAGACACCTTCGATCATGCCAATGATCGTGTCGCAAGCGTGTGGACGGCCACGGTCGGCGACGGGCGAGATCCCGCGGCCTGTCCGTTGTGGGCGCGGCCACATATGCTGCGGCACTCGTTCTGTTTGAGGTGGTACTCGATTCTCTCGGCGGTGTGGCGCTCCCGGGTCGCAGGCCTGTCCGAGGAGCAGATGCGGGATCTGCGCGATCAGCTCGGCGATATCTGGTTCCAGCTGGCCGCGCTGATGGGGCACGCCCATCCGATGACCACGCGGGAGACTTACCTGGAGCCGTTCGCCGGCCTGGAATTCGACTACCTGATGGCGCTGCTCGACGAGGACGAGACCGCAGGCGTGGACTCTCTGTTACACGCCCTCGCGGATGCGGGCGGGCGCACCGTGCAGCCGGTCAGCATCACCGAGGCGGACGGTCGGTGACGCGCGGCGGCCGCAGGGCGACGCTACCTCCTGACGGGTGGACCCCACAGCCTCGCCTCGGACCAGACGGTCACCATGTGACCTTCGTCGGAGAAACCAGCGGGAAAACTACAGTGTTCGATTTTACGGACCTCCCGGTGGCCGAGCCGATCCGGCGGTGGCTGGCCGAGCGTGTGGCTGACCAGTTCTCCACGCGGTCAACGGTGAAGCGGTTGAGCACCGCGCGCGGACTTGTGCATACGGCCAAGCGGTTCGCCGTCGTGATCGCCGAGCACCCCACACCCGCGCGCACTCCGCAAGATGTCGGCCCCGAGCATGTCCTGGCATATCGGGAGCGCTACCAGCACCTCAAACCTAGGACGGTCGCCACGTACGTCGAGAGCCTGCGGCAACTGCTCGACGGCGATGAGCAGCTCACCACGCATACGCGGGACACTCTGGCAGCTGTTCGAGTGCGCCAGGGCTCCCACCGTAACGTGAGCAAGACCGGCTACACCGATGACCAGTGGCAGCAGATCCTCACCGCTGCGCGCCACGACATCCGGCTTGCCCGCACACGGATTGAGAACGCGCAGCAGCTCGTAGCCCGGTACCGATCAGGCCAGGTGCCCGCCGGCAGCGATGACGCGGCACTCGGCTCCCTACTCGATGGTTTCGACCGCACGGGGCAGTTGCCGCGAACCAAGTCCGGGTACGCGACTCCGGTGGTGAACCGCTTCGGCGGACTGATCAAGGTCTCGTCCATGTTGTGCCTATCTCCGGGGGAGCTGGTCGCGTTCGCGGTGCTGTTGATCGCGTTGACCGGGCAGAACTTCGGCACGATCGCAGCCTGGCCGGCGGCGCACTTTCGTCCCGACGGCGGTTTGACCGACCGTGGTGTGGCCTTAGTCGAAGCCAGCAAGCCGCGCCGCGGGCCCGAGCGCGAACACATGATCATCGCGCTCGAAGACATCCTCACCAGCGACGACCCGGAACGCCGGTGGCTGCGGTCCCCGCTACGGGTCTACCAGCTGCTTCTGAGCCTCGGGGAGACCGCGCGACGCCTTAGTGGCAGCGACAACTTATTCGCCGGCCGGATCGCCAAACAGATCGTGCACACCCCCACGCCGTGGATCACCACTCTGGTCAGCCTGCACGTACAGCGGTGGGCCGCCGCCCACGGATTTCCCACCGCCACGACCACAACCGCGGCCCGCGGCAAGCCGGTGGTGGCGGTTCGGACGCTGAGGTTGACCGCGATCGAACGTCGCCGCCGCCCGATGGCGCACACCACGGCCACCATGAACGACACCTACCTCATGCCCCAGCGCAGCGTGCAGGTCGAGGGACAGGCCGTCGTCGCGGCAGCCCTCAACAGCGAGGTCGATAAGGCGCACAAGCACGCGCGGGTACCTGTCTTCACCCGCCATTTCGTTGACCTGGCCCACCATGACCCGCACGCGGCCGCCACGCACGCAGGTATGGATGTCCCGGTTTTGACCGGCCTTCTCGACGGCAGTCACGACACGATCCTGCTGTCCTGCCGCGACAACGAGGACAGCCCGCACAGTCCCCCGGGAAGCCCGTGTCCCGTGTCGTTTCTCACGTGCCTCGATTGCACCAACGCGCGTGCCCTACCGCACCAGTTGCCGGTCCAACTCGCGGCAGCCGACGCCCTGGTGCAGCTGCGCCCACACCTGCAACCCGAACTGTGGGCGGCGCGGTACGCGCCACGCTTACAGCAACTGCACGAGATCACCGCCAGCTTCTCCCGCGCGGAGATCGACCATGCCAGAACAGCGATCACCGCCGAGCACCGTCAGCGCGTCAACGACCTACTCGAGGGACAATGGGACCTGCAATAACCAACGCTACCAGCGCCCACGACGGTGACCTGGCCGCCGTCATCGTCCTTCATAAGCACGTACTGCGCCCAGGAACCCCGCCCGGCAAGCTGTCCCGGTTCGGCGATCCGATCTGGCACATCGCTCCCGCGCACCCTGACGCCCACGCGAAGATCAACAGCATCTACTGGGACCGCTGGCCCAATGAACTGGTCCCCGTGTTCAAAGAGATCGCCCTGGCGTTCCTCACCCGTCCCGTCCCGCGCACCATCACCGTCAGCAGCGACGGCGAACTGATGAGTATCGGCACCGTATCGTTTCGGCTGCGGACCTTGCGGGTCTTCGCGGCCTGGATGAGCCTGCATCAACTGTGCGGCCTGCACGAGGTCACCGATGAGCACCTCGAACGCTATCGCCAGCATGTGCTGCAGCTGCAAGCGAGCAACCGTCACAAGAAGGAACTGCTCGTCGCCGTGCGGACCGTGTGGAGCTTCCAAGCAGTGCTGCCGCAACAGTGCCGGTTCGACGCCGTCGCACCGTGGGCCGGCAGCGCGCCCGCGAAGCTGGCCGCATCACCTTGCCGCCCGGCCGGCGCAGAGAACACCACACCCCGCATCGCTCCGGCCACCATGGAACCGCTGCTGCATTGGAGCCTGCGGATGGTCGAAGACATCGGCCCCGACATTATCGCCGCCCTCACCGAGGTCAAGCAGCTCGACGCCGGCACCCACCCCAGCCAGCAACACCTCCACAACCTGACCTCCCGCGAACGAGTGCAGGCCTTCGTCGCCGACGCAACCGCACACAGCCGCCCTGTCCCGGGGCACCCTCTCCGGGACGAACACGAACAGCCCCGAATCAATTGGCGGCACCTCGCCAGACTGCTCATGTTGCCCAGTCGGCGCGTGGATCCCTGCCTACGGCCACTTGTGCTCGAAAGCGACCTGCCCGTCGCAGACGGCTCCCCGATCGGCGCCATCACCGGACATATCGACGGACGGCCGTGGCGCACGAGCCCCCTCAGCACGCAGGAACTTCCCCAGCTCGCCGCGCATCTCTCGGTAGCCTGCTTCGTGGTCATCAGCTACCTGTCGGGGATGCGGCCCGGCGAGGTCCTCAACCTTCGTCGAGGCTGCGCCCAACGTGATCACGACACCGGCCAGCTGCTGGTCCTCGGCCGATACGGCAAAGGCGCCGCCCGCACGCCGCGCCCGACACTCGGCGACGACCCCTTCGAGCGCACCTGGGTCGTCGTACAACCGGTCCACCAGGCAATCAACCTGCTCGAACAACTCGGTGACACTCCCCTACTGTTTCCCTCCAGCCACTACAAGCCGCACGCTATCCGCCCCGCCGACCGCAACGCTCGTCGCGCCCAAGACATCACCTCCGACATTGCCGCATTCATCACGTGGATCAACAGCACCTTCGTCCGCCTCGACCACGAACCGGTCATCCCACCGGACCCTGCCGGACGGATCTACCCCTCCCGGTTCCGCCGCACCCTGGCCTACTTCATCGTCCGCCGGCCCCGCGGCCTCATCGCCGCAGCCCTGCAGTACGGGCACGTCTCGACCACCATGACCATGAGCTACAGCGGCCAAGCAGACACTGCCTGGCTCAACGACCTCGCCGTCGAACGCCTCGAATCCGTACTCGAACACAACCAGCGCGACCACGAACTCCTCACCGCCGGTGAACACATCAGCGGCCCCGCCGCCAGCAACTACCACCACCGCATCCAGTCCGCACACCGCTTCGCCGGCCACGTCGTCAACCGCGTCCGCAACGCCGAACGCCTCCTCCAACACATCGACCACAACATCCACCACGGCAACGGCATGACCTGCGTCTACCGCGCCGACACCGCAGCATGCCGTACCGCCCGCATCACCGAAGGGCTGCCCACCCCGACCGGCCCCATCGACACAGAATGAACCACCCCGGGTTTCCCGGAGGATCTCTCAGTTGGCTACCTGGACCAGCTGGTCAGGCAGGGTAGGCACCGTTTCGGTGGCCTGGTGTCGATCGTAGTAGATCCGCTCGGCGTGCACCGGGCTCAGGTCGTTGCAGTACCCGTTCGGGCGTTCGTGGTTGTACCAGTGCACCCATTCGGCGGTCGCCGCCTGCAGGTCGGCCAGGCCGGCCCACGGGGCTTCGCGGTAGACGAGCTCGGTCTTGTAGCTCGAGTTCACCGACTCGGCGAGCGCGTTGTCGTAGCTGTCGCCGATACTGCCGATCGACGGCCGCACACCGATGTCGGCCAACGACTGACTGTAGGTGATCGCGGTGTACTGCGACCCCGCATCACTGTGATGAATGAGCTGATCGAAAGTAACTGCACCCCAACGTTTCCTGTCACTGATAGCCTGGTCTACCGCAGCTTGCACCAGCGACTCGGTCATCGCGGTCGAGCATTTCCAGCCCACGATCCGGCGGGCGAACACATCGGTGACGAACGCCGTGTACACCCACCC
>NZ_LSRF01000057.1:0-277741 GCF_001575195.1 Tsukamurella pseudospumae
ACACGTCACCGTGACGGGGATCCCGTCCGCGGCAAGCTCCTTCACGAGCGGGTAGAACCTTTTCCCGGCAAATTCGCCTGCGACAAATACGCAGCAGCCCGCCGCAGGACTTCATTCTCCTGCTCCAACAACCGGATTCGCTTGTTGGCCTCCCGCAACTCCGCGGACTGCCCACTCGTCATGCCGGGCTTGCTGCCGTCGTCGATGTTGGCGCGGCGCAGCCACTTCGTCAGCGTCATCTCGTGGATCCCGAAGTCCTTCGCGACCTGCGCGAGCGTCACCCCCGGTTCACGGTCACGGGCAACCCGGACCACGTCGTCACGGAACTCCTGCGGATACGGCTTAGGCACGATGGCCATCCTTCCAGGCCCACCCTCCCGGGCAAGCCAGATCAGATGTCACCTATCAGTGCGGCAGTCCCTTCAGGCGAATCGGCGAGCGGATGAGGAAACCTCTCACTTTTGGTGCGACCTCATCGCGTCAGTGGCTTGGGCGATTCGCAAGGTCGGGGACGCGGTCGAACTGGCGACGGATTCCGTTCTGTCCGCAGTGTTGGAGGAATCCGGCTGGGACTTTGACAAACTGGTGTTGGAATCGGTCAAACTGCGCAACACTGGATACAGTGAATTCGACGTAAGTCCGGAGGGTGCTAGCGAGTTGAAGGGTCTCACTGGGCGTTGGATTGAGTGGCTGACAGTGACGCTGGTCCGAAAGCTGTTGACGAGAGTGCTGAAGGAAACCGTCTCGTTGGAAGAAGTGCTTCGTGTTGTGAGAATTTGCGGTCTGTTGGCGTGTCCGGATCCGCAGAGTCATGAGCGGGTGTGGAATGAATGTGTAATTCCCTTGTTCAAATATTTTCTCGGCCTGGAGGACAATGCGGAAAATTCCATCCTTGCCGCAATCGTGAATATTCTCCCCAATTTGATTCACAGGACAGATGATTGGAGTGATTTCGTCGGTGAACGTCGGGGATTCGCGGGGGCTTTCTACTCAGAGTGAGCACTCTGGATGAGTTCTACGACGTGCTCACGTGGCGGTGTCAGCGATGAGCCCCGCGAGCTGCTCCGGCCGCTCGTCGGGGATCCAGTGACTCACCCCGTCGAGCACGACGAACCGGTACGGCCCGTCCACGTACTCTCCGGCGAGCTCCGCACCGGCGCGGCTGAGGGCGATGTCGTCGGTGCTCCAGACATAGGTCACGGGGCAGCCGATCCGTGTGCCCTCGCCCGGCTTCACCGCGGTGAAGGGCATGCCGCGGTAGTAGTTCAGGCCCCCGCCCAGGAGCCCGGGCGCCAGCACCTCGTCGACGACGGTGCCGATCGCCGGGCCCGGCATCCCGCTCGCGCGGAGGAAGGCCTCGAACCGGGACGGGAACCGTCGGGCCAGGAACTCCGGGACGAACGGGACCTGGAAGAGGTACATGTAGTACGACTTCAGGGCCTGGTCCGAGCGGAGGAAGGCCCGCAGGAAGGCGAGCGGGTGCGGCACCGAGACAGCGGTCAGCGTGCGCACGAGGTGCGGGTACGACGACGCGGTCAGCCAGGCCGTCGACGCGCCCCAGTCGTGCCCGACCAGGTGCGCCGGACCGGTGCGCTCCAGCAGCGCGGCGATGTCCGCCGCCAGCTCGGAGCTGCGGTACTGCCAGCGCCGGGGCGGGGTCGCCGTGCGCGCGTACCCGCGCTGCCACGGGACGACGGTGCGGTACCCCCGCGCGTGCAGGTGCTCCGATACGGCCGCCCAGGACGTGGGCGTCTGCGGGAAGCCGTGCAGCAGAACGACGATCTCCCCGTCGATCGGTCCGCTGTCGACGACCGGGAAGACCAGTCCCGACCTGGTGAACTCCGTGATCCGTTCCGTCATGCACTCACCCAACCACGCTCGACGGTGCGCGGCATCCGCCCCGGGGCGGAGATGCGCGGAACCGTTCGGCGTCCCGGCGCGTCCAATGGGTAGGGGACGAATTCGTGAGGGGAGGGTGGGATGCTCAGTGGACCGTTGGTGACGTTGGTGGTCGGCCTGGCCGGTGTCGCCGGCGTGCTCGCGACCCTTGGGCAGCGCACGTGGTCGGAGACGAGGGACCGCGCCCATCGGATCAGTCACGATGCGCGAACAGAGTGGTGGTGTCGATATCAGTGGGCCGCTGAGCAGGCGAATCAGCAGGAGAACGTCCGTGCTCAGGAGTTCGGAAAGGCAGTGATGAGTGCCCTGACGGACGAGAGTCCGGTAACCGACAGTGAGCTGGCAATTCTCGCAGCAGTGGCGGCGCGGCTCGCGATGATGAACACTGACGACGACAGCTCAGGAGGTGCGACATGAGCGATTACGACAGCGCAAAAGCACGAGCTAACGCGAAGTTCGAGCTCACTGGCGATTCGCCACGGTCTCGACAGCTCAGCGCGGAAATCCTGGTCAAAGTCGCTCGCCGCCGGGGCGAGGAGCCGGAGCAGTGGGTTCTCGACGTCGCGGAGGGCCGCCTCCCGGCGTGACCTGTCAGGCGGAGTAGCTTCCACCGGCCGATTCAGCACGTCCGCCATCGTGCTGGCGAGAGTCGTCCGGCGACGATTCAGCGGATGTTGAGCGAGGCTTAAGGGTTGAGGCGCACGGTGGAGGGGTCAGCACACCCGCAAGACGGAGGAGTCGTCATGATCACCAGGACCGTCACCATCACCGCAGCGGTCGCCGCAGCAGCCGGCCTCGCCCTCGTCGCACCCGGAGCGGCGAACGCGTCGCCGAACCCGTGCGACGTCCACCAGACCGTCGTCGCCCACATCGAGACGCCCAGCTCCAGCGCGTCGATCTGCCGCTGGAAGGGCGACGGCCGCACCGAGTACCGCGGCTTCGGCAAGGGCAACGGCCTGGCGGTGACCGCGCCCGTCGTGTGGTCGAACGGCTCGTCCTACAGCGCCGTCAACAACGGCTACACCTACCGCCTCGACGTGGGTCGAGGCCTCGCCGTCGTCGCTCCGAACGGTTACCAGATCTCGTACGAGCCCGCGATCTGACGGAACCGTTCCGCCGCCCGGCGCGTCCAATCGGTAAGGAGGCGACGGGGGACGGACGAGTGACACCATATCGGCCACGCTGGTCCCGGGTCCGGCGGGAATCGTCGGCGTTCTCGCGACGCTGTGGCACCGTCGCCCTGCGGATCAGCCCCGGTGCCGCACTTCGTACCCACTGACCACGGACACGCGGTTGAACGCGTTGATCGTGACCGCGGCCCAGATGAGTACGGACGTCTGAGTCTCGTCGAGGACGTCCGTCGCGCGGTCGTAGGCGATGTCCGCGGCGTGATGCGGAGGCAGCGAGGTCACCAGCTCGGCGATCTCGAGCGCGGCGCGCTCCAGGTCGTCGAACAGGCCCGGGGCCTCGCGCCACGCGGGCAGTACGTCGAGTTGCTGATCGCTGACGCCCGCGGCGCGCGCCGCCTGCGCGTGCAGGTTGAGGCAGAACGCGCAGCCGTTGAGCTGCGAGCACCGCAGGTTCACCAATTCGATGACCCCGCGGCTCATCCCGGCCGCCTCCGCGGCCGCGGCCACCTCGGCCGAGACCGCGACGAGCTGCTTGTAGATCCGGGGTGAGGCCTTGTCGATCCGCACTCTCTGCGCTGGCATGGCACTAGGCTAGCCGCTATGAGCAACGTCGACCGGACGCCCGAAGAGGTCGAGTGCGGGGCCACGGCTCCGAGCGCCGGAGTGGAGGTGATCGAGGCCCGGGAGGTGCCGCTCGGCGGCCCTCGGGCGATGACGGTGCGCCGCACCCTTCCCACGCACGAGCGCTCGATGATCGGTGCGTGGTGCTTCGCCGACCACTACGGCCCCGACGAGGTGGATCGCTCCGGCGGGATGAACGTCCCGCCGCACCCGCACACCGGTCTGCAGACCGTGAGCTGGCTGTTCGAGGGCGAGATCGAACACCGCGACAGCGCGGGCGTCGAGGCGCCCGTCCTGCCCGGCGAGCTCAACCTGATGTCCGCCGGCTCCGGCATCAGCCACTCCGAGGTGTCCACGCCCGAGACCACGATGCTCCACGGCGTGCAGCTGTGGCTCGCGCTACCGGACCGGGTACGTAACGCCCACAACGGATTCCAACACTACGTGCCGCCCGTCGTGGAACTTCCCGACGTGCGCCCCGACGGTCCGGGCGGCACCGTGAAGGTGTTCATCGGCGAGCTCGCGGGCAGCTCCGCGGAGATCACCACCGCCACGCCGCTACTCGGCGCCGAGATCCACCTCGCGCCCGGTGCGCGCGTCGCGATCGCGGTGAACGAGGAGTTCGAGCACGGCGTTCTGCTCGACACGGAGCGTCTCCTGTTCGACGGGGTGGCCCTCACCCGGGGCGATCTCGGATACGCCGGGCCCGGCCTCGGCGGACTCCGGCTGCACAACCCCACCGATCGGCCCGCCCGCGTGATCCTGCTGGGCGGTGCCCCGTTCGGGGAGGACATCGTGATGTGGTGGAACTTCGTCGGCCGCAGCCACGAGGAGATCGTCGGGTTCCGCGAGGAATGGGAGGCGCGGTCCGTGCGTTTCGGCGAAGTGAGCGGTTGGCGGGACGATCAGTACCTGCCCGCGCCGCCGTTGCCCACCACCCGCCTGAAACCGCGCACGAGGAGCACACGATGACCGACAACACCGCTGATACCCAGGACGCCGTCACCGTCGCCCGGAACGACGCCGAGGGCCGCTACGAGGTCGCCGTGGGTGGCGAGCTCGCCGGATTCACCCTGTTCATCGACCACGGCGAGCAGCAGCGGATCTTCCCGCACACGGAGGTGTTCGAGCAGTTCGGCGGCCGCGGTCTCAGCTCCATCCTGATCCGTGACGCGCTCGCCGACACCCGTGCGGCGGGCAAGCACGTCGTCCCCGTGTGTCCGCTGGTCAAGAAGTACGTGATCAAGCATCCGGACGCCGCGGACGTCGACCCGGTCACGCCGGAGATCCTCGCCGCACTGCGCTGACCGGCGCCGTCCTCGGACGCGTTCACAGGGAACTGCCAGCGAGTCGTCAGAGTCCTGGGCGTCGCACGGTGCACGATGGCGTGGTGTCCAGCGTGAAAGACGAACCCATGCCCCGCGTCCTCGTCGTCGACGACGAGCAGAGCATCCGGGAGCTGCTGCAGGTCAGCCTCAAGTTCCAGGGCTTCGAGGTGGCCGTGGCCCCGGACGGGCCGGCCGCGCTCGACAAGGTGCGGGCCTTCCGTCCGGACGTCATGGTGCTCGACATCATGATGCCGGGGATGGACGGGCTCGGGTTGCTCAAGCGGCTGCGCCAGGACGGCGTCGAGGCGCCCGCGCTGTTCCTCACCGCACGGGACTCGATCGAGGACAAGGTCGCGGGACTGACCCTGGGCGGCGACGACTACGTCACCAAGCCGTTCAGCCTCGAGGAGGTGGTGGCGCGGATCAATGTGCTGCTGCGCCGCAGTGGCTTCGGTGAGAGCGAGGCGTCCGCGCGGCTGGTCTTCGCCGATCTGGAGCTCGACGACGAGACCCATGAGGTGTGGAAGGCGGGGGAGCTGGTCTCTCTCTCACCGACGGAGTTCACCCTGCTGCGGTACTTCATGGTCAACGCCGGCGTTGTGCTGTCGAAGCCACGGATCCTGGATCACGTGTGGCACTACGACTTCGGCGGTGACGTCAACGTCGTCGAGTCCTATGTCTCGTACCTGCGCCGCAAGGTCGACACCGGCGAGACCCGCCTGATCCACACGCTGCGCGGCGTGGGCTACGTGCTGCGCGAACCCCGGTAGGCGCGCGGTGGGCTCACGCACCGGCGTCGTGTCCCGGGTCCCACTGCGCTTCTCCCTCGTCGCGCTGGTGGTGGGGCTCGTCTTCCTCGGCCTGCTCGCTTCGGGCACGGCGCTGACCGCGGCGATGCAGGACCGCCTGCTGTCCCGCGAGGACCAGACGCTGCGGCAGGCCGCCGACACCTGGGCCCGGCCGAAGCCGAACCTGCCCGAGCCTGTCCGCGGTGGGAAGCCGCCACCCACCCGCTTCTACCAGGCCGTCTTCCTCCCCGACGGGACGCAGCTGCAGATCAGCAATCCCGATTTCACGGAGCGACCCGACCTGTCGGGCCTCGACGATCTGCACGGCGACGCCGTGACGGTGCGGTCGGTGGGCGGTAAGGGTCCGCAGTGGCGAGTGGTGCAGTCGAGCTCCCAGTACGGCGTCGCTTACGTCGCCGTGACCCTCTCGGAGGTCGAATCGACGCTGCGCGCGATGGTGGCCCTCGAACTGCTGATCGGCGGCGGCGTGCTCATCGTCGCGGGCGGGCTCGGCTACCTCGTGGTGCGGCGATCGCTGCGGCCGCTGGAGGAGGTCGAGGCGACGGCGGAGGCGATCGCCGCGGGCGACCTCACCCGGCGCGTGCCCGAGGCGCCCGCGCACACGGAGGTGGGTCGCCTCTCGACGTCGATCAACACGATGCTGCACCAGGTCCAGGACTCGTTCGACCGCGTCGCGGCCTCGGAGGAGCACGCGCGCGCCGACGAGGAGCGGATGCGCCGGTTCGTCGGCGACGCCTCGCACGAGCTGCGCACGCCGCTCACGTCGATCCGCGGCTTCGCCGAGCTGTACCGGCAGGGCGCGACCGACGACACCGAGTTCGTCATGTCTCGCATCGAGTCCGAGGCGCAGCGGATGGGCCTGCTCGTCGAGGACCTGTTGATGCTGGCCCGGCTCGACGCGCGGCGGCCGTTGGCCGAGGACACCGTCGACGTCGTGGCGGTGGCCGACGACGTGGTCCACGCCGCGCAGGCCCGCGAGCCGGGCCGCGACATCGAGCTCGTCGTCGAACCCGACCCGGCGGACGCAACGGCTCCCGGCCCGGCGGTCGCCTCGGACCCGGGCACCGTCGAACTCACCGGCGACCGCGATCGGCTGCACCAGGTGGTCACCAACCTGGTCTCGAACGCGTTGCGGCACACGCCCGACGACGCCTCGGTGCGTGTCCGAGTGGCCGTTGCACCCGGCGCGGTGGTGCTGTCGGTCGCCGACACGGGGGAGGGCATGGATCCCGGCGAGGCCGCGCGCGTCTTCGAGCGGTTCTACCGTACTGACTCCTCGCGCAGTCGCGGCAGCGGCGGCGCCGGCCTGGGGCTGTCGATCGTGCAGAGCATCGTCGAGCGGCACGGGGGCACCGTCACCGTCGAGACGGCCCCGGGGGAGGGTGCGACCTTCACGGTGCGCCTGCCGCGCTGATCCCTACTCCGCGGCGAGCGCCTCGACGATCTTGGTCTGCGCCTCGTCCAGCGACTCCGCGGTGGGGCTCGCATCGACCTGTCCGAAGTCGAAATCGGTGAGGCCGTACGCGGGAAAGACATGCAGGTGCAGGTGCGGGACCTCGAATCCGGCGACGATCAGGCCCGCGCGCGGAGCGTCGAACGCGCGCTTGACGGCCCGGCCCAGCTTGCGCGCGACGCCGTTCAGGTGCGCCCACAGCTCGTCGTCGATGGACTCCCAGTTGTCCACCTCCGCGCGGGGCACCACGAGCACGTGGCCCTGCGTGAGCGGCGCGATGGTCAGGAACGCCACCACGGAATCGTCCTGGTACACGAACCGCCCGGGGAGCTCGCCGGCGATGATCTTCGAGAACACGGTTGCCATGGGGCCAGGCTATCGGAGCAGCCCACCGATGTCCGCGGACGCCAACAACGCCACGAGGATCGGCACGACGCGCTGCGGCGCGACCGCGTACTGACCGCGCGCCCCTTTCTCCACGACGCCCGCGGCCGTGAGAGTGCCCAGGTGGTGGTACAGCTGGCCCTTGGACCCGCCGTCCACCCGCTCCATCAGCTCCGCCGCCGTGCGCGGCCCGCCCAGCAGGTCCTGCACGAGCGCGAGTCGCGCGGGGTGGCCCAGCGCGGCCAGTACAGGGGCGAGGCGCTCCGGCGGCATCGCCGCGAGCGCGCCCGCGGAGTAGTCGATGCGCCAGCACACCTCGCCGTCGAGGCGCACGTCGCCGGCGTACCCGACGGTGCCGCCGCCCGCTTCGGGTGCCCGTCCTGCGTCCTCCGGGCCCGACGGTGCGCCGATGGCCGCCTCGAGCGCTGCCACCCGCGCCTCGAGCCCGGCCAGGCGATCGTCGGTGGTCATGGGGTCAGAATACGGGGCATCAGGCGCGGAGTGCGCAGGCCAGGCGCTCCCGGGCTGCGCGGTTGCCATGTCCGGAGTGGTCGCCGGTAAGGTCGTCGACGTGCGAGTACTCGTCATCGGCACCGGCGGCCGCGAACACGCCCTCCTCGACGCGCTGGCTCGTGACCCGCAGGTCACCGAGCTGCATGCGGCCCCCGGGAATCCCGGCACCGCAGCGATCGCGACCAATCACCAGGTCGAGGCCTCCTCGGGCGACGAGGTGGCGGCCCTGGCCGAGCGCCTCGCCGCTGACCTCGTCGTGATCGGGCCGGAGGTTCCCCTCGTCCTCGGCGTCGCGGACGCGGTCCGCGCACGCGGCATCGCGGTCTTCGGCCCGTCCGCCGCCGCCGCGGCGATCGAGGGCTCGAAGGCCTTCGCCAAGGACGTCATGGAGGTCGCCGGCGTCCGCACCGCGCGCAGCGAGATCGTCGACAGTCCGGCGTCGATCGACGCGGCCCTGGACCGGTTCGGGCCCACCTGGGTGGTCAAGGACGACGGCCTCGCCGCGGGCAAGGGCGTCGTCGTCACCGCCGATCGCGCCGCCGCCCGCGCCCACGCCGCCGACCTCATCGAGTCCGGCCGGCCCGCCCTTCTCGAGTCCTTCCTGGACGGTCCCGAGGTGTCCCTGTTCTGCCTCGTCGACGGCGAGGACGTGGTGCCGCTGCTGCCCGCGCAGGACCACAAGCGCGTCGGTGACGGCGACACCGGCCCCAACACCGGCGGCATGGGCGCCTACGCCCCGCTCCCATGGCTCGCGGAGGGGGCCGTCGACGAGATCGTCGAGACCGTCGTGCGCCCCGTCGCCCGCGAGATGGTGCGGCGCGGCGTGCCCTTCTCCGGCCTGCTCTACGCCGGCCTCGCGATGGGGTCCGAGGGGCCCGCCGTCGTCGAGTTCAACTGCCGCTTCGGCGACCCCGAGACGCAGGCCGTGTTGAGCCTCCTCGAGTCGCCCCTGGGCGAGGCGCTCAACGCGACCGCCACTGGCACGCTGGGCGCACTGCCCCCGCTCCGATGGCGCGACGGTGCCGCCATCACCGTGGTGCTCGCCGCCGAGAACTATCCGGCGTCGCCCCGGAAGGGCGATGTCATCACCGGCGCCGACGGCGCGGGGATCTATCACGCGGGCACGGCCCTCGACGGCGAGGGCCGGCTGGTCTCCAACGGAGGCCGCGTCCTCAACGTCGTCGGCGTCGGCGACGACCTCGGGGCGGCCCGCGCGGACGCGTACGCGAAACTCGACCGGATCAAGCTGCCGGGCAGTCATTTCCGGACGGATATCGGATACCAGGCGTTGCAGTAGCGCATTTGTGCTCGTCGCCGACGATGACGTCGGACGATTTGATCGAAAAGGTCTGGCCGGGCGGGGCGTGCTGGCAGCATGTCTCAGATGACAGCCGCGACCACGCCCAAGGGTGAGCGCCGGCGCGCGGCCCTGGTGGCGGCGGCCGGGGAACTCCTCGTCGAGGGTGGCTTCGAGTCGGTCCGGCACCGCGCGGTGGCGCACCGGGCGCACATTCCCCTGGCGGCCACCACCTACTACTTCGAGTCCCTGGGGGACCTGCTCTCCAACGCGGTCGCCTACGCGGGCGAGCTCGACACCGCCGCGATCCGCGGCCGGGTCGACGCGGTGAGCAGGCGCCGCCGCGGTGACGCGGCGCTGGCGAAACTGTTGGCAGCGGTGTTCTTCGCGTCGGACACGGAGGCCGAGCGCGGCGCGCTGGTGTCCCGGTACGAGCGGTTGGTGCTGTGCACGCGGGACCCCGAGCTCACCCGGCTGCAGGCCCAGACACGGAACGTGCTGGCGGACCTGCACGCCGAGGTTCTCGACAGGTCCGGGCGGCGGGCCGACAGGCCCTGCGTGGACCGACTGATGGCCATCGAGGACGGTGCCGCCCTCGCGGCCTTCACCACGCCGGGCGCGGACGTCAACCGCGCGATCCGGGACGCCCTCGCTGCCGTCGTCGACGATCTGGCGCCCGTCCTGCCGTAGGGCTTCCTTCCGTGGACGGCCGAGCGAGTCGTGCATGAGACAATCGGCTGGTGAGCACTCCCCGCATCCCCGACGTCCTCGCCAACCGCTACGCCAGCCCGCGCATGCGCGAGCTGTGGTCGCCCGAGTACAAGATCGTGCTGGAGCGCCAGCTGTGGATCGCGGTGCTCAAGGCGCAGCGCGACCTCGGGATCGACGTACCCGCAGGTGCCGTCGAGGCGTACGAGAAGGTCGTCGACCAGGTCGATCTCGCGTCGATCGCCGAGCGCGAGCGGATCACCCGGCATGACGTGAAGGCGCGGATCGAGGAGTTCAGCGACCTCGCCGGCTTCGAGCAGATCCACAAGGGCATGACCAGCCGTGACCTCACGGAGAACGTCGAGCAGCTGCAGGTGCTCCGATCGCTCGAGTACGTGCGCGATCACGCCGTCGCCGTCGCCGCCCGGCTCGCCGAGCGCGCCGCGCAGTACTCCTCGGTCGTGATGGCGGGTCGCTCGCACAACGTCGCGGCGCAGGCCACCACGCTCGGCAAGCGTTTCGCCTCCGCCGCGAACGAGTTGCTTGTGGCGATCGCCCGCCTCGAGGACCTCATCGGCCGGTACCCGCTGCGCGGCATCAAGGGCCCGATGGGCACCTCGCAGGACATGCTCGACCTGCTCGGCGGCGACGCGTCCAAGCTGGCGTCACTGGAGGAGCGGGTCGCGGCGCACCTCGGCTTCTCGCAGTCCTTCGTGTCGGTGGGCCAGGTCTACCCGCGGTCGCTCGACCACGACGTGGTGAGCGCACTGGTCCAGGTGGCGGCGGCACCGTCGTCCCTCGCGACGACGATCCGGCTCATGGCCGGGCACGAGCTGGTCACCGAGGGCTTCCAGCCCGGTCAGGTGGGCAGCTCCGCGATGCCGCACAAGATGAACACCCGCTCCTGCGAGCGCGTCAACGGCCTCGCGGTGATCCTGCGCGGCTTCGGGTCGATGGCGGCGGAGATGGCCGGCGCGCAGTGGAACGAGGGCGATGTCTTCTGCTCCGTGATCCGCCGTGTGGCGCTGCCGGATTCGTTCTTCGCGATCGACGGCCTCTTCGAGACCTTCCTGACGGTGCTCGAGGAGTTCGGCGCCTACCCCGCGGTGATCTCCAACGAGCTCGACCGGTACCTGCCCTTCCTCGCCACCACCCGGGTGCTCATGGCCGCGGTGCGGGCGGGCGTCGGCCGCGAGACGGCGCACGAGGTCATCAAGGAGCACGCCGTCGCGGTGGCGCTGGCGATGCGCGAGGAGGGCCGCGAGCCGGATCTGCTCGACCGCCTCGCGGGCGACTCCCGCCTGGGGCTCTCGCGCGTCCAACTCGACGAGGCCCTCGCCGACCGCGCCGCCTTCACCGGTGCCGCGGAGGCCCAGGTGGCGCAGGTCGTCGCCGAGGTCGAGGCCCTCGTCGTGAAGTACCCGGCCGCCGCCGGCTACAGCCCCGCCCCCATCCTCTAACTCGATTGAACACCGTTATGGAGAATCCGACCTGCGGGTTTCCTCTCCATAACGGTGTTCAATTGGGAGGGCGATAGGGTGGCGGGGTGCGTCCTGAACTGAGCGAATACACGCCGATCTACTCGGGCAAGGTCCGCGAGCTGTACGCGGTGGACGACGAGCACCTGCTGCTCGTCGCGAGCGACCGGATCAGCGCCTACGACTACATCCTGGACACGCCGATCCCCGACAAGGGGCGCGTGCTCACGGCGATGTCCGTGTTCTTCTTCGATGCGCTGGGCGTGCCGAACCACCTCGCGGGCCCGGCCGACGATCCCCGCATCCCCGAGGCGGTTTTCGGCCGCGCTCTGATCACCCGCCGCCTCGACATGGTGCCCGTCGAATGCGTGGCTCGCGGCTACCTCACGGGCTCCGGGCTCAAGGAGTACCGGGCGAACGGCGAGGTGTGCGGCGTGCCGCTGCCGGCCGGACTGGTCGACGGCAGCCGCATCGATCCGCCGATCTTGACGCCCGCCACGAAGGCCGCTGTGGGCGATCACGATGAGAACGTCTCCTTCGAGCGGGTGGCGCAGGACGTCGGGCTCGAGTTGGCGACGCAGCTGCGCGAGCTCACCCTCGACGTCTACGCCCGTGGCGCCGATATCGCCCGCGATCGCGGGATCATCCTCGCGGACACCAAGTTCGAGTTCGGTCGCAGCTCCGACGGTGACCTCCTGCTCGCCGACGAGGTGCTCACGCCCGATTCGTCGCGCTACTGGGACGGTGCGCTGTACGAACCGGGGAAGGCGTTGCCCAGCTTCGACAAGCAGATCGTCCGTGACTGGCTCACCAAGGAGTCCGGTTGGTCGACCGATGCGGGAACCCCGCCGCCGCCCCTTCCCGGTGACGTGGTGGAGCGCACCCGCGCCCGCTACATCGAGGCGTACGAGCGCATCTCGGGCCTGAGCTTCGCGGACTGGCCGGGCGGAGCCGCATGACGGGGCCGGTCCAGCCCGTCGCGAAGAAGGTTCCCGCCGAGCGGACCTTCCACGGCGACACCGTGATCGACGACTACGCCTGGCTCGCCGACAAGGACGACCGGGAGGTCCTGGACTACCTGCGCGCGCACAACGCCTACACCGAGGCCGCCACCGCAGCGCAGGAACCGCTGCGCGAGGCGATCTTCGGCGAGATCAAGGCGCACACCAAGGAGACCGACATGTCGGTCCCGCAGCGCCGAGGCGGGTTCTGGTACTTCGCCCGCACCGTCGAGGGGAAGCAGTACGGCATCCACTGCCGCGCACCGATCGCCGGGCCCGACGACTGGACCCCGCCGGTGCTCGCCGAGGGATCCCTACCGGGCGAGCAGATCCTGCTCGACCTCAACGTCGAGGCGGAGGGGCACGAGTACATCGCCGTCGGCGCGGCCTCGGTATCGCCCGACGGTGCCCTGCTCGCCTACTCCCTCGACACCTCCGGGGACGAGCGGTTCACGCTGCGCGTCAGGAACATCGAGACCGGCGAGCCGCTGCCCGACGTGGTCGAGAACGTCTTCTACGGCGCCACCTGGGCGCCGATCACGTCCGCCGGGGAGCGGTACCTGTTCTACACCACCGTCGACGACGCCTGGCGCGCCGACAGCATCTGGCGGCACGAGATCGGTTCGGATACTTCCGACGTGCGGATCTTCCACGAGGAGGACCAGCGCTTCGGGGTGGGCGTCGGGCTCACGCGCAGCGAGAAGTACCTGATGATCGCGGCATCGTCGACCCTGAGCTCCGAGACCTGGGTGCTGGACGCCACTGACCCCTCCGGTGAGTTCCGCGTGCTGCGGCCCCGCGAGGAGGACGTCGAGTACTCCGTGGAGCACGCGGTGCTGGACGGGGAGGATCGGTTCCTCTTCCTGCACAACCGCACCGGCATCGATTTCGAGCTGGCCTCGGCCCCCGTCGACGCCCCACAGGACTGGACGGTCCTCGTCCCCCACCGCGACGACGTGCGGCTCGAGTACGTGGACGCCTTCGCCCGACGTCTCGCCCTCGGGTACCGACGGGGCGGCCTGCCTCGGCTCGCGCTGGCCGAGGCCACCGCCGCACCGGAGTTCGTGGAATGGGATCCGGGTGAAGCGCTCGTCAACCTCGGGCCCGCCGCGAACCCCGAATGGGACGCCCCGCGGCTGCGATTGGCCTACGAGTCCTTCGTCACGCCCGGCACCGCGCTCGAGCTCGACCCGGAGACGGGTGAGCAGACGGTGCTCAAGCGCGCCGACGTGCCCGGCTACGACGCCGCCCTCTACACCGCTGAGCGGGTGTGGGTCACCGCCCGCGACGGTGCGCAGGTGCCCGTCTCGGTGGTGCGCCGCAAGGACATCGGGGAGGGGTCGGCCCCCACTCTGCTGTACGGCTACGGCTCCTACGAGGCCACCCTCGATCCGTGGTTCTCGGTGGCGCGCCTGTCACTCATGGATCGCGGCGTGGTGTTCGCGGTCGCGCACGTGCGCGGCGGCGGCGAGATGGGGCGTGCCTGGTACGACCACGGCAAGCAGCTGGAGAAGACCAACACCTTCACCGACTTCGTGGACGTCGCACAGCATCTCGTGGACGCCGGCCGCACGACGCCGCAGCAGCTGGTCGCCATGGGCGGAAGCGCCGGCGGCCTGCTCGTGGGAGCGGTCGCGAACCTGGCACCGGAGCTGTTCTCGGGCATCGTCGCCGACGTGCCCTTCGTGGACCCGCTCACCTCGATCCTCGACCCGAGCCTGCCGCTCACGGTGGGGGAGTGGGACGAGTGGGGTAACCCGCTGGAGAGTGCCGAGGTGTACCGCTACATGCGCGACTACTCGCCGTACGAGAACGTCGCCGACAAGCCCTATCCGGCGATCCTCGCCACCACCTCGCTCAACGACACCCGCGTGCTCCCCACCGAGCCCGCGAAGTGGGTGGCCGAGCTCTTGGCGCACACCACGTCCGGCAACGAGATCCTGCTCAAGACCGAGATGGTCGCCGGGCACGCCGGCGTCAGCGGACGGTATGCGAAGTGGCGCGAGACCGCCTTCGAGTACGCCTGGGTCCTGGGCCGGCTCGGCAGGGGCTGACGGCCGGCGGTCTGACGGCGGACCGTCGAACAGACGAGAAGTGCCCGGCCCCCATCGGGGACCGGGCACTCGTCGTATCAGGTGATGATCAGTGCGGCATGACCATCTGCCGCTCGGCGGCCTCGGTGTCCGCCGCGTGGGTGCGGGGCAGGAAGAACGCCGGGATGATGCAGCACGCCACCAGGATCGCGGCCACGAAGTAGGTGTTCCCGAACGCCTCCGCCGCGAACGGCAGGTTCTCGTGCAGGAACTTGCCGAAGCCGCTCTCGCTGCCCTGGAACATCGCGATACCGCTCTCGCGAGCGTCCGGGCTCGAGTTGAGTCCGAAGGCCAACGCGCCGGTGTGCTTCTCGCCCTGCGGGGTCTGCATCGCCGGGCCCGCGTTTGTGAGCCAGTTGGTGAACAGCACGGAGAAGATCGCGGTGCCCATCGACGCAGCGATCTGCTGGACGATGTTCGTCAGCGTGGAACCGCGCGAGATGGATTCCGGTGCCAGCGTGCGGATCGCGGCGGACATGGTCGGCATCATCGTCATACCCATGCCGAGGCCCTGGATGAACAGCGAGCCGAGCAGGATCCAGTACGGCGTGTCCGCCGAGAGCTGGGTGAAGGCGATCATGCCGCCGGTGATCAGCGCGAGGCCGGTCATCACGAACTTGCCCGGGCCCAACTTGTCGGTGAGCACGCCGGCGATCGGCATCGTCAGCATGGCGCCCAGGCCCTGCGGCGCGAGCAGCAGGCCGGCCATGAGGGTGGACTCGCCGCGGATGCCGATGAAGTACTGCGCGTACAGGATCGAGCTGCCGAAGAAGGCCATCGCGAACATGGCGAAGGTGATCATGGCCACCGTCATGTTCCGGTTCTTGAACAGCCGCAGGTCCAGCAGCGGCAGCTTGGCGCGCAGCGCCCAGAAGACGAAAGCGATGATCAGCACGAGGCCGACGGCCGTCGCGGGAATGACCCGGCCGGTGTACATCGACGAATCCGACTGCGCCTCGGGGATCGAGGAGATGCCGAACAGGAACAGTGCGAGGCCGGGCGAGAGCAGGATGAAGCCGACGAGGTCGAACTTCTGTCCCTTGACGGGCTCGTCCTTGTCCAGCACGAACCAGGCGTAGGTGATCGCAATGGCGCCGATCGGGACGTTGATCAGGAAGATCCAGTGCCACGAGAAGGACTCGATCAGCCAGCCGCCGAGGATCGGGCCGCCGATGGGGCCCAGCAGCATCGGGATACCGAGCACGGCCATGACGCGGCCGATGCGCTCCGGGCCTGCGGCCCGGGTCAGGATCATCATGCCCAGCGGCATGAGCATGCCGCCGCCGAGGCCCTGCAGCACCCGGTAGAGGATCAGCAGGTCGATCGACGTCGCCGTGGCGCAGAGCGCGGAGCCCGCCACGAACATCGCGGTGGCCGCCATGTACAGCCGCTTCGTGCCGAATCGGTCGGCGGCCCAGCCGGTCACGGGGATCACCGCGGCCAGGGCCAGGGTGTAGCCGGTCATCGTCCAGGCGACGGTGGCGGGGGATGCGCCCCACTGCGCCTGGAAGGTGTTCTGCGCGACCGCCACGATCGTCATGTCCAGGATGGCCATGATCGATCCGAGGACGACCACACCGGCCACCATCAGGACGCGCCGGTCGAGGCCCTCACCCGCGTGCGGGATCTCGCTCTTGTCGAGCGTGTTCTCGGTACTCATGCGTTCTCTTTCATTGCGGTGAAGAAGGGGTTCGGAGGGATCAGGCCCTCGTCGAGGATCTCGACCATCACGTCGTGCAGCCGGTTGCGGAGCCCGGCGGGCAGCCGTTCCGCGAAGCTCAGCACTTCACGATGCTTGTCGCTGACCGCGGAGGCAACTGTTTTACGGCCGAGGTCGGTGATGGTCAGGTTCTTGATCCGCCGGTCGGAGGAGTCCTCGCGACGATCCACCATGTCGAGCTGAACAAGCTTCTCCACGTTCCGTCCCGTGGCGGCGACGGACAGCCCCAGATCATCGGCGAGCCGGTTGATCGGGAGCGGGGCCTCGCTGGCGGTGAGCTGCAGCAGAATGTGGAACTGATGCGCGGTGATGTCGGACGACAACATCGTGCCCAGGCTCTCCTGCGTGACATTGCACATGAGACGGCCCATGAACTCGCCGAAGACCTCGGTGAGCGCGTCGGGAGTCACGTCGACGGGTGTTGCTTGCACCCAAAAACGATAACTCCGGCGCAACCATTGCGCAAACGAGATAGATGTGTCCTGCGTTACATCCCGCGTAGGCTCGGAGCCATGACTGCTCTCGACTCCATCGCCCTCACCACGCTCGACGGTGCCGCCACCTCCCTCGCCGACTACGCCGGGCGGGCCGTGCTCGTCGTCAACGTCGCCAGCAAGTGCGGCCTGACGCCGCAGTACGCGGGTCTGGAGGCCCTCGCGACCCGGTACGCGGACCGGGGGTTGACGGTGCTCGGCGTGCCCTGCAACCAGTTCGCCGGCCAGGAGCCGGGGACCGCCGAGGAGATCGCGACCTTCTGCTCGACGAGCTACGGCGTGACCTTCCCGCTGCTGGAGAAGACCGAGGTCAACGGAGAGAACCGCAACCCGCTCTATGTCGAGCTCACGCAGACCGCCGACGCCGAGGGCGAGGCCGGCGACATCCAGTGGAACTTCGAGAAGTTCCTCGTCGCGCCCGATCACGTCACGGTGCAGCGCTTCCGCCCCCGCACCGAGCCCGAGTCGGATGAGGTGGTCGGTGCGATCGAGGCCGTCCTCGCCTGAGCGGCGTACCGTCGGCCGCCTGAGCAGCGAGTTGGGCGACACGTAACCTTCCATCCCCGAATCGGTAAGGAACGCGGCGCACACTCACGAACATGAGCTCGCCGCTGTACGTCTCGGTCTCCGCCCTCTCCGACGCCACCCGCGGGCACGCGGAACGCTTCACGGCGCAGATGGACGAGCGCGGTGTGCCCGTCTCGCTGCTCGTGGCGCCCCGCCTGAAGGGCAAGTACAAGCTGGTCGACGACCCGTCGACGCAGGCCTTCCTGCGGGAGCGTCGCGCCGGGGGCGACGTGATCGTCCTCAACGGCTACGACCAGGCCGCGACGAAGCGCCGCCGCGCCGAGTTCTCGACGCTCGGCGCGCACGAGGCGAAGCTGCGTCTGGCCGCGGCCGACCGCGTGCTCGAGACGGTGGGACTGCGCACCCGTGTCTTCGCAGCGCCGCGGTGGAACGCTTCGACCGGCGCGGTGCTCGCCCTGCCCGACGCGGGCTTCCGGCTCAACCTCGGCTACACCGCCATCACCGACCTCGTCACCGGCGAGGAGGAGAGGGCCCGGGTGCTCGGCATCGGCGACGGATTCCTGAGCGAGCCCTGGTGGTGCCGCGCGCTCCTCGCGCAGGCCAACCGCATCGCTCGACGGGGCGGCGTCCTCCGCCTCGCCGTCGACGCCCGGCGGCTCGACTCCTCGACGGTCAGCCGCACGATGCTCGACGCCGTCGATCTCGCGCTGCACCACGGCGCGGCGCCGGTCGTGTACGAGCACCGGACGCGGATGCTCGCTGCCGCCTGACTCTTGACGTCCGAGTTAGGGTAGCCTTATGAAGGCGAAGATAGAGCTCGGCGATGTCCAGGAGACACTCCTCATCCCGCTGTACGGCCGGGCCCGCGACGCCGCGGCGAACCGCAGCGTCCTCGCGGACACGCGGGCGATCGAGTTGGTCGATGCCATCGACTACGACTTCACGAGGTTCACGGGACCATCGCTCCCGGGATCCGTGCTCCGCGCGTCGATCTTCGATCAGTACGTGCGGGACTTCCTCGCCGACCATCCCGACGGCACCGTCGTCGACCTGGGCTGCGGCCTGTCCACCCGGTTCGACCGGCTCGACAACGGCTCGGTGCGGTGGTTCGACCTCGACCTACCGGACACGATGGCTCTGCGTCGCAGGTTCTTCACCGACTCGGAGCGGTACACGATGATCGACGGTTCGATCTTCGACGAGGACTGGTACGAGGCGGTCGCGGAGCGCGGAGGGCCGGTGTTCCTGCTGTCCGAGGCCGTCCTGCTGTACTTCGCCCGGGAGGAGGTCGAGGACGTCCTCGGGCGCCTGGCCCGACGGTTCGGCGGCAACCGTCTCGCGGTCGACACGGGGGGCCGGTTCATGATGGGCCACCAGGACCAGAACCCGGTCTTCCGTTCCATCCCCGCGCGGATGCAGTGGGTCTGCGACGACCCCCGCACCCTCGAGCCCATCGGTCTGCGCCTGCTCGAGAGCCGCACCTTCGCGCACCCGCAGAAGGCGGTCGCCGGCACATGGCCGTGGAAGTACCGCCTCGGCCTCGCCGCGATCGGCTTCACGCCGATGGTCTCGGGCTATCGGATGAACCTGTTCACGGCCTAGAACTCCTGCGTGGCCTCGGCCTCCCAGCGGAGGAGATCGGCACCGTCGGGCCGCATGTCCGTGAGCCGGGCGAGGTAGATCGCCGCGCCCTCCGGCGAGAGCAGTTCGTCGTGGATCGGTACGGCGACGGTGGGGGAGACCGCTCGGAAGAAGTCGATCGTCTCGCTGATCCGGCACCACGGCGCGTTCACCGGCAGACCGAGCACGTCGACGGGGACGTCGGGCACGAACAACGCGTCCCCCGGGTGGTAGAAGCGGCCGATCCGCTCCTCGTCGCCGAGCAGGATCGAGGTGTTGTCGATGGTCGGCATGTCCGGATGGATCACGGCGTGCACGCCGCCGACGGCCCGCGCGATGAGATTGCCGATGCCGTAGTCGTGCCCGGGGACGGCGGCGATCCAGCGGTCGCCACGGGCGGCGGCCGTGGTGGGGTCGGCGAAGAGCTGTGCGTCGGGATTCGCGTCGACCAGCGCGCCGATGCGGACGGGATCGATGTGGTCCGGGTGCTGGTGGGTGACGACGATCGCGTCGAGCCCGGTCAGCCCCTCGAAGCCCTGGGAGAACGTGCCGGGATCGAAGAGCACCCGCGTGTCGGACATCTCCACGAGGACGCAGGAATGGCGGAAGTGGGTGAGTCGCATGCGCCCAGTATCGCTCAGTTTCCGCGAGGCCACGGCGGTTGTCGCGACGTGCTCCGCTGCGCCGTTCGGCACGGACGTAAACTCTTTTGTGAAGCGCGATCGACACCCGAGCGCGCGGTCGATTCGAGAGGGAGCCGCAACGTGGCACGGATTGTGGTGGACGTGATGCCGAAGGCCGAGATCCTGGACCCGCAGGGCAAGGCGATCGTGGGTGCGCTCGACCGCCTCGGTTTCGCCGGTGTCGCGGATGTGCGGCAGGGCAAGCGGTTCGAGCTCGAGGTCGACGGTGACCTCAGCGACGAGCAGCTCGAGAAGATCGCGGCCGACGTGCTGACCAACACCGTCATCGAGGACTTCACCATCACCCGGGTGAACGCATGACCCGCGTCGGCGTCATCACCTTCCCCGGCACCCTCGACGATGTGGACGCGTCCCGCGCCGTGGAGCGCGCGGGCGGCGAGGCCGTCTCCCTCTGGCACAAGGACCACGATCTCAAGGGCGTCGACGCCGTCGTCGTCCCCGGCGGCTTCTCCTACGGCGACTACCTGCGCGCCGGCGCCATCGCCTCCCTCGCTCCGGTGATGACCGAGGTCGTGGCGGCCGCGGGCAAGGGCATGCCGGTGCTGGGCATCTGCAACGGCTTCCAGATCCTCTGTGAGGCGGGCCTGCTCCCCGGTGCGCTCACCCGCAACGAGGGCCTGCACTTCGTCTGCCGCGATCAGTGGCTGCGGGTCGAGGCCACGAACACCGCGTGGACCTCCCGGTACGAGACGGGCGCCGAGATCCTCGTCCCCGTCAAGAACGCCGAGGGCCGCTACCAGGCGTCGGAGGCCGTGCTCGACGAGCTCGAGGGCGAGGGCCGTGTGGCCTTCCGCTACGTCGGCGGCAACCCGAACGGCTCGCAGCGCGACATCGCGGGCGTCGCCTCGGCCAACGGCCGCGTCGTCGGCCTGATGCCCCACCCGGAGCACGCCACCGAGGCGCTGACCGGCCCGTCGGACGACGGGCTGGGCCTGTTCTACTCCGCGCTGGACGCGGTGCTGTCGGCCTGATGACGGATCCGGCGGCAGCCACCACTGCGTCCCCGGAGGGTCTGTGCGCCTTCGTCGACGCCTCACCGTCGCCCTTCCACGTCGTGGAGACGACGGCTGCGCGGCTGCGTACGGCGGGCTACTCCGAGCTCGCCGAGGGCGACCGCTGGCCGGCGGCGGGCAAGCACTACGTGGTCCGGGGCGGGTCGATCGTCGCCTTCGACGCATCCGTCTTCGCGGTCGACGGCGCCTTCCGCATCGTCGGCGGACACACGGACAGTCCCAATCTGCGGGTCAAGCAGCATCCGGACCTCGAGGCGGCGGGCCTGTCGCTGGTGGGCCTCGAGCCCTACGGCGGCGCCTGGCTCAATTCGTGGCTCGACCGGGATCTCGGGATCTCCGGCCGGCTCGCGTTCGCCGGGCCCGACGGTGCGCGGACGGCTCTCGTCCGGATCGACGAGCCGGTGCTGCGGGTGCCGCAGCTCGCCATCCACCTGTCCGAGAACCGCAAGGGCGTCGAGCTGGATCCGCAGCGGCACGTCAACGCGATCCGCGGTGTGGGCGCGAAGGGGCCCTTCGTGGACCTGCTGGCCGAGGCCGCCGGGGTCGACCCCGAGACGGTGCTCGGTTGGGAACTGATGACGCACGATCTGGCGCCGAGCCGGGTGGTGGGCGCCGACGGCGATCTGCTCTCCGCGCCGCGCCTGGACAACCAGGGGACCTGCTACGCGGGCGTCGAGGCGCTGGTCGCGGCACCGTCGACCGTCGGGGTGACGCCCGTGCTCGCACTGTTCGACCACGAGGAGGTCGGATCGGGCTCGGATCGCGGCGCGGCGTCCGACCTGCTGCTCACGGTTCTGGAGCGGATCGTGCTCGCCGCGGGCGGTGACCGCGAGGACTTCCTGCGTGTGATGAGCCGCTCGGTGTGCGCGTCGGGCGACATGGCGCACGCCACGCACCCGAACTACCCCGACCGGCACGAGCCCGCGCACCGCATCGCCGTGAACGGCGGGCCGGTGCTCAAGGTGAACCAGAACCTGCGCTACGCCTCCGACGCGACGGGCGAGGCGATCTTCGCGGTGGCCGCCGAGCAGGCGGGCGTGCCGCTGCAGCGGTACGTGCACCGCGCCGACCTGCCGTGCGGCTCCACGATCGGCCCGATCACGGCCGCCCGCACCGGCCTGAGCACCGTCGACGTGGGGGCGCCGCAGCTCGCGATGCACAGCGCCCGCGAGCTCATGGGCTCCGCCGACGTCGCGATGTACTCCGCGGCGCTCGCCGCCTTCCTCGCTCCGGCCTGATCGCTGCCGCCCGCTCGGCGACGGGCAGTGCGGGCGGAATGGGTGCGAATGGCTTCCCGCACCCGTTCCGCCCGCCCGCGCCCGAATTGCCCGCGGCCCGCGCCCGCGCTGTCCCGGTTCGGCGGCCACGCCGTGGCTCACGTCCGGAAGTCCAGCAGCACCTTCCCGGACGCAGCGGAATCACGGGCGATCTCGAAGGCCTCGAGGGCGTCCGCGGCGGGCAGAACGTGGGTGACCACGCCGCGCACGTTCAACGAGCCGTCGGCGAGGGCAGCGATGACCTCGTCGATCTCGTCGTTGAACCGCAGGGCACCGCGCAGATCCAGTTCGCGTGTGATGGCTTGGGCGGCAGGGAAGTCGATGTCGCCCGCGCGCTGCAGGCCGAGCATCACGACGATGCCGCCCCTCCCGGCCGCATCGACCGCGGCGTGCAGTCCGGGCACCGTGCCGGAGGATTCGATCACGACATCGGCGTGGAGCGCCGCGATCTCCTCGGACTCCCGGGCGTCGAGAACCGCGGCGGCGCCCAGTGCCAGGGCACGCTCGCGCGCCTCGGCCGCGATGTCCGTCGCCACGACCGTGGCGGCCCCGTGGTGCAACGCCACCGCGACGGCGAGCAGGCCGATCGGACCCGCGCCGATGACGGCCACCCGCTTGCCCGCGACATCGCCCGCGCGGGCCACGCCGTGCCAGGCCACGGCCGCGGGTTCGATCAGCGCGGCGTCGCGCGGATCGATGTTCGCGGGCAGGATCCGCAACATCCGGGTCGGGAGGGCGACGCGGCGCGCGAAAGCGCCCTCGCAGTGCGGGAAGTGGGCCGCTGAGCCCAGGTAGGTGCCGGCGGGCGCGAGGTTCGGGCTCTTCGCCGGGTACGGGACACCGTCGACCCCGTGCGGCGTGCCCGGGTGCACGGCGACGGGGGTGCCGACCGCGGGCCCGGATCCGTCGGCGGCCGCCCGTTCGACGGTGCCGATCACCTCGTGGCCGAGAAGCAGGGGTGCGCGCAGGATGGACGTCCCGGCGGCGCCGTGAAGCCAGTAGTGCAAGTCGGAGCCGCAGACCCCGCCGTAGGCGATCGCGATCACCGCCTCATCGGCGGTGGGCTCGGGCTCCGGCAGCGCCTGCACCCGCAGATCGCCGGCGGCGTGCGCGACGACACCCAGATTCTCCGTCATCACAACCCCTTTCAGACCACGGCCGTCATGCCGCCGTCGACGTACAGTATTTGGCCGTTGACGAATGAGGAGGCGTCGGAGGCCAGGAACACCAACGGCCCCACCAGATCCGCCACGTCGCCCCAGCGCGCCGCCGGCGTGCGGCCGGAGACCCACCCGGAGAACTCGGCGTCGTCGACGAGCGCCTGCGTCAGCTCGGTGGCGAAGTACCCGGGGGCGATCGCGTTGGCCGTCACGCCGTACGGGGCCAGCTCCGCGCACAGGCCCTTGGTGAGCATGACGATCCCGCCCTTGGTCGCGGAGTAGGGCGTGATGTTCGGGCGGGCCAGCTGCGACTGCACCGAGCCGATGTTGACGATGCGCCCGCTGCCGCGGGTGATCATGCCCGCTGCGACGCGCTTCGCCAGGAGAAAGGCGCTGGTCAGATTGGTCGCTACCAGGGTGTTCCAGTCGCTGACGGGGAACTCGGTCAGCGGGTGGCGGATCTGCATGCCCGCGTTGTTCACCAGGATGTCGGGGGTGCCGAGCAGTGCCTCGATCCGCGCCAGCCCCGCATCGACGGCGTCCTCGTCGGTCACGTCGAAGGCCTCGCCGTGCACGGGATTGCCGGTCGCGGCGGCGATCTCGCCCGCCACCGTCGACGCCGCGGTCCGGTCCCGGCCGTGCACGACGACGGTGGCGCCTGCTGCTGACAGTCCTTCGGCGAGCCGTCGGCCGATGCCGCGGGTGCTGCCGGTGACGAGTGCGTTCCGCCCCGTGAGGTCGAAGACGGAGGTGTCGCTGGGCATGACTTCCTTTCAGGGAACGGACGGTGCGGGCGCGGAAGTGACTGCAGGATAGGGGAAGTCGAGAGTGCTCAGAGCGGCGGTGCCGGGCAGGGCGTAGTCGGAGCCCGCTTCGGCGTCCGAGACCTTCACGGCGTCGTCGGTGCGGGTCAGGTCGCGGCCCACGGTCTCCGGCACGAGGAAGGTGCTCGCCGCGGTGATGGTGCACAGCGTGACCATGTAAAGGCCGAGCACGAGCCAGTTCCCGTCGGTGACCTTGATCAGGTAGGCGCCCAGCACGCCCGCCACGCCGCCGGCGAGCACCGCGGAGATCTCGCGGGCCATGGCCACGCCGAGGTAGCGGTGCCGTGCGCCGAACATCTCGGGGATCATGGCGCACTGCGGGCCGAGCATCGAGTTCACGCCCACGCCGATGCCGATCGCGATGACGGCGATCGCGATGCCGTGGTTGTGCAGGGTGAGTGCCCACCAGGCGGGCAGGGCGTAGACCAGCAGGAAGAGGGCGCCGATCCGGTAGATGATGCGGCGGCCGTAGCGGTCGGACAGGTGCCCGGTGAACGGTACGGAGAACACGCCGATCAGCGAGCCGATGGTGACACCCCAGGTGAGCACGCCCTTGTCGGCGCCGGGGCCGGTGACGGTGACGAAGAACGACAGCGCAAGCGCTTGGAACATGTACGAGCCGCCGTTCTCCGCCATCCGCAGGCCGATGCCCACGAGCACGCCGGGGAAGCCGTGCTTGAACAGCTCGCGGACCGGCTTGTCGGCCACCTGCTCCTGCTTCTCCAACTCGACGAAGGTCGGCGTTTCCTGCAGCTTCATCCGGATCGCGACGGCGAGCAGGATGAGCAGGAAGGATGAGAGGAACGGGACCCGCCAGCCCCAGCTGAGCATCGCCTGCTCCGGCAGTGTGCTGATCAGCGTGAACACCAGCGCGGCGAGGAGCGTGCCCGCCTGGATGCCGATGAAGGGCAGTGCGGAGAAGAAGCCGCGCCGCTCGACGGGCGCGTACTCGGCCATGAGCACCGTCGAGCCGGCCTGTTCCGCGCCCGCGCCGAAGCCCTGGAGCAGGCGCAGCGCCACGAGCAGCACCGGCGCCCACATGCCGATCGAGTCGTAGGTGGGCAGGACGCCGATCAGGGTGGACGCGCCGCCCATCAGCATGATCGTGATGACGAGGACCGTCTTGCGGCCCACCTTGTCGCCGAGCCGGCCGAAGAACAGGCCGCCGAAGGGGCGGGCCGCGAAGCCCACGCCGAAGGTGGCGAACGCGGCCACGGTCGCCATCGCCGGGTCGCCCTGGGGGAAGAACAGGACGTTGAAGATCAACGCCGTGGACAGGCCGTACAGCGCGAAATCGAAGTACTCGAGGGCGCTGCCGATGCTGGAGGCGAGGGTCGCACGCTTGAGGTTCGCGGCGTACTCGGGATCCTGCTCCGGTGAGGTGGTGGTGGTCGACACGGGGGTTCTCCTTCGGACCATCGGGTCGTGACCGGCGTCACATCCGATACTGAAAGCTAACACTTGGTCGAACGGCGTACAACAGGTTGAACGATATTCGTGAGGATCAGTTCGTCGAGCCCTGCTGTCTCCACGGGTTGCTCAGCCGCGCCGCAGCCTCCACCAGGGCGGTCCCGACGGTGGCTATGCGCAGGTCCTCGGCCTGATCGGCGGGCATGGCCGCTCCGAGCCCGAGCGGCGGATCGCCCGGCGTCCAGGCGGGGAGCGCCACCGCGATGCCGGTGACGCCGAGAGTGCCGTGCCCCCGGTCGACCGCGAATCCGCGTGTCCGCACCTGTTCCAGCTCGGCCCGGACATCGGCCTCGGTGACCTCGCTGCCGTCGGCGGCACTCCGGGCGGGGACGGCGGAGCCGAGGATCGCGTCCAGCTCCTCGTCGGGGAGCGCGGCCAGGAGGGCGTGTCCCGTGGCCGTGAAGACGGCGGGCAGGCGCGAGCCCAGCGGCGTGCCGAACCGGTACGGCGCCCGGCCCTCGTGACGCGCGAGGTAGAGGGTATGGGCACCGTCGAGCATGGCGATCTGGACCAGCTCGCGGTGCAGCGTGGGGGACGCCGCGATCACCGGGAAGAACTCGCGGACCTGGTTGAACTGCAGCGCGTAGGCGCCGCCGATCTCCGCCGTCCGCCGGCCCAGGGCGAAGCCGCCGGGCACGCGCCGGATCATGTCTCCGTCCTCCAGAGCCTGGCAGAGGTTGGTGCACGAGGACTTCGCGATGCCCAGCCCGCGCGCGAGCTCGCTGAGGCTCATGGCCGGCGCGTCGGATTCCGCGAGCAGCGTGAGAATGCCCAGTGCGCGGGTGACGGCGGGCGCCGGTGCGCGCGTGCCCTCGGGATCGGTCATCAGTAGAACTCCACGGTGTCGACGGTGTTGGCCATCGGCGCCCCGTCGAGCAGCGCCGTGGCGTTGCGCGCGAACAGCCGGGCGATCCGCGTCGATTCCTGACGGCTCAGCGCGGCCGTGTGCGGGCTCGCCAGGACGTTCGGGTGGTGCCACAGCGCACTGTCGGACGGCAGCGGCTCGGTGGCGAAGACGTCCAGCGCGGCGAAGCCGATCCGCCCCTCGTTCAGGGCCGTGAGCAGCGCGTCCTCGTCGATGACGGTGCCGCGGCCGACGTTGGTGAGCAGAGTGCCGGGCCGCACGGCGGCGAACAGGTCCGCGCCGATCAGCTTCTCGGTGGCCGCGGTGCCCGGCAGGGTCACGACGATCGCGTCCACCTCGCCCGCGGCCGCGACGATGTCGTCGAGGGGGACGATCCGGTCGACGTTGTCCACGGGGCGGCCGCTGCGGGAGGTGCCCCACACCGTCGACCCGCAGGCCTTGAACCGGGCCGCGGTCGCCGCGCCGATCCCGCCGAGTCCCACGATGAGGACGGTCATCTCGTCGAGGTGGCGCATCTCCCACCGGGCGGGCCACTGCTTGGCGGCCTGATCGGACTCCAGTCGGCGCAGGTTCTTCGCTCCCGCGAGGATTCCGAACAGCGCGAACTCGGCCAGCGTCGAGCCGTGCACCCCGGCGCTGGTGGTGAACGCGACCCGCGTGAGCTCCGCTTCGTCGAGCCCGGCGGCGCGGACCTGCCCGCCGCCGCCCGCAGCGGTAGTGTGCACCCAGCGCAGCGCGGGGTTGGCGCGGACGGTCGCGGCGAGCCGTGCGGGCTGCACGTCGGGGATGCCGAAGAGCGCGTCGGCGCCGGCGAGCAGCGAGTCGTACGCGGCCTGCTGAGCGGGCGTGCGGGTGAAGGCCGGGTCACCCTCCCAATCCGCGTCCCACCGGGCCGGGCGGTACAGCGTGTGATCACGGAGCAATTCGACGCGGGGCTCGAGGCGCTCGATCAGCCGGCAGTCGGATTCGGGCAGGTCGACGGCCAGGGCGACGCGCAAGAGCTTCGATGTGGTGGTCATGGGCCGAGTGTAGAAGATCGGCCAATATATCGAACGGCATTCGTTAGGCTGGACGAATGGAACAGGCTGCGCACATCGCCGTCGGCGTCATCGGACTCGGAGCCATGGGCGCGCCCATGGCTCGGCACCTCGCCCGTGCACACGGCGCCGTCCACATCGCCGCGCGGCGGCCCCGCCCGGACCTGGTGGCCGACGGCGCCGTCCAGCACGACGACCCGGCGGGAGTGGCCGCGGCGGCCGATGTCGTGCTGTTGATGCTGCCCGATCTCCCGGAGATCGAGGAGGTGCTTGCGGGCGAGCGCGGACTCCTCGTGGGTGATCGTCCACTCCTCCTCCTGATCGGCTCCACGTCCTCGGCACCGGGAGTGCGAGCGCTCGCGGACCGTCTGGACCGGGAGACCGCCGGCCGGGTCCGGGTCGTGGACGCGCCGGTCTCCGGTGGCGACGACGGCGCGATCGCCGGGACCCTGTCGATCATGATGGGCGGCACCGAACAGGACTGCGCCCGCGCCGCGGAAGTCCTCGCGCCCTGCGGCACTCCGGTCCGGTTGGGTCCCTTGGGCGCCGGAGAGGTCGCCAAGGCGTGCAACCAGCTGGTCGTCGCGGCGACCATCGCCGCGCTGGGGGAGGCGACGGTGCTCGCGGAACGCTCCGGCATCGACCTCGCCGCGATGTGGGATCTGCTGGGCGGTGGCTACGCCTCGTCCCGCCTCCTGGCGACCCGCAAGGACAAGCTCGTCACGGGGGATGACGCACCGTCGGGCATGGCGAAATACCTCGCGAAGGACCTCCGCTCCGCCACCGAGGTCGCGCGCGCCACCGGCACCGAGGCGATGTTGCTGCCCGCGCTGCTCGCCGAGTTCGAGGAGATCGTCGAAACGGGCCTGGGAGAGCGGGACATGGCGGTCACCCGCAGATTCATCGCCGAGCGGGGGCGCGCACCGATCACTCCCGAGTGAACCGCGACTCACTCGGGTCCGTTAGTGTCCCAGAGCATGACCACTTCGCCCGAATCATCGTCGACCTCGGAAGAGGGTGAGGAGCTCACCCGCGCGCTGAGCAACCGCCACATCCAACTCATCGCGATCGGCGGTGCGATCGGCACCGGCCTGTTCATGGGCTCCGGCAAGACGATCTCCGTCGCCGGACCGTCGGTGATCGTCGTGTACATGGTGATCGGCTTCATGCTGTACTTCGTCATGCGCGCGATGGGCGAGCTGCTGCTCAGCCGCACCGGCTACCGCAACTTCTCCGATTTCGCGGGCGACCTGCTCGGACCGTGGGCCGCGCACTTCACCGGGTGGACCTATTGGTTCTGCTGGGTGGTGACCGCGGTCGCCGACGTGGTGGTGATCGCCTCGGTGTACATCACCTTCTGGGCCAAGGACATTCCGCCCTGGATCCCCGCGGTGGTCGTGATCGTGCTGCTCATCGGCCTCAACCTGCCGACGGTGCGCGCCTTCGGCGAGACCGAGTTCTGGTTCGCCATGATCAAGATCGTCGCGATCGTCGCGCTGATCATCGCGGGCGCGGTGCTCATCATCACCGGGTTCGAGCACGACGGCGCGCGCGCCTCGCTGACCAACCTGTGGGAGCACGGCGGGATGTTCCCGCAGGGCTTCATGGGCTTCGTCGCCGGCTTCCAGATCGCCGTCTTCGCCTTCGTGGGCATCGAACTCGTCGGCACCGCCGCGGCCGAGACCAAGAACCCCGAGAAGAACCTGCCGCGTGCGATCAACGCGATCCCCATCCGCATCCTGCTGTTCTACGTGGGCTCGCTGATCGTGCTCATGTCCGTGGTGCCGTGGGACCGGTTCAGCAAGGACGAGTCGCCGTTCGTCATGCTCTTCTCGCTCGCGGGACTCGGCGCCGCCGCGCATCTCGTGAACGCGGTCGTGCTGACCTCCGCGATGTCGTCGGCGAACTCGGGCATCTACTCCACCTCGCGCATGGTCTACGGCCTCGCGACCGAGGGTGACGCGCCGAAGATGTTCGCGAAGCTGTCCAGCCGCAAGGTGCCCGCGAACGCGCTCTTCCTCACCGCGGTGATGCTGTTGTCCTCGGTGGTGCTGCTGGCCTTCGGCCTCGACAAGTCCGCGGGCTTCACCGTGGTCACCACGGTCTCGTCGCTGTGCTTCATGTTCGTCTGGACGATCATCCTCGTCAGTTATCTGGTGTATCGCGCGCGCCGCCCGCAGTTGCACGCCGAGAGCGCCTTCACGATGCCGCTCGGCACGGTGATGCCGTGGATCGTGTTCGCGTTCTTCGTGTTCCTGCTCTGGGCCTTCACCCGCGAGACCGACACCCTGCAGGCGATGCTCGTCACGCCGATCTGGTTCGTCATCGTCGGCGTCGCGTACCTGGCGATCCGGCGGACGCCGGAGCACCGTCGGGCACGGGAGGCGTTCGCAGAGCGCCGAGCGGACGAGAAGGTGCGGGCCGCGCAGTGGCGGGCCGAGCAGCACTGATCAGTCCTGCTCGGTGAGCATCGGTGCATCGGGCCCCAGCGGCCGGTGCAGGAGTTTGCCCCGTGTGACGGCGTCGCGCCCGTAACGGGTGCGCAGGGAGTCGAGCGCGAGGTCGAGGTCGGTGTCGTGCTCGCCACCGTCGAAGGGCAGCGCGAGTTGCACCGCGCCGTGGTTCTCCAGGTTCGCCAGCGAGAGCCCGATGAGCGTGCAGCCGCGCTCCCGGACGAGCGGCATCGCCTCGTCGAGCAGCCCGCGCGCGGTGGCGAGCACGACGGCCGTCTGATCGGTGGGCTCGCGCAGCGAGCGGGACCGGGTGACGGACGCGAAATCGTCGAACCGGAGCCGTAGTTCGACGGTGCGCGTGACCCGCCCCGCGGCGCGCAGGCGCTCGCCGAGCCGGTCGACGATCGCGAGCGCGGTGGCCTCGATCTCGGACTCCGACTTCATTCGGCGACCGAGCGCGCGTTGCGCGCCGATCGACTTGCGGCGCCGACCGGTGTCGATCCGGCGCGGATCGTGCGCCATCGACAGCGCGTAGAGGTGCCGCGCCGTGCCCCGGCCGAGGAGCGTGGCCAGGCGGGGCTCGCCCAGCTCCGCGATCTGCCCGACGGTGCCGATGCCCATCTCGAGCAGGCGCGCCTCGGTCTTCGGGCCGACGCCCCACAGCCGCCGAACCGGCAGCGGGTGCAGGAACTGCAGCTCCGTGCCGGGCGGAACGTGGAGCAGACCGTCGGGCTTGCCGACAGCGCTGGCCACTTTGGCGAGGAACTTGCTGCGCGCCACCCCGACGGTGATGGGGAGGCCGACCTCGGCCTTGACCCGCTCGCGGAGGCGCTGGGCGATCTGGACCGGCGTGCCGTCGATGCGGTGGAGGCCGGCCACGTCGAGGAAGGCCTCGTCCACGGAGAGACCCTCGACCAGCGGCGTGATGTCCCGGAACACCTCGAAGACCCGCTTGCTGGCCTCCATGTACGCGTCGAACCGCGGCGGCATGGTGATGGCGAACGGGGCGAGCGCCAGCGCCTCGCGGTGCGGCATGGGCGAGCGCACGCCCTTGGCCTTCGCCTCGTAGCTGGCCGCCAGCACGACGTCCGACCCGACCAGCACGGGGCGGCCGCGGAGCCACGGATGGTCGCGTTGCTCGACAGAGGCGTAGAACGAGTCCAGGTCGGCGTGGAGGATCGTGGCCTCCGCGCGTCGTGCCTGGTCGATGGACATGTGGACGAGTATCCGTGATGTCACTGACAGGTTCTGGTGGACGAACTGACTCTGGAGTAATCTTACCGACAAGTCAGTTGCCGAGCGACTCGTGAAGGAGTCAGCTGTGAATACCTACCTGATCACCGGCGCCACAGGTTTCCTGGGCCGGCGCATCGTTCCCCTGCTGCTGGAGCGCGACCCCGATGCAGTGGTGCACCTGTTGGTGCGGCCGTCGTCGGCGTCGAAGCTCGACGACTGGAGGGCCCGCTGGGGCGAGCGCGTCGTGCCGCTGCTGGGTGACCTCGCCGCCCCGGGCCTCGGGCTCGACGGTGCGCCTCCTGCGGCCGACGCCGTGCTCCATCTCGGTGCGGTGTACGACATGTCCGCGAGCGTGCAGGCCAACGAGCGGGTCAACGTCGAGGGGACCCGCGCGGTGATCGAGCTGGCGCGGAGCATCGGCGCGGAGCTGCATCACGTCTCGTCCGTCGCGGTGGCCGGCGATCACAGGGGCGCCTTCGGGGAGGACGATTTCGATCTGGGACAGGGCTTCCCGTCGCCGTACCACCGCACCAAGTTCGAGTCCGAGAAGCTGGTCCGCGAGGCGGACGACGTGCGGTGGCGCATCTACCGGCCGGCGATCGTGGTGGGCGACTCGCAGACCGGCGAGATGGACAAGATCGACGGTCCGTACTACTTCTTCCCGATCTTCGACACGCTGCGGCACGTGCCGTCGGTGTTCCCGATGGTATTGCCCGACACCGGCGACACCAACGTGGTGCCCGTCGACTACGTGGCGGAGGCGCTCGTCGAGCTCATGCTCCGGGCCGACGGGACCGGCCGGGTCTATCACCTGGTGAACCCGGAGCCGCAGAGCGTGCTGGAGCTGTACCGCGCGATCGCCCGGCCCGCGGGAGCACCGCCCGCCGTCGGCCGGATCCCGCGCCGCGCCGTGGATTCGGCGATCAGGCTGAGTGGCTCGGGGCGCACCGGGGTCCTGCGCGACACCGTGCTCAAGCAGCGCGGTATCCCGCCCCGCGCGTTCGAGAACCTCGGCTTCACCGCCCGCTACACCTCCGAGGCTACCCGGGACGCACTGGCGGGCACCGGGATCGACGTGCCCGAGCTGCGGGACTACGGGCCCCGGCTGTTCGCGTACTGGCGCGAGCAGCTCGACCCCGCCCGCCTGCGGCGGCGCGACCCGATCGCCGGGCGGCACGTGGTGATCACCGGCGCCTCGGCGGGCATCGGCCGCGAGGCGGCGCGCACGCTGGCCGATCGCGGGGCGCGGGTGATCCTGCTGGCCCGCAACGAGGTCGAGCTCACGGCCGCGGTCGATGAGATCGTCGCCGCCGGCGGCGAAGCCGCCGCGTACGTGTGCGACGTGACCGACGGCGACGCGGTGGATCGCACTGTCGCGCGGATCCTCGACGAGCACGGCCACGTCGACTACCTCGTCAACAACGCGGGACGATCTATACGGCGGTCCGTGCGGGCCTCTGTCGACCGGTTCCACGACTACGAGCGAACAATGGACGTCAACTACTTCGGCGCCGTTCGGATGACGCTG
This sequence comes from Tsukamurella pseudospumae, assembly GCF_001575195.1. Classification (NCBI taxonomy): domain Bacteria; kingdom Bacillati; phylum Actinomycetota; class Actinomycetes; order Mycobacteriales; family Tsukamurellaceae; genus Tsukamurella; species Tsukamurella pseudospumae. The sequence continues at coordinate 32,644 of NZ_LSRF01000057.1, forward strand.
GCGCTGCTCCCGCACATGCGGGAGCGCGGGTTCGGGCACGTGGTCAACGTCTCGAGCATCGGTGTCTCCGCGCGCGGCCCGCGGTTCTCGGCGTACGTCGCGAGCAAGGCGGCGCTCGACGCCTTCACCGACGTCGCCGCGACCGAAACCCTCACCGACCACGTCACGTTCACCAACGTCCACATGCCGCTGGTCCGGACGGCCATGATCGCCCCGACCGAGGCCTACGACGGTGCGCGCGCCATCAGCCCGGAGCACGCCGCCCGGATCATCGTGCGCGCCATCGTGCGCCGACCCACGCGGATCGACACCCCGCTCGGGGCGCTCGGGGCGCTGGGGCGGACGTTCACGCCCCGGACCACCCGTCGCCTGTTGCACCAGGAGTACCTGGCCTCCGCGGACTCCGCGGCGGCGAAGGGCGCCACCGCGAATTGAACACCGTTATGGAGATTCCCACCTGCGATTATTCTCTCCATAACGGTGTTCAATCGAGAGGGGCGCGGCGATGGCGGAGCTGAACGGGCGGAGGGTCGCGGTGACGGGCGGCGGCTCGGGGATCGGTGCGGCGACGTGCCGGTTGCTCGCCGCGCGCGGGGCGCGGGTCTGGATCGGCGACCGCGACGAGGCCGCCGCTCAGGCCGTCGCCGAGTCGATCCGCTCCGCCGGCGGGCGGGCCGAGTCCCTGCGGCTCGATGTGACCGACGAGGGGTCGTTCGAGGAGTTCCTCGCCGCCGCTGAGGCCGACGGTCCGCTCGACGCCCTCGTGAACAACGCGGGCGTGATGTGGGTGGGGTCGTTCGTCGACGAGGGCGCGGCGTCGATCCAGCGGCAGGTCGCGGTGAACCTGGTCGGTCCGATCCTCGGTACGCGGTTGGCGGCACGCCGGATGCTCCCGCGGCGCAGCGGGCACATCGTGACCGTGGCGTCGGCGGCGTCGAAGCTCAGCCCCGCCGGCGAGGCCACCTACAGCGCCACCAAGTACGGGATCTACGGCTACCTCCGCGCCGTGCGCCGCGAGTTGCGGGGCAGCGGTGTGGAACTGAGCGTCGTCATGCCCGCGGTCGTCGATACTGCGCTCGCCGCCGGGACCACGACAGGGGCCGCGGCGATGCTCACTCCGGAGCGGATCGCCGCGGCCATCGCCGACACTCTCGCCAGTCCGCGGTTCGAGGTGCACGTGCCGCGCACGGTCGGGCTACTGCACCGCCTGCAGACCCTCTCGCCGCAACCCGTGCGGGACCTGCTCGACCGCTTCCTCGTTCCGGACCAGGTGCGCTCCGCCGACCGCGCCGTGCGCGCGGACTACGAACGGGGCGCCGTCGGCGACTCCGACAGCCCGAGGTAGTCGCGCACCGCCTCGACACCGGATGTCTCCAGGCGCCACGGCGAACGCACGAAATCCTGGGCCGGCATACGTAGTCGGACCATGTTCTCGACCACGCCGGGCCGCGTGACGATGCGTTCGACGCCGTTCTCGCGGTAGCCGAGAGCGCGGGACACCCCGTTCGACGATGCGTTCCACTCCGCGGCCGCCGAGGTGGCCCACTCGGCTCCGAGCTGATCGAACGCGAAAGTCAGGACGGCGGACCGCATCTCGGTGCCGATACCGCGTCCGTGGAACCGCCGGCTCAGCCACGATCCGGTCTCGACGGAGCGCAGCTCCGCGAACCGCTGGGCGGCGACGTGCTGGGTGCCGATCGGGACGCCGTCGTGCAGCACGGCGAAGGCGAACTCCCAGTCCTCGGGCGCGAACCGGGCGCGCAGCGACCAGTGGTACTGGGCGAGCAGCGTCGGCGCCACGTCAGGAGCGCGATCGGTCCACGGGGTCCGGAAGGGCATCACCGTCGGATCGTGGATGCCGTCGGCGACCGCCGCAGCGAGGTGCGGGAGGTCCTCGTCACGGACCACGCGCAGCGTCAGCCGCGGGGTGCGAAGGCGCAGCCCGAACGGTGGCCAGACATCGGCGAGATCCATGGCGGCACGGTAGCAATGGTGCGGGACCCGGTGACAGTGGTTTTCGTCCGTCACAGCCAGCGGTAGCGGACCTCGGGCCGGCCGCGGCCGCCGTACTCGGTGATCCGCTCGCACAGTCTGTCGTCGGCGAGACGCTCCAGGTAGCGCCACGCGGTCACGCGCGACATCCCGGTGCGAGCCGCCACGTCGGCTGCGCCGAGCGGCGAATCGGCGTGTCGCAGGGCGGAGGTCACGGCCTCCAGGGTCGACGGTGCCAGCCCCTTCGGTGCCGTCGTCTCCGAGGGGGCCTCGCGCAGGGCCGCGAAGGCCGCGTCGACCTCGCGCTGCCCGACGTCCTCGCCGCTGAGGGCGTCGCGGAAGGACAGATAGCGGTTCAGCCGGTCCGCGAACGCGGCGAAGGTGAAGGGCTTGATCAGATAGAGGATCGCACCGCTGGCCATGGCCCCGCGGACCGTCGCGATATCGCGCGCCGAGGTGATCACGATGACGTCCGGCCGCGGGCGGAGGCCCGCGAGGTCGGCGGCCAGCTCGAGGCCGCTGCGATCGGGGAGACCGACGTCGGCGAGCACCAGGTCGACGGGCGGGCTGGCGACGGCGGACCGTCGGACCTCGCTCAGCGCGGCGACGGCCGTGCCGACCACCCCGACGACCTCGAATCCCGCGACGCGCCGTACGTATTCGGCGTGCGCGCGGGCGATCTGCGGCTCGTCGTCCACGACGAGGACGCGCACCGTCATCGCTCACCTCCCGGTAGCCGCACCGTCACCGTCGACGGTGTCCGGCCCGACTCGATCCTGCCACCCGCCTGGCGCACCACCTGGTCGACCAGTGCGAGTCCGAGTCCGCCGCCGTGCAGGCGCTCGCCGCGGTCCTTCGTGGAGTACCCGCGCGTCCGCGCACGGCCGAACTCATCGGCGGACATGCCCGGGCCGCTGTCGGCGACGGTCAGGTCCCACGATCCGTCGCGGCCGGTGGCCGCGGACAGCTCCACCCAGCCACCCGGGCCCGCGGCGTCGATGGCGTTGTCCACGAGGTTCCCCAGGAGCGTGAGGAGTTGGACGTCGGGCAGGGGCGCGGCGGAGAGGTCCGTTCCCTCGGCGACGGTGAGCTCGACGTCGAGGGCACCGGCAGCGGCGGTCTTCGCGACGAGGAGTGCGACGGCGGACGGGGCCGCCTCGCCCGCGAGTCGATCGACGAGGCCCTGGGACGCACTGCGGTCGGCGATGGCGAGCTGCGCCGCCGAATCCTGCTCTCCCAATTCGATCATGGTGACCACCGAGTGCAGGCGGTTGGCGTGCTCGTGCGCCTGCGCGCTGAGTGCGTCGGCCAGCGAGCGGGCGGTGTCGAGCTCGCCCAGCACGGTCTGCAGCTCGGTGCGGTCGCGCACGGTGAGGACGGTGCCCAGCGGACCGGTCGGCCCGGTGACGGGGCGGCGGTTCACCAGAAGGACGCGGCTGCCGGTCACGTGCAGCTCGTCGGTGAGGTCGTCGGCGCCGCGTAGCGAGGGCGGCAGGTCCCGCTGATGCACGTCGCCGTCGGGGAGCGCCAGGAGTCGCCGGGCCTCGTCGTTGACCACCTGCGCGGGACCGCCGGGGGAGTCCGCGTCGAAGACGATCAGCCCCTCCGAGAGGGTGTGCAGCACGGCGTCGTGGTGCTCGTACAGACCGCGCAGGTCGTGGGCGGACAGGCCCAGGGTCTGCCGCCGCAGTCGTCGCTCGGCCAGGGCGGACAGCGCCACGAGCAGGAGCAGTGCGGCGGCGACCACCGCGAGGATGCGGGGCAGCGCCGCGCGGACCTGGTCCCCGAGACGCGCCCGGGTCACTCCGGCGGAGACCAGCCCGACGACGGTGCCGGACGCATCGTGCACGGGCGTGATCGTGCGGATCGACGGGCCGAGGCTGCCGGCGTAGGTCTCCGTGAAGGTCTCCCCGGCGAGCGCAGGGGCGATGGTCCCCGTGTACTCGCCGCCGATCTGCGCCGGGTCGGCGTGGCTCAGGCGCGTGCGGTCGGGGCGCATCACGACGACGAAGTCGAGCTTGCCGAGCCGACCGATCTGCTGGGCGACGGGCTGCATCGTCGCCGGGCCGTCGGGCGCGGCGAGGGCCGCCACCGTCGACGGCGACGCGGCGAGGGCAACGGCGGCCGCACGGGTCTGCTCGCGCGCGGTGCGGTCACCGTCGTCCCGCGCCTGGGCGATGACCAGCCAGGACGCCCCGGCGGCGATCGTCAGCAGGATCGCCACCTGGGCCAGGAAGGACTGGGCGGCGACGCTGCGGGCTCTGTTCCTCACACCAGAACGTTTACACAATGAACACAAGCTGTGCCGCAGGTCACAATTCTCGCAGGATTTCTCTCGTTCGGTCTACGACAAACAGGAGGACCACCGTGACGGCAATCGACGGGGCGGCGCCGGCCGCCCGGACGAAACGCGACCGCACCCACTGGCTCTACATCGCCGTGATCGTCGCGGTGGTCGCGGGCGTGATCGTGGGCCTGGTGGCGCCCGGCCTCGGCAAGGACCTCAAGCCGCTCGGCGACATCTTCGTCAGCCTGATCAAGATGATGATCAGCCCGGTCATCTTCTGCACCATCGTGCTCGGCATCGGCTCGGTGCGCGCGGCGGCGAGCGTGGGGAAGATCGGCGGGCTCGCGCTCGGCTACTTCATCGCGATGTCGACCCTGGCCCTCGGCGTGGGCATTGTGGTGGGCAACCTGCTCAAGCCCGGCACGGGCCTCGGGATCCATCCCGATCCTGCGGTCGGCGCCAAGTACGCCGATCAGGCGCACGCGGCCGGTGGCACCTGGGGCTTCGTCCAGGGGATCGTCCCCGAGACGCTGTTCTCGGCCCTGACCGCGGGCAGCGTGCTGCAGGCCCTGTTCGTCGCGCTGCTCGTGGGTTTCGCGCTCCAGGCGATGGGGCCGGCGGGCGAGCCCGCGGTGCGTGCGATCGCCGTGCTGCAGAAGTTGGTCTTCCGCGTACTCGTGATGGTGCTGTGGCTGGCACCCGTGGGCGCCTTCGGCGCCATGGCGGCCGTGGTCGGCGCGACGGGCTTCGACGCGGTGATCCAGCTCGGCTGGCTGATGCTGGCCTTCTACATCACCTGCGCGCTCTTCGTTTTCGTGATCCTGGGGTCACTGCTGCGCCTCGTCACCGGGCTGTCGGTGTTCAAGCTCGCCCGCTACCTCGGCCGCGAGTACCTGCTCATCGTGGCGACCAGCTCCAGCGAGTCGGCGCTGCCCCGGTTGATCGCGAAGATGGAGCACGCCGGAGTCGAGAAGACCACGGTCGGCATCGTCGTGCCCACCGGCTACTCGTTCAATCTCGACGGCACCGCCATCTACCTCACGATGGCCTCGCTGTTCATCGCCGACGCGATGGGCTCGCCGTTGAACTACGCCGAGCAGTTCTCGCTGCTGCTGTTCATGATGATCGCGTCCAAGGGTGCGGCCGGCGTCACCGGCGCCGGGCTGGCGACGCTCGCCGGCGGCCTGCAGAGCCACCGCCCGGACCTCCTCGGCGGCGTCGGCGTCATCGTCGGCATCGACCGGTTCATGTCCGAGGCCCGAGCGCTCACCAACTTCTCCGGCAACGCGATCGCGACCCTGCTCGTCGGGAAGTGGACGCACACCGTCGATCTCGCGCAGACCCACCGTGTGCTCGATCGGCAGGCCCCCTTCGACGAGGCGACGATGGTCGACGACCACGGCGCACCGTCGGACCCCGCCCCGGCGGCGGCCGCCCACTGACCCTGCCCCGATCGAACACCGTTGCTACCCGCCGCCACCTGCGGATTCGCCGGGTAGTAACGGTGTTCAATCGGGTGCGGGAGCTAGGACGGCTGCAGCCGGTGCGCCAGATCCTTCGCGGAGTTCTCATCGAAGCCGCCGCTGAGCTGGACCTGGCCGCCGGTGATCGGACTGTTGATCGCAGGGGCGGAGAGGACGCGGCCGCCGAGCGCGATCGCCACCTGCTTGCCCACATTGCGCGCGGTGAGCTCGGTGAAGGCCTTGGCGTCGGCATCGGAGAGCTCGACGTTGACTACCCACTGTCCTTGATTCTGTGGCACGCCGGCACTTGCGCGCTTGACCGGCGAGTGCGTGACGGAGGGCTGCAGCTCGTAGAGGGTGTCGCCGGCGCTGTTGCACATCCGGGCCGCGACCGCGCCGTCGGGAACGCCACTGGGGCACTGGTTCGGAGTGGTCGGGGTCGCGTTCGTGACGAGCCGGATCTGCGGCACCTGCGGCGCGGGCGCCGGATCGCCGGCCGCGGTCCCCTGGCATGCCGAGAGCGCCATCGCCGTGGTGACTATTGCGATGGTCCCGAGTCCAGCACGTCCTGTTCCCATGGGTCCGAGCGTACGTCGCCCGTCAAGACCCGAAGGCGGCGCGGACCGAGTCCTCGGTGAGGCCGTAGTCCGCCAACGAATACGTGTGGTTCGGGCGGCGCGCACCGGATCGGCTGGCATCGTGCATCGCCGACATCGCCTGTCGCGCATCGTCGGTCAGTTCCAGGCCGAAACTCCCGTAGATGGTCCCGACGGTGCCGAGGGGATCGGCCACGAGGTCGCGGTAGTCCACGTCCACGAACTGGGCGCCGCGGCCGGCGGCGGTGTGCCGGGAGCGGGACTCGTCGAAGGCCGCGAGGCCACGGGACCAGGTGTCGAGCTGGTCGGCGCCGATCGTGGCACCGGTGAAGGCCGTCGACCAGCCCTCGGTGGCGTGCTCGGCGAGCGAGCAGACCGACGCGATGATCGTCTCCGCGGGCCGGTGGCACTGCACGATGAGCGCGTCGGGATACGCCTCGAGCACGGCGTCGAGCGCGAACAGGTGGCTGGGATTCTTGAGCACCCACCGCTTCTCGGGGTCGTTCATGCCGATCAGCTGCAGGTTCCGGCGGTGCCGACGGTACGCGGCGGTCCAGTCGTGCCCGGCCAGCCAGGCCGCGTAGGACGGCACGTGGGCGAGACACTCGTACGACACCGACTGCACCGACTGGCGCAGCAGCTGCCAGCACTCCTCGACCTCGGCGGCCGACATGTAGTGCAGCCCCATGAATTCGGGGTGCTCCTCGTGGTGCTGTGCGTACTGCTCGTCGAGCATGGAAAAGATCGGGTTCTCCGCCCAGGTCTCCCGCGGCGGCCGCGGCTGCGGCACCTCGGCCAGCCACATCTGCAGCCCCTGGTTGCCGGGGTCGGCGTCGAGCAGGCGGTGCAGCGCCGTGGTGCCGGACCGCGGCAGGCCGGTGACGAAGATCGGCCGCTCGACCGGGGTCTCGGCGGATTCCGGGTTCGCGGCGAACGCTGCCTCGCTGATCAGCCGCGCCGAGAGCGCACCGCGCAGGAACACCCGCGAGATCTTCGACCCGAACTCGGTGAGAGAGGCCTCGTCGCGGTAGGCGTCGAGCAGGACCTGCAGGGCCTCGCGGTACCCATCCGACGGGTCGCCGAAGTCGCTGAGGCCGGTGCGGCGCATCGCCGACTCGTGCAGGTCGTCGACCGTGCCGACGCCGGGGTTTCGGGTGGCGCTAGACATGGAACTCTCCGCAGTTGACGTCGAGCGTCTGGCCGGTGATGCCGGACGCGGTGGGGGAGGCGAGGAACAGCACGGCCGAGGCCACCTCGTCCTCGGTGGGCAGGCGTCGCAGGTCGGAGTTCTTCGCCGCGTCGGCGTAGTCCTCCTCGACGGTGACGCCCTTGGTGCTCGCGCGGTACTCGAAGTAGGCCTTGAGCGTGTCGCCCCAGATCCAGCCCGGCACCACGGAATTGATGCGAACGCCCTCGGGGCCGAGTTCCGTGGCGAGTGACTGCGCGAGCGCGAGCTGCGCCGTCTTGCCCGCCTTGTAGCCGCCGTACCGCAGGTCCGAGTGGCGGATCACCATGGAGTTGACGTTGACCACGGCGCCGCCGCCGTCCGCGGAGGCCGCGGCGAGGTCCTCGCGGAAGGCGAGGGTGGTGCGCAGCGCGCCGAGCGCCATGAGGTTCACGCTCTCGAGGATGTGCGCGGGATCGGTCTTCGCGAGCCGCTGCATCGAGGGGTAGGTGAAGGCGTTGTTGACCACGGCGTCGACCCGCCCGAAGCGGTCGCGGACCTGCGCGGCCAGGGCGGCGAGGGACGCCTCGTCGGTGATGTCGGCGGCGAGGGGGACGGCACCGTCGACCTGTGCGGCGAGGGCCTCGAGGCGTTCGACGTTCCGGGCCACCACGACGACCCGCGATCCCTCGGCGGCGAACCGTCGGGCCAGGGTGGCGCCCAGCGCCGGTCCCGCGCCGGCGATGACGACGACCCGCTCCTGCAATCCGAACCCGGGCATCAGCCGACCATCCTCTCTCCGACGAGCCGCGCTCGGTCGGCGATCCGGGCCCGCCAGGCGTCCGGCGAGATCGTGTTGTCGGCGTGGAAGGGCAGGTGCTGCGCGACCTCGGCGAGGGACACCACCTGCGCCGTCGGACCATCGGTGGCCGCGAGCGGTGCGTCGGTGCGCTGCCACCGGAACTGCAGGTATCCCCGACGGTGCCCGAGCGTCTCGATCCAGTTGGTGACGCCGGGATCGTTCTCGGACACCACGATCCGGATCATGCCGTCCGGATCGACCTGCGCCTGGCTGCCGTTGAGCGAGGTCTGGTGATGGATGTAGTCGAGCGAGATGTACCAGAGGCTGCCGAGCTGGAAGCCCAGGTACGGCGCGTCGCCCCGCGGAACGGTGATGACGAGCGCCTGGTCGTCGGCGAGGTCGTAGTGGCCCACCGAGGAGAACTGGGTGGCCAGGCCGCCGGGCGTGAGCCGCGGGGCCGTCAGCGTGTTCACCGGCAGCGGGTCGTAGAACCACTTGGGGAACTGCAGCCACGTCTTCACGCGGTTCACCAGCTGCTTGCCGGCGGCGGCGTAGCGCTTGGCCATGAGCTCGGCGGTGACCGGATCCGGGGCGGTGCCCGCGGTATCGGTCCGGGCGATCGCGAAGGTGCTGCGCTGCGCCGACCAGTCGTCGAACACCTCGCGGATCACCAACTGCGCCTTTCCCGGAGGGAGTCGGTAGTAGTCGGGGCCCGGTTCGCCCGGGCCGAACCGGACCTCGAACCGCCCGTCGGCGTCGACGGTCAGCTCGCGGTCGTCGAAGGCGACGGTGCTCGCGGGCACGTTGTCGTCGGTGTACTCGCCGCCGCCGAGTACCTGGAAGCTGATGTCGGCGGTGGTGCCGCGGCGCCCCGTGATCATGTACTCGTGGGCACCGTCGACGCGCGCGCCGAAGTACATCGTGTCCGGGTTGTCGAGGCCCATCTTGGTGAACGGCCCCGTGCCGCTGAGCAGGAACGGGTGATCCTTGTCGAAGTGGATGGCCCCGTGCACGCAGGCGGCCACGCCCTGCGCCAGGTACTGCAGCCCCTCGAGCAGGTCCGCCTCCGTCTCGATGTGCGGGGCCGCGGCCACGAGAGACTCGGCCTCCGTGATCGCCGCCGTGAGCGGTTCGCTGTACATCCCACCTCCGATAGTGGTACAAATATGGACCAATGCGGTAGAACCTGTTTCAGACCGTAGGCGGACCGATCGTCGAGTGTCAAGGAGTGCGGATGACGGATGTGGAGCAGGCGCCGGAGGATGCCGCGCCCGCGGCCGGGCGCACGTCGCCGCCCGCGGGCCGCGTGGTCGCGGTCCTGGAGTTCCTGGCCCGGCACGAGAAGGAGCGCTTCGGTCTCTCCGAGCTGGCCCGGCGGGTTGGTCTGAGCAAGCCGACCTGCCTCGGGATCGCGACGACCCTGGTCGAGGCCGGTTATCTGCTGCGCGACGAGCGGGACAAGACCTACCGGCTCGGGCCCGCGCTGATCCCGCTGGGCCGGGCGGCCCGCACCTCGCTGCGCGCTGACCCCGCGGGCGGCGACATCCTGGCCGGCCTCTGGGAGGCGTTCGGGCATCCGGTCTCGCTCTCCGGCGTCGTCGGGGACCGGGTGACGGTGCTCGACGTGGCCGTCGACCCGGGGCGCCCGGCGATGGTCAAGGTCGGCGACAGCTATCCGTTCACGCCGCCGATCGGGCTGATGTACGTGCTCTGGGACCGGACGGGTCGGCTCGAACGCTGGCTCGCCCGGGATCGGATCCGGGCCGACGGTGACCGGCTCGCGCGGGTCATCGAGGCGTGCCGGGCGGACGGCTACCTCGTGGAACTTCTTACCCCTGCGGGCCAGCAGCTGTACCGCCTTATGGCCGGCGTCCCGGGCGACATCCCTGCGGAGCTGCGGGCCCTGCTCGGCGAGGTGGTCGCCGGCATCGGCGACCGCGTCCATCTGCGCGGCGAGGCGGATGCGCCGGGGGAGACCCGGAACGTCAGCGTGATCTCCGCGCCCGTCTACGACGCCGACGGCGCACAGGCGATGGTCGCGAGCCTCTACGTGAGCGACGAGCTCGACGGGCGCGCGATCGACGAGCGCGCCTCGGCGCTGATCGCCGCCGCCGACAGGGTGACGGTCCGAATCGGGGGTCGCAAGCCGGGGCGGTGAGTCGGGGTGATGATCCGGGCGATACGGGTGTGAAGACCGGAGCGCTGGGCAATCCGGGTGTGAAGAACCCCTGCCGCAGGCAATCCGGGTGTGAACAGCCCTGGCGGCGGGCAAACCGGGTGTGAGCGCCCGACAACACCCGGATTGCGCGGGTACACCCTGCACGCCGGGTGTACCCGCGCAGAACTGGTGTGTTGGAACCCGCGGAGCATCAGATCGGGTGTGAACAGCGCCGCCGGTCGGCGTTCCGGGTGTGAAGACCGGAGCGTCTGCGCATCCGAATCGGGGGTCGCAAGCCGGGGCGTTGACAGGGCGCGAGAACGCGTTCTACTCTCCGAGTATCACAAATGGACCGAATTGGTCCAAATATGAACCGGAGGAGCGATGTCGTCACCGACGCCCACGACCGCCCGCGGCGCGGCAGACACCGACGTGCCGCCCGAGGCGGTGGATCACCTGCGACGTCTCGAGGCGGAGGCCGTCCACATCTTCCGCGAGGTGGCCGCCACCTTCGAGCATCCCGTGTTGCTCTTCTCGGGCGGCAAGGACTCGGTGGTCATGCTGCACCTCGCGGCGAAGGCCTTCTGGCCGGCCGCGATCCCCTTCCCGGTCATGCACATCGACACGGGTCACAACTTCGACGAGGTGCTCGCCTTCCGGGACGTGATGGCCGAGCGGATGGGGCTGCGCCTCGTGATCGGCAGTGTGCAGGACGACATCGACTCCGGTGCCGTCGTGGAGCCGACGGGGCCCGGGGCCACCCGCAACCGGCTGCAGACCGCGACCCTGCTGCGCAGCATCGCCGAGCACGGGTTCGACGCCGCGTTCGGCGGCGCGCGCCGCGACGAGGACAAGGCGCGGGCGAAGGAACGGATCTTCAGCTTCCGGGATCGCTTCGGGCAGTGGGATCCCCGAGCCCAGCGGCCCGAACTGTGGAACATCTTCAACGGCCTGCACGCCAAGGGGGAGCACATCCGCGTGTTCCCGCTCTCGAACTGGACCGAGCTCGACATCTGGCAGTACATCGCCGCCGAGTCGATCGACCTGCCCCCGCTGTACTACGCGCACGAGCGTGAAGTGCTCGAGCGCGACGGGATGCTGCTCTCGACGGGGCCGCTCGTCGAGGTTCTGCCCGGCGAGACGCCAGAGGTCCGGACCGTGCGGTTCCGCACCGTCGGCGATGCGACGTGCACCGGCGCCGTCGAATCCCTCGCCGCCACCCCCGGGGCCGTCGTCGCCGAGGTGGCCGCGACCCGGATCACCGAGCGCGGCGCCACCCGCGCCGACGACCGGATCTCCGAGGCCGGGATGGAAGACCGCAAGAAGGAGGGCTACTTCTGATGAATGCGCGAATTCTGGTGACTGGCTCCGTGGTCGCGGAGACCGGAGAGGGGTACTTCTGATGGAGATCCTGCGCATCGCGACGGCTGGCAGTGTGGACGACGGCAAGTCCACGCTCATCGGGCGCCTGCTCTACGAATCGAAATCCGTTCTGGAGGACCAGCTCAGCGCCGTCGAGGCGACGACGCGGGCCCGCGGCGAGGAGGGCGTGGACCTCGCGCTGCTCACCGACGGCCTGCGGGCGGAGCGGGAACAGGGCATCACGATCGACGTGGCCCACCGCTACTTCGCCACGGCCGCACGCAAGTTCATCCTCGCCGACACCCCCGGACACGAGCAGTACACGCGCAACATGGTGACCGGCGCGTCGACCGCCGACGTGGCGCTGATCCTCGTCGACGCCCGGCACGGGCTCACCCGGCAGTCCCGCCGGCACACCTTCCTCACCTCGCTGCTGGGCGTGGAGCACGTGGTGCTGTGCGTGAACAAGATGGACCTCGTCGACTGGGACCGCGGCCGGTTCGACGCGATCCGCGCCGAGTTCGCCGAGTTCGCCGCCAAGCTCGAGGTGCACGACGTGGAGGCCATCCCGGTCTCGGCCCTCCTGGGCGACAACGTGACCGAGCGTTCGCCGAACACCCCCTGGTACGACGGGCCGTCGCTGCTCTACCACCTGGAGAACGTGCACGTGGTCAGCGACCGCAACCTCATCGACGCGCGCCTGCCCGTGCAGTACGTGATCCGCCCCCGCGACAGCGACTTCCGGGGCGTGGCCGGCACCGTCGCCTCCGGGGCGTTCGCCGTCGGCGACGAGGTGGTGGCGCTCCCGTCGGGCTTCACCACGACGGTGGCCGAGCTCTACCGGCCCGGCGGCGCGGCCGCGGACCGCCTCGAGGCGGGCGAGGCCGCGTGCGTGCGCCTGGCCGACCACCTCGACGTGGGCCGCGGGGACGTGCTGTGCCGGCCCGCGAACCGGCCCCAGACGGCGACCGACCTCGACACCACGATCTGCTGGTTCTCCGACACCGCGCGACTGACCGCGGGCGCGGAGTACCGGATGCTGCACGCGCACTCCTCGGACCTCGTGCGGGTGGAGGCGCTCGACTACCGGCTCGACACCAGTACGCTGCACCGCGACCAGGACGCGGCCGAGCTCGGGCTCAACGACATCGGCCGCGTGCAGCTGATCGCGCGCCGGCCCGTGCTGTTCGACCCCTACCGCCGGGGCCGCACCATGGGCAGCTTCGTGCTGGTGCACCCGCAGACGAACGAGACCGTGGCCGCGGGGATGATCTCGGGGCCGACGCTCAAGGCCAGCGCCGTGGTCTGGCACGGCGCGGCCGTGACGCGCGAGGAGCGCGCGACCCGCGGCGGCACCGTCTGGCTGACGGGGCTGTCGGCGTCGGGCAAGTCGACGGTGGCGTGCGAACTCGAGCGGCTCCTCGTGGCCCGGGGGATCCCCGCCTACCGGCTCGACGGCGACAACCTGCGGCACGGCCTCAACGCCGACCTCGGCTTCTCCGCCGCGGACCGCGCCGAGAACGTGCGCCGGGTGGGCGCCGTCGCGCAGCTGCTCGCGGACGCGGGCACCGTCGCCATCGCGTCGCTGATCAGCCCCTACCGGGAGGACCGTGATCGGATCCGTGCCCAGCACGAGGAGGCGGGCCTGCCCTTCGTGGAGGTCTTCGTGGACACGCCCATCGACCTCTGCGCCGAACGCGACCCCAAGGGCATGTACGCGAAGGCACGGGCGGGTGAGATCGCCGACTTCACCGGCGTGAGCGCGCCGTACGAGGCGCCGGAGCGGCCCGAACTGGTGCTGCGGCCGGAGGACGGGGAGCCCGCGGAACAGGCGCTGGTGGTGCTCGATCGCTGGCTGAAACTCCGGCCGTGAATCACCCGTCTAAACTGGGCTGGTGCACGTAGACACGGTGACCCACGCCGCCTCCACGCCCGATGTCGACCAGCCGTACCGCGAGCTCGGACTCAAGGACGACGAGTACCAGCGGATCCGCGAGATCCTCGGTCGCCGCCCCACCGACGCCGAGCTCGCCATGTACTCGGTGATGTGGTCCGAGCACTGCTCCTACAAGAGCTCCAAGGTGCACCTGCGCTACTTCGGCGAGACCACCACCGACGAGATGCGCTCGACCATGCTCGCGGGCATCGGCGAGAACGCGGGCGTCGTGGACATCGGCGACGGCTGGGCCGTGACCTTCAAGGTCGAGTCGCACAACCACCCGTCGTACGTGGAGCCCTACCAGGGCGCCGCGACCGGCGTCGGCGGCATCGTCCGCGACATCATGGCCATGGGCGCGCGCCCCATCGCCGTCATGGATCAGCTGCGCTTCGGCCCGGCCGACGCGCCGGACACCCGTCGCGTGCTCGACGGGGTGGTGCGCGGCGTCGGCGGCTACGGCAACTCCCTGGGCCTGCCCAACGTGGGCGGCGAGACCGTCTTCGACGCCTCGTACGCCGGCAACCCACTGGTCAACGCACTGTGCGCCGGCGTGCTGCGCACCGAGGACCTGCACCTGGCCTTCGCCTCCGGCAAGGGCAACAAGATCATCCTGTTCGGTGCCCGTACCGGCCTCGACGGCATCGGCGGCGTCTCCGTCCTCGCCTCCGAGAGCTTCGACGCGGACGAGAAGCCCAAGAAACTGCCGTCGGTGCAGGTGGGCGACCCGTTCATGGAGAAGGTGCTCATCGAGTGCTGCCTGGACCTCTACCGCGAGAAGCTCGTCGTCGGCATCCAGGACCTCGGCGGAGCGGGCCTGTCCTGCGCCACCTCCGAGCTGGCCGCGGCCGGCGACGGCGGCATGTTCATCGACCTCGACCAGGTCGCCTGCCGCGCGCAGGGCATGAGCGCCGCGGAGATCCTCTCGTCCGAGTCGCAGGAGCGCATGTGCGCCGTGGTGACCCCGGAGAACGTCGACGCCTTCATGGCCGTCTGCGCCAAGTGGGACGTGCTCGCCACCGTGATCGGCGAGGTCACCGACGGTGAGCACCTCGTCATCGCGTGGAACGGCGAGACCGTCGTCGACGCCCCCGCCCGCACCATCGCCCACGACGGTCCGGTGTACGAGCGCCCCGTCGAGCGTCCCGCGTTCATGGACGCGCTCATCGCCGACACCACCGCCGGCCTGCGCCGCCCCGCCTCCGACGACGAGCTGCGCGCCACCGCGCTGAAGCTGCTCGCCTCGCCGGCGCTGTGCTCCCGCCGATTCATCACCGAGCAGTACGACCGCTACGTGCGCGGCAACACCGTGCTCGCCGAGCACGCCGATGGCGGCGTCATCCGCATCGACGAGAGCACGCAGCGCGGCATCGCGCTGTCCACCGACGCGTCGGGCCGCTACACCTACCTCGACCCGTACGAGGGCGGCCGGCTCGCGCTCGCCGAGGCCTACCGCAACGTCGCCGTCACCGGCGCCACGCCGAAGGCCGTCACCGACTGCCTCAACTTCGGCTCGCCGGAGGATCCGGGCGTGATGTGGCAGTTCCAGCAGGCCGTGCACGGCATCGCCGACGGCTGCGTTGAGCTCGGCATCCCCGTGACCGGCGGCAATGTCAGCTTCTACAACCAGACCGGCTCCACCGCGATCCTGCCCACGCCCGTCATCGGCGTGCTCGGCGTGATCGACGACGTGCGGCGCCGCATCCCGACGGGGCTCGGCACGGAGCCCGGCGAGACGCTCTACCTGCTCGGCGACACCCGCGACGAGTTCGACGGCTCGATCTGGGCGCAGGTCGAGCACGACCACCTCGGAGGCGTGCCGCCGAAGGTGGACCTGCAGCGCGAGAAGCTGCTGGCGGACGTGCTCACCGCCGCGTCGCGAGACGGCCTCGTCTCCGCCGCGCACGACCTCTCCGAGGGCGGCCTGTGGCAGGCCGTGGTCGAGGGCGCCCTCGCGGGCGAGACCGGCTGCCGCCTGCTGCTGCCCGAGGGATCGGACGCGTTCGTGCAGCTGTTCTCGGAGTCGGCGGGCCGCGTGCTCGTGGCCGTGCCGCGCACCGAGGAGACCCGGTTCGCCGCGATGTGCACCGCCCGGGAGCTGCCGGCCGTCCGCATCGGCGTGGTCGACCAGGGCAGCGACTCGGTTGAGGTCCAGGGCCGGTTCACCGTGACGCTGGCCGACCTGCGCGCCGCGCACGAGGGCACCCTGCCCGCACTGTTCGGCTGATGGCGGCACCGTCGGGCGAGAACACGGAAGCGGCCGTGCCCGCCGGTCCCGGCCTGCACGCGGGCCTGCGCGCCCGGCACCTGATCATGATGAGCCTCGGCTCCGCGATCGGCGCCGGGCTGTTCGTGGGCTCCGGCAAGGGCATCGCGGCCGCCGGGCCGGCGGTGCTCATCGCCTACGCGGTGGCGGGCCTCGTCGTGATCGCCGTGATGCGGATGCTCGGCGAGATGGTCGCGGCGGACCCGAATCCCGGAGCGTTCTCGCACTACGCCGGGCGGGCGCTGGGCCCCGGGGCGGGCTTCGCGGTCGGCTGGCTGTGGTGGGTACAGCTCTGCCTCGTCGTGGCCGCCGAGGCCGTCGCCGCCGCGGCGATCCTGAACGGGCTCCTGCCCGGCGGGCCGCCGGTGTGGTTGTGGGCGTTGATCTTCATGGTCGCGCTGACCGGGCTG
Organism: Tsukamurella pseudospumae; assembly: GCF_001575195.1. Classification (NCBI taxonomy): domain Bacteria; kingdom Bacillati; phylum Actinomycetota; class Actinomycetes; order Mycobacteriales; family Tsukamurellaceae; genus Tsukamurella; species Tsukamurella pseudospumae. The sequence continues at coordinate 49,081 of NZ_LSRF01000057.1, forward strand.
AATCTGGCCGGGGTCCGCGGGTTCGGCGAGTTCGAGTTCTGGTTCTCGCTCATCAAGGTCGTGTTCGTGGGCCTCTTCCTCGTCGTCGGGGTGGGGTTCCTCCTGGGCTGGACCTCGGCGCCGACGCCCGGGTTGAGCAACCTGTCGGACTTCGCGCCGCACGGCATCAGCGGGGTCGTCGCGGCCCTGCTCGTGGTCGCCTTCGCCTTCGGCGGCATCGAGATCGTGGCCGTCGCGGCGGCCGAGACGCAGGACCCGGAGCGCACCGTCGGGCGGGCGATCCGCGCCACGGTGTGGCGGATCCTCATCTTCTACGTGGGCAGCGTGGCCGTCATCCTGCTGGCCCTGCCGTGGAGCGATCCCGCAGTCGCCGAGAAGCCCTTCGTCGCCGTGCTCGATGTCGCGGGGCTGCCGGCCGTGGGCACGACGCTCGGCGCGGTCATCGTGATCGCGCTGCTCAGCTCGCTCAACGCGAACCTCTACGGCAGCTCGCGGATGCTCTACTCCCTGGCCGAGCGCGGCATGGCACCCGCCGCCGCGGGGCGGGCGAACTCCTCGGGCGTCCCCGTCCTCGCGGTGCTCGCGAGTTCCGCGATCGGCTTCCTGGCGGTGCCCGCGACGTACATCTGGGGCTCCGAGGTGCTGGACCGCCTGCTGGCCGTCGTCGGGTCCACGCTCATCGTCACCTGGCTCGCGACCATCGCCTCGCAGATCGTGCTGCGCCGCCGCGCCGAGCGCGACGGCACCCGGCTGCCGCTGAAGATGTGGGCCTACCCGTACCTGTCGTGGGCAGTGCTCGTGGTGCTGCTGGGCATCGTCGTGCTGGCCGTGCTCAACGACGATGTCCGGGAACAGGTCCTCTCGACCGCCGTCGTGGTGCTCGTGCTCTGGGGCGTCGGGACGCTGCACGCCCGCAGGTCGTCGCCCGACGGTGCCGGGGTCGGCTCGCCCGGTCGGCGCTAGTCCGCGCGGCGTTCGTCGTCGGCCGTGCGCTCGCCGCCGGGGTGCTCGTCGGCCAGGCGCCGGCGAGCGCGGGTCATCGAGGCCTCCGCCGCGTCGAGGCGACGCGCGCCGTGACCGACGGCGAGGGCGACGGCCATGCTGCCCGCGACAGCGTCCAGCGCCTCGGGACCGAGGAGGCCTGCCATCCCCAGCATCGCGACGCCGTGGGCGCTCGCCCACGCCTCGCCCGCCCGGACCCCGGTCGTGGCGGCGTCGGCGTCGGGATACGCGCGCTCCACCCGGCGCAGCATGGCGCCGAACGAGCGACTGCCCTCGGGAGTCTCGGCGGGCGCCGCGTGCTGCAGCAGCTCCGCGCGCTGGCCGGCGGCCCACTCGGGTGAGGTGTACTGGAACATCAGGCTGTACAGGTGCAGGTGCCCGGCGGCGAAGCGCAGGTAGAGCAGGTACTGCAGGTACAGGTCGGACAGGGGGTCCTCGGTCTCGCCCACCGACTCCATGAGATCGGCGAACTCGCCGAAGCCGCGCTCCCGGACCGCCGCCGCCACCGCGCCGACGCTGCCGAAGCGGGTGTACACGGCCATCGTGGACACCCCGGCCTCGGCCGCGAGGCGGCGCACCGTCAGCTTGTCCACGCCCTCCTCGTCGACGATGCGGTGAGCGATCGAGAGCAGCTTCTCCTGGAGGTCCGCTCGGTCGGCGGGGGGTTGCACGTCGTCCATAACGGCGTTATGGTCTCTCTATAACACCGTTATAGGCAAGTCTCGGAGGTTCCCATGACCACCACGACCACCAACCCCTACCTCGCCGGCGAGTACGCGCCGGTCCGGTCCGAACTGACGGAGCACGACCTCGAGATCAGCGGCGCGCTGCCGGACTGGCTGGACGGCCGCTACCTCCGCAACGGCCCCAACCCGATCGCCGACGTCGATCCGGACACCTACAACTGGTTCACCGGCGACGGGATGGTGCACGGCATCCGCCTCGCCGGCGGCAAAGCCCTCTGGTACCGCAACCGCTGGGTCGATTCCGGCGCCGTCGCCGGCCGGCTCGGGCGCCGCGCACCGTCGGAGGAGGGGCGCAGTTTCCTGCACGGAACGGGCGCGAACACCAACGTGATCGGCTGGCAGGGCCGCACGTTGGCGCTCGTCGAGGCGGGGCTCGCCTGCGCGGATCTCTCCGAGGAACTCGACACCCTGGACGTCTGCGACTTCGACGGCACGATCCGCGGCGGCTACACCGCCCACCCCATCGAGGATCCGGAGACCGGTGAGCTGCACGCGATCTCGTACAACTTCGGTCGCGGAGACACGGTTCAGTATTCGGTGATCGGCACCGACGGGCGGGCGCGGCGCACCGTCGACATCACCGTCGGCGGCAGCCCGATGATGCACGCCCTCTCCCTCACCCGCAGCTCCGTGATCGTGTACGACCTGCCCGTCACCTTCGACACCCGGGCCGCGGTGTCCCGCGCCGTGCCCGGGCCGCTGCGCCCGCTCGCCGCGCTCGCCCTGGGCGCGATCATCGGCCGCGTCCCGATGCCCGGTCCGATGGCACACCGGCTGCCGCGCAACGGGTCCGGTCCGCTTCCCTATCGGTGGGACCCCGGCTACCGGCCGCGCGTGGGCATCATGCCGCGCGACGGTGGCGACGCCGATGTCGTCTGGATCGACGTCGACCCCTGCTACGTGTACCACCCGATGAACGCGCACGACGTGGACGGCAGGGTCGTCGTCGACCTCGTCGTGCACGACCGCACCTTCGACGACGACCGCCGCGGCCCCACCGAGGGCGGGCAGCACCTGGAGCGGTGGACACTCGATCCCGCTGCGCGCGTGTGTAAGCGGGAGATGCTCTGGGACGCGTCGGTGGAGTTCCCGCGGATCGACGAGCGCTACCTCACCGCCGCGCACACCGACGGCTGGGTGGTCGGCAGTGACACCACCGAGCTGTTCGGTGGCCTCCTCGGCCGCGTCCCGGCCACCGGCGGCGAGCCCACGGTCCGGCGGTTCGGCGCCGATGTCTCGCTGGGCGAGTTCGTGTTCGTTCCCTCCTCGACCACCGCCTCCCAGGCCGACGGTGCCCTCCTCGGCCTGGTCACCGACCGTCGGGAGGCTTCGACCAGGCTCGCGGTACTCGACGCGCAGACCCTCGAGGACATCGCCTCCATCGCCCTGCCCCAGCAGGTGCCCGCCGGGTTCCACGGCAACTGGTTGCCCACGACCTGATCCCCGCTCCGGGGCAGGGGCCGCGCGCAGCGAGGTGTTCGTGGATCGTTCAGACCGGTGTTTGTGGAGACTTCAGGCCGGTATTTATGGAGCGGTCAGGCCGGTGTTTGTGGAGACCTCAGGCCCGACGGGCTTCCTTCGACCGGTAGAGACCCGTGTCCGCGGCGGCGATCAGCTCCTCGACGGTGCTCGTCCCCACCGGTGCTACGGTCGTGCCGATACTGGCGCCGATCGTGATCGGCGGACCGTCGATCACCTCGATCGGCCGGCGCAGCGTCCGATGGACCAACTGCGCGGCGTCGCGCGGCTGGAACGGGGGAGCGACGAGGACGGCGAACTCGTCGCCGCCGACGCGGTAGAGCCGCCCGGTTCCGCCCAGAGCATCCTCCATCCGGCGGGCGACCGCGGCGAGCAGCGCGTCGCCGCCCGAGTGGCCGAGGAGGTCGTTGATCCGCTTGAAACCGTCGAGGTCGATGAGGCAGAACCCCGCGGGTGCGGGTAACGACTGCAGGTCCGCGGTGAGGGAGCGACGGTTCGGTAGGCCGGTGAGCGCATCGTGATGGGCGAGGTGATCGAGCGTCATCTGCCGGGCGTGCAGTTCGGTCACGTCGTGGCCGACCCCGACGATCATCGCCGGTCTGGCGTCGCGCACGGGAGTGCGGCTGGTCGCCCAGCGGACCACGCCCCGACGGTCCCCGATCAGCACCCCGTGCGCCTCGAGGAACACGGTCGCCTTCTCCTCGTCGACGAGGGCCAGCGTCCGCAATGCGCGCGTGACCTCGTCCGGATCGTCGGACAGGAGCGGAAGGATGTCGTCGCCCGCGCCTCCCATCCGCGCGCGGTTCGCCTCGATCAGATCGCGCATGATCGGACTCGCGGACAGCACCACGCCCTGTTCGTCGGCGACGAAGACCGCGAGTCGCGCGTGCTCGAACATCATCCGCAGGCGCGCCTCGGCCTGGCGCTCGCCCTCCTCGGCGGACCGTCGGGCCCGCTCGGCCGCACGGTGCACGACGGCCTGCCCGTCGATGATCCGCCGGGTGAGTGCTTCGGCGTAGCCGGCGGTGTACTCCGCGAGGATCAGGGCGCTGCGTCGCCGCGCCTCCGCCGACGGTTCCCGCGACAGCGCATCCGGGAGCGCGGCGATCGCTCGGCCGCCCGCCGCGGCGCCCTCGGGCACGGTGATCTGCAACGACACCAGGAGCCTCCCGGCATCGCGGCCCACGGCCGGGTCGAATTCGTCGGCGGTGAGAGCGGCGATCATGCGCTGGAAGGCCGTGAGCAGTTCCGCGCGGACCGTCGACACGGGCAGCGGAAGGTAGACGTCGTCGGCGATCGCCATCAGGAACTCGTCCACGAGCAGCGTCACGACGGACTCGCCGCGGGCGAGGAATCCCAGCGGCGACGACGAGTCCGGCATTGCCCCTCCTCGTCGACCGACAGCAGTTCCATACTACGTGCGATCGGCTAGATTCTTACATCGATGATGGAATCTCAACAAGGATCGAATGGCACGTCGGTACCGGAATTGCTCGACGTCGACAGGGCGAACGGCTCGCGCCTGTACGACTACTTCCTGGGCGGCACCAGCTACCTCCCCGTGGACCGGGAGGCCGGGGAGGAGATCGCCCGCGCCGCGCCGCACTGGGCGCTCGGAGCCCGTCTCGCCAGGACCTTCGCGCGACGCGCGGTGCAGACGATGGCCGCGGCCGGCGTCGACCAGTTCCTCGACCTGGGATCGGGCATCGGGGCGGGTGGCGGTTCCGTCCACGAGTTGGCCCGCCTCGCGAACCCGGATGCGCGCGCCGTGTACATCCATCAGGAGCCGATCGCCTACGAGCTCGGCCGCGAACTGATCGGCGACGATCCGTACGCCGCCGTGCTCAAACTCGACATCGGTGACCCGGACGCCGTTCTGAACCATCCGGTCACCCGGGGGCTCATCGATTTCGACCGCCCCGTCGGTGTCCTCGTGGTGGGGGGCTTCGTGTTCGTCCCCGACGAGGCCGGGCCGGCGGAACTGCTGCTGCGCTGTCGCGAGGCGTTGGCGCCGGGCAGCTGTCTCGCGCTCTCCCAGGTCTCCGACGACTCCGCACACGCCGAGATCTCCGCCGAGCTGGACTGGGTGCGGCGCAGGTACGCGTCGACGCAGTCCCCGCTGTACGTGCGTCCGCGCACGGAGATCGCTTCGTGGTTCGACGGGATGGAGCTGGTGGATCCGGGCCTGGTGCGCTACGGCAGGTGGCGACCGGAGTTCCCGCTGACGGAGGCGCAGCTGCACTGCGACTTCGGTTACGTGGGGCTCGCGCGGGTCGTCTGACGAGCCGTGCGGTGGAGCGGATCCGGGGCTAGCGTGGATCCATGGGCATTCGGCGTTCGGCGATCATCGACTTCCCCGTCGACGAGGTCTTCGCCTGGTTCTCGCGGCCGGGCGCGTTCAGCAGGCTGATGGCGCCCTGGGTGCCGATCCGACCGGTCTCCCAGGCGGATTCACTCGCGGATGGCACGACGGTGCTCGGCCTGCCGGGCGGCCTGCGGTGGCTGGCGCGGCACGACCCGCAGGCCTACGTTCCCGGTCGCCGCTTCGTCGACGAGGTGACGGCCGACGGCGTGCGTTCGCTCCCGGCCGGCGTCCTCCCGTGGCGGCACGTGCACGACGTCGAGCCGGTCGACGAGGGGCGCACGCGCGTCTCGGACGAGGTGTCCACTCCGGTGCCCGAGGCACTGCTCGCGAGCACCATCGACTTCCGGTACCGCAGGCTGGAGGGTGACCTGGCGGCGCACCGTCGGGCCTCAGAGGCCGGGCTGGCCCCCTCGACGGTGGCCGTGACGGGCACGTCCGGACTCGTCGGCACCGACCTCGCCGCGTTCCTGAGCACGGGCGGGCACCGCGTGATCTCGCTGGTCCGGCACGATCCGACGGGGCCCGACGAGCGCCGGTGGGACCCGTCGGCGCCCGACCCGGCGGTGGTGGAGGGCGTGGACGCCGTGATCCACCTGGCCGGCGCGAGCATCGCGGGCCGGTTCACGCAGGCGCACAAGGACACGATCGTCGGGAGCCGCGTCGAGCCCACGCGCCTGCTCGCCCGAGCCGCGGCCGAGGCGGGCGTGCCGGTGTTCGTGAGCGCGTCGGCCGTCGGGTACTACGGGCGCGACCGGGGCGACGAGGTACTGACCGAGGAATCGGCGACGCCGACGGAACCGGACTTCCTCTCCGAGGTCGTGCGGCAGTGGGAGGACGCGGCGCACGACGGCGCCGGGGGCGACCTGCGCGTGGTCACGGTGCGGACCGGCATCGTCCAGTCGCCGCGGGGCGGCACTCTGGGGATGCTGCTTCCGCTGTTCCGGGCGGGCCTCGGTGGGCGCCTCGGCGACGGCAGGCAGTGGCAGCCGTGGGTGGGCATCGACGACCTCGTCGACCTTTACCACCGCGCACTGTGGGACACGGGCCTGTCCGGCCCCGTCAACGCCGTCGCGCCGGGCGTGGTCCGCAATGCGCAGTACACCCGGGCCCTCGGGCGGGCCCTGCATCGGCCGACGGTGCTGCCCGTCCCGTCGTTCGGGCCCGCGCTGCTCCTCGGACGCGAGGGCGCCGACGATCTGGCCTTCGCGTCGCAGCGGGTGCGGCCGGCGGTGCTGGAGGAGCGGGGACACGTCTTCCGGCATCCCACGATCGAGGGCGCACTGCGGCACCTATTGGGCTGAGCCGCCGGTCAGACCTCCCAGGTGTGGACCGGCTTGCCCTCGTGCATGAGCTGGACGTAGTCGGTGAGCATGCCGCGCAGCGCCTGGTGCCGGGTCTCGCCGGCCTCCTCGCGTGCGGCGACGGCGGCGCGCTGCCAGCTCGAACCGGCCTGGCGGGTGATGCAGCGGCCCTGCAGGACCTCCATGTACCGCTCCCGCGAGCGCGAGCCCACGCCGTAGGACTTCAGGCCCGCGTCCATGAGCGGGAGGAGTCGGCGCAGGACCAGCTCGTCGGGCCGGATCCAACCGACGTTCGGCCAGTACAGGCCGGCGTCGAAGGCGTCGCGCGCGCCCGAGTGCAGGTTCTCCGTCGCGGCGTCGAAGCTCATCTGCGTCCAGATCGGACGGTCCGCCTCCACGAGTGCCCGGACCACGCCGTAGTAGAAGGCGGCGTTCGCCATCGTGTCCACCACCGTCGGGCCGGCGGGCAGCACGCGGTTCTCGACACGCAGGTGGGCGTGCCCGTCGACGACGTCGTACACCGGGCGGTTCCAGCGGTAGACGGTGCCGTTGTGCATCCGGAGCTCCGGCAGCTCGGGGGAGCGGCCCGCCGCGACCTCCTCCAGCGGGTCGACGTCGCTGCACACGGGTAGCAGGGCCGGGAAGTAGCGGGTGTTCTCTTCGAACAGGTCGAAGGTGGACGTGATCCACCGTTCGCCGAACCACACGCGCGGCCGCACTCCCTGGTTGCGCAGCTCGATCGGGCGGGTGTCGGTGGCCTGCTCGAACAGGGGGATGCGCGTCTCGTGCCACAGCGCCTTGCCGGCGAGGAAGGGCGAGTTCGCGGCGATCGCCACCTGCACGCCCGCGATGGCCTGCGCGGCGTTCCAGTGCGCCGCGAAGTCCTCCGGCGCCACTCGTAGGTGCAGCTGCAGCGACGTGCACGCCGCCTCCGGCAGGATCGTGTCGGAGGTGATGTCGAGCCGCTCGCCCACGACGGCGCCGGGGAGCGGCGCGCCCTCGATGTCGATCTCGATGTCCTCGCCGCGGGCCGCGAAGACCTGCTCGTTGAGCAGGTCGTAGCGCGGGTTCGCCGAGAACCACTGCTTGCCGAAATGCTCCTCCTCCAGCGTGGGGAGCATGCCGATCATCACCAGGTTCGAACCGGCGGCCCGGGCGCGCTCGTCGGCGCGGTTGAGCGAATCCCGCAGCGAATCCTCGAGATTGAGCGTGTTCTGGTCCACGAAGGGTCGCGGCGCCACGTTGATCTCGATGTTGAACTGACCCAGCTCGGTCTGGAAGTCGGGGTCGGCGATGGCCTCCAACGCGTCCGCGTTGGCCATCGCCGGCTCCATCTCGTCATCGACGAGGTTCAGCTCGACCTCCATGCCGAGCAGCGGTTCCGGCGGCGCACCGTCGTCCATGAACAGGCCCTCGGCGAGCATGCGGGCGATGGCGTCCGTCCCGCGCTGGACCTGGCGGCGGAACTGCATCCGGTCCTCGCGTGTGAACACCCTGGCATCGACATCGGCACCCATGGTTCGCAGCTTGGCAGAACCCGCGCGGCGCGCGGGCGGAATCGGGGCATCCCGGAACCGCACTTCGCGATCGCAACGCATTTCGCTACAGTGTCACCACCGACAGTGTCCTTCGACACTGCAAACACGCTAGGAGTTCACGTGCGCACTCTCCGGAACACGCTCGCCGTCGGCACGGCCGTCGTCGCCCTCGTCGCCCCGGCGGCCGTCGCCGTGGCGGATCCCGCCGGCGCGCCGACCACCCCCGTCGACCAGCTCCTGCTCGCCGACGGCGAGTTCCCGGCCGGCTACGAGGTCATGCCCTTCTCGGTCGCCGACCGGCTCGAGATGATCGCGCCGCTGAACCAGTTCCAGAGCAAGGTCACAGTGACGCCGGCGGAGTGCGCTCCCAAGGTGTCCGCACTGCAGCAGCACGCCAGCGACCTCCCGATGGTCAGCGCGTTCAGCGACCGCACGACGACCGGCCTCGTCGAGGTGCTCTCCGCCAAGCCTGCCGCGGTCAACGCCGCCGCGCTGCAGAACTGCAGCAACGTCAAGGTCGAGCTGCAGCCGTCCGAGCAGGTCCCGGCCAAGGCGCTCATCAACATCAAGATCTCGCAGGTCTCCGTGGCGGGCGTCCCCGCCGGCACCACCGTCATCGCGACGCAGGGCACCGGCACCGTGACCATCAACGGCAAGGACGGCAAGCCCGGCAAGGAGCGCGCCGTCAACGTCAACCAGATCGAGGGCGTCAACCAGGTCCGCGGCTACACCGTCGTCGTGACCGCCTCCGGCTCCCAGGGCGGCCGCCTCGACCGGGCCGGCTTCGCGCAGACCCTCACCAAGGCGGTCGACAAGGTGCGTACCGCGAAGTAGGCAACAGAAGTTCGACAGTGCGCATGGGGGATGAACTATTCTTGACGCCGAATCGTTCGTCGACCAGAGGATCTCTCATGCGCACGTTCCGTCGTTCCGCCGTCACGGCGCTCGCGGTCGCCGCCCTCGCGGTGCCCACCGGCATCGCGTCCGCTGACCCGGGCACGCCCGCCACTCCGGCCGCGCAGCTCCTGCTGACGCAGGGCGAGTTCCCCGCGGGCTACCGGGTCGAGAAGGTCTCCGCGAACGAGTTCGGCGATATCACCTCGAAGGTCGGCGACGCCCTCACCGCGGCCAAGGTCACGCCCGCGCAGTGCATGCCGGTGGTCTCCCGCAGCGCGATCCAGCGGGCCGCCGGCACGCCCATAGTGGTCGCCCTGAACGAGGCGAAGCAGACCGGCATCTCGGAGATGTTGACGCACAACCGGATCGACAACGCCACCGTCATCCCGAAGGGCTGCGAGACGGTGCACATGGAGTTCCCCGTGCGAGACGGGTCCGCAGTCATGGACGTCCGGAGCAGTGTCGTCAGCCTGCCCGGGGCGCCGTCGGGCGCGAAGACGGTGCTGGCACGCTCGACCGGCACCGTGACCGTCAAGGGCACGGTGCATCCGATCAAGCAGGAGCAGATCATCGGTGCTCAGCAGGTGCGCGGCTACGGCGTTCTGCTCGTCGGAACCGCCGTGGGCGGCGAGGCGCCGGCCACCGTCGACCGTGCCGGGTTCGCGCAGGCGCTGACTGCCGCCACGAACAAGGTGCGCACGGCCCGCTGACGCCGGCCGGGCTACTCGGCCGACCAGCGCGTGACGCCCCCTGCGACGGTGCGCCGCACCTGTGCCGTGAGCAGCGAGTCGGGGCCTTCCGTGAACGGGTCCGTGTCCAGCACGACGAAGTCGGCGGCGAGACCCGCGGCCAGTACGCCCGTCTCGTCCTCCCACCGACACGCGTACGCGGAGTCGCCGGTCGCATGGGCGAGGGCCTGCGCCAGCGGCAACGCGTAATGCGGCAGGTTCGGCGGCAGCGACGGATCGATCGCCGAGTGCCGCGTCGACGCGATGAACAGGTTCGGCAGCGGCGGGTGCGGCGCGGTGGGCGCGTCGGAGCCGAACGCGAGCCGGGCCCCGGCCGCGGTGATCTCGGGCCACGGGTAGCCGCGCTCGCAGCGATGATCGCCGAGGCTCGCGCGCCAGGTCTCCTGGATAGCCGGATCGGCGTGTACGGGCTGCATCGAGGCCACCACGCCGAGCGCGGCAAGGCGGGCGATGCTGTCTTCGCCGACCACTTCGAGGTGCTCGAGGCGGTGCCGTCGGTCGCGCGGGCCGTTCGCGGCGATCGCCCGCTCGACGGCCGTGAGCGCGATGTCCGAAGCGGCGTCGCCGATCGCGTGCATCGCGACCTGCAGGCCGGCCGCGTCGGCGGCGCGGACCACCGGCTCGAGTTCGGCGAGCGGCCAGATCGCGCCGGGCCGGGTGCCGTCGGCGAAGGGCGCGCGCATCGCGGCCGTGCAGCTGTCGATCACCCCGTCGACCATGATCTTGATCCCGGCGATGCGGATCGGCCCGCCCTGCAGCCGTTCCGCCTGCGCCACCGCCTCCCGGACCTGCGCCAGGTCCTGCTCGGTATCGCCGGTGGGCACGATCAGCCAGTGGGCGGCGATCCGCATCCCGAGCGTTCCCGCCGCGGCCGTCCGCTCGAGCGCCGCGAGGTCCTCGGCGCGCATCGCCATGTCGACGGCGCCGGTCACACCGGTGCGCAGGTAGGCGTCGATCGCGGTGCGCAGCGCGGCGTCGCGGTCGCCGTCGGTCACCCGGGCGGCGAGGAAGTCGCTCGCCAGGCCCAGGGCCGCCATCTCCAGGAGCAGGCCGGTCGCGGCCCCGGCATCGTCGCGCACGATGGTCCCGCCGACGGGGTCGGGCGTTTCCGCGTCGACGCCGAGCTCGGCCAGGGCGGCGGTGTTGACCCACATCGAATGCATGTCGTTGGAGTGCAGGTAGACGGGCCGGTCCGGGACCGCCGCGTCGAGCAGGTGCCGGTCCGGCGCGCGACCCGCGAGCGGGCCGAGGAGCCAGCGTCCGCCGATCAGCCGCTCGGCGTCGCCGCGCTCGGCGGCGAACGTGCGCAGCCGGTCCTGCAGATCGGCGGCGTCGCGGACGTCGAGCAGGTCGAGGCTGCTCAGCGCCGTCCCCATCTCGACGAGGTGGGTGTGGGCGTCGACGAAGCCCGGGAGCACGAGCGCGCCGTCGAGGTCGAGGACCTCAGCGTCCGGAGCGAATGCGGCGGCACCGTCGTCCGAGCCGACGTAGGCCAGACGCGGACCGTCGACGACGAGGGACTGCGCGTGCGGGTTCTCGGGGTCGACGGTGACGACCCGCCCGTTCCGGTAGTGGATCAACGGTCGGTCTCCTTCGGGGCGGCGCCGCGGCCGGGGAGGCCGTAGACGAGGTGGGTGAGCAGTAGATACAGGCCGGCGGCGACGATCACGCCGACGGGCAGCGAGAGATCGATGCCGCCGAGGGCGGTCGCGATCGGGCCCCGGAACTCGACGGTGTGCGAGGCCAGCAGCGCCAGGCCCGCAGCGGCCAGGACGGACACCGCACCGGCGACGTTCACCCCGCCCGTGTACCAGAACGCGGACCGGTGGGACTCGTCGCTGAGGGCGACCCCGTCGTAGCGGTTGCGGCGGATCAGGATGTCGGTCACGTACACGGCCATGATCGGGCCGACGAGCACCACCAGCATCGACAGCGCGCTGCTGACCGCACCCAGGAAGTCGGACACGAACAGCGCGTACAGGGTGAGCACGGCGCCGAGGAGGCCGCTCGCGGCGACCGCGCGCGCTCGCGTCAGGCGCACGCCCACCGACTGTAGAGCCAGGCCGGCGCTGTACGAGGTGAGAGCGTTGTTGCACACCGTGCTGACGATCACCGCCACGAGGAAGATCGGCACGAACCACGACGGGATCAGCGAGATGAGGCCCGCCTGAGGATCGGACATGTCCACCGCGGTCGCGGCCAGGGCGCCGACGGAGACCAGCACGGCGCCGGGGATCGCGCTCCCGAGGGCCGTCGCCGCCGCGACGGAGACGGGGCTGGTGGACGCGGGCAGGTACCGGGCGAAGTCGGAGCTGATCGTGTACGACAGCGGGGACGCCGCGACCAGCGTGAGCCCGCCGAAGACGGCGATCCAGAGGTCGAAGCCGTGCAGCGGCGTCGACTGGCTGAAGCCGAGGTCGGCGCGGGCGAACACGAAGCCGCACATGACCAGGAAGACGACGCCGAGGGTCAGCGACAGCAGCGGGTAGAGGCGGCTGATCATGCCCTGCCCGAAGATCGCGACGGTCACCGTCGCCGTGGCGATCGCGGCGATCACGATCAGCTTGACCGGGGTGTTCACCGGAAGGTCGAAGTGCTGCAGCAGCGTGTAGCCGACCGCTGCGGCCGCGGCCCAGTTGATCGCGATGTAGCAGACCGAGACGAACCAGCCGTTGACCGCGATCGCGACGCGGTTGCCGCGCACCCCGTACATCGCGCGGGTGGTCACCTGGCTCGGTGTGCCGGACGCCGGGCCCGGGACCGCGACGATGCCGGTGACCACTGCGAACAGGTTGCCCGCAACCGCGACGGCAACGGCCTGCCACAGCTCGAGGCCCATGAGGACCAGCGCCGCTCCCACCACGAAGCCGAGGTAGTTGATGTTGGGGGCGCACCACAGTAGGAACAGGTCGCGGGCGCGGCCGTGTCGCTCGGCGTCGGGGATGACGTCGATGCCGTGGGCCTCGACCCGGGGGCGGGCCGCGCCGGGGGCGGCGGACACGTCGTCGGGGACGGGGACGGGGACGGGGACCGGGTGCGGGGTCGGCTGGGTCGGCGTCATCGGGCCTCCACGGGGGATCGGTAGCGCCGCAGGCGGCGACGGGGTGTGGCCTGGATCACGCTAAGTTTCCAAAACGATTTGGACAAGAGTGTGGCGGATTTTTCTCGAGGGGCTACCGTGAACCGCATGAGCACCCGGCCTCGGATCGCCGACGTCGCGCGCCGCGCCGGCGTCTCGGTGACGACGGTCTCGCACACCTTCAGCGGTAACGGCGTGGTCGCCGCCGAGACGCGCGAGCGGGTGCGGGCCGCGGCGCACGAGCTCGGCTACCGGCCCGACGTGCTCGCCCAGGGGCTGCGGCGCAACCGGCTCAGCGTGCTCGCCCTCGTCGCGCGTCCGCTGGACCGGATCGCGCCGGATCAATTGACCGGCGTGGACTACTTCCTCCGGCTCGCCGGGGCGGCGGCGATGGCCGCGCTCGACGCGGGGTACTGCCTCATGCTCGTCGGCGACCCCGCGCGCGACGACGCGCCGTCCGCCGCCCTCGCGGCCGAGGGGATACTGCTCACCGAGCCGACCCTCGACGACCCGCTGATCGACCTGTGCGAGCGGATCGGGACGCCCTGCGTCACCGTCGGACTGCCCCCACGCGACGACGGGACCTGGGACGACGACGCCCCCGGACACGTCGGGATCGAGACCGAGCGGCTCACCGTCGATGTGCTCGAGCACCTCGTCGCCGCGGGCGCCCGCGAGATCGCCTTCCTGGCCGCGGACGAGCGGGACGAGTGGTCACTGAGGTCCGTCGAGGTCTACCGCCGGTGGTGTGCCGCCCGCGGGATGCCCGCTCGCGTGGTGCGGCACGTCGACTCCATCGGCGTCGAGGCCGGACGGGACGCCGTGGACCGATGGTTTCCGCCCGGTTCCGTCCCGGGGGTCGACGGTGCCCCCGACGCCCTGTTCTGCCTCGCCGCCGCGCCTGCGGTCGGGGCGGTCGCACGGCTGCGGGAACTCGGCCACGAGGTGCCCGGCGCCGTTCGGATCGCGGTCGGCTCCGACGCCGAGGAGGCCCGCGCGGCCGACCTCACCGCCGTCGACCTGCAGCCCGAGGAACTGGCGCGCCGAGCGGTGACGACGCTGATCGCCACGTTGCGCGGGACCGATCCGCCCGCCCTGCCGCCCGGCGTCGGCCGGCTCGTGCCCCGCGGATCGACGGCGTACTGACCTCCTCCGCTACAGGCGCAGGACGGGGAGGTACCGGGCGATCTCGCCCGCACGGGAGCCGCTGGCCATCAGGTCGGCGGCTTCCGTCGCCTCGTCGACGGTGACCAGGCCCGTCGCCAGCCGCAGCCACACGCGCGGCGCGCACTCCACGACGTTCGGGGGCGTGCCGCGGGTGTGCCGCGGACCGTCGACGCACTGGACCGCGACGAAGGGCGGCACCCGCACCTCCACCGACCCGCCGGGGGCGTCCTGCGCCAGCGTGCGGGCGGTCGACCTGACCGCCGCGGCGACGGTGCGTCGGGGCGGTTCGGGTGCCTCGTCGTCGGTCAGCCAGTCCCGTACGGCCAGCACCGCGGCGCGCATCTCCGCGGGGTCGATCGTCTTCGCCATCACACCGTCCTTCCGGAAGAAACCTACTCACCGATTCGTTCCAACTACCGAATCGGTCCTACAATCGAATGAGGCCCGCCCCCAGCCAGCCCCAGGAGTAGCCGTGCAGCAGCTTCCGCTCACCGTCGTCGATTCCACCACCGGTCCCCTCGATGACGGGCAGGAGCGCGAGCCCCGGGAGGAGTGCGGCGTCTTCGGCGTCTGGGCCACCGGTGAGGACGTGGCGAAGCTCTCGTACTACGGCCTGTACGCCCTGCAGCACCGCGGCCAGGAGGCCGCGGGCATCGCAGTCGGTGACGGCCAGCAGGTGCTCGTGTTCAAGGACCTGGGTCTCGTGAGCCAGGTGTTCGACGAGCAGACGCTGAGCTCGATGCCCGGACACGTCGCGATCGGCCACTGCCGCTACTCGACCACCGGCTCCACCACCTGGGAGAACAGCCAGCCGATCTTCCGTACCACCAGCGCCGGCAACGGCGTGGCGCTCGGCCACAACGGCAACCTGGTCAACACCGCCGAACTGGCGACGCGTGCCGCCGAACTGGGCGTGGCCGGCGGTCGGAACGCCGCCACCTCCGACTCGGACATCCTGACGGCACTGCTGGCCCACGCCGCGGCCGACCGCACGCTGGAGCAGGCCGCGATGGAGCTGCTGCCCACGGTGCAGGGCGCCTTCTGCCTGACCTTCATGGACGAGCACACGCTGTACGCGGCGCGCGACCCGCACGGCGTCCGCCCGCTGTCCCTCGGCCGTCTGGACCGCGGCTGGGTCGTGGCCTCCGAGACCGCCGCGTTCGACATCGTCGGCGCGTCGTTCGTGCGCGACATCGAGCCGGGCGAACTGCTCGCCATCGACGAGGACGGCGTGCGGTCCACCCGCTTCGCCCAGCCGACGCCGAAGACCTGCATCTTCGAGTACGTCTACCTGGCCCGGCCCGACTCCGTGATCCAGGGCCGGTCCGTGCACTCGACCCGTGTCGACATCGGCCGCCGACTGGCCCGGGAGCATCCCGCCAACGGCGACCTGGTGATCCCCGTGCCGGAGTCCGGCACCCCGGCGGCCGTCGGCTACGCGCAGGAGTCCGGCATCCCCTACGGCCAGGGATTGATGAAGAACGCCTACGTGGGCCGCACCTTCATCCAGCCCAGCCAGACCATCCGCCAGCTGGGCATCCGGCTCAAGCTCAATCCGCTCAAGGAAGTGATCCGCGGCAAGCGGCTCGTCGTCGTCGACGACTCGATCGTGCGCGGCAACACCCAGCGTGCGCTGATCCGCATGCTCCGCGAGGCGGGTGCGGCCGAGATCCACGTGCGCATCGCGTCCTCGCCGGTGAAGTGGCCGTGCTTCTACGGCATCGACTTCGCCTCCCCGGCGGAGCTCATCGCCAACGGCGGCGGCGCAGACTCCTTCGAGGCGATGGTCGAGTCCGTGCGGGCCGCGATCGGCGCCGACTCGCTGGGCTACATCTCCTTGGACGAGATGACCGCCGCGACGGAGCACGAGGGCGAGTCGATGTGCCGCGCCTGCTTCGACGGGGTCTACCCGATCCCGCTGCCCGAGTCCACGTCGATGGGCAAGGCCGTGCTGGAGAACATGCTCAAGGCGGGCGCCGCGGAGGGCGACCCGCTGCAGGCCGACAACGACAACGCATCGGCTCTCCGGCGTCCCTGACGGGGCTGCCGCGCAGTCCGGCGGGGGCCTCGGCGGGCGCAGTCCGGTAGCCTATGCATCCGTGACGGATTCCAACACCCAGCCGCCGCAGGGCGCCTCGTACGCCGCAGCAGGAGTCGACATCGAGGCCGGTGACCGGGCCGTCGAACTCTTCAAGCCGCACGCCAAGCGCGCCACGCGGCCCGAGGTCCTGGGCGGCCTGGGCGGCTTCGCCGGCTTGTTCGCCCTCAAGAAGTACCGGGAGCCGGTGCTCGCGGCCTCGACCGACGGCGTCGGCACCAAGATCGCCGTGGCCCAGGCGATGGGCAAGCACGACACCGTGGGCATCGACCTGGTCGCGATGGTCGTCGACGACCTCGTCGTGACCGGCGCCGAGCCGCTGTTCCTGCAGGACTACATCGCTGTGGGCAAGGTCGTCCCGGAGACGGTCGCCGAGCTCGTCGGCGGCATCGCCGAGGGCTGCGTCCGCGCAGGCTGCGCCCTCCTGGGCGGCGAGACCGCCGAGCACCCCGGACTCATGGCCGAGGGGGAGTACGACCTGTCCGCGACGGGCGTCGGCGTCGTCGAGGCCGACGAGGTGCTGGGCCCGGACAACGTGCGCGCGGGCGACGTCGTCATCGCGATGAAGAGCTCGGGCCTGCACAGCAACGGCTACAGCCTGGCCCGCAAGGTGTTGCTGGACTGGGGCCACATGGACCTCGGCGGCTATGTCGAGGAGTTCGGCCGCACGCTCGGCGAGGAGTTGCTCGAGCCCACCGCCATCTACGCCCTGGACTGCCTGCGGCTCACGCAGGAGACGCAGGTGCGCACCTTCTGCCACGTGACCGGCGGCGGCCTCGAGGCGAACCTGGGGCGCGTGATCCCGGAGGGTCTCGTCGCCGAACTGGACCGCAACACGTGGAGCCCGTCGGCGGTGTTCGCCCTGATCGCCCAGCGCGGCCGCGTGGAGCAGGCCGAGATGGAGAAGACCTTCAACATGGGCGTCGGCATGGTCGCGATCGTGGCGCCCGAGGACGTGGACCGCGCGCTGGCCGTGCTCACGGCACGCCACATCGACAGCTGGGTCCTGGGCACGATCAAGAAGTCCGACGGTGCGGGGGAGCGGGCCGTGCTGAGCGGCTCGCATCCGAAGTTCTGAAGACAACGCCATAGGCACCGTGACCGGTGGTCACGGTGCCTAGAGGCAGGAGTGCGTCGAGGAGGGTGCGGCGCGCGTCAGGCGCGGCGCCACTCGTCCTCGCGGTAGGGATCGCCCGCGACGTCGCTCCACTCGGGGTGCGAGGCGATCACATCGGCCTCCTCGTTCTCACCCGTTGCCAGCTCGTCCTGCAGCCTTTTCAGGTCAGTGCTGGGCGAGCTGTACTTGAGTTCGCGTGCAACCTTGGTCTGCTTCGCCTTTGCCCGGCCGCGGCCCATGGGGGACCCCCTTGCGCAATGAAGGGGCGGCCAGCTACCGGATTGCCCGGCGGGTGGCGGCCCCTTTCTCCGTCTACTAATTCTTCCTGGGGCCCAGTTTAGCGTGCTCGTGCCGATGGTGCTGCCGCCTGGGTGTCAGTCGGCGCGTTGGAGGGCCCGCGCGGCGTCCCGTTCGACCTTCGGGGGCAGGTCATCAGCATCGAGAAGGGTGCGCAACCGCTCGGGCCGTGACCCCGTGAACAGGTCCCGGATCGTCGCGCCGTGGTCCGGGACGTGGGCGACGGTGACCGGGTCACCCGCCGCGACGGGGCCGGGGGCGAGGACGCGGAAGTAGGCGCCGCTGTCGCCGCGCTCGGTGAACCGCTTGACCCAGCCGTCCTCGCCGGACCACAGCGCGAAGGTGCGGCACGGGGTGCGGGGGATGGTCGCCTCGAGCTCGAGCGTGTTCCCGACGCGGAGCCGGGTGCCGACGACGAGGTCGGTGGTGTCGCCGTCGAGGCGCAGGTTCTCGCCGAACCAGCCGAGCGGGAGCTCGCGGCCCAGCTCCTGCGCCCAGCGCCGCGCCTCGTGATCCGAGTAGGCGT
The DNA here is from genome assembly GCF_001575195.1 of Tsukamurella pseudospumae. Classification (NCBI taxonomy): domain Bacteria; kingdom Bacillati; phylum Actinomycetota; class Actinomycetes; order Mycobacteriales; family Tsukamurellaceae; genus Tsukamurella; species Tsukamurella pseudospumae. The sequence continues at coordinate 67,442 of NZ_LSRF01000057.1, forward strand.
ACACCGCTTGCTCGTGTCCGCCGTGGTGCCGGGTGTCGCAGACGTGGTCGGTGGCGAGGCCGAGCGGGCCGACCTCGACGGGGCCGTCGGCGGGCCGCTTGTCGATCGCGGTGCGCTGGTCCGGCTTGCGGGAGTCGAGCCGGAGTTCCTCATCGACGACGCAGACCGCGAGGACGCGGGTCGGCGTCACCGGCCGCGCAGCCGGTCGACGGCGGACCGTCCGGCCTGTTCGCCGGCGTCCGCGGACGGGGTGACCTCGGTGTCGATCGCCGCGGCGGCGCCGCCGGCGTCGAGTTTCGCGTCGTCGGGGATCGACCGTTTGATCAGGGCGAGGGCGATGGGCCCGTAGTCGGCGTGCTCGACGACGGTGCCGAGCCGCCCCACGGTGCGTCCGTCCAGCGTCACGGGGTCGCCCGTCGCGGGCCGCGCGTCGGCGGAACCGTCGAGGTGGAGCAGGACCAGGCGGCGCGGTGGCCGGCCCAGGTTGTGCACCCGCGCGATCGTTTCCTGTCCGCGGTAGCAGCCCTTGTCGAGGTGCACGGCGGTGGCGATCCAGTCCGTCTCGTGCGGGATGGTCTTGACGTCGGTGTCGAGGCCCTGCCGGGCACGAGCGGCGGCGACCCGTCGGGCTTCGTAGGCCCAGGTGCCCGCCGGGCGCGCCCCGGCGTCGACGAGCGCGTCGAAGGAGGCGCGGAGCTCCTCCCGCGGGACGATGAGGTTCACCTCGCCGGGTTCGGCGCGGCGGACTCCGTCGACCTTCGCCGCCACGGCCTCCGCGTCCGGACCGATCACGGTGAGCACCGCGAGGTCGGGCCGCGCCTGCACCTGCACGTCGGAGCGGAACACCATGCGCTGCAGGTAGGTCGCGAGGTCCGGGCTGAGCGGCGCCTCCGCGGGGGCGAGCGCCGCCGGCTCGGTGTCGAGGTAGGTGGTGCCGTCGACGTCGATGAGGTGGAAGTGGTCGAGCACGCGGCCGCTGCCGTCCAGGTTGAGGTCCTGGGTCGCGGTGCGGTCGGGCAGGTGCGTCAGGTGCTGGCTGGTGATGGAGTGCAGCCAGCTCAGCCGCTCGGTACCGGTCAGTGTGATCACCCGGCGGTGCGAGCGGTCGATCACCGCCGCGCCGCGCTCCGCGGCCCGCTGCTCTCCGAACGGATCACCGAAATGCCAGGTCACACCGGCATCGGGGGTGTCCTCGGGATTCATGATGCCGGACGCGGAATGAACGTCGATCGCCACCTCTTCAGCCTACGCGCGCTGCCCGAGCGGGGCTCCGGGGCGTCGAATAGTGTTGCCGCCATGGCATCCGTGGTGGTCACTCTGGACGGTTCGGTACGTGCTCCCGATTCGCCGCTGCTCTACGCCGACGATCTCGGGGCGGTCCGGGGCGACGGGTGCTTCGAGACCGTGCTCGTGCGCGACGGTGCGCCGCTCAAGGGGCGTGCGCACCTCGACCGCCTGGCCCGCTCGGCCGCGGCGCTCGGGCTCCCCGCGATCAACGACGGTGCCTGGTGGGCGGCCATGCAGCGCGCCGCGATGCTCTACGGCGAGGAATCCGGCGGCGCGGAGGGCGCGCTGCGGCTCGTCTACACGCGGGGCCGGGAGTCCGTGCCGGGTACGCCCACGGCCTACGTGTCGGTGTCGCCGCTCCCCGAGCGGGCGGTGCGGGCCCGCACGGAGGGCGTCTCCGCGATCACGCTGAGCCGCGGCTACTCGACGGGGCTGGGCACGGACGCGCCGTGGCTGCTGCTGGGCGCGAAGACGCTGTCCTACGCGGTGAACATGGCCGCCGCGCGATACGCCGCGGAGCAGGGCGCCGACGACGTGATCTTCACCTCCAGTGAGGGCCGGGTGCTCGAGGCGCCCCGGGCCACCGTCGTGATCGCACGCGGGCGCACGCTCGTGACACCGCCCGAGGAGCAGGGCATTCTGCCGGGAACCACCGTGCGCGCACTGTTCGACGCCGCGGAGGACAAGGGCGTCGCCACCGCGATCGAGCCGCTCTTCCCGGCGGACCTGGTAATGAACGACGGGGTGTGGCTCGTCTCCTCGATCACGCTGTGCGCCCGCGTGCACACCCTGGACGGGCGGAAGCTGCCCGACGCACCGATGGACGAGACCGTGCGCTCCCTCATCGACGCGGGGATCCACAACACGCCGTAGGCGTTCCGGACAATCCTGACACCGCCGGTGCGGACGGCCCGATCGGATTAGCGTGCCGATGATGAGCACGCGTACCGATACCGAGGTCGACGGCGATCAGCTGGGAACCAGCCTGAAGCCCAGGCACATCACGATGATCTCGATCGCCGGGGTGATCGGGGCCGGCCTGTTCGTGGGCTCCGCGAACGCGATCAAGCTGGCGGGCCCGGCGGTGCTGATCTCGTACACCCTCGCCGGGCTGATGGTGATCCTCGTGATGCGCATGCTGGGCGAGATGGCGACGGCCCAGCCGGACACGGGCTCCTTCTCCACGTACGCCGAGCGGGCCCTCGGCCGCTGGGCGGGTTCGACGATCGGTTGGCTGTACTGGCTGTTCTGGGTGCTGGTGATCCCGGTCGAGGCCACGGCCGCGGCGGTGATCCTGTCCAAGGTGGTGGGCGGGCCCCAGTGGTCGTGGGCGTTGGTCGTGGTGGTCCTGCTCACCGCCACGAACCTCTTCTCGGTCGGCAACTACGGCGAATTCGAGTTCTGGTTCGCGCTGATCAAGGTGGTAGCGATCGCCGCCTTCCTGGTGCTGGGCGCGCTCGCGATCTTCGGGGTGCTGCCGGGGTCGAGCGTCTCCGGCGTGAGTCATCTCTGGGACACCGGTGGATTCATGCCGAACGGCGTGAAAGCGGTGCTGGCGGCGATGCTCACCACGATGTTCACGTTCATGGGTTCCGAGATCGTGACCATCGCCGCCGCCGAGTCGCCGAACCCGGAGAAGGGGATCACCAAGGCCGTGAACTCGGTGGTCTGGCGGATCTGCCTGTTCTACCTGGGCTCGATCTTCGTGGTGGTCGCCCTCGTCCCGTGGAACTCCGTCGACGGTGCGACGGGCTCGTACCAGGCCGTGCTCAAGGCGATGAACATCCCGGCCGCCGCCGGGATCATGGACGTGGTGGTCCTGGTCGCGGTCGCGTCCTGCCTCAACAGCGCGCTCTACACCGCGTCCCGGATGCTGTACTCGCTGGCGCGGCGCGGGGACGCTCCCCGTGCGGCGGGCCGGACGACGGCGCGCGGGGTACCGGCCGTCGCGGTGCTCGCGTCGATGGCGCTGGGATTCCTGGCGGTGATCGGCAACTACGTGCTGCCGGACAAGCTGTTCGGCTACCTGTTGGCGACGACGGGCGCGGTGGCGCTGTTCGTGTACCTCGTGATCGCCATCAGTCAGATCGCGCTGCGGCGGCGCGCCACGGAGCCGGCGCCGATCCGGATGTGGCTGTTCCCGTGGCTGACCTACGCGGTGATCGCGTTCATCGTCTTCGTGATCGTCGCGATGATCCTGGACCCGGACCAGCGCAGCTCCGTCGGGCTGTCGACCGCCCTGGCGGCGATCGTGCTGGTCGCGAGCATCGTGCACCAGAAGCGTGTGGAGAAGCGCGGTGCGAAGCGGGGTGACTCTTCTAGGGTGTGACCTGGGACAAGTACCTCGACTTCCGGGGGGTGGGCGTCTACTATCCCAGTTAGCACTACGGCGTGTAGTAATAATCCCTCGGCCCAGGGAGCGCGAATGACCGCACTCGACATCGCCCGCTGGCAGTTCGGCATGACCACGGTCATGCACTTCATCCTGGTCCCGCTGACCATCGGCCTCGCGCCGATGGTGGCCGCGATGCAGACGGCGTGGCTGATCACCGGTAAGAACGCCTGGCTCAAGGCCACCAACTTCTTCGGCAAGCTCTTCCTCATCAACTTCGCCCTCGGTGTGGCCACCGGCCTCGTCCAGGAGTTCCAGTTCGGGATGGCCTGGAGCGAGTACAGCAAGTTCGTCGGCGATGTCTTCGGTGCGCCGCTCGCGCTGGAGGGCCTCGTCGCCTTCTTCATGGAGTCGACCTTCATCGGCCTGTGGATCTTCGGCTGGACCCGGCTGCCCAGACTCGTCCACCTGGGCTGCATCTGGATGGTCGCGTTGGGGGTGAATGCCTCCGCGTTCTTCATCATCGCCGCGAACTCGTGGATGCAGCACCCCGTGGGCGCCACCTTCAATCCGGAGAAGAACCGCGCGGAGCTCACCAGCATCTGGTCGGTGCTCACCAACTCGACCGCGTTGGCGGCGTTCCCGCACACGGTGTTCGGTGCGTGGCTCACCGCGGGCACCTTCGTCGCCGCGATCGGCGGCTGGTGGATGGTGCGCGGCATGCGCCGCGGCGACGCGGACGCGATCGAATTGGCGCACTCCTTCCGCCCCGTCACGCGGTTCGGCCTGGGCGTGATGATCGTCTCCGCGGTGGGGCTGGGCATCACCGGCGACGCGCAGGCGAAGCTCATGTTCGAGCAGCAACCGATGAAGATGGCGTCGGCGGAATCGCTGTGTCACACCGAGACCGCCGCCTCGTTCTCGATCCTCACCGTGGGGACGCACAACAACTGCGAGTCGGTGCAGCACCTCATCCAGGTGCCGTACCTGACCTCGTTCCTCGCCAACGGCGACCCGAACTCGACGCTCAAGGGCGTCACCGAGCTGCAGCAGGAGTACGTCGAGAAGTTCGGTCCCGGCGACTACCGGCCCAACCTGTTCGTCTCGTACTGGGCCTTCCGGTTCATGATGGGCTGGTCCGTCGGCTCCGGTGTGCTCGCGCTCGCCGGCCTGTGGGTCACCCGCAAGGGGCGGGTCCCGTCGTCGAAGTGGTTCAGCAGGCTCTGCCTGATCGCCCTGCCCACCCCCTTCCTGGCCAACAGCTGCGGCTGGGTGTTCACCGAGATGGGCCGCCAGCCGTGGGTGGTGGCGCCGAATCCGAACGGCGACCCGACGATCCGGCTCATGGTCTCGCAGGCCGTCTCCGGCCACTCGACCGCGATGATGGCCTTCTCGATCATCACCTTCGCCGCCGTCTACGGGGTGCTGTACATCCTGTGGTTCCTGCTGTTGCGCCGGTACGTGATCCAGGGGCCGGACCTGCACAGCCCGCTCGACGGGCACGACGACCACGACGACGGTGCGCCGCCCGGCGGCGACGGTCCCGACGGTGCGGACGGCACCGGCGCGAAGAAGTCCTCGTCCGATCAACTCTCGTTCGCGTACTAGGAGGCGGTCATGACACTTCCCGACTACTGGTTCCTCGCGATCGGTTTCCTGTTCACCGGCTACTTCGTGCTGGACGGCTTCGACTTCGGCGTCGGCATGCTCATGCCGATCCTCGGGCGCAAGCGCAACCACCCCGACGCCGAGCAGCGTCGCCGCGTGCTGCTCAACACGATCGGTCCCGTATGGGACGGCAACGAGGTGTGGTTGATCACCGCCGGCGCAGCGATGTTCGCCGCGTTCCCGGTCTGGTACGCCACGGTGTTCTCGGGCTTCTACCTCGTGCTGCTCGCGATCCTGGTGGGGCTCATCGTCCGGGTCTGCGCGATCGAGTGGCGCGGCAAGATCGACGACCCGCGTTGGCGCGGCTGGGCCGACGTCGGCATCGGCCTCGGCTCCTGGATTCCCGCCTTCGCGTGGGGACTGGTGTTCGCGAACATCGTCCACGGGGTGCACATCGACGGACGGGGCCGGATGACCTCGGACGTCTGGGACCTGCTGAACCCCTACGGGCTGTTGGGCGGGGTCGCCCTACTGGGCCTGTTCCTCCTGCACGGAGCCGTCTTCGTCGCGCTCAAGTCCGACGGTGACGTCCGGGTGGACGCCCGGCGGTTCGCGGCGCGGATCTGGTTGCCGGTCACCGTGATCGGCGCGGCATTCGTGGTGTGGACGCAGCTCGCGCACGGCAAGGGGTGGACCTGGGCGATGGTGGCGCTGGCCGCGGCGGCCCTGATCGCGGCGGGGCTGTCGATAAGCGCCGACCGTGAGCTGGCCGCCTTCCTGTCCACGTCGCTCGCGGTGATCGGCGTGAGCGTGCTGCTCTTCGGCGCGCTGTTCCCGAACGTGCTGAACGCGACCGATCCGGCGCGGTCGATCAGCATCGAGGCCGCGGCGTCCTCGCACTACACGCTCGTCGTGATGTCCTGGTGCACCGTCGTGTTGCTGCCACTGGTGATGATCTACCAGGCGTGGAGCTACATCGTGTTCCGCAGGCGGATCTCCACGGCGCAGATCCCGCCGTCGATCGGGCTCAGCCCGCGTGCCTGACACCGCGCGCCGCTCCGGGCCGATCGACCCGCGGCTGCTCCGGTACGCGCGCAGCTCGCGCGGGCTGATGACGGTCGTGATCGCGTGCGGTGTCATCGAGACCGCCGCGATCATCGCCCTGGCGTACGGCGTCGCGATCGTGCTCTCCCGGCTGGTGACGGGACCGCACGACCTGCCCGGCCCGATCGCGCTCGTGGCCGGCGCGGTCGCGGTGCGCGTGGTGGTGACGCTCGTGCGGTCGCGCATCGAGCGCCGCGCCGCCGACCGCGTGGTCTCCGAACTGCGCTCCGCCGCACTGGGTGCGGTCGGGCCCGGCCGGTGGCCGGTGGACCGGGAGGAGCTGCGGACCGCGCTGACCCGCGGCCTCGACGACCTGCCGCCGTACCTCACGGGCTACGTCCCGGCGCTGGCGCTCAGTGTGATCGCGACGCCGGCGCTGGTGATCGCGATGTTCGTCGCCGACCCGATCTCCGGTGCCGTCGCGCTCGGTACGCTGCCGCTGCTGCCGATCTTCATGGTGCTGATCGGCCTGCTCACTCGTGACCGCACCCGCCGCCGCCTCGCGGCGATGGCGCGGCTGTCCTCGCGCCTGCTCGACCTGGTCGCCGGCCTGCCGACGCTGCGGGCACTGGGACGGCAGCGTGGACCGGAACGCACCGTTCGGGAGCTGGGGGAGCGCAACGCCGCCGAGACGATGTCCGCCCTGCGCATCGCCTTCCTCTCCTCGATGGCGCTGGAGCTGCTCGCCACGCTCTGCGTCGCGCTGGTGGCGGTGGGCATCGGCCTGCGTCTCGTGTTCGGTGAGATGTCCTTGTTCGCCGGTGTGTTCGCCCTGATCCTGGCGCCCGAGGTGTATCAGCCGTTGCGCCGGGTGGGTGCGAGCTTCCACGCCGCCGAGCAGGGCGTGGAGGCCACCTCCCGGGTGTTCGCACTGCTGGACGCGCCGGAACCCGCACCGTCGCAGGGCAGCACGCGACCCGGCATGCTCGTCGCGCGGGGCGTGAGCGTGGCCGGGCGGGACGGGGAGGCACCGTCGGGCTTCGACGGGACCTTCCGGCCGGGCCGGCTCACCGCGCTGACCGGGCCCAACGGGTCCGGCAAGTCGACGCTGCTCACCGTGCTCGCCGGGTTGGCGGTGCCGGACGCGGGGACGGTCACCGTCGTGAGCGATGCCGTGACAGAGGCCCCGGGCGCTACCGGGGCGGTCGACGGCCCGGGGAAGGGGGGTGCACCGCTGGCCGGCGGCCCCGACTGGTGGGCGCACGTGGCGTGGTGTCCGCAGCACCCGTACCTCGAACCGGGCACGCTGGCACACAATTTCACTCTGCTCGGCGCCCCCGACCCGCGGACCGTTCCGGAGGTCGTGGCCGCCGCGGGGCTCGACGAGGTGGTGGCCGAGGCGGGTTGGGATCGTGCGGTGGGCGTCGGTGGGGCCGGGCTCTCGGCGGGTCAGCGGCAGCGGCTCGCGCTGGCCCGCACGCTCGCGCTGGGTCGCTCCGTGCTCCTGTTCGACGAGCCCACCGCCCATCTCGACGAGGAGCTCTCGGCGCGCGTGCTGGCGGAGCTGCGCGCGCGGGCCGACGCCGGGGCGGTGGTCGTGCTCGTCGCGCATGACGCCCAGGTGCTCGCCGCCGCCGACGACGTGCTGGAGGTCGTCCGTGCGTGACCTGCTGATCTGCCTGCGCGCCCTGCGCTCCCGCCCGCTCGCGGTCCTCGGTGCGATCGGTGCGGGCGTGCTCACCGCGGGCAGCGCGCTGGCGCTCGCCGGGTTGTCGGCGTGGTTGATCACGATGGCGTGGACCATGCCGCCGGTGCTCACGCTCTCCGTCGCAGTCACCGCGGTGCGTGCGCTGGGCATCACGCGGGGCCTGATGCGGTACGTCGAGCGCCTCGCCGCGCACCGGGTCGCGCTCTCCGGGCTGACGGAACTGCGGGTCGCGCTGTACACGCGCCTCTCGCGCGCCGCGCCCTCCGAATCCGTCCGGCTCTCCGACGGTGAGCTGTTGGCCCGCACCGGCGCAGACGTCGACGCCGTGGGGGATGCGCTGGTGCGCACCGTGATCCCCGTCGCGGTCGCCGTCGTCGTATCGGGCGCCGCGGTGGGCTGGCTGGGATTCGTCGACCCGCGGGCAGGTTTCATACTGGCCGGATGCCTACTGCTGGCGGGGGTTCTCGTGCCCTGGGCGGTCGCGCGCGCGACGCGCGCACGGGCCGCCGCCGAGGCCGCCGGGAGTGAGGCCTTCGGCGCCGCCGCCTCCGCGGTCCTGGACCACGCGGGCGAGCTCGCCGTCGCCGGACGGCTCGACGAGGTGCGGGCCCGCGCCGCCCGCGCGGAGGACGCCCGACGGTCCGCCGTCGACCGGTCCGCCCGCACCGGCGCGCTCGCGGACGCGGCCGTGCCGCTGGCCGTGGGCCTGGCGGTGATCGCGGCGTTGTTGGTCGCCGGTACCCGTGCCGGCCCCGTCGACGCCACGACGCTGGGCATCCTGATCCTGCTGCCGCTGAGCGCCTTCGAGGCGGTGTCGACCCTGCCCGATGCGGCCCGTCAGTACGTCCGCTCCGTCGATGCGGCCGGTCGGCTCGCGCCGCTGCTGACACTCTCCGCGGTGCCCTCCGGAACCGCCTCGGTACCCGCGCATCCCGCGCTCCGGCTCGGCGGCCTGGAGCTGGCGCCGGGCGACCGGCTCGTCGTGCGCGGCGAGTCCGGCGCGGGCAAGACGACGCTGCTGCTCGCGCTCGCGGGCCTCGATGAGCGCGGCGGCGAGGTGCTCGTCGACGGCTCTCCCGCGTCCCGGTTCGCGGATCTCCCTACGGCGGTGGGGTTCTTCGGTGAGGCGGCGCACGTCTTCGCGACGACGGTGGCCGAGAACGTGCGGGTGGCGCGCGGGGACGCGACCGACGCGGAGGTCGACGCCGCGCTGCGGCGAGTCGGACTGGGGGAGTGGACGGACTCCCTCCCCCACGGCGTGCGGACCCCGCTCGAGCACGGCGCGGACTCCCTGTCGGGCGGACAGCGCCGGCGACTACTGCTGGCGCGTGCCCTGGTGAGTGACGTCGCCGTCGTCCTGCTGGACGAGCCGACGGAGCACCTGGACCGGGCCGACGCGGCGCGGCTGCTGACCGAGATCCTCGACCCTTCAGGGCTGTTCCCCGGTCGCACCGTCGTGGTGGCGGGGCACGCGACGCCGCCCGACGGGGTGCGTCAGCTGGTGATCGAGCGGCTCACGTCGGCGTAGCGCTCCGCGTCGGCGCGGACCTCGTCGGACTTGTGCAGGATCGCGTGCAGCGCATCGGTTCCCAGGTAGATCCGGGACGGTGGATCGGGCAGGGCGGAGATCTGCACCAGGGCGCCGGCCAGCCGCGCCGGGTCGCCGCCCTGGTTGTGGTTGAGCCGGTCCAGGGCCGCGAGCGTGCGGGCCACCCCGTCGTAGCCCGGAATCGTGACCTCGGGGCGGCGCATGGACGAGGCGTCGAGGAAGTCGGTGCGCACGCCGCCCGGGCAGATCGCCGTGGCGTGCAGGCCGAGCGGGGCGATCTCCGCGTCGAGGGCCTCGGTGAGCATGAGGACCGCTGCCTTGGTCGCGCTGTAGATCCCCTGCGCCGGACCGGTGACGCTCGCGGAGATCGAGGCGAGGTTGAGGATCCGGCCGCTGCCTCGGTCGCGCATACCGGGCAGGACGGCACGGGTCATCGTCAGGACGCCGAAGACGTTGATGTCGAAGTTGGCCCGCACGTCCGCGAGCGAGACCTCCTCGACCGCGCCGAGCAGCGAGTACCCGGCGTTGTTGACGAGCACGTCGATGTGCCCGAACTCCGTCTGCACCTGGGCGACGGCGCGGCGCACGTCGTGCTCGTCGGTGAGATCGACGGCGAGCGCCAGCAGGTTCGGATCGCGCAGTTCGGCGGAGAGCTTCTCGGGGCTACGGGTGGTGGCCGCGACCCGGGCGCCGCTCGCGATCGCGGCCTTCACCACCTCGAGCCCGATGCCCTTCGACGCGCCGGTCACCAGCCACACGGGGGAATCCGTCATGCCCCCCATCGTGCCCCCGAGGGCTCAGTCGCGCAGGATTCCGGTGATCGCGGTGTCGACGGCGGCCTCGGCCAGCGGCCACTGCTGATCGCCGGGGAGGTGGTGCAGCGGTCCGCGCAGCGCCATCTCGGCGAAGCCGTGCACCATCGACCAGCAGGACCAGGTGGCGGACCGTCGGGACTCGGGGCGCAACAGGCCCGCGTGCACCATGAGGTCGAGTGACTCGGACAGCGCGACGTACGGCGGAATGCCGCTCAGCGACTCGGGATCCGGGGCCTCGTCGCCGAAGAAGCAGACCGAGAACCAGCCGGGCTCGGCGAGCGCGAAGGCGATGTAGCCGAGGCCCACTGCGCGCAGTCGGTCCTTCGGGCCCTGGTCCGGGTGGACGGGCATCGCGTCGGCCATGCGCTGCTCGATCGCGGTACTCACGGCGCGGAGCAGAGCGAGGCGGTCAGGGAAATGACGATAGGCGGCGTTCGGGCTGACGCCCACGCGGCGGGTGACCTCGCGGATGGTCAACGCCGACGGTCCGCCGCCGCGCGTGACCTCCAGGCCCGCGTCGACGAGTGCCTGTGCGAGGTCGCCGTGGTGGTACGCCATCCCCTTGTGTCCCCTGTCGCTCAAGTGTACGGTGTGAACATAACAGATGTGGACGCTGTGAACATGTAAGGAGTCGCCATGACCACGAGCATCGGACCCGTTCCGGTTCTGCACACCGGTTTCAGTACCCCGGGTGCTGTCGCAACACCGTGGGCGGACGTCGAGCGGATCCTGGACGACGCCGAGATGTTCTGGCTCAGCACCGTGCGAGCCGACGGCAGCCCGCACGTCTGTCCACTGCCGGCCATGTGGCTCGGCGGTGCGCTGTACTTCGTGACCGGGTGGGAGGAGCAGAAGGCGGTGAACCTGGCGCGGAACCCGCGCTGCGTGCTCACCACCGGGAGCAACGAGTACCTGCGTGGCCATGACGTGACCGTGGAGGGCTCCGCGGAACGGTGCACCGATCGCGCCGTACTCGAAACGCTCGCCCGGATGTGGGAGTCCCGGCTCGACTGGCCCTACGACGTGGACGACGCGGGCTTCCGGCATCGCACCGACGGGCAGGCCCCGAACCCCGACGCCGCCTCGCTGCCCGTCTTCGGGGTCCGCCCCGTCAAGATCCTGTCGTTCGCCCGCGGCGACGAGTTCGCTCAGACCCGCTTCCGTCCCTGAACCTGCGAATCATCCATCACCGGAGAGGAATCCATCATGACCGCCGTCCCGCCCGTCGTCGACCGCGACACCTGGCAGCAGCAGATCGACGAGTTGCGCGCCCGTGAGAAGGCCGCCACCCGCGAGCTCGATGCCATCGCCGCGCAGCGCCGGCGACTGCCCGCCGTGCGGCTGCCCGAGTACCGGCTGATCGCCGAGGACGGCTCCGAGGTGAGCCTCGCCGAGGTCTTCGACGGTAAGAGCCAGCTCATCACCTACCACCACATGTGGACCGACGGCAACGAGTGGCAGTGTCCCGGATGCACCGGTGTCACAGCGCATTACGCGCGCACGGAGTTCCTCGACAACTGGGATGCGCGGATGGTGGTGATCACCAACGGCCCGATGGACGAGGTGCTCGCCTACAAGAAGCGCGTCGGGAACACCATGACCTGGTACTCCACCAACGGCTCGGACTTCGGGACCGAGGTGGGCGCCGGCCCCGGAGGCGGCTTCGCCTACAACACCTTCGTCCGCGACGGCGACACCGTCTACCACCTCTGGCAGACCTTCAGCCGCGGCGCCGAGCAGGTGTCCTACACCTTCGGCCTCCTCGACGTGCTGCCCTACGGTCGCCAGGAGGAGTGGCAGGACGTGCCCGACGGCTGGCCCCAGGGCCCCACCTACTCGCGCTGGGCATCGTCGAAGCAGTTCGCCGAGTGGTACGGCGAGAAAACCTCCTGACCTGCGCTTTCGCTCTCCGAGTAATTCCGTTGCCGACGGTGCCGCGCGGGCGTACCGTCGAAGACGTCAATCGAAAGGAGGTGGTCCGAGAAATGGTGAATTTCAGGACTGAGGAGGTGGCCGCCGCCTGACGGCGGTCGCCCACCTGGAATAGCGGAGCCCCCTCCGGCGCGTGATGTTCACGCCCGGAGGGGGCTTCCGTCGGTTCCGGGGCCTACTGGAGGGTGACCGTCTTGGTCGCGGTGGTCGTGCCGCCGCCCTTCTGGACGATGGTGATGGTCGCGGTGTACGTGCCGCGGTTCCTCAGCTCGAAGTACGTTCCGGGGTTGTAGGAACCGCAGTTGCTCGTGATCTTGGTCTTCGTCGTGCCGCCGCCGGTGACGGTGATGGTCGACTCGCAGTCGCCGCGGGTCTCCGCGCTGCCGCTGAACGCCTTCCACTGGAAGTACACCGTCGCCGGCCCGCCACGCGGGATCGTGTACGTGTCGGGTCCGACCTTGTCGTAGGCCCAGGTGTCGACCTGGACCCGGTCGATCGTCGTCGGCCCCTCGGCTGAGGGCTTGACGGAGGTCGACGGAGCCGAACTGGTGAGCGCGAAGTCGAGTGAGTTGTCGCCGACCACCTCGCCGATCGCGCCGGTCACGGTCGCCGCCAACTGGCTCGGCAGGTCGCCGGTGATCGCGAAGACGGTGCCGAGCGTGCTGTACGCCTGCTTGACGATCGAGTTCTTCGCGCCCGCCTCGATCGCAGCGCTCGCGCAGCCGGAGGATGTCGACATGGCCCGTCGGAATTCGTCCAGGGTGACCTTCTGGCCGGGCTTGGCGTCGGCGAAGTCGAGCGCCTGACCGAGGCAGGTCGACACGGTGGAGAGGTCGGTCCCCGAGTCGAGGATCGCGGGAGCGGCCTTGACCACCCCGCCGACCGCGCGCATACCCGTCAGCATCTCCAGGCCGGTGATGATCGTCGCCGCCTGGAGCGCGGCCGGGTCGGCGCGGAGGTTGATGGTCGCCCGGGTGGTGCCGGGACCGAACGTGAGTCGTCCGGTTCCGCGTCCGGTCAGAAGGTCGGAGATCTTCGCATTGCCGAGCGCGCTGGCCAGCCGTGCCGCGAGATTGGACAGGTCCGGCCTCACGGTGCTGGTCCACGCGCCTTTGGGTGTGGATGTCACCGCGTAGAACTGCTGTGTGGCGTTGGTGAAGTCGACTGCGACGGCGCCGCCCGCGTTCGTCAAGCAGCCCGCCACGGGTCCCGGCGTCGTAGCGGTGAGGGTGTACGTGGTGTCCTTGATCTTCACCTCGCTCGACGCACGGCAGGACGACGTGGAGTCGCCGCGGATGTATCTGTACGCGGCGGCGAATCCGTCCGCGACCTTGCCGAGGTCGATCGCGCCGAGACGGAAGTCGCTGAGGTGGGTGGTCGTCGCGGTGACGGTGCGGCCGGCGGGATCCCAGGTGGCGCGGACCAGGTCGGCCGCGTCGCCGTCTTCGGACACGGACTCGACGACGGGGATCACCGTGTCGCTGAACTTCGCGGCGAGTTCCGGCTTGCCGGAGAGATCGAACGTCAGGGTGATCGGCTTGGTCGGCTGCGCGCCCGAGTCCCCGAGCCGGACTCGCACCGTCTTGACGCCATCCACCTGAGCCTTCGCCGCAGGGATCTCCGTGGAGGAGGCTGCGACACTGAGCTTCTCACCGGAGGGAGCGGCACCGTCGGGCATGGAGGCCCTGACGGTGACCCCGTCGACCTTGCCCGTGGCGCTGTTGGCGTCCGTGAGCGCGGCGGTCGATGCCGTGGTCGAGGCCGGCGGAGTCGGCGCGGCAGCCTGCTTCGCGGGTGTCGCGGAACACCCCGCGACCAGGGTGATGACAGCCGTCATCGCGAGAAGTTGTCGCATCGTTCGACGGTAGTCGGCGCGCTGCCCGCGGCGCGTCGTCCGATCGGATGAATTCCGCGGTCGGGCAGCGTGCTTCGGAGCAGTGGACGGCCGCGCGTCGAGGCATTTCGGGTGCGGATGGGCTCCCGCCCCCGTTTCACCCGAGCGCACCCGGCATGCCGGGTGCGACTGCGCGCAAGGGGTGCGGATGGGTTCCCGCACCCGTTCTGCCCGCAGCCGGGACGGGTGGAAGCGGGGTCAGCCTGCAAGCGGTGTGATCGCGGCCAGTTCGTCCGCGATCAGTGCCCGCGCCAGATCTGCGTCGTACCGCGCCTGCAAGGTGATCCAGTACATCTCGGAGAGTCCGAGCACGCGGGAGATGCGTAGGCCCGTGTCGGCAGTGATCGAGCGCTTCGCGTTGACGATCGCGTTGATCCGAGGCAGTGGTACCCCGGCCGCCTTGGCCAGAGCGTACTGGCTGATTCCGAGTGGCTCGAGGAACTCTGCCATCAGAATCTCGCCAGGATGGCTGGGGAGGAAGTCGGTCACGGCTGCTCCTTTCAGTGGTAGTCGACGAGTTCGACATCGAACGCGCCTTCATCCCAGCGGAAGCAGATGCGCCACTGGGAGTTCACGCGAATGCTGTGCTGGCCTTCGCGATCGCCGCTCAGCTTTTCCAGCCGATTCCCCGGCGGGATCCGCAGGTCTTCAAGACTGCCGGCCGCGTCCAACAGCTGAAGTTTGACGCGCGCCCGTTGAGCGAGTTGTGGGCCGACTCGTTTCGTGAAGGTGAGATCCCAGATCGCCTCGGTCTCCGAGTTGTTGAAGGTGCGAATCATCGACATCCTATCGCCTCGCGATACTATCGCGCAACGTAATACGACTTAGGAGTCAACCTACGTGATCGCACTGACAAGTCGCGGCGAGGCGCAGAGCTGGCACGGCGTCGAGTCATTTCGGGTGCGGATGGGCTCCCGCCCCCGTTTCACCCGAGCGCACCCGGCATGCCGGGTGCGACTGCGCGCAAGGGGTGCGGATGGCTTCCCGCACCCGTTCTGCCCGCAGCCGGGAGGGGGAAGCGGAGTCAGCCGGCGTAGCGGTTCAGTTTGGCACTCAAGCGGGGGACGAGCGCACCGTCGGCATCGATGCGCTCCTCGACGTAGGCGAGGGAACCGCCCTGGTCGACGAGGCCGTACAGGCGCTTGGACGCGCCGGCCAGCGGGGAGGTCTTGGAGCGGATGACCACGTCGGCCTCGAGCTCCCACGCGGTCTGGGAGACGGGCTTGCCGTAGTACAGCTCGACGATGCCGCTGGCGTGGGTGACGACGAACTCGATCTCGTCGTCCTCGCCGATCCGCCAGAAGCCGGCCTCGCGCAGGTCGGGCTCGGAGAACTCGCCCTGATCGTCGAGCTTCCACGACCGCGACTCCCAGGAGAGGAAGTTCTGGCCGTCGTGGCTGACGACGATCTGCTGGCCGAAGTGGTAGTCGCCGGACGCGTCGTGGCCCTCGCCCTCACCGCGCCAGACGCCGACGAGCGGCAGCAGGCCGAGGAGGCCCGAGTGCAGGTCGGGGCCCTGTCGCAGGTTGGCCGTGTCGTCGGCGAGGGGCAGACCCGGGAGGTTCGAGATGTTGCGCGACGACGTGGTCTCGGAGCGTTCGATCGCAGCGTCCAGCGCCTCTTGGCCGGAACCGGCCGCAGCGTCGGACGGGGGCGTGGCCTCGTCGCTCACGGGCGCCTACTGGCCGTCGGTGAGGACGCGGTACAGCACGAACACGGCGAACGCGAAGATCGCGACCGATGCCACCGCCATGAGGATCTCGAAGAAGATGACCATGCCGTCGATACTAGACCCCGGCGCGCACGCGCTCGCAACCGCACGAGTCCCGGTGGTGGAAGGTGGTGGGCAGCCGCTCGACGCGCCGCGGACCGTCGAACCCGTCGATCCGCTCGACGAGCAGGTCGACGGCCCGCCGACCCATCGACTCGACGTCCTGGGCGACGGCGGTGAGCCCGGGCGTGAACAGGTCCGACCACTCGAAATCGTCGTAGCAGACCAGCGCGACGTCCTGCGGGACTCGCAACTCCAGCTCCCGCAGGGCGCGCATCACACCGACCGTCATGGCGTTGTTGAGCACGACCAGGGCCGTGGGGCGCGGGCCGCGGCCGCGGAACATCGCGAGAGTCTGCGTGTACGCCTCATCGACGCTCGAATCGCCGCAGCGCATGTGCCGCGGGGCGGCGTGCAGTCCCGCGGCGGCCATCGCCGTGGTGAAGGCCTCGGCGCGCTCGACGGAGGACTGGATGCCGCGCCGGCCCGTGATCGCGCCGATCTGCTCGTGGCCCAGCTCGATGAGGTGGGAGGTCAGGCGCGCCACCGGTTCGGAGCCCTCCGAGGCCAACTGGTCGACGGGGGCCGACGACAGGCGGTCGATGAGGACCAGGGGGGTGCCCGCGCTGCGGATCATCGGAATGGTGGTGCGCTCGGCGCGGGGTGCGGGCGCGAGGATCAGGCCGTCCGCGCGCCGATCGAGCAGCGACCCCACGAGCGAGGACTCGATGGTCGGATCGTCATGCGAGTCGCCCATCATCAGGGCGTAGCCGAGTTCGCCCGCGCGGGACTCGATGGCGCGCACGAGCGGCGCGAAGTAGGGGTTCTGCCAGGCCGAGATGCTCAGTGCCAGAACGCCGGAGCGTGAGGTGGCGAGCGCGGCGGCGAGCGCGTTGCGGCGGTAGCCCGTGGCCACGATCGCCTCGAGCACCGCGTCCCGGGTGCGCGGATCCACGCGCCGCGTCTCGTTGATCACATGGGAGACGGTGCTGATCGACACGCCGGCTGCGGCGGCGACGTCGGCCATGTTCCCCATCGCACCATCATGCCCGCACCGCTCCACGACGCGCAAGCGTTTGCGCAAACCCTTGCGCGGGTCCTGACTGCGGGTATAGCGTCCTGGCTACCCGGAACCATGTGATCCATCACACAATCGATCGGAGCCTTCCATGACCAGTCGGAACACCGTGCGCATCGCCGCGATCTGCTGCGCTCTCACCGTCGGCCTCACCTCCGTGGCCGCCTGCAACCGCGACGGCGGGGACTCCGGCGGCGTGAAGGTCGGCCTCATCACCAAGACCGACACCAACCCGTTCTTCGTGAAGATCCGCGAGGCCGCCAAGAAGGAGGCCGAGGCGAAGGGGGCGAATCTCGTCGCGCTCGCGGGCAAGTTCGACGGGGACAACGAGGGCCAGGTCGCCGCCATCGAGAACCTGGTCAGCCAGGGCGTCAAGGGCATCCTCATCACCCCCAACTCGTCGAGCGGCATCCTGGCGGCGATCAAGAAGGCGCGCGACGCGGGCGTCATCGTCATCGCGCTGGACACGGCGACCGATCCGGAGAACGCCGTCGACGCGACCTTCGCCACCGACAACAAGGAGGCCGGACGCCTGCAGGGCGCGTGGGTCAAGGGCGCGCTCGCGGGGAAGGCCCCCAAGCTCCTCATGCTCGACGGGACGCCGGGCGGCACCGTCGACACCTTCCGGCACCAGGGCTTCCTGGAGGGCATCGGCCTCACGGAGAACAGCCCCGAGGTGGCGGGCAAGGAGAACACCAACGGCGACCAGACCAAGGCCCAGACCGCCATGGAGAACCTGCTCCAGCGCGTCCCGGACGCCAACTCGCTGTACACGATCAACGAGCCCGCGGCGGCGGGCGGCTACGAGGCGGCCAAGAAGGCGGGCAAGGCCGGCCAGCTGGTGATCGGCTCCGTCGACGGCAGCTGCACCGGCGTCCGGAACGTCAAGGCGGGCATCATCGGCGCCACGGTGCTGCAGTTCCCCGCGAAGATGGCCGAGCAGGGCGTCGACGCGGTGGTCGCCTTCGCCCAGAACGGCACCAAGCCTTCCGGATTCACCAACACCGGCTCGCAGCTGGTGACCGACAAGCCCGTCGCCGGCGTCCCGTCGAAGGACACCGCGTGGGGCGAGCAGAACTGCTGGGGCTGACACGTGTCCGCTTCGACCTTCCAACGGCTCCTGCGTGAGCCGCTCGCCGGACCGCTCGCGGCGCTCGTCGTCGCGTGCGTCGTGTTCTTCATCCTCACGCCGCAGTTCGCGACGGGCTACAACATCTCGCTGATCCTGCAGCAGTCCATGGTGATCGGGATCCTGGCGGTCGCGCAATCGCTGATCATCCTCACTGCCGGCATCGACCTGTCGATCGGCGCGACGTGCGTGCTCGGCACCGTCGTCCTGGCGAAGGTGGCCGGCACCGACCCGGTCCTCGCCATGGTCGTCGCGCTCGGCGTGTGCGTGCTCATCGGCGCGATCAACGGTGCCCTGGTGACGGTGCTCAAGCTGCCGCCCTTCATCGTGACCCTGGGCATGTTCACCATCGTCGCGGCGGCCACGCAGCTCTACGCCGGCTCGCAGACCTACCGCGTCGCCGACGGTCCGCTGACGGCTCTCGGTACGGGCTTCAAGATCTTCGGGTTCCCGCTCACGCTGGGCCTGCTCGTGCTGCTGATCGTGTACGCGGTGGCCTGGTACGTGCTCAACCGCACGGCCACCGGCCGGCACGTGTACGCGGTGGGCGGCAATCCGGTCTCGGCGTCGCTGGCGGGCATCAAGACCTCCAAGACGGTGTTCGGCGTGTACCTCGCGTCGGGCGTCATCGCGGCGATCGCGGCGTGGGCGGCCCTCGGGCGCATCCCGACGGCCGACCCCAACGCCTTCCAGACCGCCAACCTCGACACGATCACCGCGGTCGTGATCGGCGGCACCAGCCTCTTCGGCGGCCGCGGCTCGGTGCTGGGCACGCTCGTCGGCGCGCTGATCGTCGGCGTGCTGCGCAACGGGCTCACTCTCGTCGGGATCGACAACCTCTACCAGAACATCGCGACGGGCGTCCTCGTGATCGCCGCCGTTGCGCTGGACCAGATCTCGCGCAGGAGGCTGCAATGAGCGCGCAGGATGCCAGGCCGGTGCTCGAGGCGAAGGGCCTGGTCAAGAAGTACGGGCAGGTCCAGGCGATCGCGGGCGCCGACTTCGAGCTCCGCGCCGGCGAGGTGCTCGCCGTGATCGGCGACAACGGAGCCGGCAAGTCCAGCCTCATCAAGGCGCTCTCGGGGGCGCTGGTCCCGAACGAGGGCGAGATCCTGCTCGACGGTGCGCCGGTCCACTTCAAGAGCACGCTCGACGCCCGCAACGCGGGGATCGAGACCGTCTACCAGGACCTCGCGGTGATCCCCGCGCTGGACATCGCGGCCAATGTCTACCTGGGGCGGGAGCTGCGCAAGCCGGGGATCCTCGGCTCGGTGTTCCGACAGCTCGACCGCAGGGCGATGCGCGACGCGGCAGCGGGCCACCTCGCGGACCTCAAGATCGGCATCAAGTCGCCGACGCAAGCGGTCGAAACGCTCTCCGGCGGCCAGCGGCAGGGCGTCGCGGTGGTGCGGGCGGCAGCCTTCGGCAAGAAGGTGATCATCATGGACGAGCCGACGGCGGCCCTCGGCGTCCGCGAATCGGGGCAGGTCATCGATCTGATCCGGCAGATCCGCGATCGCGGCACGCCCGTGATCCTGATCAGCCACGACATGCCGCACGTCTTCGAGGTCGCCGACCGGATCCACGTGCACCGGCTCGGCCGCCGCGCCGCCGTCGTCGACCCGAAGCAGCGCAGCATGTCCGAGGTCGTCGCGCTCATGACCGGCGCGCTCGCGCCGACCGACGAGGAGGCCGCGGGTGGACCGTAAGCCGTCGGGCCTGTTCGTGGGTCTGGCCACCGTCGACGTGATCTCCCGCGTGGAGGAGCTGCCCCCGCGCAACGGCAAGGTCACCGCGGTCCGGCAGGACGTCTCCGGTGGCGGCCCCGCGCTCAACGCGGCCGCGGTGTTCGCCGCGCTCGGCGGGCGGGCGGTGCTCGCGGCCCCCGTCGGCGACGGAGCGCTGGCCCACCTCGTGCACGAGGACCTGGCGGCGTGCGGGGTCGAGCTCATCGACCTCGCGCCGCCGGGCTTCGGCCCGCCCGTCTCCGCGGTCACGGTGCACGCCCCCACGGGCGACCGGCAGGTCGTCTCGTTCGACGGCACCGGCTATCCCGACCTCGTGCCCCCGATCCACGCCGAGGGATTCGACGTGCTGCTGCTCGACGGGCACGGCCCCGCCGCGGCTCGAGCGGCGATGCGGAGCGCCGTCGAGGCGTCCGTGCCGATCGTGCTCGACGCCGGCCGCTGGCGCCCCGTGTTCGCCGAGCTCCTGATGTACGCGGGGCACGCCGTCTGCTCGGCGGACTTCCGTCCGCACGACGGTGCCCCCGTCACCGGCCCGGCGGTGGTCGCGGTGTCCGACGGTGCCGGGCCGATCCGGTACGAGATCGACGGCGCCACGGGCACCGTAGAGGTTCCGACCGTGCCCGTGGTCGATACGCTCGGCGCGGGCGACGTGCTGCACGGGGCGTACGCCTTCGCGATCGCGCGGGGCGATGCGCCGGTGGGTGCGCTGCGGTTCGCGGCGGCGCACGCCTCCGCGAAGTGTCGACACCCGGGGGTGAGGGCATGGCTGGCGACGCTGTGACGGACGAACTGCTCACGCGCGCACGGGAGCTCGTCACGCGCCCGGGCCGCGCGTTGCTTGGCATCGCCGGCGCGCCCGCGTCCGGGAAGTCGACGCTTGCGGAGCGCCTCGTCGAGGCGCTCGGCGCCGACGCGGTGCTCGTCCCCATGGACGGCTTCCACCTCGACGACGCCGTGCTGCGCCGGCACGGGAGCTGGGAACGCAAGGGCGCCATCGACACCTTCGACGGTGCCGGCTTCGCGCACCTGCTGCAGCGCCTGCGCAGCGGTGGGGACACGGTCTATGCGCCCCGGTTCGACCGCGGTCTCGAGGCGTCCGTCGGCGGCGCGATCGAGGTGGCGCCGGACGTGCCGCTCGTGGTGACGGAGGGCAACTACCTGCTCGCCGACACCGGCGCGTGGCCGCACGCGCGGGCCGCCCTCGACGAGGTGTGGTTCCTGCGCATCGACCCGGTGCTGCGGCGCGAGCGACTCATCGAGCGGCACATGCGGTTCGGGCGCACGCCCGTCGAGGCCCGCGAGCGCGCCGCCGGCTCCGACGAGGCGAACGCCCGCCTCATCGAGGCCACGGCGGTCCGCGCCGACCGCATCGTCGACGGGGCGTGACCGGCGGCTACAGCTGCGAGCGACCGGGACGGGCCAGCAGGTCGCGCAGGCCCGCGTCGATGAACGCCGTGTCGACGGGGTTCTTGCCGCCGCCCGCGAAATGCCCCCAGACGCCGGGGATCACACGGACCTCGCCGTGCTCGATGAACTGCGAGGCCCACGCCTCGTCCTCCGGAGGGAAGTAGAGGTCCTTCTCGGCCGGCATCGCGAGCAGCGGGCACCGGATCGAGCGGAGCGCGGCCTCGTGGTCACCGTCGAATCCGGGGGTGGTGCCGACGTTCCCGGCGTGCCACGTGCCGATCATCGCGATCAGGTTGTTGGGGTCGCGGCCGTCTCGGAAGAACTGCTCCCAGAAGCCGTAGAGGAAATCGTCGAGCGAGGTGAAGCCGAGCTCGCGCCACGTCTCGTGCCAGTAGAAGGCTTGGGAGAAGCCCCAGCCCGAGTAGATCCGGGCGAAGGCGCGCAGGCCCTTGATCGGCGGCCGTGCGGGGTCGTAGTCGCCGTCGGCCCAGGCCGCGTCGGCCTGCAGCGCCACCCGCAGCGACTCCAGGAACACCTGGTTGTGCGGGGCGGTGCGGCTCGACCCGCAGAAGGGCGCCGCCCGCTCGACCATCTCGGGATGGCTCACCGCCCACTGATAGGTCTGGCCCGCGCCCATCGACCAGCCGGTGACCAGCGCGATCGTCGAGATCCCCCACTTCTCGGTGAGCAACCGGTGCTGCGCCTCGACCTGGTCGTAGAAGGTGACGAGCGGGAAGCGGGCGTGGTCGTACGGCGAGGCGGCGTTCGACGGCGAGGTCGACAGGCCGTTGCCCAGCATGTTGGGGATGACGATGAAGTACTCGTCGGGGTTGAGCGTCTTGTCCGTGCCGACCAGCCACTCGTTGTCGGTGTGCCAGCCCGAGTACCAGGTGGGGTAGACGATCACGTTCGACTTGTCGGCGTTGAGCGCGCCGAAGGTCTTGTACGCCAGGCGCGCGTCGCGCAGGGTGTGACCGGACTGGAGCGTGAGGTCTCCGAGGTCGAAGTACTCGGCGTCGGTGGGAGCGGGCATGGGGACTCCTCGGGTCGGCATTAGTACCGATTCGGTACTGATGTCGACGCTACCCGCTCACTCCGCGTCGTGGAAGACCAGAGCGAGCGTGTGCCGGGAGCCGGAGCGCACCGTCGAAACCCCGTGCCGCACCGGCGCTGCCGACCAGCCCCGCGCCGAGCGGACCGGGCGGTCGCGGGTGGTGAAGACGAAGCCGTGGCCGCGCGGCAGCGTGAACGAGGTGCCGCGGGACTGCGCCCGCGGCCGCTGCTCGACGAGCAGGAACTCGCCACCCGTGTGATCGACGCCAGGCTCGTTCAAGGCGATCACCACCTGCAGCGGGAAGACCAGCTCGCCGTAGAGGTCGCGGTGCAGTGCGTTCCAGTCGCCGGCGCCGTATGCGAGCAGGATCGCCGTCGACCGGCGCTGGCCGGCGTCGTGGCACATGGCGAGCCACTCGTCGAGGTCGTCCGGCCAGGGAGGTGTGCGGCCCAGGCGTTCCCACCACCGTCGCGTGATCGGCAGCAGGTGCGGGTACAGCGCGTGCTTGAGTTCGTCGATCGGTTCGGGGTACGGCCGGTCGAAGTAGCGGTACTCGCCCGCCCCGAACCGGTACCGCTCCATGTCGACGGTGCTGCGGAACAGCTCGTCCCGGTCGTACGACGTGCGCAGCGCGACGGTCTGTGCGTCGGTGAGCAGGCGGGGGAGCAGCGCACCGCCGACCGCGTCCAACTCCGCGGCCACGACGTCCCAGTCGGCGTCGTCGATCGCGGGGCCGTCGATCGCGGTCATGCCGCCGACTCGAGTTCCAGCAGAGCGGCTTTCGCCTCGACCCCGCCCACGTACTGCCCGATACCGCCGTCCGTCTTGATCACGCGGTGGCAAGGCACCACGACCGGCAGCGGGTTCGTGGCGCACGCGGTGCCCACCGCGCGGACCGCCGCGGGGTTGCCGACCAGCTCCGCCACCTGCTTGTAGCTCAGCGTGGAGCCGTACCCGATCTCGGGCAGGCGGCTCTGGACCAGCTGCCGGAAGCCGTGCGAGAGTGCATGATCGAGCTGAAGGTCGAACGCGGTTCGCCGACCGGCGAAGTACTCGTCCAGCTCGCGGGCCGCGAGGTCGAGCCGCCGCGGGGCGCGCAGGATCCGCGGGCTGACCTTGTGCGCCAGGGATTCCAGGACCGCGTCGTGGTCCTCGCGGGCGTACGCGACCCGTACGAGGCCCTTCTCAGTGGCCGCGAGCAGCAGGACACCGACGGGGGAGTCGACGGTGGTGTAGGCGATGTCCAGCAGACCGTCGGCGGCGGCGTGGGCCGTGAGTCGGGCGCGGAGCCGGTCCAGGGTGGCGGAATCGGCGGGAGCGGATAGGGATTCGGTGATGTCGTTCATGCGAGGTCCTCCCTCGAGTGCGTGGTGCGCAGCTTCTTCAGGCCGTCGGCGGCGGCGCGGCGCGCGGCTTCGACGGTGCCGCCGAGGATCCCGGCGATCTCGGCGTAGGGCAGATCGGCGGCGTAGCGGTAGGCCACCGCCTGCCGCTGCTTGTCCGGCAGGGCCGCCACGGCGACCCAGAGGTCACCGTCGGCAACGGCGGACGTGACGGGGCGCTCCGGGAGCGCGTCCACGGGGACGGCGCGGCGCTGCGTCGCGCGGATCTGGTCGATGGCCTTGCGGTGCGCGATCGTCACCAGCCAGGCCTCGACGTTCGCGGACTCCGGCAGGTCCGGGTAGGCGCGCAGCGCGGAGAGGAAGGTCTCCGACCAGGCGTCCTCGGCGTCGTGCGGGCCGAGGACGGCGCGGCAGACCCGGAGCACCGTCGCCCCGTGCTCATCGACGAGCCGCTCGAAGGGCGGCTTCATGCGGCCCCCAAGCCGGGCAGCCAGGGCTCGCCGTCCGCGGCGGCCTCGAGGTCGAGAAGCGTGCGCTTGCGTCCCAGCCCGCCCGCATAGCCGGTGAGCGCTCCCGTCGAGGCGAGGACGCGGTGGCACGGCACCAGGACGCACAGGGGGTTCGCGCCCACCGCCTGCCCGACACCCCACGCCGAGACGATCCCGCCGAGCCGCTCAGCGATCGCGCCGTAGCTCGTGGTCTCCCCGAACGGGATCTCCCGGACCATCGCCCACACCGCCTCCTGGACCTCGGTGCCGCCCGAGGCGAGCGGCAGGTCGAAGTCGCGGCGCTCGCCCGCGAGGTACGCACGGATCTGGCGCACCGCCTCGTCGAGCAGCGGATCCGCGGCGACCCGCTCGCCGAAGGTCGCCGCCTCGGGCCGGCGGATGTGGTGCGGGAAGTACACGCCCGTCACCGCGGCACCGTCGGACACGACGGTCAGTACGCCGAGGGCGGTGTCCGCCACGATGTGCCTGCTGTTCATGTCATCTCTCCTGTCTCGATCCTGCCCAGTAGACGCCGGGGCGGACGGAAACGTGAGATGCACTCCCCAGAACGCAATTGAACACCGTTACGGAGAATCCGACCTGCGGATTCGCTCTCCATAACGGTGTTCAATTGAGGGGGTGGGGCGGCTACTTCGAGACGGTGATGTCCTGGTTGTAGACGCCGTTGGCCTCGGGGGAGACCTGGGTGTCGCCGTTGCCCACGGAGGACAGCGCGCGCAGCGTCCAGGTGCCCGGCGCCGCGAAGAAGCGGTAGTCGCCGGTACCGGAGGCCACGACCTCGGCGGTGAACTCACCCGTGCCGTCGAGCAGGCGTACGAACGCGCCGGCGACGGGGTTACCGGCCGCGTCGAGGACCTGTCCGGTCAGGACGGTCTCCTTCTCGACGTCGACACCGGCGGGAAGGACCTGACCCTGCTTGGGAGCTCCACACATGATGCGATTCCTTACTTCTCGATCGGGGCGCCGACGAGGGAGCCGTACTCGACCCACGAGCCGTCGTAGTTCTTGACGTTCTTCTTGCCCAGGATCTCCTGCAGCACGAACCACGTGTGCGAGCTGCGCTCGCCGATGCGGCAGTACGCGATGGTCTCCTTGGCGTCGTCGAAGCCCTTCTCCGCGTACAGCGCGGCGAGATCGTCGTCGGACTTGAAGGTGCCGTCCTCGTTGGCGGTGGTCGACCACGGGATGTTGATCGCGCCGGGGACGTGGCCGCGCTGCTGCGCCTGCTCCTGCGGCAGGTGCGCCGGCGCGGAGATCTTGCCGGAGAACTCGTCGGGCGAGCGGACGTCGATGAGGTTCTTCTTGCCGATCGAGTCGATCACCTCGTCGCGGAAGGCGCGCAGCGACAGGTCGACGGGCTTGGCGACGTAGGTGGTGGCCGGGCGGGTCACCGCGTCGGTCGACAGCGGGCGGGCGTCGAGCTCCCACTTCTTGCGGCCGCCGTCGAGCAGCTTGACGTCCTGGTGGCCGTACAGCTTGAAGTACCAGTAGGCGTAGGCCGCGAACCAGTTGTTGTTACCGCCGTACAGCACGACGGTGTCGTCGTTGCCGACGCCGCGCTCGGACAGGAGCTTGGAGAAGCCCTCCTGGTCGAGGAAGTCGCGGCGGATCGGATCCTGCAGGTCCTTGCGCCAGTCGAGGCGCACGGCGCCCTTGATGTGGTTGTCGTCGTAGATCGACGTGTCCTCGTCGACCTCGACGAAGACGACACCCGGGGTGTCGAGATTCTGCTCAGCCCAGTCTGCGGAGACCAGGACGTCGGAGCGAGCCATGAGGATCCCTTTCGTTGAGTCCATGACGTGCGAATGAAGGCGCGAACGCTACTTCGAGGGGTGCGCGGGAAGCGCTGGGAGGGCGGAACGGATGCATCGCGATACGCGGAGAAAAGCACCCTGCCCGGGGAGAGAGCGGGCCTAGCCCAGACAGCGACAACCGGCCATACGGCACAGGTCGACCGCCAGACGGCGGGTGAGCAGCAGCTCACAGCGGTTGCGCATGGGGCCCAGAATACCGAAGCCGCGGCCGCGCGTCACGGGAGGGTCTACGGGAGGGATCGGTGGAAGGCGCCGGGCGTCACGGTGACACCGTCGGCCTCGCCGAGCAGCACCACGTCGGCGTTCTCGCCCCGCGCGCCCGTGGGCCGGACGCCGAAGGGCAGGGCCATCGCGGGCAGGGTGCGGGTGAAACGGGCGAGCACCGTCGGCTCCTCACCGGGCAGCAGCGAGGCCTTCTCGTGGTCCTCGGGGCCCGTGTAGATCCCCGTGGCCCGCACCGCGATCGCGTCGCCGATGGCGGAGAAGTCCGCCGCCACCGAGATCAGCACCGTCCGCTTCGGATCCGCAGAGGTGGGCAGGGGCACGGTGCCGGTGAGCACGATTCCCTTCGAGGCCTTGACGTAGCCGTCGGCGGGGCTGCCCGCTCCGGGCCGCTTCGGGGCGGGGGTGTGCACCTGCAGGTCGACGATGTCCATGTACCGGCCCACCGTCTTCTGGTCGAGTCGCACCCGCGATTCCACGTGCCCGGCCCGGATCGGCGTGTCCGGCGTGAACGTCGGCAGGAGGCCGCCGGGGATCGTCACGTCCGCGAACTCGGCCTCGAGGCGCGCATTGCGTCCGTCGATCTCCGCCGGGACCGCGATGGTGAGCTTGGAATGCCTCCCGCCCGACGTCAGATACGGGAATCCGCCGACGGTGACCTCCGGATCATCCGCCAGGCCGGCTGCGGCCCGTAACTCCCGGGAGAGCCGGTACTCGGCGGTCGCGGCGGTGCCGACCTCGGCGAGGAACGCGAGTGTGAGGAGCATCGCACCGACGACCAGAATGCGCCGGATCCACGCCCGTCCCTGCCCCTGCGCCACGCCCGCTCCCTCTCATTCGCACCGGCGCCGCTACGCACGACGCTCTGACCACCGCTATTGTGACATTCGTTCATTCCAATCAGACCGCCGCGCACCGGGGAGGGCATGTGGATCTCATCCTGTTCACGTCCGACCGGGAACCGGACACGGTGCTGCCCTCCCTGTCTCTGCTGCCGCACACCGTCCGGGCGCTGCCCGCGGACGTCTCCTCGCTCCTCGAGGTCGGCTCCGCCGATGTGGCACTCGTCGACGCCCGGACCGATCTGGTCACCGCACGCGGGCTCTGCCGCCTGCTCGGCACGACCGGAGGCGGCGCGGTCGCGGTGGTCGCGGTGCTCACCGAGGGCGGGCTCGTGGCGGCCAGTGCCGATTGGGGCCTCGACGACTTCCTGCTGCCCGGCATCGGCCCGGCCGAGATCGACGCCCGGCTCCGGCTGGTGGTGGCGCGGCGCGGCGCGGACGCCGAGGACGAGGTCGCCGACAAGATCACGCTGGGCGAGCTGCTCATCGACGAGGGCACCTACACCGCCCGGCTCCGCGGCAAGCCGCTCGACCTCACCTACAAGGAGTTCGAACTCCTGAAGTTCTTGGCGCAGAACGTCGGTCGCGTGTTCACGCGCGCCCAGCTGCTGCAGGAGGTGTGGGGCTACGACTTCTTCGGCGGCACCCGCACCGTCGACGTGCACGTCCGGCGCCTGCGCGCCAAACTCGGCGCCGAGCACGAGGGCATGATCGGCACCGTCCGTAACGTGGGCTACAAGGCGGTGCGGCCCGTCCGAGGTAAGACGGAGCGCCCCGCCCTCGACGATTCAGAGGACATGGAACCGACGGACGAGGATCTCGAGGGGGCCTGATGGTCGAGACGGTGCGCGGACCGGTCGCCGACGCGGCGGCAGTACTGGCGATCGCCGCGGAGGCGGAGCGATCCGACGGGATCGGCGCCCTGTCGGAGCAGTTCCGGCTCGGCGTCACCGACGCGGGCCCGCACCTGCTGGCCGCAGGGCCCGACGGGGCCGTGGCCGGCTACGCGGGCGTCGTCGTCCCGCCCGCCGGTGGGCCGGGCTCGGCGGAGGTGGTCGTGGCACCGTCGCAGCGCCGACGGGGCCTGGGCCGCGCCCTGGTGACCGGGACGCTCGAGCTGGTGGGCGACGGCGGCACCGTCTGGGCCCACGGCGACCTGCCGGCCGCCCGCGCGCTGGCCGCCGACCTCGGCCTGACGGCCGTGCGGACCCTGCTCAACCTCCGCAGGGGGCTGCACGGCGCCGGGAGCGGAGCGAGCGGGCCGAATGATGCCGGACCGGACACCGCACCGTCGAACCCGCCGGGCGTGACCGTGCGCACCTACGCCGGCTCCGAGGACGACGCCGCGATCCTCGCGGTGAACAACGCGGCCTTCGCCTGGCACCCCGAGCAAGGTGGATGGACGCAGCAGCAGATCGACGAGCGGACCGGGGCGGCGTGGTTCGACCCTGCCGGGCTGTTCCTCGCCGTCGACGACCAGGACCGGCTGCTCGGTTTCCACTGGACCAAGGTCGCGGACCCGGCCGCCGGACTGGGCGAGGGAGAGGAGAGCGGGGGTTCACGGGGGCGGAGCCCCCGTGGGGAGGTGTACATCGTGGCGGTGGCCCCGGAGGGGCAGGGGCGCGGCCTCGGGCGGCTGCTGACGGCCGTGGGGCTGCAGTATCTGGCGGGCCGCGGGCTGTCCGAGGTCGAGCTGTACGTGGAGGGCGACAACACCGCGGCCCTGCGGACCTACGCCGCACTGGGCTTCGCGGAACACGAACGACACGCCGCGTACGCGCTACGGTAATCCACTCGACCAGGCGAGTTTGCCCGTCGTTCACCCGGGACACCCGGATCGGACACCTGGCCTCTCTAGGTTGCTGGATGACACCCGCATCCCGGTGTGCTCAGTCCTGACCCGACCCGGAGGAATCTCGGTGAATTTCAAGCGTGGATCCGTTACGGCCGTTGCCGCCGTGGCCGCCCTGTCCCTGACCCTGAGCGCGTGCGGCAGCGAGGAGGCCAGCAGCGCCGGGGGTAGCTCCTCCGCCGGCGGCGCGGGTGTCCAGTGCGACGGCAAGCTGCAGCTCAAGGGCAGTGGCTCGACGGCGCAGGCCAACGCCATGACCGTCTTCAAGAACGCCTTCGGCCAGGACTGCAGCAGCTCCAACGTGGACTACAGCGGCAACGGCTCGGGCCAGGGCATCACCGAGTTCACCTCGGGCCTGACCAACTTCGCCGGCTCGGACTCGCCCCTCAACGCAGACCAGGCGAAGAAGGCCGAGGACAAGTGCGGCTCGCCCGCGCTGAACCTGCCGCTGGTCTTCGGGCCGATCGCGGTCGCCTACAAGCTGGACGGTGTCACGCTGAACCTGTCGGCCCCGACGCTGGCGAAGATCTTCACCGGCAAGATCACCAAGTGGAACGCCCCTGAGATCGCGGCCGAGAACAAGGGCGCCGCCCTGCCGGACAAGGACATCACCGTCGTCTTCCGGTCCGACGAGTCGGGCACCACCGAGAACTTCCAGAAGTACCTCGCCGCGGCGGCCCCCGAGGACTGGGCAGCGGACAAGTCGGGCAAGGCCTTCAAGGGCGGCGTGGGCCAGGGCGCCAGCGGCAACTCGCAGGTCGCTGCCACAGTCAACAAGGCCGACGGCACCGTCACCTACACCGAGTGGAGCTTCGCCAAGGCGCAGAAGCTGCAGATCGCCAACATCATCACCTCGGCCGGCCCCGAGGCCGTCACGCTCAGTGCCGAGTCGGTGGGTAAGACCATCGCGGCCGCGAAGTTCAAGACCCCGGGCAGCAAGGACCTCGTCCTCGATACCGCCGGCTTCTACAAGCCGACCACCGCGGGCGCCTACCCGATCGTCCTGGCGACCTACGAGATCGTGTGCTCGAAGAACTCGGATCCCGAGCTGGCCAAGGGCCTCAAGACCTTCCTCAAGGTCGCGGCGAGCAAGTCCACGCAGGATCAGCTCGCCGACAAGGGATACGCGCCGATCCCCGACTCGTTCCGCACCACACTGAACGAGTCGATCGACTCCATCCAGTAACGACACCTGCTACACCGGAGGTCGTGCGCGGTTCCCCGACCGGGAGCCGCGCACGGCCCCCGGCCCAGCCGGAAGGACAGCTCTCGCGTGGCGGAACATCGGGGAAACATGGCGACTGAGGACGAATCGCGAAAGGGTGACGACGGCGCACCGTCGACGCCCGACACCGCGCGCGCCGAGGCGCCGGAGACCACGGCCTTCGCCGGTAGCGGTGGCCGGATGGAGAACGCCTTCAAATGGGCCGCGTACGCGTCCGGGCTGCTCCTCGTCGTGGTCATCGCGCTGATCTTCCTGCAGCTCGTGGTGCAGGCGATCCCGGCACTGTCGAAGAACCACGTCAACTTCCTCACCAGCTCCGAGTGGCAGACGAGCCCGTCGAACATGCGGTTCGGCATCCTCGAGCTGCTGAAGATCACGGTGCTCTCCTCGGTGATGGCGCTGATCATCGCCGTGCCCGTCGCGGTGGGCATCGCGACCTTCCTGGTCCAGTACGTGCCGCAGCGCCTCTCCCGGCCGCTCAGCGCGGTCATCGACCTGCTGGCCGCGGTCCCGTCGATCATCTACGGCCTGTGGGGCATCTTCGTGCTCGCGCCCTTCCTGGTGCCGCTGCAGGAGTGGCTCAACGAGAACCTCGGCTGGTTCTTCCTGTTCAAGACGGGCAACGTCGAGCTCTCGCTCGGCTCGACGGTGTTCACCGCCGGCATCGTGCTGGCGATCATGATCCTGCCGATCATCACCTCGATCACGCGGGAGTCGCTGCGGCAGACCCCGGTCGCGCAGCAGGAGGCCGCGCTGGCCCTGGGCGCCACCAAGTGGGAGGTCATCCGGCTGACGGTGCTCCCGTACGGCCGGTCCGGCATCGTCGCCGGCTCCATGCTGGCTCTGGGCCGCGCGCTCGGCGAGACCATCGCGGTGCTCATCATCCTGTTCGCCGCCACCAAGAACTCCATCTGGTCGCTCTTCGACAGCGGCTACACCTTCGCGTCGAAGATCGCCTCCGCCGCCGCTGAGTTCGACAACGTCGACCAGCGCGGCGCCTACATCGCCGCCGGCCTCGTGCTGTTCGTGCTCACCTTCGTGGTGAACGCGATCGCGCGCTGGATCGGCGGGGGACGGGTGAACGGATGACCACCGAAGACCGCAGCCCTGCGCTCGACAGCATCGCCAAGAGCGGCACCGTCTTCCACCGCACCTCCACGGTCCGGAGGCTCAAGAACAACGCCGCGGCGATCATCTTCGGGGGCTGCTTCCTGCTCGCCCTCGTGCCGCTGATCTCGCTGCTGTACATGGTGATCGTCAACGGCTTCCCGGCGATCATCCACCCCGAGTGGTGGACCAAGTCGATGGTGCGCGTGGCGCCGGACTCGTACGCCGGCGGCATCAGCCACGCCATCTACGGCACGCTCGTCCAGGCCGGGATCGCGACGGTGTTCTCCGTCCCGATCGGCGTCATGGTGGGTATCTACCTCGTCGAGTACGCCGAGGGGACCCGCCTGGGCAAGGTCACCACCTTCATGGTGGACGTGCTCGCCGGCATCCCGTCGATCGTGGCCACGCTGTTCATCTTCGGTGTCTGGATCACCACGATCGGGATGCCGCAGTCCGCGTTCGCGGTGAGCCTCGCGCTCATCCTGCTCATGGTCCCCGTCGTGGTGCGTTCCACGGAGGAGATGCTCAAGCTGGTCCCGAACGAGCTGCGCGAGGCGTCCTACGCGCTCGGCGTACCGAAGTGGAAGACGATCGTGCGGATCGTCGTGCCGACCGCTGTTTCCGGCATGGTCTCCGGCGTCTTCCTGGCGATCGCCCGCGTGGTCGGCGAGACCGCGCCGGTGCTGCTCCTGGTGGGCATCAGCGACCGCCGCAACTACGACGTCTTCAACGGCAACATGTCCTCGCTGCCGCTGTTCATCTACGACCAGATCCGCAACAACCCCGGCGAGGTGGGTGAGTACCGCGCGTGGGGCGCCGCACTCACGCTGGTGCTCCTCGTGGGCATCGCGAGCGGCCTCGCCGCACTCATGTCCCGCGTGCTCGCGCCGAAGACGAAGTAAAGGGAGTCGACTCATGGCCAAGCGTCTCGACATCAAGGACCTGAACATCTACTACGGCGCGTTCCACGCGGTGCAGGACGTCTCCCTCACCGTCCCGCCGAACTCCGTGACCGCCTTCATCGGACCGTCCGGCTGCGGCAAGTCGACCGTGCTGCGGTCGATCAACCGCATGCACGAGGTGACCCCCGGCGCGCGCGTCGACGGGCACATCACTCTCGACGGAGCCGACATCTACGGCACGGGGGTGGACCCGGTGGGCGTCCGCAAGACCATCGGCATGGTCTTCCAGCGCCCGAACCCGTTCCCCACCATGTCGATCCGCGACAACGTCGTGGCCGGGCTCAAGCTGCAGGGCATGCGCAGCAAGGGCAAGCTCGACGAGATCGCCGAGTCCTCGCTGCGCGGCGCCAATCTCTGGGACGAGGTCAAGGACCGGCTGAACAAGCCCGGCGGCGGCCTGTCCGGCGGTCAGCAGCAGCGCCTGTGCATCGCCCGCGCCATCGCCGTGAGCCCCGACGTGCTGCTCATGGACGAGCCCTGCTCGGCGCTCGACCCGATCTCGACGCTGGCGATCGAGGACCTCATCGGCGAGCTCAAGCAGCAGTACACGATCGTGATCGTCACCCACAACATGCAGCAGGCCGCGCGCGTGTCCGATCAGACCGCGTTCTTCAACCTCGAGGCCACCGGTAAGCCCGGCAAGCTCATCGAGATCAACCCCACCGAGAAGATGTTCTCCAACCCGGATCAGCCGGCCACCGAGGACTACATCTCCGGACGCTTCGGCTGACGGGTCACACACCCGCCGCGGCCTGGGATATCGACGGTATCCTATCCTTGTGACAGCGCAGACCCAGGACGCGCCCGCCGCGGGCGTGCAGTACAGCACGGTGCTCCCCGGCGATCGCGTCGTCGCCAGGGTGCGCGGTGCCGTGCTCGTGGTCGACGCGCCCGCGCTCGGTGCGACGCCCGAGGCCGCGGACCTCGCTTCGGCCCTCGATGTCGACGGTGACCTCGCCGCGATCCTCCGGGACCGCGGAGGCCCCTCGTTCGTCGTCGTGGAGAGCACGGCGGGATCGGTCCGCGCGCTGCTGCGCGGTACGGCCGGGGCGCCCGAGGAGCGGACGCTGACCGTCGCGATCTTCGCCTCGGCCGCGGCGGCGACCCCCGAGCACGTGCTGCACGCCGGCGCCGAGTTCGTCGAGCGCGTGGCGCCCGTGGCTCCGGGCGCGGTGGTGACGGTCACCGTCGGGCCCCCGCCTCCGCCGGCACCGGTGTGCGGCCCCACGGCCCTGCACCTGCTGCGCGGCGCGGTTCCCGGCGCGGGCGCGGTGCTGTGGTCCGACGAGTCGCTGGAGACCACCAGCGAGGGCGACATCTCCACCGATGTCTTCCCCGCCGACGCCCCCACCAACGAGGAGCCGACCGGCGTGAGCCCGCTGTTCGCGGCCACCGAGTACGACGTGGAGGTCCAGGGCCCCGCCGAGCCCGTGATCACCGGGCCGATCATCGAGGGCCGGCGCTGCGCGTTCGGGCATCTGAACGCCCCGGTCGCCGCGTACTGCACGCGGTGCGGGGCCCTCGTCGAC
The DNA here is from genome assembly GCF_001575195.1 of Tsukamurella pseudospumae. NCBI lineage: Bacteria > Bacillati > Actinomycetota > Actinomycetes > Mycobacteriales > Tsukamurellaceae > Tsukamurella > Tsukamurella pseudospumae. The sequence goes on from NZ_LSRF01000057.1 coordinate 101,206, forward strand.
CGCCGGGCGCCGCTCGAGACGGGCCCGCGCCCGCCGCTCGGCCTACTCGTCGCGGACGACGGCACCGCCTTCGTCGTGGACGACGACATGGTGCTCGGGCGCGACCCGGCCGCCTATGTCGCGCAGCGCGCGGGCCGGTCGTTCGACGGTGCCGGACGGCTCCTGCCGATCGTCCTCCAGGACCGCACGGGGGCACTCTCCCGCGCGCACCTCGAGATCCGGATCGACGGCTGGCAGCTGCTCGCCGTGGACGTGGGCTCGGCGAACGGCACCTGGGTGCGCCCGCCCGCGTCGCCGCAGCCGCTGCGGCTGCCGCCCGGGCAGCCCGTGCCGCTCACCGTCGGGTCGGACATCCACCTGGGCGGCCGGATTCTGCAGCTGCAGGACGGCGTCGGCGCGTAAGGGCTACTTCGCGACGTCGGCGGTGGGCTCGGGGCTGCCGGTGGCCTGGAAGATCACGCGACGGCCGATCTCGACGGCGTGGTCGGCGAAGCGCTCGTAGTAGCGGCCGAGCAGCGTCACGTCGACGGCGGCGGCCACGCCGTGCTTCCACTCGCGGTCCATGAGCACGGTGAAGAGGTGGCGGTGCAGGTCGTCCATCGCATCGTCCTGCTCCTCGATCTCCGCGGCCTGCTTCGGGTCCTGCGTGAGCAGCACCTCGCGGGCGGAGTTCGCCAGCTCGACCGCGAGGCGGCCCATCTCTGCGAAGTAGCCGTTGACCTCCTCGGGGAGGGTCTTGTTCGGGAAACGGCGGCGGGTGACCTTCGCGACGTGCAGGGCGAGCGCGCCCATGCGGTCGACATCGGCGACGATCTGGAACCCGGAGACGACGATCCGCAGGTCACCGGCGACGGGGGCCTGCAACGCGAGGAGGGAGAAGGCCTCCTCCTCGGCGCGGCGGCTGAGCCGGACGATCTCGTCGTGCTCGGTGATGACCTCTTCGGCGAGCGCCAGGTCGGCCTGGAGGAGCGAGTTGGTGGCCTTCTCCATGGCGATGCCCGACTTGTCGCAGATGTCGCCGAGGATGTCGTTGAAGGCAGCCATCTGCTGGATGTACGCGTTACGCATGTGTGCAGTATATCGGCGTGTTCGTACGCGACCTCAGCGTTGGATGAACGCCGGGTGAACGACGATTAACCGCCGCTGGTCTCGGCCTCCGCGCCGGGCATCGCCGCCGCGTCGGCCTCCCACGGATCGTCGAGCCAGCCCTCCGGGAGAACCACCTTGCCGGGCGTGCCCTGCCGGCCGCGCGGGCCCTCGGCGTCCTTGGGGAAGGGCACGTCCCGGTCCAGGGTGTCGAGCAGCGCGCGCAGGTCGGCCAGGGTCTTGACGGTGGCCAGGCGCGTGCGCAGCTCGCCCCCGGCGGGGAAGCCGCGCAGGTACCAGGCGACGTGCTTGCGGATCTCCCGCATGCCCTTGTCCTCGCCGTGGTGCGCGGCGAGCAGCTCGCCGTGCCGGTACATGATCGCGGTGACCTCGCCGAGGTTCGGCGGCACGGGCATCGGCGTGCCGTTGATCGCGGAGGACAGCTCGGAGAACAGCCACGGCCGGCCGAGGCAGCCGCGGCCCACGACCACGCCGTCGCAGCCGGTGCGCTCCATCATCGTCACCGCGTCCTCGGCGGCGAAGATGTCACCGTTGCCCAGCACGGGGATGGTGTCGCCGAAGTGGTGGTGCACGTGCTCCTTGAGCCGGGTGATCTCGTCCCAGCGGGCCTGGCCCGAATAGCGCTGCGCGGCGGTGCGGGCGTGCAGCGCGACGGCGACCGCGCCCTGCTCCGCGGCGATCCGGCCGGCGTCGAGGTGGGTGTGGTGCTCGTCGTCGATACCCACGCGGAACTTGACCGTGACGGGGATGTGGCCGCCCTGGCCGCCGTCGGCGATCCCGCGGACCGCCGCGTCGACGATGCTCGCGAACAGGTTCCGCTTGTACGGCAGGGCCGAGCCGCCGCCGCGGCGGGTGACCTTGGGGACGGGGCAGCCGAAGTTCATGTCGAGGTGGTCGGCGAGGCCCTCCTCGGCGATCATCCGCGCCGCCTCGTAGGTCCACTTCGCGTCGACGGTGTAGAGCTGCAGGCTGCGCGGGTCCTCGTCGGGCGCGAAGGTGGTCATGTGCATCGTGACCGGATGCCGCTCGACGAGCGCTCGGGCCGTGACCATCTCGCACACGTACAGTCCGGCGACGGTGCCGGTGCGCGCGCGCTCCAGCTCGCGGCACAGGCTGCGGAAGGCCACGTTGGTGACACCGGCCATCGGCGCGAGCACGACGGGTGAGTCGAGCTCGAACCGGCCGATGCGCAGCTTCGGAGCGGTGGTGGCTGTGGTCATCAGAAAATCTCCCGGGTCATCTCGTTCCATGATCGCTGGCGCCGCAGGGGTACGGCAAACCGTGGGCCCGTGGAACGAGAAGAACCCGCCGTGCCTCGGGGAGGCGCGACGGGTTCCGAAGCGTCGGTGCTAGACGGCCAGACCCTGCTTCTCGCGACGCGCGGCCTCGCGGGCCAGCGAGCGGTCGCGCATCTCCTCGAACTTCACGGCCGCGGCCTCGAGTTCGTCGAGGAACGCCGCGAGCTCCTCGCGGGTGCGCTCACCCTCGGGGCCGAAGTCCTCGCGCTCGAAGATCTTCCACTTGCGCAGGACGGGCATGACGACCTCGTCCTTGTGCTGGCGCAGGTCGTAGATGCCGTGCTTGGCCATGAGCACGCCGTTGCGGCGGAAGTCGGGCATACCGGCACCGGGCATCTCGAAGTGCTTGATGGTGTCGGTGATCGAGCGGATCGCCTGGTCCGGGACCAGGTTCAGGCCCGCCGCGGAGATGTTGCGGTAGAAGATCATGTGCAGGTTCTCGTCGGCCGCGATGCGCTGGAGCATCTTGTCGGCGATCGGGTCCTTGCAGACCTTGCCGGTGTTGCGGTGGCTGACGCGAGTGGCGAGCTCCTGGAAGGTCACGTACGCCACGGAGTGCAGCATCGTCATCTTCTGCTCGGTGTGCTGAGCCACCTTGCCCTGCGGGTCCCACCCGTTGGTCATGTGGATCATGCGGGCCTGCTCGAGCTTGACCGGGTCGACACCGCGGGTCACCACGAGGTAGTCGCGCATCGCGATGCCGTGCCGGTTCTCCTCCGAGGTCCAGCGGCCCACCCAGTGGCCCCAGGCGTCGTCCATGGAGAAGTTCGCGGCGATCTCCCGGTGGTACGTGGGGAGGTTGTCCTCCGTGAGGAGGTTGGTGATCATCGCGGCCTTGGCGACCTCGTCGAGCTGGCTCTCCTCGGGGTCGTAGTCGTGACCACCGAGCGCGGCGTAGTTCTTGCCGTCCGACCACGGGATGTACTCGTGGGGGCTCCAGTCCTTCGTCATCGAGAGATGGCGGTTGACGTTGTCCTCGGCGACGCCAGAGAGCTCCTGCAGAAGCTCGAGCTGGGTGAGTTGGCGGGTCGACATCATTCCTCTTTCGACGTTTGGATCAATTCCAGATTACCCCGGGAGTCTACGCACTTCGGACCGCGGACTCAATGTCCTCAGTGTGAAAGTGACGGTTTCGTCCAGCGGTTTTGGGGCGGACCGCGCTCAGACGGCCAGCCCGGTGCGCTCGCGACGCGCGGCCTCGCGGGCCAGCGAGCGGTCGCGCATCTCCTCGAACTTCGCGGCCTGGACCTCCAGGTCGGCCAGGAACACCGCCAGCTCGTCGCGGGCCTGCTCGCCCACGGCGCCGAAGTCCTCGCGCTCGAAGATCTTCCACTTGCGCAGCACGGGCATGACGACCTCGTCGCGGTGCTGGCGCAGGTCGTAGATGCCGTGCTTGGCCATGAGCACGCCGTTGCGGCGGAAGTCGGGCATGCCGAGGCCGGGCATCTGGAAGCCGGTGACGATGTCGGCGATGGCGCGCAGGGCCTGGTCGGGGGCCAGGTCGAGGGCAGCGCCGCAGATGTTGCGGTAGAAGATCATGTGCAGGTTCTCGTCCGCCGCGATGCGCTGGAGCAGCTTGTCCGCGGTCGGATCGTTGCAGGCCTTGCCGGTGTTGCGGTGGCTGACGCGGGTGGCCAGCTCCTGGAAGGTCACGTACGAGACGAGGTGCAGGATGCTGCGGTCGCCGAGCTCCGCGCCGGTGTGCCCCTCGGAGGTGGCGCCGTTGCCCATGTGGGTCATCCGGAACTCCTCGAGCTTGACCGGATCGACGGCGCGGGTGACCAGCAGGTAGTCGCGCATCGCGATGCCGTGGCGGTTCTCCTCGGCGGTCCAGCGGCCCACCCAGTGGCCCCAGGCGTGGTCCATGGAGAAGTTGTCCGCGATCTCCCGGTGGTAGCTGGGGAGGTTGTCCTCGGTGAGCAGGTTGGTGATCATCGCCGCGCGTGCCACGTCCGAGAGCTGCGACTGCGCCGGATCCCAGTCCGCGCCGCCGAGGGCGGAGAAGTTGCGGCCCTCGTCCCACGGCACGTAGTCGTGCGGGTTCCAGTCCCTGGTCATGGACAGGTGGCGGTTCACGTTCTGCTCAGCCACCCCGGAGAGCTCCTGGAGGAGCTCGATCTGGGTCAATTCGCGCTGCATGGTCCCTTTCATCGCCGAGAACCACGAGGACGTTACGCAGAACCGCCAGGTCGGGTCCGGCATTCACCGATCTGTGGCGCACATAACGCCTGAACGGGTCGGTACTGCGACGACGGTCACAGTATCCAGCCCAGTTCCCGGGCCCGCACGGCCGCCTCGTACCGGTTCGCGACGCCCAGCTTCGCCATCGCCGAGGAGAGGTAGTTGCGGGTCGTGCCCGGACTCAGGTGCGCGCGCCGCGCGATCTCGTCGACCGAGGCACCGTCGATGGCGAACTCGAGCACGTCGGCCTCCCGGGGCGTGAGCGGCGAGTCGCCCGCGCTGATCGCGTCGGCGGCCAACTCGGGGTCGACGTACCGTCCGCCGGCATGGACGGTGCGGATGACCTGCGCCAGCGTCGCGGCCGGTGCGGTCTTGGGGAGGAAGCCGCGCACGCCCGTCGCGAGCGCGCGCTTGAGGTAGCCGGGCCGGCCGTGGCTCGTCACGATGAGGGTCGCGGCGCCCGGGGTGCGGCGCAGCAGTTCGGCGGCGGTGTCGATGCCGTCGGGGCCGGGCATCTGCAGGTCGATCACCGCGACGGCGGGCGGCAGGCCCTCCGCGGCGCGCCGCTCCCACAGCGCGATCAGCTCGGTGCCCGACGCCGCCTCGGCCGCGACGGTGATGTCGGGCTCCAGGTCGAGCAGCGCGGCCACCGCGGTCCGGATCAGGTGCTCGTCGTCGGCGAGCATCACCTCGATCGTCATGCTTCCTCCCAGGTCGCGGTCAGGACGAACTCCTCGCCCTCGCGGGCACCGTCGAGGCCCGCGCCCACGGCCCGGAGCCTGCCCCGCAGGCCGTCCAGGCCCGAGCCCTCCACCGATCCTGGTGCCGCGCGGGCCCCGTCCAGTGGCTCCGTTCGCGAGGCGGCTCGTGCGCCCTCGTCCCGTTCGGGACGCAGCACCCCGTCGTTGCGCAGGACGAGGCCCGACGGGCTCAGCGTGAGCACGGCCTGGCCCGCAGCGGAGTGCTTGACGATGTTGGTGACGCCCTCGCGGACGACCCACGCGGCGGCCTCGTGGAGGTCGGTGGGGACGTCGTCGGGGGTGCCGATGACCCGGAGCTCGCAGCCGGCGGCGGACAGCAGCGAGCGCGCGCCCGCGACCTCGGTGCCGAGGTCGATCCCGCGGTAGCCGCGAACCAGGGAGCGGGTGTCCTCCATCGACGAGACGGCCAGCGCCTTCACCTCGTCCATCTCGGCGACCGCGCGGTCGACGGCCCCCGCGCGGGCGAGGGTCGCGGCCAGCTCGCTCTTGACCGCGACCGCCGAGAAGGCCCGCCCGACGACGTCGTGCAGGTCGCGGGAGAAGCGCAGTCGCTCCTGGGCGACCTCGAGTTCCGCGGCCGCCCGTTTGCCCTCCTCCAATTCGGTGAGGATCTGCAGGCTCCAGACCGTGGTGCGCGAGGTCCACATCAACAGCACGCCGATGGCGAGCAACAGCGCGAAGAAGGCCGGAGCGTTCGTGGGGCGCAGGAGCAGGGCCGTGGCCGCCGCGGCGACCAGCAGGAGGGCCCATCGGTGCCGGACGAAGGGCAGCACCGCGCAGGTCGCCATCGCGTACGCGACCGAGCACATGACCCGCGAGCCGGCGGGATCGGCGCCGATGTGCGGTGCGATCTGCGCGCCGACGACGCCGGCCGACCACACCGCGCCGAGGCCGGCGAGCGCGAACCGCCACGCGATACGACGCTGGCGGTCGGTGGCGCGGATGGACAGGTCGGGTTGTGCCTCGATCCCCGCGATGGACGCGAGACCTGCGACGACGATGCCGATCACCGGCCAGAGCGTGGTGCCCGACGTGGCCATCATGACCACGAAGGTGATCATCACGATCTGCAGCACCGCGCGGGTGTACAGCCGGAACTTGTCGGCGCTGGACTTCGCGTGCCACCAGTCGAGGCTCTTCCCGAAGCGGGCGGGGATCACCCGCGATCGTCCCAGCGGAACCAGCGCTTGGCCATCACGAGCGCGATCACGGTCCATACCGCCAGTGTCGCAAGTGGGCGGCCGGTCTCGCCGAAGGTGGCGGCGAAGCCGAGCGGCGCGGCATCGTCGGACATGCCGGGCGCGATGCCGGCCTGCCCGAGCCGGATGAGGTCGGAGACGGCGGCGAAGGGCGTCCAGTCGGCGACCAGGGCCAGGCGTTCCGGGAGGATCTGCCGGATGTTCGCCATGCCCGCCATCGCCACGATCATCACCGGCATCGAGGTGATCTGGGCGGCCTCGGCGTTCTTGGTGACCGCGCTGGTCGCCAGCGCCAGCAGGGTGAAGATCACCAGGCCGACGGCGAGCGCGAACACCATGAGCAGTGCGTTCACCGGGAGTGGCCCGCCGGCGCCGTAGACGGCGGCGCACACGATCGCCGCGCCGACCAGGGTGAGGCCGATGCCCGGGATACCGGGGGCGGTGAGGATCTGCAGGTCCGAGGACTCGCCCGTGCGCAGCCGCTTGAGCACGCCCTCCGAGCGGCGCGTGGTGACCATCGACAGCACCGAGTAGTACTGCACGAACAGCAGCGCGAACACCGCGAACATCTCGATCGTGGTCGCCACGCCCACCGGCTTGGGCGCCTGGTCGCCGCGGGCGACGAAGAACAGCAACAAGGGGGTCCCGACGGGGAAGACGGTCCCCATGAACAGCAGGGTCTTGTTGCGGCGGAACTGCAGGTACTCGGCGTGCGCGAGGGCGCGCAGCGGGTGCCTGCCGTAGCCGACTCCGGGGCGGGTCTGGGCGGTGGCCGTGGTCATGCTCGTGCTCCGATCGGCTCGGGGGAGTGGGTCGCGTCGTCCTCGGTCGCGATGGCGAGGAAGACGGACTCGAGGGAGGGGTGACGGGCCTGCAGTCCGGACAGCGTGAGGCCGCGGTCGGCGGCCCAGTCGAGAAGGGTGTGCAGGTCGTCCTGGAGACGGTGGGTGCGTAGGGCGACGCGGCCGGCACCGTCGGGCGCCTGGTTCCAGGCGGCACTGAGGGCGGGCAGGGGCACGGCGGGATCGTCGAGGACGATCTCCGCGGGGTGGCCCTCGACGATCTCGCGGAGCGTGCCGAGCCGCGCGACGGTGCCGCGGTGCATGATCGCGATCCGGTCGGCGAGCGCCTCGGCCTCGTCGAGGTAATGCGTGGTCAGGACCATCGTGACGCCGTCGCGCTTGAGCTCGGCGAGGAGCTGCCAGGTGGCGCGGCGGCTCTCGGGATCGAGTCCGGTGGTCGGCTCGTCGAGGAACAGCAGGCGCGGCTGTCCGATGAGGGCGCACGCGAGGTCGACGCGCCGCTGCTCGCCGCCCGACAGCGCGCGCACCCGCACGTCCGCGCGGTCGGTGAGGCGGACGCGCTCGAGGACGGCGTCGGCGGTGGTCGGGTTGCTGCAGGTGCCGCGCCACATCTCGAGCGTTTCGCGGACCGTGAGCTCGCCGGGCAGGCCGCCGGACTGCAGCATGATGCCGGTGAGCGGCCGCACGCGGCGCCGGTCCCGGCGGGGGTCGAGTCCGAAGACGGCGAGCTCGCCGCCGCTCGGCTCCGCGAGGCCCTCGAGCAGGTCCAGGGTGGAGGTCTTGCCGGCGCCGTTGGTCCCGAGCAGGGCGAAGACCTCGCCGGTGCGGATGTCGAGGTCGATGCCGCGGACGGCCTCGAAGGCGTCCGCGCCGGAGCCGTAGGTCCGGCGCAGGCCCATGGCCGCGATGACGGGGTCGACGGTGGCGGTGCTCGCCTCGCCCGCGGTCACGAGCGGCCCCACTTCCGGGTGCCGAGGACCCAGCGCACGGCGAGGTGCACGGCGACGACGCCGGTGACGATCGCGGCGAGCAGCAGCGGGGGCTGCAGCAGGACCACGACGAGCGCGATGAGCACGACGGTGGCGATGATCACCGCCCCCTCCCGGGCGCGGGTAGGAGCGGGGCCGAGCCGGCACGAGTCGACGAAGAGGTCGTGCAGGGCGTTGCTCTCCGGTGCCGGTCGGTGGTTCGGACGGTGGGCGGTGTGGAGGTCGTTGGCGTTCATGTGGTCAACCCTCGCGGGGTTCGGGCCGCGGCAGTAGTGCGCGCAGTCAGAGGATTTCCGCTGGTTGTCACCGGTTCCCGATGACATCTGTCATGCCGCCGATGTCATCCGGCCCCGTGCGATCATGAATTCGTTACCGAATCTTTTCTCGGTTTTCGTCCGCCGGACGGGGAAGTGCAGCACGCTACGGCAGTGACCGCCACGACCGAACGGGTGGAGCCATCACCCAAGAAGGGGCTGGCCGCCGACCTGGTGCCCAAGGACAACCTGCTGTTCCTGTTGTTCGTGGTGCCCAACCTGGTGCTGCTGGCCGTCTTCACCTATCGCCCGCTGATCGACAACGTGCGGCTGAGCTTCCATGAGTGGTCGCTCGCCGGTACGGACCCCGCGAAGTGGATCGGGCTGGACAACTACCGCGAGTTCTTCACCAAGGCGGAGAGCTGGCAGGTCGTCACCGTCACGCTGATCTTCACGGTGAGCGCGGTGGTGTTCTCCATGGTGCTGGGCCTGGCTCTGGCGATGCTGCTCGACCAGAATCTCAAGGGGCGCAACCTCGTCCGCTCCGCAGTGTTCGCGCCCTTCGTGATCTCTGGCGCCGCGATCGGCGCGGCGTTCTACTTCGTGTTCAATCCGCAGTTCGGCGCGGTGGCGTCGATCCTCGGCTGGTTCGGCATCGAGAGCCCGGACTTCTACCAGAGTCCCGGCTGGGCGCTGTTCCTGGTGACCTTCACCTACATCTGGAAGAACCTGGGCTACACCTTCGTCATCTACCTCGCCGCGCTGCAGGGGCTCAACAAGGACCTCGACGAGGCCGCGGCGATCGACGGGACGCCGGCCTGGCGCAAGTTCTGGCGGGTCACCCTGCCGCAGCTGCGGCCGGCCACCTATTTCCTGTCGATCACGGTGCTGCTCAACAGCCTTCAGGTGTTCGACATCATCAACATCATGTTCCCGGCGGGTGGCCCGCAGAACGGCACCACGACCATGGTCTTCGACATCTACTGGCAGACCTTCCGCAACCAGCGCGCCGGCTACGGCGCGACCATCGCCACGATCATGTTCCTCGTGCTGCTGATCGTGACCGTGGTGCAGGTGCGCATGATGGACCGGGGGGACGACAAGTGAGCACCCTGCTCAAGTCCGGGCCGACGGGCAGCGTCGGGATGAAGATCGTCGGCTACCTCGGCATGCTGGCGACGCTGCTGCTGGTGGCGGTGCCGGTGTACTTCATCGTCATCACCTCGTTCAAGGACCGCGGCGACATCTTCGTCTCGCCCGCCACCTGGTGGCCGCCGACGTGGTATCCGAAGAACTACAGCTATGTCACGCAGGAGATCCCGTACTGGCAGTACCTGCGGAACTCGGCGATCATCACGCTGGTCACCGGCGGCATCAAGTTCGTGCTGGGCGTGAGCACGGCGTACGCGCTGGTGTTCCTGCGCTTCCCGTTCAAGAAGCTCCTGTTCCTGGTGGTGATCGCGGCGCTCATGGTGCCCAACCAGATCACCGTGATCTCGAACTACGCGCTGATGGCGGACTACCGCAACACCTTCGTCGGCATCATCCTGCCGCTCGCGGGCGTGGCCTTCGGCACCTTCCTCATGCGCAACCACTTCCTCTCCCTGCCCAAGGAGATCGTGGAGGCCGCGCGGATGGACGGCGCGGGCCACCTCCGGCTGCTGTTCCGGGTGATCCTGCCGATCTCGATCCCCACCATGGTGGCCTTCGCGGTGATCACGCTGGTGAACGAGTGGAACGAGTACCTCTGGCCGTTCCTCATGTCCGACAACGCCGCCGTGGCGCCGCTGCCGGTCGGCCTGACCCTGCTGCAGAACACCGAGCAGGGCGTGAACTGGGGGCCGGTCATGGCCGCCACGCTGCTCACCGCGCTGCCCATGCTCGTCGTCTTCCTGATCCTGCAACGGCAGATGATCAAGGGCCTCACGTCCGGTGCCGTTAAGGGCTGACCGGGACCACCATCGAATACGAAACACCAAGGGAGAAACTCATGGTCGACTTCACCAGGCGCGGCTTCCTCGCGACCGGACTCGCCGCCACCGCGGCCGTCGCCGCGGCGTGCGCGGGATCCGGTTCCGGCGGCGGCTCGTCGAACTCCGGCGGGGGCAGCGGCGGCGACATCACGCTGCGCTTCCTCACCAACCACCCCGGCAGCTCCAAGGCCACCGAGCAGGAGTTGATCGACGCCTTCCAGAAGGCGAACCCCGGCATCAAGGTGGAGTTGCTCGACGGCGGTAAGAACTACGAGCAGGTGGCGCAGAAGTTCCAGACCGCGCTGACCGGCGGCACGAAGCCGGACGTCGTGGTGGTCTCCGACGTGACCTGGTTCAACTTCGCGCTCAACAAGCAGATCGCGCCGCTCGACGACCTCTTCGCGGGCGCCGGTCTCAAGCCCGAGGAGTACGTCGACTCGCTGCTGGCCGACACGAAGTTCGACGGCAAGCACTACGCCGTGCCGTACGCCCGCTCGACGCCGCTGTTCTACTACAACAAGGACGTGTGGAAGAAGGCCGGCCTCGAGGATCGCGGCCCCAAGGACTGGGACGAGTTCGTGCAGTGGGCCCCGCGCATCCAGGAGGCCATCGGCGGCGACAAGAAGGCCATCGTGCTCGCCGACTCGGAGAACTACATCGACTGGGTCTTCGAGGGCTGGAACTGGTCCAAGGGCGGCGCCTACTCCGACGGCTGGGACCTGAAGTTCACCACCCCCGAGTCGATCGCCGCGGCGAACCAGCTCAAGGAGGTCATCGGCAAGTGGGGCCGCCTGGTCACCACGCCCGAGAACGACTTCGGCGCCGGTCTGACCGCCGCCACGATGCAGTCGACGGGCTCGCTGAAGACGATCGCCTCGACCGCCAAGTTCGAGGTCGGCACGGCCTTCCTGCCCGGCCCCGCCGGCAAGTCCTGCCCCACGGGTGGCGCGGGCGTCGCCATCACGGAGGGGATCTCGGCCGACCGCAAGGCCGCCGCCATGAAGTTCATCGAGTTCCTCACCAACACGGCGAACACGGCGACGTTCACGCAGGCGACCGGCTACATGCCGGTTCGCAAGGCCGCCGTCGACGAGCCCTCGATGAAGGCGTTCATCGAGAAGAACCCGAACTTCGGCACCGCGGTCAAGCAGCTCCCGCTCACCCGGGTCCAGGACAACGCGCGCGTCTTCGTGCCGGGCGGTGGCGAGGACATCGGCAAGGCCCTGCAGCAGATCGCGACCGGCGGCGACGCCGCGGCCGTGCTCGGCGCGCTGCAGAAGACCATCCAGGGCAAGATCGACTCGCAGATCAAGCCCAAACTGCCGAAGTAGATTCCGGCTGACTCGGTTTCGTACGAACTAGGAGTGACAGGAACACCATGGCAACGGTGCGTTTCGACGGTGCGACCGTCCAGTATCCGGGCGCCGAGCGGCCGTCGGTCAGCTCGCTCGACCTGGACATCGCCGACGGTGAGTTCGTCGTGCTCGTCGGCCCGTCGGGCTGCGGCAAGTCGACCAGTCTGCGGGCCCTCGCGGGCCTGGAGGCGGTCACGGACGGCCACATCCTCATCGACGACGTCGACGTGACGGCTGTGTCGCCGAAGAAGCGCGACGTGGCCATGGTGTTCCAGAACTACGCCCTGTATCCGAACATGACGGTGGCGGGGAACATGGGCTTCGCGCTGCGCAACGCCGGTGTCTCCAAGGAGGACACGGCCAAACGCGTCGCGGAGGCCGCGGCGATGCTCGAGCTGGAGCCGCTGCTCGACCGCAAGCCCGCGCGCCTCTCCGGCGGGCAGCGCCAGCGGGTTGCCATGGGGCGCGCCATCGTCCGGCACCCCAAGGTGTTCGCGATGGACGAGCCGCTGTCGAACCTCGATGCGCGCCTGCGCGTCTCGACCCGGTCACAGATCTCCGCGCTGCAGCGCCGGCTGGGCGTCACCACGCTGTACGTGACGCACGACCAGGTGGAGGCCATGACGATGGGTGACCGCGTCGCGGTGCTCAAAGACGGTCTGCTGCAGCAGGTCGCGCCCCCGCGCGAGCTCTACGACGATCCGGTCAACACCTTCGTGGCCGGCTTCCTCGGCTCGCCGGGCATGAATCTCCTGACCGTGCCCCGCTCCGACGCCGGCGCGGAACTCGCCGGTGCCGTGGTGCCGGTTCCGCGCACCGTCGAATCCGGTTCGACGGTGACCGTCGGGCTGCGGCCCGAGGGACTCGAGGTGGTCGCGCCCGGCACGCCGGGGGCGGCCGAGGGCGCCGTCGCCCTGGTGGAGGAGCTCGGCGCCGAGGCTCTCGTCTACGTGAACGTGGACGGGCAGGACAAGCCCGTGGTGGCCCGGGTCGACCGCTCGACGACGCTGCGCGCGGGCGAGGAGACGGGGCTGCTCCCCGCCGCGGATCAGGCGCTGTTCTTCCACGCGGAGTCGGGGGACCGCCTCCGCTGACGACAGGGCATTGACAAACCAGGTTCTGAGAGTCGCTCTCAAATAAGAGTTACTCTCGATCTGGAGGTTTCGTCATGTCCATCACCGCCACCCGGTCGTCCTGGCGGGCGCTCGGAGTGCTCTCGCTCGCCATGCTCGTCATCGGTCTGGACACGATGGTGCTCATGGTCGCCTTGCCGTCGCTGAGTACCGAGCTCGGTGCGACCACGAATCAGCTGCAGTGGATCACCACTGTGTATCCGCTGGTCCTGGGTGCCTTCATGATCCCTCTCGGCGCCCTCGGTGACAGGTGGGGACGCAGTCGACTCCTGGCGCTCTCACTGCTCGGCTTCGGTGCCGCCTCGGCGCTGTGCGCCGTGAGTACGGGGCCGGGCATGCTCATCGCCGGGCGCGCCCTGCTCGGCCTCTGTGCCGCGGCCGCGACCCCGCTGTCGATGGCGGTGCTGCCGGGCTTGTTCCCCGAGCCGGGCGAGCGACAGCGCGCCATGGGGATCTGGATGGCCTCGTCGGCGTTGGGAATGCCGCTGGGGCCGATCGTCGGAGGTGTTCTGCTGCAGCATTTCTGGTGGGGATCGGTGTTCTTGATCAACGTCCCGATCGCAATGATCGGCGCGATCGCAGTGTGGCGGATGATCCCCGATTCGCGCGGCGTCGCCACGGGCGCGCGGTTCGACGTGCCGGGTTCGCTGCTGTCGATCGTGGGCTTCGGTGCGCTCGTCTACGCCTTCACCGAAGCGGGGCGCAGCGGCTGGACATCGGCGGCGTTCCTGGCGTGGCTAGGCGTCGCCGCGGCGTTCCTGGTGGCATTCGTCGTGCGCGAACTGCGCGTCGCGTATCCGCTGGTGCGCCTCGACCTGCTGCGCCGTCCGGGATTCCGCGCGGGCACGATCCTGGCGGCGATGTCCATGATGGTGCTGGCGGGGGCCACCTTCCAGTTCTCCCAGGAGTTCTCGGCGGCCTTCGGCGCCGACGCACTGGGTGTGGGACTGCGGATGCTCCCCATCATCGGCGCGCTCATCGTCGCCACACGGATCGGTGAGCCCGCCGTCCGGGCCCTCGGTCGGCGTACCGTCGCGGCCGGCGCGTGCCTGTTGCTGCTGGCCGCCTGCGTGGTCCAGGCGACGGCGGCGAGCGGCGGCTACGGCGTGTACGCGGTGATGTCGGTCCTGCTAGGGCTCGGGCTCGGCGGCCTGATCCCGCTCGCGATGTCGCTCGCGACGCTCGACCTGGACGATTCCGACGCGGGCTCGGGATCGGCGCTGCTGCAATCCTTGCGGCAGATCGCGAGCGCGCTCGGCGTCGCCGTTCTGGGGTCGGTCGTTTCGACCGCGTACCTGCAGCGGCTCGGCACCGTGGATATGCCTCGGGCGGTGCGCGCCGTGGCGGAGGACGGCGTGGTGGCGGGCACCGCCGTGGCGCGTGCCGCGGCGCCCGACGCGGTGAGCGGCATCGTCGCCGCCTACGAGCACGGACTCGCCGCGTCCGGACTGGTCGCGAGTGCCGTCTGCGTGGTTCTGGTGGCACTGTGCCTGCTGATTCCGGCACAATCGGCCCATGAGCAGGCCGACGAGGACGAGCAAGAGCGTGACGGCGTCCCTCGGACTGCGTGAGCGCAAGAAGCTCCGCACCCGCGTGACGCTGCGCAGAGTGGCCTACGAGTTGTTCCGCGAGCAGGGCTTCGAGGAGACGACGGTGGCGCAGATCGCGGAGGCTGCGGAGGTCTCGCAGGCCACCTTCTTCCGGTACTTCGCGACCAAGGACGCGCTGATCCTCGAGGACGACTACGACGCGATCCTGCTCGCGGACGTCCCGCCGATCGACCCGGGCGAGAATCTACCCGCGCAGATCCTGCGCGGTGGTGCAGACGAGTTCGAGGCCCTCGACCCGGACGAGCGCGAGATCGAGATGGAGCGCGGTCGCTTGCTCTACTCCTCGCCGAAACTGCGTGCCGCGCAGGCGCGTGACGTCGAGGCCACCGAGGAGGCGCTCGTGCGCGCGGTCCTCGACAACGTGACCGGACCGGCGGATCCGCTCGCGGTGCGCGCCGCCGTCGGCGCGATGATCGGTGCGGTCAGCGCGCTCGCTCGAGAGAATCCGGCGATGATGCTTCCGGAGGCCATGCGCGCCGTTGCGGACCTGTTCGAGGCGGGGCTACCGGTATCAGCGACCGCCGAAGCAGGGCTGTGGGATTCGGTGCGGACGTGGTCCGCAGGAACCGCCGACGGTCCGCCGTCGAACGGTGCAGGCTGAGCATCGTCTCGACCGCCCGGTCCCAGGTGTACTGCTCCGCGCGCGCCCGCGCGGTCTCGGCGTAGTCGCCCCGCGCGAGGACGGTGCGGACGGCGGCGGCGAAGGCGGCGCCGGTGTCGGCCGCCGGCAGGCCGCAATCGCCGCGCGCCACCTCGGCCAGTGCGCTGTTGCGGGACACCACGATCGGTGTCCCCGAGGCCAGTGCCTCCATCGCGCTGAGGCCGAAGGTCTCGTGCGGGCCGGGGCAGATCGCGACGTCCGCGCACGCCAGCAGGTCCGCCAGTGCGTTGCGATCCGTGAGGTGCCCGGTGAAAGCGACGGGCAGTCCCCGAGCCTGCCTGCGGAGTTCGCCGGCCATCGCACCGTCGCCGGCGATGACGAGGCGGGCGGGGACACCGTCGGCCAGCAGGGCCCGGAGGACCTCGATCCCGCGCGCGGGATGCTTCTCCATCGAGAGCCGGCAGGACTGCACGAGGAGGACGTCGGCACCGTCGGACCAGGTGGCGCGCGCCGTGCGCGTGGCGCGCGTGGGGCGGAAGGTGTCGAGGTCGACGCCGAGCGGCACGGTCTCGACGTTGGGCGCCTGCACGCGCGCGAACTCCTCGCCCGCGAAGGCCGTGGTGCAGACGACGGTGTCGTAGCTGCGGGCCGTGCCCAGGTTCGCGACGTCGGAGGCCCAGGTCGCGACGGACGACGGTGCCCCCAACTCGATCATCCGGTCCAGCCGCTCGTGGCTGATCATGATCGAGCCGATGCCGTGCGCCTTCGCCCACGGGCCCATGCCGCGCAACGTGAGCCGGTCCGAGACCTCCAGGCTGTCGGCGCCGAGCTGGGGGAGGAGCCGGCGGATCAGCACCGGGCTCGCCGCGCGGTAGCCCTCGACCCTGAAGAATTTGCGTCCCGGGACGGTGATCCGCCGGACGCCCGAATCGAGAGCCTCGTCCGCGTGTCCGCGGCCCGCGACCACGAGGGTCACGGCGTGCCCGTGGGCGACGTAGCCCGCGCCCAGTTGGTCGACCGCGGTGCGCAGCCCGCCCGAGCGGGGACCGTAGAAGTTCGCGAGCTGGACGATGTGCATGCCCGCCAGGTTGCCCGTGGGGGCGGTCGGGGGAGTGAACGTGCGGGGGTTGTTCGGCGAACTGTCCGAACGTGTCGGTGGGTGGGAGCACAATCGGGATATGACCGTACGCCTGAACCCCTACATCAGCTTCTCCGACAACGCCCGCGAGGCGCTCGAGTTCTACCGCGAGGTCTTCGGCGGGGAGCTCGAGATCTCCACCTTCGAGGGCATGCCGCCCGAGATGCTCGCCGACCCGGCCGATGCCACCAAGGTGATGCACGGCTACCTGTCCACTCCCGACGGCTTCTCCCTCATGTGCGCCGATACGCCGGCCGGGATGCCGCGCACCGTCGGTGACGATGTCTCCGTGTCGCTGTCCGGCGACGACCTGGCCAAGCTCACCGGCTGGTGGGAGAAACTCTCCGCGAGCGGTTCCGTGACCGTGCCCTTCGTACAGGCGCCCTGGGGTGACACCTTCGGCATGTGCGTCGACGGGTTCGGCGTGCACTGGATGGTCAACGCCGCGGGCGCTCAGTAGTCCGTCGCAGCCCTGCAGTTTCGTGAGGGAAGGGCCATCGATCGTTCTTTCGGGAATTGCAGGGTTTGCAGGCGGGCCTGAGATTCGACAGCATGTCCGCACCTCCCCGAGCGATCGGCTTCACGTGATCGACGGTTCGAGGCAGCGTAGTGGTGAACGGTTCGTGGCAGATCCAACAGCCAGACCACATCGACATCCGGGACTGCAACTGCTCGGCGCTGAACGGAATCGCCGGCGCACTCCGGAGTCGCGCTGTGCGCCTGTGTCGTTCACGACGTCGTCTGTCCGGCTCGCGGCTGTACCACGCACGTTTTCGCGCTTCCATCTTCTCGCGTGTCTCCGGATCCGACCGGTATTGCCTATGCAGAGCGGCAACGTGCTCCCGGTTCCGCGAGTACCACTCCCGGTAGTACTCGGACTGGGCTGCAGAACGCTCGCGGCGACGACGCTTGAACTCATCTGTTCTGCTGCGAGCGCGGTCGCGAGCAGCGGATCCTTCGGGATCACGCAGCCTCGACCGCCGCGCGCGCTCGGTCGAGGTGGTGTCCGGATGGATGAGCCGGTAGGCCCGGCTGCGTGCCGTCTGGCATCGGCGGCAGTACGGATACGGGCGCGGCCTGTTCGGGCGTTGGTAGAAACTTGAGACCGGAAGTTCCTGTAGGCAATCGATACATCGGCGAGTCTCCTCCACAGCGACCTCCGTCTCTCTAGTGCAGGCGGGCGCACTGGTACTCTCGCAACGCGCCCCCCTAGCTCAATTGGCAGAGCATCCGACTTTTAATCGGCTGGTTGTGGGTTCGAGTCCCACGGGGGGCACTCGCACTTCTCGCTCATTCTCGCGACACCCACCGACAAGTTCTGTCGGCATAAGCCCTCGGTGGGCGGCATGGGAGGGCTTCTGGTGGAGGTACTCGGATTCGTCACCGTCGACGACTGGGAGTCGTGGCTCGAGGCGCATCACGCGGAGGCACCGGAGGCGTGGCTGCGGATCGCGAGGCGGAACTCGAAGGTGCCGGGCCTGACGATCGAGGACGCGCTCGACGGTGCGCTGTGCTTCGGCTGGATCGACGGGCAGCGCAGGTCGAACGACGCCGATTCGTTCCTGCAGCGGTACTCGCCGCGGCGCCGGACCAGCTCCTGGTCGCGGATCAACGTGGAGAAGTTCGAGGCGCTGGAGGCGGCCGGCCACGTGCGGCCCGCGGGTCTCGCGCAGCGGGATGCGGCCCTGGCCGACGGACGCTGGGCGGCTGCGTACGAGTCCCAGCGCACCGCCGAGACCCCGCCCGACCTCGCCGCGGCGCTGGCGCAGGATCCGCAGGCCGCAGCGGCGTTCGAGGCCATGAGTCGGTCCGACCGCTACGCGGTGATCCTGGCCGTGCTGAAGGCCCGGACACCGCGTCGCCGCGCGGAGCTCATCGCGCGGGCGGTCGCCACCTCACGAATTCGGGCCCCGGACGCCGGAACCGGCTCGGGCGCACCTGTGTCGCACCAGGACCCGAACTCCTGACGTGCATTCCCGTCAGCGCGGCGCGTGCTCGGCCACGGAGCGGAAGCGATCCAGGTACACCGGCCAGCCGTTGGGTCCGCCGATTCCGGCGGCCGCCTGTTCCCAACCCTCGCCGTGCCGGTCGAGGTGGCGGTGCTCCACCTGCACCCGGGTCCGGGTGGCGGACTCGGCGGTGAACCGGATCTCGACCTCACTGGTCCGGGCGAGGTCGTCCTCGATCCGCCACTGCGGGCTGATGTCCCAGCTGATCGTCAGCGAATTCGGCGGGTCGACGGCGAGCACCCGCGCCCACGTGCAGATGCTGCCGTCGGTGCCCACGTCGTAGATCGTGCCGCCCACGTGCGGTTCGAGCACGGTCCGCTCGATCGGCACGGCGAGCAGATTGTGCTCGCGCGGTTTGATCTCGTCGAAGCGCTCGGTGAAGATCCGGTAGGCGTAGTCGAGTGGCACATCGACGGCGATGTCGGTCCGCACCGTGGTGTCGGTGGTCGTCATGGTTCTGGGTTCCCTTCTTCCGCATAGGCCTGTTCGGCCAGGTGCTTGAACGTGGTCAGCGTCTGCGTCCAGTAGCCCTCCAGCTCGCGGCGCATCGCATCCAGCCCGTCGGGACGGGGCCGGTAGAGCCGTTCGCGGCCCTGCTTGCGCACATCCACGAGCTGCGCGTCGAGCAGCACCCGCAGGTGCTGGGACACGGCCGGCCGGCTCACCGGCAGGTCGCGGGCGATCTCGGTCACCGAGCACGGGCCGGCCGCGACCCGGGCGAAGACGGTGCGGCGGGTCGGGTCGGCGAGGGCGGACCAGGGATCGGCGACGACGGACACAATACGTAAGTTACTACTTACGCATTGGTCCGGCAAGAGGGTTCAGGCGATCGGCTTGCGGGCGACGTAGAAGTAGTTGAAGGGGTCCGAGCGGATCTCGTGGACGTCCACCTCGGCCAGGCCTGCCTCCTGCAGCATGCGGACGGCGGTCTGCCGGCCCCACACCGTGCCGAGTCCGGCGCCGCCCGGCGTGGCCAGTGACACCGTCATGCAGTGCAGGAGGCTGATCGTGTACAGGTAGGTCGCCCACGGCAGCGTGAGGTTGTTCTCCACGCCCGACTGCGCCTTGATGTCGACCATGAGCAGCGTCCCGCCCGGGCGCAGTGCGGCGGTGATGCCCGCCAGCACGCGGTCCGGGAAGGCCTGGTCGTGGATCGCATCGAACGCGGTGACCACGTCGAAGGCGTCGTTCTCGCCGAGCGCCGAAACATCCCGGACCTCGAAGGTCACGTTCGTCAGGCCTCGGTCCGCGGCCTCCGTGCGGGCGGCGTGGACGGCCTCCGCGCTGATGTCGTATCCGACGAACCGGCTCGCCGGATAGGCCGCGGCCAGCAGGTTGACGGCGCGCCCGGACCCGCAGCCGACGTCCGCGAGCGCCGCGCCGCGCGTGAGCGCCTCGTGCAGGCCCGGCACCGTCGGGACGACGACGGTGAGCAGGCCGGCCTCGTGCGTGGCCGCGGACTGGGCGGCCATCATGGCGTGGAACTGCGGGTAGTGCGCGTAGTCGAGCCCGCCGCCGTGCCGGAAGGGTTCGCGCAGAGCGGGTTCCACGCCCGCGAGCATCGTGATCATCTTCATGGTGCGTGCCAGGTTGACGGGGCCGTCGGCGGCCGTGAGGCAGGCCGCGCGCTCGCGGGGCAGGCTGTAGCGCCCCGTGCCGGGGTCGTACTCGGCGACCTCGCCGGCGACGACACCGTCGAGCCACTCGCGCAGGTACCGCTCGTCCACGCCGGCCGCCCCGGCGAGCGTCGCGGTGTCTGCGGGGCCGACCGTGCCGAGCACGTCGAGCAGGCCCAGCTCGTCCCCGATGCTGAGCAGGAGGGCGAGCGCGGCATCGTCGAGCACGCCGACCATGCGCTTCTGGAACGCTCTGGCCGCGTCCTTGTCGAAGGCGGGGCCGGTGGTCGTCGTCTCGTCACCCATCCCGCCGACGCTAGCGGCTCGGCCCGTGCCGACGTGCCGTCTTCCGGTTCTTCATCCGCCGTACGGCGCGACCGCGAACCGACCCCACGCGACGAACGCGAATGCGGCGATGAAGACGATGTCGCCGGCCATGTACGCCCACTCGTCGCGGCGCATGCGCGTCGTGGCCGCCCCCGACATGAACAGGGCGAGCCCGCACGCGGCGATCGGCGAGAGCACGGTCGCGACGCCGGTCACGGCGGGCAGGATCAACCCGAGTGCGCCGGTCAGCTTGATCGTTCCGATCGCCGTGAGGTGGCCGTCGCCGAAGTCGTCCACCCAATGCTGGTTCGCGCCGAGGGCGCGGTACCGCTCGCGGGGGAGCACGATCAGGGCCAGGCCGCCGGCGGTGAAGCCGACGGCCAGGACGGCGGTGACGATCCACAGTGCGGTGTTCATGCGATGTCCTCTCGTTACGTCCGCCCGTTCGGGCGCGTCATAGTGCTGACGGATCACCGCGTGGAAAGGTAACGACGATGGATCGGCTCACCCTGGCGGAGCAGTTCGAGGAGCATCGGCCCAGGCTGCTCGCGGTCGCGACGCGCGCGCTCGGCGCCCGCGCGGACGGTGAGGACGTGGTGCAGGAGGCGTGGTTGCGCCTCGACCGGTACGACGGTCCGCCGATCCGGAACCTGGGCGGTTGGCTCACCCGGGTGGTCGGACGGATCTGCATCGACGTCCTGCGGTCCCGTACCGCCCATCCCGAGACCGACCTCGACGACGCCGACCCGGTGGTGACCGAGGATGTCGACGGCCCCGAGGACGCTGCGGTGGCGGCCGACACCGTCGGGCTGGCACTGATGGTGGTGCTCGAGTCCCTGCGGCCCGAGGAGCGCCTCGCGTTCGTGCTGCACGACCTGTTCGCGGTGCCCTTCGCTGAGATCGGGCCGGTCGTGGGGCGATCGGCGGACGCGGCGAAGATGCTGGCCAGCCGGGCCCGGCGGCGGGTTCAGGAGCAGCCGCTGCCCACGGTTCGGCGGCAGCGGCGGGAGGTGGTGGACGCCTTCCTCACGGCTGCGCACGGCGGCGATTTCGAAGCGCTGCTGCGGCTGCTCGACCCCGAGGTCGTCTGGTCGCGGCGCACGGCCCGGGGGAGGGTCGTCTCGGTCGGTGCGGACGAGGTGCTGTCGTTGGCCCGGCGCGGCAGCGGCGCGGACATCGTGGCGAGGAGGGTGAGCGTGAACGGCGAGCCGGGGATCCTGGTGTGGTCGCGGTCCGGTCGGCCACTGGCGCTGATGGCGTGCACCGTCGTCGACGGGCGGATCGTCGAACTGGATTCGATCGTGGACTCGCGGCGTCTGGCCGGCATGGACTTGCCCACGCCGTGATCGGCGGTATCGGCACTCTGACCTGGCGATTTGGGAACTGGGTGGAATGTGCCATAAGCTATCCCAGCTCCCAACGGAACACGGAAGCGGTGCGGAGAGCGGCTTCAAGTCGCCCGAAGCGAGCCCCCTTCGTTTAGTGGCCTAGGACGCCGCCCTTTCAAGGCGGTAGCGCGGGTTCGAATCCCGTAGGGGGTACGTCGCAAGACGAAAAATTGCATATGGCCCTGTGGCGCAGTTGGTTAGCGCGCCGCCCTGTCACGGCGGAGGTCGCGGGTTCGAGTCCCGTCAGGGTCGCCATCCGAGTTCGTAAGAACTCGGCGGTGACGGTTTTACCGGCACGGCCAGGTAGCTCAGTTGGTACGAGCGACCGCCTGAAAAGCGGTAGGTCGCCGGTTCGATCCCGGCTCTGGCCACAAGCAAAACCCCCTGTTCGCAGGGGGTTTTCTTGTGTCCGGACCGGGTACGTCTCCGCCCCGGGCGTAACGTCGGCGATCTCATTGCCGAACCGAACTACAGGAGGGCGCCGTCCGGCGCGCGAGAGTGGTTCAGGGGTGGACATGATCAGATCGGCAGGAATCGTGGCGGTCGTCGTCGCGGCGACGGTACTCACCGCGTGCGGCGGAGGCCAGCCGGCGAAGTCGGGCGAGGCACCGTCGCCCCTGACGGACTCCGCGTCCGCCGGGCAGGGCGGCACCGTCGTCGCGCCCGGAACCGGAAGCGGTGGGGCGGACCCGGCCGGCGGTGGATCCGGTGGCGGCGGCGCGGGCGGCGGCTCGGCCGCGCCGGTGACGGCGGGTGGGGGAGCGTGCGTGGACCTGTCGTCGCCCGCGGTCGCCAAGGCCGTGGCCGGCCTACCGCGTTTCCGCGGCATCGGCTACCGGGCGACCCGCGGCACGGACGCGAAGCTCGGCTCGTGCCCCTCGTTGCTGTGGGTGCACGCGGACCTCGAGGGCGGCACGGGCAGCTCGCCCGAGTGGGACCTGTTCTTCGACCGGAAGGGCTACCTCGGCACCGCCACGGACAGATACACCAGCTTCACCGGATTCTTCGGCAGCACCGACACGTCGGTGGCGCTCCAGTACCGCTGGCTCAACCCGGGCGACGCCACGGCCGGACCGTCGGGTGGACCCGTGATCGTCACGTACACGCTGTCCGGGCGCACGGTGACGCCCGACAAGGCGGTCCCGTCCCAGGTCTTCGACGGTGGCGCCACGACGACCACCGCGTCCACCTCCGCTGCTCCGACGGTGGCTCCCGCGCCGGTCTCGCACTGCTCCGAAGCGACGCCGGAGACCCTGCGCACGAACGCCGAGATGAACTGGGGCGCACAGATCGTGAAGCCGTTCACCGTCGACGCGATCGTGTGCGCCGACGAGTGGGCGACCGCTCGTATCCCTGCCCGCGAGGCGTACCCGCAGAACGCCCGGCTGCTGTTCCACTACACGGGCGGCGGCTGGAGCGGCGTGGCGTTCGGCAGCGGCTTCTCGTGCACCGACAAGGGGGTGCCGGCGGCCACGGCGGCCAGGCTCGCCTGCTGACCGGGGCCCGGTCCCGAATCCTCGGTCAGTCGAACTCGACCTCCAGCTCGTCCGCGCGGGGGAGCGATTGGCAGGCGAGGCGGACGCCGTTGCGCAGCTCGTGATCGTCGAGGGTGTCGTTGACCAGCATGTGCACCTCGCCGCGGCGCAGCGTGAAGGCACAGCCGCCGCAGTTGCCCTCGCGGCAGACGTAGGGCGCGTCCAGTCCCCGGTCGAGCAGGGTGTCGAGCAGGACCTGTTCGCGCGGCCAGGCGACGATGGTGGTCGCGCCGTTGAGGTCGACGACCACCGTCGCGGCACCGTCCGACGATGCCCCGCCGGTCGGCGCGGCGGCCGCCCCGGTATCGACCGCGAAGGGGTCGCCGGTCAGCGACGCGAAGGCCTCCCGGTGGACGCGCGCACCGTCGATCCCTGCGAGGGCGGCGGCCTCGGTGGCCGCGTCCATGAAACCGGCGGGTCCGCACAGGTAGGCGGACGTCGCGGCCGTCGGAGCGGGCATCAGCCGCGCGAGGCCGGCCGCGGTGGGGAGTCCGCGTTCCGACTCCAGCCAGTGGGTGACCGTGAACCGATCGCCGTGCGACTCCTGCAGCTCTGCGAGCGCGGCGGCGAAGATGATCGACGACCGATCCCGGTTGGCGTAGACGAGCGTCACGGGCGTCGTGGACGCCGCCAGCGCGTCCCGGAGGATCGACATCACGGGGGTGATACCGCTTCCGGCGGCGGCGAGGACGAGGCGATCCGGCGCGTCGCGCACGGTGAAACGCCCGCCGGGTGCCAGGGATTCGAGGATCATTCCTTGCTTCGCGTTGTCGCACAGCCAGTTCGAGGCGTAGCCTCCGGCCGTCCGCTTGACGGTGACCTTGAGGTGATCGTCGATTCCGGGGGTGCTCGAGAGTGAGTAGCAGCGCGGCGCCCACCGCGTGCCGTCCTCCGGTGTGCCCGGGACGCGCAGGGTGAGGAACTGCCCGGGGGTGTGGTCGAGGCGCCCCTCGGTGGGATGCGCGAAGACGAGGGAGACCGCGTCGGGGGTCTCCTCGATCACGTCGATGATCTCGAGCGGATGCGACCGTGCGGCCGCCGGTGATTCCACGGTGTCCTGCTCCTTCGTCGGGTTCCCGGACGCTACATCGCCAACTGTGCCATTGACAACTGGCGCGATTGCTGATGGTGTGTATGTCATGCGAACAACGACTCCGGCGCCGCCGGTCCCGTCGGCCTCGACGTCGCGGTCCGACGCCGCGGCGTTCCTGACCCGCTACGGACTCGGCGTCACCAGTGGCCTGATCCCCATGAACGCGGTCGGCATCCGGATCGCGCGCGGGCTCATCGCGTCGATCATGGGGGCGCTCGGCTCCACCCCCGGCGGTACGACGGTGACCGCCGTACGGACCCCGGTGCGCGGGGAGTGGGTGCTCGGGTCGGGCGTGACCCACGGCCGACGCGCGGTCTACTACGTGCACGGCAGTGGGTACGCGATCTGCTCGGCGCGCACGCACCGGAGTCTCGCCGCGCGGCTGTCCGAGACCACCGGACTGCCGGTGTTCGTCGTGGACTACCGCCTCGCACCCGAGCATCGCTTCCCGACCGCCGCAGGCGATGTCGCAGCGGGCTTCGCCTGGCTGCTCACCCAGGGCTACGCGGCCGACGACCTGATCATCGCGGGTGACTCCGCGGGTGGGCACCTGATCGGTGACCTGCTGCTGCACCGCGCGGCCACCGAAGAGGCGCAGCCGGCCGCGGCCGTCCTCTTCTCGCCGCTCATCGATCTCACCTTCACGCTCGCCGCCCGGCAGGAGCGCGTCCGGCGCGACCCCGCCATCTCGGCGGCCGCGGCCAGGCGCCTCGTCGACCTCTACACCGTCGGGGTGGATCCGGCGCACCCGCGGCTGCGGCTCGACTTCCGGCACGCGGATCGGCTCCCGCCCTTCCTGATCCAGGCCGGCGGTGCCGAGATGCTGTCCGCCGACGCGCGCCACCTCGATCATGAGCTGCGCGCGCACGGCGGCGCCAGCACGCTCGAGATCTGGCCCGGTCTCATGCACGTCTTCCAAGCGTTGCCCCGGCTCGCCCCGGAGGCCGACGCCGCGCTCCTGCGGGTGCGCGACTTCCTCGTGGCGCTCGACGGCGCCCCCACCACCACTCTCCCCGATTCGGAGGCCTCCTGATGTTCGGCATCGACCGGCTGCTGCACCACCTCGTCCGCGACCCGATCACCTCGGACGCGAAGGCCGTCGTCACCGGCGCCGGCAGCGGCATCGGCCGCGCCTTCGCGCTGGAACTCGCCCGCCGTGGCGCCGAGGTCGTCTGCGCCGACATCGACGAGGGGCGCGCGAAGGAGACCGTCGGGCTCGTGCAGGCCAGGGGCGGGACGGCGCACGCCGTCGTCGTCGACGTGGCCGACCGGGCCGCGGTCGAGAACCTGGCGTCCTTCGCGCGCACCGTCTTCGACGGTCCGCCCACCCTCGTGATCAACAACGCCGGCGTCGGCATCGGGGGCCGCCCCGTGGGCGACATCGGACTCGACGACTGGGACTGGGCCCTCGGCATCAACCTGTGGGGCGTGGTGCACGGCTGCGAGCTCTTCGCGCCGATGCTCCGCGAGGCGGGTCGCGGCGGCATCATCAACGTCGCCTCCGCCGCGGGCTTCGCGGCCGCGCCCTCGATGGGTCCGTACAACGTCTCCAAGGCCGGCGTCATGTCGCTCTCGGAGACCCTCGCCGCCGAGCTCGCCGGGACCGGCGTCGCCGTGACGGTGCTGTGCCCCACCTTCGTCAAGACCAACGTCGCGCGCGACGGCCGGATCACCGAGGGCAGCAAGAACCTCGCCGGCACCCTCATGAAGCTCACCGGCGTGTCGCCCGACGGCGTCGCCGCGCAGACCCTCGACGCGCTCGACCTCGGCCGTCTCTACGTGGTGCCGCAGCTCGACGCGAATGTCATCTGGCACCTCAAGCGCCACTTCCCGACGCCCTACGTGCGAGGCCTCGGCCTGCTCACCCGGCTCCTGCCCTCGTCCTGACGCCGATCGTCACCCGCCACCGAAAGGAACAGCCGCCATGGCCATGGATCTCGACAACATGCTGCAGATGATCAAGGACCGGCAATGGGCCCTCGTCGATATCGACTGGGACGCACCGGGCGCCGAGCTCATCGACCCGGAACTGCACGCGAAGCTCAAGCCCTTCCTCTCGGACCTGATGTGGATCGAGAACGTGGGTGCGCGCGGCTTCGCGGCCATGGCGCGCAAGGCCCCGACCCCGACCCTCAAGAGCATCTACGAGCACTTCCACGCCGAGGAGCAGAAGCACGCCAACGCGGAGCTCGCCCTCATGCGTCGCTGGGGCATGCTCGACGACGACGAGATCCCCTCCCCGAACATCAACGTGCAGCTCGTGATCAACTGGCTCGACCAGTACTCCGACGGCATGTCGCTTTCCTTCCTCGGCACCGTCATCCCCATGCTCGAGGTCGCGCTCGACGGCGCCCTCATCAAGTTCATCACCGACGAGGTGCAGGATCCGATCGCGCAGGAGGTGTTCAAGCGGATCAACGCGGACGAGTCCCGGCACCTGGCCGTCGATTTCGAGGTCATGGACATGCTGGGCCACGCGGACCTGCGGAAGCGGACCATCGACTTCGTCGGCGGGTGGATCAAGCCCTCGCTGCTCATCGGAACGCTGAGCTACGTTCCGCTGTTGAACAAGATGCGCGACAACATCGTCGCCATGGGCGTCGACGAGGAGCGCCTGTACGGCGCGATCAAGCGCTACAAGAGCGTCGGTGAGCGCAGTGAATACGTGCGCCGCCTGCCCATGTACCGGATCGTCTCCCGGCACGGTGGGTGGGTCGTCAACCGGTCGAACACGCTCTACCACTTCCCCGTCGACACCCTGGTGAAGGCGACCGCCCTCATCCCGTTCCCGCTGGTGCACCGCACGCCGACCTGGTCGCAGGAACTGACCTACGAGCCCACCGCCTGACGAGGACGCCCCAGCCATGACCATCTCAGTAGCCATCATCGGCGCCGGCTTCGCCGGCATCGGCGCCGCCATCCGCCTCCAGGACAAGGGGATCGACGACTACGTCGTCTTCGAGCGCGACACCCGCGTGGGCGGGACCTGGCGGGACAACACCTACCCGGGAGCGGCGTGCGACATCCCCTCGCGCCTCTACTCCTACAGCTTCGCCCCCAACCCCGACTGGTCCCACACCTACTCGGGCAGCGCCGAGATCCTCCAGTACATCGACGGCATGGTCGAATCCTCGGGCGTCGCACCGCACATCCGGTTCGAGCACACCGTGACGGGCGTCGTCTACGACGCCGACGCGGGGGAGTGGACCATCTCGTTCTCCGGGCGCGAGCCCGAACGGGCGCGCGCCGTGATCATCGCGTCCGGGCCCCTCGCCAACTGCTCCTTCCCCGCGATCCGCGGCATCGAGGACTACGAGGGGCACAAGATCCACAGCGCCCGCTGGGACCACGACTACGACTTCACCGGCAAGAAGGTGGCCGTCGTCGGCACCGGCGCCAGCGGCGTCCAGATCGTGCCCGAGCTGGTGCAGCAGGCCGCCTCGGTCAAGGTCTTCCAGCGCACCGCGGGCTGGGTGTTGCCCCGGATCAACACCGAGACCGGTGAATTCACCAAGTCGATCTACCGGAGGATCCCCGGCGCACAGCAGCTCGCACGCGCGCTCTGGTTCTGGGGCCACGAGTCCGTCGCGCTCGGCGTCGTCTGGAACACCCCGCTCACGCGGGTCGTCGAGGCCGTCAGCAAGCTGCACCTGCGGCTGCAGGTCCGGGATCCGTGGCTGCGCCGCCGGCTGACCCCCGACTTCGCCGCCGGCTGCAAGCGACTCCTCATGACCAGCGACTACTACCCGGCGCTGCAGCGCGACAACTGCACGCTGGTCACGTGGCCCATCGCGCGCATCGCCCCGCAGGGCATCCGCACCGTCGAGGGCGTGGAGCACCGGTTCGACTGCATCGTCTTCGCCACGGGTTTCGACGTCTCCAAGACCGGCTCGCCGATCCCCGTCACCGGCCTCGACGGCCGCGTCCTCGCCGACGAATGGAGCGGCGGTGCCTTCGCCTACCGCAGTGTCGCCGTGTCCGGGTACCCCAATCTGTACGTCACGTTCGGCCCCAACTCGGGCCCCGGGCACAGTTCCGCGCTCGTGTACATGGAGGCGCAGATCGACTACATCACCGACGCGATCGCGCAGCTGCTGCGGGGCGGTTGGAAGGCGCTCGACGTCCGCGCGGAGGTCCAGGAGGCGTACAACCGCGACATCCAGCGCCGCCTGACCTCGACCACCTGGAACTCCGGCTGCAGCAGCTGGTACCTCACCGACGACGGCTTCAACGCCACCATGTACCCCGGCTTCGCCTCGCAGTACGTGGGGCAGCTGCGCACCGTCGACCTGCAGGACTACCGGATCCTCGTGCACGAGGAGGCGAGCAGCGCGGCGGCGGCCGGATAGCATGCCGGGCATGACCGAGTACCGGATCGACGACCTGGCCCGTGTGTCCGGGACCACGACGCGCAACATCCGGGGCTATCAGGAGCGCGGGCTGCTGCCGAAACCCCTGCGCCGCGGCCGGGTCGCGATCTACACCGAGAAGCACGTACGGAACCTGTTGGCGATCAACAAGTTGCTGGGCAAGGGCTTCACGCTGGGGCACATCGCGACCTTCCTCACCAACCCCGGCGCCCGCATCGGTGACGCGCTGGACCTCGCCGAGATCATCGACGAACCGTGGGCGAGCACGCGCCGCCCCGTCCTGGACCGCGAGGAGTTGCAGGCGCGGCTCGGGCCGCTCGACGATGCCGCACTCGCCTCCCTGCTCGACGCGGGCGTGCTCTCCGAGACGGGCGAGCCGGGGCGGTACGAGGCGGCCGACGCGCACATCGTCGGCAACCTCGCGCGGCTCGTGGGCAAGGGGATGGACCTGGCGGTGCTCGTCGGCGTGCACCAGCGGTTCACCGCGAAGATGGCGGAGGTGGCCGAGATCCTCATCGGCGCCGCGCACGACGAGGTCGACCGGGTCCGCGGTCCCGGATGGCTGCCCTCGTCGGAGGAGGACATGGCGTGGGCCGTGGGGCTCATCGGCGCCATGCGCCGTGCGGGCACCGAGAACGCCCACGCCGCCCTCGATCGGGCGCTCGATGCCGCGCTCGACCAGGCACTGCATGTGCACCGGGTCGCGTCGGAGAACCGGGCCGAGACGAGCCGCGGCCCGGAGACCGGCGGGGACTGACGACTCGGCGGCGCCCGAAGGATGCCGCGTGCCCGTCACGGGCCCCGGTGTAACGTCGGCTCCGTGGGACGAATCACGGTGCGGCGAGCGGTCGCCAGGATCACCGTGGGCGGCGAACCGGTCCGTCGCATCGACACCCTCGTCGTCGAAGAGCCGCTCGAGATCCGCATCGCCGGAACACCTCTCGCCGTCACGATGCGCACGCCCGGGCACGACGTGGAGCTCGCCGCCGGGTTCCTCGTCTCCGAGGGCGTGATCGGTGCCGCCGAGGACATCCGCTCCGCGATCCACTGCGGCGGGCCCGGTACCGGCGGCGAGGTCAACGAGTACAACGTGCTCGACATCGCGCTCGCGGCCGGTGTTGCGCCGCCCGCGCCGGACGTGACCCGGAACTTCTACACCACCAGCTCGTGCGGCATGTGCGGCAAGGCGAGCATCGACGCGGTGCGCACCGTCTCCCGGTTCGACGTCCGGTCCGATCCGGTCACCGTCGAACCCGAGCAGGTCGCGGCCCTGCCGGACCGGCTCCGCGCGGAGCAGGCCGTGTTCGAGAAGACGGGCGGGCTGCACGCGGCCGCCCTGTTCGACGTCGCGACCGGCGAGCTGCTCGTGCTGCGCGAGGACGTGGGCCGGCACAACGCCGTCGACAAGGTGATCGGCTGGGCGCTTCTTCAGGACCGACTGCCGTTGCGGGGCATGGTCCTGCAGGTCTCCGGGCGAGCCAGCTTCGAGCTCGTCCAGAAGGCCGTCATGGCGGGGATCCCGGTGCTGTCCGCGGTCTCGGCGCCGTCGTCGCTGGCGGCCGAGCTCGCCGACGAGGCCGGACTCACCCTGATCGGCTTCGTCCGCGGCGACCACATGAACGTCTACACCCACGCGCAGCGGATTGCCGGGACCTGAGTCACTCGCGACTGTCGTCAGGCCTGCGCGACGATCTCTTTCACGAGCTCGACGAGCGACTCCGCACGGCGGACCAGCGTCGCGATCCGCGGCTGTTCGATGCGCTGGGTGCTGTACTGGAGCGGCGTCTTGAACTTCACCAGCTCCCCGAGCGCTCTCTCGGCGCTCGAAGCCTCGGGTCGTTTTCCGAGCGCGATCACCAGTTCCTTGACGGCCCGGCGGTGATCCTCCGATGCTGTCGTCGAACCTGTGACAGCTGTGGATATAGCGTCCTTCGCGCGGAAACCGGCGAGAACGGCGTTGCTTCCCGCGGCGCGGAGGTTTCCGAACTCGAGGTTGGTTCGTGCTCCGTCGAGGAAGTCCTGCGCGTGCTGGAGGTGTGCACGAGCTACGTTGCGCTGTTCCGACATGAGCTCTCCCCCGAGTGCACTACCGCGCTGTCGCCGGTGATCGTCCCCACAGTGTGATCCCGTCTCGGGCGATCGTCGGCAGAACGGCCTCCTCTCCGGAATGCGTCCACTGGGCGAACTCCGTGGGCGTGTAGTGGAGAACGTCGCATTTTCCGCCGTACTGCGATGTCACCGCCTCCCAGATGCGCTGGGA
Organism: Tsukamurella pseudospumae; assembly: GCF_001575195.1. Lineage (NCBI taxonomy): Bacteria > Bacillati > Actinomycetota > Actinomycetes > Mycobacteriales > Tsukamurellaceae > Tsukamurella > Tsukamurella pseudospumae. Next base: position 132,206 of record NZ_LSRF01000057.1, read on the forward strand.
TCGGTTCTCGTCGTCCTCGGTGATGATCGCGAGGTCGATGTCGCTGTCGGGTGTGGCTTCCCCGCGTGCCGCGGATCCGAACAGGATCACCGCAACGAGGCCCTCGCTATCCGTGCCTATCGCGTCGGCGATGACCCTGCGCAGCATGTGCAACGGGGACGCGATCTCCCGAAGAGCGGGAACGGCGATGTGCTCGTCGTTCACCGTGTAGAGGTTCGCTCTGCCGACGGCCATCGCTGTCAGAAGTCCCATGGCGACCAGCGCATGCAGGGCCCGTTGCGTTGTCTGCTGCCCGATGCGGTCGCTGACAAGCCGGTGGACCTCCCTGCCGGTCAGGGGCTTGCCGGTGCCGATCAGGGCGCTGAGAACAGCCCCCTGCGCACCGGGGATGATCCCTCCGAACGGCTCGTTGGTGTACACATGCGCAGGATATCATTCATATGAGTGAAAAATCACTCATATGAATGACCTGAGGGGCATTCTCAGTACCGGGCGACCGTCTCGACCTCGTCGGCCTCGGACTCGAGCACCTCGACGTCGGTGGGGGCACCGTCGCCCTTCCCGGTGAGCAGCGACGCGACCGCGCCGAGGAGACACACCACCGCGGCGAAGCCGAACGCGAGTTCCAGACCCGAGCGGAAGGGCTCGGAGATGAGGTGCGGGAAGAACTGCAGGCCCGTGAGGTGCTGCGTCTGCTCCGCGGTGAGGTGCAGCTGCGCGAGGTGCGGGCCGAGGAGCTCCTGCACCGGGTTGTAGCCGAGGAAGGCTGCGAACAGCACCGCGACCGGCGGCAGTGCCGCGATCTCCGAGGCGTACTGGGCGGGAACGCCGTTGGCCTGCAGCCCCGTCGACATGGAACCGGGAAGAGAGCCGGACAGGCCGGCGATCATCAGCGAGAAGAACAGGCCGATCGAGAGCACCATCGCGGAGTTCTGGAAGGTCGTCATCATGCCCGAGCCCGACCCGCGGGACGTGGCCGGCAGCGAGTTCATGACGACCGCGCGGTTGGGGGAGCCGAACATGCCCATGCCGACGCCGTTGACGAACAGGATCACGGCGAACGCCCAGTAGGCGAAGTCGACGGGGAGTGCGATCAGGGCGAGGAAGGTCAGCGCCGTGATGATCAGGCCCGCCGAGCTCAGGGCGCGGCCGCCGATCCGGTCGGACAGCGCGCCCGAGACGGGCGCGGAGAGCAGGAAGCCGACGGTCATCGGGACCATGTAGATGCCGGCCCACAACGGGGTCTGCGTGTAGTCGTAGCCGTGCTGCGGCAGCCAGATGCCCTGCAGCCAGATGATGAGCATGAACTGCAGGCCGCCGCGCCCGAGCGAACCGCAGAGATTCGCGACATTGCCCCACACGAAGGCCCGGTTCCGGAACAGGTGCAGGTCGAACAGTGGCGACGGTGCCCGCAGCTCGATCACGCAGAACACCGCCAGCACGGCCAGGCCACCCAACAGGCAGGACAGCACGAACGGGGAGGTCCAGCCCATCGCGTGTCGGCCGTACGGCTGGATGCCGTAGGTGATGCCGACCAGCACCGCGATGAGGCCGATCGCGAAGGTGAGGTTGCCCCACCAGTCCATGGTCGCCGGCACGCGCGTTCCGCGGTCCTCGAGCTTGAGGTAGGCCCAGACGGTGCCGAGCACGCCGAAGGGCACCGAGACCAGGAAGATCAGGTGCCAGTTGATCGGCGCGAGGACGCCGCCGATGATGAGGCCGAGGAACGAGCCGGCGATCGCGGCGACGCTGTTGATGCCGAGCGCCAGGCCGCGCTGGTCCGGCGGGAAGGCGTCGGTGAGGATCGCCGAGCTGTTCGCCATGAGGAAGGCGCCGCCGATGCCCTGCACGACGCGCCAGCCGATGAGCCACAGCGCCGCGGCGTGCCCGTCGAACCAGGTGACCGCGAGGAAGATCGACGAGATCGAGAAGATCAGGAAGCCCATGTTGTACATGCGGGCACGCCCGAACATGTCGCCCAGCCGGCCGAACGCGACCACGAGCACCGCGGTGACCACGAGGAAGCCCATCATCATCCACAGCAGGTAACTGGTGTTGCCCGGCTCCAGCGGGTTGAGGTGGATGCCCTTGAAGATGTCCGGCAGTGCGATGAGGACGATCGAGCTGTTGATGGTGGCGATCAGCATGCCCAGCGTGGTGTTGGACAGAGCGATCCACTTGTAGGCCACGAGCCAGATCCTTAGGTTAGAAGAACTTATTTACCTGAGGAGTGTAGGCGCGATTCCTGACCGTCGCCTGTCGGCCCCGGCGTCAGCTCTTCCACTCGATGCGCTCGACCTGCTCCGGCGGCCACGGGGCGGGCGCATCGAAGGGCGCACCCGGGAGCGCGATCACCGAGACCGCCGAGGCGGGCTTGGCGGCGGGCGCACCGTCGGCGTCGAGGAGGTAGAGCCACTGCCGGTAGCCCGCGTCGTCGCGGACGGACCGCACCTGCACGCTCGAGCCCAGAGGGATCGGCGCGAGGTACTCGATGACCGCCCGGTGCGGCGCGGCGAGCAGCGGGTCGCCGTTCAGGTCGTCCTCGACCAACTGCAGGTAGGCGGCGTTGTTGAGGTGCTGGTACGGATCGAAGTCGGTGGCCCGCAGCCGGACCGTGTGATCGGCGGGCGAGGGCTCCGGCGGCGTCGTGGTGTTCAGCGCCTTCCACCGCAGGCGCGTCTCGGACACGTACTGCTGCAGGTACTCCATGCCGCCGTCGGAGATGTGCGTCGGCATGCCGGACTCCGCGCTGAACCGGATCCAGAAGGCTTCGGTCTCGACGTGGCCGCCGGCGCTGCCGCGCAGCGTGATCCGCATGTTGCACCACCGCGAGCTCGTCGACTCGCACCAGCGCAGCAGCGTCACGTCCGAGGGCCAGTGCAACGGCTCGAGCACGTCGATGATCGAGCGGCGCACCAGCCAGTACGGATCGGTCGCGTCGAAACCGCGGTGGAACATCTCGTCGTTCGCCATGTCCTGCAGGTAGCGCGCGATCCCGTCGAGCCGGACCCGCCGCTCGGGGTCCACATCGCCCGTGCGCACCGGCCACGTCCGCTCGAAGGACGGCCCGGGCGGGGCGGCCTGCAGGAATTCGTAGTCCGACGGGGTCACTGCTGGCTTGATCACGCGCCCGACCCTAGTCCTGACACACTGTTCGTGTGGCTGAGGTGACGATCGTCGGTGCGGGTGTGATCGGTCTGTCGTGCGCAGTGCGCCTGCTGGAGGCCGGGCACGACGTGCGCGTGTACGGGCGGGAGCTCACTCCGTCGGCGCCGGGAGCGGAGCGAGCGGGACGCATCGACACCGTGACCTCCGCGGTGGCCGCCGCCGTCTGGTACCCGTACCTCGCCGAGCCCCGCGACCGGGTCGGCGGCTGGTCGGCGACCGCGCTCGCCGCGTTCACGGACCTCGCCGCCCGGGGCGTCGACGGTGTCGTCATGACGCCCGGCACGGAGATCTTCCGCGAGCCCGTTCCCGAGCCCTGGTGGACCTCCGCGGTGCCGTCCGTCGAGCGGGTCCTCGAGCCGCGCCCGGGGTACGCCGAGGGCTGGAGCTTCGTCTCGCCGGTGATCGAGATGCCCGTCTACCTGCCCTGGCTCGCGGGGCGCGTGCGGGAGCTGGGCGGCACCGTCGAACAGCGCGACGTACGGTCCCTCGACGAGCTGGATGGGCTCGTCGTCAACGCCACCGGGCTCGGCGCCCGCGAGCTGGTCGGCGACGCGTCGATGGAGCCTGTCCGCGGGCAGGTCGTCTACCTCGAGCAGGTGGGCGTCGACCGCTGGTGGATCGACGATTCCGCCCTTGACCTGGGCGTGACCACCTACGTGGTGCCGCGCTCGCGCGACATCGTCGTGGGCGGCACCGAGGATCACGGCGCCGAGGAGCTCACCGTCGACCCAGCGACGGCGGACGCCATCCTGGAACGGGCACGCGACCTCGTTCCGGAACTGCGCGACGCGCGGGTGCTGGGCCACAACGTCGGCCTGCGGCCCTCTCGCCCGACGGTGCGCCTCGAGCGCGAGGGGGATGTCGTGCACTGCTACGGCCACGGCGGTGCCGGGGTCACGCTGAGCTGGGGCTGCGCCGACGAGGTCACGGCGCTGATCTGATCGGCACTCGGATCGTGTCCATCCTGGACAGCGAGTCCGAACCGGCCGGAATCCGAGTGTCGCGTGGAAGTCCCGTCATGTCGTGCGCCGCGGGCCTTCCGCTGCCGCGGCGGCGAACGTAGCGTGGGTACATGTGCCGGAACATCACTGAACTGCGGGGGCTCGAGCCCGCCGCTACCGACGACGAGATCGAGGCCGCCGCGCGCCAGTACGTGCGCAAGGTCTCGGGCATCCAGAAACTGAGCGACGCCAACCGCGAGGCCTTCGAGATCGCCGTCGCCAAGGTCACCGCCGCCACGGAGGAACTGCTCGACGCGCTGCCCGCCCGCCGACAGCCGCCCAAGACGGTGCCACCCCTGCGTCGTCCGGAGGTCCGGGCGCGCATCGCGGCGCGCGCCGCGGCCGCGGGCTGAGCGAGCCGTAGCGGGGGATCAGTCCCCGTCGCCGGTGGTGACGCCCGCGCCGTCGCCGGCGGTCGTCTCCTGGGTGGTCCCGGTATCGGTGCCGGGCTCGTCGGCCGTGCGTTCGGTGGCGTTCGTGGTCGGTTCGGTGGCTGGTACGGACGACGAGTCGGAGTCGGCGGTCCGCTGCGCCCCGCCGCTCCGGGACAGCGCGTCGGCGAGGATCGAGGCGTCCTCCGTCGCGACGGCACCTGCCGCGTCCGCGCCCGCCGACGCCGCGGCCACCGGATCACCGGTGCCCGCCAGTGTCGTGGCCGCGGCGTTCGCCGTCTGGGTCGCGCCGAGCAGGGACAGCTCGGGGACGTAGAACGCCGCCGCGAAGAAGGCGTTCGCGGCTCCCACCACCGAGGTCTCCACCGGACCCTGCGGAGCGGGCGCGCTCCCGAAGGGTGGCGGCGTGGTCAACGGTGGGGGAGTCGGGGCGACGGGCGGCAGCGATTCCTGCAGGGCCGCCAGCAGATCCGTGCGCAGCGCGCCGACGGTGCCGGTGCCCCCGCCGATCCGCATCAGGTCGATCGTCCCCACGAGCACGCCGTTCTGGAACCGCGGGACGACCTGGTTGAGGTCGTTGCCGATGATGCCGGTCATCGCCGCGTTCGCCGGCGCCGTCACCGAAGCCGCGCCGGCACCGAGCGCGGCGAGCGGGGTTCGGCCCGCCCCGACGGCGACCAGGGCCGCGCCGGGCGCGGCGACCAAGCCGGCCGGCACCGTCAGGACGCCCTGCGCGGCGTAGGGGCAGATCGCGGCGCAGTTCTGCAGTTGGTTCCGCGCGAACTGCTGCAGCAGCGCCCCGGCGGGCGGGGGACTCGCGGGTGGCGCGGCCGCTGCGGGGACGGCCGTCCCGAGCACCGCCGCGGAGAGTGCCGCCAGGGCCAGGGGGATCCGGGTGCGCATGAGGAGAATCTACGCCGGAAGTGACATGGATCACAGGGTCGTATCCACCCGGCTCTCCACCCGCGGGTGGATCCGGCCGCGGTCGTCGCCGGGCAGCGTGGACGCCATGTCCACGGCACTCGAACTCCGATCCCTGACCAAGACCTATCCCGCGGCCGACGGCGGCGTCATGACCGCGGTCGACACCCTCGACCTGACGATCGAATCCGGCGAGGTCGTCGCCTTCCTCGGCCCGAACGGCGCCGGCAAGAGCACCACCATCGACATGATCCTCGGCCTGATCCCGCCCGACGCGGGCACGGTCACCGTCTTCGGCGGAACGCCCGGGGACGCCGTCGCGCAGGGTCGCGTGGCCGCGGTCCAACAATCCGGCGGCCTGCTGCCCACCCTGACGGTGCAGGACACCGTCGACCTGGTCGCGGCGCTGCATCCCGGGGCCGACCCCGATGCGGTCATCGTCCGTGCGGGCATCGACTCCATCCGCACACGGCAGGTCGGGAAGTGCTCCGGCGGCCAGCAGCAGGCGCTGCGGTTCGCGCTCGCGCTGCTCGCGGAGCCGGACCTGCTGATCCTCGACGAGCCCACTGCGGGCATGGATGTCGACGCCCGCCGCCGCTTCTGGGCGTCGGTCCGCGCGGACGCCGGCCGCGGCTCGACGGTCCTGTTCGCGACGCACTACCTCGAGGAGGCCGACCAGTTCGCCGACCGCGTCGTCATGATCGCGCGCGGCGCGATCGTCGCCGACGGCCCGACCGCGGAGGTTCGGGCAGTCGCCACCGGCCGGCAGCTGTCCGCCGTCGTCGGGTCCGACGGTGCCTCCGCCCTCCTCGCCGCCGTTCCCGGCGTCCGGGTCGCCGAGGTGCGGGGCGCGCGCACCGTCTTCGCCGCCGACGCGGAGGCCTCCGACGAGGCCCTGCGGTTCCTGCTCACCCGTACCGACGCGCGCGACGTCGAGGCCACCACGCACGGCCTCGAGGACGCGTTCGTCGCGCTCACCACGAATCTCACGAAGGAGAACGCACGATGACCACCGCTGTCGCGGGGCTCACTCCCCGCTTCCTCGCGCTCGACATCCGTCGACAGTTGCGCAATCGCCAGACCCTGATCATCACGACGGTGCTGCCGGTGATCCTGTACCTGGCCCTGTTCCGGCAGAAGGGGGTCGACGTGCGGTTCGCCCACGGCGACTTCGCGTCCTGGATGGCGGCGGGGCTCGCGCTCTACGGCGCCGCCTCGGCCGCCACCACGACCGCGGCGCAGGTGGCGGTCGAGAGGTCGACGGGCTGGGTCCGCACGGTGCAGCTGACGCCGTTGCGGCCCGCGGGGTACCTCGCGTCGAAGGTGATCGGCGCGCTCACCGTCGCCGCGGTGCCGGTGGTCGTGATCGCGGCGCTGGCGCTCGCGACCGGCGCGCAGGTGGAGACCGGCGCCTTCGCCGCGGCCCTGCTCATCGCCTGGCTGGGCTCTGCGGTGTTCGGCGCCCTCGGCCTCGCGCTGGGCCTCGCACTGCGTCCCGAGATCGTGATGCACGTGCCGGGACTGTTGCTGACGGTGCTCGCCTTCGCGGGCAACGTCTTCCTCCCGCTCTCGGGATGGGCGCTGACGGCCGCGCAGTTCACGCCGATGTACGGGGTCGCGACGCTCGCGCGGTACCCGATCACCGGCGGCTGGCAGTTCTCGGGTGCGCACGTCTCGCCGCTCGTCGCGGTGGTGAACACGATCGTCTGGTTCGCGGTGTTCGCCGGGCTCGGGGCGCTCGCATACCGGCGCAGTGCCGCCCGCTGAACGGATTCCGCACGATTGTGAGGTGCATCACATCGGCGTAGTCTGGGGGCATGTCCACTACCCGAACCACACCGAACCTCATCGAGCGGGTGAAGTACCTCCTCGGCATGCGCCTGCCCGAGTCCATGAACGACTGGGTGATCCGAGACGCCACCGGCCCCGGTCACAACCGTCGCTACTTCACCCGCGGGGCTCTGATGTTCGTGCCCTTCCTCGTCGTGGCGCTGCTCCTGCCCTCGCCGCTGTGGGTCAAGCTCACGCTGATCGCGATGATGGCGCTGCCGGCCATCGTCTTCCTCGGCGGCCTGCGCAGCATCTACCTGCAGGAACTGCTCGCGGACAACGGGCTCGACACGCACATCGAGAGCGGTAGGCAGCTCGAGGAGCACCGGCGCCGCACGTCCGTGTACGAGGAGAAGTACCGGCACCGGGCGGCGTAGCCTCGCCGGGTGACGGCAGAACGCTCATGGGAACCGGGGCACGCCCTCGACCTGCACGGCACCGTCGGAGCCCTCCGCCGGGGCGCGGGGGACCCGGCGTACGCCCGCACGCCCGACGGTGCGCTGTGGCGCGCCGTGCACACGCCCGACGGTCCGGGGACGCTGCGGCTGCGCCTGGCCGGCGGTGTCGTCACGGCGCAGGCGTGGGGGAGCGGCGCGCCCTGGCTGCTGGAGAACGCGCCCGCGATGGCCGGCGCGCACGACGACCCGTCCGCCCTGGTGCCGCGGCACGAGATCGTCGAGCGGGCCGTCGCGGCATCGCCGGGACTGCGCCTGCCCAGGTCGAACCGCGTGTGGGAGACCCTGGTCCCCACCGTGCTCGAGCAGAAGGTCGTCGGCGCCGAGGCGTTCCGGGCGTGGCGCTACCTGCTGCGGCGACACGGCACCGTCGCCCCCGGACCGGATGGACGGCCCGACCTGCGGGTCCCGCCGCCTCGGGAGGGGTGGGCCGCGATCCCGGACTGGGAGTGGCACCGGGCCGGCGTGGAGCCGGTGCGGATGCGGACGATCGTCGGCGCGAGCGCCGTCGAGGTCGAGCACCGCCCGGAGCGGCTCGGCGCTCTGCCGGGCGTCGGTGCGTGGACCGTCGGCGAGTTGCTCGGGCGGGCCTGCGGCGACCCGGACGCCGTTCCGGTGGGCGACTACCACCTGCCGCGGATCGTGGGAATAGGCCTGACGGGCGCGGCGTTGGACGATGCCGGAATGCTCGAGGTCCTCGAGCCCTACCGAGGGCAGCGCGGTCGGGTCGTCAAGCTGCTCGTCCGGGCGGGGGTGGACCGCGAACGACGGGGCCCGCGCGTGCCGGTCCGGGACTACCGGGCGTGGTGAGGGCAACTCTTTTGACCATGGTGAGTTCAGCACGGTAAGCTGGGGAGCCGTGCCTGATGAACATCAGGACGATCTCACGTGTCTGTGCGTAGGCCGGGTGACCGGAACCGCCCACAGATGCGCGACACGCCCGACCTCGGGGTACGTGCGAGGCGGGTAGCTACTTCCCGAAAACGGGACTGACCAGCGGAAACGGCGCGAGCCGCGGAAGCCGGTGGGGCCGCGCTGCGGAAGTCGTCCTCCATCCCCGGATGGATGGCGCGCTTGCCCGGAGCTACAACCGCAGCAGTAGGAACAAGCCGGCCGCACGGCCGGCGACAGCCGAAACGAAGGAAACAGCGCTTCTATGCCGACTATCAACCAGCTGGTCCGTAAGGGCCGCCGGGACAAGGCGTCCAAGACGAAGGTGGCCGCCCTCAAGGGCTCGCCGCAGCGTCGCGGCGTCTGCACCCGCGTCTACACCACGACCCCGAAGAAGCCGAACTCGGCGCTTCGTAAGGTCGCCCGCGTCCGCCTGACCAGCTCGGTCGAGGTCACCGCGTACATCCCCGGTGAAGGCCACAACCTTCAGGAGCACTCGATGGTGCTCGTCCGCGGCGGTCGTGTGAAGGACCTCCCGGGTGTTCGCTACAAGATCATTCGCGGCTCGCTCGACACCCAGGGTGTCAAGAACCGCAAGCAGGCGCGGAGCCGCTACGGCGCGAAGAAGGAGAAGGGCTGATGCCTCGTAAGGGACCGGCGCCCAAGCGCCCCGTCGTCAATGACCCCGTCTACGGCTCGCCCGTGGTCACCCAGCTCGTGAACAAGGTGCTCCTGGACGGCAAGAAGTCCACCGCCGAGCGCATCGTCTACGGCGCCCTCGAGGCGACCCGTGAGAAGACCGGCACCGATCCGGTCCTCACGCTGAAGAAGGCGCTGGACAACGTGCGCCCGTCGCTCGAGGTCAAAAGCCGCCGCGTCGGTGGCGCCACCTACCAGGTGCCGATCGAGGTGAAGGCCGGTCGCGCCAACACCCTCGCGCTGCGCTGGCTGGTGACCTTCACGCGGCAGCGTCGCGAGAAGACCATGATCGAGCGTCTCGCCAACGAGATCCTCGACGCGAGCAACGGTCTCGGCGCTTCGGTGAAGCGTCGCGAGGACACCCACAAGATGGCCGAGGCCAACCGGGCGTTCGCGCACTACCGCTGGTGACTTGATCCCGGGCCGGCCGCCCCACGGCGGCCGGCCCGGGTCACCGGAGTTCCAACCATCCTTTAACGAGAACGAGGCTTACCACCGTGGCACAGGAAGTGCTTACCGACCTCACGAAGGTCCGCAACATCGGCATCATGGCGCATATCGATGCCGGTAAGACCACCACTACCGAGCGCATCCTGTTCTACACCGGTGTGAACTACAAGATCGGTGAGACCCACGACGGTGCCTCGACCACCGACTGGATGGAGCAGGAGAAGGAGCGGGGTATCACCATCACCTCCGCCGCCGTGACCTGCTTCTGGAACGGCAACCAGATCAACATCATCGACACCCCCGGGCACGTCGACTTCACCGTCGAGGTGGAGCGCTCGCTCCGCGTGCTCGACGGTGCCGTGGCCGTCTTCGACGGCAAGGAGGGCGTCGAGCCCCAGTCCGAGCAGGTCTGGCGTCAGGCCGAGAAGTACGACGTCCCGCGTATCTGCTTCGTCAACAAGATGGACAAGCTGGGCGCCGACTTCTACTTCACCGTGCGCACCATCGAGGAGCGCCTCGGCGCGAAGCCTCTGGTTCTGCAGCTGCCGATCGGCGCCGAGGATGCCTTCGACGGCGTCGTCGACCTGATCGAGCAGAAGGCGATCACCTGGCGCGGCGTCGTCGAGACGGGTGCCGAGCCGACGATCGAGGAGATCCCGGCCGACCTGGTCGACAAGGCCGCCGAGTACCGCGAGAAGCTGCTCGAGACCGTCGCCGAGTCCGACGAGTCCCTCATGGAGAAGTACTTCGCCGGCGAGGAGCTCTCGGTCGAGGAGATCAAGGGCGCCATCCGCAAGCTCACCGTCTCGCGTGAGCTGTACCCGGTGCTGTGCGGCTCGGCGTTCAAGAACAAGGGCGTGCAGCCCATGCTCGACGCCGTGATCGACTACCTCCCGAGCCCGCTCGACGTGCCCTCCATCGAGGGTCACGCCGTGGGCGACGAGGAGAAGATCCTCTCGCGTAAGCCCAGCAAGGACGAGCCCTTCTCGGCTCTGGCGTTCAAGATCGCCGCGCACCCGTTCTTCGGCAAGCTGACCTTCGTCCGCGTGTACTCGGGTCACATCGACTCGGGCACCGGCGTGCTCAACGCCACGAAGGGCAACAAGGAGCGCATCGGCAAGCTCTTCCAGATGCACGCCAACAAGGAGATGCCCGTCGAGGATGCGACCGCTGGTCACATCTACGCGATGATCGGTCTGAAGAACACCACGACCGGTGACACGCTCTGCGATCCGGCGAACCCGATCGTCCTCGAGTCCATGACCTTCCCGGACCCGGTCATCAACGTCTCCATCGAGCCGAAGACCAAGTCCGACCAGGAGAAGCTGGGCGTCGCGATCCAGAAGCTCGCCGAGGAGGACCCCACCTTCTCCGTCGAGCTCGACGATCAGACCGGCCAGACCGTCATCGGCGGCATGGGCGAGCTGCACCTCGACATCCTCGTCGACCGCATGCGTCGCGAGTTCAAGGTCGAGGCCAACGTCGGCAAGCCGCAGGTGGCCTACCGCGAGACGATCCGCAAGTCGGTCGACAAGCACGAGTACACCCACAAGAAGCAGACGGGTGGCTCGGGCCAGTTCGCGCGCGTCATCATCAAGCTGGAGCCGCTGGAGGACGCCGAGGACGGCGTCACCTACGAGTTCGTCAACGCCGTGACCGGTGGCCGCGTCCCGAAGGAGTACATCCCTTCGGTCGACGCCGGCGCGCAGGACGCGATGCAGTACGGCGTGCTCGCGGGCTACCCGATGGTGAACGTCAAGGTCTCGCTGCTCGACGGCGCGTACCACGACGTGGACTCCTCCGAGATGGCGTTCAAGATCGCCGGTGCGCAGGCGTTCAAGGAGGCCGCCCGCAAGGCCGGCCCCGTCATCCTCGAGCCCATCATGGCTGTCGAGGTCACGACCCCCGAGGACTACATGGGTGACGTGATCGGCGACCTCAACTCCCGCCGTGGCCAGATCCAGGCCATGGAGGAACGCAGTGGTGCCCGCGTCGTCAAGGCGCAGGTCCCGCTGTCGGAGATGTTCGGCTACATCGGCGACCTCCGGTCGAAGACCCAGGGCCGGGCGAACTACTCCATGGTTTTCGACTCGTACGCCGAGGTTCCGGCGAACGTGTCGAAGGAGATCATCGCGAAGGTGAACGGGGAGTAGTTCTCCCCGCTCTCCGGAGCGTGGCGCTTCCCGGCTCCCGCCGCGGCGTCAGACTCACGGCCCCGCCGTGGCGTCGAAAACACCAGTAAGAAACCACCCTTGCAGGGCAACCGGCCCCGCAAGCACTACGTCCAGGAGGACATCAAGTGGCGAAGGCGAAGTTCGAGCGGACCAAGCCGCACGTGAACATCGGCACCATCGGTCACGTCGACCACGGCAAGACCACCCTGACGGCTGCCATCACCAAGGTTCTGGCCGAGAAGTACCCGGACCTGAACGAGGCCTCGGCCTTCGATCAGATCGACAAGGCGCCGGAGGAGAAGGCTCGTGGTATCACGATCAACATCTCCCACGTCGAGTACCAGACGGAGAAGCGTCACTACGCTCACGTCGATGCGCCGGGTCACGCCGACTACATCAAGAACATGATCACCGGTGCCGCCCAGATGGACGGCGCGATCCTGGTCGTGGCCGCCACCGACGGCCCGATGCCCCAGACGCGTGAGCACGTGCTGCTCGCCCGCCAGGTCGGCGTGCCCTACATCCTTGTCGCCCTGAACAAGTGCGACATGGTCGACGACGAGGAGATCCTCGAGCTCGTCGAGATGGAGGTCCGCGAGCTGCTGGGTTCGCAGGAGTTCGACGAGGACGCCCCCGTCGTCCGCGTGTCGGGCTACCAGGCCCTGCAGGGCGATGCCAAGTGGACCGAGTCGATCCTCGAGCTCATGAACGCGGTCGACGAGTCGATCCCGGATCCCGAGCGTGAGACCGACAAGCCCTTCCTCATGCCCGTCGAGGACGTCTTCACGATCACCGGTCGTGGCACCGTCGTCACCGGTCGTGTCGAGCGCGGCATCGTCAACGTCAACGAGGAGGTCGAGATCGTCGGCATCCGCGAGAAGTCGACGAAGACCACCGTCACCGGCATCGAGATGTTCCGCAAGCTGCTCGACTCGGGCCAGGCGGGCGACAACGTCGGCCTGCTGGTCCGTGGCCTCAAGCGCGAGGACGTCGAGCGCGGCCAGGTCGTCGTGAAGCCCGGCACCACCACTCCCCACACGGAGTTCGAGGGCCAGGCGTACATCCTGTCGAAGGACGAGGGCGGCCGCCACACCCCGTTCTTCAACAACTACCGTCCGCAGTTCTACTTCCGTACGACGGACGTGACCGGCGTCGTGACCCTCCCCGAGGGCACCGAGATGGTCATGCCCGGCGACAACACCGAGATGAGCGTCAAGCTCATCCAGCCGGTCGCCATGGACGAGGGCCTGCGCTTCGCGATCCGCGAGGGTGGCCGCACCGTCGGTGCCGGCCGCGTCACCAAGATCATCGCCTGATCTAGGTAGTCAACGCTGAAACGGCGTCCCTCCCTTCGGGGAGGGGCGCCGTTTTCGCATGTCCGGACGGTTTCTTGGGTGCGGTTCCCCGGGCCCGACGGTGCGCCGTCACCCGCCGCAGCCACCTCCGCCGCAGCTGCTGCTGGACGACGAGGACGAGCCGCAGCTGCTGCCCGACGAGCAGCTGCTGAAGGACGAGCCCGACGAGCAGCTGGACCCCGATCCCGTGCCGCCGCCGATCGTGAACGCGGGGGTCATGGCGGCCGCCTGCGCGGCTGCGGGCGCGGCGGCGAGGACCGGGTCGAACAGCATCAGCGAGGCGACGCCGAACAGGGCCGCGCCGTACGCCGCCGCCGGGGGGCCGTACGTGCGCATCGAGGGCTGCAGCCGCGGATGCAGGTGGGCGTTGCGCTGCCGGGCCGCCTCGAGCTCACGGCGGCCGGCGGCGGTGCGCCGACGCGTGCGGAACGCGAAGTACAGGAACAGCCCGCCCATCGCGAGCATCGCGAGGACCAGGAATCCGACCGGCCTGCCGTGGGCCATCCCGGCGCCGAGGCGGGCGAATCCGAGGACGATCACCGGTAGGAGCAGCAGCGCGGACCCCGCGGTGCTGGGGTGCCGGCGCAGCAGGCCGTCGCGCACGAGGGCGGAGCGCAGCTGCCGCAGCGGCGTCTGAAGGTCCCTCACCAGGGACGTCGACCCGCTCGCGATGCGCTCTCCGACCGACCGGACGAACCAGTCCAGGGTGGCGCGATCCTCCCGGGTGATGGACCGGACCGGTGTGCCGTTCTCGTCGATCACCCCGGCGACGCGCAACTGGGCGATCGCCGCGAGGACCGCGTTCCCGTCGGAGACGAGCATCCCGACCTCGACCGGGCTGAGCACGGCCATCCGGCGACCGCGATCGCCGGTAGCGCCCCGCGTGATGAGCGCGGCACCCACGGAGAAGAAGCACAGGACGAGGTAGAGGAAGAGGAAGTCCCCGCTCGCGATGCCCCAGGTCTCGCCCGCGGCCAGGTAGTGCGTCATCGTGATCCACCCCTCTCGTCGATGCCCTCAGACTGGCGGTGAATCGGCGATCGCGCTACTGCGGGAAGGGGTTCGAGGCCGATCCGTGACCGATCCCACGGTCGGCTCTCAGGTGGTGGCGGGGCGACGCGGGCGGGTCAGAGCGCGTCCACGACCTCCAGGATCGCCGACGGCTCGGTGCGGGTCGTGTAATCGGGGTGCACGTCGATCCAGCGGATGGTGCCTCCGGCGTCGACGACGAGCACCGTCGGATAGGGGAGGCGGGTGGTGCCGTCGGCGTTGGCCGCGGTCACGTCGAGACCGAGTTCCAGCTGGGCCGCGCGGGCGTCGTCGGAAGGTGCGGTGACGATGCCGAGTGCATCGGCGATCGCCAGGCCCGGGTCGGACAGCACCGCGAAGGTGAGCTCGTTCTTCTCGGCGGCCGACAGCGAACCGTCGGGCTTCTGCGGACTGATCGCGACGAGCTCGACGCCCCGTGCGGCGAGGGCCGGCGCGAGTTCGGCCTGGTAGGTGTGCAGGGTGAGGTTGCAGTAGGGGCACCACGCGCCGCGGTAGAAGACGATCACGGCCGGCCTGCCCCCGAGCACCGCGCGCAGCGTGGTGGGGGTGCCGTACGGGTCGAGGACGGCACTGTCGGGCAGCGGGGTGCCGGGGCTCGCGACGCCGGTGGGGGCGGTCCCGGACAGGGAGCGCTGTTCGGCGGCGAAGATCTCGGCGGGCCCGCCCGCGGCGGCGGCCCGCGACTTCTGGGCGGTCAGTGCATCGTCCAAGGTGCTCATGCCTCCACGGTAGGCAGCCCGACGGTACCCCGCCCGCCCCGCGGCCGGGACGTCAGCGAATCGTCACGCGGACGACGTCGATCGGCGATAATCGTCGGCACGTGGGGCGCTGCCCCACCCGATGGAGGTGAGTGGACGATGTCGAAGCTGATGAGGGCGATGGCGGCGGGGATCGCGGCGCTGGGGGCCGCGACGCTGGTCCAGGCCCCGGCCCACGCGGACGGACGGCTCGATCAGGGCCGGTTCCTGGTGGTCACGAGCAACATGCACGACTTCGTCAAGCCCTTCGGGAACCGCACCACCGACGCGCAGATGCTCCGGTTCGGGTACCAGGCCTGTGCGGCCCTGGACCGCAACCCCGCGAGCACCGTCGCGGCGACGCAGTCGCTGTACCGCCAGGCGGGCAACCCCGAGTGGGAGCGCCAGCAGGTGGTGTTCTACGCCGCGCAGTACCTGTGCAACCGGAACTGGGACCGGTACAAGACCTACCCGTGACGGTGGATCAGCGGGCCAGGTAGCGGGCGAAGGTCCACGCGTACACCGCGGACTCGACATCGTGATAGGCCGCGGAGAGCGTGGCCTCGACGAGCGCGCGCTCGAGCAGGCGGTCGCGGAGCGCGGCACCGTCGGGCGGCCCGCTGCCGGCCGTGAGCACGCGCGGCGACGTGCGGGTCAGGCTGAGAGCGTCGGCGAGGGCGTCCTGGTCGAGGAGGAGCTGGGCGAGCACCTCCTCGGGCACCTGGTGCCCGCCGGACAGGTACCGCCGGGCCTCGGTGCGCGCCTCGTCGACGCCGATCGCGTGCGCCGGGTCGACGGTGACCCGCTCCAGGTCGCGCAGGAGCGCGCGGGTCTGCCGGGCTGCCGCCTCGGGGTTCATCGCCCGGATCTGTTCGACACGGGCGGGGGAGGCGACGACCTCGAACCGGGTGGCGCGCCGCGGCAGGACCGGCCCTGGGTGGCGCTGCCCGACGAGCTTCCAGGGCCCGTTCGGGATGTGATGCGCCCGGCTGGGGTGCGTGGTGGCGACCGCGCGGATCGTGTAGCCGCCCTCTTCGGCGAACTCGATCAGTTGGCGCACGGGATCGTCGACGGTGGCCCACGCCGCCGCGGTGGGGACGTTCCAGAGGACGCGCACGTCGGCCGGCACGACGGTGCCGCGCGGCAGCCATCCGGCGTCCGTGGTGGTGGCCGCGAGGAGTGGCTCGGAGCCGCGGGTGAGGTAGGCGACGGCCCAGTTCAGCCCCGACTCGGGGAGGTGCGGGCCACTGCGCAACGAGCCGAGGATCGATGCGACGACGGCGCGGACCTGTTGGATCTCAGGGGTTTCCGACGCGGGAACGCCGTGTGCCTGCGGGCGGCCGACGGGGATGGGGACGAGCAGCGGAAGGTCGATGAACGCCTCCTCGCGCGACCCGGATGTGCAATGGCAATCCTATCCGATGTCCCGACGGCCGCCGCGGGCACTCGTCGCTATCCGCTCTTGCGGCGGAACTGCTGCTGGTGGCTTTCGGAGCCGTGGGGCGCCTGGCCCTTCGCCGAGCCGTCCAGATGGGCGGAGCCCTTGCGGTTGGCGGCGTTCTTCTTCTCCAGCGCTTCCTTGAACTTGTCGGCGACACCGTCGGCGGTCATGCTGTCTCCTCTCGTCGGGTGACCACCACCCTAATCCGGACGAATCGACGGGGCATCCGGATTACCGGGCCGGCGCGGCGCTACCGTGGGTACATGGGTACGTACGTTGTCACCGGTTCGGCATCCGGAATAGGTGCCGCCACCGCGGATCGCCTGCACGCTGCGGGGCACGGGGTGATCGGCGTCGACCGGGCGGGCGCGGACGTCGAGGCGGACCTCGGGTCGCCGGGCGGACGGTTCGAGGCGGTCGCCCGGATCGGGGAGCTGGTCGGGAGCGGCGCGGTCGACGGTTTCGCCGCCTTCGCCGGGATCGGTCCCGCGGGCGGTCGCCCCGGGTCGTCGCTCGTCGCGGTGAACTACTTCGGCGCCGTCGACCTGCTGGTCGGGCTGCGTCCGCTGCTGGCCCGCTCCGCAGCGGCGTCCGCCGTCCTGGTCAGCTCGAACTCGACCACCACCCAGCCCGGTTGGCCGATGGAGCTGGCGGAGACGTGCCTGCGAGGCGACGAGCACGACGCCTGCGACCTGGCCGACTCGTACGGCGAGTACGGTTCGGTGCTCGCCTATCCCGCGACCAAGGCGGCGCTCGCCTACTTCGTGCGCACGCACGCCGCCGAGTACATCGCCGACGGGATCCGACTCAACGCCATCGCCCCCGGCATGATCGACACCCCCATGACCCGCGACGTCGACCCCGACATCGCCGCCGCGATGAAGGCCTTCCTCGAACTGGTCCCCGCCCGTCGCGCGGGGCGGCCGGAGGAGATCGCCGCGCTCACCGACTTCCTCCTCGGGCCGGACTCGCGCTACGTCGTCGGCTCGGTCATCTTCGCCGACGGTGGCCTCGACGCCCAGCAGCGTCCGCTGGACTGGCCCCGGCCGGCGTCACCGCCGGACCAGGGCTAGTCAGAACCGGATCACCTGGCGGACGGCGGCACCGTCGGCCAGGGAGTCCATGCCCTCGTTGATCTGTTCCAGGGTGATGACGCCGCTGATCAGCTTCTCCACCGGGAGCTTCCCGGCGCGCCACAGCTCGACGTACCGCGGGATGTCGCGCTGTGGCACGGCGGATCCGAGGTAGCTGCCGACGATCGTGCGGGCCTCGGCGGTGAGCACGAGGGGGCTGATCTCGGACCGCGCAGCGGGATTGGGCAGTCCGACGGTGACCGTCCGCCCGCCGACCGCGGTGGCCGCGACCGCGGATTCGAAGGCGCGAGGGTGTCCGGCGGCCTCGATGACGACCGGTGCTCGCACGCCCGCCTCCACCAATTCCGCAGGGGTGTAGGCGGCGTCGGCCCCGAGGGCGCGCACCGCGTCGAGCTTGGCGGGCTGCGCGTCGACGCCGATCACGCGGCCGACGGCACCGTCGGACTTGAGGGACAGGGCGGTGAGGACGGCGGCCATGCCGACCCCACCCAGGCCGATGACGATGACATCATCGCCGCCGGAGGGCATTCCGGCGTTGAGGACCGCGCCGCCGCCGGTGAGCACGGCACAGCCGAGGACCGCGGCGATCTCGGGCGGGACGTCGGCGTCCACGCGGGTCACGGAGCGTGCGTCGACCACGGCGTGCGTGGCGAAGCCGGAGACGCCCAGGTGATGGTGGACCTCGGCGCCGTCGCGGGAGAGCCGCCGGCCGCCGCCGAGCAGCTCGCCGGCGTTGTTCGCGACACTGCCGGGCGTGCACGGAAGCTGGCCGTCGGTACGGCAATTGCCGCACTCGCCGCAGCGGGGGAGGAAGGCCATCACGACGCGGTCGCCGACCGCGACTCCGGAAGTACCCTCGCCCAAGGCTTCCACGATGCCGGCGGCCTCGTGGCCCAGCAGCATGGGCACGGGCCGGACGCGGTTGCCGTCGACCACCGATAGATCGGAGTGGCACAGGCCCGCGGCTTCGATGCGCACGAGCAGCTCACCGTGGCCGGGCGGCGCGAGCTCCAGCTCGCCGACCGAGATCGGCGACGACTGTGCGTACGGACGCGCGCGCCCGATCTCCTCCAGCACGGCTCCGCGGATACGCATCAGTACTCGACCTCCAACTCCGGCGACGTGGGCTTCGCCTGGCACCCCAGAATGTAGCCGTCCTCGGCGTCATCGGGGTCCAGACCGTCGGTCACCGCCATCTCGACGGTGCCCTTCGTCAGCTTGCACAGGCAGGTCGCGCACTCGCCCGACTGACACGAGTAGGGCACGTCGTGGCCGTTGTTGATGAGTACGTCCACCAGCGATTCGCCCTCGGGCCACGGGACCGTGAAGGTCGCTCCCAGGTTGTACACGGTGACCTGCGGCGAGTCCGCCGTGACCGCCACCTCGTGGGGCACGATGTCGGCGAACGCGTCGCCGGTGAGCGAGGCGTAGATCTCCTGGTGCACCTGCTCGCGCGGGGTCCCGATGACCTTGCACGCCTCCTTGCACGCCGCCATGAACTCGTCGCGACCGCACAGGTAGGTGTTGCGCGAGTGGTACGGCGTGAGCAGCGCGGCCAGCATGTCCGCGTCGGGGATACCGCGCTCGGACTCCATCCACCAGACGACGGTCAGCCGTTCGTGCTCGGCCTCCAGGCGGGCGATCTCCGCGCGGAAGATCGTCGCCGCCGGATCGGCGTTGGCGTAGAGCAGCGTGATCGGCTGCGTCCCCGCCGTCAGCGCCGCGGACAGGATCGACATGATCGGCGTGATGCCGCTGCCCGCGGCGAGCAACAGCAGGGGAACGTCGAGGCTCTCCGGGACGAACACGCCCGACGGCGGCAGGACCTCCAGCTCGGAGCCGGTGGTCAGGTTGTCGCACAGCCAGTTCGAGGCGTATCCGTCGACGGTGCGCTTGACCGTGACGCCGGGCCTGCCGGCGTCGAACGGGGAGGTGTACAGGGAGTAGGACCGGGCCACGGACCCCGTCAGCTCCGACGGGACGCGGACCGTCACGAACTGCCCCGGCCGGTAGTCCCACTCGACGTCGAAGACGAAGGACTTCGCGAGCTCCGTCTCATCGATCACCTCGGCGACGGTGACGATCTGGCTGCGGGTCGAATGGGGGGTGAGGCTCATGCGTCCAGGTTATCGGCCCGACGTGTGGCGGATTCTGCCCGCCCAGCGGGCACTATCCGCCACACCGCGCGAGCCAGGCGGCGTGCTCGCGGCCGAGGTCGGTGGACGGGGGGTCGCCGTGGATCCACTCACGGCAGATGCCGTGCCAGTCGGCGGTGGCCTCGAGGCCGCCGATCATGCCGAAGGTGAGCAGCTCCGCCCGTCGGGAGAAGGTGTGCGCGGCAGGTAGGCGCAGCGGGGGATCGGCCTCGGGCGGCGAGGTCGCGACCGCGACGGCCCGCTTGACCTCGGCGGGCGTGATCGTCGCCGGTCCCGGCCGCAGGTGCCACGGCGCCGACAGCCGGAAGTAGCGCAGCAACGTGTCGGCGCCGGGCCCGTCGCCGCGGAGGGCTCCGGCGGCGCGCAGCAGGGCGACGAGGTCGTCGCCGCGGTCGGCGACGGCGGCCCGGAAGCACTCCCGCTCGAACGCTGCCGACTCCGGGCCGAGCGTCTTGTACAGCCCGTAGTCGAGGAAGGCGAGCCGCCCGTCGTCGCAGGCCAGGACGTTGCCGGCGTGCGGGTCGCCGCAGAACTCGCCGTCGCGGAAGACGCCGCCCACGTAGAACCGGTGCAGGATCTCCCCGGCGCGGTCGCGCACCTGGCGCGGCGCCGACTCCAGCGTGCCGAACCGCGCACCGTCGACGAACTCGGTGACCAGGACGCGCGGCCCGGACAGCTCCGGCAGCGGCGCGGGCACCCGGACGAACGGGTGGCCGGCGTACCGTCGGGCCACGCCGAACTGCGCGCGGCACTCGCCCGGGTAGTCGAGCTCGGCGAGGATGGTTTCGCTGATCTCGGCGAGTACGGCCTCGGTCCGGACGGCGGAGGCGCGGCGGCCCCGCCACACGGTGAGCAGCAGAGCGAGGTTCTTGAGGTCGGCGCGGATCGCGCCGTCGACGCCCGGGTACTGAACCTTGATCGCCACCGCGCGACCGTCGGCGGTGATGCCGCGGTGCACCTGGCCGATGGAGGCGGCGGCGATCGGCTCGGGATCGATGTCGGCGAAGGCGCCCCGCGGACAGTCCGCCTCGATCACGGGCAGGACCTCGGAGAACGCGGCGCCCGGCGCGCGATCGGTGAGCGCCGTCAGCTTCTCCTGGAAGGCCGGCAGGGCGTGCTCGGGCACCAGCCCCAGGTCGACGGTGGCCAGCGCCTGCCCGACCTTCATCGCCGCGCCGCGCATCGACCCCAGCACGGCGACGAGGCGGTCCGCGGCGCGCAGCGCGGCCTGCTCCTCGGCGGCGGTGCGCTCCTCGGGGGTCCGTGCGCGGGCCCGGGCGACGGTGCGGTCGACGGCCTGGCGGGCCACGGCTCCGCCCAGCTTCGCGCCCCGTCGTAAGCGGGTGGACGGATCGTCCTGGGTCATGGAATCAGGGTATCGGTCCTACATCGGTGTAGGTTTGCGATGGAACTGACGTTTCGTTCACCGAAAGGGGCGGGCATGGCACACGACGTGATCATCGTCGGGGCGGGATTCGGCGGCATGGGGGCCGCGATCGAGCTGCTGGGTCGCGGCATCGACGATCTCCTGATCCTCGAACGCGAGGACGACCTGGGCGGGACGTGGCACGTCAACCACTACCCGGGGCTCGCGGTGGACATCGCGTCGGTGACCTACTCGTACTCCTTCGAGCCGAACCCGGGCTGGTCGCGGCTCTACGCGCCGGGCTCGGAGCTCAAGGCGTACGCGAGCCGGGTGGCCGACAAGTACGGCCTGCGGCCGCTCATGCGCTTCGGCGTCGACGTGCGGGGCGCCCGGTGGGACGCCCGGGCCGCCGAGTGGGAGGTCACGGTGGTGCGCGAGGGCGGGCTCGAGCAGAAGCTGCGCACCCGCTACCTGATCACCGCCACCGGCTTCCTCAGCCAGCCGAAGCTGCCCGACATCGAGGGCGTCGAGGACTTCGCCGGCACCGTCGTCCACAGCGCGCAGTGGGACGACGACGTGCCGCTCGCCGGTCGGCGGATCGGCGTCATCGGCACCGGCGCGACCGGCGTGCAGCTCGTGCCGGAGCTCGCCAAGGTCGCCGGGCACCTGACGGTGTTCCAGCGCACGCCGATCTGGGTGGTGCCGAAGGTCGACTTCCCGGTGCCCGGCCCCGTCAAGGCGCTGTTCCGGCGGCTGCCGGTCACGCAACGCGCTGCGCGCCTGGCGAACTCGAGTGCGCTCGAGGTGCTCAACACCGTCGGCGTGCTGAACTACCAGTACGGCCACCGTTTCAACGACATCGCCGCGCTGCTGGCCAAGGCGCACATGTTCGCCCAGGTCCGCGACCCGAGGACGCGCGCAGCGCTCACCCCGTCGTACTCCTTCGGCTGCAAGCGGCCCACCTTCTCCAACAGCTACTTCCCGACCTTCTCCCGGCAGAACGTCACGCTCGAGGCCTCGTCGATCAAACGGGTGCTGCCGCACGGTATCGAGATGACGGACGGCACCGTCCACGAGCTGGACGTGCTCGTGCTCGCCACCGGGTTCTCGCTGTGGGAGAAGAACTTCCCTGCGATCGACGTGACCGGCCGGGACGGACGCAACCTCGGTGAGTTCTGGCGCGAGGGACGGTTCCAGGCCTACGAGGGCATGGCCGTGCCGAAGTTCCCCAACTTCTTCAGCCTGCACAGCCCCTACAGCTACACCGGGCTGTCGTACTTCTGGACCATCGAGGCGCAGATGGTGCACCTGCGGCGCGTCTTCGACGAGATCGACCGGCGTTCGGCCCGCACCGTCGAGGTCACCGAGCAGGCCAATGCGCGGTTCCTGGAGACCATGAGCCACCGGCTGGAAAGGTCTGTGTTCCAACGCGGTTCGTGTGCGGGGAGCCGCAGTTACTACTTCGACCCGCACGGCGAGGCCACGCTGCTGCGCCCCAGCTCCGTGATCGGCGCCCGCCGCGACGCCCGGACCTTCCCGATCGAGGACTACGCGTTCAGCTGATCGAGCAGCGCCACGATCGCGTCGGCGGCCCTGGCCGGGGCGCCGGATTTCGCGGGTGCCAGGTCGTGCGCCGCGGCGACCTCGACGATCGTGGTCGGGCCGGTGATGAGCTCGGCGGCCTCGGCCAGCTCCTCCGGCGAGGCGAAGGGATCGCGCTTGCCGTGCACCAGCACCGTCGGGATCTCGATGCCCGGCAGGTGCGCCGTGCGCGCCTTCTCCGGGCGGCCAGGCGGGTGCAGCGGATAGGACAGCAGGACCAGGCCGTCGGGGAGCGCGGCACCGTCGGCGGGCTCGCCGACGGCCATCGACGCCATCCGCCCGCCGTAGCTGTGTCCGCCCCAGAGGACCGGACCGTCGATGTCGAGGAGTCGCACGGTCTCCGCGAAGGAGGCGCGGTCCGCCGTCTGGCCCGACGGTGACGGCGGCCCCTTCGGACGCTGCCTGCGGAACGGGAGGTCGATGCGGACGGTGCGGACGGCGCGCTGCGCGAGTTCCTCGCCGAGCAACCGCAGCATCGCCTGGTCCCGGTCACCGCCGGCGCCGTGGGCCAGAACAAGGGTCGCGCGCGCGGCGGTCCCGGGGCCTTCGGGGTCGTGAATCGAGAGCCAGGTCACCCGCTCAGAGTACGGGCAAGTTAGCGTGCATTCATGACTGATACGAAGCAGGGTCCGCTCGCCGGGCTGAAGGTGGTCGAGTTCGCCGGTCTCGGACCCGCCCCGCACGCGGCGATGCTGCTCGCGGACCAAGGCGCCGACGTGGTGTCCGTGCAGCGTCCGGGGGTCGGTGTGACCGGTCTGACCGGCAAGCCGTCCGGCGTCAAGCGCGGCCGCACCATCGTCGAGGCGGATCTGAAGAATCCCGACGACATCGCCACCATCCTCGACCTCATCGACCGCGCCGATGTCATCGTCGAGGGCTTCCGCCCCGGCGTCATGGAACGCCTCGGCCTCGGGCCGGACGTCGTGCTCGAGCGCAACCCCCGCATCGTCTTCGCCCGGATGACCGGCTGGGGCCAGGACGGCCCCTTCGCGCAGCGCGCCGGCCACGACATGAACTACCTGTCGCTGACGGGGATCCTGCACGCGATCGGCCGCCAGGGCGAGCGCCCGGTGCCGCCGCTCAACCTCGTCGGCGACTTCGCCGGCGGCTCGATGTTCCTGGTCTTCGGCGTCCTCGCCGCGCTCTACGAGCGCAACACCTCGGGCAAGGGGCAGGTCATCGACGTCGCCATGGTCGACGGCGCCTCCCTCATCGGGCAGATGCAGTGGGACTTCCGGGGCCAGGGCATCTGGAGCGACGAGCGTGGGGTCAACACCCTCGACGGCGGCGCGCCCTTTTACGACACCTACGAGACCTCCGACGGCAAGTACGTCTCCGTCGGCGCGATCGAGCCGCAGTTCTTCGCGGAGCTGCTGACCAAGCTGGACCTCAAGCAGGACGACCTGCCCTTCCAGCTCGATCAGGCCCGGTGGCCCGAGCTGCGCGCCGCGATCGGTGCCGCGCTGAAGACGCGCACCCGCGACGAGTGGGCCGAGGTCTTCTTCGACTCCGACGCCTGCGTCGCGCCGATCCTCACCTTCGAGGAGGCGCCGAAGCACCCGCACATGGCGGCGCGCGGCAACCTGCAGGAGGTCGGGGGAGCGATGGCCCCGATGCCCGCGCCGCGGTTCTCCCGTACGCCGGCCGGCACCCCGGCGGCGCCGTCGGCCGAGACCACCGATCCGGCGACGCTCTGGCGCGACTGATCGCCCGGTAGAGCGTCCCGATACCGGCGGAAACGACGGTCGCGCCGCAGCATTCACGGCGCGATCGCAAATCCGGCGGATTCGGGAGGTATGCCCGAAGCCGCCGTCGGGCGGTCGCTAGGATTCGCGCATGTCGATGCAGGCCGGTGAGGAATTCGCCGGATTCCGGGTGGTTCGTCGGTTGGGCGCGGGTGGGATGGGCGAGGTGTACCTCGTCGCGCATCCGCGGTTGCCGCGGCAGGAGGCGCTGAAGATCCTGCCGCAGGACCTGTCGCACGATCAGTCCTACCGGGTCCGGTTCAACCGCGAGGCAGACCTCGCCGCCACGCTGTTCCACCCGAACATCGTCGGCGTCCACGACCGCGGCGAGTCCGAGGGCAAGCTCTGGCTGTCGATGGACTACGTCGCGGGCACGGACCTGGATCAGCTGATCCGCGACCGGCATCCGCGCGGACTGCCGGTCGCGGACGTGGTCTCGGTGATCGCGCAGGTCGCCTCCGCGCTGGACCACGCCCACGGCAAGGGGCTCATCCACCGCGACGTCAAACCGGCCAACGTGCTGCTCGCCGAGTCCGGCGCGGACGCCGGCGGGCGGGTCCTGCTCGCGGACTTCGGGATCGCGCGCCGCATCGATGACGATGCCGGGCTCACCGCGACCAACATGGCCGTCGGCACCGTGACCTACGCCGCGCCGGAACAACTCGCGGACGAGAACGTCGACGGCCGCACGGACCAGTACGCACTCGCGGCGACGGCGCTGACCCTGCTCACCGGTAGGAGTCCGTTCGCGGGCACCACGCCCGGCGCGGTGATCAGCCGCAAGATGCGCGGTGAGGTGCCCCGCGCCGCGGAGACCGATCCGCGTCTGGCACCCCTCGATCGTGCGCTGTCCGCCGCGATGGCCGCGGATCCGGCCCGACGGTTCCGCACCTGCGCCGATTTCGCCCGGGCGCTCGAGACCGCGGCCCGGTCGGTCGGTTCGGGCCCCGCCGCCCGCCCGACGGTGGCCGCTCCCACCCCTGTGCCTCCGCAGACCCCGCCGCCCGCCGCGCCGCACACGCCGCCCCCGTACCAGGGCGGTGCCGGGCCGGTGCGGCCGTCGGCCGCGCCGTTCCCGTCGGGGTCCGGCCCGGCACCCTACGGGTCCCAGCCCTCGTTCCCGGCATTCGCGACGCCGAGTACGCCGGTGCCGACGAAGCTGCCGTGGCAGGCGATCGTCTCCGCGATCGTCCTGATCCTCTGCAGCCTGTTCGGGCTCCTGCTGGGGATCTCCGGATTCGCCGACAAGGAGATCGGGGTGCCGCTGGGGCTGCTGTGGGTGGTCAGCTCGGTCGCGGGCCTGGTGGGCGCGGTCCTCCTGTTCGCCAAGCGGACCCGCACAGCGCTGATCGTCGCGACCGCAGCGGCCGTCATCCTGGGCGCGACGTGCACCGGCCTGATCGCGACCGTCGCCGTCCCGCTCCTCCTGTGGGGCTCGAAGTCCGCCCGGGCCTGGTTCGCGGGCTAGGCCGCCCAGGGCTTTCCCGCGACACTCGGATCTTGTCCGGTCCGGACAGCGTGTCCGAGGTGGACGGAATCCGAGTGCGCCGCTCGGGGCTCACGCGCACGATCGAGACATCTCGTGCCTGCCACGGAGACGGGCCTCGCTGCGGCGTTGACTACCCGACGACCAGCGACGTGCCGCTCGCGCGGAGCGCAGAACCCAGGTCGTAGAAGAGGGAACCGTTGCGGCGCAGCGGACCGTCGAAGGTGGCGGCGCGACTGGCGATGCCGAGCGCGGCGTTGTCGGAGGTGCGGATCAGCGGCCCGCCGCTGTCGCCGACCTGCACGGGGATCGTCGTGGCGATGTACCCGCCGTCGACGCTCACCACGGAACCGCAGCGCCAGCCGGACGAGATGCCCTGGCTGCAGACCTGGTCGCCGGCCCGCGCGGTGCCGACCGTGCTCGGACGGATCCGGCCGCCGGGCGCGGCCTTCGCCAGCTTCGGGTCGAGGGCGAACACGCCCCAGTCGGGGGCGTCCGGCACGACGAACAGATCGGTCTTGGTCAGGCTGGGCGCCGACGAGGCGGTGTTCACGCCGACGATGCGGCCGTCGACCACGACCTGCTGGCCCTGGTCGCCGCAGTGGCCGGCGTAGAGGCCCACCCGCGAACCGTCGGGGCGCTGCCCGATGAACCCGACGGTGCAACCGCGTCCGTCGGCGACGTTCCCGACGAGCTTCGACACCGTGAGCACGGAACTGCCGGGGACGATGGTGGTCACCGGCTCGGCCTGGGCCGAGCCGGGCACGAGCACGGCGACGGTGCCCAGGGCGGCCATCGTGGCGGCCGCCCGACGGGCGACGGACGCGGCCGCGGAGCGGGGCGTGGTCACGGTGGTGCGGCGCATGATTCTCCTCGGGCCGGGCGCAGGACTGTGCGACGGTAGCGTGCCACACACCACACCGCCTGTAAACCGAGTGAACCCTGTTAACTCACGTTGCCAGTGGTGTGTGAGTTGCAGAAATCGGTCACTTCGAGGGCTTGGGTGTGACCCAGGTCGTGATCCGGGCGTGCACCACCTCGGTGCCCTTCTTGTCGCGGACTGCGATGTCGACGGCGACCTCGCGCCCGGTGGTGATCGCCTCCCAGTCGATCTCCTCGGCCAGCGTCGCGGTCGCGACGAGCGAGGACTCGGCCTTGGCGAGGTAGTCCACCGTCATCGACTTCGGCAGCCAGCGGTGGGTGCCCGGCGTGGAGGCCTCCATGACCATGCCCATGCCGACCTCGGCCAGGTTGCACGCAGCGATGGCGTGGAAGGTGCCGATGTGGTTCTGCACGAACCACCACTTGGGGCCGTGGACGACCGCGCGGCCGTACTCGATCTCGGAGATGTACGGGGTGACCGACGCGAAGTACGGGGCCTTGAGCGAGGCGGCGGCCGAGAAGGCCAGCTTGCCGAGCGGCTTGTCGCTCAGCGTGCGCCACATCTTCAACGTGCTGGTGTTCGTCATACCGCTATCTTACCGCGCGGTAAGTTCAAGTGCGAGACGCGACCGGGGGAACCGGGGGTAGCGTGATCGGACACATCAGTGAAGGGGAGATCTATGACCGCGAACGACCCGTACGGCCAGAGCCCGCAGGATCCGCAGAACCCGCAGGGCGGACAGCAGAACGGCGGCCTGCCCGAGTACCCGCAGCAGCCCTACGGCCAGCCCGGCTACCCGCAGCAGCAGCCCTACGGCCAGCAGCCCTACGGCCAGCCGGACTACTCGCAACAGCAGCCCTACGGTCAGTCCGGATACCAGCAGCCGTACGGTCAGCCCGGCTACCCGCAGCAGGGCTTCGGTCAGCCCGGGTTCGGCGGTCCGGTGCCCACGACCCGGCCCGGCACGGTGCTCGCCGCGGCGATCGTGCTCATCGCGTTCGGAGGCCTGTTCGGGCTGTTGTCCCTGATCAGCATCTTCACCTCGTCGGTGAGCGTCGCCGGGCTCGACAACGGCGCCGCCACGGGCATCGTCGTCGGGGTCGGCATCGCCCAGCTCCTCATCTGCTTGTTCGGTGTGGCGGCCGGCGTGCTCCTGCTGCAGCAGCGGACCAAGCGCATCGCGATCATCGCGACCGTCGCCGCCGGGCTGATGATCCTCACCTGCTGGGGTGTCGTCGCCACGATCGCGGTCCCGATCCTGCTGTGGGCGTCGGAGCCCGCGCGCCGCTGGTTCACGGCCTGACGAGTCCGCCTGGCCGATCCTCGGTGCGTGTCGTCGACGACCGCTCGGCGTGTCGCCGCAGACTCGCACCGAGGATCCATGGCTGGCGGCATGGGCCCGGGGCCGGAGATCAGCCGAGTGATCCGGGGGCTGTGCCGCGCCGGTCAGCGGGGCGGGTTCGCGGCGAGGGCGTCGAAGCCCTCGTTCGCGAGCCGCACGATCGTCGCCTGGATCCGCGGCCAGTACGGCGATCGGGTGTTGACGGGGGTGCCGTGGTTGGCACCGTCGAGCTGGACCAGCAGCGACGGTGCGCCCAGAGCCTGCGCCGCGGCGACGAAGGCCACGGACTCCTCGTCCGGCACGACGGTGTCCTTGGTCCCGTGGATCGCGACGGAGGGCATCGTCGGGTCGATGCGCTGGATCGGGTTGGCCAGGGCGTACCGCTCGGGCACCCGGTCGGGCATCCCGCCGAGCGCGTTCCGCACGTGATCGTTGAGGCGCGAGCTGGTGCGCATGTCGAGCACACCCGCCATGGACACGAACGCGCGCGGGGTCACCGTCGGGCCGCCGCCCGCGGGCCAGGTCACTCCGGGTGACCCCGGCGGCAGGATGCGCCGCGAGGCCGCCCACGCCGCGAGCTGACCGCCGGCGCTGTGCCCCACGAGGATCACGTTCGCCGGATCCAGCGCGGGTGCGGCCTCCGCGAGGGCGGGCACGTGGTCGACGGCGTACCCCACGTCGGTGAAGGTGGTGGGCCAGCCGCCCCCGGACCCGACGCGCCGGTACTCGATGTTCCACACCGCCAGGCCGGCCGCCTGCAGCGCCCGCGCGACCTCGGCCATGTAGCCGGCGCTGGAGCGGTTCCGCCATCCACCGCCGTGGATCAGCACCACCACCGGGAGCGAGCGCGGGGCGTGCGCGCCCCGCGGGAGGTAGAGAGTGCCGTAGTTCTGCCGGGGGTCGGCGTTCGGCGCTGGATAGGTGTAGCGGACGGCGTCGTCGCGGACGGTAGTAGCGGGGCGCGCCACGATCCGGGCCTTCGACGCGGCCACGGAGGCCGACGGTCCGCCGGGCCCGGTCCTGGAGTCAATGGTGCAGCCGACGACCCCGGCGCCCAGTGATCCCACCAGGATCAGCGCGCCCAGCTTCGGCGCGACGCGCTGCTCGGTCATGGGACTCATTCTTCCAGAGCGCACGGCTCGCCGGGTGTGACGCGAATCGCACCGACCGGATCGACCGGTTCGATTTGAAGAAGCGGCTCGAGCAGTGCATACTGGTCGGGTTGCCTTGTCGGGCGGCGCGGTCTCGTATGACGTCTCCGTGATACGGGCTGGTCTGCCACTCGATGACGGTATCGACCCGGCGCCCTCGCGGGAGCCACCGGAACACACGGCGGAGCATGAGCGCCAGCGCGACACGCCCGACCGCGTGGGCCGGAGCAATTTGACACATGAACAGCGTCGATCGACTTCAGGCGGGATACGTTCCCGCAGGTGATTCAGCTGTCCGTGTGTCTAGCAATACGTTTGAACACTTGACGGAAGAGGACACAGCGTGGCGGGACAGAAGATCCGCATCAGGCTCAAGGCCTATGACCATGAGGCGATCGACGCGTCTGCTCGGAAGATCGTCGAGACCGTGACCCGCACCGGCGCCCGCGTGGTCGGTCCCGTGCCGCTGCCGACGGAGAAGAACGTGTACTGCGTCATCCGTTCGCCGCACAAGTACAAGGACTCGCGCGAGCACTTCGAGATGCGTACGCACAAGCGGCTGATCGACATCCTGGACCCGACGCCGAAGACGGTCGACGCGCTCATGCGCATCGACCTGCCGGCCAGCGTCGACGTGAACATCCAGTAAGCGGCTGCGGAGAAATCGATATGACTGAGAACAAGATCAAGGGAATCCTGGGCACCAAGCTCGGCATGACCCAGGTCTTCGACGAGAACAACCGGGTCGTCCCGGTCACCGTCGTCAAGGCCGGGCCGAACGTGGTCACCCAGATCCGTACCCAGGCCGCTGACGGCTACGACGCCGTGCAGCTCGCCTTCGGCGCGATCGACCCCCGCAAGGTGAACAAGCCCGTCTCGGGCCAGTTCTCCAAGGCCGGTGTCACCCCGCGTCGCCACATCGCCGAGCTGCGGCTCGCCGACGCCGGTGCCGCCGCCGACTACGAGGTGGGCCAGGAGCTGGGCGCCGACGTGTTCGAGGCGGGCAACTTCGTCGACGTCACCGGCATCAGCAAGGGCAAGGGCTACGCCGGCGTCATGAAGCGCCACGGCTTCGCCGGTCTCGGCGCCAGCCACGGCGCGCAGGCCGTGCACCGCGCCCCCGGTTCCATCGGTGGCTGTGCCACCCCGGGTCGCGTCTTCAAGGGCGTCCGGATGGCCGGCCGCATGGGCTCCGACAAGGTGACCACGCAGAACCTGTCCGTGTTCAAGGTGGACGCCGATGCCGGCGTCATCCTGATCAAGGGCGCCATCCCCGGCCGCAAGGGCGGCCTCGTGATGGTCCGTAGCGCCGTGAAGGGTGGTGCTCGCGCATGAGCAAGCTGACTCTCGATGTCAAGACCGCCGACGGCAAGGTCGACGGCACCGTCGACCTCCCCGCCGAGATCTTCGACGTGGAGCCCAACATCGCCCTGATGCATCAGGTCGTCGTGGCCCAGCTCGCCGCTGCGCGTGCCGGCACCCACTCCACCAAGACCCGTGGCGAGGTCCGCGGCGGTGGCCGTAAGCCGTACCGCCAGAAGGGCACCGGCCGCGCCCGTCAGGGCTCGACCCGCGCGCCGCAGTTCAACGGCGGTGGCACCGTCCACGGCCCGCAGCCGCGCGACTACAGCCAGCGCACCCCGAAGAAGATGAAGGCCGCCGCCCTGCGCGGTGCCCTCACCGACCGGGTTCGCGAGGACCGTATCCACGTCGTCACCGAGCTGGTGGCCGGCCAGGAGGCGTCGACCAAGACCGCCCGCCTGTTCCTGGCCGCGCTGTCGGAGCGCAAGAAGTTCCTCGTGGTCGTGGGCCGCGAGGACCTGACCGCGCAGCGCAGCGTCCAGAACCTGCCGAACGCGAAGTGGATCTTTGCCGATCAGCTCAACACCTACGACGTCCTCGACGCCGATGATCTGGTGTTCAGCCGCGAGGCTCTGGGTTCGTTCATCGCGAGCGCCACGAAGACCGAGGAGGCGAACGCCTGATGGCAACCGCAACCATCCCCGCCGACCCGCGGGACATCCTGCTCGCGCCGGTGATCTCCGAGAAGGCCTACGGCCTGATCGAGGAGAACACGTACACCTTCGTGGTGCACCCGGAGGCGAACAAGACGCAGATCAAGATCGCCGTGGAGAAGGTCTTCGGCGTCAAGGTCGACAGCGTCAACACCTTGAACCGCCAGGGCAAGCGCAAGCGCACCCGTGCCGGTTACGGTCAGCGCAAGAGCACCAAGCGCGCCATCGTGACCCTGAGCGCCGATAGCAAGCCCATCGACATCTTCGGAGGCGCGAGCTAAATGGCTATCCGCAAGTACAAGCCGACCACTCCGGGTCGTCGTGGCTCGTCGGGCTCGACCTTCGACGAGATCACGCGTTCGACCCCGGAGAAGTCGCTGATCCGTCCGCTGCACGGCCACGGTGGCCGTAACGCGCACGGCCGCATCACCACCCGGCACAAGGGTGGCGGCCACAAGCGCGCCTACCGTCTGATCGACTTCCGTCGTCACGACAAGGACGGCATCAACGCCAAGGTCGCGCACATCGAGTACGACCCGAACCGCACCTCGCGGATCGCACTGCTGCACTACTTGGACGGCGAGAAGCGTTACATCCTCGCCCCCAAGGACCTCAAGCAGGGCGACATCGTCGAGTCGGGCCCCAACGCCGACATCAAGCCGGGCAACGCCCTGCCACTGCGCAACATCCCCGCCGGCACCGTGATCCACGCCGTCGAGCTGCGCCCCGGTGGCGGTGCCAAGATGGCCCGCTCGGCCGGTGCCAGCATCCAGCTGCTGGGCAAGGAGGGCGCGTACGCGACCCTGCGTATGCCCTCCGGCGAGATCCGTCGCGTCGACGTGCGCTGCCGCGCCACCGTCGGCGAGGTGGGCAACGCCGAGCAGAGCAACATCAACTGGGGCAAGGCCGGCCGTATGCGGTGGAAGGGCAAGCGCCCGACCGTCCGTGGTGTCGTCATGAACCCGGTCGACCACCCGCACGGCGGTGGTGAGGGTAAGACCTCCGGTGGTCGCCACCCGGTGAGCCCGTGGGGCAAGCCCGAGGGCCGCACCCGCAAGAACAAGGCGAGCGACAAGCTGATCGTGCGTCGCCGCAAGTCCGGTAAGAACAAGCGCTAGGAGGGAGTTAGAGAATGCCACGCAGCCTCAAGAAGGGCCCGTTCGTCGACGACCACCTCCTCGCGAAGGTCGACGTCCAGAACGACAAGGGCACCAAGCAGGTCATCAAGACCTGGTCGCGCCGCTCCACCATCATCCCCGACTTCATCGGTCACACCTTCGCCGTCCATGACGGTCGCAAGCACGTGCCGGTGTTCGTCTCGGAGAACATGGTGGGTCACAAGCTGGGCGAGTTCGCCCCGACGCGGACGTTCAAGGGCCACATCAAGGACGACCGGAAGGCGAAGCGCCGCTAATGAGCAACGACACAGCAGCACAGACCTCGGCGTCGGCCACCGCGCGCTTCGTCCGGGTCACCCCGATGAAGGCGCGGCGGGTCATCGACCTGGTCCGCGGCAAGGACGCCGAGCAGGCGCTCGCGATCCTGCGGTTCGCGCCGCAGGCCGCGAGTGAGCCCGTCGCGAAGGTCCTGGCCTCGGCCATCGCCAACGCGCAGAACAACCTGGGTCTCGACCCGCGCACCCTGGTCGTCTCGGAGGCGTACGCCAACGAGGGCCCGACCATGAAGCGCATCCAGCCGCGGGCCCAGGGCCGCGCGTACCGGATCCGCAAGCGCACCAGCCACATCACCGTCGTGGTGGAGTCGCTGGATGCGAAGAAGCCCGCCGCCAGCCGCAACAGCCGGAAGGGAGCGTAAGCATGGGACAGAAGATCAATCCCCACGGCTTCCGCCTCGGCATCACCACGGACTGGAAGTCCCGCTGGTACGCCGATAAGCAGTACTCGGAGTACGTCAAGGAAGACGTCCAGATCCGTAAGCGCCTGACCGACAGCCTCGAGCGTGCCGGCATCAGCAAGATCGAGATCGAGCGCACCCGGGACCGCGTGCGGGTGGACATCCACACCGCGCGTCCGGGCATCGTCATCGGCCGCCGCGGCGCCGAGGCCGATCGCATCCGCTCGGAGCTGGAGAAGCTCACCAAGAAGCAGGTGCAGCTGAACATCCTCGAGGTGAAGAACCCCGAGGCCGACGCCCAGCTCGTCGCGCAGGGCATCGCGGAGCAGCTGAGCAACCGCGTGGCGTTCCGCCGCGCGATGCGCAAGGCGATCCAGTCGGCGATGCGTCAGCCGAACGTCAAGGGCATCCGGGTCCAGTGCTCGGGTCGTCTGGGCGGCGCGGAGATGAGCCGCAGCGAGTTCTACCGCGAGGGCCGCGTGCCCCTGCACACGCTGCGCGCCGACATCGACTACGGCCTGCACGAGGCGAAGACCACCTTCGGGCGGATCGGCGTCAAGGTGTGGATCTACAAGGGCGACGTCGTGGGCGGCCGGCGCGAGCTGGCGGCACCGTCGAACGACGACCGTCGCGGCCCGCGTCGTGAGCGCCCCCAGCGCCCGCGTCGTAGCGGCGCGTCGGGCACGACCGCCACCAGCACCGAGGCCGGTCGCGCCGCAACGGAGGACACTCCGGTGGCGGCGGCTCCGGCCGCAACGAACCAGGAGGGCTGACACCGTGTTGATCCCCCGTCGCGTCAAGCACCGCAAGCAGCACCACCCGGGTCGCTCCGGCCAGTCCAAGGGCGGCAACAAGGTGACCTTCGGTGACTACGGCATCCAGGCTCTCGAGCCCGCCTACATCACCAACCGTCAGATCGAGTCCGCTCGTATCGCCATCAACCGCCACATCAAGCGTGGCGGCAAGGTCTGGATCAACATCTTCCCGGACCGCCCGCTGACCAAGAAGCCGGCCGAGACCCGCATGGGTTCCGGTAAGGGTTCCGTCGAGTGGTGGGTCGCGAACGTCAAGCCCGGTCGTGTGCTGTTCGAGATGTCCTACCCCAACGAGGAGACCGCTCGCGAGGCCTTGCGCCGCGCGCAGCACAAGCTCCCCTGCAAGACCCGCATCGTGACCCGAGAGGAGCAGTTCTGATGTCGAACACCGTCGCCGCTGATCTCCGCGGTCTCACCGCGGACGAGCTGGTGGAGAAGCTGCGCGAGGCCAAGGAGGAGCTGTTCAACCTGCGGTTCCAGATGGCCACCGGGCAGATGAGCAACAACCGTCGCCTGCGCACCGTGCGTACCGACATCGCCCGGATCTACACGATCCTGCGCGAGCGGGAGCTCGGCCTGGCCTCCGGCCCGGAGGGTGACGCCGCATGAGCGAGAACGGAAGCAATGTGACCACCGAGGAGCGGAACAGCCGCAAGGTCCGCATCGGGTACGTCGTGTCCGACAAGATGGAGAAGACCATCGTCGTCGAGCTCGAGGACCGCGTGAAGCACTCCCTGTACGGCAAGATCATCCGCACCACCTCCAAGGTGAAGGCGCATGACGAAGAGGGCGTCGCCGGTGTCGGCGACCGCGTCCGGATCATGGAGACCCGTCCGCTGAGCGCCAGCAAGCACTGGCGCCTGGTGGAGGTGCTGGAGAAGGCGAAGTAGGCCGCTCCGCACCACCGAACGAACAGCCCCCGGCACCTCCGCGAGGAGGGGTCGGGGGCTTCGTCGTGCTCGGGGTCAGAGCGTGCGGCAGAGGGTGATGACGGCGTTCGTCGCGTCGGTCACGCGCTTGTACGCGGGGTTGCTCCTGGCCCAGGTGGCGTCGCCGCTGGCGCGCCTCCTGGCCCAGGTGGCGTCGCCGCTGGCGCGCGCCCCGCGGTCCGTGTTCAGCGTGGCGTTGTACTCGGTGAGCCGAGCCTGATAAGCGCGCAGGGCGTTCGCGAGCCGCTGGTTGCCGCCCGCGCGGGCGACGGTGCCGGGGAGGGTGCCGAGTTCGACGCGGATCGCGTTCTGCTCGCGGTCGAGCACGGGGCCGATTCCCGCCCACGTCCAGTCCGGGTTCTTGGTGAAGTCGACGGTGGCCCGGCTCGCCCGCAGCCGCGGCGCCCGGTTGTTCGCCCACTGGTCGCAGGTCGCCTTCGCGGCGCTGTTCGACGGTGCCGCCGGCGCGGGCGGGGGAGTGGGGGCAGGGGTGGGGGCGGCGAGAGCCGGCAACGGTGCGGCGATCGCGGCGGCGAGGACGCCCGCGGACAGGGTCCGGACGGTCCACTGATGAATGCTCATGCTGTACCTCTAGTTCAAAATCAAGAACAGGACATGCATAAGCTATCGCGAATCGCGTGATTGTGAAAACTGAATCGTCTGGTGCGGTGAGCCGACGACTCAGGACGACGGGCACACCCGCTTGACGGCCGTCGCGGCCGTGCCCAGCGCGTCGAACGCGGGGTTGCTCTTCGCCCAGGTCGCGTCGCCCGAGGCGCGGGCCGCCTGGTCGACGCGCAGCGCGGCGCCGTAGGCGTCCAGCTTGGACTTGTAGTCGGTGATCGCGGTCTGGATCGAGGCCGCGGGCTGCGCGGTGCTGATGACGCCGGGCAACTTGCCCGACTCCGTGTCGATCGCCGCGAGCTCGGCGTTGAGCAGGGTGGTGATGCCGTCCCAGGTCCACTTCGGGTCCTTGGTGAAGGCGACCGTGGCGCGGCTGGCGACGATCCGGATGTCGTATCCGGCCTGCCACGAGGCGCAGGCCGACTTGCCGGCCGCAGCAGCGGCGGCCGCGCGCGAGGCGGCGATGGTGCTCTGGTACGCGGCCACGTCCTTCGGGTCGGCGGAGCCGGTACCGGGCACCGATGCGCAGCCGGCCAGCGCGACCACTGAGACGCCCGCGGCGAGCGCCGCTGCGGCGCGTCCGCGGAACCGACGGGTCGTACGTGCGGTCATGTTCTTGCCTCCCCCGGCGTGCGTCGACGTGCACGCCTCCATCACTGCATTGTCGCGCATGAAGCCCCTCCGCGTTGCATCAGGGGTGCCGCCGCGAGGACTGTGAGTGTCGGCACTTCCCCCTCGAGTATGCACGCCCGTGCGAACAGGTTTGCTATGCTCTAGAACATGCGGGACGTTCATCGTTCCGCGCCGTCGTAGGGCTCCCGGGCCCCTGTCTCGCCGCACGCGGCTCGAGACCACCTCCCGGTTCTTTTCTTGCGGCGAACGGATGCGGCCACCGCCGCCTTCGCCACCCACCAGTGTTAGGTAACACCTGCCGTGAGCACCCCTGTGTCCACTCGCTCCTTCGCCGACCTCGGCGTCCCGTCGAACCTCATCGCCGCCCTCCACGACATGGACCGCAGCACCCCGTTCCCCATCCAGGCCGACACGCTGCCCGACACCCTGGCCGGCCGCGACGTCCTCGGCCGCGGCAAGACCGGCTCGGGCAAGACCCTGGCCTTCGCGATCCCGCTGGTCGCGCGCATCGCCGGCCACCGCGCCCCCGCCGGCAAGCCGTCCGGCCTCGTGCTCGCCCCGACCCGTGAGCTCGCCACCCAGATCACCGCCACCGTCGAGCCGCTGGCCCGCGCGGCCGGCCTGCGCGTGACCACGATCTTCGGCGGCGTCAAGCAGGGCCGCCAGGAGCAGGCGCTGAGCAACGGCGTCGACATCGTGGTGGCCTGCCCCGGTCGCCTCGAGGACCTGATGCGCCAGCGCATCGTCGATCTGTCGCGCGTCGAGGTCACCGTGCTCGACGAGGCGGATCACATGGCCGACCTGGGCTTCCTCCCGGTCGTCACCCGGATCCTCGCCGCCACCCCGACGGGTGGCCAGCGCATGCTCTTCTCGGCCACGCTCGACAACGGCGTCGACAAGCTCGTCCGCAAGTTCCTGACCGATCCGGTCTCGCACTCCGTCGACCCCGAGAACTCGCCGGTCGTCGACATGACGCACCACGTCTTCGAGGTCAGCGGCAAGGACGAGAAGAGCGAGCTGGTCCGCGTCCTCGCGTCGGGCACCGGGCGCCGGATCCTGTTCACCCGTACCAAGCACCAGGCGAAGAAGCTGGCCAAGCAGCTCACGGCGCAGGGCATCCCCGCGGTCGACCTGCACGGCAATCTGAGCCAGCCGCAGCGCGACCGCAACCTCGAGGCGTTCAGCGCGGGCACCGCCCGGGTGCTCGTCGCGACCGACATCGCCGCCCGCGGCGTGCACGTCGACGACGTGCAGCTGGTCGTGCACGTCGACCCGCCCGCCGAGCACAAGGCCTACCTGCACCGCAGCGGCCGCACGGCCCGCGCCGGCAGCTCGGGCACCGTCGTTACCGTGATGACGCCGGAGCAGCGCAAGGACACCCAGGTCCTGCTGAAGAAGGCCGCGATCTCCGCGCGTCCGACGTCGGTCACCGCGACCGCGCCGGTCGTCGTCGACCTGGTCGGCGAGACCGCCCCCTACGTCGAGCCCGCACCT
Organism: Tsukamurella pseudospumae; assembly: GCF_001575195.1. Lineage (NCBI taxonomy): Bacteria > Bacillati > Actinomycetota > Actinomycetes > Mycobacteriales > Tsukamurellaceae > Tsukamurella > Tsukamurella pseudospumae. The sequence continues at coordinate 169,959 of NZ_LSRF01000057.1, forward strand.
GTGGCGCCGCCGCAGCAGCAGCGTCGGGCCGGTGGCGGACACGCCCCGGGCCGCGGTCGCGCCGGGCGCGGCAAGGGCACGGGAGCGCGGTCCGACGGTGCCGGCCGCGGCCAGAGCCAGGCCGCGGGTCGCGGCCACAGCGCCGGTCAGGGCGCCGGGCGAGGCCAGGGCGGTCAGCGCTCCGGTCAGCAGCGCCAGGCACCGTCCGGCGGACGGACGCAGGGCCAGGGACGGCCGCAGGGGCAGGGCCGCGCCCAGCAGCCCCGTCGTCGCGCAACCCGCCCCGCGGGCTGAGTCCCGCTACGCCATGCGGGTACCGCGGCCGAACAGCAGATAGGCCGCGGGCAGGACGCCCGCGGAGTTGACCACGCCGAGGCCGAGGCCCCAGAGCTTCTTGGGGCCGCGGACCTCGGCGTCGTCGCGTCCGGCCAGGTCGGCGAGGGCCCATGCCCGGAGTCCGGCGTCGACGGCCGCGGTCGCGACGATGGCGGTCCTCGCGCGGGGCGACAGCTCGCTCCAGCTCAGCTTCTTCTTCGGGCTCATGGCGTGCTCCTTCGTGCGATGGCGAGGACCTCGTCCTCGGTGGGCGGGCTCGCGGCGTGATGCGAGAGGCACATCGGGGCGTGCAGGCGCACCGTCGACGCCCCGGACCCGAGGTAGAAGTCGCCCGGGCCGAGCCCGCCGATCCCGTCGATCCGACCGCCGCGGGCGGCCGCCAGGTCCTTGGCGGCCTGGATCTGCACCGGCGCGTTGAGCTTTCCGTAGAAGTGCGTGGCGCTGTTGCCGACGATCTTGTCGTGCAGGCCCTTCGGCGCCTGCGTCGCGAACACCAGCCCGAGCCCGTACTTGCGGGCCTGCGAGGCGAGCAACAGCGTGGACTCCGTGGACGGCTTCACCGATCCCGACGGCGCGATCTGCTGGGCCTCGTCCATGACCAGCAGGGCGCCGAGCGGCCGATCGCCGGCCGGGTGCCGCTTGATCCACGAGAACAGCGCCAGCTGCAGCTGCGCCACGAAGGTCTGCCGCTGCGTCTCGTCGGGCAGGCCGATGAGGCTGATCACCGAGATCCGCGCGATCTTGCCCGCCGACGGCGTCAGCAGCGTCACCGGGTCCACAGCCTCGCCGCGGCCGCCGAGCAGCGGGTTGTTGATGAGCGCCGCCTGCAGGTTCTCCGCGAGCTCCGGGGCCAGTTTGTCGGCGCTGCCGAGGCTGCTGCGCGTCGAATCCCATTCCCGCAGGAAGTCGGCGAAGCCGCGCACGTCCGAACGGTCCACCTGCCGGCCGTACGCGTCGAGCGCCTCCCGCAGGATCGCGCGCTGCTGCTCGCGCCGCATGCCGCCCACGCCCACGTGCTGCTCCAGCGCGCTCGCGCACGCCTCCACCGCCATCGCGAAGCCCTCGCGAGCCTCCTGCGCGTCGAGATCGTCGCCGTCCATGCCGGTGCGCAGCGCCGCGAAGTCCGGGATCGGTTGCAGCACGAGCGGTCTCGCTGATTCGCGGTTCGGCGTCCACACGATCGTCTCGGTGCCGGTGAGGTAGCGCTGCGCCCGCTCGGCGTCGCCCTCCCACCAGCCCGACGGCGCCTGCGGCCACTCCTCACCCAGTCTGGAGAGGTCGTTGTTGGGGTCCAGCACGATCGCGGACACGCCGCGCAGCGCGCACTCCTCGATGAGCCGGCGGATCAGCACCGTCTTGCCCGAGCCCGAGCCCGCGAAGATCGCGGTGTGCTTGCGCAGCTCGGCGAGGTCGAGGAGCACCGGCGCCCGGTCGCCGGTGGTGCCCACGGGAACGCTCCCGGGCTCCGACGGTGCCGCCCCCGGCCCGGGTGCCTCCGGCGCCTGCACCTGCGCGTGTGCGGGGGCGTGCTCGGGCGGGGCGTCCGCACGCGGGGCGGGCGGGCCGCCGAACATGACGTCCGCGACGGCGCTCGACAGCCCGCCGACCCGGCCCACCGCGTCGCCGGGGATGAGGCCGCGCGCGCGACGCGGGGAGGTCGTCGGACGGGCTCCGGTCACCGTCGGGGCCGCGCGTTCGAGCCCGGCGAACATCCGCAGCCCGTGCGCGGGGCGCCGGGCGGTCAGCCATTCGTCCAGCCCCTCAGGGGAATTGGCGATGATCCGGCTCAGCGCGTCGAGGGTCGCGAGATCGCCCTCGTCGAGGGGGAGGAGCTCGGCGCCACGGTCCACGGCGTCGGCGATCACGGCCGATGCCTTCGGGCTGGTGGGCCAGGGCGTGGACCGCAGCAGGAACAGCTTGCGGCGGTCCATGCCCGCAGCGACGCCGGCCGCGGTCGCGGCGCTCTGCACCCGGTTCGTGGTGGCGACGGCGTTCGGGGCGGGGATGGCGCGGAAGGCCCAGTGCTGCTCGTCCTCGACGCGGCCGGGCAGGCGGCGCCGCAGCCGGCCGTCGAGCTGCTTGTTGCCGCGCTCGATCTGGAAGCCGTCGCCGCCGTCCTCGCGGGTCCAGGCGCGCAGTCCGGCCTCGAGCAGCGCGCTCATGCGCTTGTCCGCGACCGCCTGATCCGTCGCGACGTCGCCCACCCGGGCCCGGATCCGCAGCGCCTCGAACTGCGCGTCGATGCGGGCCAGGGCCTCCTCGGGCGTGGTCTCCGGCAGCGCGGGCTGCACGGCGGGCTCCGGCGTCGGGCCGGGCACCGTCGGCGCCGGGGCGGTGCGCGGCGCACCGTCGTCGAAGGAGGCGAGCTCGAAGTCCGAACGGGTGGACACGCACGCCCGGATGTGGGCGTCGACCTTGGTGAGCAGGTCGCGCGGGGTGTGGTGCACCGCCGAGGCGAAGGCCTCCGGCGCGACGGGCCACGTCGGGTGGGGCGGCGCGAACTCCTTCGCCCGGTAGGCGGCCGTCAGGCGCCGCTCGACGATCGCGCGGGCGATGGCACCGTCGGGCAGCGACTTGAGCGGACCCACCACCCGGAACCGGGCGGCCACGGACGCGGTCGCCCGGCTGGAGAGCGTCTCCCACGCCGTCGGCAGCATGCAGGCGACGGTGACGGTGCGGTACAGGCCCTGCCGCAACGACATCAGGCCGTGGCCCACCTGCTCGATCACCTCGGACTCCGCGGCATCGGGGGAGGTCAGCGTGGCCGCGGACTGCGCGAGCAGGGTGTCGATCTGGTCCACCGCGAACACGGTGGCCGCGGTCTCGGCCATGAACGCCGAGATCGCGCGCACCGTCTCGACGGCGGGGAAGCCGTGCGCGGGCAGGCCCCAGTGCAGGCGCTCGGCGGCGGTCTCCTCGACCTCGATGTCGTCGAGGAAGGCGGAGCCCAGGTCCGCGAGGCGGCTGTCGGGCGAGCCCAGCAGCACCAGCGCGCGCAGCACGCCGTGGTACTGCCGGACCTGCGGGCGCCGCTTGCTCATGGCCGCGACCAGCGCGTCGAGGCCCTCGGGGGTGGGCACCGCGTCGCCCGAGAACTCCCGACGGTGCGCCCGCGACAGCCCGGCCTCGTCCGAGAGCAGCCACAACAGCTGCGCGAGCTGCGTCTCGTGGTCGCGCGCCGGGCGGAGCAGCGAGCTGCGCAGCGAGGTCAGGGCGGCGCGCCAGAAATCCGACGCGTCGAGCAGCTCGAGCAGGACGAAGTAGTGGCCCGCCGACTGCACCTCGGCGCGGAACCGGGTGAGCAGGTGGGTCTTTCCGGTGCCCGCGTTGCCCGTGATCACCAGGCCGGTGGGGGAGGCGCCGGTGGACGCGACCGCGTCGCCGAGCGCGTCCTCGAGGTCCTCCCAGACGTCGGTGTGCAGGCCGTCGACGTGCATGTCCTCCGTCGCCGTGTCCCACACCTCCTCGTAGGTGGGGGCCCAGCTCAGGCGGACGGAGCGCAGCGCGGCGCGCTGCAGGTCGGACAGTGTCATCGGGTGATCCGTATCGCGTGCAGGGGCCTCCCGCCGAGGTGCAGCGCGGCGGCGCGGTCCTCGGCGGTGAGGGCTTTGAGATTGTCCTCCGCGACGATGTGCACGCCGGGCTCGGGGTAGAGGTCGCGCAGGGCGTCGTCGAGGTCCGCGCGGGGCAGGTCCGGCAGCGCCGCGCGCAAGCGGTGCAGCGCCACCCACGCGCCGGGCGCCGCGATCCGCAGGTACGCCGCGCGCACCCGCTCGACGGGGCTTCCTGCCGGGCGGGCGTGGGCGGCATCGTCGGACTGCGGAACCGGCGCCGACGGTGCCGCGCCCGGGCCAGACGGTGCCGGGACCGGCTCCGGGGTGCCCGGCCCGGGCATCATGACCTCGCCGAGCGCGAGCGACTCGCGGCGCAGGTAGCGGCCGATGCCCGCGGCGAACGTGAGCATCGCGCGCAGCTGCGGGGTCGCGCGCGGCGGGGGAGGCGACTCGAGCAGATCGGCGGCGGCGGCCCAGCCCTTGTCGGTGAGGGAGAGCACGAGCGCCCCCCGGGATCCCTTCTCCACGTCCAGGAGTCCGCGATCGACGAGCCGGCGGCGTGCGGGCGCCTCGAGGGCGGGTCCGAACTGCTGGAGATCGGGGTTGCGGACCGGTTCGACCGCGGCGGCCAGGACCAGCAGCACCGCGGTCTCCGTGCCGGTGAGACCGGCGATCGACTCGCTCACCCGACACGCCCTTCTGTCATCGCGTTCCCGACAGCACCAATGTACGGATGACGGACATCGACTCGGCGAGGTCTCCCAAGATCCGGCTGTTCGTCAACCGCAGCACGCGGAACCCGGCGAGCAGGAGGTCCGCGTCGCGGCGCCGGTCGGCCTCGTACTTCTCGACCGAGCGATGGTCCGGGCCGTCGATCTCGACGACCAACCGGGGCTGCGGGAACAGCAGGTCCACGCGCACGGGCGGGTGCAGCGGACCCAGGTCGACGGCGTAGTTCCAGTGCCGCGCCGCGGCCCAGTCCACCCGCGCCAGCCCCTGTTCCAGGTACTTCTCCGCCGCGCTCGCCGGGTGCGGTCTGCCTGCGACCGGCGGGTAGAGCGGGGCGGGCTCGAAGCCCACCGTGTGCTCGGTGGGCCAGGCGTCCTCGTCGTCGGGGACGGGCGGACCGTCGACGACGGGGAACCGGTCGAGCGGAGCCGCACCGGGACCGAGCAGCCAGACGGCGCAGCCGCCGCGCGCCAGCCACTGCGCGCCGACGGACAGCGCGTCGGCCTGATGCGGGGCGATGAGCCGGTCGACCACCAGCGCCAGGGCCGCGCGCCCGGCGCCGTAGCCGCGGGTCAGCGCGTACTCGACCGCGCTCCGACGGTCCGCCGCCGGCAGTTCCGTGAACGCGGCGATCGACTCGGGCCGCAGCGCCGCGGTCGCGAGCGCCCCGAGGGCCGTCCCGAGCCCGGCTGCACCGTCGTGCCGATGACTGAGCGAGCGGACCGCGAACCGGTCCAGGACGCCGTCGGATTCGGGGGCGCCGTCCGTGCCGTCGGCGCCGTCCGCGGCGGGCAGCCACGCGGGGAACAGCTCGAGCGCGACCGCGACGGTCCGCGCGAGCACGTCCTCGATGATCGCGCTGGGCGCGGATCCCAGCGGCTGCGTGAGCCCCGGGAACACGACGATCGGATCCTCCGGTCCGCGGCGCTCCGCAGCGGCCGCCAGCGCGAGCGGCGACGTGGCCCGCAGGCGCGTCACCCCGCCCGACGGGAGGTCCGAGAGCTGCACGTCTTGGAAGTTACGGCATGCCCGTCGCGGCACATAGCACGTCATCCGGTCGAACGACACGGTCTGCGCCCGCGCGAGGGTCCTCCGGGTGCGCCGGCGCGTTTCGGGGTGCGGATGGCTTCCCGCAGCCGTTTCGCCCGGTCGCACCCTGCGTGCCGGGTGCGCTGGCGCATTTCGGGTGCGGATGGCTTCCCGCACCCGTTCTGCCCGGTGCGGGCAGTGGCCGGCCCCATCGCGACCGCGTGGGGTGGCGGCGGCGCACCGTCGGACCTGGGGGACAGGGGGCCGAGGGGCTGACCGGGCGTGATTCGACAGCGACCTGCGGTTTCCTCTATCATGGACCGGTTGCCTGCGGCCTCGTGCCACAGGTGGCGGACCGCGCGTGTTCGGGTCGGTAATCCGGCGCGCATGAAAATCCAGGTCTGAGGAGACTCTCTAGTGATTCAGCAGGAATCGCGAGTGCGGGTCGCCGACAACACGGGTGCTAAGGAAATCCTCTGCATCCGCGTGCTCGGTGGAAGCTCGCGCCGCTATGCCGGCATCGGTGACATCATCGTCGCCACTGTCAAGGACGCCATCCCCGGCGGCAACGTCAAGCGTGGCGAGGTCGTCAAGGCCGTGATCGTGCGCACCTCCAAGGAGCGCCGCCGTCCGGACGGCTCGTACATCAAGTTCGACGAGAACGCCGCTGTCATCATCAAGAACGACAACGATCCTCGTGGCACCCGCATCTTCGGCCCGGTCGGCCGCGAGCTGCGCGACAAGAAGTTCATGAAGATCGTTTCGCTGGCCCCGGAGGTGCTCTGACATGAAGGTGCACAAGGGCGACACCGTCATCGTGGTCTCGGGACCCGACAAGGGCGCGAAGGGCAAGGTCGTCGAGTCCTTCCCGCAGGCTGACAAGGTCCTCGTCGAGGGCGTCAACCGGATCAAGAAGCACACCAGCACGTCCGCCACCGCGCAGGGCGGGATCGAGGTCCGTGAGGCCCCGATCCACGTCTCCAACGTGATGGTCGTCGACTCGGACGGCAACCCCACCCGCGTGGGCTACCGGACCGACGAGGAGACCGGCAAGCGCGTGCGGATCTCCCGCAAGAACGGGAAGGACATCTGAGATGACCACCTCTGAGAAGACCCAGCCGCGCCTGAAGGCGCGCTACCGCGCCGAGATCAAGGACGCGCTCAAGAGCGAGTTCGACTACGCCAACGTGATGCAGATCCCCGGCGTCGTCAAGGTGGTCGTGAACATGGGCGTCGGCGACGCCGCCCGCGACGCCAAGCTCATCAACGGCGCCGTCAAGGACCTCGAGCTGATCACCGGCCAGAAGCCGGAGATCCGCAAGGCCCGCAAGTCCATCGCGCAGTTCAAGCTGCGTGAGGGCATGCCCATCGGCGCGCGCGTCACCCTCCGTGGCGACCGCATGTGGGAGTTCCTCGATCGCCTCACCTCGATCGCGCTGCCCCGTATCCGCGACTTCCGCGGCCTCAACGGCAACCAGTTCGACGGCAACGGCAACTACACGTTCGGCCTGAACGAGCAGTCGATGTTCCACGAGATCGACGTGGACTCCATCGACCGCCCGCGCGGCATGGACATCACCGTCGTCACCACTGCCACCAACAATGAGGAAGGCCGCGCACTGCTCAAGCACCTCGGCTTCCCCTTCAAGGAGAACTGAGCCATGGCAAAGAAGGCGCTGGTCAACAAGGCCAACAAGAAGCCGAAGTTCGCCGTCCGCGCGTACACCCGTTGCAACAAGTGCGGCCGCCCGCACTCGGTGTTCCGCAAGTTCGGCCTCTGCCGTGTGTGCCTGCGCGAGATGGCGCACGCCGGCGAGCTCCCCGGTGTGCACAAGAGCAGCTGGTGAGTGATCCCCGGGTCTGACCCGGGACACCGTCCGGCCTCACCGGACACAGACAAAACGGGCGCGCATCCCTTCGGGGATGCGCGCCCGCTGTCGTTTTTTCGAGCGTTCTCCATCACGAAACGCCGTTCGGATTCACAGAGTTACCCGTCCGTTAACTATGCTGTCATCTCATGTTGGTGCGTGCAGACTTCGCGCTCCCGCGGGGTCCACGCGGGGAGCGCTCCCGCCGCGGCTGGGGGAAGAGGCAATGGACCTGGGCGGTGCTCGCCGTCGTCGCGTTCGTCCTGGTGATCCAGGCCGCGGCGATGTACTACGGGCTCCGCGGCCCGGTGCACGGCCTCGTCTCCGACTTCGTCGGCCGTCCCGTCACCGGTGAGGTGAAGGTCGCCGCCCTCGCACTGGCCCTGATGTGCATGCCCGCGCGGCTGCGGCTGCCCTTCGTCGGCGTCGTGGCCGGGGTCGAGGTGCTGTTCAACGGCGAGCGCTTGCTGGCCGGGTCGCCGCTGCACTTCGGCAACGGCGTGATGTGGGGGCTCCTCGCGCTCACCGTCTACGCCGGCACCCGCCTGACCGGCTCGGAGCGGGCCGCGGCGCTCAAGGCCGCCGGCGTCGCCGCGATCCTCATCGCTGCGAACGCCGTCTCCGCCGTCTGGCTGGGCCTGACGATGCAGGCGCTGCCCGATGTCGCCGACCACTTCGTCGAGGTCGCCGACCGCGCGCTCGGCAGCCCGTCGTGGGTGATGGGGCGGCTCGTGCACGAGCACGGCTGGTACCTGTGGCTGATCACGAAGGTCTACACCTACCTGCCCGTCGGGGCGGCCGTGGTCGCCTACTTCCAGCTGCGGCGCAGCTCCACCGAGGGCTTCCCGCGGCACCACATCGTGAAGTCCTTCATCCTGATCGGCGCCATCGGCCCGGTCGTCTACTTCCTGTTCCCGGTCGTCGGCCCCGCGTACGCCTTCGGCAACGAGGTCGCCGGCGCGGGCTGGATGAACGTCTGGCCGCACGTGGTGCCCACCTCGCTCGAGCCCGTCTCGGCGTACTTCAGCCAGCAGGCGCCGCGCAACTGCATGCCCAGCCTGCACACCGCCTGGGCCACCGCGATCCTCGTGCACGCCCTGCGCGGGCCGCGCCTGCTCAAGCTGTTCGGCGTCGTCTGGTGGGTGTGCACGATCTCGGCGACCCTGGGCCTCGGCGCCCACTACGGCGTCGACCTCGTGGCCGGCCTCGTCTTCGCCCTCACCCTCGAGGCCGCGATGATCCGCCCCGAGGACGGCTGGCACCCCCGCCGCATCGTCACCGTCGTGGGCGGGACGGTGGCCTTCGCCGCGATCCTGCTCGCCATCCGGTACCTCAGCGTCCCCATGGCGCAGGGCGGCCATCTCGCCGCCGTGGCACTGCTCGGTGTCGTGGGCGTCATGGTGGTCGCCTACGCGCGGATCGCGCGGCCCCCGTCGCTCGACGATGCCGCCACCGCACCTCCGGTGGGGCAGCAGGCGCTCGCGGCCTGACGGCTACGCTGTCCGATGTGGGTGATTCCGATGCGTAGCGCGATCGCGGTGGCACTCGGCGTCGCCGCCGTCGGATTGATCGCGACGCGCTTCATCGGGCCGATCGGGATGCTGTTCCTGGCCGGTGGCCTGATCATCGCGATGGTCGTGCTCCTCGCCGGCCCCGGCAACGAGGCGGCGGTGCGCCGGCCCGACCCGCTGCGGTTCGTCGACGCCCCTGCGCCGCAGCGGCCGCGGGCGCAGCCGAAGGCGACCCCGGCGCCGTCGGGCAGGGCGCTGTGGGAGCGTGCGACGGGCCGTCACGACGAGGTGCTGTCCGAGTACGCGGGCTACGAGCTCGACCCGGAGATGCTGCTCCGTTTCCCCGCGATGTGGGACCTCAGCTCGCCGAAGGTCATCGCCTTCCACGACGCCCTCGAGCACGCGGGCGCCCTGCGCACCGACGAATACCCCGGCGAGGAGTCCGCCGCGGAGTACGCCGATGCCGTCACCGACCTGCGCACCACCTGGTACGCCGCCGACCGGCACGCCCGCAGCACCGGCACCACCGGGCTGCCCGCCGAGGACGCCCGCGACCTCGACCGTGGGCTCAAGCTCTACCGTCACGCTTCGTCCAGCACCGCCGCAGAGCGGGCGGCGTACCTGAACCAGGTGGTGAGCACCGTCGACCGGCTGGTCGACCGCGGCGTCCTACCCGCGCCGCCGCGGTTCCGCGCCGAGCTGGAGGCAGAGGCCCGCAAGGCCATCGAGAGCTGATCGGAACCGATCGCCGCGCGCAGAACGGGTGCGCGAGGTCATCCGCACCTGAAATGCGCCAGCGCCCCCGGCGTGCAGGGTGCGGCTGCGCGAAACGGGTGCGGGAAGCCGTTCGCACCCGAAATGCGCGGTGGTCCGCGGCGCGCGCTGCCGCGCGCCGCAACACTCCCGTGACAATTGTTGCCTATGGTGTCAGTGTGACTGTTGTGACTCGACGGGTGCTGCTGGGTGCGGCCGCCGCTGCGGTGCCGGCCGCGATGATCGCGGCGCGTGCCGCCGCCGACCCGGGCTCCGGACCGGGGGCGGGCGGCACCGTCGGGCCGACGACGCCGGGCGCGCCCGCCGGGCCCGCAACCCGCTGGACCCCCGAACGTGCGCAGCAGTGGCGCGCGCAGAACCCCTGGATGGTCGGCGCGAACTACATCAACGCCAACGCCGGGAACCAGTTCGAGATGTTCCAGGCGCAGACCTTCGACCCGGTGCGGATGAACCTCGAGCTCAGCTGGGCCAAGGGGCTCGGCATGACCACGATGCGCGTGTTCCTGCAGGACCAGCTGTGGACCGCCGACCCGACCGGCTTCGTGCGGCGCCTCGACCAGTTCCTCACCGTCGCGAACACCAACGGCATCAAGGTCATGTTCGTGCTGTTCGACTCGTGCTGGGATCCGAACCCGAAGCCGGGCGTCCAGCGCGAGCCCACGCCCGGCGTGCACAACTCGACCTGGGTGCAGAGCCCGGGCGCCGCGGGCCTGACCAACCCCGACACCAGCACGCTGCAGGCCTACGCGACCGGCGTGGTCAAGGCCTTCGCGAACGATCCGCGCGTGATCGCGTGGGACGTGTGGAACGAGCCGGAGAACCTCGCCGACTCCTACCCGCTGAGCCCGCCGGACAAGGTGGCCCGCGTCGCGCAGCTGCTCCCGAAGGCCTTCGAGTGGGCCCGCGCCGGCGCCCCGACGCAGCCGCTGACCTCCGGCGTCTGGGCCGACACCCGCCCCGAGATCCGCGCGATCCAGCTCGCCCAGTCGGACGTCATCAGCTTCCACAGCTACGACCCGCCGGAGAAGTTCCGCGCCATGGCCGCGGATCTCGCGAAGCAGGGCCGGCCGATGCTGCTCACGGAGTACATGGCCCGCCCGCAGGGCAGCACGATCGAGACGATCCTGCCGATCTGCCAGGAGCTCGGCATCGACGCCTATCAGTGGGGCTTCGTGGCCGGCCGTAGCCAGACCTACTACCCGTGGGACTCGTGGAAGCAGCCCTACGTCGGGGCGCGTCAGCCCGCGCAGTGGTTCCACGACCTCCTGTGGCCGGACGGGCGCGCCTACCGGGAGTCCGAGGTGTCGACGGTGCGCCGCCTCACCGCCCGGACCTAATCGGCGCGCAGGTAGCTGCCGTCGATCCGGTAGTACGCGCGGTGGTCCGAGTTCGGGCCGAGGCCCACTTGCAGGATCGGTGGAGGCACGGCGCGTGAGCTGGTCCGCGTGTCCGTATCGACGTGCAGGCCCAGGGCGTGGGCGTCGATCGGTGGCACGGAGAAGCGCTGCTCGACGTCGGAGCGGGCCTTCTCGATCGCGGCCGTGGTGATCGCGCGCAGCGGGAAGGCGTCGTCGGGCGTGTAGGTGGACGGGCTCAGTCGTACCTCCGGGAACTTCCCGACCGTCTCCTTCAGCGTCCCGTACTTCCCCGCCCCGCGGACCGTGATCTCGACGGTGCCCTTCCCTGATCCGACGGAGCTGGCGTTCGTCGCGAAGACGCGGTACTCGAGGTCGTCGAGCACCGACTGGTCCGGGGTGAAGCCGTTGTCGCGCAGGAGCCGCTCGGCGACGGGCAGCAGCCCGTCGACCTTCGCCAGCGCGAGGTTGTCGGGGAGGTTCCCCACGTGGTCCGTTTCGAATTCGACGGACGACCTGCCGAAGGTCGCGACCAGCTTCTTGTCGGAGCTGCGCCGTGCGATCTCGATCTTGTCCGACGTCGACGGCTTGCGTTCGATGCCGAGGGCGGCGATCGCCGCGTCCACCTTCGTGGACGCGGCGGTCAGGTCGAGCCCGGCGATGTCGGCGGCGCTGAACGCGGCATCCGCGCGATAGGACGTGGTGCTGCGCGACGGGGAGTTCCACTCGTGCGAGCCGCCGGAGCGGGAGAACTGGAACCAGACCTCCTCGCCCCGCGCGAGGTCGAGGTACCGCATCTGCGTCCAGTACGTGCTGATCGTGATCTGCCGAAGCGTCTTCGTGGCACCCGGCTGGATCTCCTCGGCCTTGGCGAGCACGCGCTGCACCTCGGTCGACGGGTCGATCGTCTCGTCCGCGGCGCTCGCCCGTGAACCCGGTCCGGCGTCGCCCTCGGTCATCACGATCGCCACCGGCAACCCGGCGGACACCACGAGGATGCCGGTGATGAACGCGGCGACCAGCCCCATCCCCGGCGGGGCGGACCGCAGGCGCCACGCGAGCAGCCCCGCGACCGCGACGGTCGTCACGGCCCAGACGAGGGAGGCGGCACCGTCGGACACGACGGACCCGACCAGGCCCACCGTGGTGAGCACCGCGAGCAGGGCGACCGTGAGGGAGGTGGACACGGGGTCAGAATATCCGCAGGCAATCATGCTGAGCGCAACCAGTGCGTCCCGGGCGAAACGGTCATACGGTCCGCGGAAGAACCATCCGCCCCCACCGAAGGAACCCCACATGACCGCATCCGCGACCGGAACCCTCACCGCCATCATCGACGCGACCGCTGAGGCCGTCTCGCGCAATGTCGCCAACGCGCACGTGGTGTTCTCCGCGACCGCGGTGCCGCAGGGCACCGTCGGCAGCGTCACGACGGCCCGGCAGCACACTCTCGCGGTCGACGAGCCGCCCACGCTCGGCGGCACGGACACCGCGATCAACCCCGTCGAGGCGTACCTGGGCGCGCTCCTGGCCTGCCAGGTCGTGACCTACCGCTTCTACGCGGACAAGCTGGGCGTGAGCATCGACGAGCTGAAGCTCAGCGCCGAGGGCGACCTCGACGTGCGCGGCTTCTTCGGCCTGGACGACACCGTCCGCCCCGGATTCACGGCCGTGCGGGTCACCGTCGACATCACCGGCCCGGACAGCGAGGAGCGCTACCGCGAGCTGACCGACACCGTCGACGCGCACTGCCCGGTCCTGGACCTCACCCAGAACCCCACCCCGGTCACGACGACGCTGCGGGTGAACTGACGCGCGGCCCCGTCGCGGCGAGCGCGGCGTAGAACACCAGCATCGACGAGGCGGCGGCGAAGTTCAGCCGCAGGTCGCGGGCCCGCACGTGCATGCCGACCGCGACGCTGAAGTACAGCGTCAGCATGATCGCGGTGAACCGGGCCAGGCCGGGCCACCGCGGCGCCGCCGCGAGCCCCAGCGCCGACGCGCCCTTGACCACCGGGAAGAACCACCGCCCACCGTCGGGCCACCCCACGGAGTCGAGGCACGCGGCGACGTAGGGGATCGGCTGCACGCAGATCGCTGCGTCGGCCGCCTGGCCCGCGGCGGCCAGCTGATAGAGGCGGGGTTCGTGCACGATCTCGGAGACCTTCATGCCCTTCGACGGTACGCCGCGCCCCGCGCCCCGTCGTCCTCCCGAGGGCGGACGCGGCGCGGGTGTGATGGGGTGACGGCATGCGTGATGCTCCGAAACGTCGGTTCGCCGGCACCGTCGACCTGGGGACGCGGAAGTTCTGGCGCCTGACCGGGCGGGAGATCGACCTCGACGGTGCCGACGCCTGGCTCCGGGCGCCGACGGTCGGCCCCGGACCCGTCGGGACGGCGTGGCTCGAGGCCGAGGCCGCCCGCCGGGGCGGCACGGTCCACCACGACCTGCCCGACGCGGGACTGATCCCCGACTGGGGCGCCCTGGCCGGGGCGGGATTCGACCCGTCGGCGTTGCACCCGTCGATCGTCGACTTCTACGCGCGCACCGCGCGGTGGCGGATGGAGGTGTGGAGCAGCTGGTCGCCGCTGTTCCAGCCGGGCGGCGAGATCGTCTCGCGCGGCTTCGGCCGGCGCGTGCAGCAGCTCGCGCTCCCGACGAACCCCCTGGACGTCGCGCGCGGGCTCGACGGCCGGGTGTCCGTGCTCACCGACAGTGCGGGCGAGCAGGTCGCCGCCGGCTGGATCCGGACACTGCGCAGCTCCGGCGACACGGTGTTCAGCGGCTGCTACTCCACGCGGACCCTGCCCGGCGCCGACCGCCCCAGCGTGCACGTCACCTTCCCGCTCGAGGCGGGGAACCTGCAGGTCTTCCTACGGCCCTCCGACCGGCCGGGCGGAGCGCTCGAACTGGCGTCGCCGCGGGGCCCGTGGGGCGCCGACGGCGCGTACATCACCGTCCACGACAGTGGCCGCGACTTCGCCAAGCGGGTGCCGTTGCACGAGAGCTTCCAGCTGTACGTCGACGACGAGGGGACGCTGCGCACCGATCACGTCGTGCCGGTCGGGCCGGCGACGGCGCTGCGGCTGCACTACAAGCTCACGCGCCGGGAGTGACCCGGGCATCACGCGCCGGGAGCGACCCCGGGCATCACGCGCCGGGAGCGACCCCGGGCGTCACGCGCCGGGCGGGAGGCCGGGAACGTATCCGCGCCGCCCGTCCCAGCTGCCGTGCTCGGAGACCGGCCGGAACCGGTAGGTCGCGAACTCGTGGTGGAAGTCCCGGCGCCGGCGCTCCTCCATCGCGACCTCGTGCCGATGTGGATCCGGCAGGTCGCTGTGGCCGTGCACCATGTCCGTCATCGCGCGGACGGTCCGCCAGATCGAGAAGGTGGCGATGGTGTTCGGCGGGCGCATCGCCGCTCCCGCGAGCGTCGCGCCGGGATCGTCGCGGACCTGGCGTTCGACGGGCCGCCCCCAGTGCAGGAAGCGGGGCACCTCCGGCAGGCGCATCCGGGCGACGGTGACCGCGACCACCGGTTCGTCCTCGTCCCACTCGCCGGCCCGTGCGGGTAGTCCCGGCAGCGCGCTGATCTGCGACCATCGCCGCAGGTAACGCATCCGCACGTGCCAGCCGTCGGCCAGTCGTGCGCCGGCCGGGCTCGCGAGGTGGTCGTCGATCGCGGCCTCGTCGTCCCACCGCGCGAACATCGCCAACCGGCGCAGCTGTAGGCGGTCGGGGGAGACGACGGGCGCGCCGAGCCGCATCAGCGCCAGGGTCTCGGCGTGCCGCAGCCCGGGGACGGTGCCCGGCCCGGGCGGCCGCACCAGCAGCGACGCCGTCGTCGTCCGGGGCAGCTCGACGAGGTGGAGGGTGAAGACCCCGGTATCGCCGTGCGTCATGGCGCCGACGGTACGCGGTGGGCGTCGGGTGGGGGATCCGGCGTGCGGTGGGGGAGTCGGCGCCGCGCGGGGGATGGCCGACGGTGCACGGCGTGTGGTGGGGGAGTCGGCGTCCGATGCGGGAGGCCTGGCGTGGCGCGGGGGACGTCGGCGCCGCGTGGGGGACGGCCGAGCCCCCACCGCACGACCGGCGTCCGGTGGGGGCGGAGCCGTGGAGTGGGGGAGTCTGTGCGGCGCGGGGGACGACCGGGCGGCACCGTCGGGCCCGGTGACCTGTGGCGCCCTCCGGGCCGGACGAGCCACACTGATTCGACTCTGACCGGGACTTTCTCTACACTAGTGAGGTTGCCTGCCGTGCTTCGAGCACGGCCGGCGCACTTCCCCGAACCGGTACGGACTCGTCCGGCCGGTCCGGAATCCCTGCAGTGCAACGGTATTGCAGGACGGTTTGCTTCGTAGTAGGCCCACCGTCGGACGATCCAGGCCCTCCTCGTGAGGGCACCAGAGCGCCGGCGATGCATGGGAACCGCTGCGAGAAAGGTAGACGAATCTGTCATGACCATGACTGATCCGATCGCAGACTTCTTGACCCGTCTGCGCAACGCCAACTCGGCGTACCACGACGAGGTGACGCTCCCGCACTCGAAGATCAAGGCGAACATCGCCGAGATCCTCAAGCGTGAGGGCTACATCACCGACTTCCGTACCGAGGACGCCGAGGTGGGCAAGAACCTCGTCGTTTCGCTGAAGTACGGCCCCAGCCGTGAGCGTTCGATCGCCGGCCTGCGCCGCGTGTCGAAGCCCGGTCTGCGCGTGTACGCGAAGTCCACCAACCTGCCGAAGGTCCTCGGTGGCCTGGGCGTGGCGATCATCTCCACGTCCTCGGGCCTCCTCACGGATCGCCAGGCAGCCAAGCAGGGCGTGGGCGGCGAAGTCCTCGCTTACGTCTGGTAAGGGGACAACAAACTTATGTCGCGTATTGGTAAGCACCCCGTGGTCGTTCCCGCGGGCGTCGACGTGCAGATCGCAGGCCAGGACGTCACCGTCAAGGGCCCCAAGGGCCAGCTGTCGCTGACCGTCTCCGAGCCGATCTCGGTGTCGAAGAACGAAGAGGGCGCCGTCGTGGTGGCCCGTCCCGACGACGAGCGGCGCAATCGCGCGCTGCACGGCCTGTCGCGGACCCTGGTCGCCAACATGGTGACCGGTGTGACCGAGGGTTACACCAAGAAGATGGAGATCTACGGCGTGGGTTACCGCGTGGCGCTCAAGGGCAAGGACCTCGAGTTCGCCCTGGGCTACAGCCACCCGGTGCCGATCGAGGCGCCCGAGGGCATCACCTTCGCGGTGGAGAGCCCCACCAAGTTCTCCGTGTCCGGCATCGACAAGCAGCAGGTCGGCCAGATCTCGGCGGTCATCCGCAAGCTCCGTCGTCCCGATCCCTACAAGGGCAAGGGCGTGCGGTACGAGGGTGAGCAGATCCGTCGCAAGGTCGGAAAGACGGGTAAGTAACTCATGGCAACTCAGACCGAGAACAACAAGCGTATCCCGGTGGGCAAGGACGTTTCGACTCGTCGTCGCACGTCGAAGGCTCGCCGTCACTTCCGCCTGCGCAAGAAGATCGAGGGCACCGCGGCCCGTCCGCGCCTCGTCGTCAAGCGCTCCAGCCGGCACATCCACGTGCAGCTGATCGACGACCTCAAGGGCCACACGCTGGCCGCGGCGTCGACGCTGGAGGCGGACGTCAAGGCTGCGGGTGGCGACAAGTCGGCCCAGGCGAAGAAGGTCGGCGAGCTCATCGCGGCCCGCGCCAAGGCAGCCGGTGTCGAGGCCGTCGTGTTCGACCGTGGTGGCAACAAGTACCACGGCCGGATCGCCGCTCTCGCGGACGCCGCTCGCGAAGGCGGGTTGGAGTTCTGATGACCAACACCACCATCTTTTCCATCGAAGGAGAGGCAGCCTGATGCCCGGACGTCAGCGTCGTGACGGCGGCAATGGGCCCGCCGGCAGCAACGGCCCCGAGAACTCGAACGACCGCCGCGGCGGCCGTGGTGGTCGCGATCGCGATCAGCGCGGTGGCCGTGAGGCCGAGAAGAGCCAGTTCATCGAGAAGGTCGTCACCATCAACCGCGTGTCGAAGGTCGTGAAGGGTGGTCGTCGCTTCAGCTTCACCGCCCTCGTGATCGTCGGCGACGGCCAGGGCATGGTCGGCGTCGGTTACGGCAAGGCCAAGGAAGTTCCTGCGGCCATCCAGAAGGGTGTCGAGGAGGCTCGGAAGAACTTCTTCCGCGTCCCCATGATCGGCAACACCATCGTGCACCCGGTGCAGGGTGAGGCCGCGGCCGGCGTCGTGCTGCTGCGTCCCGCCAGCCCGGGTACCGGTGTCATCGCCGGTGGCGCCGTGCGTCCCGTGCTCGAGGCGGCCGGCGTCCACGACGTCATCGCCAAGAGCCTGGGCTCGGACAACGCCATCAACGTGGTGCACGCGACCGTGGCGGCTCTCAAGGAGCTGCAGCGTCCCGAGGAGGTCGCGGCTCGTCGCGGCCTGCCCGTCGAGGACGTCGCCCCGGCCGGCATGCTCCGCGCTCGCGCGGGTCAGGGAGCGTAAGTCATGGCACAGCTGAAGATCACTCAGACGCGTGGCCTGGTCGGGCTCAAGCAGAACCAGCGCGACAGCCTGCGGACGCTGGGCCTCAAGGGCATCCGCAAGCAGGTCGTCCGTGAGGACACCCCCGTCAACCGCGGCCTGATCCAGGTCGTGTCGCATCTCGTGGAAGTGGAGGAGGTGTAAGCAATGGCTATCAAGCTGCACGATCTCCGTCCCGCTAAGGGCGCGAAGACCGCGAAGACCCGCGTGGGTCGCGGTGAGGGCTCCAAGGGTAAGACCGCCGGTCGCGGCACCAAGGGCACCAAGGCCCGCAAGAACGTCCCCGTGAACTTCGAGGGCGGGCAGATGCCGCTGCACATGCGGCTGCCGAAGCTCAAGGGCTTCAAGAACCGCAACCGGGTCGAGTACCAGGTCGTGAACGTGGGCGACATCGCCCGTCTGTTCCCGCAGGGCGGCACCATCGGCATCGACGAGCTCGTCGCCGCCGGTGCGGTTCGCAAGAACCGTGTCGTCAAGGTTCTCGGCGACGGCGAGATCAGCGTCAAGGTGGACGTGACGGCGACCAAGGTCACCGGCGCCGCCAAGGCGAAGATCGAGGCCGCCGGTGGTTCGACCACCGAGCTGAAGCCCTCGGCCGAGGCCTAGTCCTCGCGCTGAGCGCAACGTGGACGCCGCGGTAGGCGCCGGTCACCGGTGCCTACCGCGGCTCTCGTTTCGCGGGTTCGACGGTGACCGTCCGCCTCCTGCCGGGCGGTACGCTCCGAACCCGCGGGCTGTGTGCCGCGCGGGCTGGTCACCGCGCATGCGGTCTGCCACCCACCCTGAACAGCCTCTTTGAGAGCGGCTGTTAGAGTTTCATACGTTTGCAGGATTACCCATGAGGACACGGCACTCCGCCGCGGGTGGAGGACGTGTCCACGAGCGTGGGGCGCCCCGGTCGGGGTCGCCCGGCTGCCAGGAGGATGTGTGCTTTCGGCCCTAGTCCCGATCTTCCGGACCCCGGATCTGCGACGGAAGATGCTGATCGTCCTGGGCATCGTCGTGCTCTACCGATTCGGCGCGACCCTGCCGTCGCCCGGCGTGGACTTCAAGAACGTCAGTGAGTGCATCGATACTGTCAGCAAGGGCGCGAACGCCGATGTCTACTCGCTGATCAACATGTTCTCCGGCGGCGCACTGCTGCAGCTGTCGGTGTTCGCGATCGGCATCATGCCGTACATCACGGCGTCGATCATCATCCAGCTGCTGATGGTGGTCATCCCACGGTTCGAGACCCTCCGCAAGGAGGGCCAGGCCGGCCAGGCGAAGATCACCCAGTACACCCGCTACCTCACGGTGGCGCTGGCACTGCTGCAGGCCACCGCGATCGTCGCGATGGCCTCGCGCGGCCAGCTGCTGCAGGGCTGCCCGGCCGACAAGCCGATCCTCCCGAACAACGACCTGTTCACCCTGGTCACCATCGTGGTCGTGATGACCGCCGGCGCGATCGTCGTGATGTGGTTCGGCGAGCTGATCACCGAGCGCGGGATCGGCAACGGCATGTCTCTGCTCATCTTCGCGGGCATCGCCTCCCGCCTGCCCGCCGACGGGCAGAAGATCCTCCAGAGCCAGGGCGGCCTCGTCTTCGGCCTCGTGTGCGTCGCGGTCGTGGTGATCCTCGTCGCGGTCGTCTTCGTCGAGCAGGGGCAGCGCCGCATCCCGGTGCAGTACGCCAAGCGCATGGTCGGCCGCAAGATGTACGGCGGCTCGTCGACCTACCTGCCGCTGAAGGTCAACACCGCGGGCGTCATCCCGGTCATCTTCGCGTCGTCGCTGCTGTACCTGCCGCAGCTGGTGATCCAGCTGGTCGCGAACGGCTCGACGGCGAGCTGGGTGGTGTGGATCCAGAACAACCTGGTCAACCCCGCGAGCCCCTGGCACATCGCCGTCTACTTCGCGCTGATCATCTTCTTCACGTACTTCTACGTGGCGATCACCTTCAACCCGGAGGAGCGCGCGGACGAGATGAAGAAGTTCGGCGGCTTCATCCCGGGCATCCGCCCCGGCAAGCCGACCGCGGACTACCTCAACTACGTCCTGCAGCGGATCACCCTCCCGGGCTCGCTGTACCTGGGTATCATCGCGATTCTCCCCAACCTGTTCCTCGAGATGGGCGGCGGTTCGAGCACGAGCAATCTGCCCTTCGGCGGCACGATGATCCTCATCATCGTGGTCGTGGCGCTCGACACCACGAAGCAGATCGAGAGTCAATTGATGCAACGCAACTACGAAGGATTCCTCAAGTGAGACTGGTTATTCTGGGCCCTCCCGGGGCGGGCAAGGGTACGCAGGCCGAGCGGCTGTCCGAGAAGTACGGCATCCCGCACATCTCCACCGGCGACCTCTTCCGTGCGAACATCAGCGAGGGCACCGCGCTCGGCGTCCAGGCCAAGAAGTACATGGACGCGGGCGAGCTGGTCCCGTCGTCGGTCACCGTCGACATGGTGCGCTCGCGCCTGACGGAGCCGGACGCGAAGAACGGCTTCATCCTCGACGGCTTCCCGCGCTCGACGGATCAGGCCGACTCGCTGGCCGAGATCCTCACCGAGCGCGGCGAGAAGCTCGACGCCGTGATCTCCTTCGACGTCCCGGAGGACACCGTCGTCGAGCGCATGCTCGCGCGCGGCCGCGCGGACGACACCGAAGAGGTCATCCGCAACCGCATGCAGGTGTACGCGAATCAGACCGCGCCGCTGCTCGACTACTACGGCGACTTCGTCACGCACATCGACGCTCTCGGGACCGTCGACGAGGTGCTGGGCCGGGTCACCGCGCAGCTCGACAAGTGAGTCGTTTCCGCCTCACGAAGAAGACCGTGCCCTTCCGCTCCGCGGGGGAGCTCGACGCGATGGCCGCCGCGGGCGCCGTCGTGGGCCGCGCGCTCGTCGCGGTCCGCGACGCCGCCCGCGTCGGCGTTTCCACGCTCGAGCTCGACGAGGTCGCCGAGACGGTGATCCGTGAGGCCGGCGGGGTGCCCTCGTTCAAGGGCTATCACGGTTTCCCGGGCTCGATCTGCTCGTCGGTCAACGAGGTCGTCGTGCACGGCATCCCGGACCGGTCGACGGTGCTCGCCGCCGGCGACCTGGTGTCCATCGACTGCGGTGCGATCCTCGACGGCTGGCACGGCGACTCGGCGTGGACCTTCGGCGTCGGCGAGCTGTCGGCGGAGGACGCGGACCTCTCCGAGGCCACCCGCCTCGCGATGGAGGCAGGGATCGCCGCGATGCTCGACGGCAACCGCCTCACCGATGTCTCGCACGCCATCGAGACCGCCACCTACGCGCAGGCCGCGCGGCTCGGTCGCGACCTCGCCATCGTCGACGGCTACGGCGGCCACGGCATCGGCCGCGAGATGCACATGGAGCCCTTCCTCGCCAACGAGGGCGACCCGGGCAAGGGCCCGCGCCTCGTCGTCGGGTCCACGCTCGCGATCGAGCCGATGCTCACGCTCGGCACCCCGGACACCTCCGTCCTCGAGGACGACTGGACCGTCGTCACGGACGACGGTGCCCGCGCAGCGCACTGGGAGCACACCGTCGCCGTCACCGCCGACGGTCCGCGCATCCTCACTCCGCGTCCCTGACCCACCTCCCTGACCTGCGATGACGGTGCCGCGCTTGACCCTCACGCGACGTGAGGCCGCAGTGTGGTCGCTGTGAACGAAGGGAAGCATCGGTTCCACCCGGTCGGCGTCATCGCGCGGATGACCGGGGTGAGTGTCCGCACGTTGCACCACTACGACGAGATCGGGCTGGTCCCGCCGTCGGCGCGCACCCGCGCCGGCTACCGGGCCTATTCGGACGCCGACGTCGAGCGGCTGCACCGCGTGCTGATGTACCGGGAGCTGGGTTTTCCCCTCGAGCAGATAGCGACCCTGCTCGACGATCCGTCGGCCGACGCCATGGCGCACCTGGAGCAGCAACGCAAGCTCCTGACCGAGCGGATCGACCGTTTGCACCGGATGGTCGCGGCTGTGGAGGACATGATGAACAGCAAGAAGCAGGGCATCCAACTGACCGCCGAGGAGCAGACCGAGATCTTCGGCGACAACTGGATGGGTGACGAGTACGCCGAGGAGGCGCAGCAGCGCTGGGGCGAGACCGACGAGTGGAAGCAGAGTGCGGAGCGCACGAGGCACTTCTCCAAGGCGGACTGGCAGGCGATCAAGGCCGACACCGATGCGTTGGAGGCGGCGCTCGCCGACGGCCTGGCCCGCGGGGTCGCGCCCGGCACCGTCGAGGCCGGGGAACTGGCCGAACAGCACCGGGCGAGCATCGAGAAGTTCTACGACTGCAGCTACGAGATGCAGGTGTGCCTCGCGCAGATGTACGTCGCCGACGAGCGCTTCACCAAGCACTACGACGACATCGCTCCCGGCCTGGCGCAGTACGTGCACGACGTGATCGTTGCGAACGCGGAGCAGCAGAACTGATTCCGGGCCGCTCGGGAACGGACACGATGTCCTGAGCGGCCCGAATCATCGCGCTACCCTGGTGAGGTGGAGTGGCTCAACTTCTGGTGGCTGATCTTCCCCTTCAGCGGCGTGATCGCGGCCGGCGTCAAGGGCGCGGTCAGCTGGAGTGACCGGCGGGCGGACCGCCGGCTCGAGCGGTACCGCATCAAGCACGAGACGAAGGCCGCGATGGCGCAGGCGAAGGGCCGCGCGCAGGTCGATGCGGCCGAGGTGCGGCAGGAACTCGCGCGCGCGGTCGCGGACCACGACGCCGTCGACACCCGCTGGTTCGAGTACGAGACGGACCTGTCGACGATCCTCGACTTCCCGATGATGGTCGACATGCGGGAGCCGCTCACCGTCGACTTCCACAAGGCCAAGCGTCGTGCGGACCTGCTCCGCCCGGACGGCCCGGAGCAGGTCGACGGGGTGGAGGAGTACCGCGACGCCGTCCACGCCTACGCCGCCGCGTTCGATGTCGCCGAGCAGGAGGCGCACCGCCGACGCCGCGGGGACTTCTCGCCGATCGAGCAGGAACGCCTCGCCAAGGCGCAACGCCTCCTGGCCGTCGCACTCGACGGTGCCGCCACGGGCCCGGAGCGCCAGCAGGCGTACCAGCGGGCCCGGTCCGAGCTCGACGGCCTCATCGACCTGCCGAGACCCGCCACCGTCGCCCTGGAGCGCCAGGTCCGGGCGGCCCTGGAGCGGTAACCGGGCTACGGCGCGACGAAGGTCGTCGTGACGCCCACCAGGCTGTAGATGCCACGTGCCCGGGCGTCGCGGGTGGCCAGTGTGGCGCCGTTGTCACGGGCGGCGAACGCGACCAGCGCGTCGTACACCGGACCTCCTGCGATGTTCAGCTCCGCGCACAATCGGTGGATCTCGGTTGTTGTGCGGGGCGCCGGCGTGAGGACCTGCTCGAAGTTCGCGTCGATGAGGTCCGTCGCATCGGTGGGGGCGACCCGTGACCCGCCCGGGAGCCGAGTCAGCGCGGAATAGGTCTCGGCAAGCGCGTGACCGCTCAATGCCAGCTTTTTCCCGGACGCCCACATGGCGACGGCTTCGTGTTGCCGGTGCAGGGTGGATAAGAGGGGGACTGCGACGGACGTATCCACCGCGATGAGTGCCGCCGACGTCATCTGCGGCCGGCGTCGATCAGCGCGAACAGCACGTCGTCATCGAAGGGGGTGTCGCCGACCGCGACCAGGCGACCGTCATCGTCACGCTCGAGCTTCGCGGTACGGCCGCCGGGGGTGATCTGAACGCCGCTGCCGTACCACGAGATGTCGACCACCGAGCCGGGCGTGATGCCGAGCGCGTCGCGGAGCTGCTTCGGGACCAGTATCCGGCCCACGGAATCCACTGTTGCTTCCATGGGATCACTCTACCAGTCGTATCCCAATCCGATCCCGGTGAAATCCCTGTCCGAATCGGACGGAATCCGAGTGCGTGCAGAACGAAGCACCCCCGACTCCGTCGTTCACGGTGTCGGGGGTGCCTTCGACGAGCGGATCGGGCGCTACGTGCACCCGCGCTGCACGGCCGCGGTCCAGGCATCGTCGTCCCGCAGGACGGACCGGACGGCCCGACGCAACCACCGCAGCGCGTGCATCAGCGGATCCCTAGGACGCGTCCGCGGCGGCCTTGAGGCCCACCTGCACGTCGGCGAGGATGTCGTCGATGTGCTCGATGCCCACGGCCAGGCGCACCAGGCCCGGGGTCACGCCGGCCTCGAGCTGCTCCTGCTCGCTGAGCTGGCTGTGCGTGGTGGAGGCGGGGTGGATCACCAGCGAGCGCACGTCGCCGATGTTGGCCACGTGGCTGTGCAGCTGGAGCGCGTCCACGAAGGCCTTGCCCGCGGGCACGCCGCCACCCAGTTCGAACGCGACGATGGCGCCGGCGCCCTTGGGCAGCAGCTCCTTCGCCCGATCGTGGTACGGCGACGAGGGGAGCCCGGCGTAGATCACGTCGGTCACGGCCTCCTGGCCGGTGAGGAACTCGGCGACCTTCTGTGCGTTCTCGACGTGCCGCTCCACCCGCAGGCTCAGCGTCTCGATGCCCTGCGAGAGCAGGAAGGCGTTGAACGGCGAGATGGCGGGGCCCAGGTCGCGCAGCAGCTGGACGCGGGCCTTGAGGGCGAACGCGGGCGCGCCGAGGTCGGCGAACACGACGCCGTGGTACGACGGGTCCGGGGTGGTGAAGTTCGGGTGCCGGCCCTGGGTCCAGTCGAAGTTCCCGCCGTCGACGATGACGCCGCCGATCGCCGAGCCGTGGCCGCCGAGGTACTTGGTCGCGGAGTGCACCACGATGTCGGCGCCGTGCTCGAGCGGGCGCAGCAGGTACGGGGTCGCGACGGTGTTGTCGACGATGAGCGGCAGACCGTTCTCGTGCGCGACGCCGGAGACGCCCGCGACATCGAGCACGTGGCCGCGCGGGTTGGAGATGGTCTCGGCGAAGAACGCGCGGGTGTTGGGGCGGACGGCGGCGCGCCACTGCTCCAGATCGTCCGGGTTCTCGACGAAGGTGACCTCGATGCCCAGCTTGGCGAGGGTGTAGTGCAGCAGGTTGTACGTGCCGCCGTACAGGTAGGGCGAGCTGACGATGTGGTCGCCGGACTCCGCGACGTTGAGAATGGCCAGCGTCTCGGCGGCCTGGCCGGAGGCGACGAGGAGCGCCGCGACACCGCCCTCGAGCGCGGCGACGCGCTGCTCGACGGCGTCCTGGGTCGGGTTCATGATGCGGGTGTAGATGTTGCCCGGCTCGGCCAGCCCGAACAGCGCCGCGGCGTGGTCGGTGTTGTTGAACGTGTACGACGTGGTCTGGTAGATCGGGAGCGCACGCGCGTTGGTCGCACCGTCGGGCGACTGCCCGGCGTGGATCTGCGTGGTCTCGAAGTGCCAGTTCGGGCTGTCCGGATTGCTCATGGCCCCGATACAAGTGCACGGGCGCGCCGATGTCCAGGGTTTGACTCATACTGTGGGAAAAGGGGGAGGCGCATGCCGCAGGACGAGATCGTCGGATTGTTCGACGAGGCCGGGCGCGAGACCGGCTCGGCGCTCCGCTCGCGGGTGCGCGCGGAGAACCTCCGGCACGGCGCGACGGCGATCCTCGTCTTCGACGGCGCCGGCCGCATCTACGTGCACCGGCGCACCGTCGTCAAGGACCTCTACCCGGGCCTGCGCGACTTCTGCGCGGGCGGGGTGCTGCAGGCGGGGGAGTCGCCGGACGACGGTGCCGCCCGCGAGGCCTTCGAGGAACTGGGCGTGCACGGGGTCGAGTTGCGGCCCGTCGGCGTCCGTTCGTACGCGGACGCGCACACCCGGTTCGTCTGCTTCCAGTACGTCTGCACGTACGACGGTGCGCTCGTCCACCAAGCCGAGGAGGTCGCGAGCGGTGAGTGGATGGAGCCGGCGGATCTGCTCGCGGCGGTCGCCGCGGACCCCGCGGACTTCGTCCCCGACTCGGTCGGACTCGCGTTGCACCTCGTCAGCCGCGAGGGCGGTTCCGACGGGGCCTTCGGCCAGGATTCGGTCGGAGGGTCGTGAGCGCGTAGAATAGATGGGTAGCGCGGCGTTCGGCCGCATGCCCGGCCGCTCGCGGCGGGGCACAGGTCGCACACGGCGTCCGCTGAAGACAACAGGATCGTGGAGGGTATGGCGAAGAAGGACGGAGCCATCGAGGTGGAGGGCCGCGTCGTCGAGCCGCTCCCCAACGCAATGTTCCGCATCGAGCTGGAGAACGGGCACAAGGTGCTCGCACACATCAGCGGCAAGATGCGGCAGCACTACATTCGTATTCTGCCCGAGGATCGCGTGGTCGTGGAGCTCTCTCCGTACGACCTCACGCGCGGGCGCATCGTCTACCGGTACAAGTGACCGTGTAGCGCAGCGACGAGAAAGGCCCACCCCGCGGGGTGGGCCTTTTCCGTATCTGCGGGTCGATCGGGTCCGGTTGCCCGGAGTCCGGCTGCTAGACCGCGAGCCGCAGGCCGCCGGCCTGGGCGAACACGAACTGCAGGTCGATGAATTCCGACATCAGGCCGCTGTTCGTCGAGAGTTGGATACCCCCGGTCGTGAGGCCGAGCGCGGCACCGTCGGACAGCCGGACGAGCGGGCCGCCGCTGTCGCCGTGATCGCCCTTGAGGTCGGTGAGGATCCGCGTGGTCGCGACGTCGACGACCTTGCCGCACTGCCAGCCGGTGGTCCGGCCCTGGCGGCACACGCGGTCGCCGACGACGGCACGGGCGACGCGGGTGGGCTTGACGCGGCCGAGCGAGGTGCTCAGCGGGACGTCCTTCTTGAAGGTGATGGTCGCCCAGTCGGGTGCGTTGAAGTCCGCTACCCGCCCGTCCTTGGTCACCTTCGGGTTCGACGACTGGCGGATCTTGCCGACGGCGGCGATGGTGCGCTCGGTGCCGGGCACGGGCACGGCGACGTCCTGTCCCGCGCGTCCGCAGTGGCCGGCCGTGACGCCGACGCGCTCGCCGTTCGGCGTGATCGCGAGGACGCCGAGGGTGCAGGCGGCGACCTCGATCCCGTCGCCGGTGCGCTTCTGCACCACGTCGATCTCGGAGCCGGGGCCCACGACGATGCGCGGCGCGGCGGCGGCGGGAGCGGCGGTGACCAGCAACGACGTGGCGACGCCGGCGGCGGCGGTCGCGGCGACGCTCAGTCGGCGAGCGAGGGACATGCGCATGTCTCGGTCCTATCGAATCATTGGGAATCGTCGGTGACGGATAGTGCATGTCACGTGTGCGCCTGAGGCTAGCACGGGCGGCCGCTCGGCAGCGGATTTGGGAGCGCGGCGCGCGCAGCGTACACTGGATCATCGCGTGCGTGCGCGACTTCGTCGTGCGTGTCGTGGCGCTGTTCCGGATACCCGGTGCGGCGTGGAAAAACACGGAACAACTGGATAGGACTGACGTGAAGGTCAACCCCAGCGTCAAGCCGATCTGCGAGAAGTGCAAGGTGATCCGCCGTAACGGTCGGGTCATGGTGATCTGCGACAACCTGCGTCACAAGCAGCGTCAGGGCTAGTCACCGCGCTTCGAGCGGTTCGCCGCTTGGAACTCTTTGATGACCTCTCCGCACCAGCGGGGGCATACGGCCCCTGTGGGACCCCCGGCTCGGAGGCCGGGGCCTCGGCCGGCGTGAAAGCGCCGGAACCAGCGAGGACGGGCGGGGAGCAGACCTCCGAACGAGAAAAGGAAACCGCCAAGAATGGCACGTCTCATGGGTGTCGACCTCCCGCGCGAGAAGCGCATGGAGATCGCACTGACCTACATCTACGGCATCGGCCGTACCCGCGCGACTGAGATTCTCGCCGAGACCGGTGTGAGCCCGGATCTGCGTAGCAAGGACCTCAGCGACGAGGATCTGACCAAGCTCCGCGACTTCATCGAGGGCACGGACTACAAGGTCGAGGGTGACCTGCGCCGCGAGGTGCAGGCCGACATTCGTCGCAAGATCGAGATCCAGTGCTACCAGGGCATCCGCCACCGTCGTGGCCTGCCCGTGCGTGGCCAGCGCACCAAGACCAACGCTCGCACCCGTAAGGGTCCGAAGAAGACCATCGCCGGAAAGAAGAAGTAATGCCTCCGAAGTCGCGCGCCGCCACCGGCGCGAAGAAGGGCGCATCGCGTCGTCGCGAAAAGAAGAACGTTCCGCACGGCCACGCGCACATCAAGAGCACGTTCAACAACACGATCGTCTCGATCACCGACCCCAACGGCAACGTGATCAGCTGGGCCTCCTCGGGCCACGTCGGCTTCAAGGGTTCGCGGAAGAGCACCCCGTTCGCCGCGCAGCTCGCCGCCGAGAACGCTGCCCGCAAGGCGCAGGAGAACGGCGTCAAGAAGGTCGACGTCTTCGTCAAGGGCCCGGGTTCGGGTCGCGAGACCGCCATCCGTTCGCTGCAGGCCGCCGGCCTCGAGGTGGGCACCATTTCCGACGTGACGCCGCAGCCGCACAACGGCTGCCGTCCGCCCAAGCGGCGTCGGGTCTAGGGAAGGTAGGAGAGAGAAACCATGGCTCGTTATACCGGCCCTGTCACCCGTAAGTCCCGTCGTCTGGGCGTCGACCTCGTCGGCGGCTCTGAGGCGTTCGAGCGTCGTCCGTACCCGCCCGGCCAGCACGGCCGCGCGCGGATCAAGGAGTCCGAGTACCTCCTGCAGCTCAAGGAGAAGCAGAAGGCTCGCTTCATGTACGGCGTGATGGAGAAGCAGTTCTCCCGCTACTACAAGGAGGCGAAGGCCGCCACCGGTAAGACCGGTGACGCCCTGCTGCAGATCCTCGAGACCCGCCTCGACAACGTCGTGTACCGCGCCGGCCTGGCGCGCACCCGCCGTCAGGCCCGCCAGCTGGTGACCCACGGTCACTTCACGGTGAACGGCGTCCGCGTGGATGTTCCCTCGTACCGCGTCTCGCAGTACGACATCATCGACGTGCGCCCGAAGTCGCTGGGCACCACGCCGTTCCAGATCGCGCGTGAGACCGCTGCCGAGCGCACCGCTCCGGCATGGCTCCAGGTGGTTCCGTCGACCCTGCGCATCCTCGTGCACCGCGTGCCCGAGCGTGAGCAGATCGTCGTGCCCTTCCAGGAGCAGCTCATCGTCGAGTACTACTCGAAGTAAGCACTGCACGGTCGCCGGCGGATTCGCCGCCGGCGACCTGTTAACGGGCGTCAAATAGCGGACGCCCAGAGAGAAGGAATCACTCAATGCTCATCTCGCAGCGACCCACTCTCAGCGAAGAGGTCATCTCCGAGGCGCGCTCGAAGTTCATCATCGAGCCGCTGGAGCCGGGCTTCGGTTACACGCTGGGCAACTCGCTCCGCCGCACGCTGCTGTCGTCCATCCCGGGCGCGGCCGTGACCAGCATCCGCATCGACGGCGTGCTGCACGAGTTCACCACGGTCCCCGGCGTGAAGGAGGATGTCACCGACATCATCCTGAACCTCAAGGGCCTGGTCGTCTCGTCGGAGGATGACGAGCCGGTCACCATGTACGTGCGCAAGCAGGGTCCGGGCGCCGTCACCGCGGGCGACATCGTCCCCCCGGCGTCGGTCACCGTCCACAACCCCGACCTGCACATCGCCACCCTGAACGACAAGGGCAAGCTCGAGATCGAGCTCGTCGTCGAGCGGGGCCGCGGTTACGTGCCGGCCGTGCAGAACAAGGCGTCGGGCGCCGAGATCGGCCGCATCCCGGTCGACTCGATCTACTCGCCCGTGCTGAAGGTGACCTACAAGGTCGAGGCCACCCGTGTCGAGCAGCGCACCGACTTCGATCGCCTGATCCTGGACGTCGAGACCAAGAACTCGATGACCGCGCGGGACGCGCTGGCTTCGGCCGGCAAGACCCTGGTCGAGCTGTTCGGCCTGGCGCGCGAGCTCAACGTCGAGGCCGAGGGCATCGAGATCGGGCCGTCGCCGGCCGAGGCCGACCACATCGCGGCGTTCTCGCTGCCGATCGAGGACCTCGACCTGACGGTGCGCTCGTACAACTGCCTCAAGCGCGAGGGTGTGCACACCGTGGGCGAGCTCGTGGCCCGCACCGAGTCCGATCTTCTCGACATCCGCAACTTCGGTCAGAAGTCGATCGACGAGGTCAAGGTCAAGCTGCACACGCTGGGTCTGGCCCTCAAGGACAGCCCCGCGTCGTTCGATCCGTCGCAGGTCGACGGATACGACCCGGCCACCGGTACCTGGAGCGACGAGGCGTCGTTCTCGGGCGACGCCGATGGCGATCAGGACTACGCCGAGACCGAGCAGCTCTGAGCTGAAGAGCTCGTAAACACCCACAGGAGAAACAATGCCTAGGCCCACTAAGGGCGCCCGGATGGGCGGCTCGGCCTCGCACCAGAAGCACATTCTGGCGAACCTCGCGACCGCGCTCTTCGAGCACGGCCGCATCGAGACCACCGAGTCCCGCGCCAAGCGCCTGCGTCCCTACGCGGAGAAGCTGATCAGCCATGCCAAGCACGGCAAGCTGGCCAACCGCCGCGAGGTCATGAAGGAGATCCGCAACAAGGACGTCGTGCACGTGCTGTTCGCGGAGATCGCTCCGGCGGTCGCCGACCGTCAGGGCGGTTACACCCGGATCATCAAGACGGAGAACCGCAAGGGCGACAACGCCCCCATGGCCGTCATCGAGATCGTGACCGAGCAGCTCGCCGCCACCGAGGGCGCGCGCGCAACCCGCGTCGCCGCCTCGCAGGCCGCTGCCAAGTCCGCCGCCGTCGAGGCTGCGGAGATCGTCGAGACCGAGGCTCCGGCCGAGGATTCGGCTGAGGGCTCGGACCTCCCCGCCGGCGCGCACGCGCCGCTCGAGGACGTCAACGAGGCTCCCGAGGGCTTCCCGATCAAGGGCAACGCCGATTCGAAGCTGTACCACCGCCCCGGTACCCGCTTCTTCGAGTCGACGGTCGCCGAGATCTGGTTCGCCGACGACGCTTCGGCCGAGGCTGCGGGTTACTCGCTGCCGAAGTCGCAGCAGGAGGACGCCTCCGACTCGGAGTAGTCACCCACGCTTCACCCACGGAACCCGTCGCACCCTTCGGTGCGGCGGGTTCCGTGCTTTCTGACTCAACAGTGTTGGCCCATGTGCCGACCTGCGACTTCTTCTGCGCCCGGTGCTACCTACCCTCGGGTCAGGTACGGGTCGTCGCGATCACGGCGTCGACGGTGCGCCGTACCTTCTCCGCGGAGACCCGCGGCAGCGTGAACCGCGCGAGGTAGGCCTCGTCCGTCACGCGCGACCAGTCGCAGGTCACGGAGACGACGGTGCCGGCGTCCTGCGGTTCGAAGGTCCAGGTCCACTCCACCCCGACGGGCGGTCTGCCGCGCCCGGCGGGCAGCCACGCGATGCGGCGCTCCGGTTCGAACGCGGTCACGTGGTTGTCCACCGAGTACTCGCGCCCGTCCTCGGCGGTCATCTCCATCCCGAAGACGTCGCCGACGCCCGTGATCGTCTCGGGGCTGTCGGCGGAGACGCCGCGCAGCATGCCGGACCCGTCGGCGGCGGCGTGCACCGCGGGGCGGGCCAGCGCCGCGAACAGCACGGCGGGCGGGAGATCGGTGGCCACGGTGACGGTCTGGGAGGTATCGGTCATCGTCCCGACGGTACGCCGCTCACGATATCGAGTTCTGCGGCATCCGGGTGCGGAGAACTGCGGCTGGACCGCCGCAGAACCCGACATCGTGAACAGCCTCAGGCGTACGCCGGCAGGTCGATGCCGTCGGCCTTGTCGAACTGCGCCGCCCAGACCAGCCGCATCGGCCACCTCGTGGCGGTCCGGTAGGTGAGGTCGCCCAGCGCGATGCCGAGCCGTCCCATCGGTGCGAACCCGGACGGGCTGCCGGGCGGCAACTCCTGTGCCGGGCCGATGAAGGGCCGCATCACGGCGTCGTACCGCGCGAGCGCGGCGGGCACGTCACCATCAGCGCGCTCGAGCTCCCCGGCGAGCACGTACGCTCCCACGAGCGCGAGGGTGGTGCCCAGCCCCGTGAGCGGGGTGGGGCAGTACCCGGCGTCGCCGACGAGGGCGACGCGGCCGCGGGTCCACGAGTCGAGCGTGACCTGCGCGAGGTCCTGGTACGCCCAGTCGTCGGCGGTGCGCATGGCGTGCAGCAGTTGCGGGGCGACCCAGCCGATGTCGGCGAACTCCCGCTCGAACAGCGCGAACTGCTCCTCGCGGCTCAGTCGGCGCGCGTCGGTGCCGCGGATCGCGAGACCTGCCTTGACGGTGCCGTCGGTGCGCGACGGTCGCACCGAGACCACGCGGCCCCGGCGGGCGGTGTGCATGAGGTACCAGCCCCGGGTGTCCTCGTCGATGGCGGCGGTGAACCAGGCGTATCGCAGGCCGATGGGGCGCAGGGCGTCTCCGTCGGGCCCGAAGGCGGCGCGCCGCACGGCCGAGCCGAGACCGTCGGCCCCGATGACGAGGTCGAACTCCCGGGCCGGCGCGGATTCGAATTCGACGTGCGCGCGGTTCCCGTCCTGCGTGATCGCGGTGACGGTGTCGTCCCACAGGTACTCGACGTCGTCGGGGACGGCGCCGACGAGGACCTCGGCGAGGTCGCCGCGCAGGATCTCGTGGGTGGAGACGACGCCGTTGCCGCCGAAGGCCTCGACGGGCATGTTCGCGCCGCGCCGGCCGCGATCGTCGACCTTGACGATGCCGCGCTGATCCAGCAGCCGCTCGGTGGTGGCCGGGCCGAGGCCGAGCCGGTCGATCACGGTGCGGCCGGCGCCCCGCAGGTCGACGGTCTGGCCGCCCGCCCGGAGCGACGGCGCGCGTTCGACGATCGTGACGCGGTGTCCCTGGCGGGCGAGGAGGAGGGCTGCGGCGGGACCGGCGATGGAGGCGCCGCTGATGAGGATTCGTAGCTGATTCATGATGCGAAGGTACGCCGTATCGAGTGCATCACGCTACAGTGTTGACGTGGGAAGAACGAAGAAGTGCACTAGTGCACCGCTCCGGGCGGCGGCGTGAATCGCGCCGAGGAGATCGCCGCGGTGCTCCGCGAGCGCATCGCAGCGGGTCGGCTGCGGCCGGGGGACCGGGCACCGTCGACCCGGGCGATCATGCGCGATCACGGCGTCGCGATGGGTACGGCCACCCGGGTGCTGGCCCGGCTGCAGGCCGACGGCCTGGTGGATTCCGCGCCCGGCAGGGGCAGCGTCGTGCTCGCTCCGGGGCGTCCGCGCCCGGCCGAGCCCACCCGGGACACCGTCCTCGCCGCCGCCATCGCCATCGCCGACGAGGAGTCGCTGCAGGCGGTTTCGATGCGCCGGCTCGCGGCGGCGCTCGACATCCCCACGATGGCCGTCTACCGCTACGTCCCCAGCAGTGAGGAACTGCAGGCCGCGATGTTGGACCGGGTGCTGGGCGAGCTGGAGCTGCCGCCGCGCACCGCCGACTGGCGGGAGGACGTCGAGGCGCTCCTCCGTGCCCTGTGGGAGACCATGAAGGCCCACCCGTGGCTGGCGGCCGCGATGTCGATGACCCGGCCGTCGGTGATGCCCGGTGCGATGCCGATGTCGGAGCACCTGCTGGGCGCGCTCCGCTCCGCCGGCCTGGAACCGCGCGCGGCGTTCACGGAGTACCTGTGCCTGCTGAACCTGGTGCGGGGCCTGGGCGCGACGATCGAGCCGGAGCTGGCCGATCGAGCCGCCACGGGCGTCACCGAGGACGAGTGGATCGACACCCAGCTGGGCGAGCTGCGCGCAGCGGCGCCCGCCGACCGCTTCCCGACGATGGCGGAGATGCTGCACACGAGCTACCCCTACGATGCCGACGTGCTGCTCGACACCGCGCTGACGCGCTACCTGGACGGTCTGGCCGCGGCGGTAAAATCGCAACCGCTATGACTCGCTACCGCCTCGACATCGCCTACGACGGCACCGACTTCAGCGGCTGGGCCCGCCAGCCCGGACTGCGCACGGTGTGCGGCGTGCTGGAGGAGAACCTCTCGACGGTGCTGCGGACCGCCGTGCAGCTCACTGTCGCGGGCCGCACCGACGCGGGCGTGCACGCCACGGGCCAGGTGGCCCACTTCGACCTGCCGGACCCGGTGGTGATCCCTGACGGCCTGGTGCGCCGCCTCGCGCGCATGCTCCCGCAGGACGTGCGGGTCACCGCGGTCGGTGTCGCCCCCGCGGACTTCGACGCCCGGTTCTCCGCGCTGCGCAGACATTACGAGTACCGCCTCACCGACGCCCCCTTCGGCGCGAACCCGTTGCGCGCCCGCGACACCGCGCCCTGGCGTCGGCCCGTCGACCTGGGTCGGATGCAGGCGGCGAGCGATGCGCTGTTGGGCCTGCACGACTTCGCCGCCTTCTGCCGCCGCCGCGAGGGCGCGACGACGGTCCGCGAACTGCAGCGCTTCTCCTGGTCGCAGGACGCCGACGGGGTCTGCACCGCGCAGGTCTCCGCCGATGCCTTCTGCTGGTCGATGGTCCGTTCCCTCGTCGGCGCCGTCGCCGCGGTCGGGGAGGGCCGACGGTCCGCCGACTGGGTCGCCGGGCTCCTCGACGAGCGCGAGCGTTCGAGTGCGATCAACGTGGCCGCGGCCTGCGGCCTGACGCTGGTGCGCGTCGACTACCCCGCGGACCACGAGCTCGCGGCGCGCAACCTCGCCACGCGGGACAAGCGTGAGGTGGACGCCCACGCGGGCGGCTGCTGCGGCGACTGACGACAGGTTGCGGAGCCGTTCGCCCGCAGTTCATGATCGCGACGCTCACCGCGTGGATACTCGGGTGATGTGAACCCCTTCGACGTCACCGGCTTCCTCGGTTCCGCGGGCCTGATCGGCCTGGTACTGCTGATCTTCATCGAGACCGGTCTGCTGGTGGGGTTCGTCTTCCCGGGCGATTCGATCCTGTTCACCGCCGGCATCTTCGCGGCGCAGCCGCAGCCCTTCGCCCACCTGTGGCAGTTGCTGCTGTTCCTGCCGATCGCGGCGATCCTCGGCGACCAGTGCGGCTACGCCCTCGGTCGGTACGCAGGGCCGAAGGTGATGCGCGGCAGGGTCATGCGCTTCATCGGTCAGGACCCGGTGGACAAGACCTACGCCTTCTTCGACAGGTACGGCCCGTTCACGGTGCTCTTCGCCCGGTTCATCGGCATCGTCCGCACGCTGGTCCCGGTGTTGGCGGGGTTCTCGAAGATGGATCACCGCAGGTTCACGCTGTTCTCGGTGTTGGGCTCGATCCTGTGGTGCGACGGCATCGTGCTGCTCGGCTATTTCCTCGGCGGGATCCCGCTGCTGCGCGACCATCTCGAGGTGCTGTTCATCGGCTCGGCGCTGACGATTATCATCCCGATCGCCGTCACCGTGATCACCCGCCGCCGCGCCCGCAAGCGTGAATCCGCGGAACCGGCTCCGCAGGAGACCGCCGCGCGCTAACCTCCCTCGCATGATCGGGTTGGGGGACCCGGCGCGCATTCTCATCGATTGCGCGGGGGATGAATGGTACGTACACGGGCCCGACGGTGCCGTGCACGCCCTGGCCGCTCCGGCGGCCACGGGCGAGTTCGCGGCGCCCGCCGAGACGACCCGCCGGTGGGCGCAGTGGCTCGCCGATGCGGCGAGCGGCAGCGCGCCGTCGCGCTTCTGGACGGTGCTGGCGCCCAGCGTCTTCGGCGCACCGCGGCGGAGTCTCCTCGCGGCGGCCGCGGGATCCCTCGGCGTCGCGGCGGAGGTGCTCCCGCGGGCCGAGGCGGTCGTCCGCGCGATCGGCCTCCTCGATTGCCGGCGGGCCCTGGTTCTCGAGTGCCGCGGTCCGGTCGCGCAGGCTCACGTCCTCGAATCCGCCGACGGTGCCTGGCTTCCCGTCGCCGCCTCGTCGCACCCGGATCCGGTGCGGGCGGTGCGGGCGGTCCTCGACGAGCGGGTCGATCAGGCCCTCGTCGACGGTCCGCCGGAGGTGTACGAAGCCGTCCGCGCCGCGCTCGCCGCGGAGAAGCTCTGGCGCGTGGTCCGGACGGACCCGGCGGAGGTGCTCGCGGCTCTCGCCGCGCCGCCGCGGGAGGCGGTGGCGCGAATGTGCGGTCGTCCGTCTGAAGAATCGCCGAGACGAACGACCGCACATTTCCGGCGCTGGCCGCTGATCACCGCCGGCGCCGGGACCGTCGGGGTGATCGCCGTCGGTGCGGTGGCGTGCCTGCCCGGGACACCGCCGTCGGCGCCCGAGCGTCCCGTGCCACCTGCGGAGACCTTCGTCCGCGTCGCCTTCGACGGTGCCGTCGTCGACCTCCCGCAGGGCTGGGCGCTCACCGAACCCGCGCCGGGGCGTCGCCTCGCGCAGGCCGGCGACGGCCGCCGCGTCACCGTGGTGCGGACCCGCCTGCGGGCACCGTCGGACACCGCGGCGGTGGCGGCGGATCTCGAAGCGGCCCTCGCCCGGCGCGGCGACCGCAGGATCACCGACTTGAATCCGGCCGCGCGGGTCGCGGGGCGGGAGGTGATCGGCTACCGCGAACAGCTCGATGCGGAACGGTTCGTGGACTGGTACGTGGTCGTCGCGGGGGCGGCGCAGCTCAGCGTGGGTTGTGAGGCCGGGCGTACGGCGGCACCGCTGGCGGGCGCGTGTGAGCGCGCCGTCGGCACCGTGCGGGAGGAATGAATCATGAAGGGGGAGAGATGACCATCGCCACATCGACGAACGGTGGGCTGCGGGTGCGCGCGAACGACCAGGGCACGCCGCTGCACATCGCCATCGAGCGGACCGAACTGCGCCGCGAGCCGCAGGATCTCGCGGATGCGATCGTCCGGCTGTGCCGCGACGCCGCCACCACGGCCGGGCTCCGGCGCCGCGCCGAACTCGAACGCGCCGGCGTCGCCGAGGAGGTGCTGCGGGCGATGCGCCTGCCCGACCCGCCGGCGCCGCAGGAGCGGCCGGACGACGCGGTCGGCACGTGGCTGCGGCGGGTCTGAGCCGATGAGCGAGGAGATGGACCGCATCGAGGCCCGCGCGCACGAGCAGCTGCGGGTGCTGCGCCGCACCAGGATCGAGCTCGACGACCTCCGGGTCGCCGTGTCCAGCCCGGACGGCGCCATTCGCGTGGAGCTGGACGGGGTGTGCGCCCTGGTCGGCCTCACGCTCGCGCCTGCGGCCTGCCGGTCCGACGGTGCCGTGCTCGGCCGACGCATCGTCGACGTCTGCGCCGTCGCGGCGCGGGAGGTCGCGGCCCGCCGCGGCGCGGTCATGGAGCGCTTCCATGCCGATATCGCCGGCTGAGGACCACGCGCCGGGGCGGAGGAAGATTTCGGGATCCGATTCCCGAGCTGGTGCGTCCAATTGATGAGGGCCTCGCGCACCGGGCCCCGGGAACACGATGGGGGAGAGACATGTTCATGGCGGTCAATTCGGCGATCGCGGCGTTCGGCGCCGCCAACGCCGGCATCGGGGTGGCGGTCGCGACGGCGGGGTCGGTGGATGCGGCGGCCAATGTCGCGGCGCTGAACCCGGCCTTGGGGCTGATCGGGCAGGATTTCCTCGCGGCGTTCACCGCGGCGCAGGCGGTCCATGTCGAGTCGGTCGCGGAGCTGGCGGTGCTGTACGGCGGGATCGCGGCGTCGTCGTCGGCCACCGTCGCGGCGTACGGCGCCACGGAGGTGGCGAACGTCGCGGGGCTGACCTCGGCGGTGCTGTAGGCCATGGCCGATCCAGTGGCTCCGGGTGCCGGGGCGGTCGGCGGAACGGGAGCGGGAGGGGGCACGGATACCGGGCTGGACCCCGCCATCCGGGCGCTGCTCGACCGGCCCGTGAACGAGGTCCTCGCCGCGCTCGGTCTGCCCCCGGTGCCCACGGCGCCGGAGAAGCCTCCGCAGCAGGAGCTGCCGCCCGCCCCGAAGGGCGTGCCGGAGGCGCCGGAGTTCCCGGGCTTCGACGTGGCGGGCCTGGTGAAACCCATGACGGATCTGTTGTCCACCTTCGGTTCCGGCAGCTTCAGCGGGCTGGACCCGTCGGCGGCGTTGTCCGGGGCGTCGAAGGCGCTCGAGCAGGGCGTGTCGACGGGGATGCAGGCCATCGGGCAGCTCGCGTCGGTGTGGCAGGGGCCCGCCGCGACGGCGGCCACGGGCAAGGGGCTCCAGGCCGCGACCGGCACGGGCCTGGCCGCCGAACAGGGCGCGGAGTTGTCCACGGCCGTCGGCGAGGCCGCCACCGTCGTCGGCACGGGCGAGGCCGAGCTGCAGGCGATCATCGACTCGTTCATGTCGGTGATCGCGGCGCTCGGGCCGTCGCTGTGGCTTCCGCCCGGGCAGGCCGCGGCGGTGGCGGCCGCCGAGGAGCACCTCGCGCACGCGACGGAGGTGGTGGCGCGCACGAAGAGTCAGCTCTCGGGGCTCAGCGCGCAGGTGGGCGCCGCGGGCCGCAAGGTCCCGGTGGCGTCGCCGCCGATGACCGCGGCGACGACCGCGGCGCAGGCCGCCGCGTCGATCGTCCCCGGCGTGGTCTCCGCGGTCACGGGTGCTCTCACGGGCGTGGCGAAGCTCGCCACCGACACGGTCTCGGGTGCCGTGAAAACAGCCGTGGGCCTGGCGGGCTCGGCGGCGGAGGCGGTCGGCGGCCTGGCGGAGTCGACCACGGAGTCCGAGGATGCCGGCGCGCCGGACGCGGACCGGGACGCGTTCCCGGTGGCCACCACCGGCGCTGGTATTGGTACCGGCAGCGGCGTGGGTGCGGGCGGAGGCGGGGGAGGCGTCGGCCTCACCGGCGCCGGTATTGGCGCGGCGTCCGCCACTCTGGCGCAACCGAGTTCGGGAACGCCGGCGGCGCGCACCCCTGTCGTCGACGGCGGCGCGCGCACGGTGCCCGCCTCGGAGGTGCTCACGCGCACCGGGATGGGCGGCGGCATGATGCCGATGGGTGCGGCCGGCGCGTCGGGCGCGCGTGCCACCGGCGCGGACCACTCCGTGCCCGACTACCTCGTCACCAGCGGCAACGGGGAGGAGGTACTCGGGGATCTGCCGTTGGTCGGGCCCCAGGTGGTGGGCGACGCATCGCCGTCCGCCGACCTTGCCGGGCCCGATGTCGAACTGCGCCTGTAACAGGCGGAACCGTACCGGGAGTCGGTGCGTCTAATGAATGAGGGAAGAACTTCGGGGGGAGTGCACGACCATGACAGGTACCAGGCTCAGCATGGATCCGCGGGAGGCGCGGGAGATCGCCCGCGGCATCGAGCGGATCGTCGAGGACCTCACCGGGGCGCAGCAGCGGTTCGCGGCACACGCGGCGCCGCCGGCCACGGGGAGGGACGAGGTGTCGGTGGCGGTGGCGAACACCGCTCGCCGGATGGGGGAGGCCCAGTCCCGCGCCGCGGAGACGTCCACCGCCGAGCTGCGCAGGCTCGGCCAGGCGGTGAGCGGCCATGTCTCGGCCGTCCAACGCAGGGACGGGGAGCTCGCGGCGGTCGTCGGTCTGGCGGTCTGACGGTGCCGCGCGATCCGGGTTTCACCGGCGTCGAATGGTACTCCCGTCCCACCGAGCGGCTAGCGAGCGAATTGTTGGGCGGTGCCGGCGCACAGCCGCTCACCGCCGCCGCGCAGGAGACGGCGCGGCTCGCGTCCGCGTACGGCGCCGCCGCAGTCCAGCTAGACCGGCTCGTCGTGCAGCTCGACGGTGCCGTGGACACGGGGCGCTCGGACACGGAGGCCCGGCGCACCGGCCCGCTCCCGGAGTACGCGCGCTGGTTGGCGCGGCATGCGGCCGACCTCGCGGAGTACGCCGCGAAGCTCGCGGGCCAGGCGTCCGCCTACGAGACCGCATCTCGGGCGATGCCCTCGGTGGCGGACGCCACGCGGATGCGCACGGACCGGGAGAACACTCGTGCCGCGGCGGACGCCGGCGGTGCGGAGCCCGCGGTGGCGGCACTGGTCGGTGCCGCGGTGGACGCCGAACGGGCCGAGCAGGACGCGCACGGCACGGCTTCCGCCGTGATGGTGGGCTTCGAGCGCGCCGCGGAGCCACTGCGGGTGCCCTGGGACTTCGCGCCGCCACCGAAGACGGACGCGGGGCGCGAGAAGCCCGCTAGGGACAAGCGCTCCGGCTCCGGTTCGGGAGCGGGCCGCGGCGCAGGTGGTGTCGGGGTCCCGGCCGCGCCGCTCTCCGCGTTCCCGGCGAGCGCGCTCCAGCGCGATCAGGCGGGTACCGGCACACGTCCGGCCGCCGCGGCGAACACGACCGCCACGGGTGGGCGCGGCGTACCGATGATGCCCGCCGGCCTGATGGGCGCGGCGGCCGGTGCCGGTGCGAAGCACGCGGTCACCCACACTCCGGGCGCCATGCCCTCCGCGGGTGACGAGGACGCTCCCGACGCCTTCGTGGTGCACGCCGCGCCCGCGGTGCTCGGCGCCCACGGCGAGAGCCTGGTGGAGGAGCTGTGAGCGCGCACGCGGTCGCCGCGCTGAGGGCACGGTTCGGTACCGAGGTACCCCCGGTGCTGTGGACGCCGCCGGACCCGAGGCGCACCGTCGATTCCGACGAGCCGGCGCTCGGCCGACCAGCGCAGGCGGAGCAGGACGACGGCCTGGACGACGACGAGCTGGCGGCCCTGGGCGTGCTCGCCGCGCCGCAGGTGCGGATCGAGGGCCGTTCGTCCGATGCACTGGGATCACGGCTGTGTCTGGCCCGTTCGGGACTCAGCACAGCGCGGGTGATCCGCAGCGCGGGTACCGCCACCGTCGACCTGCCGCACTGCGACGGCTCCGCGGACCGGCTGGGCGTGCTCGTCGCGCCGCTGCTCGGCGCGGGTGTGCCCGCGGATCCCGCTGTCGCGGCGTGCTTGCCCGCCGCGGCGGGTATGGAGGCGTTGTCCGCGGGGGAGGCGTCCGCCGTCGCCGCAGGACTTCGGGCGATCGGGGTCGCGGCGGATCCCGCGCGGCTGATCGCGAAGGTGTTCACGCGCTCGCGGCGCAGTGTCGAGTTCACGGTGCACGCGGGCGAGTCCCGGTGCGCGGGCGTGGTCGCGGTGATCGACGCGCCCAGCGGCCGCGTCGTCGTCCGCACAGCGGGCGGGTCCGGCGCCGGAGCGTTCATGGCGGTGGCCGAGGGGAGCACGCATCGGATCGGCAGGGCGTTGCGGAGTGCCTGCGAAGAACTTCCGGGGGGCGGCTGGACGCCGTGACCGGGGACGGCTCGCGCCGACCGGTGCGGGTCGCGACGTGCCGGCACGTCCGGCGGGGAGGAGTACGACATGACGACCAAGGCCGAACTCGCGGCGATGAAGACCGGCGCCGGGACGCTGGACGACCTCGGCGCGCAGATGAAGGGGACGCTCGGGCAGTTGCGGGGCGACGTGGAGGCCACGCAGGGGGTCTGGGCCGGTGCGGCGCAGGTGGCGTTCCTCGGCGTGATGGCGCGCTGGGACGAGAGCGCGGCCAAGATCAACACCGCGCTCAACGACATCAGCACGATGCTCACGAACAACACCGCCAGCTACGGCGCGCAGGAGGAACAGAACGTCTCCGACATCAACGCGGGCTTCGGCGGCGTGCTGAACGTCTGATCAGACAACGACACAGGGGGAACATCATGAGTGACTACATCCGGTACGACTACGCCACCATCCGCGGCGCGCTCGACGACATCACCACCCGCACGACGGTGCTGCTCCAACAGGCGGAGAGCATCGTCGCGGAGCAGAAGAAGTTCGAGGGCGCCTGGGAGGACCCGGATTCCGCGACCGCCTATCAGGCGGTGCAGACGAAGTGGAACTCGGGCTTCGAGGAGATCACCTCGCTGTTGACCCGCGTCAAGACGGCAGCCGAGAACGCGGTCCAGTCGATGCAGACGACCAACGCGCAGGCCGCGCAGGGCTGGCAGACCTAGCTCGGAAGCGGCGACGGGGCCCGGCGACCGCTCGGTCGCCGGGCCCCGTCGTGCGCGGGACAGTGGGTCATGCGACGAGCCGCAGGGTGGCGGCGCCGCCGTCGGTGCGGACGGTGAGCATCCCCGGCATCGGCTGGCTGAGCACCACGTCGGCCTCGGAGACCGGGGAGATCCCCGCCTGTTCGATCCGCCAGACGGTGCCCGCGGGCTCGACCGAGCCCGGCGGCAGCCCGATCGCTGTGCCGTCGAGCACGGTGACCGTGTAGTCGGCCGGGCCGAGCGGGACCGGATCGGGGTAGCGCCAGCCGGAGATCCACAGGTGGCGCGGAGATCCCACCCAGGACACGAGCGGCTCCCACATCGCGGGCCGGCCCGTCACGACGAGGACCCGCGCCCCCGTCGCGACGGCGCGCTCGACGAGCTGGCGGGCCGGATCGTCGGCGACGGCGGCCCAGACGGTCCGAACGCCGCGCCCGTGGAGGCGGACTCCCACGGGCCCGCCCGCCGCATCGGACCCGAGGATCTGGCCGGCCCCGCTCAGCGGCACGTGGACGGATTCCAGGGCGTTCACCGCGCCGGTCGCCTCGTGATCGCCGCGCCGCCGGCGGTCGCCCGATTCGGCCCCGGTGAGCCAGGCGCCCAGCCGGACTCCGCGATCCGTACCTGCGCGCAGCGTCACTCCGACGGTGCCCGGTGCATCCTCGCGGAACAGGTCGCCCAGCCCGCCGTGGGAGAGGATCTCGGGGTCCAGGTGCTCGGCTCCGGACGGCGGGGCGGTGTCCAGGTGCGCAGCCTCGGCCGGGCGAACCACGGCCGCGTCGATGCCCGCCGCGCGGAGCAGATCGATCACCCGCTGCGCCGCCAGCGCGGCCACGCGTCCCTCGCCCGACGGTCCGCCACCCCGTCGTAGGCACGCCGCCGCACACTCGCGCGGATCGATCGTGACGCCGAGCAGCATGTCGATTGCGGCCCAACGGTTCACGGGTCCGAGGAGCTGCCGGTACCGCAGGCGCGGATTGGGCGGCTCACCGGGCGCACGGCCGCCGTTCAGCAGGACATCGATCCGCGATGCGGGTGAGTCGGCGTGCCGGAGCAGCCCCGCGAGCAGTCCCAGCGGCACGGCCGGGTCGTCCCGGCGCAGCAGCGCCACCAGGTGCGGCGTCGACGCGGCGATGCGCACGAACGTGGTCAGCCCGTCGCCGCTGCGGCGCACTCCGATGTCGCCACCGCCGGGATAGGGCGCGGCCTCGACCCGGACCCGTGCCGCCGCCCGCACGGCGAGCCGGTCCGCGACGAACTCGGCGCCGGAGGTCCCGCGCACTCGGGTCAACGCCCCGCCCCCGACCACGAGCGCGGCGGTGGCGGCGGCCCAGTGCGGCCCGCCGAGCGCCGCGGTGCCGAGCCCCGCGACAGCGGCACCCGCCTCCGCGAGGAGC
The DNA here is from genome assembly GCF_001575195.1 of Tsukamurella pseudospumae. Taxonomy (NCBI): domain Bacteria; kingdom Bacillati; phylum Actinomycetota; class Actinomycetes; order Mycobacteriales; family Tsukamurellaceae; genus Tsukamurella; species Tsukamurella pseudospumae. The sequence goes on from NZ_LSRF01000057.1 coordinate 212,887, forward strand.
ACAGCGCCGGTGCCCGGCCACGTCGAGCGGTGCCACCTCCCGGGAGCGGTGAGTCCGGTCGACGGTAGTGACTGATCCATGAATGCTCCCCCTCGAGCCCGGCCGTCTCCCCCGAAACGCCCTGCAGTGCTGTGAAAGTACCGTAGTCTCGGCGAGAGCACGACCGCTTCGGGGGAAGCGGATCGGCACGCACCTTGGGGGAGGGCGAGCGAGAATGCGTAGACAACTGACCACCCGCGCGCAGGTCAGCGGATACCGCTTCGTGTTGCGGCGCATGGACCACGCGCTGTTGCGCCGCGATCCGCGGATGATCTCGGATCCCATGGCCTCGCAGTCCCGATCGCTCATCGTGGGCCTGATCCTGGCGCTGGTGGTCACCGGCGGCTGCGGCGTCCTCGCACTGATCCGTCCGCAGGGTGCCGTCGGCAGCGCGAAAATCGTGCTGGCCAAGGAGTCCGGCGCGTTGTACGTCCGCGTGGAGGACGTGCTGCACCCCGTGACCGGTCTCGCGTCCGCGCGCCTCGTGGTCGGCGAGGCCGCCTCGCCCACCTCGGTGAAGGACAAGCGGCTCAGCGACTTCCGGCGGGGGCCCGAGGTCGGGATCGTCGGCGCACCGGCCCAGATCCTCGGCCCGGTCTCGGCCTGGAAGGACGGCGCGTCGCCGTGGCTGCTCTGCGACCGGACGCGGCCGGCACCGTCGGACCAGCCCACGGCGCGGGACGCGCTCGACACGATGGTCACGTCCGTCGACGAGGGATCCGCCGACGACGGCGCCGTGTTGGTGCGCCGCGAGGACCGGTACTTCCTGCTGCTGCGAGGTTTCCGCGCGCCGGTCGACCCCGCTGACCCCGTTGTCCGGAGGCTCGCGGGCATCGACGGCGCCGCGGCTCGCGCGGTCAGTGCGCCCCTGCTCAACGCGTTCGCCCGGATCGACGACATCGCGATCCCACAGATCGCCGGCCGCGGCCAGGCCGCCACAGCCGTCCCCGGATCGCGGGTGGCCGATGTGGTCCGGGTCTCCGACGCCGACCGGGACCGCCTCTACGTCGTCCTGTCCGACGGGGTGCAGCCGGTGGGGCAGTGGGCCGCCGACCTGATCCGCGCGGGCGACCCGACGGGAGCGCCCATCGCCACCGTGCCCGCCTCGGTCGTCGCCGCCGCGGCCGTCCGGCGCTCGGTGCCCGTCGCCGACCTGCCGGACAGGCGGCCCGCTCTCCGCACGCTGCGGGAGGCGCCGGTCGTGTGCGCCGCGGCCTCGACCGACGGAAACAGCGGGGGCACCGTCGAACTGCGCACCTTCACCGCGCCATCCGGGCCCGGCACGCCCGTCGCGCTCGCCGGGGCCGACGGTGCCGGCGACGCCCTGGACGCGGCGCTCGTGCCCGCGGGGTCGGGCGAGTACGTGGTCTCGGCGCAGCCGGGCGGCGAGCGCCGCGATGGCCTGTTCTACGTCTCCGACTCGGGCGTGCGGTTCGGCATCCCCGACACGGGGACCGCGCAGATCCTCGGGCTGCTGCACCAGCCGCGGCCCGTGGCCTGGTCGGTGCTCTCGGCCCTGCCCGCAGGGCCGGACCTCACGCGGACGGCCGCCGCCGTGACCCGCGACGGTGTGCCGATCACGGTGTCCAGCTGAGTCTCCCGACTCGCGCGGGTCCGGTAATCAGGTTGACCGCCGCCACGGTCCGCGGCAGAGTGCGTGGCACCGCGTCGTCGACGAACCGCCACCGGAGGGACGAATCAGATGGAGCGAACCGTCGTCATCCTCACCGGGCCACCGGGGGCCGGGAAGAGTACTGTCGCGGCATCCGTCGCCAGGTCGTTCGCCCGCGGAGTCCACCTGCACACGGACGACTTCTGGCACTCCATCGTCGCCGGGGCGATTCCGCCGTACGAGCCGGAGTCGGCGGAGCAGAATCGGACGGTGATGGAGGTCATCGCCGGAGCGGTCTTCACCTACGCGGGAGGCGGATTCACGACCGTCCTCGATGGAATCGTGGGTCCGTGGATGCTCGATCACTTCAGCGACCGCGCGGATGAGGCCGCGGTCCACTACGTGATCCTCCGGCCGTCACGGACCGTCGCGCTCCGTCGCGCGCAGGCACGAACAACGCCCGGGGCCCTCGTCGACGAACATCCGATCGTGACGATGTGGGACCAGTTCGATGCGCTCGACGAGTACGAACCGCACGTTCTCGACACCTCGGCCGATACCCCGGCCGGAACGATCGAACGGGTCCTGGAGGCGATCGCCTCCGCGCGATTCCGCCTCTGACGGCCCGATCGGTGCACTGCGCCGCACCGGACTCACCGGCGCGTGAGGCACGCCCCGACAGCGGCCACCAGCAGGAGCCCGAGCCCACCGAGCGCGACGGTGCGCGGCCCGTGATCGGGGGCGGGAGCCGCTGCGACGGCGAGGCGGCCGGCAGCGGGGACGTCGGCGGGGAGTTCCGCGGTGACCGCCGCGACGGGGTCGACGATGCCCGCCCCGCCCATCCCTGCGGACCGCCGGGCCGTCGCGAGGATACGTGCACGGACCTGGGCCGCGGTGAGCTGCGGGAACCGCGATCGGACCAGCGCGGCCACACCCGCCACGTAGGGAGCGGCGAAGCTGGTGCCGGCGAGCGGACCGGTGCCCTCGCGGGTCGCCTGCGCATTCGCCAGGCCGGTTCCGCGCGGCTCGAGCGTGGTCACGTCCGTGCCCGGCGCGGCGACGGTGACCCACGGCCCCGCCAGCGAGAACGCCGCCGGCCGCCCGTCGGGCTCGGTGGCGCCGACGGCGAGCACCTGGTCGGCGAAGCGTGCGGGCGACGCGATCGTCGTGGGCGCCGCGGCATTCGTGTTCTGTTCCGCGCACGGCCCGCCGGACCCGACGTTGCCGGCCGACACGACCACGACCACGTTCCGCGCCGCAGCGAAGCGCACGGCGCGCCCCAGGGCGTCGTCCCCGAGTTCGGCGGCCGAGCGCCCGCACGCCACCTCGGAGATGTTGATGACGGTGGCACCGAGGTCGACGGCGCGGACCACCGCGTAGGCCATCGTGGTCACGTTGCCGTGGCTGTTGACGCCGCGCTGCTGCGGCTCGAACGCGGCGCTGGCCTGACGGATCGCGATGATCGACGCCGCGGGCGCCACGCCCGCGAAGGCGTCGCCGGGTGCGGGACGCGCGGCGATGATCCCGGCGACCGCGGTGCCGTGCGCGTCGCAGTCGTCGCGGCCGTCGCCGGAGGAGACGTAGTCCCCGCCCGCGATCACCTCCCCGAGGCGCGGGTGCGGTGTGACGCCGGTGTCGATCACCGCGACCTTCTGTCCCTCGCCGCGGGTGAACCGCCACGCCTCGTCGAAACGCAGCGCACGGAGGGCGTGATCGGCACGGCCGTAGTCGGTTCCGGACTGCGTACGCAGTGTGTTGCACTGCGTGCGTTGGACCGTGGGCGCGAGCGGGGCCACCGGCCCGCGCGGCGCACCGTCCGGCGCCGGCGGATCCGCGGCAGCCGGCACGACCGGCACCGCGAGAACGGCCGCCGCGGCGACGGTGACGGCCCGGATCCGCCGCCCCATCAGAGATTCCGGACTGTCGCGTACACGTCCCATACCCAGCCCAGCAGAGGGCCGGCGGCGGCGATCGTGAGGTACTCGCCGATCTCCGCCAGTCGGCGTTGGACCGGGCTGAAGGTGACGCGCGGAGCGACCGCGCCGCAGGCCAGAGCCAGGCCGGCGATCGCGGCGAGCGCGACGAGTCCGATCGTGGGCCAGGACCCGTAGCCCCAGGCCAGGCTCGTGGCGGTGCCGATCGCGATGACCGCGCCGCCGAGGACCCCGGCGCTCGCCTGGACCGGCTCCGCGTGGGTGCGGCCCCGGAGGCAGAACGCGATGGCGACGACGATCGCGAATGCCAGGTGATGGCCGGGCAGTTCTCGGGTGCCGGCGCCGACCGTCAGAGCGGCCACGGCGCCGGCTACCGCCGCGCCGACCGTGATTCCGGTGCAGACCAGTTGGGCGAAGCTCGAGCGCGGCGCCTCGGACTGCTCGTCCACGAGCCCGGATGCCACGGCACCGACACCGGCGACGGTGGGCGGCGGGTCGTCGTCGATCGGGTCGATCCGTTCCCCCGCGGCGGGCACGTGCGGCAACGGGATCCGGGCGGCGACGGCGGCGATCCGCGCCGCGAACACCAGCACCAGGTAGGCGATGATCGCGATGGTGGCCCCGATCGCGGCTCGGCGGCCGGGCAGCCACATCGCGGCGAACATCGCGGGGCCCGCGAGCGCGGCCGCCGTGAGCACCGCGGCGTGGACAGCGGTGCCGCGGCCGGTGAACCGCAGCGCGACGAGAGCCGTCACCGCAGCGGCGGCGGCGCCGAGCAGAGCGTGCGCCGCGCCGTACCGGCCGTCGGCGCCGAGCGGTACCGTGAGCACTCCGGTGACCGCCGCCAGCACGACGGCACACGCCGCGAGCACCGTGGGAACCGGCCCGGCCGAACGCATCCGCCGTGCGGTCAGCAGCGAGCCGGCGATCAACGCCGCGCCGGCCGCGCCGCACCACAGCTGGGCGAACACCCGGTCCGCGCCCGCTCCCGTGCCGTCGGCGCTGCGCGGCGCGAGCCCCAGACGCAGCGACACCGCGCCCGTCGCGACCACGGCGAGGGCCAGCACCATGAGGCCCACGATCATCGCGGCCCGCTCGTCCCACCGCCGGCCGGCCGTCAGATCCGCCGCGGTCCGATCGAAGACGTCGTCGAAGACGGGCGGCGGAGGCGGTGCGTCGGCCACGAACAGGACCAACAGCGCACCGTCGGTGATGCCGGTGTCGGCGGGGGTCTGCGGGCCGGGCAGGGGCTCCCCGCCGACCGGGGCCAGCCGCCACGGTCGCGACCATGCGGACTCCGCCGACTCGCCGATGCGATCGCCGAAGAGCCGCACCAGTTCCGGGATGAGCACCTCGGTGGGGGTGAGCAGCGGCAGCGAGACGTCCACCTGCGCACCACCGCACAGTACCGAGACCCGGCTCAGCCGGGCCACTTCCGCGGCCGTCTCCTCCGCGATGTCGATGTCGGTCATAGCGCTCCCCTCGCATGCCGTACGCCGGACCCGCACAGGGCCCGATATGAATTAGACGCACCGGCCCCACGATCGGTTCCCCTTCGGGCGATCTTCGTCGAACCCCTTCCGCCGACGGGCCGCGCGGTGCATGGTGGTGCCACGACGGCGCGTGGGGGCGCGCCGCACTCCGGGGGAGGCACGGGAAGTGGCCGACATGACGGACGTGGTCTTCGAGCCCGTCACAGAGGGTTTCGCGCGTAAGCAGCGCCTGGCGCCGCCGCGCACGCCGGGCGGTGAGGTGGCGCTGCAGGCGCCACCCGAGATCCCGCGCGCCGTGCCGGGCGGCCTGCTCGGCAAGTTGCTCCCCGTGGTGATGGTGGTCGCGGTGGTGGGCATGATCGCGCTGATGTTCACCTCGGGCAGCGCCATGATGCAGAGCCCCTACATGATGATGTTCCCGCTGATGATGCTCATGTCGATGTTCGGCATGTACGGCATGAACAACAGGGGCAACGGCGCGTCCGCGGCCGAACTCAACGAGGATCGCAAGGACTACCTGCGCTACCTGGGGCAGATCCGCGGCCAGGTGGACCGCACCCGCACCGAGCAGCGGGCGGCGCTGGAGTGGATCCATCCGGCCCCGGAGGCGCTACCGGGATGCGTCGGTACACGGCGCATGTGGGAACGGCGGCCGGCGGATCCGGACTTCCTGCACGTACGCGTCGGCGTCGGCGGACAGCGGCTCGCCACCCGGCTCGTGCCGCCCGAGACGGGGCCGCTCGAGGACCTCGAACCGGTGTCGACGGTGGCGCTGCGCCGGTTCGTCCGGCACGGCGCGTCCGTGCCGGGCCTGCCGGTGGCGGTCGCCCTGCGCGGGTTCCCCGCCGTCGGGCTCGACGGTCCGCGCGCCGAGGTCTTCGACACCGCCCGCGCGATGCTGTCGAGCCTGGCGGTGCTGCACGGGCCGGACCACGTGCGGATCGCCGTCGCCACGACCGAGGTCGACTCCGCCGAATGGGGCTGGCTCAAATGGTTGCCGCACCTCGCGCATCCGACGCAGTGCGACGCCCTCGGCCCGGTCCGGACGGTCTACGGTTCGGCCGCCGAGCTCGAGGAGGCGATCGCACCGGATCTCGCCGATCGCGGTGCCTTCGCCCGCGCGACCCCCGTCGACCCGGGCCGCCCCCACCACGTGATCCTGTTGGACCGGGGTATCGCAGTGACGCCCGGCGGCGTCCTCGACGCAGCCGTCGGCATCGACGGCGTCACGGTGATCGACCTGGCCCCGGAGCCCGACTCGCTCGCCGTTCGCTCCGGCCTGCAGCTGGTGCTCGACGACTCCCGTCGCCTCGGTGCGCGCAGTGCCGCGGGCGTCGAGTTCTTCGCCCGGCCCGACGCCGTCACCGCGGGTGCCGCACAGGTAACTGCGCGGCGCGTCGGGAGGTTCCGTCCGGCGTCGATGGCCGAGCTGCTCGACTTCGACGGTGACGGCGGACCGTCCGATCCCGGTCTACCGGCTCTGATCGGGATCGCCGACGCCGCGGCGATCACACCCGAGTCGGTGTGGCGCGAGCGCACGGCGCGCGAACGGCTGCGCGTCCCGATCGGAGTGGGGCCGCACGGCGAGCCGATCGAGCTCGACCTCAAGGAGGCCGCGGAGAGCGGCATGGGTCCGCACGGGCTGTGCATCGGCGCAACGGGTTCCGGAAAATCTGAGTTCCTGCGCACCCTGGTGCTGTCGATGGTCGCCACGCACCCGCCCGAGGCGCTGAACCTCGTTCTGGTCGACTTCAAGGGTGGCGCCACCTTCCTCGGCCTGGAGTCGCTCAATCACGTGGCCGCGGTCATCACGAACCTCGAGGAGGAGATCGCGATGGTCGACCGCATGCGCGACGCGCTCTCCGGCGAGATGAACCGGCGGCAGGAACTGCTGCGGCGGGCGGGCAACTTCGCCAACGTCGGCGAGTACGAGAAGGCGCGCCGTTCGGGCGCCCCGCTCGACCCGCTGCCGGCGCTGGTGGTCATCGTGGACGAGTTCTCCGAACTGCTCGCGCAGAAGCCCGATTTCGCGGAGCTGTTCGTCGCCATCGGACGGCTCGGCAGGTCGCTGCACATCCACCTGTTGCTCGCCTCGCAGCGCTTGGAGGAGGGCAAGCTCCGCGGACTGGACTCGCACCTGTCCTACCGGATCGGCCTGAAGACATTCTCCGCCAGCGAGTCCCGCGCGGTGTTGGGCGTTCCGGACGCCTACCACCTGCCGTCGACGCCGGGCGCCGGCTACCTCAAGTACGACGCCGACCCGCCGCGCCGCTTCCACGCCTGCTACGTCTCCGGCGAGTACGTGCCGCCCAGCGGGCCCGCGGCCGCCCGGCGCGCGACCGTCGGGAGTGCGACGGTGCGCGAGTACCGCAACGCGGCTTCCCCGATCGAGCGCCGCGCCTCGGGGCTCCCTGCGGGGCTGCAGCGGATTCCGGCGCAACCCGGAGATCCGGTGCGGCGGTCCGTCGTCGGGCAGGGCGTACCGAACCCTCCGGGCGGGACGGTGGGCGCACCGTCGCTCCTGCAGACGATGGTGGGCCGGTTGGCGGGGCACGGACTCCCCGCGCACGAGGTGTGGCTGCCGCCGCTCGACGAATCCGCGGCCGTCGGGGATCTGGCCGAACACCTCCGTCGCAACGACGCGACGCCGCTGCGGGTCGCGATCGGCGTGGTCGACCGTCCCTACGATCAGCGGCGGGACCTGTTGGTGGTGGACCTGTTCGGCGCGCAGGGCAATGTCGCGGTGGTCGGCGGTCCGCAATCCGGCAAGTCGACCACGCTGCGGACCCTCGTGGTGTCCGCGGCGCTCACGCACACGCCGCGGCAGATCCAGTTCTACGTCCTGGACTTCGGCGGCGGGTCGCTCGCCGGGCTGGCGGGCGTCCCGCACGTGGGCTCGGTGGCGGGCCGCCTGGATCCGGATCGGGTGCGGCGCACCGTCGCCGAGGTATCGGGGCTGATCCGGCGGCGCGAGGCGGCGTTCCGGGAGCACGGGGTGCAGTCGATGGAGCAGTACCGCGCGCATCCGGCGGCCGCCGCGGACCCGTTCGGCGATGTCTTCCTCGTCATCGACGGCTGGCAGGTGCTGCGCACGGAGTTCGAGGTGTTGGAGCCGCAGGTGAACGCGATCGCGGCCCAGGGGCTCTCGTACGGCGTGCATCTGGCGGTCGCGGCGTCGCGGTGGGGCGAGATCCGGCCGGCGGTCAAGGACCAACTCGGCACCCGGATCGAGCTGCGGCTCGGCGACCCGATGGACTCGGAGATGGGCCGCCGCGTCGCGGGGCTCGTCCCGATGGGGCGGCCCGGTCGCGGTATCACGTCGGAGCAGCTGCACATGCTCGTCGCGCTGCCGAGCGGCGCACCGTCGGACGACGTGCCCGCCGCGCAGGAGGCCGTCGTGGCCGACCTGGTGTCCCGCTACGCCGACGGTGCCCCGGAGGTGCGGATGCTGCCCGACCTGGTGCTGCGCGACCGCATCCCCGGGCGCCGCGATGCACCGCCCACGCACGCGGTGTTCGGCGTCGGTGAGTCCGAGTTGGCGGCGGCGACACTGCAGTTCGAGTCGCAGCCCTTCTTCCTGGTGCTCGGCGACAGCGAGTGCGGCAAGACCGAGACGCTGCGCACGCTGATCGCATCGCTCGTCGCGGGCGGCACGGCGCAGCAGACCAAGATCCTGCTCGTCGACTACCGCCGCACACTGCTCGGCGCGCTCGAGGGCGATCACCTCGCGGGGTACGCTTCGTCGTCGGACACGCTGACCCCGATGGTCGCGCACCTGGTGCAGATCCTCCGCGACCGCTGCCCGGGCTCCGATGTCACGCCGCAGCAGCTCAAGGAACGGTCGTGGTGGACGGGGCCGGACGTCTATCTGATCGTCGACGACTACGACCTGGTCGCGAGCGCCGCCGGGAACCCGCTCGCTCCGCTGCTGGACCTGCTGCCGCAGGCGCGGGACATCGGGCTCAAGGTGGTCATCGCCCGGCGCAGCGGCGGTCTGGCTCGCGGCCTGTACGAGACCTTCCTCGCCCGCATCCGCGACCTCGCCGCCGACGGCCTGGTGATGAGTGGCTCCCGTGAGGAGGGCACCGTCCTCGGTACGGTCAAGATGTGTCCGCAGCCGCCCGGCCGCGGTACGTGGGTCTCCCGCGCCCGCGGCGTCGAGCTGGTCCAGGTCGCGATGGTCGACGAGCCGGAGGAATGAGCGCGGTCTACGTACGATGAACCGGAGGTATCTGTACGAGGCCACGGGGTTCGGACCCGACGTGATCGACCTGTGGGGTCGGCTCGGGCCCCGGCGACTGACACATCCGTTCCTGACGCACCCGTGGTTGCCGGCCGTCATGAAGGCGGTCGACACTCGCGGGCACATCTTGGACGGAGAAGCGCTCTCGAGCAGGAAGGGCGGGCATCGTTGGAACTCACGACGGCCCAGGAAGACCACCTTTCCTCGTGAATGGTCGGACGACGATGTGATGGACGCGTGTGCGCGGGTGGTGCTCGATCCGTCTCACATCCGCGCGTACGAACGTTCTGGTGACGTGGCCTATCTCCGGGAGGTATCCGGCGTGATCATCATGGTCACGATTCGTGCCGGCGGCGCGTTCGATCGTGCCTTCCCTATCTCGGGGAATGGAGTCATGAGGAACTCTCCGTCCGACACTTCCCCGTCCCGCGCGCCGGTGTCGTTCGACCGTGGCCGTCTCGCAGAATTCACGCCCATCGGCGAGGTACCGGAATCGGATTGGCGGAGATAGCATGGTTGTCATGTCCGACACAGCACCGACGATCGAGGCGCTCGGCGAACTGTTCGTCGAGCGAGTAGCCGTGCTGTTCGACGATGTGCGCGACAGACAGTACGTGTCCGACCCGATGCGTCTCGGTGGTGAACATTTCTCCACCGTCGAACGCGGGCTGCGACTACTGACGATGACCGCCAGGTCCCTTCCCTTCGATGTTGCCGAAGCTGTCCGCGCAGTGGATGACCGCGAACTCAACGCCCTTCTCGCGGAAGTCCGCGTAACACCTGCCTCTGCGGCATGAGGTCCTGGTGAACCGCGGCTGCTGCAACGGCGCCGGGACGAGCACCGACGAGGTGCGTGCGCTCACTCTGCGGTTCGCTGAGGTCGTGCCTTCGGAGCTGTTGCCCGCAGGGACGTGGGACGACGGCGAATCCGTGGCGTAGCTCAGCGGTCGAGCGCCCTGGTGATCGTCCCGGTCAACACCGGCCACGGCGGCTGCCGCAGCACGGCGAGGGTGGCCAGGGTCGCGGCGACGAAGCCGGTGGCCACGCCGATGAGGGCGATCCGATCCGCGTCGACGGCGGGCGACCAGACGGCCTTGCCGTCCCGGATCGCGTAGACGCCGAGCGCGGAGGTGCGCAACTCGCCGCTGCGTCGGCGGCGCACCCGCGACACCTCGATCACGGTCGTGCCGTCGGGGGTCACGTGCGGATCGGCGAACACCACCCCGGTCGGGGCGGTACCGGGGACGGATCTCAGTTCGGGGCGCATGCCTCCATCATGCGCCGCGCGGGCCGGGAACGCCTGGACGGTCGGGGACGGGCACCGTCGGCGGGTCACGTGCCGGCCAGGCGCGAGACCACCGGGCGCATCGCCTCCAGGGTGTGCCCGCCGAGCGCGATGAGGGAGAAGCCGTACTGCTCGCGACGGCGGATCAGCGTGTCGCAGATCTCGTCGACCGAGCCGTCGACCAGCGCGGGGGAGTCCACGGCGCGGAGCGCGTCGAGATCGCTGCCGATGAAGGCGCTGACGTAGTCGGGGGCGAAGCCGTTGACCGCGAAGATCGAGCAGGCCAGCTCCACTCGGTCCCGCAGCGGCGCGGTGAGTTCCGCGAGCCGCTCCGCCGAGGTGGAGGGGGCCGTCGCCACGGCCACCGTGTCGGCCCGATCCCGTGCCACGGCAAGAGCCTTGGGCCCGCCGGCGGCCATGAGCACCGGGGTGTGGCCGGCACCGTCGAGCGCGGTGAGGGCGTCGAGGGTCTCGACGACCCGGGCCAGGCGCTGCGCCCCCGTGCCGTAGGGCACGCCGAGCGCCTCAGCATCGGCGGCCACGTCGGGCCTACCCGTGCCGATGCCGAACCGGAACCGCCCGCCGCTGATGGTCGCCAGCGAATGCGCCTGCCACGCCGCGTGCTTCGGGTCGTGCAGCGGCGCGGCGACCACGTAGTTCGCCACCTCCAGGGTCGACGTGGCGCCCAGCGCCACCGCCGCGGAGGTGAAACCGTCCGGGAGCGGGTAGTTCTCGGGGAGCGCGAGGACGTCGAAGCCGTCGGACTCGATCGACCGCGCATAGGTCGCCCAGTCGCCCAGCTGCGGCACGGGCAGCGCCGTGACCGCGAATCGGAATGGTCGGGTCATGTCAGGAACCTCCTTGTTCGGGGCTGGAACCGCCGTCGCCGTCGGGCTGGACGAGGCGGAAGTGCGAGCGATCGCGCTCCATGTACCGGCGCTCGTAGACGCCCTCGATCCGCTTGCCGTCGACGGTGGCGGACAGGTGCAACCGGCCACCGTCGAGCCGCGCCGTGACGAGCAGCGGAGCGTCGTCCTTGTGCTTGCGCATCTCGAGGACGTCGCCCTTCTTCTCGAGTTGCCACGCGACCGTCTTCCCCGACGGTTCCTGGGTCACGACGCTGTCGTAGCCCTCGCCCAGGGACTTGAGCACGGCGTTGCTCTCGCTGCCGCGCAGGGTGATCGCCACGTTGGACCAGGGCGCCGGATCGCGTTGCGTGAGTGTGGCCGGCGCGCCGTCGATCGTGAACGAGGTCGTGCGCCAGATCCCGTCGAGGTCCGAGCGCGGGGTGTGGATCACGTAGACCGTCATCGCCCCGGTGGAGGCCAGCGAGACGACCATCAGTGCGGCCGCCGCGAACTTGAGCACGACGCCGGTGATCCGCGACCAGGCCCGGCCCGCACCCGCCACGGGCAGCGGAGTCACCGGAGTCGGCGCGGGGCGATTGAACACGACGCGCAGCAGGTTCGGCAGGTACGGCACCGTGAGGGCGACGGCCACGACGAGCAGCTCTCCCGACACGATCTTCACGGGGACGTCGTAGAACAGGTTGAGCAGGAACACCTGGCCCATCGCCACGATCGCGAGCAGCGCACCGAGCAGCGCCGTGCGCCGCCACAGCAGCAGGATGCCGGCGACGAGCTCGACCAGGCCCGTGGCCACCATGTACGGGACGGATGCACCCATGAAGCCCCACAGTGTGGTGAACAGGCTGGTGTCGCCGGTGAGCTGCAACTGCTGCGAGGGCAGCGCCATGAAACCCATCTGCGTGGGGATCACCTTGGCGAGGCCGTAGATGATCATCGACAGTGCGAGACAGAACCGGGCGAGGACCCCGAGCAGTCCCAGCAGCGAGCGGTAGTCCGCGCGGTTCCGGTCCAGCAGGGTCCATACCGCCACGATCACGATGCCGACGATGATCCAGCCGAGGTGCATGCACCACTGCCACATGTTGTCGCCGCCGCCGGTGAGGACGATGTCCACGCCCCGCCCGCGTGCGACATAACTGCCGATCTGGGCGAACAGCCACCAGATCCCGCTGAACTTCCAGATGATCGCCAGTCCGACGTTGCCGTAGAGCGACAGCAGCAGGATGCCGCCGCCGATCACGAACAGGAACCGGAACGCCAGCTTCTGCGCGCCCGACCACTGCGCGCCCGGATCGGAGGCGCCCGGATCGGAGGCGCCCGGATCGGACGGCTGCGGTGCGGCCGGGGCGGGCGACGATTGCGTTCCGTGGCTCTGCGGTGCGCTCATGACCGAATCGTATGGCTCACTCACGAGTCCCTCCTAGTGACAGATGTAACCGGATGTCAGGGGAAATCGAGGCTCGGCGCGTCCTCGTCGGGTATCGGGTGGGTGAACCGCAGGTCCTCCGAGGCGCGTTTCATCGGGCGGCGCTCGAACGCCGCGGTGATCTCCCGGCCGTCGACGCGGCCGGCGAGGGTGAGGTGGTCGCGGTCGGGCTGGGTGTACCGCAGCACCGTCTCCGGGCCGGACTCGCGCGGCTTGATCGTGAGGGAGGCGTCGTCGACCTCGAGGACCCAGGGGGTCGCGCGGGCGGCGGAGTCCTGCGTGACGAACGACGTGTAGCCGTCGCCGGTGGACTCCCACATCCCGCGGCCGCGGTAGGTGATCGCGACGTTGACCCACAGCGGGTCCGCGGACAGCGTCGCCTCCGCGCCGTCGACCCGGAACGAGGTGGCGTGCCACACGCCGTCGATGTCGCTGCGGGTCTCGGCGAGCGCGGCCTTGGAGCTCACGCCCGACACCACGCCGAAGGCGGTGATCGTGACGATCGCCAGCACGGCGAGGGCCTTGCCGCAGCGTCGCAGCCAGGTCCGCTCGGCGCCCGCGGCACGCCAGATCGCCGGCATCGGCCCGGCGGCGCGGCCGAATCCGACGCGGATCAGGTTGATCCACTGGGGTGCGAGGAGGGTGATCGCGATGAGCAGGAACTCGACGCAGAGGAACTTCACCGGCACGTTGTAGAAGGTGTCCATCAGCACCACCTGAACCATCGAGATGATCGAGCCGAGGGCTCCCAGAATCCAGGTGCGCCGCGAGAGCAACAGGAGTCCCGAGATCAGTTCGACGAGGCCGGTCACGATCGAGTAGCCGTCGGACGCGCCCATGAATCCCCAGAGCATGTTCATCCGGCTGATGTCGCCCGCGGGCTGCAGCGCGTAGGTCGGCAGCTCCATGAACGCCATCTGGGTGGGGATCGCCTTGCCCAGGCCGTAGAAGATCATGCCGCTCGCCAGCGCGATCCGCCCCACCTGCCAGAGCAGGCCGCCGAGGCCGCGGTAGTCGCGCCGGCCGCGGTCGAGCAGCGTCCACACCGCCGTGATCACGACGGCCGTCACCGCCCAGCCGATGTGGTACTGCCAGATGCCCAGCGAGTCGCCCGCGCCGCGCAGCGCCAGGAGCTGCACCTCCGTGCCCGTGACGAGCGCGCCGAGTCGCGCGAACGGGTCCTGCACCGCGGGCATGATCATTCCCAGCTGCAGGCTGCCGAACACGGCGAGCAGGGTCAGCCCGCCGCCGAGGGTGAACAGCAGCCGGAAGCCGATCTTCTGGGCGGTGGTCCAGGCGGGCACGGGCGCGTTCTCGGGCGCCGACGGTGCCGCCTCCACTGTCTGGGAGGTCATGGTCGGAAATCTATGTCCCGACGGTGCTCGGCCACATCCGGGACGTCCCTGGGCCGCACCCTGATTCCGGTTCGGGGGTGCGGCGGACCGTCGGGCGTTTTGACCTGCGCCCTTGTACCCGCGTACTCTGGTCCGCTGGTGTGTGACGCCGCGCCGCAGTTCCTGGCTGTGCGGAGTCGAGTCCCGGGTCTCCGTTGGTCGCCGGGGGTGCTCTCGTCGCGCATGGACCGGCACCGAACCATCGAGCAGAGGATCTCCTGTGCCTACTTACACCCCGAAGGCGGGTGACGTGACCCGGCAGTGGTACGTCATCGACGCTTCTGACGTGGTGCTCGGCCGTCTCGCTGTCGCAGCTGCAACCCTGCTGCGCGGCAAGCACAAGCCGACCTTCGCCCCCAACGTGGACGGCGGCGACTACGTCATCATCATCAACGCCGAGAAGGTCGCCCTCTCGGGCGCCAAGCTCACCGACAAGCGGCACTACCGCCACTCGGGCTTCCCGGGCGGTCTCAGCTCGCGCACGATGGCTGAGGTGCTCGGCTCCAAGAACCCGGAGCGCGTGGTGCAGAAGGCCGTTCTGGGGATGATCCCCAAGAACAAGCTGGGCAACGCCATCGGCGGCAAGCTGAAGGTCTACGCCGGCCCGAACCACCCCCACACCGCGCAGCAGCCGGTTCCCTACGAGATCAAGCAGGTGGCCCAGTGAGCGAGACCATCGAGAACGTCGAGGGCGACGCCGAGGTCGTACTGAACGAGTACACCTCCGAGACCCCCGAGGCCGCTGCCGAGACCCGCGCCCCCCGTGGCCCCGTGGTCGTCGAGCGTCCCATCCAGACCGTCGGCCGCCGCAAGGAGGCCGTCGTCCGCGTGCGCCTGACCGCCGGCACCGGCAACTTCGTGCTGAACGGCCGCACCATCGAGGACTACTTCCCCAACAAGCTGCACCAGCAGCTGGTGAAGTCGCCGCTGGTCACCGTCGAGCGCCTCGAGTCCTTCGACATCGCCGCGAACCTCACCGGTGGCGGCCCGTCGGGCCAGGCGGGCGCACTGCGCCTCGCCATCGCCCGCGCGCTGATCGAGGTCTCGCCCGAGGATCGCCCCGCGCTCAAGCGCGCCGGCTTCCTCACGCGTGACCCGCGTGCCGTCGAGCGCAAGAAGTACGGCCTGAAGAAGGCCCGCAAGGCTTCGCAGTACAGCAAGCGCTGATTGCAGGCTTTCACCAGGGCAGGCACCCGCATCCGTGCGGGCGCCTGCCCTGGTCTCGTTTCCACCCTTCTTCTCTACTTGTGAGGTGACCCATGGGGCGTCTGTTCGGGACCGACGGTGTGCGCGGCCTGGCCAACAAGGACCTGACCGCCGACCTGGCGCTGCGGCTGTCCGCGGCCGCGGCGGCGGTGCTGGGCGCGCCGTACGAGAGGTGGGGCACGGCTGAAGGTGAGCCGAACGGCCGTCGCGACCCGGCGAATGGCGGAAGGGGCGCAGCGCGGCCCTTCGCCGTGGTCGGCTGGGACCCGAGGGCATCGTCGGAGATGCTGTCCGCGGCGGTCTCCGCGGGCCTGACCAGCGCCGGCGTCGACGTCCTGCTCGTGGGCGTCCTGCCCACGCCCGCGGTCGCGCACCTGGTGGCCGAGTACGACGCCGCGCTCGGCGTGATGATCTCCGCCTCGCACAACCCCATGCCCGACAACGGCATCAAGTTCTTCGCGCGCGGCGGGCACAAGCTCGAGGACGCGCAGGAGGACGCCATCGAGGCGGCCCTCGACGATCCCGCGCCGCCCCGCCCCACGGGCGCCGCGATCGGCCGCGTCAAGCGCGCCTTCGACGCCGTCGACCGGTACGTCGCGCACCTCGAGTCGGCGGTGCACGTCTCGCTCGCCGGACTGAAGGTGGTCGTCGACGCGGCCAACGGCGCAGCCTCGACGGTGGCGGCCAAGGCCTACCGCGACGCGGGCGCCGAGGTGATCGCCATCCACGACGCTCCCGACGGGCTCAACATCAATCGGGACTGCGGCTCGACGCACCTGGAGGGCCTGCGTGCGGCGGTCCTCGCGCACGAGGCCGACCTGGGCCTCGGCCACGACGGCGACGCGGACCGCTGCCTCGCCATCGACGCCGCCGGCCGGACCATCGACGGCGACGCCATCATGGCGATCCTCGCCATCGCGATGGACGAGGCCGGCGAGCTCACCGACCACACGCTGGTCGCGACCGTGATGAGCAACCTCGGCCTGCACCTGGCGATGAAGGCCGCGGGCATCACCCTGCGGACGGCCGCCGTGGGCGACCGCTACGTGCTCGAGGAGCTGCGTACGGGCGGCTACGCCCTGGGTGGGGAGCAGTCGGGGCACGTCGTGCTTCCGGCGCTCGGCACCACGGGCGACGGTGTCCTCACCGGACTCAAGATCATGGAGCGGATGGCGCAGACCGGTGCGTCGCTGGCCGAGCTGGCGTCGGTGCTCACCGTCCTGCCGCAGGTACTGGTGAACGTGAAGGTGATCGACAAGGCCGCGGCGATGTCCTCGTCGGACCTGGTCGCGGCGCTCGCCGCGGAGGAGGCCGCGCTGGGCGAGGCCGGCCGGATCCTGCTGCGCCCGTCGGGCACGGAGCCGCTGGTCAGGGTCATGGTCGAGGCGCCGACCGAGGAGGTCGCGCGGGGCACCGCCGAGCGTCTCGCCGGTCTCATCTCCTGACGGGTCCTGTCGAAACGTTTTCATAACCGGTACCGTGTGGGTATGACCGGTTATGAGGGTGTGCTGTTCGACTTCTCGGGAACCCTGTTCCGGCTGGAGCCGGACCCGCAGTGGTTCGCGGGCCTCGCCGCCGCCGACGGGCGCCCGCTCGACGACGCCGCCCAGCGCGAGCTCCTGCACCGGATGACGGTCCCCGTCGGGCTTCCGGTGCCGATGGAGGGCGAGGCGCTGCGCACCTGGCACGCCCGCGACCTCTCGACCGCGGACCATCGGGGCGCCTACCTGCACGTGCTCGAGCACTCCGGTGTCGCCGACGAGGCCGATCGCGAGCGCCTCTACGGCGAGTTCTCGAACCCGCTGAACTGGACGATCTACCCCGACACCGCCGATGTCCTGCGCGCGGTCCGGGACGCCGGCCTCCGGGTGGGCGTGCTGTCCAACATCGGCTACGACATCCGCCCGGCCTTCGAGCGGGAGGGGATCGACGGCCTCGTCGACGAGTTCGTCCTCTCCTTCGAGGCGGGGCACGCCAAGCCCGACCTCGAGGTCTTCCGGATCGCCGCCGAGGCGCTGGCGCTGGCGCCGGAGCGGGTCCTCATGGTCGGCGACAGCCACGAGGCCGACGGTGCCTCCCGCGCGATCGGGTGCGGCTTCGCGCAGGTGGATCCTCTGCCCGTGGATCGGCGTCCCTCCGGATTGCTCGACGCCGTGCGACAGGCCGGCGTGATCTGAGGGGTCGCGCGGAACCGATCCGCCTGCTGGTGCGTCCAATGTATGACGGGGTTGTGCGGGCGATGGGGGATCGCGATGGGCACGAAGATCGATGCGGCGGCGGTCCGCACCGCGGGCGGCAGGTACCAGGCGGTGGGTGAGACGCTCGGGACGATCGCCGGCAGGATCCGCGGGTTCACAGCGGAGGCCGGGGATTTCGGGCGGAACTACCACTCCGACGGCGCGGCCTACGCGGCGGCGCTGGGGACGGTCGCCACGGTGGCCGCCGCCTGGCAGGCGGGCGCCACGGCCTGCGGGACGGGCCTCACGAACTCCGCGAGCGCCCACGTCCGCACGGACGACGGTGCCGCCACCGCGGTCACGGGGGCCGGCGCCGGTGGCTGAGCAGACCGTCGACCAGATGCTCGACGCGGGTGCGGAGCCCCTCCAGTACTTCAAGCTGATGCTCGAGATCGCGCGGCGCATCTCCACCCGGCGCTGGCCGCACTGGATCCGCGACGTGTGCAGGACCTACGACCGCGAGCGCGGTATCGACCTCGCTGCCCTGCGCGGGGACGCTGTGATGCTCCGGGCGCAGGCCACGGCCGCCGCGCAGGCGATCACCGACCAGAGCGCCGCCAAGGACTCCGTGAACGCGGCCTGGCCCGACAACGCGGGCCGAGCCGCGGTCACCACCCTCGCCGCGCAGAACACCCGCAGCACGAGCGCGGCCGCGCTGATCGAGGCCACCGCGAAGGCCGCGGAGGCGATCCCGGGCGCCGTGGTCGCCGCGGTCGCGACCAAGATCAAAGCGCTCACCGAGTTCTCGGTATCGTCCGTCGACACGGCCGCGCTCACCCGGGGAGTGCTGGGCCGCGAGATCGTGCCCGGCGGAACGAACGACCTGGACCGCGCCGTCGTCGCCGCCTTCGAGCAGCAGCTGCAGGCGGACCTGACCAGGTTCTACGCGATCAACGACACGGCGGGCACGTCCATCCGGGCGGCGTACGCCGCGGTCCCGGCGGCGGCGAAAGGGGCCGACTCCTCGGCCTTCCCCGCGCCGGTCTTCACCGCGATCTCCGCGACGTCCACCCCGACGCCGGGCTCGCCCACCACTCCGGCCCCGGTGACCGGCACCGGCACCGGCACCGGAGGCGGTGGCGGAGGGGGAGGGGGAGGCGCCCCGTCGAGCTCGAGCCCGACCACCGCATCCCCGACGTCCACATCGCCCTCCTCGGCGGCTCCGTCGTCGGCCGGCCCGACCACGAGCTCGCCCACGACCGCGACGCCGACCGCCTCGAAGGCGACCCCGTCGTCCGGCAGCCCCTCGAACCCGACGACGAGCGGCGCGGGAACGCCGTCCGCCACCACGCCGTCGAGTGCGACGCCGAGCGGCGGCACGCCGTCGGCCGGCGACACGGGCATGCCCTCCTGGCTGTCGAAGCTCCTGCCCACGCTGACCGAGAAGCTGGGCCTCGACAAGGCCGACGGTGCCTCGAACGACAAGACCGGCGGCAAGGGGCAGGACGAGGACAAGGCCGGCAAGGGCACCGATGAGAAGGGCGGCGCGAAGGCGATCGGCACGGATGCGCTGGGCCGCACCGTGACCGCCACCCTGAGTCCGGACGGCAAGACCGTCGAGATCACTGCCAGGCGCCCGGACGGCACCGAGCAGAGGATCACGCTGAAGGTCGGAGAGGATGGCACGCTGACGCCGCTCGGGGATGGGACCGCGGCCAGGGCCGGCGCCGGCGAGTCGACTGCCGACAAGCCGGGTACGGCCGAGAAGCCCTCCGCGACACCGACACCGAACCCCGCGGCGACTCCCGCCGGAACGCCGTCCGCTCCGCCCACCGGCGCGACGGACGGCGGCGCACCGTCCAACCCGAATGCTGCGCCGAGCGCCGGAACCGGCACCGGGGAGGGCGCCGGCACGGGAGCGACCGCGTCGCCGACACCGAGTCCCGCTCCTGCCCCGGTGAATCCGAAGATCACCGCACAGCCGGATCCCGCGCGGCCGGACCCCGCACAGTCGGGCGCCGCCGAAGAGCCCTGCCCACCGGCCGAACAGCAGGGCAGCGGAGCCGAATTCGCCGTCACCGTCCCCTAGGAGGCCGTCGTGAGCACACCCGCGTGGAACGCCGAGGACCATGCCCGCGCGCAGCGGATCGCGGCGCGCGAGACCGTGTTGTCGGACCTGATGCGGGCCGTGGGCGTCGCGCCGGAACCGGCGGTGATCACCGAACCGATCGCGGTGGTCGCCCGGACGGACCGGCCCGCGTCCTGGCTCAGCGGCGGCTGATCCTCAGACCAGGCTGCGCAGCTGCTGCATGGCACTGGGCTTGGTGGGCTCCGCGTCGGGGTCCCACACGAACGAGGTGTCGCCGAGGTCCGCGCCGGGCTCGGCGAACGCCTGGAACTCCTTGACCTCGGCGAGGCCGCCGAGCAGGAACCCCGTGAGCAGGGCGCGCACGATCCGTTGGGTCGCCTTGTCGGACCCGCCCGCGCCCAGCGCTCCGCGCAGCGAGATGCCCTCGGCGAGGCCGCCGGCCTGCGCATCGGGGACGATGCGCAGCTCCGTCGGGCCCGCGTAGCGCAGGGACAGCACGCCGGCGTTGGAGGTCATCGAATGCTCGTCGCCGGCGGAGGCCAGGATCAGCGCGCTCGCGCTCGTGCCGACCGCGGCCTTCTCCGCCTGCGGCGAGGTGGGGGCCGGGAACAGGGCTGCCACCGACTCGACGCGGTTGTCCGCGGCGGCGGCGATGAGCGCGGCACCGGTGCCCCAGCCGTGGCCCACGACGCCCCGCTTGGTGCGGTTCACCGTGATGTCGCCGGTGCCCAGGCGCACCTCGGTGATCACGTCGAGCGCGGTGCCCAGGTCCAGCGCGAGCCGTCCGTCGGCGCCGAGCACGCCGCGCTCGGTGTCGGGGGCCGCGACCACGATGCCCCAGGAGGCCAGGTGCTCGAGCGTCTTGCGGTACCGCTTCGCCGGCGTCACCCAGTCGTGCGCGAACGCCACCGCCGGGAGGTTCGAGCCGCTCTCGGGCGTGTAGATCACGCCGGGGAGGCCCGCCACGCCGAGGTCGCCCTTGAGCACGCGGTGGGGGCCGCGGCGCTGCAACTGCTTCACCAGCTTGTTCGGATCCGTCACGGCCCTCACGTTAGTCGATCTGCCGTACCGTGGCGGCGTGCGGCACTATCACCTTCCCGACGCGGTCCGGGCCGCGGAGGCGCCCCTGCTCGCCTCGCTGCCCGACGGTGCGCTGATGCGGCGCGCCGCGTACGGCCTGGCGCGGGTCTGCGCGGCCGAGCTCGCGGCCCGCACCGGCGGTGTCGCGGGCCGGCGGGTGACCCTGCTCGTCGGCTCCGGCGACAACGGCGGTGACGCCCTGTTCGCGGGCGCCTACCTGCGGCGACGCAGCGTCGCCGTCGAGGCCGTCCTGCTCGCGCCGGACCGTGCGCACCCCGCCGGGCTGGCCGCTTTCCGACGTGCCGGTGGCCGCGTCGCGACGGCGCCGGACCGTCCGGACCTGGTGGTCGACGGCATCGTCGGGATCAGCGGCCGCGGGTCGCTCCGGCCGGACGCCGCGCGGATCGTGGACGCGATCGAGGCCCCGATCGTCGCGGCGGACACGCCGTCCGGCGTGGACGTGCGCACCGGGATCGTCCACGGCCCGGCCGTCACGGCGGCCGTCACCGTCGCCTTCGGTGCGCTCAAGCCCGTGCACGCGCTGGCGCCGGCGCGGTGCGGTCGGGTCGAGTCGATCGACATCGGCCTGAGCCTCGGCCCGGGTGACCTGCGGTCCCTCGACGATGCCGATGTCGCCGCGCTCTGGCCGGTGCCGGGCGCCGCCGACGACAAGTACAGCCTCGGCGTGCTCGGCGTCGTCGCCGGCGGC
Source organism: Tsukamurella pseudospumae (assembly GCF_001575195.1). Classification (NCBI taxonomy): domain Bacteria; kingdom Bacillati; phylum Actinomycetota; class Actinomycetes; order Mycobacteriales; family Tsukamurellaceae; genus Tsukamurella; species Tsukamurella pseudospumae. Next base: position 234,443 of record NZ_LSRF01000057.1, read on the forward strand.
GCGACGTACCCGGGCGCCGCGGTGCTCGCGACGGGATCGGCGATCCGCGCCACGTCCGGCATGGTCCGGTACGCGGGCACTGCGCGGGATGCGGTGCTCGCCGCCTGGCCCGAGGCGGTCGCGAGCGACGACCTCGCCACCGCCGGGCGGGTGCAGGCCTGGGCGGTCGGTCCGGGGATGGGCGTCGACGGTGCCGCGGCGGACCGTCTGGCCCGGGGCCTGGACCTGGACCTCCCGACGGTGCTCGACGCCGACGCCCTGACCCTGCTCGCGGAGCATCCGGGGCTGCTCGCGGGCCGGACCGCGCCGACGGTGCTCACCCCGCACGCGGGGGAGTTCGCGCGGCTCGCCGGCCCGGTCGGCAACGACCGGGTCGCGGCGGCGCGCGAGGCGGCCCGGGAGTTCGATGCGACGGTGCTGCTCAAGGGGCACGTCACCGTGGTCGCGGGCCCCGACGGCCGGGTCGTCGTCGATACCGCGGGGTCGTCCTGGGCCGCGACGCCCGGCTCCGGTGACGTGCTCACGGGGATCATCGGCAAGCTCCTCGCGTCCGGCCTCGGGCCGCTCGATGCGGCCGCCTGCGCAGCGCGGGTGCACGGCCTCGCCGCCGCCCGCGCCGCCGACGGGGCCCCCACCCACGCGTCCGCCATCAGCGCCGCCGTGCCGGACGTGCTGTGCGAACTTCTGCGCCGCTAGGCTGACGACGCCATGAACACACAGATCCCGGCGTCCGGGCTGGACGGACTCACCGCACAGATCGACCTGGGCGCGCTCGCGCACAACACGCGGACCGTCGCCGCGTACGCGCCGGGAGCGGCGCTCATGGCCGTGCTCAAGGCCGACGCCTACGGTCACGGCGCGCTGCCCGTGGCGCGGGCGGCACTCGCGGGCGGGGCCGCGGAGCTGGGCGTGACCACCATCGACGAGGCCGTGGCACTGCGCGAGGGCGGCGTCACGGTGCCGCTGCTCAGCTGGCTCAGCACCAGCGGCTACGAGCGCGCGATCGACGCCGACGTGCGGCTGGGGGTGAGCTCGCCGCGGCAGCTGGCGAAGGTGGTCGAGGCCGCGCGCGCGGTGGGCCGCCCGGCGATGGTGCACGTCAAGGTCGATACGGGCCTGAACCGCAACGGCGTCGCCCCGGCCGAGTGGGCTGCCACCCGGGACGCCCTCGTCGACGCGGAGCGCGCGGGGCGCGTCCGGCTGCAGGGCGTGTTCACGCACCTCGCGCACGGCGACGAACCCGAGCATCCCTTCCTGGACGTGCAGCGCGACGCGCTGGCGGCCATCGTCGCCGATGCCCGCGCCCACGGCCTGACGCCCGACCTGGTGCACGCCGCGAACTCCGCGGCCGCCCTCACCCGTCCCGACCTCCACTTCGACCTGGTCCGCCCCGGCATCGCGCTGTACGGCGGGATCCCGGTGCCCGGCAGGGACTTCGGTCTGCGGCCGGTCATGACCTTCGCCGCGCCGGTGATCCTGATCAAGCGGATCCGCGCCGGGGAAGGGGTCAGCTACGGCCACAGCTGGATCGCGCCGCACGACACGGTGGTCGGCCTGATCCCGGCGGGCTACGCCGACGGCGTGTGGCGACCGCTGAGCGGCCGCATCGAGGTCGCGATCGGCGGCCGCCGCTTCCCGCAGGTGGGCCGGGTCTGCATGGACCAGTGCGTGATCGACCTCGGTCCCGACGGTGGCGGGGTCGCCGAGGGCGATACGGCGGTGCTGTTCGGTGACGCGCCGGGCGCCGACCGCGCCGCCGATTGGGCGGAGAAGCTGGGCACCATCGACTACGAGGTCCTCACCGGCGTGCGTGGGCGCGCCGTCCGGACGTACACGGGGGAGCTGTGAACGACGACGGCCGCGGGCGAGTACACATCCCCGAGCGCATCCACCTGCCCGGTCCCGCGCTGCTCGCGGGCCTGAGCACGGGCGTCGCGGTGGCCGCCCTCACCGGGATCGCCGCCGCTGCACGGGCACTCGGCGTGCGCGGTGGCGGCGAGGATCCGATCGCGCCCGACGATCTCGTGTTCCGGTCGGATCGGGAGTCGATCGTCATGAGCTCCGACGGTGTGCCGTTGCACGTTCGGGAGGTCGGCCCGCGGACCGCGTCGATGACGGTGGTGTTCGTGCACGGCTTCACGCTCCGCACCGGGTCGTGGGTGTTGGTGCGCAACGAACTCCAGTCCCGCTGGGGTGACGACGTCCGCATGGTCTTCCCCGACTGCCGCGGCCACGGCGACTCCGGGTCCTGCACGCCCGAGCAGAGCACCGTCGGGCTGTTGGGCGACGACATCGCCACCGTCATCAGGACTCTCGTCCCCGAGGGCCCGGTCGTGCTCGCCGGACACTCCATGGGTGGCATGGCGATCTGCGCGCTGGCCACCGGGCATCCCGAGTTGATCGGGTCGAGGGTGGTGGGCGCGTCCCTGCTGGGCACCGCGTCGCACGCGCTCACCGACGTGGGACTGGCCGCGGCGCTGCGCAATCCCGTGCTGGATGTGGTCCGCGCCGCGATCCGTTTCCTGCCCACCGTGGTCGGCCGGGGGCGCGAGGCGATCAAGCCCATCGCGACCCCCTTCGTCACGGCGGGGGCCTACGCCCCGGGCGACCGGAGCGCGACGATGACGGACTTCTCGTCGACGATGAGCCTGTCCGCGCCGCTCGGTACGTACGCGGGATTCATGCCGGCGCTGGAGGAGTACGACGAGCGCGGCGCCGTGCCCGTGCTGCGCCGGATCGAGACCTCCGTGGTGTGCGGCGACCACGACTGGATGACGCCGTTGCGCAAATCGAAGGCGCTCGCCGAGGAACTGGACTGCGAGCTCGTCGTGCTCGCCGACACCGGGCACATGCTGATCCTCGAATCCGCTCCGCGGGTCGCGCGCGCGATCGCGGAACTGGTTGCGCGGGTGAGTGGATCGTGAGTTCCTTCGAGCGGGTGCTGCCCGAGGTCGAGGACACCGAGGCGCTCGGCCGGGAACTGGCGGGGGAGCTCGCCGCCGGTGACCTCGTCATCCTCGACGGTCCGCTCGGGGCCGGCAAGACGGCGCTGACCCGCGGGATCGCCGCCGGCCTGGGCGTCGTCGGTCGCGTCTCCTCGCCCACGTTCATCATCGCCCGCGAGCACCGTCCCGGGGAGACCGGCGGCCCCGGCCTGGTCCACGTGGACGCCTATCGCCTCGGCGGGCTCGACGAACTGGACGCGCTCGACCTCGACACCGACCTCGAGGACTGCGTCGTCGTGGTGGAGTGGGGCGAGGGCGTGGCGGAGCGCCTCGCGGACCGGCACCTCATGGTCCGGCTGCGCCGGGCAGAGGGCACCGACGTCCGCACCGTGACCTGGGAATGGGTCGACGGGGCCTAGCTCTCGTCGGGCAGCGCCGACGCGATGCCCGTGCGGCCGAAGTCGTCCCCCTTCCAGAGCAGGGGTTAGCCGGAGTCGACGGCGAGCGCGTGGGCGAAGCAGTCGCCGAAGTTGAGATTTGCGGGGTGGCCGCTGCCACGCCCGAAGTCGCGGTAGGCCTGGCGGGAGAGGGTCGCGTGGAGCCGGGTAACCGGTTCGATCTCGATGTCGGACTCGGCGAGAACCTCGTCAAGGCGTCGTGCGACGACCGGATCGAGAATCGAGTCCGCGACTATTCCCCCTGCTTCGAGGTAGTTGCCTGCGGACATTCGAGCTGGCTGTAGTGCGACGGCCAGCGCATGGTGATGGGCGTCCGGCTCGTTCGCCAACATCGCGATGACCGCGGAGGTGTCGACGATCATGTCGGCAGCCCCGTCTCCTCGTCGTAGAGTTCCGCGTCGAAATTCAGCATCCTGTCGCGTTCGACGGGTGTCATCCGGCTCGCTGCGTCGCGACCGGCGACGGGGTCTAACGCCCCGCCACGGTGCAGATGCAGGCGTGGTTGCCCTGGGTGTCGGCGAGCACCCAGAACGACGGTGCGCGTTCGTCGGACACCAGCCGGCCACCCGCCGCGAGCGCGGCGTCGATGCGGTCGCGGGCCTCGCGGGGGTCGACCCACACGTCGAGGTGGAAGCGCTGGCGCGGTACGTCGTGCGGCTCGGTGCGTTGGAACCACAGCACCGCGTCCGCGCCGTGGGCGCGGACCTCGAGATCGCCGTCGTCGTCCTGGATCTCGGCGCCCAGGAGCGCCGACCAGAACGGTGCGATCTCGGCGGCGTCCGCGGTGTCGAGGCAGAGCTCGACCACCGACAGCTCCCCGGGGCTCGCGCTGATCGAGCGATCGCGGGCGATCTCCGAGAATCGTGCGGCGAGCCGATGATCGCGATCGGTGACGCCGCCCGCGTCGTGGCTGTACAGCAGCACGTCGACGGTGCCGTACCGCAAGGTGAGGTCGGTGTGGTGATTGGCGGCCTCCGCCTCGGCGGCGAAGGCCGTGACCAACTCGAGGCCGGCGGCGAAGTCGCGGGTGCGGAACCGGGCGTGCAGGCCGCGGACGAGCGGCGCCCAGTCGGGAAGGGGATCGGTGTTCTCGCTCATGCCCTTCATAGTGCGCCGGACGTCCGACAGGTTCACGGAATCCGTCGAGCTCGACCGGCTCGGACTCAGCCGATGTCGGCGATGTCGACGATCGCGTCCACGACGGCCTGCGGGGCGTCGAGGGCGACGAAGGTGCGGGCACCGTCGACCTCGACGAAGCGGACGCCGCCCGGCCGGTCGTCGCCGAACGCGGCCGCGAGCCGCCGCCCCAGCGCGGGGGTGAAGGACCGGTCCGCCGTTCCCCACACGAGGGTGACGGGGCCGGGGAAGTCGCGCATCGTCGGTGTGATCCGGGCCAGCTCGGCCGGATCGATGGCTCGCAGCAGCGCCACGAGGTCCGCGCGGATCTTCGCCGCGACCTGTGCCGGACGGACCCATGACGCCGTGAGCTCCGGATCGGGTTCGGTGAGCAGCAGCCCGAATCCGAGCGGCGAGTGCCGGAGGGCGACAGCCCGCATCGTCGCCATCAGCGGCTGCAGCAGCGGGCGGCGGCGGAGCAGTGCGAAGAGGGCCGAGAAGGGTTGCGGCGGAAACACGTCGAAGGCGTCGCAGTCCGTGAGCACCACCCGGCTGACGAGCTCGGGACGTTCGTGCAGCAGGTACTGGCAGATCGCGCCGCCCGTGTCGTTGCCGACCAGCGTGCAGCCCTCGATGCCCCGGTCCTCGATGAAGTCGGCGACCATCCGGGCGACCCCGCGCGGACCGTCGGTGACGGCGTCCGGGCAGGCGATCCGGTGCGAGCCCAGTGGCCAGGTCGCCGACCAGCAGCGGTGCCCCGCTGCGCCGAGGGAGCCCGCCACCCGGTCCCACAACTGCATGTCGACGAGCACGCCGTGCACGAACAGGACGGGCGGTCGATCGGTGGTCTCGGGGCCGTACACCTGGAAGTCGACGGTGCCGGACGGGAGCGAGGCGAGGCTCATGCCGCCACCCCCGACGGTGCCGCAGAGGCGCGCCCGGCGAGTCCCTGACCGGCGCGGGTCTCCCGCAGGTAGAGGTACAGCGGCAGCGACAGGGACAACCCGACGAGGCACGTCGCCGGGACCACGAGCCACCAGCGGCGGACGCCGACCCGCTGTGCGTCGGTCGACGACCACACGAGGAACACGACGATCGAGAGCAGGACGTCGGCGGTGAAGCCGGCCGCAGCGCCGCCCCGGAACAGGCTCGTCACGAACAAGGGGAGGTCGAGGCCCTCGGCGGCGAAGAATCCGCCGAAGAAGACCCACGGCACCACGGTGCCGACGACCATCATGACCAGGTAGAACCACCGCATGGCACACCCTTCGGAAAGTCCGGCTAAGGTCTGAGCGTAGTTGCGAACACTCGGTGTGAAAGTTACGTGCACTCTGTATGGAAGTCAATGGTGGGGAACCGGCCGGTCGCCGGACGCAGGCCGAACGGACGGCCGCGACCCGGGCCGCGCTGATCACCGCCGCGCGCGACCTGTTCGCCGAGCACGGTTACGCGGGCGTGGGTACGCAGGCGATCGTCGACGGTGCCGGCGTGACCCGCGGCGCGCTGTACCACCAGTTCGGCGACAAGCGCGGACTGTTCGAGGCCGTCTTCGACGCGGTGGAGGAGGAGACGATCGGCGGGGCGGCGCGGGCGGTCCTCGAGGCGGGCGACCTGGATCCCGTCGAGACGATGCTGCTCGCGGTCGACACCTACATGGCGGCGATCGCGGCGCCCGGCATCACGCGGATCACGATGATCGACGCGCCCGCCGTGCTGGGGTGGGACGGCTGGCGCGCCCGCGGTGAGAAGTACGGGCTCGCGGTGATCGAGGCGCTCGTCGCGGACGCGATCGGGAAGGGGCACATGGCGCCGCAACCCACGCGTCCTCTCGCCCACGTGATCCTCGGCATGCTCGACGAATCCGCGCTGTACATCACCCGCGCCGACGAGCCGGACTCCGCGCTGGCCGAGATCCGCGCCGTGATCGCGCAGTTCGTCCGGTCGATGATGCTGCCCGCGGGGCGCGGCGGTACGCCCGATCCTGCGCCCGCTGATTCGAGTCCGACGCCATCGAGGCGGTAACCTGCAGGTATGCACGTGCTCGCCCTGGACACCGCCACGCCGGCGCTCACGGTGGGCATCGTCGACACCGATTCCGGCATCGTCCTCGCCCGCCGCGATCGCGTGCACGCCCGCGGCCACGCCGAGGTCCTCGTGCCGTACCTGCTCGAATGTCTGGCGGAGGCGGGGCTCCGCCGGGAGGACCTGGGCGCGGTCGTCGTGGGCTGCGGTCCCGGCCCGTTCACCGGCCTGCGCGTGGGCATGGCCACCGGCGCCGCGTTCGGCGATGCCCTCGGCATCCCGGTGCACGGTGTCTGCAGCCTCGACGCGATAGCGCACGGCGAGGAGGGCGACGTGGTCGTCGTGACCGACGCTCGCCGCAAAGAGGTCTACTGGGCCCGGTACTCCGACGGTGCCCGCGTCGAGGGTCCCGGGGTCGTCAAGCCCGCCGAGCTGAACACCGACGGGGCCCGCATCGTCGAGGGATCGCCCGACCCGGCGAGCCTCGTCGCCGTCGCGGAGGCCCTGTTCGGTACCGATCCGCAGGCCCTCGTGCCGCTGTACCTGCGTCGCCCCGACGCCGTCGAAACGGCAGCGCGTGCCTGACATCGCGATCGGGTCCCTGCGTCCCGACGAGGCCGAGCGGTGCGCCGAACTGGAGACGATCCTGTTCGACGGCGACAGCCCGTGGCCCGCTTCGGCGTTCGTGCCCGAGCGGCACACCCGGTTGTTCGCCGCGCGGGACGACGGGCGTCTGGTCGGCTACGCCGGGATCGGGCTGCTGGGCAACAGTTTCTTCCCGGAGTCCGAGGTCCTCACCATCGGCGTCGACCCGGCGTACCAGGGGCGCGGGGTGGGCTACGCGCTGCTGTGCACCCTGCTCGACGAGGCCGACCGGCACGGCGGCGCGGTCTTCCTGGAGGTTCGCACCGACAACGATCCGGCCCGGACCCTGTACGAGCGCAACGGATTCGTCACCGTCGGGGTGCGGAAGAACTACTACCGTCCCTCCGGGGCGGATGCGTACACGATGAAGCGGGAAGCGCAGGAACAGCGATGATCGTCATGGGCATCGAGAGCTCGTGCGACGAGACGGGCGTCGGCATCGTCGACTGGGATCCGGAGTCGAAGACGGCGCGACTGCTCGCCGACGAGGTCGCATCCTCGCAGGACGAGCACGCCCGGTACGGGGGAGTGGTGCCCGAGGTCGCTTCCCGCGCCCACCTCGAGGCGGTCGTCCCGACGATGCGCCGTGCCCTGGCCGCCGCGAACATCGACCGTCCGGACGCCCTCGCCGTCACGATCGGCCCCGGCCTCGCCGGCGCGCTGCTCGTGGGCGTCGCCGCCGCGAAAGCCTATGCGGCGGCGTGGGACATCCCCTTCTACGGCCTCAACCACCTCGGCGGGCACGTGGCCGTCGACACCCTCGAACACGGCCCGATGCCGCCGTGCGTGGCGCTGCTCGTGTCGGGCGGCCACACCCACCTCCTGCACGTTACCGACCTGGGTGCCCCGATCGCCGAGCTGGGGACCACCGTCGACGATGCCGCGGGGGAGGCCTTCGACAAGGTCGCGCGGCTGTTGGGGCTCGGCTACCCGGGCGGGCCCGTCATCGACGAGCTCGCACGCCAGGGTGATCCGAAGGCCATCCGTTTCCCGCGCGCCATGACCCGGCAGCAGGACGCGCGGTACGACTTCTCGTTCAGCGGGCTCAAGACGGCCGTCGCGCGGCACGTCGAGGCGGAGAACGCCGCCGGCCGCGCGCTGAACGTGTCGGACATCGCCGCCTCCTTCCAAGAAGCGGTCGCGGACGTGTTGACCTTCAAGGCGATCCGCGCGGTGCAGGACACGGGCGTGGATACGATGGTGCTGGGCGGCGGCGCCACCGCGAACTCCCGCATCCGGTCGCTGGCTCAGGAGCGGTGCGACGCAGCGGGAATCGAGCTGCGCGTCCCGAGGCCGCGATTGTGCACCGATAACGGCGTGATGATCGCGACCCTCGGCGCACACGTCATCGACGCGGACCCGACGCCCACCGACCTCGGCGCCGCGACCGATCCGGGGCTGTCGGTCACCCGGACGAAGCTGTAGCGCGCGCCGCCAGCGCCGCGTTCAGGGCGGTCAGCCCGCCGATGAGGGCCTCGCGGTCGGCCTCGTCGAGGTCGCCGAGGATCTCGCCGATTCCGCGCAGCTTGATCTCCCGGTCGCGCAGGTACGCGGCCTGCCCCGCCGCCGTCGGGCGGATGCGTTTCGGACCGGAGACGGCGCCGTCGGCCTCGAGCAGCCCGTGCTCGATGGCCTTGTTGACCTGGCGGTTCACGGTCGACTGCTCGAGCTCGAGCTCGGTGGCGATCTCCTTGAGGGTGCGCGGGCCGGTGTAGTCGAGGAGGAGCAGCACGTGGTAGGCGGAGCGGTCCAGGTGCAGTTCCATCGACCGCGGTCGCGCGCGCATGTGCTGGCCGAGCGCGTTGATCTCGCGCTCGAGCCTGCGGGCCGCGTCGTCCATGGGTCCTCCCTCGGGTCTGCACCGGTGCGCTGATTCTGTCAGCACGGCGGAATGTCCGTGTTGCACCGCATGCTCACGGGGCATACAGTTGCAGTGTTCAACGATATGTATGTTACACACATTCGTTCAGTCTTCAGAGAGGCGGTCCTCGTGACCAGCACCGTTACTGCGCCGGGCGATTCCGGTGCGCTCGCACCCGGCGCCTCGCGCCGGAATCATCCCTTGGTGACCGTCGTCATCCTGTGCTTCGGCGGCATGGTCGCCGCGCTCATGCAGTCGCTGGTGATCCCGATCCAGCCCGAGCTGCCGCAGCTGCTCAACACCTCGTCGGCCAATGCCTCGTGGGTCATCACGGCCACGCTGCTCGCGGCCGCCGTCGCCATGCCGATCGGCGGACGCCTCGCCGACATGATCGGCAAGCGCCGTGTGCTGGTGCTCAGTGCCGTACTGCTCGTCGCCGGCTCGCTCGCCGCGGCGCTGTCCACCGGGCTCGTGCTCATGCTCGTCGGCCGCGTGCTGCAGGGCCTGGCGATGGCCTTCATCCCCGTCGGCATCTCGATGATGCGTGAGGTCACGCCGCCGTCGATGACCGCGACCGCGGTCGCCGCGATGAGCGCGACCCTCGGCGTCGGCGGCGCCATCGGCCTCCCGCTGTCCGCGTGGATCGCGCAGACCTACGACTGGCACATGCTGTTCTGGGTCTCGACGGTGCTCGCCGGGCTCATCCTCGCCGCCGTCCTGTTCGTCCTGCCCGACGGTGCCCCCGGCGTCGGTGGGCGCATCGACGTCATCGGCTCGATCGGTCTGGCCGTCGGCCTCGTCGCCACCCTCGTGGCCGTCACCAAGGGCAACGACTGGGGCTGGACCTCGGGCTCGACCCTCGGGCTGCTGATCGGCGGTCTCGCCGTGCTCGTCGCGTGGGGATTCTTCGAACTGCGCCACGCGGATCCGCTCGTCGACCTGCGTACGTCCGCGCGGCCGCGCGTGCTGATCACCAACATCGCGACCGTGACCATCGGCTTCGGCATGATGGCGATGATGCTGTGCGTGCCGCAGATCATGGAGTTCCCCACGGCCACCGGCTTCGGGCTCGGCAAGAGCATGCTCGAGGCGGGCCTCTGGATGATGCCCGGTGGCATCATGATGATGATGATCTTCGCGCCCGTGTCGAGCATCCTCATCAAGAAGGTCGGTCCCGCGGTCACCCTTGCGATCGGCGCCTTCGTCGTGGCCGGCGGCTACGTGCTCGCCTTCTTCCTCATGGACGCGGCCTGGAAGCTCTCGCTCGCGTCGATCGTCGGCACCGTCGGCGTCGCGATCGCCTACGCCGCCATGCCGACGATCATCATGACCTCGGTCCCGCAGAGCGAGACGGGCGCCGCGATCGGCCTGAACGCGTTGATGCGCTCGCTGGGCACCACGATCTGCTCCGCGGTCGCCGCCGCGATCATCTCGTCGAAGTCGGTGACGATGGCCGGGCACGTCATCCCCACGCAGGGCGCGTTCGAGACGATCTTCGTGGTCGCCGCGGTCGCTGCGCTGCTGGCCGGCGTCATCGCCCTGATGATCCCGAAGCCGAAGGTCGCCGAGGCCTCGGAGTAGCCGCGCTTCGGTCGACGCGGGGCCGGTCGTGTGGCGGCGCCGCCTACCCGACGGTGCCGCGCCAGCGCAGCGGTGGCGCCCCGAAGCGTCGGTGGAAGGCGCGGCTGAACCCGGCCTCGGAGGCGTAACCGACGGCGGCTCCGATCTCGCCCACCGGAGAATCGGTGTCGCGCAGTAGCTCCGCCGCTCGATCGAGCCGCTGCGCGGTGACGTACGCCGCCGGCGGCACGCCGAGCAAGCGGGTGAACCGCGCCGCCAACGCGGACCGGGACAGCGCGGCGACGCGCGCGAGTTCGTCGATGCTCCAGGGGTGTTCGGGATGATCGTGCACCGCCGTGAGCACGGGACCGAGCCTCGGATCCATCGCCGCGGTGAGCCATCCGGGTGCGGCTTCGGCCTCGGCCGCCCATCGGCGCAGGGCGTGGATGAACAGCAGGTCGAGGATCCGCGCCGCCATCACATCGCTCCCCGGGCTCGGTGAATCGGTCTCGCGGAGCAACAGTTCCAGGCTGGTGCGCAGCCACTGCGCGTCCGGTGCGGCGCCGGCGCAGTGGATGACGGGCGGGAGCACGGCGAGCACGGCGTCGGCGACGGCATGGTCCGCCGTGAACTCGCCGGTCACCCATTCGGCGCCTGCCGGCCCGGACAGTACGTGCTCGTCGCCGCGCGGCAGGAGGGCCATGTCGGACGGGGCGAGCGGCACCGTCGTACCGCCGACGTGCACCGCCATGCCGGGGGAGACGGCGAGATGCGCGACCCGGCGGTCCGCGACGCGCAGCACGACCGGTACGGTCGCGCTCCCGCGCCGGACGCGACCGCCGCGCAGACGCACCGCGCGCAGGAGCACGCTCAGCGCGTCCGGCGGATCATCGGGACGATCGGCAAAGAAAGAGGGTGAATCAGGCATGGGAATTGACTCCGCATCCTTCTAGCGTGGACAGGGCAAGGATAGGTCACAGCACACGAAAGGTCACGAGCGATGACGGAGAAGCCCACGATCGTCCTGGTCCACGGATTCTGGGGCGGTGCGGCCCACTGGGGTGAGCTCATCGTCGAGTTGCGGCGGCGCGGCTACCCCGAGCTGCGAGCGGTGGAGAACCCGCTCACCTCACTCGCCGACGATGCGGAGCGCACTCGGCGGATGGTGGCCCAGGTGCGGGGGCCCGTCCTGCTCGTCGGACACTCCTACGGCGGCGCGGTGATCACCGAGGCCGGGAACCATCCCGATGTCGTGGGGCTGGTGTACATCGCCGCGTTCGCCCCCGACGCGGGCGAGAGCCCCGGCGCGATCACCGAGCAGCATCCGCCCGCGGCGTTCGACGCGATCGCACCCGACTCCGACGGCTACCTGTGGATCGCGCAGGACCGGTTCCGCGACAGCTTCGCCCAGGATCTCGACGAGGACGCCGCGTTGGTGATGGCCGTGACCCAGAAGGCGCCGCTGGGGTCGACCTTCGGTGACGCCGTCACGGATCCGGCCTGGCGGCACCGGCCCAGTTGGTATCAGGTGTCCACGCAGGACCGGATGATCCACCCGGACAACGAGCGCCGCATGGCCGAGCGCATGGGAGCGCGTGAGGTGATCGAGCTCGAGGCGAGTCACGCCTCCCTGGCCTCGCACCCGCGGGAGATCGCGGACCTCATCGATCGGGCGGTCGCCGCACTGGCCGGCTGATCAGGCCTCGTCGCCGCACAGGTACTCGCGCATCTCGCACTCGGCCGACTCGGCGCGCAGCACGGCGCGCTGCGTCGGCCGAGCCGCGTCGTAGCGCTCGCGGCCGCTGTCGGTGATCGTGGTGAAGACGGACCGCCGGTCGCTCTCGCACATGCTGCGCACGGCCAGCCCGTCCTTCTCCAGGCGCGCGACCAGCCGGGACAGTGCGGACTGCGACAGGTGCACGTGCTCGGCCAGATCCGACATGCGGACCTTGCCGCCATCGGCTGCGCGGGCGCGGACCAGCTGCTCGAGGACCTCGAACTCCGACGAGGTCAGCTCGTGTGCCCCCAGCGCGCGGTCCAGCGCGCAGGTCATGCGCGCGTAGTCGCGCATCAGCCGGTGCCACTGCTCCGCCAACGCGTCGTCCGCGGGGGTGCAGGTGTTCGCGTGGACGGTCACGACGTCGCCTTTGACGCTCATGTCCGCAGTCTACACCGGACGCCCGCAAAATATTCCCCCGAAATATATGTAGACACATTCAATGCATGCGCATAGAGTTCCTCGGGTGACCACGACACACGAACCCCCGACAGCACCGTCGAACCCGGAACCCGCACCCGCGCACCACGTCACCACCGCCGGCGGCTGGACCTCCAAGACCTGGCTCCTGCTGCTCGTGCTCTGCGGGGCGCTGTTCCTCGACTCCCTCGACATCTCGATGGTCGGCGTGGCACTGCCGTCCATCAAGGCCGCGCTCGGCATGGACCCGTCCTCGCTGCAGTGGATCGTCTCCGGCTACGTGCTCGGCTACGGCGGCCTGCTGCTCCTCGGCGGGCGCGCCGCCGACCTCATCGGCCGTCGGCCCGTCTTCCTCGGCGCCGTCGCGGTCTTCGGCGTCGCCTCCGTGGCGACGGCATTCATCGACCTCCCCGCGGCCCTCATCGCGCTGCGCTTCATCAAGGGCGTCGCCGCGGCGTTCACCGTCCCCGCCGGGCTGTCGATCATCACCACGACCTTCGCCGAGGGCCCCGCGCGCAACAAGGCCTTCTCGATCTACACCGTCTGCGGCGCTTCGGGCTTCTCACTGGGCCTCGTCTTCGGCGGCCTGCTCACCGAGGTCTCGTACCGCCTGACCCTGCTCTTCCCCGGCCCGATCGCCCTCGCGCTACTCGTCCTGGGCTGGAAGGTCATCCCGCACACGGCACCGTCGGAGACCTTCTCCCTCAAGCGGTTCGACGTGGCCGGTGCGCTGACCTCGACCGGAGCCCTGCTCATCCTCGTGTACACGGTGGTCCAGGCGCCCCACCTGGGCTGGGCCTCGCCGACCGTACTCATCCTGTTCGCCGTGTCCGCACTGCTCGCCGTGGCATTCGTCGTGACCGAGGTCAAGCACCCGCATCCGCTGGTGCGGCTCGCGATCCTCAAGTCGGTCCGGCTCGTGCACGCCAACCTCGCCGGTTTCGTCATGTTCGGCGGGTACGCCGCCTTCCAGTTCCTGGTCACGCTGTACGTCCAGGACTCGCTGGGCTGGAGCCCCGTCGCCATGTCGTTGGCGTTCCTTCCCGCGGGACTGCTCGTGGTCGCGTCGGCGACCAAGATCGACGCGGTGCTCGACCGCGTGAACAGCACCGTCCTCGTCGCCGTCGGCCTGACCGCGTTCCTCGGCGCGTACGTCTGGTTCCTCCGGGCCGAGGCGGGGGCCAGCTACTGGCTGTTCCTGTTCCCGACGATCCTGCTGCTCGGCGTGGGCTTCGCCCTCACCTTCCCGGCGGTGAACTCGCAAGCCACCGAGGGAGTCTCCGACGACGAGCAGGGCCTTGCGTCCGGCCTGCTCAACACCTTCATCCAGGTCGGCGGCGCCGTGATGATGGCCGTCGTCACCGCGATCACCACCAGCGCCGGGACCGAGGCGCTGCCCGGCCACCTGCTGCCGGGCATGACCACCGCGATCGCCGTCGTCGTCGGGCTCACGCTCGTCGGCCTCGCCGGCACGGTATCGGTCCTCGCCCTGGCCCGCCCGGGCAGGTCCGACGGTGCGCCGGTCCCCGGCCCGGAGGTCCCGGCCGACGTTCGAGGCCCCGAGGTGGGAAGTACCGCCCGGGACTGAGTAGTCCTACGCTGCCGCGCCGCATCCCGGCGCGGCAGCGTAGGGGTATGCCTCAGATCATCGCGCAGACAGATCCCCGGATCGTCCGGCTCGCCACCGAACTCGACATCACCGTCAAGCGGCTGCAGTGGATGCAGGGCCAGCTCGGCGCGCTGCAGCAGCCGTCCGTCGGGCCCGTGCTCATCTCACAGGCGCACCGCCCCGCCGCGCACCGTCCGGCTCCGCGGGTTCCCGCGCCGCACCCCCGGCCCGCGCCACCCGCCCCGACACCCTTCCATCCGGCGAACGTCCGGCGGGCCCCCTTCGCGCCCGCGTCCTTCAGCCCGGTGCCCGCGCCGAACCGCCCGGACCGGAAGGCCGCCTTCACAGTGGCCCGCGTGCTCGCCGGGGCCGGCGTGCTGGTCACCCTCATCGGCGTCGCTCTGCTCCTCGTGCTCGCCGCTCAGGCGGGGCTCCTCGGGCCCGCGGTCCGGGTCGGTCTCGGGACCGCGCTCGCAGGAGGACTGCTCGGGGCCGCCCTCTGGCTGCACGCGCGGCCCGGTGGGCGCCTCGGCGCCGCCGCGCTCGCCGCGACCGGCATCGCCGCCGCCTACCTCGACGTCGTCGCCGTCACGGGGATCTACCACTGGGTCCACCCGGTCGCCGGCCTCGCGGGCTCCGGCCTGATCGCGCTCGCCGGGCTCGCCCTGGCCTCGCGCTGGCGCAGTCAATGGCTCGGGATCGCGCTCTTCGCCCCGATCTACGTGCTCGCGCCGCCGCTCGCCGACAACGCCTACCTGCTCGGCGGATTCGTCCTCATCCTCGCCATCGCCTCGATCGGCGTCGCCCGACCCGCGGCGTGGCCGTGGCTGCACGTCGTGCGCTCGGTCGGCACGTCCGGCACCTTCGCGGTCCTCGCCCTCGCGGCCGGAACGGCCGACTCCCTGCCCGTCCTCGGCGGCGCGGTGCTCGCCGCGGTCGTCGGGCTGCTCGCCGCCGCGGACCCCGCCGCTCGGGCCGGACGGTGCTGGCCGCTCGTCTCCGCCGGCATCGTCGCGGCGCTGCCGGTGCTCTTCGCCGAGATCGGCGCGCCCGACTGGGCCGCGGCGGTCGCCGCCCTCGCGCTGGTCGCATCGACCGTCGCGCTCGGCCTCCTGCCCGGCACCGCACCGTCGGTGCGCGGCACGTGGTTCGGCGTCGCGGCGTTCTCCGCCCTCATCGGGTCCGTCGTCGCCGTGCCCGGTCCGTGGCTCGCCGCCGTCGTCCTGGGTCTCGGCGCCGGCGCGCTCGTGGCGGCCCGCCGCGAACCGTCGGCCTGCTGGGCGGGCGTCGGGCTCGGCGCAGTGGGGCTGCTCGTGGCGCTGGGCCGGTTCGGCTCGACGGTGACCCGCCTCGACCCCGTCGCGCCGGCGTCGGGGAGCGCGGCGGCGATCGCGACATCGGCCCTCGCGGTGGCCCTCGCCGTCTCGGCCGTGTGGCGCCTGCTGCCGCTGGTGCCCACGGAGGCCCGTGCGGTGATCGGCGTGACCGGCGGCGGGGCGGCCCTCGGAGCCGCGACCGCGCTGCTGGCCAATCTCGGCTCCGCGCTGGGCGGTACCGAGGGGATGCTGTGGGGCCACGGCATCGCGACCGTCGCGTGGATGGCGACCGGCGCCTACCTGCTGCTGCAGCGCCGCACGCCGCGAGGAACGGTGTCGACCGTGGCGGGGCCGACGATGATCGGCGGGGCCGTCGCCAAGCTCTTCCTCTTCGACCTGGCCGCCCTCGACGGCGCCGTCCGCGTCGCCGCGTTCCTCGTGGTCGGGGTGGGCCTCCTCGCGGTCGGTGCGGTCCATGCCGCGCGCAGTCAGTCCCGCCCTTGAAGTGCTAGCACTCCCATGGGTAGAGTGCTAAGTGGTTCGTGTGTGCGGGACACCCCGCGCACACAAGGTGACGCCGGCACCCGCGACGACGGCTGTGACTTTCGGGCCAGACAACATGACACCGAACATCCATACATGGAGGCGAACTGTGGCAAGCGTGAACATCAAGCCGCTTGACGACAAGATCCTGGTCAAGGCCACCGAGGCCGAGACCACCACCGCGTCGGGCCTGGTCATTCCGGACACCGCCAAGGAGAAGCCGCAGACCGGCACCGTCGTCGCCGTGGGCGAGGGCCGCGTGACCGAGCAGGGCAACCGGGTCCCGACCGGCATCAACGAGGGCGACACCGTGCTGTTCAGCAAGTACGGCGGCACCGAGTTCAACTACAACGGCGAGGAGTACCTCGTGCTCAGCTCGCGCGACGTCCTCGCCGTCATCGGCAAGTAGTCGGCCGCACACGTGCGAAGTCCGGACCGCCCCGCCCGAAGCTGAGGCGGGGCGGTCCGGCTTTTCCACCAGAGCCTTAGGAGCTTTGAAACATGGCTAAGCAGATCGCATTCGACGAGAACGCACGCCGCAGCCTGGAAGCCGGCATCGATGAGCTCGCCGACGCCGTCAAGGTGACCCTCGGCCCCCGCGGCCGGCACGTGGTGCTCGCCAAGGCCTTCGGCGGCCCCGTCGTCACCAACGACGGTGTGACCATCGCCAAGGAGATCGAGCTGGAGGACCCGGTCGAGAACCTGGGCGCCCAGCTGGTCAAGTCCGTCGCGACCAAGACCAACGACATCGCCGGCGACGGCACGACGACCGCCACCGTGCTCGCGCAGGCGATCGTCAAGGAGGGCCTGCGCAACGTCGCGGCCGGCGCCAACCCGATCGAGTTCGGCAAGGGCATCGGCGCGGCTGCGGACAAGGCCGCCGACATCCTCGTCTCGCAGGCCACTCCGGTGGACGGCGAGAAGGCGATCGCGCAGGTCGCGACCGTCAGCTCGCGCGACGAGGAGCTGGGCGCGATGATCGGCTCGGCGATGGGCAAGGTCGGCGCCGACGGCGTCGTCACCGTCGAGGAGAGCTCGGGCGTGGAGACCGACGTGGTCGTCACCGAGGGCGTGCAGTTCGACAAGGGCTACATCTCCCCGAACTTCGTCACGGACCTCGAGGAGCGCAAGGTCGTCTTCGACGACGCCCTCGTGCTGCTCTACCGCGACAAGATCACCTCGCTGCCCGACTTCCTGCCGTTGCTCGAGAAGATCCTCGAGACCGGCAAGCCGGTGCTCATCGTCGCCGAGGACGTCGAGGGCGAGCCGCTCTCGACTCTGGTCCTCAACACCCTGCGCAAGACCATCCGCGCCGTCGCCGTGAAGGCGCCCTTCTTCGGTGATCGCCGCAAGGCCTTCCTCGAGGACCTCGCCATCGTCACGGGCGGCACCGTCATCAACACCGACCTGGGCCTCTCGCTGGCCACGGCCGGCGTCGACCTGCTGGGCAGCGCCCGGCGCGTCGAGGTGACCAAGGACTCGACCACCATCGTCGACGGTGCCGGGTCCAAGGAGGACGTGCAGCAGCGGACCGCGCAGATCAAGGCCGAGATCGAGAACAGCGACTCCGACTGGGACCGCGAGAAGCTCTCCGAGCGCCTCGCGAAGCTGGCCGGTGGCGTCGCGGTGATCCGCGTCGGTGCGCACACCGAGACCGAGCTCAAGGAGCGCAAGCACCGCGTCGAGGACGCCGTGTCCGCTGCTCGTGCCGCGGTCGAGGAGGGCATCGTGTCCGGCGGCGGCACCGCGCTGGTCAAGGTCAGCGCGCAGCTGGCCGACCTCGAGGACGGCAGCGAGGGCGACTTCCAGCTGGGCGTGCGCGCGTTCCGTCGCGCACTGACGTCCCCGCTGTTCTGGATCGCCACCAACGCGGGCGCGGACGGCGCCGTCATCGTCAACCGGGTCACCGAGACGGGGGAGGGCTTCAACGCCGCCACCCTGCAGTTCGGCGACCTCATCGCCGACGGCGTCATCGACCCGGTGAAGGTCACCCGCAGCGCCGTGGTGAACGCCGCGTCGGTCGCCCGGATGATCCTCACCACCGAGGCCACCGTCGTCGACAAGCCGGCGGAGGAGCCCGAGGACGCGCACGCGGGACACTCCCACTAGGAGGATCCCCAGCGCGACCGGCACGAACGCGGAGCGCCCCCGACCGGAAGGTCGGGGGCGCTCCGTCGTCGGGGCTAGCCTGCGATGCGGCTCGTCTTGACGCGCGCCTTGGACGCCAGCGCGGCGCGCTCGGACTCGGACAGGCCGCCCCAGATGCCGTAGGGCTCCGCGACCGCGATCGCGTGCGCGCGGCACTGCGTCAGCACGGGACAGGTGCGGCACAGTTCCTTCGCGCGCCGTTCGCGCTGCGCGCGCGCCCGGCCCCGCTCGCCGTCGGGGTGGAAGAACACCGAGCTGTCGACGCCGCGGCACACGCCGTGCATCTGCCAGTCCCAGAAATCCGCGTTGGGACCGGGGAGCTCGTTGGGTTGAGGCATGCGCATTCTCCAAACACTCGGCGATCTCGCTGGCGTGGAAACGTCGTTGTTCCTCTCGCTCGTTCACCGTATGCAGTTCGCTAGACGAAGGTCAACCCGCTGCGGGCGATTGCGGGGCGGCTTCGGTCACCGTGAGAATTAACGTTGCGTTCATTCATTCCGGGGTATATGGACCAGTGTTGCGTCCGTGACCCTCGGGAGTGCGGTGGCGGTCGTCGCAGGTGAACGTGCATTGTGCGGCCCAACGAGCTATGACCTGCGGTCGCGGCGACATGGAAGACGCCCGGCAAACGCTTTACAAGCCGGTAACATTAGCGCCCGTGTGCGACCGTTCGACACCATTGTCGCTGCTGCAAATTGTGGAAGGTTAAATCTTTGGAAACTGGACATGAGGATCCGGCGACCGTCTCTGCGGAGGGTCTGCTCGCGGCGGCGTTCGGGGCGACGGCGGGAGTGCCGGGTCCCGCGGACTCGGCCGGTGGTCGGGTCTGGTTGCGCGCCGTCGCGCTCGCCGGGACGGGGCGGTTCGCGGCCGCCCGGGTGCTGACCGCGGGCGTGACCGCGGGGCCGTTCGCCGCGGCGGCGCGCTGCCTGGAGGGTTCCATGCTCCGGCAGTCCGGCGCGCACCGGGCCGCCGCGCTGCCCGACGGTGCCGCACTGAGCCTTGCGAGTTCAATCGATGGACAACCAGGATATGGTTTGTCGGTGGCGCTGACGGTCGATGCGACGGTGGGACTCGCTGCGGACGCTCTGGGTACCGGCCGGCACGCATTGAGCGCCCGCCTGCTCGCGCGCGCGGACGAGCATCTCCGTGCGGCTGGAGCTGCGGGTCCGCAACGGTCCGGTGCCGCCTCGTCGCGCGATCTCCCGTGGTGGACGGTGCCGCGCGCCCGGCTGCGACGCGAGTGGGTCGCGGCGGAGCTCGCCGTGTACACCGGGGACGCAGCGGCAGCGGCCGCGGCGATAGATCCCCTGTTGTCGGCCGACCCGGGGCCGACCGCGCCGCGGCACCATGCGAAGACGCTGCTCATCGCGGGTTCTGCGGCGATGGCGTCGGACGACCCGGACCGGGCGCGGGAACTCACGACGGAGGCGTACGGCGTCGCCACCTCGGAGGGGCTCGATCCTCTAAGGTGGGCCGGAGCGAAGATGTTGGTCGCGTTGTCGGAGGTGGGGCATGGGGAGGCGTTCGCGCGCGAGGCTGCGGCCGTGGAGGCGGACTGGATTCGCCATGGCGCGGGATTGGCACGGTTGTAACGGCAGGATGCAGGCTGGCGATGAATCTGACAGGTGAGGAGCTCGACCGGGCCGTGCGCGAGGCAGCGCGCGGCGACAGGTCCGCGCTCGCAGATGTTCTCGACACCATCCGACCCCTCGTCGTGCGGTACTGCCGCGCGCGGGTCGGTGGTGGCGAGCGTCACTCGCTGTCCGCTGAAGACATCGCGCAGGAGGTGTGCATGGCTGTGATGACGGCTCTGCCCCGGTACGAGGACCAGGGACGCCCGTTCATGGCGTTCGTGTACGGCATCGCCGCGCACAAGGTCGCGGACGGCTTCCGTGGCGCAGCGCGTAACAAATCCGACCCCGTCAGCGAGATCCCAGAGAGAGCGTCGCTGGACGGCGGGCCCGAAGGTCAGGCGCTCGCCACGGAGGCGAGCCGCGACATGGCCCGCCTGCTCAGCACGCTCCCGGAGAAACAGCGCGAGATCCTGATCCTCCGTGTGGTCGTCGGCCTGTCGGCCGAGGAGACCGCGGAGGCGGTGGGCGGTACCGCAGGTGCCGTCCGCGTCGCTCAGCACCGAGCGCTGTCCAAGCTGAAGAACCAGATCGCGAAAGAAGGTGAGAACTGACATGGCCGACGACACGAACAAGCCCGGGAACAACCAGGGGCGTTTCGATCCCCAGGACCCCGAGCGCACGGCCACTCACCGTCTGGGTCCGCCGATGCGCCCGATGCGCCCCGGTGGTCCCCGCGACTTCCGCGACGGCGACACCGGCTTCGTCGACCGCGTCACGGACGACGGTGCTCCCGTCGACGTGGCCGCGGTCCGGCGGGACGACGACCTGATCGAGGCCCTCGCCGCCGGCGGCGCCGTCACCACCGCGGATCAGACCGAGTTCACACTCGCATCGCTGCTCGCCGACTGGCGCGACGAGATCGTCACGACGCCGGTGCCCTCGGGCCCGTCGATCGACGAGATCGTCGCCGCCACCGGTGGCGGCCGACGGGGCCGTGGCATGCGCTCCGCGCGGCCCACCCGCCCCGTGCCGCCGCCCCCGGCGCCGCTCGTGGGCGGAACGCCGGACGGCGCGCCGGAGGCACCGTCGGGCGACGGTGACGTGACCGACATCGCGAACGCGCCGTCGCGGCGGAACCGCCGGTTCGGCCTGATCGCCGGTTCGGCTGCGGCCGCCGTGGCGATCATCGGCGGCGGTGGCGTGCTCGTGAACTCCGCCGACCCGGGCGACGGTGCGCTGTGGAGCGTCAAGGAGGTCGTGTTCTCGGACGCCGCCTCGCAGACGGTCGCCACGTCGGAGGCGAAGGCGCAGATCGCGAAGGCCGACGAGGAGATCAGCGGGAGCAATCAGGCGGCGGCGCAGACGGCGCTGGTCAGCGCCCGGCAGCAGGCCGCGAAGGTGAAGAACGCGAAGGACCGCGCCGCGCTCGAGGAGCGGATCCGGGCCGCGGAGGCGCGCGCCGGGCTGCCGGTCGGGTCGACCGACCTGCCCACGTCCGCGCCGTCGACGCCCTCGGCACCGCCCACCTCGCCCTCGACGGTGCCGACCACGCCGCCGACGACGGTGCCGTATCCGACGATCCTCGATACGCCGGTGCCGACCACGCGTCCGACCACACCGCGGCCGACGCCGACGCCGACGCATCCGACGACGACCGAGCCGACGACCACGGAACCGTCGACGACGGAGCCGACGGTGACCACGCCGCCGCCGACGGTCACCACGACGACGACCCCGCCGGCGACGACAACCACCACGACGCCGCCCCGGACGACGACCAACACGTCGACGGCCGCGGCGACGGAGACGACCACGGTGCTCCCTCCGGAGCTGTTCCCGCGGTAGTCCGTGACGACCACGAAGGCCCCCACCGTGCGGTGGGGGCCTTCGTCGGTTCGGGGGCCTATTCCTCGTTCGCGAGGTTCATCGCGGCGTCGGCGTAGCCGCGGCAGTAGTCCCAGGTGACGTACGCGTCGGGCGCGGGATCGTAGGCCGGCTCGTGGGGCCGGACGGTGCCGTCCACCAGCAGTTGCAGCAGGTTCGCGCGCAGCATGTCCCAGTCGTGGTAGTGATCCTCCTGGCAGTCGTCGCAGCAGATCACCAGGCCGCGGACGCCGCGATGGGCCAGGAGCGCCTCGTAGACCGACAGGTCCGCCAGGTCCTCCTCGACGGCGAGCCGCTCGGCGGGATCGAGGGGCTGGCCGGGATCGAGCGAGTCCAGAGCGGCCGTGGGGTCGCTCGGATCGTCGGCGAACGGGTCCGGCGGAAGGCCGGGGGGAAGATTGTTGCGCACGCCCCCACGGTACGCAGAAATGCCCTGTTCTGGCCAGTCACACGCGCTGTACGAGCGGAAGTATCCGCCGCGTACCATGGATACATGACGCGTTCCGCCTCTTCCGCGCCCGCTCCCGGCTCTGTTCGCATCGGTGGTGACGATCCGTCCAAGGTCGCCATGCTCGGCCTCACCTTCGACGATGTGCTCCTCGTTCCCGCGGCCTCCGATGTCATCCCGTCGGGGGTCGACATCTCCACCAGGCTCACCCGCGAGATCACGCTGCGGGTCCCGCTGATCAGTTCCGCGATGGACACTGTCACCGAGGCACGGATGGCCATTGCCATGGCCCGCAACGGCGGCATGGGCGTGCTGCACCGCAACCTGTCGATCGAGGCGCAGGCCGGCCAGGTCGAGACCGTCAAGCGGTCCGAGGCCGGCATGGTCACCAACCCGGTCACCTGCAGCCCGTCGAACACGCTCCGCGAGGTCGACGAGATGTGCGCCCGGTTCCGCATCTCCGGCCTGCCCGTCACGGACGAGAAGGGCACGCTGGTCGGCATCATCACCAACCGCGACATGCGCTTCGAGGTCGACTTCGACCGGCCCGTCGCCGAGGTCATGACCAAGGCGCCGCTGATCACCGCGCAGGAGGGCGTCACGGCCGAGGCCGCGCTGGGCCTGCTGCGCCGGCACAAGATCGAGAAGCTGCCCATCGTGGACGGCAGCGGCAGGCTCACCGGGCTGATCACCGTCAAGGACTTCGTCAAGACCGAGCAGCACCCCAACGCCACCAAGGATTCCGACGGTCGGCTGCTCGTCGGTGCGGCCGTCGGCGCGGGCGACGAGGCGTGGGAGCGGGCCATGGCGCTGCGCGACGCCGGCGTCGACGTGCTGGTGGTCGACTCGGCGCACGGCCATTCGAGCGGCGTGCTCAACATGATCGAGAAGCTCAAGCACGAGCTGGGCGACGACGTGCAGATCATCGGCGGCAACGTCGCCACCCGCGGCGGTGCGGCCGCTCTGGTCGCGGCCGGTGTCGACGGCGTGAAGGTGGGAGTGGGTCCCGGCTCGATCTGCACCACGCGCGTCGTGGCGGGCGTGGGCGCCCCGCAGATCACCGCGATCCTCGAGGCCAACGCCGCGTGCGCGCCCGCGGGCGTCCCCGTCATCGCCGACGGCGGCCTGCAGTTCTCGGGTGACGTGG
Source organism: Tsukamurella pseudospumae (assembly GCF_001575195.1). NCBI lineage: Bacteria > Bacillati > Actinomycetota > Actinomycetes > Mycobacteriales > Tsukamurellaceae > Tsukamurella > Tsukamurella pseudospumae. The sequence goes on from NZ_LSRF01000057.1 coordinate 257,919, forward strand.
CGAAGGCCCTCGCCGCCGGCGCGTCGACGGCGATGCTCGGCTCGCTGCTCGCGGGCACGGGGGAGTCGCCGGGCGAGCTGATCCTCGTCGGCGGCAAGCAGTTCAAGAGCTACCGCGGCATGGGCAGCCTCGGCGCCATGCAGGGGCGCGGCCAGGCGAAGTCCTACTCCAAGGACCGCTACTTCCAGGACGACGTGCTCTCCGAGGACAAGCTGGTGCCCGAGGGCATCGAGGGCCGGGTGCCCTTCCGCGGCCCACTGAGCTCGGTGATCCACCAGCTCACCGGCGGCCTCCGCGCGGCGATGGGCTACACCGGCAGCCAGACCATCGAGGACCTGCAGCGCGCCCAGTTCGTGCAGATCACCGCGGCGGGTCTGAAAGAATCGCACCCGCACGACATCACGATGACGGTCGAGGCGCCGAACTACACCACGCGGTAGTCCGGCAGCCCTCTTACGTACCCCGGGGCCGACGATGCCCCGCTCCCGTCCGGAAAGGACTGAGCGCGTTGCGCGACATGGTTGAGATCGGCATGGGCCGCACGGCCCGACGCACCTACGAGCTGCAGGACGTGAACATCGTCCCGTCGCGCCGCACGCGTTCCTCGAAGGAGGTGTCCACCGCCTGGCAGCTCGACGCGTACCGCTTCGACACCCCGATCCTCTCGCATCCCACGGACGCGATCGGCTCGCCGGAGTTCGCGATCGAGCTCGGGAAGCTGGGCGGCCTGGGCGTGCTCAACGCCGAGGGCCTCTACTCGCGGCACCGCGATGCCGAGGCGAAGCTCGAGGAGGTCGTGGCGCTCGCCGCGTCCGACATCACCGGCATCGCCGCGATCCGCCGCCTGCAGGAGCTGCACGCCGCGCCGCTGGATCCCGAGCTGCTCGCCGCCGCCGTGGGCCGGGTGCGCGACGCGGGGGTGACGGTGGCCGTGCGCGTCTCGCCGCAGCGCGCTCAGGAGCTGACGCCGGTGCTGATCAAGGCCGGGATCGACCTGCTGGTCATCCACGGCACGATCATCTCGGCGGAGCACGTCTCGAACGAGGGCTCGGCACTGAATCTCAAGACCTTCATCGGCGATCTCGACGTGCCGGTGGTCGCGGGCGGCGTGAGCGATCACCGCACCGCACTGCACCTGATGCGGACCGGCGCGGCCGGCGTCATCGTCGGCTACGGCTCCGCCGAGGGGTCCACCACGACCCGTGAGGTGCTCGGCATCGGCGTCCCGATGGCCACGGCCATCGCCGACGCCGCCGCGGCCCGCCGGGACTACCTGGACGAGACCGGCGGCCGCTACGTGCACGTGATCGCCGACGGCGACATCTACAGCGCCGGCGATGTCGCGCGGGCGATCGCGTGCGGCGCCGACGCCACCATGCTGGGCGCTCCGCTCGCCCTCGCCGCCGAGGCACCGGGCAAGGGCTGGTACTGGCCGTCGGTGGCCGCCCACCCGTCGATCCCGCGCGGCGCGGTCGCGCCCGCGCAGCTGGGCGGGCTGGACGCCGGCGACGACGCGGCGGTGGGCGCCGCACCGTCGCTCGCGACGATCCTGAACGGCCCGTCGACGGAGCCGAACGGCCAGTTGAACCTGGTCGGTGGCCTGCGCCGGTCGATGGCCAAGTCCGGCTACAGCGAGCTCAAGGAGTTCCAGAAGGTCGGGCTCAACGTCGCGTACTGAGCGCGAACCACTGTTATTGAGTGGAGTTTAGTAGTACCGTTACCCGTCAGTAGGGCCGTTCAGCCGCGGCCCGGTGACACATGTCCTTCCGCGGACGGGTGAGGGGTGCCAGATGGCCAAGGCAGTCAAGCAGAACACGGGCGACCACTTCGACGTGCTCGTGATCGGCTCCGGGTTCGGTGGCAGCGTCACGGCGCTGCGCCTGACCGAGAAGGGCTACCGCGTCGGCGTGCTCGAGGCCGGGCAGCGGTTCGAGGACGAGGACTTCGCCGAGAGCACCTGGAACCTCAAGAAGTTCGTGTGGGCACCGTCGATGGGCCTGTACGGCATCCAGCGCATCCACCTGCTCAGCGACGCCGTGGTCCTCGCCGGTGCGGGCGTGGGCGGCGGCTCGCTGAACTATGCGAACACGCTGTACAAGCCTCCGGCGCCGTTCTTCAACGACCCGCAGTGGAAGCACATCACGGACTGGGACGACGAGCTGTCGCCGTTCTACGACCAGGCCCGGCGGATGCTGGGCGTGGTGAAGAACCCGCACGAGACCCCGTCGGACCGGGTCATCAAGCAGATCGCCGAGGAGATGGGCGTCGCGGACACGTACACCGAGACCCCGGTGGGCGTGTACTTCAACCAGCCGGGCCGCACCGACGCCGACCCGTTCTTCGGTGGCGCCGGCCCCGCGCGCACGGGCTGCACGGAGTGCGGCCAGTGCATGTCGGGCTGCCGGGTGGGCGCGAAGAACACGCTGATGAAGAACTACATCCACCTGGCCGAGGCCGGTGGGGCGCGGTTCATCCCGATGACGACGGTGACGGGGGTCCGGGAGGGACGCAAGGGCGTGTGGGAGGTGTACACCCGCCGCACGGGCGCGAAGGTGCGCAAGAACCGCACCGTCTACACCGCCGACAACGTGGTCTTCGCGGCCGGCACCTGGGGCACGCAGACGCTGCTGCACTCGCTCAAGGACACGGGCGCGCTGCCGAAGCTCTCGGAGCGTCTGGGCGTGCTCACCCGCACCAACTCCGAGTCGATCCTGGGCTCGGCGCGCACCGTCGTCGACCCCGTCGAGGACCTCTCCAAGGGTGTGGCGATCACCAGCTCCTTCTACCCGACGCCGGACACCCACATCGAGCCCGTCCGGTACGGGCCCGGCCGCAACGCGATGGGGATGCTGCAGTCGCTCCTGGTCGATGGCGGCCCCGGACGCACCCGCCTCAAGGGGTTCGTGCGCGACCTGGCGAAGAAGCCGAGCGACCTGAAACTGCTGCTCACGCAGAAGGACTGGGGCCAGCGCGTGCTGATCCTGCTGGTGATGCAGAGCCTGGACAACTCGATCACCACCTACACCAAGAAGATCCCGGGCAGCAGCAAGCGCCGCATGGTCTCCAAGCAGGGCCACGGCGCGCCGAACCCCACCTGGATCCCGAAGGGCAACGAGGCCGCACGGATCGGCGCCGAGAAGCTCAACGGCGTGGCCGGCGGCACCTGGGGCGACATCTTCAACGTCCCGATGACGGCCCACTTCCTCGGCGGCGCAGCCATCTCCGAGACGCCCGAGACGGGCGTCATCGACCCGTACCACCGGATCCACGGCTACCCCTCGCTGTTCGTCGTCGACGGTGCCGCCATCTCGGCGAACCTCGGCGTCAACCCGTCGCTGTCGATCGCCGCGCAGGCCGAGCGCGCCGCGTCGCTCTGGCCGAACAAGGGCGAGAAGGACCCGCGCCCCGCGCAGGGCGAGGGCTACCAGCGGATCGCGCCCACCGCGCCGCAGAAGCCCGCCGTCCCGGCCGGCGCCCCCGGGCAGCTGCTGCTCCCGCTGCCGAAGGTCCGGCCGGCGCAGGACACGCAGGCCTGACGGTCCGCCGTCAGGACACGCAGGCCTGACGGTCCGCCGTCGCTACGCTCGGTGCCATGACGCGCGTGGAGGACGTACTGGCCGAGTTGGCGGCGCTGGAGGATCCGAAGGCGCGGGCGGTCAACGAGCGGCACGGTGACCCGCACGGCGTGAACCTGACGAAGCTGCGGGCTGTGGCGAAGTCGCTCGGTACGGACCGGGAGTTGGCCGGCGAGCTGTGGGACTCGGGTGATGTCGCGGGGCAGCTCGTGGCGCTGCTGATCAGCCGGCCGAAGCAGTACACCGCGGACGAGCTGGACGCGATGCTCCGGTCCGCCCGCAGCGACAAGGCGCACGACTGGCTGCTGAACTACCTGGTGAAGAAGTCCCCGCATGCGGGTGCGCTCCGGACCCGGTGGTGGGGCGACGCCGACCCGCGTGTGCGGGCGGCGGGCTGGGCGCTCACGACGCACGCCGTGACCACGGCCGACCTCGATCGGGACGTGCTGCTCGACACCGTCGCGCGGGAGATGCGCGATGCCCCGTCGAAGCTGCAGTGGGCGATGAACGAGACCCTCGCGACCATCGGCATCGAGGATCCGTCCCGCCGGGCCCGCGCCCTGGCCATCGGGGAGGAGCTGCAGGTGCTGGCGGACTACCCGGTCTCGAAGGGCTGCGTCTCGCCCTTCGCCCCGATCTGGATCACCGAGATGGTTCGGCGCCGCGAAGGCTGACGCCGTTCCTTCCTCGTCTGCGGCAGGCGGGGGAATCGTGACCGCCCTGGTGTCCTGACCGGCGGCGGGCGGCAACTAGACTGTTGCGGGTGACGGACTCCTCACCCAACCCGGTTCTGGTCGTCGACTTCGGCGCGCAGTACGCGCAGCTCATCGCGCGCCGCGTCCGCGAGGCGCGGATCTACTCGGAGGTGGTGCCGCACACCATCACCGCCGAGGAGGTCCGGGCGAAGAACCCCGCCGCGATCGTGCTGTCGGGCGGTCCCGCGTCGGTGTACGCGGAGGACGCGCCGAACCTCGACCCCGCGGTCTTCGACCTCGGCGTCCCGGTGTTCGGCATCTGCTACGGCTTCCAGATGATGGCCCGGACCCTCGGCGGCACCGTCGCCAACACGGGCGGGCGCGAGTTCGGCCGGACCACCCTGACGCCCACGGGCGACGGTGTGCTGCACGTCGGGCTGCCCGCCGAGCAGCCGGTGTGGATGAGCCACAACGACGCCGTGCAGGTCGCCCCGGAGGGCTTTTCGACGGTGGCCTCCACGCCCGGCGCGCCCGTGGCGTCGTTCGAGAACGTCGAGAAGAGGATGGCCGGCGTCCAGTACCACCCCGAGGTGCTGCACAGCCCGCACGGCCAGGAGGTTCTCACGCGCTTCCTGTACGAGATCGCCGGGCTGAAGCCCACGTGGACCGCGGCGAACATCGCGGAGCAGCTGATCGAGGACGTGCGCGCACAGGTCGGGGAGAACGGTCTCGCGATCTGCGGCCTGTCCGGCGGTGTCGACTCGGCCGTCGCGGCGGCACTGGTGCAGAAGGCCATCGGTGATCGTCTGACCTGTGTTTTCGTCGACCACGGCCTGCTGCGGCAGGGCGAGCGCGAGCAGGTGCAGACGGACTTCGTCGCGGCCACGGGCGCGCGCCTGGTCACCGTCGACGCCGAGAAGACCTTCCTGGATCGCCTCGCCGGAGTCAGTGATCCGGAGACCAAGCGCAAGACCATCGGTGAGTTGTTCATCCGCTCGTTCGAGGGCGCGGTCAGCGAGGTCGTGGGGAACGCCGACACCACCGTCGACTTCCTCGTCCAGGGCACGCTGTACCCGGACGTCGTCGAGTCCGGCGGCGGCGCGGGTACCGCGAACATCAAGAGCCACCACAACGTGGGCGGCCTCCCGGAGGACCTGGAGTTCACCCTCGTCGAGCCGCTGCGCCTGCTGTTCAAGGACGAGGTCCGCGCCGTGGGCCGCGAACTGGGTCTGCCGGAGGAGATCGTCGGCCGGCAGCCCTTCCCCGGCCCGGGCCTGGCGATCCGCATCGTCGGCGAGGTCACGAAGGACCGGCTGGACCTGCTGCGCAAGGCCGACGCGATCGCCCGCGAGGAGCTCACCGCCGCGGGCCTGGACGGCACCATCTGGCAGTGCCCGGTCGTGCTGCTCGCGGACGTCCGCAGCGTGGGCGTGCAGGGCGACGGCCGCACCTACGGCCACCCGGTCGTGCTGCGGCCGGTCAGCTCCGAGGACGCGATGACCGCGGACTGGACGCGCGTGCCCTACGAGACGCTCGAGATCATCTCGACCCGCATCACCAACGAGGTGGAGGACGTCAACCGCGTGGTGCTCGACGTGACGAGCAAGCCGCCGGGGACCATCGAGTGGGAGTAGGGCGGGGGTGCTCGGGGGCGGAGCCCCGGGGGAATGACATAGCGGTCACGTTCTGACCGGAGCCGCCGGTACGGTCGATGCCATGACGATTCTGGTGACGGGTGCGACGGGCAACATCGGGCGGAAAGTGGTCGACGAGCTGGTGGCGAGGGGTGTCACCGACATCCGGGCGCTCACCACGAACCCCGCGAAGGCGGCGCTGCCGAGCCGGATCGAGGCCTTCAGCGGCTTCATCGGCAAGCCGGAGACGCTCGACGGTGCCTTCGACGGCGTGACCGCGATGTACCTCGCGCCGTACGAGCCCACGGCGGAGGAGGTGCTGCGGCGGGCGAAGGACGCGGGTGTCGAGTACGTGGTCGCGACCTCGGGCAGCGCGCACTGGCAGGCGCTCACGGACACCATCCTCGCGAGCGGCATCGACGTGACGGTTCTCGGCCCGGGCGAGTTCATGGAGAACTTCGCGGGCTGGGCGGGACAGGTGGCCGCGGGCGTGGTCCGCGAGCCCTACCCGGACGCGGGGAGTGCGCCGATCTCGATGGACGACATCGCCGCGGTCGCGGCCGCGCTGCTCGCGGCCGAGGACCGGTCGGCGCATGTCGGGGAGGTCTACGAGCTCACCGGCCCGAGCTTCCTGACCCGGGTCGAGATGGCCGCGCAGATCGGTGAGGGCATCGGCCGGGAGGTGCGGTTCGAACAGATCAGCCGCGAGGCCGCCGAAGCGGCTCTCGCGGCGGAGATGGGCGACATGGCCGGCTGGTACTTGGACCTGCAGGACGCCTCCCGCCGGTACCGGCAGGAGGCGAACTCGCTGGTCGAGGATCTCAGTGGTCGTCCGGCGACGAGCCTGGCGCAGTGGGCTTCGAAGAATCGGGCCGCGTTCGGGGCCTGATCAGCACCAGCCCGGCCGCGGCGACGGCGGCGATCGCGAGGCCGCCGAGGAGCGTTCCCGCGTTCACCAGTCCGGGGCCGCCGAGGATCGCCCACGCCGCGATCACGAGGGAGGCGAGGCCTGCGACGAGCAGGGCGGGGGACAGCCGATGGGACGTATCACCGGTCACGGTTCACCTCCACGTTGCCGATGTTGCCCTGGGCGTTGATCGTCAGGGTGGGGGCGTCGGGCTTCGCGTCCTTGCCGACGCTGAGTCCGTCGGGGCACTGAGCCTCGCCCACGGAGACGGAGCAGTTCACGCGGACGTTCATGCCGGCCGGCACGCGGATCTTGGTGTCGCCCACGCCCACCCGGGTCGATACCGTGCGGTCGTGGTCGAGTGTGAGCCCGGTCAGGTCGAGCTTCAGCGAGCCGACCTGCGTGGTGTAGCTCTCGCGCAGGTCGGTCGGCGTGGTCACCGTGAACCTCTGGTCGCCGCGCGGCGCATCGGCGAGGCCGGTGACCACGTTCTGCGCCATCGTGCCGACCACGACGACGCCCGCGAGGGGGATCGCCGCGAACAGGAGGCCGTATCCGGAGCGCCGGAACGCGCCGATGACGAGGCCGCCGCCCACCACGGCCAGCACGATCGCGGCGCCCACCACGGGCGAGATCGGCACGCCGAGAACGAGGTTCATGGTGGCGATCGCTGCGGCGGTCAACAGTGCGATGCCGAGGGTCACCGGGGTCACGCGGGTGCGCCGCTTCGGGACGACCGGGACCGGCGTCACCGCGGAGGCGGGCTCGGGCAGGTCCCAGGCGAAGGGAGCGGCGCCCAGCGGATCCCAGCGCGGCGGGTGGATCTCCTCCGTCGCCTGCGTCACGTCCCGGGTGCGGGGGCCCGCCTCGGGTGCCTTGCGCAGGTTCACGGGGTCCGACGGTGCCGCGCCCGACGGTGCTGCCTCCGACGACGCAGCTTCCGACGGTGCCGATTCCGGTGCGGCGCTGGGCGGCGCGGGCTCGGACGGGACGGTTCCCGCGGTCGGCGGCGTCCACACGGGCTGCCACGGGAACTGCGCGGCGGGCGGCTGCCAGGCGCCCACGGGGGCGGGGGCGAACCGGGTCGTGACGGCGGTGCCGGGCGGGGGGACGGGGAGGCGCTGGTGCAGCGCGTACCAGCCGGCCAACAGCAGGGCCAGGCTGATCAATCCGGCGCCCGGCCACGACGAGCTGAAGTTGCTGCCGAAGGTCACGGCGAGGACAGCCGCGATGATCAGGACGATGGTGGGCGGCCCGGAGCGCTGCACGGGCGTGCCGTACGCGTACTCGGATTCCTTGGGGAGGACGAAGATCCCGACGATGTAGGCGATGAAGCCGAGCCCGCCGAGCACCGTCGCACCGATGAAGGCGGCACGCACGAGCGCGACGTCCACCTGGTAGCGGCGGGCGAAACCCGTGCAGACGCCGGCGATCGGCGCTTGCCGGGCCCGGAGCGGCCTGGTCTCCCACATCTGCCGGAGCTGGCTGGAGAGGGTTGTCGTGTCCATGCCTTCGATCCTGCGGGGCGCGGCGGTCCCGGTCCATCGGGATCTACCCTGAAATCGTGGCGCCGCGCCTCGGGGTGAAGGGTGAACATTCAGGGGCTTCCCCGATACCCGAGGGCGACGATCCGTGCCACCATCGAGGGATCATGAGCAGACGAGCAGATCGCCGGTGGGCGCGGCACCAGGCTCGCCAGCAGGCGTGGCAGCAGGGCTGGCAGAACTGGCAGCAGGGGTGGCAGCAGGGCGCGGACCAGGCGCAGGCCGCCGGACTCCGCGCGCCCGCTCCGTCGCCTGCCGCGGCCCGGCCCGCGGTCGTGCCGCCGCCCGGGCAGCCGGCGCCGGCGCCGTCGTACCCCCGGATGCACCGTCGCAGCGGCGGCGCGGTGATCGGCGGAGTGTGCGGCGGCGTCGCCGATCACCTGGGCGTCGACGTAACCAAGGTCCGCATCGCCTTCACCCTGCTCGCACTCCTCGGTGCGGGCGTCGTGATGTACGCGCTGCTGTGGTTCATGTGCCGCCCCGGCACGGACACGGAGCGGCCGGATCCGGCCGAGCGCCGGCAGGGCCTGGCCCTGGCGGTACTCGGCGTGGTCGGCGCGGCGACCCTCGCGTCGGTGGCGAGCAGCACCAGCGCGGGATTCGTGGTGCCGGTGATCGTCATCGGCGTCGGCGCCGCGCTGGTCTGGCGCGAGGCCGATTCCGCGCGTACAACGTCGACCGCGCTCGGCGGCGGCTCCCGTCTGATCACCTGGCTGCGCATGTTGGGCGGAGTCACGCTGGTGATCGTCGGTCTCGCGGTGGTCTTCCTCGGCCGGGTGGACGTGGCGGCGATCCCGACGGCACTCGCCGCGGTCGTCCTGACGCTGGTGGGCGTGGCGCTGCTGACGGTGCCGATCTGGGTGCGCATGTGGCGCGATCTGGGCGCCGAGCGCGCCGCCCGGGTGCGCACCATCGAGCGTGAGGAGATCGCCTCGCACCTGCACGATTCGGTGCTGCAGACACTCGCTCTCATCCAGAAGCAGTCCGCCGACGGTGCCGCCGTCAAGCGTCTGGCCCGCAGCCAGGAGCGTGAGCTGCGCGAGTGGCTGTTCGGCGGGGCGGAGGCGCCGGCGCGGTCCCTCGCCGCGGCGCTCAAGGCTGCGGCCGCGGACGTCGAGGACGCGCACTCGGTGGCCGTGGACGTCATCACGGTCGGCGATGTCGAGGGACCGGAGCTGGGCGTCGATGACCGCTTCACCGCGCTGCTCGGGGCGGCGAGGGAGGCGATGGTCAACGCGGCCAAGCACTCCGGCTGCGAGAGCATCGACACGTACGCGGAGGTCGACGAGGACTCGGTGGCGGTGTTCGTGCGCGACCGCGGCGTGGGATTCGATCCGGAGGCGGTGCCGGCGGACAGGCAGGGCCTGGCGAAGTCGATCCGGTCGCGGGTGGAGCGTCGCGGCGGCGCCGTCGCGGTCCGGTCCGCCCCGGGGCGAGGTACCGAGGTCAGGATGTCGGTCCCCCGATGCGAGGCGGAGGCGTCCGCATCGTGAGCACCCGGCCGACGCGACGAGCACTTCCCCCACGGGTGCGCGGGGTCCCACTAGGCTTCGTCGCATGAACGGCACCGGTCCCACCCAAGCCCTGGTCTTCGCCGATCCGAAGGGGTTCATCCGGTACTGGAATGCGGATTCCGAGCGCGTCTCGGAGTCGCTTCCGCCGCTGCAGGAACTGTACTGATCACTACTGGATCGAGTGGAGGAGAACGCGTGAGCTACCGGGTGTTCCTGGTCGACGATCACGGGGTGTTCCGGTCCGGCGTGCGCGCCGAGCTGGCCCGCGAGGACGCCATCGAGGTGGTGGGGGAGGCGGGTACGGTCGCGGAGTCCGTGGCCGGGATCCTCTCCGTCGCACCGGACGTGGTGCTCCTCGACGTCCACATGCCCGACGGTGGCGGTGTCGCCGTCCTGCGCGGCGTGACCGACGGTGCCCCGCGTGCCAAGCTCGAGAAGATGCCGGTCTTCCTGGCGCTCAGCGTCTCCGACGCCGCGGAGGACGTGATCGCCACGATCCGCGCGGGCGCGCGCGGCTATGTCACGAAGACGATCTCGGGGCAGGAACTGGCCGACGCGGTGCGCCGGGTCGCCGAGGGCGACGCCGTGTTCTCGCCTCGGCTGGCCGGTTTCGTGCTCGACTCGTTCACCGGCCGCTCGCCGGTACCGGAGCCCGCGCTCGACCCGGAGCTGGACTCGCTCACCCCGCGCGAGCTCGAGGTGCTGCGCCTCTTGGCCCGCGGCTACACCTACAAGGAGATCGCCGAGGACCTGTTCATCTCGGTGAAGACGGTCGAGACCCACGCCTCGAATGTGCTCCGCAAGACCCAGCAGAGCAACCGCAACGCGCTCACCCGCTGGGCCCACACCCGCCACCTCGCGGACTGAGTTCCCGGCCGCTGAGGTTGTGGCCGCGCGCTGCTGACATTCGTGGGCGCTGCCGATTGCCGGCAGCGTTCAGAGCTACCGGCCGCGCGCTGCCGATATCGCGGGGCGCTTGCGCGCCGATAGCGGACACTCATGCTGTAATCAACTATGCGAAATTTTGCGGTGTCGCTTCTTGCGGCGCTGGCGATATCGGCCGCCAGTGGATGCACCGTCTCGGATCCTGTGGGACCGCAGATGGATTCCCGAACGGCGTCGGAAATTCAGGCAGCGGTGGATGGCCGGTTCACCAAGGTCGACCTGGACGATCTGGTCGGAATGACGGTCGCGGATGCCAAACGCTTGCTGGGATATCCGAGCAATCCGCCCACTGGGCTGCCATCACCTCCGATCTTGCTTGCCATCCCGACTGGCGAAGGCGTGACGGAGCTGCCCGAGTCGGACTTGACGGTAACAGCGGCGATCGGGGCAGCGGGAAGTGATCACTTCTACCTCGGTGTGATGCCCACGCGGCAACCGGACCTCGATGAGCTGCTGGCCAAGAGGGGGATTCGCCAACAACGCCTCAGTGAGCTGTTCGACGCCGCGAAGATGGGAGGAGTGAATCTCATCGTCGCGGTGTACGTGGAGAAGTGAGTTTTCCGGCTGTCTTCGGCCGCGCGCTGCCGATATCGCGTCAGCCCAGGGCGACGATGATCCCCGCGATGATCGCGGCCAGCACGATGAACCCACCGATGATCCACGCTGCCAGCATGGTGTTCGACATCTTCGTCGGCGGCGCCACGGGCGGCGGGACGTAGGCGCTCGGCCGCGGTGCGGGCGGGACGGGACGCTTGCGCTCGACGGGTCCGGACGCGCCCGGCCTGCCTGACGATGCCGGGCGCACCGTCGAACCGCGTTCCCCGGACGCTCCCGCTGAGCGTTCCCCGGCGGTGCGGCGCAGCCAGACCGCGGGCGCGCCCTCGGAGGCCTGCAGCGGGGCGGCCAGGATCGCGGCGGGGTTGCCGCCGGCGGCCGCGACCTCCGCGAGCCGGTCCCGTGCCTCAGCCAGCGACGGGCGCCGCTTGGGGCTCGGCTGCAGCATGTCGAGGATGACGTGGGTCAGTGCGCCGTCGTGCTTGGGTGGATCGATCTGCCCCAGAGCGACCTTGTGCAGCAACCGGATCGAGTCGTCGTCCACACCGAAGGGCGGCGTGCCCTCCAACGCGGTGTAGAGCGTGGCGCCCAGCGAGTAGAGGTCCGAGGCCTCGGACGGCTCGGTGCCGCGGGCCACCTCGGGGGCGAAGTAGGCGGGCGTGCCGGTGATGATCCCGGCCGGGCCGGCATCGTCGCCCTCGGCCCGCGCGATGCCGAAGTCCGAGAGTTTGACGGTGCCCGACGCGCGGCCCCGGTTCGCGATGAGGATGTTGCCGGGCTTGATGTCGCGGTGGATGATCCCCGACTCGTGCGCCTCGATCAGCGCGTCGGCCACCTGTGCGCCGATCTGCGCGACCTGCCGCTCGGGCATCGTCCCCGTCATGTGCAGCACCTGCGCGAGCGAACGCGACGGGAGGTATTCCATGACCAGCCAGGGCTCGCCGCGGTCCAGGGCCACGTCGTACATCGCGACGGCGTTGCGGTGCTGCAGCCGCGCCGCGAGCCGGCCCTCGTGCAGGGCCCGCTTGCGCAGCTCATCCGCCTGTTCCTCGGTGAGGCCCTCGGTGGAGATCACCTGCTTGGCGGCCACCTCGCGCTCGAGCCGCTCGTCCCGGGCCAGCCACACGGCGCCCATGCCGCCGCCGCCGATCTTCGAGGTCAGGCGGTACCGCCCGGCGACCAGGTGATCGGGCCCCGGAACGCCCCTGATCGCTCCGCCCGCACCCGTCGATTCCGCCACGCCGTTGATCCTAGAGGTCAGGCGCGGCGCGCGCGGTACGCGGCCACGTTGAGGCGGTTGTTGCAGCCGTCGTCGCAGAACCGGCGCGAGGAGTTGCGCGAGAAGTCCACGAGCACCCCGGCGCAGTCGGGAGCGGCGCAGTGCCGCAGGCGGTCCAGCGCGTCGGCGCGCACCACGTCGACCATGCCCATCGCGGGCTCGGCGAGGAAGCGCTCGGCGATCGGCGTCCCGTCGTTCCAACCGTGCAGGTGGTACGGCCAGTCGTCGTGCCGGACGAGCTGGGGCAGTACGGCCGCATCGCGCAGCATGCGGTTCACCAGGTCGACGGTGCCGGCCTCGTCGCCGGCGAGATCCCACAGGCCGCGCAGGACGCGGCGGACGGCGTGCACCCGGTCGAGCTCGTCCTCGCGCAGCGGGATGGGCCCCGTCCAGCCCCAGCGCTCGACGAAGGAGCGCAGTGCGGCGACGTCGGGGAGTCGTTCGTACCGGCCGGTGCGCGCGTCGGGGGCGGTGTTCACGAGGTCGGCGGCGCTGGCCAGAGCGGAACGGGTGTCGTACGAGAACATGTCGTAGCGAATGGTATCCGCAGCGGCGTCGCGGTCGCTACTCTCATCGGGTGTCGAGCCCCCTTGGAATCACCCCGGACGAGACCCTGCGCAAGGGCCTGCAGAGCCGCCACATCAGCATGCTCGCGCTCGGCGGTGCCATCGGCACGGGCCTGTTCGTGGCGTCCGGCGCCACGATCAGCCAGGCCGGCCCCGGCGGTGCCCTCACGGCTTACGCGCTCATGGGCGTCATGGTCTTCTTCCTCATGCAGAGCCTCGGCGAGATGTCGGCGTACCTGCCGTGCAGCAACCCGTTCGAGGAGTACGGTACCCGGTTCGTCAGCAAGTCCTTCGGCTTCGCCGCCGGGTGGAACTACTGGTTCAACTGGTCGATCACGCTGGCCGCGGAGGTGGTCGCAGGCGGGCTGATCATGAAGTTCTGGCTGCCCGACGTCCCCACCTGGGTCTGGTCGGTGATATTCCTCGTCGGACTGTTGGCCTTGAACCTGTTCGCGGTGAAGGCGTTCGGTGAGGCCGAGTTCTGGTTCGCGTCGATCAAGGTGATCGCCGTGGTGATCTTCCTGATCGTCGGCGTGCTCATGGTGGTGGGAGCGGTCGGTGACGGACCGGCTCCGGGTTTCCAGAACTGGACCGTCGGCGACGCGCCGTTCGTGGACTTCCCGCTCGGCATGCTCTCGGTGTTCCTCATTGCCGGCTTCGCCTTCCAGGGCACGGAGATGATCGCGGTCGCCGCGGGCGAGGCGATCGAACCCAAGAGCGCGATCCCGCGCGCGGTGCGGACCGTGTTCTTCCGGATCCTGGTCTTCTACATCGGCACGCTCACGATCATCGCCTTCCTCATCCCGTACACCAGCCCCGAGTTGCTCGACGCGTCCGCGGAGAACGTCGCGGTGGCGCCGTTCACCCTGGTGTTCAAGCTCGCGGGTATCGATGCCGCGGCGTCGATCATGAACGCGGTCATCCTCATCGCGATCCTCTCGGCCGGCAACGCCAGCCTGTTCGCCGCCACGCGCGCGCTGTACGGCCTGGGGGTGGACGGCAACGCCCCGAAGATCTTCGCTCGGGTGACGAAGGCCGGTGTTCCCATCGCGGCCACCGCGGCGACCACGCTGATCGGTTGCCTGTGCTTCCTCGCCGGCCCGAAGGGCGACGGTGCCGCGTACACGGTTCTGGTCGCCGCATCGTCGGTGGCCGGATTCGTGACCTGGATCGGGATCGCGTGGGCGCACTACAAGTTCCGCAGGGCGTGGAACGCGCAGGGGCGCTCGCTCGACGTTCTGCCCTATAAGGCCTGGCTGTACCCGGCGGGGCCGATCGTGGCGCTCCTCATGTGCGTCGCGGTCGTCGCGGGCCAGTACTACGTCGCCGTCAACGATTCCGACACGGGCGGCAGTGTCAGTCTGTTGCTCACCACCTACGCCGCGCTGATCCTGTTCCTCGGGCTGTGGTGGGGGCACAAGCTGGTCACGAAGTCGCCGACCGTCGATCCCGCGGCCGCGGATCTGTCGCCGGTCGCCGCCGCCTCGGCGCACCACGATCCCGACCGGGTGGGCTGACCGACTCGTACCTCTTCGCGTACGGCCGACCGGGTTCCTCACCCGGTCGGCCGTCGTCCTCTGCGCCCGCTCCGTACGAACTGTGCCGTTCCGCTCGAAATCAAGGCCCTCGACCGCTAAAATCGCGTTAAGAGATGTAAGAGGCAAATGATCGGAACGGTTATGTCTGAAAATTCCGTGTTCCCGCGCGTGGTAGTCGAACAGGCCCGCAGCTGCGCCTGGGCGACCACCCTGGACCGCGCCCGCGAGCTGGTGCCCGTGAACCCCGGAGATGTCAGCCTCGCGCAGGCGGTGCAGGCCCTGCGCCGTCGCGGGATGTCCGTGGCGGACGGGCTGTTCCCGCAGGTCACCGTCGACGCGCTCCGTGAGACGGACGTGTACGTGATCCCGCACCTCGCCCGGCAGGGCGTCGAGCGGACCACCGGCGATCTGCCGCCCGTCTACGCCCCCGCCGAGCTCGACGCGATCGAGCAGTACGTGCGGGCCGGCGGCGGGCTCGTCGTGCTCGCGGAGTGCGACACCGCCACCTCCGGCAACAACCTCGACGAGCTGCTGGGCCGGTTCGGCGTGCACGTCGAGTCCGTGGTCGTCCAGGAGGCCGCGGGCGACCGGCGGCACGGCGGCAACGCTACTTGGGTGCGCTCGGACATCGCCCCCGAGCTGGGCGGGCAGGGCATCGTCGCCGCCGTCGAGGGCGCGGTCTTCTACCGCACCGGCGTGCTCGACGTTCCCGCCGACGCCGTCGTGCTCGCACGCACCAGCCCCACCGCCTCGCCCGCGGGTCGCCCCCTCGCGGCGGCGCTGCAGGTGGGCCGCGGCCGGGTCGTGGTGTTCTCGGACTCGGATCTCTTCGGCGACGACTGCATCGACGACCTCGATCAGCGCACGCTGTGGACCAACGCGGTCACCTGGGCCGCGGGTGCGCACCAGGACTCCGCGTCCGACGGTGCCTCCGCCGTGGCCCGCAGTGCCGACTGGGTGGCGCTCAAGTCCGCCGTCGAGGACCTGCGCGGACTCCAGGGCGCCGACGGTGCCGTCGCCGAGCCCGCCGATCACGCGCGGGCCGGGGAGCTGGTCGACGAGATCGTGGCCCGCATCGCCGCGCTCGCACCGCTGTTCGCGCACGACGCGGAGTACCTCGCCGCGCTGCCGCGCGACTTCCGGAGCTGGGTCGAGAGCGGTTTCGCCCGCCCGGAGTTCGACGAGTCCCTCGCCGCCTTCCGGCCCGACCTGGACCGCGCCGACGGCGCGGAGCACCTCGTGGTGTTCCCGATGTACACGCAGAACGGCAACGCCGGCAAGGTCTTCGAGGCCGTGCTGCTGCGCGTGGTGTGGCCCGAGTGGCTCGCCGATGTCGAGCGCCGCTACGGGAACGAGAAGTTCCTGTCCGTGGCCTTCGAGGACTTCACCCCGGGCTACGACACCCACTCCGCGGTCCTCTTCCCCGAGACCGTGACGGTGGCGCGGACGCCCGAGTTCCACTGGGGCGCCATCTTCTGCGACCGCGAGGCCGCCCGGTTCCGCCGGGTCACGGGCGCCGCGAGCGAGATCCTCTCGCTGCAGCTCCCGCCCGACGGTGAGCGTCTGGTCGCCTCGCAGGCGCTGGCCCAGTCCACCTTCGCCATGTGGGACCTGATCCACGACCGCACCCACAGCCGCGGTGACCTGCCCTTCGATCCGTTCATGATCAAGCAGCGGATGCCGTACTGGCAGTACGCCCTCGAGGAACTGCGTTGCGACCTGACCACCTTCCGTGAGGCGTACCGCCTCGAGCAGGAGGGGCACCCCTACGGACTGCCGGTGCAGCTGGCGATCCTGTGCGACCGGCTCTTCCGGTTCCCGATCACGGGCGACCGGGTGCGTAACTACGACGGACTCGGCGGCCAGCTGCTGTTCGCCTACCTGCACCGCCACGGCGCACTGCGCTGGCGCGACAATCGGCTCTCCTTCGACTGGAAGGAGCTGCCGCTCCAGGTGATCCGCCTCGGCGAGGAGATCGAGGAGCTCTACCGCACCGGCATCGATCGGTCCAAGGTGGGGCAGTGGCTGGCGAGTTATCAGTTCGTCTCGTCCTACGTGGCGCCCGGCCCGGGTTCCGTCTGGGCGAAGGGCCCGGAGGCTCTGCCTCTCGACGGTGAGCCGCGCGGGCTGGTGGACCTGGTGCTGCCGGACGAGTTCCCGCTCAACGTGTTCTACGAGGCGCTGCGCCGTAAGATGAGCGCCGTGATCGAGAGCGCGCGGGGCATCACGGCATCGGCCCCGATCGAGGTGCCGGCATGAGCGGCGTGACGGGACGCACCGTCGTGGTGACGGGCGCGAACGGAGCGCTCGGCCAGGAGGTCGTGCGCAGGCTGGTAGCGGCGGGGGCGAAGGTCGCCGTCATCACCCGCGGCGCGCCCGCCGCGGAGATCGCCTCCCTGGAGGGTGTTTCCGCCTACCGTGCGGACCTCGCCGATCGGACGGCGGTCCGCGCTGCGGTGGAGGAGATCCGCGCGGCGCACGACGGTGTCGACGGGCTGCTGCACCTGGTGGGCGGTTGGCGCGGCGGTGTGCCGATCGACGAGGCCGATCCGGCGGACTGGGACTTCCTGGAGGCCGGGCTGATCCGGAGTCTGCAGAACGTCACGCAGGCGCTGTACTCGGCGCTGATCGCGAGTCCCGATGCGCGGGTGGCGATCATCTCGTCGACCTCGGTGGCGAAGCCGACTGCGAAGAACGCGGCGTATGCCGCCGCGAAGGCGGCGTCCGAGGCGTGGACCTTGGCACTCGCCGACGCCTTCACCGGCACCGGTGCCGCCGCGGTGATCGTGCGCGTCATGGCGTTGCTCACCCCGCAGATGAAGGCCGATGCGCCCGAGCGGAAGTTCCCGCGCTACACGCCGATCGGCGATGTCGCCGATGCCCTGGTGGCGCTGTGGGACGTCTCTCCGGCCGAGGCGAACGGCACCGTCGAAACCCTGGTTCCGGAGGCGAAGGCATGACGCCACTGCACGATCCCGCGAAGCGAGGCTTCGCGAGCGACAACTACGCCGGCGTGCTGCCGGAGGTGCTCGAGGCCGTGGCCGAGGCCAACCTGGGCCACCAGGGTGCCTACGGCGCCGACGTGTACACCGCGGCGCTGGGGGAGCGGATCGTCGAGCTGTTCGGCGCGGGCGCGCAGGCGTTCCCGGTGTTCAACGGCACCGGCGCGAATGTCGTCGCGCTGTCTGCGGTGAGCGATCGCTGGTCCGCCGTGGTGTGCGCAGATTCGGGGCACATCCACGTCGACGAGGGCGGTGCCCCGGAGAAGGTGGCGGGACTCAAGCTGTTCGTCGTGCCGACCGCCGGTGGGAAGCTGACGCCCGAGGCGATCACCGCCGCCGTCCCCGACCGCGCGGGCGATGTGCACTGGGCGCAGCCGCGGGTGCTGTCGGTGGCGCAGTCCACCGAGCTCGGCACGGTCTACACCCCCGACGAGCTGCGGGCCCTCGCCGAGTACGCGCACGAGCGCGACTGGCTGCTGCACATCGACGGCTCCCGTCTCGCCAATGCCGCTGCGAGCCTCGGTGTTCCGCTGCGCGCCATTACCACCGACATCGGTGCCGACATCGTGAGCGTCGGCGGCACTAAGAGCGGTCTTCTCGGCGCCGAGCTGGTGCTGGTCCTCAATGCCGAGCGGGCCGGCGGTGTGGAGTACGTGCGCAAGCTCTCGATGCAGCTCGCGTCGAAGCAGCGCTTCCTGGCCGCGCAGTTCCTGGCCCTGTTCGAGGACGACCGGTATCTGCGGGTGGCCGGGCACGCCAACGCGATGGCGCGGCTGCTGGCCGAGCTGGTGGGCGCGATCGAGGGCGTGGAGCTGACCCAGCCGGTGCAGTCCAACGCCGTCTTCGCCGAGCTCCCGCTCGCCGCCTCCGAGGCGCTGATGGAGCAGGTCCCGTTCTACTTCTGGGACGAGATCCGCGGCGAGGTGCGTTGGATGTGTGCCTGGGACACCACCGAGGACGACGTCCGCGCCTTCGCCGAGCTGGTCCGCGCCCAGCTGGCTTAGTTTTCGCAGCGGGCCAGGAGCTTCCCGACCTTTACGGCGCCCATCTCCTCTGCTGTCAGCTCGCGTCCGATAACGCTGTCGAGGAAGTTCGCGAACTCTGCAAAGGGAACTCGCTCCCAGCTCGAGGTGATTTCTGGTGTTCGTTTGTCGAGTTCGGCCATTCCATGGTCACTGGCTAAGTAGACTTTTCGTGCTTTGGGGGCGGCCTGTGCGTAGTGGTCCAGCTGGAATCTGTCGTCGCTTCTGCGGTTCAGGGCAGCGTATGCCTTGACCTCGATCACAACTACGGCTTCCGAAAATGGATCGTCGGGGCTCATCCATCCTGCGACATCCCCGTAGTTGACGTAGCCGGAGTAGTAGTGGACTGCCCCCTCACGGTTACTGAGTTCTTTCGAGACCGACTGGCTTTCTCGGACGCTCGCGAGGACCAGCATTTCGAGGGCGCGTTCGTCGCAAGGTGCGCCTGCGACAACAGCGCGGAGAACGGCACGAAGTGCGGCAGTCATCGGAAGGCTGGTCATGCCTCCGACTATCGCAGCCGGTCGCGTGCTGTTGTGTCGATGGTGCATCCGGGATATCCCGGGACAGATCGCTGAACCGCTCCAAAGATCTAGCCTCGATCTTTCGTGAGGTGGTCGTCCCCTCCTGATCGGTTTCGGATTGGTGTCCTCGAGTGAGGGTTTCGTTCGTGGGCATGGTGATGCGGCCCGGTGTTGCGTCGGGTGGCGTCGGGTTCCACTGTCCCGTGGGGGTGTTTCGTGATCGGATTGTCAAGGAAGTCGTGTCGGTCATGTGGGTGCTCGCATCCGGTTCAGGCGCTGTAGGCCGGCGATCAGCAGGCCGGTGTCGGGGGCTGTCGCGGCGAGGTGCAGGCGGGTGCGGCGGGCGTGCCGGGCGATGGATCCGGCGATGCAGAAGAGTCGGTGGCGCAGTCGTTTGGGTTCCCACCGGCGGGCATCATGGCTGGTCAGGGCGAGCATTTGGGTCCAGGCTATGAGGTCGGCAGCCAGCGCGGCGATCGCGGTCCAGATCCGGTTCTTCGCGAACCGGTGCAGGGGGAGGTTC